>NZ_JAWMPV010000003.1:0-423189 GCF_033101135.1 Lutibacter sp. TH_r2
TTTGAATTTAATGAAGCTGCTTATTATCAATATTTTACATTGGAATTATTTTTAGTTTTATTCTTTTGTGTTAGGGATAGCAGCTTTGTTTGAGCTCTTTTGCCTAACAAAAAGCGAGTGCGAATAGCCCGACTTTCTTTTTAATTCTCAAAATTAAAAAGAAAGAAACACCCTTATTATCTATTTAAAGTGTACTTATTATATATATAACTTAAATTTATATTGTATGAATTGTACTTTTCTAATATCTTTGCACACTTAAATTATAAATATGATTCAGATTACATTACCAGATGGTTCGGTTAAGGAGTACGCTAAAGGCTCTACTCCTATGGATGTTGCAAAAAGTATTAGCGAAGGTTTAGCTAGAAACGTTATTTCTGCTAAATATAATGATACCACTGTTGAAACAACCACACCAATGACCCAAAATGGTAGTTTGACTTTATATACTTTTAATGATGATGAAGGTAAAAAAGCTTTTTGGCATTCTTCTGCTCACGTATTAGCTCAAGCTATTACCACGTTTTACCCAGATGTTAAATTAACTATTGGTCCAGCAATTGATAATGGTTTTTATTATGATTTGGATTTAGGTGATGATGTTATTTCGGAAAAGGACTTCCCAGCTATTGAGAAGAAATTTTTAGAATTGGCTAGAGGAAAACACGAATTTAAAATGCGTGAAGTAAGCAAAGCTGATGCTTTAGCTAAATATAAAGAGGAAGGAAACCAATATAAAGTTGAATTGATTGAAAATTTAACTGACGGAGATATTACTTTTTGTGACCATTCTGATTTTACTGATTTATGTAGAGGAGGACACATTCCAAATACAGGAATAATTAAAGCTGTAAAAATTACTAGTGCTGCTGGTGCTTATTGGAGAGGAGATGAAAAAAACAATCAACTTACACGTATATATGGTGTTTCGTTTCCAAAACAAAAAATGCTTACAGAGTATTTAGCTTTATTAGAGGAAGCAAAAAAACGTGACCATAGAAAATTAGGTAAAGAACTTGAATTGTTTGCATTTTCATCTAAAGTTGGTCAAGGTTTACCTTTATGGTTACCAAAAGGTGCTGCATTACGTGAGAGACTTGAAGGGTTTTTGAAAAAAGCTCAAAAAAAGGCAGGTTATCAAACAGTAATGACTCCACATATTGGCCAGAAAGAGTTATATGTTACATCTGGACATTATGCTAAATATGGTGAAGATAGTTTTCAACCTATAAGTACTCCGAAAGAAGGTGAAGAATTTTTATTAAAACCTATGAATTGCCCTCACCATTGTGAGATATTCAATAACAAACCATACTCTTATAAAGATTTACCAGTACGCTTTGCTGAATTTGGTACTGTTTATAGATATGAACAAAGTGGTGAACTACATGGTTTAACACGTGTTAGAGGTTTTACGCAAGATGATGCTCATATATTTTGTACTCCTGATCAATTAGATGAAGAATTTAAAAACGTTATTGATTTAGTGCTTTACGTATTTGGATCGTTAGGATTTGAAGATTTTACAGCACAAGTATCAATAAGAGATATGCAAAATCTGGATAAATATATAGGTAACGTTGAAAATTGGGAAAAAGCAGAACAAGCAATTATAAATGCTGCTACTGATAAAGGTTTAGATTTTGTTATTGAAGAAGGTGAAGCTGCTTTTTACGGTCCAAAATTAGACTTTATGGTAAAAGATGCTTTAGGAAGAAGTTGGCAACTAGGAACTATCCAGGTTGATTACAATTTACCTGAACGTTTTGAATTACAATATAAAGGAAGCGACAATCAATTACACAGACCTATAATGATACATAGAGCTCCATTTGGTTCTATGGAACGATTTATAGCTGTTTTATTAGAACATACAGGCGGAAAATTTCCACTTTGGTTAACTCCAGAGCAAGTTATCTTATTGCCAATCAGTGAGAAATATCAAAAATATGCGGAAAAAGTTTTACATTTGCTAGAAAATGACGAAATTCGCGCCCTTGTTGATGACAGAAATGAGAAAACTGGTAGAAAGATTAGAGATGCTGAAGTAAATAAAATTCCATTTATGCTTATTGTTGGAGAACAAGAAGAAAAAGATGGTACAGTTTCTGTTAGAAAACAAGGAGAAGGAGATATAGGAACATTTAAAATAGATGAATTTGTTTCATTTATTCAAAAAGAAATAAATAGTACAATAAAACAATTTTAGTTTAATTTAAAATTTTAAGTTATAGCAATTAGAAGAAATAGACCGAGAAAACCTTGGAGAGTAATTAAAGAGGATCAACACAGAATTAATGAAAAAATTAAGTTTGTTGATGAAGTTAGATTAGTAGGCGATAATGTTGAAGTTGGAGTTTATCCACTCGCAAAAGCCAAAGCAATTGCAAGAGAGCAAGAATTAGATTTGGTGGAAATTTCACCAAAGGCTGTACCTCCTGTTTGTAAAATAATAGATTATAAAAAGTTTCTTTACGAACAAAAAAAGAGAGAAAAAGCTCAAAAATCTAAAGCTTCAAAAGTTGTTGTGAAAGAAATTAGGTTTGGACCTAATACTGACGAGCATGATTTTGAATTTAAAAAGAAACATGCTATTAAGTTTTTACAAGATGGTGCTAAACTAAAAGCCTTTGTATTTTTTAAAGGGCGTTCAATTATATATAAAGACCAAGGTCATATATTATTATTGAGATTAGCTACTGAACTTGAAGAGTACGGAAAAGTTGAGCAAATGCCTAAATTAGAAGGTAAACGTATGATTATGTTTATCGCTCCAAAAAAGAAATAATACTTCAATTTTATTATTGAAGAAAAATATTAAGCAAGATAAAAATAGATAGAAATGCCGAAAATGAAAACCAAATCTAGTGCTAAAAAGCGTTTTAAGCTTACTGGTACTGGAAAAATTAAAAGAAAGCATGCTTTTAAAAGTCATATTTTGACTAAAAAAAGTAAAAAACGTAAATTAAAGTTAACACATGATGGTTTAGTTCATAAATCAGATACTGCTAACGTTTTACAACAATTAACTTTAAAATAATAAAGTTAAAGGGAATTTAATTATTAACCTTGGAGTAGAGCTCAAACAAGTGTATTAATTTACCGCCTACTACAAAAACACATTAAAATTATGCCAAGATCAGTAAATTCAGTTGCTTCAAGAGCTAAAAGAAAAAAGATATTGAAGCAAGCAAAGGGTTACTTTGGACGTAGAAAAAACGTTTATACAGTAGCAAAGAATGCGGTTGAAAAAGGAATGTCATATTCTTATAGAGACCGTAAAAATAAAAAGAGAACTTTCCGTGCTTTATGGATTCAACGTATTAACGCTGGAGCTCGTATGTATGGAATGTCTTACTCACAGTTTATGGGAAAAGTTAAAGCTAATAACATCGAATTAAACCGTAAGGTTTTAGCTGATTTAGCTATGAACAACCCAGAAGCTTTTAAGGCAGTTGTAGATCAAGTAAAATAAATTTTAATTTCTTGCTTATATATAAAAACCCAATCAAAAGATTGGGTTTTTTTATATTTAAAAAGATGTTACTTTTCTATTTCTTTAAGACTCTCCATTTTTTTTAGTTTCATAAAACTTGTTACAGTTTCAAAGTGCTCTTTCACTCTTTTGTTTCCAAATTCAAAAACTTTTTCTGCTAATCCATCTAAAAAATCTCTGTCATGAGAAACTAGTATTAAAGTTCCATCAAAGTCTTTTAAAGCACTTTTAATAATATCTTTAGTTCTCATATCTAAATGGTTTGTTGGCTCATCTAAAATTAAAACATTTACTGGTTCTAATAATAGTTTTATCATTGCTAACCTTGTTTTTTCTCCTCCAGACAGCACTTTAACTTTTTTAGTTGTATCATCTCCACTAAACATAAAAGCGCCTAATAAATTCTTTATTTGCGTTCTAATATCTCCAACTGCAATTTGATCTATTGTTTCAAATACTGTTAAATCTTCATCTAATAATGAAGCTTGATTTTGAGCAAAATATCCAATTTTTACATTATGACCAACTTCTAGCTTTCCTTCAAAAGGAATTTCGCCCATAATTGCTTTTATCATGGTAGATTTACCTTCTCCATTTTTACCTAAAAAAGCTACTTTTTCTCCTCGCTCAATAACCAAATTTGCATTTTTAAAAACTACGTGATCTCCATAGCTTTTAGATAACTCATTTACAACAACAGGGTATTGACCGCTTCGTGGCGATGGTGGAAACTTAATTCTTAATGCTGAAGTATCAATTTCATCCACTTCAACCAATTTCAACTTCTCCAACATTCTAACACGTGATTGCACTTGGTTGGTTTTAGAAAATGTTCCTTTAAATCGTTCAATAAAGTCTGTATTTTCAGCAATCATTTTTTGTTGTTCATCGTATGCTTTTTGTTGATGTACTCTTCGATCTTTTCGTAATTCTAAATAATGAGAATAATTTGCTTTGTAATCGTAAATTCTTCCCATAGTAACTTCAATAGTTCTATTGGTAATATTATCTACAAATGCTCTATCGTGCGAAATAACAATAACTGCTTTGGCTGAATTGATTAAAAAATCTTCTAACCATTGTACGCTTTCAATATCTATATGATTTGTTGGCTCATCTAACAGAATTAAATCTGGTTTTTGCAGCAAAATTTTTGCCAACTCAATTCGCATTCTCCATCCTCCAGAAAATTCAGAAGTTGATCTATTAAAATCTTCCCAATTAAAACCTAATCCTTTAAGTACTTTTTCAACTTCAGCTTCATAATTTACTTCTTCAATTGCATAAAATTTTTCGCTTAATTCTGAAACTTTTTCAATTAATTTCATGTACTCATCACTTTCGTAATCAGTTCTCACGGTTAAAGCTTCATTTATTTCATCAATTTCAGACTTCATTGTAAATATTTCTGAAAATGCTTTTGAAGTTTCTTCTAAAACTGTAGCTTCATCTTTTGCTAATAAATGTTGTGGCAAATATGCAATTTTAGCTTCTTTTGGTGCTGAAATATTTCCACTACTTGGTTTTTTAACACCTGCAACAATTTTTAATAAAGTAGATTTCCCTGCTCCATTTTTACCCATTAAAGCTATTTTATCGTTTTCATTTATTGCAAACGAAACATTTTCAAAAAGTGTTGTGCCACCAAATTGCACAGAAACATCATTAACTGTAATCATTATTTTAAATTTTTAAGGCGCAAATATACGCTTTGAACCTATATATTTTTAAATTCCATAAAAAAAGCAAGAACGTTAATTCTTGCTTTTTTTATAATTTTAATTCTTATTTAAAGAACTTCTCCTATCTCTTTAAGCTTTTCTGTATTTTCAGCAAGCTTTAATTCTTCAACTATTTTATGAATATCTCCATTAATTACATTAGATAAATCATATAATGTTAATCCAATTCTGTGTTCTGTAACTCTACCTTGTGGATAATTGTATGTTCTAATTTTTGCTGAACGATCTCCACTAGCAACTAAAGAGTTTCTTTTTTCAGAATCTGCAGCTAGTTTCTTTTCTAATTCTTGTTCATATAAACGAGAACGTAAAACCTTCATAGCTTTATCTTTATTTTTATGCTGTGATTTTTGATCTTGACATTGTGCTACTAAACCTGTTGGAACGTGTGTTAAACGTACTGCTGAATAGGTAGTGTTTACTGATTGACCTCCAGGACCTGACGAACAAAAATAATCTACACGAATATCACTTGGTTTTAATTCTACATCAAATTCTTCAGCCTCTGGTAATACCATAACTGTTGCTGCTGATGTATGCACACGACCTTGAGTTTCGGTTTGTGGAACACGTTGAACACGGTGAACACCAGATTCAAACTTCATATCTCCATACACATCAGATCCGGTAACACTAAAAATAATTTCTTTAAAACCTCCAGATGTTCCTTCACTTATATCTTCAACTTCAGTTTTCCAACCTTTATCTGAGCAGTATTTGGTGTACATTCTGTATAAATCTCCAGCAAAAATACTTGCTTCATCACCACCTGTTCCTGCTCTAATTTCAACAATTACATTTTTAGCATCTTCTGGATCTTTAGGAATCAACATGAATTTAATTTTTTCTTCAAGTTCAGGAATTTTATTAGTAGCATCGTCCAATTCCATTTTTGCCATTTCCATCATTTCAGCATCAGAACCATCAGCAATAATTTCTTTAGCTTCTTCAATGTTATTTAACAACCCTTCATACTCTTCGGCTATTTTCATAACAGCACTCAAATCTTTATATTCTTTATTAATTTGAATATATCGCTTTTGATCGGTAATAATATCTGGTTGAATAATTAAATCCGAAACCTCGTCAAATCTTTGTTTTACTATTTGTAATTTATCTAACATGTAATTTTTTCTTGGATTGCAAATTTACAAATTTTTAATTGAAAATCATTTTCTAAATAAAATCTGTATATTTAATATTTATGAAAAGCTTTTTTATTCTATTATTACTCTTTACTAGTTCATGTTCAACAGATAACAATTCTAAACCAACTTGGTTAATTGGACATTGGGAACGAATAAACAATCAACCAAATCAAAAAACTTATGAAAACTGGACTAAAAATTTAAAAGGTCTAGGCTTCACTTTAAAAGAATTCGATACCATTTTTAAAGAAAATCTTGAAATTCTAACTAAAAATGATTCGTTATACCTTAAGGTTTCAGGAGTAAATGAGCTACCTACACTATTTAAATTCTCACATCAAACAAAATTTAGCTTTATTTGTGAAAATTCAACTAATAAATTTCCAACAAAAATTGAATATTTATTGGTAAATGATACACTAAAAGCAATTGTTTCTAATAATGAATTTAGTATTGATTTTAAGTTTGTAAAAAAATAGATTTCCTCGCTATTGTTCGCAATTAGAGTTCTACTAATATTTAAAAGTTCCGTATTCGCTTTTAATTGTTAGCTTTTTACTTTCTGAAGCTTCTACTCTACCTATAATTTTAGCGTCTACGTTAAATGATTTTGAAATTTTAATCAAATCATTTGCTACTTCTGGAGCTACATACAATTCCATTCTATGTCCACAGTTAAATACTTGGTACATCTCTTTCCAGTCTGTTTTACTTTGCTCTTGAATTAATTTGAATAAAGGTGGAATTTGGAACATATTATCTTTTACAATGTGTAAATTATCTATAAAATGAAGAATTTTGGTTTGAGCTCCTCCACTACAATGTACCATACCATGAATATCTTTTGACGTAAATTGTTCTAATATTTTCTTAATAATTGGCGCATAGGTTCTTGTTGGTGATAAAACTAGTTTACCTGCATCTATTGGTGAGTTTTCAACCTCATCAGTTAACTTTACATTTCCTGAATACACTAACTCTGAAGGTACAGCAGCATCAAAACTTTCTGGAAATTTTTCAGCTAAATACTTACTAAATACATCGTGACGAGCAGAAGTTAATCCGTTAGAACCCATTCCGCCGTTATAACCTTTCTCATAAGTTGCCTGTCCAAAAGATTCTAAACCAACAATTACATCTCCAGGTTTTATATTAGCATTATCAATTACTTCGCTACGTTTCATTCTAGCAGTTACTGTAGAATCTACTATAATAGTTCTAACTAAATCACCAACATCAGCTGTTTCTCCACCAGTTGAATGAATTTCAACACCAAAACCTTTTAAATCTTCTAATAATTCTTCAGTTCCATTAATAATTGCTGAAATAACTTCGCCTGGAATTACATTTTTATTTCTACCAATTGTTGAAGAAAGCATAATATTATCAGTTGCTCCAACACATAACAAATCATCAATATTCATTATTAATGCATCTTGTGCAATTCCTTTCCATACAGAAACATCTCCTGTTTCTTTCCAATACATATATGCTAAAGATGATTTTGTACCTGCTCCATCTGCATGCATTATTAGGCAATAGTCTTCGTCCTTTGTTAAATAATCTGGAACTATTTTACAAAATGCTTTAGGAAATAAGCCTTTATTTACATTTTTAATTGCATTGTGAACATCCTCTTTTGAAGCTGATACACCTCTTTGACTATATCTTTTACTTATTTCTGAACTCATATTGATTTAGTTGTATTGTTTTGCAAAAATAATTTTTCTTTTTCAATAAACATAAAAAGACCGAATGATTCTTCATTCGGTCTTTTACTAAAGGAAATTTATATATATTTATTCCCAATCTGGCATAAATGCATTAGAGAAATATTGTTCACGCTCGTTATCGTCTTCTATTGTCATTGTATAAATATCTTTTTGTGAAACACCATCGTTTGAAGTATTTACAAATATAACTTCCGCTTCATTTGGAGAAAATCTTGGATCTAAATCATTTGTTCCGGCATCTTTTCCTCCTGATAAGTCTAAAGTTGTATTGTCTTCAAAATTATATATATATACATGTGTATCTAATTGTCTATTACTAGCATCTTCATATTCAGAAACGTCGTAGCTATAAAGAAGTAACTTATTATTAATAGATATATTTAATCCGCCAGCTGCACCATTTACTCCTGAAAGAACAGTATTTAATACATTACCAGCTATATCTATTGTGAAAATTGAAACGTTGTAACCTGAAATATTGTTTGTTTTTAGAGCTATCATACTTTCATCGTTACTCCAATCACATTCAGTTATAAAACTTCCGTCGGTAGTCTGATAAACCATTTCTAATCCACTACCATCTTTATTTATTACATATAATTTATCATAGCTTGGATAAAGTAGTCTGTCTCCATTTGAAGACCATGAAAAGTCAATTTCATTTAAATTAAAACCGTTAATAGGTACAGATGAAGTAACTTGAGATATGTTTGAGCCATCATTACCCATTGTAAATAAATGAGTTTCATTATTATATGTTCTCATAAATGCAATTAAGTTTGCTGCTTGGTTTTTTCGAGGTCTCCAACTATTTTGATCTTCTGAAGTTAACAATACTTCATTTGAAACTTCTTCGTCTATAATATCTGCGGAATAAATTACATTATTACCATTATCTGCTTTATTTACATAAAAATATCGATTTTCTGGATTTGATTTTGTGGTAAAAGTACTTACAGCACTTAAAACTTCATCATTTATTTCATCTGTAGCAGCTACTTGCCAGAAATATTTTGTTCCATATTTTAAATCTGAAACTACATATGTTGTATCTGATAATTCTTCAACTGCTATTACTTCATCATTATAATCATTTTTTATTTCTAGTCTATAAACTATTGGATCTTCATCTGGATCTGTAGATTCCCAAATTAATTCAATAGATAGTTCTTGTTCATCACTTCCATCTTCAGGTGTTACTAAATTAGGTGCTGAAGGTGGTCTATTTAATGCTGTTTCATCTTCCATTTCAAAAATAACATTAACTTCAATACCATCAGACACTGTTGCTGCTTGGTAATCTGTTAAATAAGTATCTTTTTCAGCGCTAACTGAATATTCTCCAACTTCAACATCTTCAACTGTAAAATAACCATCAGCATCGGTAAATGTGGCATTATTTGTTGGGCTTAATGTAATTTTTGCATTTTCAATAGGGTTAAAAGTTTCGGCTTCAACAACTCTACCAGTAATTGTTCCTATACCAACTAAATCTACCGTATCTTCACTACAACCTAAAAATAAGCTAAATGAAAATAAAATTATATATTTTAATGTATTTTTCATATCTAGTTTTTTACTCAAATAATACTGATTTAACTCTATTGTAAGGTTTTCCTAAATAAAAGTTTAACCCTAACCCTACTTTCCAATAATAATCATCTTGTTTTCCTCTTTCTAATCCATCAATATTATCGGACATAATTAAATTTTGCTCTCCAAAAAGTTTAATACCTAAATTTGGCATTGGCAGATATTCTATTCCAACTCCATATTGAAATTTAATTTTTGGATTGTCTAAATCTAGATTGGAAATTGTACCTAATCCACCGTAAGCAAAGGGTGATAAATCATCAAAAGGAAGAAAATCATATTCTAAATTTATATCAAACGACATAAACTCGTCGCTAAAGGCTCCTTCGTTTTCTAATTCAAAATAGTTTAAACCTACATTCATATTTAGATTTGGCTTCTTAAAATAGAATTTATATGCTAAACTTGCTCCTAGTTTGCTATTTGGATTAGAATAATCTCCTGCAATATGGTTAGAATTGGCAGAAAAACTAATAGCTGTTTTACCTCTTCTATCTTCTAATTTTCGATCTAAAACAGTGGTTGCTGCAGCTTCTCTTTTTTCTTCTTCATATTTTTCTTTAATTTTATCTACAACTGGTTGTCCACCTTCAGGTTTCCATACTCCGTCAATTATTCCTTCAATAATTAACATTTCTACTGCTTTATCAATAGCTTCTTTAACTGCTAATTGAGCTGGCTCATTTCTTGTAACTCCTGTTTCAACCTCTAAAAGTCTTTTAAGGTTTACATATCTAAATAGATTTGCGGAAATACCTTGTGATAAAATAGTTTTTGATGTGTAAACGGTTTTTAATATTTGACCGTTTGAAGTAGAAACTGCTCTTAAATAAATAGAGATTCTGTCTTCTCTATATTCAACTGAACCTCCTGCTCCAAAATATCTTGCTCCAGAACCTCCAGTAATTATATTAGAATCATAAGAAACAACTCCACCTTCTAATAATACACCTGCAAATAAAAGCGGGGGAATGGATGCAACTTGCTCTTTGTTATTATTTTTATTGTATTCTTGCCTTGTTGAACGAATTATTTGACGCTCATTTAATAAATTACTAACATTTTCTCTTTCAATAGGAGAGAACCACTTTGAATCTTCAAGAGACTTAACTAACATAGTTGTAGTTCCTTGGGTAATAGCTGTACTCCAAGTAGATCCACTTTCTAATAATTTATATTGCCCTGTTTGATCTCTAAATTTATAAACACCAACAATAGTTGGTGTAACTGGTAAAATACCTTTTAATATTCCTTCTTTTGTTGTGTTTTCTCCAATTCTAGCTTTTTTTACGTCTAACGGTTGGTTAAAATATGCGCCGCAACCAACTAATAAAAAAAGTAGTGAAACAATTACACCAAACTTAATTTTGTTCATAGTAAATTTTAATTGTTAGGGATTATAATTTGAGTTGTTTCTCCGTTTGATGTGTCTAATACGTTTATTGCTAAACCTCCTACTGTGGGAGATACATCTACAACTAAACTACCAAAAACATAGGTTCCTACAGATAAAGTGTCGTCTCCAAATTCTTCTTGAAATAAATCTGAAGATAATGAATTTAACAATTGTCTGTTTAGTGTTTCTGTGAACTGCTCTAGTTCTGATTCCTCTTCATATCCAAAATCTGAATCTTCTTCAAAATCATTTTGTGCTTCAGCCGACGCTAATAACTGTTGATAATTAAAAGCATTAGAACCTCCTACAAAAAAAGGGCTTATAGGTTGATATACTATTTGTTGAGATTGCATTAAGAATGGAACAGATAGTAATGCAAATAAAAGAAGTATTTTTACATTTTTCATAGTTCAATATATTAATTTTAAATTAAAACTTTTTATTCTTGTACAACAATTTTCTTTTTGTTGCGTATGATTTAATTTTTAGAAGTGTTTGTTTTGCCGCTAATTCAATAAACTCCTGATCAGGTCTAGTCATAAACTCTAATAAAACTCTATCATCTGCTGTGACTGTTATTTTACTACTTATCCCTACACTAGGTTTTTCATCTATGTAAACTATAAAAGGATAATTAGCTCCAGCTCCTAAATAATTTTGATAGAAAGTATCGTAAAAATCTTTTCCTATTTTTGTTTTTACATCTTCAAAAACTAATCCTTTTAGTTCTATGCTGTCTTCTTCTATAATTTCCTTTACTTTTACTTCTTCTGCAGAAAATATTACTGTTGAATCTTTAGATACTAATTCATTATTTTTTCTAATGAAAAAATATACTTTGCATTTTTCACCTTTTTGAATATTTACACTAAGTTTAGATAATTCAATTTCTTCTTCAGGTTTTAAAGAAAATTCACCTGATTGACTGTTTCTAGATAAATTACCATTAGCTCCTTCTTTTAATGAAAAAAGTAAATAAGAAAACCCTTCTTTAAAAGTTAACTCATTATTTATTGCTACCCCTTTTATATCAATAAAATTATCAATAGTATTTGTAACTATTTTTGCTTCAACATCTTCTATTTGCCCAAAAACAACTGAAGAAATGAAGAATATAAGTATTTGAAATACAAATTTCAAAATTAATTATAGTTATTTATAGTTATAGTTTTGTTATTCGATTTTTGAACTATCTTAATATTATTCATTAAACTATTTTCCCCAAATATTTGAACTGCATTTCCTTCGCCTATTTGTTGAACATCCATATTAAGGTCGTCTCTTCCATAGTATGTTAAAAATTCATAAGAATTCTTATCTCCTATTTGAGTTGCATTAATATTATTTTCTGATGAATTTATATGAATAAGATTGCTATTACCTACTTGTAAAATATTCAATTCCGTTTTTGCAGATGGCGTTAATTGAATATTACTATTGTCTATTTTTTGTATGTTAATTTCAGTTGCTATAGTATTAACACTTTGAAAGTAATTACTAATAGCTAATGTGTTTTCATCTGAAACTTGAGCAAATAGTTGAATAGAAATAAAACTAAATACTATAAAGCAAATACTTAATACTGTATCTTTTTTTTTCTTCATCATAATCTCAAATTTAAGTAAAAAGGGGGACATAGCCCCCCTTTTTTTTATTGTTTATTTAGAACTTTTTAAATAATACAGTAAAAACCATATTAATTTCCAACTCCATTATATTGACCTACAAAAGACATATTTCCAACACCTATTTGAGTTACAGTACTTAAATGACTATCTCCAAATTGACCAGTTAATGCTAAATTATTTGTACCAATTTGTAAAACTTCTGAAGTATTTTCTGTTCCCATTTGTAATGTTCCACTCATGTTACCAACACCTGCTTGATATGTCCATGCATCATTATCAATACCGTATTGTTCTGTTAAAGAAATATTGTCAACTCCACCTATCATATCATAATCAGTTTGAATAGTAGTTGAAGTATTTCCTACACCGTCTTGTATAGTTATACTTAAGTTATCCCAACCGTATTGATCTGTAACTGAAGTATTGTATTTACCAAATTGTGCAGTATAACTTTCATTACCAGCAAACATTCCATACATATCACCTTCTTGATCTGTAGTAGCTACGTTACCTTTACCTACTTGTAATGTTTCACTATAGTTTCCTTCATATGCTCCACCAATTTGAGTTGTATAAGAATCGTTTCCATTTCCTCTTTGGTTAGTGTAAGAGTCATTATAATTACCATACTGATCAGTATCAGAATCATTATACTTACCGTGTTGGTCAGTAAACGCATAGTTATAATCTCCCATTTGCCATGTCCATTGAGTGTTCATTTTACCTCTTTGGTAAGCTTCACTAAAGTTTCCATAAACCATGTAGAAGAATCCTTGATCAGTTCTTGACCAGTTTCCATTTCCTCTTTGATCTTGGTAAGAAGTGTTATATCCTCCTATTTGATTTAACAAAGCTTCGTTATTTTTACCAAATTGATCTTGGAATCCCCAGTTGTCATAACCATATTGGAAAATATCAGCATAATTTCCTTTACCTTCTTGGTATTGGTCAGCTAAATTCCAGTCTCCATATTGAGTTACATAAGCAGTATTCATTTGACCTCTTTGAGTTTGGTAAGAAGTATTTGCAAATCCATCTTGCCATGCATCAGCATAGTTACCTATTTTTTGGTTTTTTAAAGTTTGTTGGTCTTGAAAAGCCCAGTTCCATGTACCAAATTGATGAACTATACCTGTGTTATAGTCCCAACGTTGTAACTGATTAGACCAGTTAATATCACCATTTTGGTAAGAGTATGTGTAATTGTTTTCTGCAAAACCTACACCTTGAGAAACTTCTGCAAGGTTCCCAAAACCAATTTGGTTAACTTCTGCAACGTTTGCATCACCTAATTGTTCAATGTAAGATTCATTTAAGTCTCCTAATTGATCAACGTAAGCTTCATTTGCCATACCGCCTAAATAATGCATGGATCCATCTTGCATAATTTCAGAATAGTTATCCATACCAACTTGGTTAACTGAAGCCAAGTTACTAATTCCGTAAGATTGAACGTCACTTACGTTACCTTGTGCAAACATTAATGATGCTGTCATCACAAAAGCTGCAAAACTTAATAATTTTTTCATAATAAAAATTTTAAACATTAGTAAATAAAAATTAATTTTTTTGATAAATTTATAGGGGAATATAAACTTCAATTAAGTAACTAAATACTTATATGAAAGCCATATAAATTCACAAATTGGGGGTAAAACAATTATTGAGGTTTAAACTGTGGGGTGTTTATGTTTTATGGGAATCATCAAACTACGAGAATTGTATTTTTCGCATTTTGATAGTATAAAAGTAATTTAATATTTCTATTTAACAAAATATTTAGATTCATTTTAAATAAATCGTAGAAGATTCCTAATAAATTGTAGAGAATTAAATATTAATAGTTTAAAAACTATCTTGTAAACAATAATTCTCTATATTTTGTTAAAGTCCACATTTCATCATCTACCATTATTTCAAGCTTATCACAGTGGTATCTAATAGCGTCTAAAAAAGGTTTTACCTTAACACAATAGGCATTTGCTTTTTTACTAAAGTCTTTAATTTTATTAGCTTTCTTACGTTCTTCTAACATTTCATCTACTTTTTTATGAATAGATTCTATGTGATCAGAAATATTTTTAATCAGTCTAATTTGTTGAAGTGCATGTTGTTCAAAATCGTTTCCAAATATCTCTTTTAATCCTTTTACATTTTTAATAAGCATATTTTGATAATGAACTGCTGTTGGAACTACATGGTTACCTGCTATATCTCCAAGCACTCTAGATTCAATTTGAATTCGTTTAGTATATTCTTCCACTTCGATTTCATAACGAGCCTCTACTTCTATTTTACTCATTACATTTAATTCTTCAAAAAGACTTATAGCTTTTTTAGAAATTTTTTCTTTTAAAGCTTCTGGTGCTGTTTTATAATTACTTAACTTTCTTTTTTTAGCTTCCTTCTCCCATTCATCACTATATCCATTACCTTCAAATAAAATACTTTTTGAAGATTTTATATACTCACGTAGTACATTAAATATAGCTTCATCTTTTTTAAAGCTTTTATTATCTATCAGTTTATCAACTTCAGTTTTAAAATCTTGTAATTGTTTTGCTACTATTGTATTTAAAACCGTCATTGGATTAGCGCAATTAGCTGAAGAACCCACAGCTCTAAATTCAAACTTATTTCCTGTAAACGCAAAAGGAGATGTTCTATTTCTATCTGTATTATCTAATAGTACATCTGGAATTTTACCTACTACATTAAGTTTTAGATCTGTTTTTTCTTCTGGAGATAGTTTTCCATCTGTTACACTTTCTAAATCATTTAAAACTTTGGTAAGTTGCTCTCCTATAAATATAGACATAATAGATGGTGGAGCTTCTTTTTTACCTAATCTATGTTCATTTCCTGCTGATGCTATTGATGCTCCAAGTAACTCTTCATAACTTAATACAGCTTTTATGGTGTTTATAAAAAATGTTAAAAACTGTAAATTACTCATTGGTGTTTTTCCTGGTCCTAATAAATTAATACCTGTATCTGTGGTTAATGACCAATTATTGTGTTTACTTGATCCATTTACACCTTCAAAAGGTTTTTCGTGAAACAATACTTTAAAATTATGTTTAGATGCGACTCTTCCCATAATATCCATTAATAGAGCGTTATGATCTACAGCTAAATTAGCTTCCTCATTAATTGGCGCAACTTCAAACTGATTTGGTGCAACTTCATTATGACGTGTTTTTATTGGAATTCCAACCAGCATACATTCATTTTCTAATTCTCTCATAAAACTAATAGCTCTACTTGGAATTGAACCAAAATAATGATCGTCTAATTGTTGACCTTTGGCTGAAGAATGACCTAATAGTGTTCTTCCTGCTAAAATTATATCAGGTCTACTAAACGCTATACTTTTATCTATTAAAAAATATTCTTGCTCCCAACCTAAAGAAGCATTTACTTTTTTAACATTCTTATCAAAATATTTACATACTGCAGTTGCAGCATCATCAAGTGCACTTAAAGCTCTTAATAAAGGTGTTTTATAATCTAAAGCTTCACCTGTATACGAAACAAATATTGTTGGTATACATAATGTTGTACCATATATAAAAGCAGGAGATGTTGGATCCCAAGCAGTGTACCCTCTTGCTTCAAAAGTATTTCTAATTCCACCACTAGGAAAACTAGAGGCATCAGGTTCTTGTTGAACTAAAGCAGATCCTGCAAATGCTTCAATAGCCATATTATTTTCTGTAACTTCAAAAAAAGCATCGTGTTTTTCTGCAGTTGCACCTGTTAATGGTTGAAACCAATGAGTATAATGTGTAACTCCTTTAGATATAGCCCAATCTTTCATGGCTGCAGCTACTTGACTCGCTATTTTTCTGTCAATTTTTTTTCCATTATCTACAGCGTACTTTACACCTTTAAATGCTTCTTTAGAAAGGTATTGTACCATTGTTCTTTCATTAAATACATTTATTCCAAAAAAATCAGAACGCCTACCTAACTCCTTAACCTCTATAGGTTTCCTACCTTGTGCTTTTTGCACTGCACTAAAACGAAACTTTGACATATAATATTTATAATATAATACGAAGATACATATTTTTTTAGATAACTATTTTACAATTATTTTACTTTTTTTTGAATTATTTTTCAATAACCCCTTTAAAAAATAGGGTATTTACAAAAATAAAACACATATAAACATTTAATCCCCTAAAATTTTTACAGTAAACCAGTTTTGCATATTTTTACGGAAAATATTTTAAAATTCGTATTAAATTAATTAACACTATGGCAAAAATTAAATTAGAATATATTTGGTTAGATGGATATTTTCCAACTCAAAATATGAGAAGTAAAACCAAAGTAGAAGAGCATGAAAATTTTCAAGGAACAGTTGAAGAATTAGGACTTTGGTCTTTTGATGGTTCATCTACACAACAAGCTTCAGGAGATTCATCTGACTGTATTTTAAAGCCAGTTGCAATTTACCCAGATCCACAACGTATTAATGGTTATTTAGTAATGACTGAAGTTATGAATGCAGACGGAACTCCGCATGTTTCTAATGGTCGTGCTACTATTGAAGATGATGACAATGATTTCTGGTTCGGATTTGAACAAGAATATTTTATAATGAGTACTAAAACTGAATTACCATTAGGATTCCCAAGAGGTGGATATCCTGCTCCACAAGGTATGTATTACTGTTCAGTTGGTGGTTTACATACTCACGGACGTGATTTAGTTGAAGAGCATGCAGATTTATGTATAGAAGCTGGATTAAACTTTGAAGGAATTAACCAAGAGGTTGCTTCTGGACAATGGGAATTTCAATTATTTGCTAAAGGAGCTAAAAAAGCAGGTGATGAAATTTGGATTGCTAGATATTTACTAGATCGTTTAACTGAAGGTCGTAACATGTATATTGAATATCACCCAAAACCATTAGGAGATACTGACTGGAATGGTTCTGGAATGCACGCTAACTTCTCTAACTCAATTTTAAGAACTTGTGGTTCTAAAGAAAAATACGCTGAAATTTGCGAGGCTTTCCGTCCAGTAGTTAAAGAACATATTGAAGTTTACGGTGAATTTAACGATCAACGTTTAACTGGTAAACACGAAACTGCTTCAATCAACGATTTCTCTTGGGGAGTTTCAGATAGAGGAGCATCTATTCGTATTCCAATTATTGCTGTAGAAAAAGGATATAAAGGATGGTTAGAAGACCGTCGTCCATCTTCAAATGCAGATCCATATAAAGTTGCTGCAAGAATTATTAAAACTGTAAAACCAGTTAAATAAATTTTTAAATTATACGTAACGCTTTAAATTAACGTTACTAATTCATAAATAAAAGGTAGTGATTTTATATTACTACCTTTTTTCTTTTGTATGTTTTTTATTTTATTTAGCTTTTTTACCTAATTAAACATTAGTGAATAACCTTATAAATATCACCAAAAGTTATTGAAAATTTTAAAAACAATTACAACTAATTTTCTTCATATTTAATATCTTTTTTAATATTAAAATCTTGTATTAAAAAAATGCTATTCTCTCTACAATAAAATTTTAATTGAACGGCATTTAAAGTATTAAAAGCAAGTATACATAGACTACTTAAAGGCTTTATAATCATTTTTTAGCTTTATAATCAAAAACTATCAAACTTCTATTGTTACTTTTTTTTAATCTAATTTCGAAGCTTATATAACTCCAAAATAAATGGCTAATTTTTTATTATACATATATAAAAAAAAGCGAGCTAAATGCTCGCTTTTTTTATGTTATAATTTAAATGAAATAAATAATACTAAAAGAATTTAGCTCTATTATCTATCACATCAGCTTTATCTTCTAATACTGTATTTAATTGGTATGATTTACTTTTTAATTGGTTTACAATATTCTTACGGAAGTTCTCATAGTTATCTAATGACGTTGGTTCTTCTCGCTTTGTAACCTTAACTATAAATACTCCTTTTTGACCTTCAATAACTTCTGAAGTTGTATCAATTGGTAATGTAGACATTGCTCCAACAACAGCTGGCTCATTACCTACACCAGATAATAATGGGCTTGCTAATGATACTGAAGAAGCATTACGCACAACAGTTGTATTATTTGTGGCAATTTCTTCAAGCGAAGCACCTTTCATTTTATCTGCAAGTAATTTAGCTTTTTTCTGATTTGTTAAAATTGGTCTAACTTTAGTAATCACTTCTGAACTTAACTCATCTCCATTAGCATCTGATTTTTGTGTTAGAACAACTACAGCATATCCTCTTTTTCCATTTATATCAATATCAAAACGTTTAGATGAACCAACCTCTGTATCGTTTTCAAATGCCCATTTTACAATAGAACGTTGACTACCCATACCTGGAACATTTTCAGCTAAATCTTTAAGATTTAAACCTGATAAAACAGTATATGATTTCTCTTTTGCTAACTCTGCTAAATCTCCACCATCCACTAATTGAGAAGCTAAAGTTTCAGCATTTTGAAAAATACTATTTTCAGTATCTTCTGAAGCTTCAATAGTTCTACCATATGTTGCTAATTTAACAGCATCTTGGTATTTAGTTTGTTCTTCAATTTTAATAATATGAAATCCAAAAGCAGTTTCTACAATATCAATACTTCCTGCTTTATTTTTAAAGATAAAATTAGCAAAGTCCTTATCAAAATTAGGAGAGAAAGCTTGATCTTTTCTTACCCATCCAATATCTCCTCCTTTACCTTTTGTACCGTCCGTATTAACTTCATCTGCAATTTCAGTATATTTAGCTTTATTATTTTTTACTAATGTAAAAATACTATCAACTGTTTTCTTTGCTTCTTCTTTTGTTTTTGTAGAAGTTGAACGCGTAGTTCCAATAAAAGGAACAATAATATGACTTGATTTTACTGAATCTGGCATTTTAGTAATTTCAACAACTTTAGAAATTTTATATGCACCAGCATCTTTATAAGGTCCAACAACTGCATTTAATTCAGCTCCCATAATATCTGCTTTTACAGCAGTTGGTAATTGAGATTCAAATTTATAACTATTATCTAAAGCTATATCAGATCTATTATTTATTAAGAACTCTTCATAATTTGTAGCATTTTTTAAACCAGGAACTTTAACAGTAGCTTTAGCAGCATTACTATACTCTTCCTTATCTTCAATATGCGTTGCTACTTTAGCTTTTAATTCTTCTTCATCACTTGCAGAAGGATTAATATCAAATTTTACAAACTGAATTGAGCGTGTAGCTTCAGCTTTGTATTTTTTAGGATATTGTTCTATATAGTCTCTTACTTCTCCTTTAGTAATTTTTACAATACTATCAGGTATACTAGTATAAGGAACGTACACATATTGAGCATCCATTTTTAAATTATCGAATTGATAATTACGCTCACCTTCTTTTAATGAAGCTCCTAAACCTGCACTTACTAATGTAGTGTATGCTTGGCGTTGTAAGTTTACTTTAATGCTTTTTTCAGTTGCTAACCAACTTAACCATGCTTTAGAATTTCCTTCTTCAGCATCTGCTTTCATATTAGCAATATATTCTTTTAGCTTTTCTTCATCAAAAAGATTGGCTTCATTTTTAAACATTGGTGAATTTTGAACATTAGGTATAGCAACCATTGCTTCCCAAATATCTTTTTCTCCAACAACAATACCTGCTTTTTCTAATTGATCTGCAAATACTTTTTCGCTTACCATTCCATTCCAAACAGTATTTACGGCTTGCATTTGAGAAGATCTTCCTCCTGATTGTGTGCGATATGTTTCTACTTGACGTGCAAACTCTTCTCTGTCTATATCTTCTCCGTTTACTGACCCTATTGAGTTAACTTTTGTTGAACTAAAAAAGTTCTGAATCGATGATGGGTCCAAAACAAACGCAAACAAAGCCAATCCTACAATAAGGATTAAAAACATTGAACGATCTCTAATTTTTGATAAAATTGCCATTCTTATTATTTCTTTTAATTATAGTGTGCGAAAATACAATTTAGTATTTAATAATAAAAGTGAAATACTTATAATTAATAACAAAAAAGTACAGAATCTGAAGATTATTCCTGTTTGTCTAAAAGTTTGACATAAACTTCTGTTATTCTTGAAGATTCAACGGACAACATTTTAAAATGAAAGTGTTCAATTTCAATTACTTCGCCTTCTTTAGGAATGTCTTCGTTATGATAAACTATATAACCTCCTAAAGTTTCATAAGCTTCGTTTTCTTCTATATTTAGATCATACGTTTCGTTTAAATAATCTACTTCTAGCCTAGCAGAAAACTCATATTCACTTTCATTCAATACTTTTTCAGTAAGTTCAACAGTATCATGCTCGTCAATAATTTCTCCAAACAATTCTTCTACAATATCTTCTACTGTTATAATTCCCGATGTACCTCCAAATTCATCCAAAACTATTGATAAACTTTTTTTCTTTTTGATTAATACATCTAGTACATTATTAATCATCATACTTTCAGGAACTAACTCTACTGGAAGTAATATTGAACGAATGTTTTTTGGCTTTTTAAACAGTTCAAAAGCATGTGCATACCCTAAAACGTCATCTAAAGAATTTCTATATACTAGAATTTTTGAATAACCTGTTTCTATAAACAGTTTTTTTAGGTTAGTTATAGTTTCATTAATATCAACAGCAATTATTTCAGTTCTAGGAATCATTATTTCCCTAGCTTTTACATTGTTGAAGTCTAGCGCATTTTGAAAAATTTGAATTTCAGAATCTACTTCTTCAAAATCACTTGTATTTTCAAGCTGTTCTGATATGTAATTTCCTAATTCTTCTTTACTAAATTCTGTTTGTTCAGCATCTTTTGCAGTGTTAAAAAACAATTTTAAAACAAAATCTGAAATTGCTGTGATAAAGTTAGATATAAAATAAAATATTACATAAAATACATAAGCTGGAATTGCAAAAAATTTCAGCATTTCATTTGCATAAATTCTAAAAATAGCTTTTGGCAAAAATTCTGCTGTAATTAGAATAATAATTGTTGAAATAACTGTTTGAATTAGTAATTGCGAAAAGTCGTTTAGATTTTCAATTGGTAAAACATCTACAATTAGTTTACCCATAAAAATTGAATAAACTACTAGAGATATATTATTACCAACTAACATTGTAGTAATAAATTTAGAGGATTTTGAAGTTAACCTTCCTAAAATTTTAGCAATAACACCTTCTTTTTTCTTTTCTAATTCTACTTGAAATTTATTTGCAGAAATATAGGCTATTTCCATACCTGAAAAAAAAGCCGAAAGTAATATTGAACATACTATAACAAAAATTTGAAACTCCATTTTATTTGTTTCGCTTTTCTATTTTTTTTCTAAATCTTTTTCTGAAAAAGTACATAAAAATTGCTATCACAGAAAATAAAAGCATTAAATATGCTTTTTCTCTACTTTCAGACCATTTAAATATTGCTTCTACTATAAATATTATGGCAATTATTAAATAACCGTACTCAAATATTTTCCAAACTTTTTGCATAATTATTCTCTTACTTGTATTACTCCTCTTTGATTTTTTACTAGCCATTTTTCAAGATCTTCAGAGGCTTCGAATCCTGTACCATGTATTGTATCTGTTTTGGTATAAAATGTGAATTTACTTTCGGTAAAAAAGTAATGCGTTTTTTGATCCCAATAAATTTGATCTGTTTCTAATCTATTTTGTTGTGCAAAATTTTCAATAACAACATTATTACTAATTTCTGATACATTGGTTTTCCCATAACTTTTAGCGTAATCACCTTCAATTGTTAAAGAGTCTCCATTTTTTTCAATTTTAGTAATTTTAATTCCTTTCGGAAATTCAGAATATGGATGATTTTTTCTATTGCTATAATCCAACATTATTGGTGCCCTCATTCTAATATCTATTCTTCCTGAATCTGTATGTTTATGATCCACATTATTAACTTCACCAATTGGCATATTTTTATCGGCAAGAAAATCCCTTACTTCTTTTGCGTTATTGGAACAAGAAAAAAGCATTACCATTGTTAAAACAACAGCAATGCTTTTTAAAATATTTTGTATGGTTGAATTTAACATTCAACAAATATATTAATTTCTAACTATTAAAATTAGTCTTTAGTTCTAACTCTTACAGATTCTCCAATCCAACATCCAATTCTGTGAGTATCTCCAACTTTAATTCCTTTTTCAGAAGTAAAAATATCTTTTTTACTTGGCATATTAGCGGTGTAACTGTTAATATATCTATTTGCTAATGAACTAATACTTGGATCTATTTGTTTTGCTTTCATTGCTTTGTTTGCTGCAGCAACATAAACTAATCTTTTAGTAACAACATCTGTACCACAAGAGTTAGCACTTGAAGCATACATACCAGCAATAATTAAATAAGCTTTACCCATAGTAGGTGCATATTTTAATGCTTCATAACAATTTGCTCTAGCCTCTGATTTTCTACCTTTTTTACTTAAAATTTGAGCAACTTTTATTAAGTTTTTTGCTTTTTTATATGAATCTGTTTCTTGGTCAATGGCTTTTTTAAAGTACTCCATTGCTTTATTATCTTCTCCATTTTTCATTAAGATTCCAGCGTAGAATACTGAAGCTTCTGGTGATGGATCAGCGTGTACATATGCTTCTACTAATGTTGCATAGAATGGATCTTCTGTACATTCTTTATTATACATCCTAGATACCGCACGTCTTAACCAAACAGGATCTGTTTTCTTTTCTTCAAAATACTTTTTATTTAAAGGTATTAAATTTTCACATGTAGAAATTTCTGAAATTTTAGAATCTAAACCAGATTCAGCAATTGATAGGTTTGTTAAAATTTGTTGGTAAATTCTTCTATTCTTCTTATCTCTTGAACTTAAAGTTAACGAGTCTTTTGCGTTAATAGCCTCAATTTTTTTACCATAAGCCGCTCTTTTTAATTCAACACCTTCACCAACCTCATCATACGTATCAAAAACAACTTGTGGGTTTGTATCTTTATTTCTCTGCATAATAACATCAAAATACTTATACATATTTTTTACAGACATAACGGTAGGATCTTCTTTAAAAGATACTTCTAACAATTCGAAAACTTCATCGTCACTAGCACCTTGAGAAGCTTTTAAACTTGCCAATGTATCATAAACATCTGCTTTATCTTTTGGGTAGTATTTTAAACGTTGTGTTAACACTCTTTCAACAAGTGCAGCAGCAGTAGCTTTTTCACCTTGAGGCGCTTTTTTTAATCTATCCATTGCTATTTTGTAACCATATTTGTATATGTTTACAGATAAATCTGGACAATTATCCATACACCACATCCAGTTTTCATAAGCAGCATCATATTTTTTTGCTGAATAATCTCCCTTAAATAAATTGTATTTAATACTGCAATCTGCATTTGCTTGACCAAACATCAAACTTGTTACAGACATAAATATAAATAATGCTAAAATTTGCTTAATTTTTTTCATCGTTATTTGTTTTATTAATATATCTCTTGTTTTTTAAACCATCTATCATTCAAGGAAATTCCCAATTTTACATTAAAATAATTCTCTTGAATTAAACCTTTACTTGTTTTACCTCTTTTTCCAAATTCAAACCCAACATTTAAATTTGATAATTGTTTGCTAACTGGTAAGCCTACTCCAAAAGATATGCCAAAATCGTTTATCTCTGAAAAATTACTTCCTACACCTGTAGGGTTTACCATTAATCCTGTATTTTCAATTCTTAATCCTGCTCTATAAGTTACTCTTTGCCAATAACTTGTTATTGAATTATATTTAGGTATAAAAAAGGCACCTATTGATATTTTTGAATAATCAGTATAATTAACTTTTGAATAACTATTATAAAAATCTCCTGAAAGTTCTATAGGCTTCTGGCTTGAATAATCAACTTCGGCATACCATTTATTTTCTTTTCCAATACCTACTCCTAAACTTGTTTTAAGAGGATTTTTTATAACACCATTTCCTTCAGCATTTAATATAGTGTCTCTTGGAGATTCATAAGAACTATAACTTACAGAATATAAATATTCATCACCCTTTAAGTCTATTTCATTTTCAAATTCAATATTAGCTCCAACTGTTAAATCTAAATTATTATTAATTTTAGTTTTATAATTAATACCTGTATTAAATGCAAAAGAAGAAATACTTGCATTAGATTCATATTTTGAAGCCCTTGATGAACCATTAAGTTGGTTAATAATGCTATTTTCAACATTTCCAAAAATATAATTTCCTTGTAAACCTATACTTAATCCTTTATAAATTTCATACCCTACTCCTAAAAACACTTTGTTTGATCCACCAGAACCTTCGTATAAAGAAATTTCACTAATAGTTTCTCCATCTGTATCATAAACCGGACTGGTTAATGAATACCCAACCGATGTGTTTGGCATTAAACCAAATGTAAATGCACCCTTATTTAAAGGAATTCCAACTGTAATATAAGATAAATATGAAGCCGATGTGCTTTGCTTTACATCTCCCTCCTTTACTGATAAATTTTTCATTTCTCCACTAATAGCGTAAGTAGTTAAAAATAATGAAGTGTTTGCTGCTGGGTTAAACATATTAATATGGTACTTACTACTTACTGCTGCATTAATACCTCCCATACTAAATTGTTCAGCAGTTACAGCTCTATTTGATTCCCCAATTCCATAAAATGAATAAAGAGAAACGTTAGTGCTTTGAGCAAAAGTGAATATTGTTTGCAGTAGCATGAAAACTACTATTATATTTTTTTTCATTTACAGTATATTATGAAGCAAAATTGAATTTAATCCTAACAATAAAAAATTAGGATTCGCAAATATGCTATTTTTTAAGTTATTTGACAAGAAATTAATGTCTCCGCCTGTTAAAACAACCATTAAATCTTTATTTTTTTCTTTATACAAATCAATATAACTATCAATTTCATTTATAACAGACATAGAAACTCCAACATGAATACATTCTTCAGTAGAATCACCAATTAACTTTGTAGGAAACTTAATTTCGAGTTTTGGTAACTTTTTAGTAAAATAATTTAAACTTTTATAACGCATATTTAACCCAGGTGAAATAGCTCCGCCATAATATTCACTAATTGAATTTACAAAATCATAAGTAATACATGTTCCAGCATCAATTACTAAAACATTTTTATGGGGATAACATTTAGTTGCCGCAGCAATTAAAGCTATTCTATCCACACCTAACGTTTTTGGAGTTGAATATTTGTTTTTAAAAGGTATTTTTGTTTTTGAATTGAGTGTTAAAAGCTTAATTTTATTCTTAATTTTAAAAATAACATCTTTTTTTATATCAGCAACAGAAGAAATAATTCCGTCTGATATTTGATATTTTTCAATTAAAAAGAAAGCTGTTTTTTCCAATTCTGAATACGTAATTATTTCATTATGAATTAATTCCTCACCATTAGAAACGGCTAACTTTATTCTAGTATTTCCCACATCAATTATTAAGTACATTTGTCTTTTTTAATAAGTTTCAAAAATACAATAGATTTTTTAAAAAATGTTTTGATTAGTTATAAAAATACACTTATATTTGCAACCGCTAAGGCAATGGTACCTTAGCTCAGTTGGTAGAGCAAAGGACTGAAAATCCTTGTGTCCCTGGTTCGATTCCTGGAGGTACCACAAATAACACCCTGTAAGCATTATGTTTACAGGGTTTTTTGTTTTTAGGGTACAAATTAGGGTACAATAAAAAAGCACTACAATTTAATGCAGTGCTTTCTATAAATAGTTATAAAGAATTAAAAATTAAGCCGCCGTACCAGAGCCTAAATAACTACTATTTGATACTTTACTTCCATCTTCTGAAACAAATGCCATAAAAACTTCTATTGTTTGACCTGAATAAGACGCAGGAATAGTCAACATTTGAGTTGTTAATGATCTATCAGCACCATCCAAAATATAAACAGATTCTTTTCTTGCTGAATTGTAAACTAAAATCATTGCTTTATCAGTTGCTTCTGCATTACCATCTGCTGAATTGTCATCCCATTCAAAAGTTACATTTCCAGGGGTAGACACATCGAATGTTGGATTTAAAGCAGCCGACAAACTTCCTTTGCTTAATAAAGCATTAGAATAATCAACTTCAAAATCAGGAGCTATTCCTGTAATTGCATTGCTCAATATTTCAGACATTGCAGCATTGAACTCTGTTTTCTTAATCGCATAGTTTTTATAACCTACCTTTATAAAGTCTTTATTAGGTTGTAAAAACTCTAATGTAGCAGTAAACTTGTTTCTTTGATTTACTTGTCCTGTTGTTCTTGGATTAGCTACGCTACTTGGTTTAATTCGTAGGTAGTCTATGCCTTTCCAACTACCCCCGATAACATTTCCGACTTTACCACTTAATCCTCCAAGGATTCCTTGATTTATTTTACCCATATTACTAAAAAATTAAAATTACACTTTGGGGTTGGTACGGTTTTCATATAGCTTTACTTATAAGACGATAAATTTACGATTTTATTACGCTCATTTGACTATTCAATACTCGTTTACAGCCATTTACCTCATTTTACAAGTATTTAGAAATTAGCACGGATAAAAGCAACTTTTAGTTGGTTTATCAGTTTTAATTGCTCTTTTAAATTATTTTCTTTTTCTTCAATAACTAAAACCTTTTTTAGATTGTTATTCGATTCACTTTTATTATTAATATGCTTTATACAAGCTGTTTTTAACAACTTTAAACAATCGTTTATAGTTATGAATAAAATTACACTCCCCTTTAAATAAGGTTCAAAATAGCGACCTAAAAACAACGAATAACACAAGTAAAAAAGCGTGTTTCGTTCATCTTCAGTTGATACAGCAATTACAAAACAGTTAGGGCAAGGATTCTCCAGAGGTTTACCACTGTTTAAGCCTTTATTTAAAATAAAAAAGTGCGGTTTCGTGTAGGTTCTTCCTACGTTGTGAGTTTTAATTTCAAAATTTGACATAGCTAGGTATTAAAAATTACTTCGCTACGCTTCGCATATTAATTTCTAAACAAAAAGAAAAAAGAAAGCACGAGTGTTGGTTGTGTGGTAGATGCTGTCAAGGTTTTTGGAAAAAATACAACCTGTACTATTATGCTGAATCGAAACCGAATGCATATGAGGTGGAGATTTTTTTCAAAACCCATAGGGCTTGACCTTGATTGCAATGGTGTGGCTGGTGAAGGAAACAACCGATATTTGCAATGTTTTTTATTTTTTTACTTTGTACTAAATTTTATTAGTATGGAAAATCCTTTTGAAATTATTGTAGAAAAACTGAATGCTATTGAAAATAGATTAGCGTCAATTGAAAACAAGTTGCTGACATCAAATAATACTACCAGAAACGCAATTGAAATAATGAGTTTAAAACAATTATGTGAGTATTACGATTTTACCAAAAGTCATATTTATAAACTTACCTCTAATCGTGAAATACCTTTTTATAAGAATGGTAAAAGGTTGTATTTTAAGAAAGACGAAATCGATCAATGGATATTAGAAAATAGAGTAAAAACGGTAAAGGACATTGAACAAGAAGCGAATAACTATTTAATGAGAAAAAAAAGGTAAGACTAAAAAAAGAATTTTATTAAATGATTCGGAAGTCTGAAATATGATATTAAAATCTGTATTCAAAGTTGATATTAGCAGGTAATCGCGTAGCAAATGCGGTAGCATTTAAGCGAGCCGCCTAGCGAGTTGAGCGAGGGTGTTGTGGCAAAAGTACGTTGCCGTAGGCATAAGTACGTGCAACAACTACGTGGTACACGCAAAGAGTGGCGGTGTTTTTGATGCGGTTGGAAAAGCAAGTGCAATTTATGTAGTGAGGAATGTAGGAATGTTGTGTACTTTATTTTTAAAATTAGTCGTTGGTATTTAGTTGTTGGCTTGTTTGGAAAATAAATAATGTTTGAAATCAAATTTATAAAGTACCATAATGACAAATGAAGAACGGAATACATTGCTCTTGTGTGCGTTTGCAATATGTAATAAATCCGTTGTGTGTTATTTTACTAAATTATTATTGAGAAAATCAAACATCAAATTTATTGAAATTATATTACCACTTGCAACGGTTTATTTTATATGCAAAATGGCTGCAATCAAAAACTGTGACACTCTTTTTTAGCCCGAAGCGAGTAGCAGGCGAGCCAAATAGTGTAATAGCGGTTTACCCTTAATTAAAATGAATTTATACCTTATTGGTTGTTAAGGGTAAAAGATAGCTATGCGTGAGTAATGCGCGGAATGTGTGTAGTAAAATAAATAAATTGTGCTAAATGAGGCGTGTCAACGAATTAGTGCTATTTATGGTAACTACAAGTTTTATTTAGTCGTTTATTGTTAGTTGAAGGTTTCTCGTTTAAGATAATTGCGGTTTTTATGGCTAAAAAAAACTTTTAGATATATTTTATGAAACAAAATGGAGCGTATTGCGAACACCTTATTACCTGCACGAATGTTTGTACTTTGTACTGCTGTTTGTATTGGAAACGAATTTAATTTGCATCTGGTTTCGTTTTGTGTGTTTACTAGAAGTAGATTAGTTTAAAAAAGGTATGACTTGTATTTGTATTGATTAAACCAAACAATGAAATAAACACATTGTTGTAAATAGTTTTTTATCTTATTATTTCTTTAATTTCTTCAATCGTAAAAGCTGGACGTTTTGAATGAATCATTGCGTGACAGTTCGGACAAACAGGAATTAAGTCTTTTATTGGATCAACTTCATATTCTTTTCCTATTTTTGAAATCTGATTTATATGATGAACGTGAATAAATCCTTTGCCAATTTCACCAAAATGCTTTTCAAAGTCATATGAACAAACTTTACAAGAATAACCAAAATGCTTTAAACATCTTTTTCTGGCTTCAGGATTTCTTTCGTATCGAGTTTGTACAATGTCTTTAGATTTACCTTCTTTATATGTTTTTTTAAATTGTGTTGTAACATCATTAGAAACAAAACTATTCTTTATGTATTTATTGTCTCTAATAAAGTTAAACCAATTAGATTCTAAACTTTCCAAAACTTCTTCTTTTATTGAAATTCCGCTTTGTTGAGGAAACCATTGTTGCAAATTGTTTTTATCAATACTTTCTAAAGATTCTTTGGCAAATAACTTGTTTTCTTTTGGATTAATTAGGATATCGAATTCAATATCTATGTAGTTAGTCGTTTTATATTCTGTTCCGTCCCAATGAGGCGCAACATAATAAGAAGATTTGGCATAACCACTTCCCATTATTCCTCTTGGTTCGTAACCTAATCTAATTAAGAAAACTCTGTCTCCTTTTCTAATACTTTTTGAATTTCCACAGCTCCATCTACTTTCAACATATCCAACTTTTTCAAGATGTTCAATACTTTCTTGTAAATCATCCCAATCCCATCTATTAGGATTCCAAGCAAAAAGGAATGTGTTCATATTGTACTGTTTTTAAACTACTTACAACGGCCTCGGCTATGAGTAGTTGCGTGGGTTAACACTTAACTTTGAAAGTACGCACCAAATTGAAAATCCGCCAGGATTTTCAGAAGTAGGCGAGAACAAGCAATCACTTATAGCTATTGTTGCCAGTAGTTTTTATAAATATTTTATATCGTTCATTAAATCTCGATATTTTAGCATACGTTCAGAATCAAATTCTACGATTCCATTTTTGCTAGTTCTTTCGGATCTCACCATTACCTCTTGAACTTCTAAAATTTGTTTTTGGATATTCAAAGTTTGAGCAGTTGAGACATAAGGTAAATTTTTCGGTTTGTATTCACGAAAATAATCTTGACAAAAGAAGAAAGCTGTATTCAAATCTTTTACGCTTTCTTTATCAATCCAAGTTTTTTGTGCTAAATGAACTAACCAATCCCAAACTAAATATCCGTTGTAATCTCTTGTTTCCCAAAACCTACTACATTCAATAATATAATCGTGACCTCCTTTTGCCACTAAAGCATCTGACTCAACTTGCCAAATTCCGAATCTGATGATTGCCATTGCTTCCATAAAACCCTCATAATCAAATGTTCCTTTTTTGATTGTGTACTTAACAGCTTTGTCAAAATCAGAATGATTTTCGTCAAAATTGTTTGGAATTTCGCCATTTGACCAAAGGTCATATAGAAGGTCTTTTGCGTCTTTTTCTGTCATTATGTCTAAAATTTAACGTCTAATTTTTCGTCAAGTAAGTTTTCTAATTCTGTTCTAAAAAATATATTATTTGTTCTGATTTTTGCTCTGTCACAAACAGCATCAACTTCTAAATCACTATCTAAAAATGGTTGAATTGATAATTCAGCATTCATAGTCCTCAAATATGATTTAACAAATACGTCAAATTCTTTTTGATTTGTTGGACGTATTATTAATTCCTCTATTGTTCCGCCTCTATATTTTTGCCCGATTAAATGCCCATTTTTATTTTTTAATTCGGTTGCTTCTTTAAAATTCATATCCTTTATTTTTGGTAGTTCAGTTCTGCTGTTCCCAAATTACTGGCAACTTGTTATAAACCAATAAAAACTGCTTTTAGCAAATGTAATTAGCAATTTTTAAAGTATTATCAAATTTAGTTAAATGATATAAAAATACAAGGTTGTTTACCCCTTTTTTCAATGTGTAAATATTAGTGTTGTAATTGTATGTTGGTTAAATGATGTATTTAAATTTCTTTTGGTGAGATTCTGAATCAAGTTCAGAATGACGTGTTTTTATTAGAATTAAATGATTCTGAAACATATTTCGATTACACTAAATGACTTACTAAAAGTGCAAAGGCTAAAAGTAAGTACCACCTTTTTTGGTGGTTCTTACTGTGGGAATTGGAAGCCTTATAAAAAGAACTGTTAACGAAATGAAATAATGCTGTAAATTAGAAAAGAGCTTACCAATCGTCTTTAGATTTTTTTGAAATATAACTAAACATATGTTCTGCTAAACCTTCAACATTATTTTTTATTTGGGTAGTATATTGTTTTTCAAAAATTAATCCCTTCTCCATATATTCATCAATTAATTTAGGACTATTAAGAATTTTGGTATAAGTTTTTCTTATTTTTTTATCTGAAACTAAACCATTTGTAGGATTTACATTTATCACTTGTTTTAGAAAACTTATATAGCTATCTCTATTTAAACAAGCAAGCGATTGGTTATATGGAGTTTTAATTATTTTACCTTGTATAGATGTTTCTATTATAAATGTATGAAAGTCTAATTTATATTTAGATTCTTTAAAAGCAACCTCAATTATTGAATATACCTTTTGCTTAAATTTATAACCATTACTAATAATGTCAATATCAAAATAACCTTTAGCTATAACCTTCTCTTTTGTATTTAACTTAATAACTTCATTTGAATCTTTAAAGTTTATGGCAATCCATTCTAATGCTTTTTGATGAAGCTGTTCTTTAGATAACTTAATATCATACACTTTAGAAAAACTACCTTCAGAATTTAGAGTATCTATTTTGAATTGAGAATAAATAATAAATGGAAATACGAAAACAATAATAAGAAGTAACTTTTTCATTTTTTTTAATCAAATTTAAACATTTTCAACTTAAAATCAATTTTAAAAAAGGGTCAATTCATTTTTATCAATAAGTTGAGGAACTTTACCTTTTAGCCAATGTATTTCAGCTTCTACATTACTATTCTTTGTAATAAATATAATGGATTTTACATACTCTTTACTTCTAGTTGTATTATAACCAGCAAATGTTGGTTTTTCAATTCTTAATTCTGATGAAAAATTATGAAATTCAATACAACGTGTATTCTCTATATCCTTATAGCAATGTGATTCTTTTAACAATTGATCTTCGTATTCTGAATTATATGAATAATTTAAAATAAGATTTTCAAATGGCACAATAAAAGGTTGAATAATTGAATTATTTAGACATTTACGATAACTTGAAAACTCTTTACTTTTCAGTTTTCTATCTAAATAATTTTGCTTGTTTAATTGTTTAGCTTTTTCTTCTAATTCTTTGAGTTCTTTTTCTTTTTGAAACTTCCTATTCAACCTATCTACTTCCTCTCTCCTTTTTAACCATTTTTCTTTTATTAGGTTTCTATCATCAATTAATCTCTGATATTTTATTTTTTTTGCTAAACTATTTTCTAATTGTAATAATTCATTTACAAATGTTTCTTTTTGAAGTAAATAAGAATCTACATTTTTTGTAATAACAACTCTGTAAATACCACTATCTAAATCGATAAATAAATTATTGGATTTGGCATAATTACAAGTTATCCATTTTTTTAATTTCTCTGTAAGCTTATAAAAGTGATTGTATTTAATATATATTTCAAATTCTTCTATAGAATATTTAGTAAAATCCAGAACTAAATAAGGTATATACCCATATTTTAAATGTGCATTATATCTACTATCTATTTCCTCAATATCAACTGATAAAGTGTGCTGAAACTCAATCGCTATATTATCAACAACACTATCAATTCTATGACTTTCTCCATCTACATTTATTATCCTCTCAAAAGATTTAACTCCGTACTTATTTACACCATAATTTTGTTCAATTAAATTGTATTGCCAATTAAAATGCCATTCACTTAATTCAAAGTCTGTTTTACTATCATTTATTAAAGTTTCTCTTCTTAAATGAGGTTTACTCCGACGCATAACTGAATAAAATATTGTATCAAAATAGTTATACCATACACCTTTTTTAGGTGTGCAATGTTCTATTTTACTAACAGATACTATTTCCCTCATATTAAAAGCTATATAACGTTAGATATTCTCAAAACTTTTGATTATTACTACGTTGTTTGAATATGTTATATCTCCATCTAAATACTTTATTTTATTTGTTATAATATCGCTTTCACTTTTAATCAATACAATTTGCCAATCTATACTAACTGGAAAAATTAAAGGGGTTTTAAAAGTTTTATTATCTTCTTCAAATTCTATATTCCAAACTTTATATGGCTCTTTTGATCGTGCTTGATAAGGCTCACAATCCCATAATTTTATGATTGCCTTTATGTTTTTACTTTTAGTTGTTTTTGGAGTTTCAACTAACTCTTTATACATACTTATCTTATTATCATTTAAAACTTCAGAAAAAAAACTAAAACCTACTTTTTCCCAAAAGTGTTTTGATTTTTCAGGAGAACAAAATAACGTTGTTACTAAAGCTCCCTTTGACTTAAAAAATAGCAATACTTCTTTAATAAAAAAACGTGCAATCCCTTGACCTCTTATATCTGGTTTAATTGAAATAATATCAATTATGGAAAAATTATTATCAAGATTATAAACTAAAAAACCAATAGGGTCTTCATTTTTAAATATTACTATTAAATTTTGCTCATCAAATGCTTTAGAAATAGTACTCCAATTATTATAAAACCCTTCTCCAGTATTTTTAACTTCCTCAAGAAGCCATTTTTCTATAGTTTCTATGTGACTAAATGTAGGGTTAAAATTTAGACTTAACATATTACAATTATTTTTTTACTATTACCATATTGGTATTATCATATTTATAATCTATAATTTTTTCTGTAGTTATTAAAGCTACAGCTTGTTCTACAGCTTCTAATGGAACTATAAACCATTCTCTTGGTGTATGTCTAATACCTTTTCTATCGAATACATCAACCTCTAAACAAGAGTTTCCAAAGAATTTATGAATTATGTTTTCAAACTTTTGGGCATTCATATTGTAACATTTCCAAGCTGATTCTAATTTAACAGCTGCCATTAAATATGTAGGTTCGTTTTCAGCATTTTTTATACGTTCCTCGATAGATGTTCTTGAATATCCAATTTTATAAAGATTTTTTATAGATGAAATTTCTTCTTTCTTACTTTTTGATGTTAGTACATAAATATAACCTGCTTCTTTATCATTTTCATTTATATCACTAAAGTTTTCTATAAATTCTTCTGCAAAATCATTTATATTTTCAGTAACTACTTTACCATTTGCATACAAGTTTTTTTCTACTGAACGCTTTAATATATTGGATTCTGTACCATTTTCAAAAATACATCTTGTTCTTCCATCTTTTCTAACCCTAGTACCATCTTCTTTGTAGTGGTCTTCTCTATCATAATTAATACTTTCTAATAAAAACAAAATTCCATTATGAACATAATAACTTCCTTCTCTTAAATTTGCTTCTTTAAAGTCAACTAATTTTCGTTTACCCAAACTTAAATCATTTTGAATAGTTGTAAAAAGGTGCTCGTACTTATCAAAGTCTTTACACACAACTCTTTTACCCATAAAATCTGTTTTTGCGCGATTAAAATCTTTAGGAGTATGTTTAAAATCAAATAAGCCTTCTTCTTCATCATTAAAAATATCTAATGAATCATCATCAAAAATATCATCAATAGAATTTATCTCTTTTTTTACTGTATTTAATAAGCCATAAATATCTTGTGGCTCTAATGCTTCCATTTTTTTATGGTTTTCTCTTAAACCTTTTAATGTAGCATATAATTGATATTCAGAAATATTTGTTGGGTCTGGTTTTGGTTCTCTCTTATTTTTCTCAAAGAAATCGTTAATAGTGTCAAAAGATGCAGCTAACCTTTCATCTGAAGTTCTAGCAGCCGATTTTTTAGGTTTTACAATTAAAATACCTAATGGGTCATTTTCAAATATTTCATTTAAAATACTATCCTTATCCATTACTTTGCGCTTCTTTTTTTCTTTTTTCGTCTTTTAAATAAATGATGCATTCTGCCATTCTTTTTTCAGATTCAATAACTGAATTAATATTTGGCTGACGATTATGCGTTTTAATAAACTCTTGAATTTTAGGCCATAATATTTTAGCTTCTTCAAAATCCATTTTAATACGAGTCGCTTCAATAGTGTCTTGTATAATTTTTAAAACTTTAGAAGAAACAGCTTTTGATAATACTTCAAATGCTTCTTGGAATGGATTTACTTTGTCTATTAAATCTATATGAATATCATCTATATCTACAAATGAACCTGCCATTCTTATAAACCTTTTATCTGCAACTTCTTTTATAGTTCCATTTTTTACAACTGAATCTACTACAACGTGCTGGCGAACTTCTTCCACTTGTTCTTCCGTAAGGTCTGGATATTTTAATCTAATTACTTTTGGTATTAACACCTTATTAATTACTTCAGGGTCTATAGAAGCATCAGGCATTGCCTTTAACATTGTTGGGTCTTGAAAAATATCTGCTTTTAAATCTGTAAGGTCAGTTTCAACAATATCTTTAACTCTTTGTGAACTTGGTTCTTTTAAACCTCTAATTTTAATTTCTCCTGGTTTAGCTTTATCATCATCAGAAACTTTGGTTTTAAAATTCCAATTTGGAGCTAACACTTGCTCCATTAATAAGGATGCTGTAATTGCTTTTAGCATATTATTTACAGAAAACTTTACTTCATCATCAGCAGCATCTGGTTGTGCTATCAAATTGGTAAATTGAGCGTGTGTTTTATTATCGCTATCTCTTGTTGCTCTACCTATAATTTGAATTACTTCTGTTAATGAACCTCTGTAACCAACTGTTAAAGCGTGTTCGCAATAAGGCCAATCAAAACCCTCTTTTGCCATTCCTAAAGCTATAATAATATCTATATCATCTACACTTTTTATATTGCGTAAATAGGCTTGTATTTTATCTCTTTCTTTTGATGTATCTTCAACTAAATCAGCAATTTTTAAAACCTTACCATCCGTTTTTCTTTTTACAAATATTACACCTGTATCTGTATCTTGTTTTACAACATCGCCAATTGCATCTATAATAAAATCAACTTCGTTATGCTTATCTTTAGTAGATTCACCTGAATTAACACTTGGTATATGCAATATTGTTTTTTTATCAGTATCTAATACTTCCATAATAGCATTGGTATATTTACCTTGATAAAAGTGATACCCAATACCTAATGTTTTTAAATAATTATAACCGTTTAATTGTTCGTAATAATTGTAGGTAACTTTTGTGAATTTTGCTTCATCTTCAGGCAATAGAATAGGTACAGAATCTCCTCTAAAATAAGAACCTGTCATTGCAACAATATGTGCTGTTGAGTTACTGATGATACTTTTTAAAATTTCCCCTAACTTATTATCACCTGCTACAGAAACGTGATGAAACTCATCAATAGCTAATAAAGTATTATTAAATTTTGTTTCGTCTAAACCTTCACAAGCAAAACGTAATGTAGCGTGTGTACAAATTAAAATTTGCTCCTCATTCTCCATAAAATTATGGAAAGCAGAAACTTTACTTTTACTTCCATCGCTTCCTGGAGTACATAAATTATATTCTTCTTTTGGTAACCAATCTGCAAAAAAACCAAAGGTTTTTAAATCTGTTGTAGCAAATGAACTTCCAATAGAGCGTTCTGGAACTGCTACAATTACTTTTTTAACACCTTGATTTATTAATTTATCTAAACCTAAAAACATTAATGCTCTAGATTTTCCAGATGCTGGAGGGGATTTTAACAACATATATTTTGCATCACGATATTCAAATGCACGTTCCTGCATTTCTCGCATACCATATGCGTTTGTGCTTTTACTGTTACCTGTTTGATTGTATTCTACGTTTACTAAATTTGGCATAGCTATTTTTTCTTTTTCAATCTTTTTATTTCTTTATCAAAGTCAGAAGTAATTTTTTGTGTTTTATTAAAAATATCATATTCATTACCTGCTTTATTTATTGCTTGTTTATGAGAAATATGTCCTTTACCTTCCAATATTTTATACTCATTAAATTCTAAAAATTTATTTACACTTAAAGCTAAAGACTCCATTGTAAATGTATTTCTACGCTCAATAATATTTTCTATATAATCAAAGTAACTTGATACAGTTCTTTCTAACCGTTTAATTTCATCTTCTTGCAGATAGTTTTTAGCTACTGCTGTATCTGTTTTAATAATGCGACCTTCAGGTGCATTTTTCCAAGTTGTAAGTCCCATATTATCCTCTTTACTATTTGCCTTTAAATAAACAATTTCAGCAGCGGTTTTACCTGTTATTGCGAAATGAAATTTATTTTGAACTGTCGCATAAAAGTTTTTAGTAATTTCTGATTGAGGGTTGTAATCTATGCTACATTCTGCAAAAATATCTGTGATTTGTTGGTAAATTCTGCGCTCACTTGTCCGTATTGAACGAACTCTATCTAATAATTCTTTAAAATAATCTTTACCAAAAATGGTGTTGCCTTGTTTTAAACGATTATCATCCATTACAAAGCCTTTAATAACAAATTCTTTTAAGGTATTGGTAGCCCAAATTCTAAATTGTGTTGCTTGTGCAGAATTAACACGATATCCTACAGAAATAATTGCATCTAAATTGTAATAGGTTGTTTTGTAATTTTTACCATCATTGGCAGTTGTTTCCAAAATGGAAATAACTGAATCTTTCACCAATTCTTCTGTTGCAAAAATATTAGAAAGGTGTTTGCTAATAGCAGGCACACCAACACCAAATAAGGCTGCTATCCCTTTTTGTGGTAACCAAATTGACTCATCAGCCATTAAAACAGTTAACCTAACATCTCCACTAGGAGCTGTGTATAGTATAAATTCTGATTGATTTGGAATTAAATTACTCATATCTTTTTCTTTTTACGTGTTTTCTTTTCTTTAGCAAACAAGGTATCTTTTTCTTTTTCTTCTTGTATCATTTTTTCATAGAGTTTGAATAGGTATTCTAACCTATCTTCATCACTATTAAAAGGGGTGCTACGGTAACAACGTTCTACTGCCAAATCGTTTAAACGGTGTGCTTCTTTTAAACCTGCTGGCATTTTATCAGGGTCGTATAATTGAGCTAATGTTTTTTCTGAATGTTTGGCACGTTCATTTAAAATAGATAAAGTACATTGAGTGAGTTCTTCTTTGCGGTTTTTGGATATGTTTGGGAATGGAAAACTATACCAACAAATACCTGCAGAGTATCTAAAATCATTTTTTAATTTACCTGCCAAACTTTTAACCCAACACATATGAATTTTGGAATTTAGTATTGAAAAAATATTTGGTTCTGCATCCAGTATTACTTGAGCAGCATCTGAAGCAATATTAGATTCATCCAAAAACTTCATAGGTATATATTCTCGTCTTATAGTAGAAACTCTTGGAAGTACAATTTGAGTTTTTTTAGCAGTATTAAGCATACAAAATTGATGAGGTCTATCAGCACAAGATTTTGCATTTGTTGCACCTTTTAACCTTATCTCTCTAACTTTATCAATTCGATTCTTAATTGAATCAATTGATATCGCAAGTTTTAAGTTTTTATCACTAATCCATAAGCAATACCTTTCAATATCATTTATTAATTCTCTTGAACCATAAATTCTTCTTATTAAACTTTTTGCCTCTGGATATAATTCTAATAAAGCATCCTTCTCTTCTATATTTAATTGCAAGTGTCCATCATCTAAAACAATGTTCCCTTGAATCATTTTAGGGAAATTACTTAAAGGTTTAGTTCTCTTTTCAATGAATATATTTGATGCGTTTAATAGGTAACCATTTATATTTTTCACCTTCTGTTTATGATTTTCAATATAAATATATTTACTTTTTGCAGTGTTAATTTTCCTTAAACCTATTATTGAACAAATAACAGCAGCTTTATTTTTAGCATTATTATTCCACGCAAAATCTTTTACTGCAAAATCTATTTCAACATTTAATTTAAAAATATTTGGCCATAAATCAAATACTTGAGTCCCCTGACATATCGAATTTGTACTAACAAATGCAGCTTTTATATTATCTGATAAATAAGCTGCCCCCTTGAAAAACCAGCAGCCTATATAATCAATATTATTATACTTTTTTAAGTTTTTAAAAACCGTTGCGGTATCCTGTTTTTGATTTGCATCTTGAAGTTTCCCCCCTAAATAAGGTGGATTCCCTAAAATATAAATTTCATCGTTTTTATTTTTAGGGCACACTTGTTCCCAATCTAAACGCGTTGCATTTCCTTGCACAATGTTACCTGCTTGTGTTAACGGCAATGCAGGGTTTGTACGTCCAAACTCTTTAAAAAACTCAACGTTCATTTGGTGTTCTACTAACCATAAAGCTAGTATTGCTATTTCGTGTGCAAAATCGTCTAACTCAATACCGTAAAATTGAGATAAAGATATTTGAGATAATGCCATAGTACCTAACTCTTTAAACACTTGCATTTCTAACCTACGTAATTCTTTATAAGCAATAATTAAAAAGTTACCGCTACCACAAGCAGGGTCAAATATTTTTATAGTTTTAAGTCTGTATAAAAGTTGATTTAGTTTTTTAGAATTGCCTTTAGCGTTTTCAAACGCTTCTTTTAAATTGTTTAAAAACAGTGGTTCTATTACTTTCATAATATTAGGCACAGAAGTATAGTGCTGTCCTAAACTACCACGCTGGTCTACAGAAATAACCGCCTGAAACATTGAACCAAAAATATCAGGATTTATAGCGGACCAATCTTGTCTTCCACTTTCTATTAATACCTTACGTGATACACTTGAAAATTTAGGAACATTTATTTTAGTAGCAAATAAACTTCCGTTTACATAAGGGAAAGCATCTAGAAATGTAGGTAACTCTGTTCTTTGTTTATTCGGTGTATCCAGAACTTTAAAAAGATTTGAAAGGTAAGTATCTAAATCGCTACCATCTTTTTGTGTATGTGAATCTACAGCATTTGTAAACTGACTGTCTTTAAAAATATTGGTATCTTCAGCAAAGAAACAAAACAATAAACGAGATAAGAATACATTTAACTCGTGTATAAATTCAGGTGAATTGTTTGGATTGTCTTTTTTAATTTCATCAAACAACTTTGCCATTTTAACGGCAGCTTTTACATCAGCTGGGTTTTCTTCTTGATGTATTGCTTTTTCCATTCCTGCCCAAGGCAAAAAGAAATCGTAGTTTTTAGGTAAATCTTTTAAAGCTATGTCTAAACTATCATTAGTTTTAGTATCAATAGCTAATAAAGTTTTATAATCGGTTACAATTACAAACCTTTGTTTGTGTTTTATTTCTTTAACTATTTGAGTAATTGCTAAATGTAAATCTTCTTTGTATTCTTCTTTAAAAAATAGTTTCTTTTTTAGAGATACTTCACCTTTAATTTCAGATAGGTTTGCAGTACCTTTTTTTAATCTTGTAATTGTAGCTTTTGGTAAGTTATAAGCTAGTAAAAGGTTGTATATAAAAGTTTCTTTATCAAAATCATTTATCAGGTTCAACAGCTTTTTTTCAACTTGTGTAGTATTCATTCACATTTTTTTATAAAAGTAAAAATATATATTGAAATTACATTACTGTTTTACGTAATACTATTTCATTTAAATTAAAATACTATATTTGAGTATTAGGTTATTTTCATAGGTAACCTTTCTTTTTCATAGCAATTTTTACCCACCTCTATTTTTTTCAATTTTTGAGGTGGGTTTTGTTTATATACGGTTATACAATATAATACCTTTATACTAACTATTGTTTCAGTTGAGATATATAACATTACTAAATAGCTTATATATTGCTTTATTTATGTTTCCAATTTTTTCCTTTTACGAATGTTAAATAATGGTACTATATGGTCAATTTCCTGTAAATAGTATTTATTGTCTTTAAATATAATATTGTTCGTATAGATAACATCATACTCTTTTAAACCTTGTAAATCGAACTTTGAAATGTTTAATTCTCTAAAGGTTTTTGTTACCTCAATATATTTATATGCTGCTGCTAAAGATTTTATACGTGAAGCTTTGGCAATCGAAATATTAAAGATTGCATTAACACCGTTTACAGATATAGGTGCTGCTTTTAATTTAAAATTGAAGGAAGGAAAAAGAAAATGATAGGTAGATTGCTTTATTTCTACGCTTTTCTCTTTTTTAACCTTCCTCCAAAAATCTTTGTGAAGATAACTATATAGGGCTGCACCTAAAATTGCTCTAATATTATATGTATCAACTGATTCAACTTCAATACTTGCTCTGGAATACCATTTATAATCTCTTCTAATTCTATCAAACGAGTTGAAAATATAGTATTGCGTTTTACTATTTTTACTTATCCAATTTAGGTTTAATAATCTTTGTAAATTAGCTTTAACTGTTTTAGGGTTTAATTTTAAAACTAATGCGATGTATATTATTTCTTCTTTTGTAAATTTAGATTTCCCTTCAGGATATAAATGTTTTAAGGTTAAAAATACCCTAAAAGGATTTTCTAAATTTTGCTCTAATACATAAACACATTGCTCAATTGGAACTAATAAATAAGAATTGTTAGGGTTGTATCTTTTTAGCTTACCTTTTTTTTTAACCCTACTTTATTTTGTTGAACAGTATTTTTAATATCATCCAATTCGTAATAAATTGTACCACCAATTTTAGATGGATTTAAAATTCCTTCATTTTTCCAATTGGTAAGTGTTTTGTCACTTATTTTAAATAACTGTTTTACATCTGCATTATCTAACAATCGAATTTGATTGTCAATTTTACTCTTATCAAACTCTTTTGTAATTATTTCTAATCTGTTTTCAATTTCTTTTATGTGTCTAACACTTAAAAGGTATAAGTCTTTAAAATCTTTCATTAAGCTGTTTTTTTAGAATTAATTTGAATTAATACTTGATCTAGCTCATTACTTTTATATCGGATTGTATTTCCTAATCTATAAGGGTTTAAAATTCCTTTACGATTCCAATCTGATATTGTAGACATTGAAATTTTTAGAATTGTAGCAACTTCTTCTCTTGTTAGATATTCTGGCTGCTCAATTGGTTGAAAGTTTTTAGAAAACTTTTCTAGTTCTGTTTTAAAGTCATTAATTATAATGTCTTTTAATTCTTGCGGTGAAGTACCGTGTACTTGTGTTACTTTTTCTACCATAATACTTTATTTTACTGTTAATTATGGGTAAAATTAGTTCACATAAAATGTGCGTTGAATATGCAGTAATATGCGTTTATAGGCTAAATTATTTTTTTAACTCTTTTAAGTGATTTTTTAAGCAGATTTCAGCATCAATGTGGTAATTTTTACTATCGGAGGTACTCCTACCGCCATATGACTCTTCAAATTCATCGTTTATGAATTCGATAAACATCTTTTTCTTTGTGTGCTTTTTAAAAATAGTTTGTCTAATTTCTCCAACATTCCACATAGTCATAATTTTAGCTTGTTTGGCATCAAGGGTTTTTCGTAAACTAAATTCGTGTACTATTCTCTCAAAAAGTAATTTTCCGTTCTCATCTTTAAATATTGGGTTTAAATTGGAAGGTTGAAATTGTTTAATTTTATCTATTGATTTTGTTAAACCTAGTTTTGGTTTTAAACTATTTATATGTTCTAAAAGCTTATCTGTTTCAATTTTTAATGCATATAAATAAAACTGTTCTTGAATAAACTCAATTTCTGAAAATTCTTTATAAGGTATTTGCTGATAGTAATCATTTATTTTTAATATTTTTTCAAGTTCCTTATTATTCACTTCTGGCAATTCCTCAACATTAATGTTGTACTTTTTCACATACTTATCTAGTATTGTAGTTTTTATTAACTGAAAACCAGAAGACTTAATATCCTCTTCTACCTTATCTATATAAAACTGAATTTTTATTGGCTCTAATTCTAAAATCCTACTTTCAATTTCTTCTTTTACAATATCAATGTAGTTTAGCAAGTACATATTATGATAAGAAAAATAATTGTGCTCAATTGCTAAATTATCATACCTAGAAAGTTTATCTCCGAAATTAAGTACATAGTTTTTTTCAACTGTATTCTTGGCAAGTTGTATTGATTCTTTTTTAGTTTTTAGCTTAATAGATTTATTATTTAACAAATCTTCGACAAACTCAATTACTAATTCAGAATAATAATTACTAAAATAGGAATTAAAATTCACATTAATAGTTGTTACAATATCATTATCAACATCATTAACATCCATCCTTTTATTGAATAGCAACCTAAATTCATCATTGGAAATATTAAAATTTAAAACATCTTCAAGACTTGTATTATATTTATCTAAAAAACCATTTATTTTCTTGATATTCTCCTCTCCACATTCTTCTGACCACTTTCTTATTTGTAATATCACATATTTAAGATAATCTAATGCATTTTCTCCTAAAGACATTTTATTCTCTAGAATTTCACTTTTTAAGTTTTGTAATTGATATTGTAATTCAAATAAATTATCTGCTGTGCTCAACTTATAAAATTCATTAAAATCAATACGTCGACAATAAAGATCGAGATATTCTCTTTGCATAACTTTTTTCTATAAAAATAATATTAAATATTAAAAAAACCACTTTTAGCTATATGAGCTGCTCTTTCTTCATCTTTGATGCGAATGTATTTGTAAAATTCTTTCTCTGTAGAATGACCTGTAAACAGCATTATATCGAAGATATTCATCCCTTTTTTATATTTATTAGTGCAGAAACTTCTGCGTGCAGTATGACTGGAAATTAAATCGTATTTGGGAATCATTTTTCTAACTTCTTTACCTCCTTTTGTATACTCGCATTTTACAAGTTCATTAAACTCTAAAATTTCACCTATCTTTTTTAAATACCTATTCATTACAGGTTCTGACATTTTTTTAGGAGGTAAACCATTGTAACGTTTATCCATAATTTCTCGAATCTCTTTTGTGATAGGACACATTACAATTCTATTGTATTTCTTATTTTTATGTTGACGAAATTTAAAATAATCAATTCCATCTTTTGTAACAATATCATCTTTTGATAGCTTGTTATAATCGCTTATTCTTTGACCTGTATAACACCCAATTAAAAAAATATCTCTTGCTCTTTCATACTCTGGATTTTTAGATAAATCCTTTTTATGCATTTCTGCAATTTCTTCTTCCGTTAAAAATATTTCAGTTGTAATTTCTTTTACTACTTTAAAATCTTTGCTTTTAAACTTTATATTTTCTGTGTAGCCTTCAATAAGTGCATAATTCATAAAACTTTTAAGAGTTTTGATATGCTTACCAATTGTATTTAAAGAGAAATCTCCATCTTCTAAATATGACTTAAAACTGTTGTAAAAATTCATATCTATAATATCAAATGTTAGGGTAACATTCTTTTCTTTTTCGTAGCTTTCTAAATGCGTTATAGCTTGCTTATAGACTCTTTTAGTTACTGGCGTTATGGAATTACCTTTATCAGTAATAAACTTATTACATACACCTATAAAGTCTAATTCTTCATTAGTAGGTTCTTTTTTCTTTTTACGAACTATAATATCAAGTTCATCCTTTAACATTTGATTATTTACAGCCTCGCCGTATTCATTATATAATTCTCTATATTTCTCTAATAACTCCTCTTCGTACTTTTTTAAAGATGAGTTTACTTCATCTTTGTTAGTTAAGGAACTAATATTTTTAATTCTCTGTTTTTTGAAATCCCAATGTGCAAAACAACTTTTAAAACCTGTTGAGTATTTAAAGCGTTTTGTACCGTAGGTAAAAAACAAATAGATTAAACTTTGTTTAGATTTATTATTTTCTAATAACTTTATTGAATCTTTAAATGCATACCGAACTGAACCTTTCGACCTGTGTATCAATGTTTTCATAGCTTTTTTTTGTACTATAAATATACAAAAAAGGGTGCTAAATAGGGTACAAATTCATTTGTTTTTATTCAAATTTCATTGTTTTTATTCACACTTAAATTACTGAAAAACCCTTATTCCATAAGGGATTAAAGGGTGTTTTGTGTTTTATCGTTTCGAATAGATATGATAAAATTAGTACTGGAGGTACCACAAATAACACCCTGTAAATTATAAGTTTACAGGGTTTTTTGTTTTTAATAGGCAAAAAAAAAGCTCCAATTGGAGCTTTTTTAAAATAGAGAATTTATTATTAATTCCAGAATAATGAATATAATACTACTAAAATCAACATTACTGCAAAGGCTCCAATATTAAATAAAGGACTTGTTTTAAATAATTCTTTTGTAATTTCAATACCTTTCTCATCATCTTTTCCTTTGTGCTGAATCAAACTCGCTACTACAATAACAACCATTGTTAAAACTGCTGTTAATCCCATCTGATCCATCCATGGCATTGAGGTAGCTTTAAATGCTACTGCAATTGGAATAGAAGCTAAAGCACCTATAATAGCAGCTTTATTTGTTGTTTTCTTCCAGAATAAACCTAACATAAATACAGCTAAAATACCTGGACTCACAATCCCTGTATACTCTTGGATAAATTGGAATGCTTGATCAATTCCTCCTAAAAGTGGAGCCATAATACAAGCTATTACTAAAGCAACTGCTGCAGATAATCTACCAACATTTACTGTAGATTTATCACTTGCATTCTTATTAATATACTGTTTGTAAATATCCATTGTAAAAATGGTTGAAGTTGAATTTAACATAGATGCTAAAGAAGATACAATAGCAGCAGCTAAAGCTGCAAAAGCTACTCCTTTTAAACCTGTTGGTAAAAACTGTAATAACCAAGGGTAAGCTTTATCTGCCTGTTCTAAAGAAGGTAAGTTTTTTAAACCTGCTTCTCCTAAACGCGCCATAATTTCTGGATCATTTACCATAACATAAGCTGCAATACCTGGAACAACAACAATAACTGGAATAATTAATTTTAAGAAAGCTGCCATTAAAATACCTTTTTGAGATTCTTTTAATGATTTAGCCGCTAATGTACGTTGAATAATGTACTGGTTGAATCCCCAATAGTATAAGTTAGCAACCCATAAACCTCCAACTAAAACACCAATTCCAGGTAGGTTTTTAAATTCAGGATTAGATTTATCTAAAATCATTACAAAACGATCTGGTGCTGCTTCAAACACTGTTTGTAAACCAGCCATTACACCTTGTCCATCTGAAACTGTATTTAACGCAATATACGTTGTAACTAAACCTCCAAGAACTAAAAATATAACTTGAATAACGTCTGTCCAAGCTACTGCAGATAAACCTCCATATAATGAGTAAGCTGCAGCAAATAGTGCTAACCCCATTACTCCATATATCATAGGAATACCCATTATGGTTTCCAATGCTAACGAACCTAAATATAATACTGAAGCTAAATTCACAAACACATACAATCCAATCCAAAAAACAGCTAAAATTGTTTTTAAATTGGTAGAAAATCGTTTTTCAACAAATTCTGGAATGGTATACAGTCCTTTTTCAATAAATATAGGCAGGAAATATTTACCTACAATAATTAATGTTAATGCAGCCATCCACTCATATGAAGCAATAGCTAAACCAAGCGCAAAACCAGAACCAGACATTCCTATAAATTGCTCTGCAGAAATGTTTGCAGCAATTAAACTTGCTCCAATTGCCCACCATGGCAAACTTTTACTTGCTAAAAAGTAATCTTCTGCGTTTTTCTCATGACCTTTTTTATCACGAGACACCCACAGCCCTACACCTAAAATCAATACAGCATATGCTATAAAGATGATATAATCTAATAAATGAAAATTTGATGTCATATTTATTTAATTTGGTTAATTTATTTTACAATTGAAGTTCCTTCACTTGGATTCGCTTCAAAAGCGGTTAATTTTATATTGAACTTTTCAAAATAAGCTTTTTCTGCTTCTTTGGTAAATTTCTCTACAGCGTCTTCATGAATAATATTAATGGTACATCCACCAAAACCACCACCCATAACACGAGAACCAATCACTTCATTATATCCTTTAGAAAACTCAACTAAAAAGTCTAATTCAGGACAGCTAACTTCGTATAATTTTGAAAGACCTTCGTGAGTTTTATACATATTCTTACCCATACGAGCCAAATCATTATTATTTAAAGCTTCAACAGTATCCAAAACTCTAACCTTTTCATCAACTACATACGAGCAGCGATTGTAGACAACATCATCCATTTCATTTTTAAATTCTGCTAACATTTCAGGTGAAACATCTCGTAAAGAATTTACATTAGAATATTTTGATTGAATGATTGCAACTCCACTTTCACATTGTGCTCTTCTCTTATTATATTCACCGTCTGCTAAATTATGAGAAACATTGGTATTAAGCAATAAAATTTTATATGGTTTAATATGAATAGGAACATATTTATATTCTAAAGACTGGCAATCTAATAAAATTACATTTCCTTCCTTACTCATTACAGATGCAAACTGGTCCATTATACCACATTTTGTACCTACATAATCATGCTCTGCTTTTTGACCAATTTTGGTAATAGTAATTCTATCTAAACCACAATCAAATAACTCATTTACACCAAAACCTAATCCACATTCTAAAGCTGCTGATGAGCTTATACCAGAACCTACTGGAATATTACTATCTAAAACACAATCAAAACCTCGTAATTTATCAGTATGTTGTTGAACTCCATGTATTACACCTAAAATATAGTTTGCCCATTGTTGATCTCCAGGAGATACATCTTCTAGACTAAACGTGTAACTAGTGTCAAAATTTGCACTATAAAGGTTGCACACTGTATCACTGCCATTTTTCTTAAACATAAATCTAATTTTTTTATCTATGGCAGTTGGTAGAACAAAACCATTATTATAATCGGTATGTTCTCCTATAATATTAATTCTCCCTGGAGAATCTACTAAAAGTTCGTAATCTTTTGGGTTGGTACTTAACTTGCTCACTGTTAATTAACTTTTAAAATTAAAAAATAAATGTCAAATTTACATTTAATAATTTTAAAAATGAAATTTATATTAAACTCTTTTAAAAAAACATTTAATTCTCTAGTTTAAATTAATATAAATGTATTTTGTACATTTGTATTTGATAAAAATGTGTTTTAATTATCACTTATTTCAGCACAAAAACTTTCGCATTTAGAATGAAATTCAATTCAATAAAAATAAGCTTTATATTTTTTTTAGGAATAGTACTATTTTCTTGTAATTCAGATAAAGCAAAAAAAGAACAGTATACTGTAGTTAACGAAGTTAAACAAACATTTGTTGGCGGAAATACTTGTATAGCTTGTCATGAAGAAGAATATAAGCTTTGGAAAGGCTCACATCATGATCAAGCCATGAAAATTGCTGACTCTGTATCTATTTTAGCTAACTTCAACAATACTTCATTTACCCACAATAGTGTTACCAGCAAATTTTATAAAAAAGATGGTAATTTTTATGTAAATACTCAAGGAAAAGATGGTAAATATCATGATTATAAAATAGTTTATACTTTTGGTTTTACGCCACTTCAACAATATATTGTACAATTTCCAAATGGTGCTTACCAATGTTTATTAACTGCATGGGATTCAAAAAAAAACAAATGGTTTCATTTACAGCCAAATTTAGATATTCATCATGAAGAATGGATGAACTGGACTGGCGGTTCCCAAAATTGGAATACTATGTGTGCTGATTGCCATTCAACAAATCTGCACAAAAATTATTCTGATAAAGATCAATCTTATAAAACTACTTTTTCAGAAATCAATGTGAGTTGTGAAGCCTGCCACGGACCTTCTAGCGAACATGTTAAATATTACGAACAAGAAAATCCAACAGGTACACCTCCAAAATCTCATATGGAAACCGGAATGGATTCTAAAGAATTAGTTCAAAAATGTGCTCGTTGCCATTCTAGACGTTCTCAAACTACAGATTATTACAATTATGAAGGACATTTTTTTGACCATTATGAACAACGATTATTAATTGATCCAATTTACTTTTTAGATGGACAAATAAGAGATGAAGATTATGTGTATGCCTCTTTTGTTCAAAGCAAAATGTACTCTTTAGGAATTTCATGTAGAGATTGCCATGATGTACATTCAATGCAGTTAAAAAAACAAGGAAACGATTTATGCCTAACGTGTCATGTTCCTGCTCAATACAATACTCCAGAACATCATTTTCATAAAGAAAACACAGAAGCATCTCAATGCATTAATTGCCATATGACAGGAAGATATTATATGGGTAATGATTTTAGACGAGATCATAGTTTTAGAATTCCTAGACCTGACCAATCTGAAAAATATGATACTCCAAATGCATGCAACGGTTGCCATGACGACAAAAGTGCAAAATGGGCTGCAGACTTTATTAAAGAAAAATATGGAGAGCAAAGAGCAGATCATTTTTCAGATCATTTATTAAAAGGGTATTTTGAAGATAAAGAAGGATTTCATGAAGTTATAGCAAATTCTGCATATCCAGAAATTGCAAGAGCTACTGCAGTTAACCAATTAATGAATCAAAATATAACACAAGACGATGTAACTAAACTAATTGCATACTTAAATGATGACTCTGCCTGGGTAAGAGCAGAAACCGTAAGAGCAATTGAAAAAACAGGAATTGACACTTATAATGCTTCATTACAACCTTTATTAAAAGATACTATAAGAATGGTTCGTATTGCTACAGCTAGATATTTTAACATGAAAAATATAGATGTAAATGCTGATCCAAATTTCGATAAAGCAAATAAAGAATTTCTTAATCAAATGGAGTTAAATTTAGATTTTGCTTCAGGTCAACATCAAAAAGCTCTATACTATCAATCTAAAAACAATAATGAAGGCGCCATTAAATGTTATGAGAAAGCATTAAAAATTGATAATTTTTACAATATGTCTCGCATGAATTTAGCATTATTATATTATCAAAATGGAGACAAAACTAAAAGTGAAACATTGTACAAAAAAGTAATAGAACAAGAACCAAATTTTGCTCTATCTTATTATATGTTAGGATTGTTATACAATGAAAATGGTGATACTTCTAAAAGTTTAAAATATTTAAAACTTGCAAGTGAAAAGGAACCAGCTTCGGTAAATGCATTTTATAATTATGCATTAAAATTACAAGAAAACAAAGATTTTAACAAAGCAGAAAAAGCTGTTAATAGAGGATTAAAATCTTTTCCAAATAATGAGCGCTTACTTTATATTAAAACTATTATTTTAGTTAACTCAAATCAGTTAAGTAAAGCTTATCAAACGTGTTCTGTTTTAAATACTAATTACCCAAACAATCAAAACTATCAACAATTAATGCAAAACATTCAGTTAAGCATTCAAAATAACTAAAATTGCTTCTTTATGAAACTAATTGATAACTCACACATTTACAACACTCAACAACATATTTTAGTTGCAGTTGATTGTGTAATATTTGGATTTATAAATAATAAATTAAAATTATTATTATTTAGAAGAAAACTAGAACCAGCTAGAGGTGATTGGTCTTTAATTGGAGCATTTATTAAAAATGACCTATCTACAGATGATGCCGCTAAACAAGTTCTACTAGAAACAACAGGTTTAAATAATATTTATTTAGAACAGCTAAAAACCTATGGCGCTGTATACAGAGATCCAGCTGAACGAGTTATTTCGGTAGTCTACTATAGTTTAACTAGTGTTACTGAATTTGAACTTGAAAGTGTTGAAAAATATGATGCACATTGGTTTGATTTAAATGAAATTCCAGAACTTATTTTTGATCATAGAGAAATGGTTGAAGATGCTATTGAAAGATTAAGAAATAAAGCAAAACATCAACCAATAGGATTTAATTTATTACCAGAATACTTTACTATTCCAGAACTACAATCTCTATATGAATGTATCTATCAACAAAAATTAGACGCCAGAAACTTTAGAAAAAAAATTCTATCATTTGATATTCTAACCAAAACAACAAAAAAAGATAAATCTGGATCTAAAAAAGGTGCTTTTCTTTACACTTTTGATGAATATAAATTTCAAAAGCTTAATGCTGAAGGTGGGAATTTTGAAATTTAACTAATTTAAAAACTCTAAATTTTTTATTAAGTGTACTATTTACATTTAATAAATTTTATATATCTTTGAAAAAAATTAGTTAGCTAACTATAAATATATTATGAACAACGACTTTTCATCAACACCACATCGTAGATACAATATTCTAACAGGCGAATATGTACTAGTATCACCTCATAGAACTAAACGTCCTTGGCAAGGAAAAAAAGAAAGCGCTTCAAAAAAAGAACAAATTAAGCACGATCCAAATTGCTATTTGTGCGCGGGAAACACTAGAATTAATGGAGAAGTAAATCCAGACTATAAAAGTACGTTTGTTTTTAAAAACGATTTTGGCGCCTTATTAGAAGATAGCACTCCTTTTTCTTATAATGAAGGTTTATTAAAGGCTGAAGATGAAACTGGGATTTGTAAAGTAATTTGCTTCTCTCCAAACCATTCTGAAACTTTACCTGATATGGAAATTTCAGCTATTGAAAATGTAATTTCTGTATGGCAAAAAGAATATAAAGAGTTAGGTACAAACCCAGCAATTAACCATGTTCAAATATTTGAAAATAAAGGTGCAATTATGGGTTGTAGTAATCCGCATCCACACGGACAAGTTTGGGCTCAAAAATCTATACCTAATGAAGTTATTAAAAAAACTCAAAAACAACAAGAGTATTTTGATGCTAACCAACAAAGTTTATTAGTTGATTACGTAAAACAAGAAATTGAATTAAACGAAAGAGTAGTTTTTGAAAATGAAACATTTGTAAGTGTTGTTCCATTTTGGGCAGTTTGGCCATATGAGGTTATGATTTTACCAAAACGTCAAATTCAAAATATTGCTTTATTAACCAATGCCGAAAAAACTGATTATGCTGAACAAATTAAAGTAGTAACTCAAAAATACGATTTACTTTTCGACTGTTCATTCCCATACTCTAGTGGTATTCATCAAGCTCCAACAGATAAAGATTATAATGCCTGGCATTTTCATATGAGTTTTTACCCACCATTATTACGTTCTGCAACAGTGAAAAAATTTATGGTTGGTTACGAAATGTTTGGAATGCCTCAACGCGATATTACTGCAGAAGTTGCAGCTCAAAGCTTAAGAGAGTTATAAACAATTTTTAAATATTAATTATAAAATAAAAGCTACCAAATTGGTAGCTTTTATTATTTATTTAATCATCGTCTTCGTCGTCTAGACTAATTTCATCAACATCAATGGTGTCATCAGAAATATCTACATCTTCATCCATATCATCATCAACATCAAAACTCTCCATACTATCAACTAATTGATCGCTAATTTTCACCATATACACAGTATCTTCAGTTTTCACTTCTACAGCTTCTATGTATTGCCCTTTATGATTTGTAAAATGAATTACATCTCTTATTCCATAACCATCAGGAAATTTCTCTACTAATAAATTAAGAATTTCAGGAGTCAGTTTCTTAAAATCTACTATTATTCTCTTCAAAATAAAACAGTTATAATTGTACGTTAATTAATTATGTATTACTAATTCTTTCGTCCAAATATAAAAAAATATTTTAATCAGAAAACAAAAACAAGCATGAAAATCTATTTATTTTCTAGGCGTGCATAAGTTAGCTAGAACCCTTAATTAAAGCATTTTAAGACTATTCACTTCCATTTCAGTTAAGTGTCTCCAATGTCCTCGAGGTAAATTCTTTTTAGTTAAACCAGCAAAAATTACGCGATCCAATTTAACAACTGTATAATTAAAATGTTCAAAAATTCTTCGTACAATTCTATTTCTTCCTGAATGAATTTTAACTCCAACTTCTGTTTTTGATTGATTTTCTATATACGAAATATCATCAACAATAACTCTTCTTTCATCTAACATAAAACCATCAGAAATTTTATACAAATCAGACATTGCCAATTTTTTATCTAACGATGCATGGTAAATTTTTTGAATATTATGTTTTGGATGTGTTAACTTTTTTGCCAATTCTCCATCATTGGTAAACAATAATAACCCAGTAGTATTTCTATCTAAACGCCCAACAGGATAAATACGTTCTTTTGTTGCAGCTCCAATTAAATCCATAACAGTTCTTCTACCTCTATCGTCATCCATAGTGGTAATAAAGTTTTTTGGTTTATTTAATAATACATACTGCTTTTTTTCAGGACTTATTAATGAGTTATCAAATCTAACCTCATCAATTTCCTGAACCTTATAACCCATTTCAGTTACCACCTTTCCGTTGACTGTTGCACTACCTGCTGCAATAAAAACATCAGCCTCTCTACGTGAACATATTCCAGCATTTGCTATGTATTTATTTAAACGAATTCCTTCAGTAGGTTGTGTTTTTGAAGGTGTTTTTGAAGTTTGTTTTGATTTTTTAGTGGCTTCTGGCTTATCTCTAAAGTTTTTTTTAGAGCTAAATTTTTTACCAGTTGATTTACGAGGATTGCTATCTTTAGCTTGTCGTCCTCTCGACGAGTTTTTATTTGATTTCATTCTAAATTATTTTTTTGCAAAAGTAACTTTAATCCTTTAATAATCTAATAAATAGATCAATTAAAAAGGTAACAAATTAAATGCTACATGTATCTATTAGTATAAAATAATAATAAACTTATAAAACTCTAATTATGAAAACTAAATTATTTATCGCTTTTTTAATAATCTCAAGTATCATATTTGCACAGAAAAAAACAAAACTAAATTAAATACGCAGCAAAAAATTACAGCAAAAAACTCTATTAAAAATATTAACCAAAATGTATCTTACTTAAAATTTGATGAACTTAAAGGTAAAACCAATACTAAATCTTTTAAAAAAAATATTAAAATTGGCGGAACTGAAAAACCTTATGCTAGAGTTTCAACTTCTACAAATAATTCAAACAAGTTTTGGATTAATTATAAAATAAAAGAAGCTAATGCTGAAGTTAAAAAAGAATATAACTAGAAAAAGAGTTGTTGTTGCTAAAAGTAATATACAATGTGATCCAAATTAGTACAAATATAATTAAGAAGACGTTTATTAAATTCCTCTTTTTTTATGTTTAACTTGGTAACAACTTACTAATTAAAACCGAAGTATCTATTAATGAAAGGCTAAACACCCCAGCTAAAATTAAAAGTTTTAACATCCAATGCAGCAAGGTGTAATTTCTTTTACTTTTACTAAACCATAAAAACAATAAAAATAGAATTAGTGTAAAAATACTTCCATAAAAGTAATATTTCATCCTTCCAACTTCAGGATATTTTAATAGAAAGTAAATTGGATTTAATGTTAAAACAACTAAAAAGGATATTAATATTTTTGTAAAATACTCTCCGTATTTAACTGCAATAGTTTGATAATTTTTAACAAAATCTCCTTTAATTCGTTCTAAATCTTTCACCAATTCTCTAATTAAAAGAATAAAAAATAAAAATGCTGCATGAGTAAAAATAATTTCTGAAAAATTTTTATAGTACACAAAAACAGCAAAAAAAGGCAATAAGGATAATACCGCAGCAGAAAACAACCCTGTTAATGGATACTTTTTTAGTTTATGTGAATAAAACCAAATTCCAAAAATATATACCGCAAAAAATAATGCTGCTCGCCAAGAAACTAAAAAACCAAATCCAACTCCAACAAAGTTTAAGAAAAAATATATACGTAATTTAATTCTTTGACTAACAATTGTATCTATTTTTGTTTTTAGAGGCTTGTTAATCTTATCGGTTTCAAAATCGTAAAAATTATTTATAATATATCCTGAAGCAATTACACATATTGTTGAAAGTACAATAAAATACAAGTGTAAATCAAACAGAACAAATTTTAAAGATGTTTCAGGTGAAAAAATAAATATAGAAGCTAAATATTGAGCCACAACAATTAATAAAATATTGTAACCACGCACAACCGAAAATAAGCTCAAAATTTTAATATATAAAGGCTTATTTTTTTTACTGTTATTTTTAGAAATTTCGAGTAAATCCATTAAAGTAGTTGCTACTTTTAAAAGTAAATTAAAATCTATAAACTAGTTCTAACTTATAGTTTTTTAATATAGTTTTAGTTTTTTCAAAATCTTTAGTAAAACCTAAAATATATCCTCCACCACCAGAACCACAAAGTTTTAAATAATAATCGTTAGATTCTATACCTTTTTGCCATACATTATGAAATTTTTGAGGAATCATTGGTTTAAAGTTATCTAAAACAACTTTAGAAAGTTGTTTTACATTTCCAAATAGTGATTTTACATTTCCGCGTAAAAAATCATCAATACAAGCATCAGTGTGTTTCGCAAAATCTTCATTTAGCATTTTTCTAAAACCTTCGTTTTTCATTTTATTCATAAAAATGTTAATCATAGGTTCTGTTTCACCAATTATTTCTGAATCTAACAAAAATACTGCTCCTTTTCCTTCTTGCTGTGCAGGAATTCCTCTAGCTTCTAAATCATTTTTTGAATTTATTAAAATAGGAATACTTAAATATGAGTTTAAAGGATCTAAACCTGAACTTTGACCGTGAAAGAAAGATTCCATTAACGAGAAAATTTGCTTTAACTTCAACAATTTATCTCTTGTTAAATTTTCTAAAACTGTTATTTTATCATCAGCATACTTATCGTAAATAGATGCAACTAAAGCTCCTGAACTTCCAACTCCATAACCCATTGGTATACTAGAGTCAAAATACATTCTGTCTTCAATATCAGCTTTAAATTCTTCTAATCTAAAAGTAACTAAACTAGTTTCTAACTCTTTTAAATACGTATAAAATTTGGTTAAGTTTTTATTTGATATTTTAGCCTCTTCAGTTAACTCTTCAGTCTTTTTTAAAGCACCTTGGTAACTGTTGTATGGTATTGCTAAACCTTTGGAATCTTTAATAATTCCATATTCACCAAATAATAAAATTTTTGCGTAAAAAAGTGGTCCTTTCATAGATACTAACTATTGGATAATCGTTTTGCCCCAAATCCAATTCTGTCGCAAATATAATGATTTTCTTGACAATATTGAACTAACTCTTTTATTATAAAATTGTTAACGGCTTCTTTTTCATTTTCAGGAAACAAAATATGTACGTTTGCTCCTGCATCTAACGTAAAACAAATATTAGAATTTGTTTCAGCTCTAAAAGCCCAAATTTTATTAATTATTTTTAATGTATTTGGTTTCATTAAAATAAAGTATGGGTTGCTTGTCATCATCATAGCGTGTAGGCTTAAAGCTTCACTTTCTACAATAGCAACAAACTCTTTTAAATCTCCATTTTTAAGTATTTCTGAAATTTTTGAAATATTCTCATTTGCTTGTTTAAAACGTTGTTGTGCAAATGGATGACCGTGCATTAATTTATGCCCAACTGTACTTGAAACTTGTTTTTCTCCTTCATCTACCAATAAAATAGTATCGTGGTAATTTTTAAAGTTTTTATGAACTTTAAAAGGAAATTTCACTCCAAATAAATCTGAACTTTCTTTAATTTCTGAATGTTCCCCCCAAACAATGATATCACCTTCAATACTTCTGCAAGCACTTCCAGAACCTAAACGCGCTAAAAACGATGCTTTTTTATTGAAATATTCATCCGTCATTTCGACTCCGCTCAATGACCGTTCAATAGACATAACACACAATGCCAAAGCACTCATACCACTTGCTGAAGATGCTATACCACTACTATGTGGAAAAGAATTTCTAGATTCAATTACAAAATCAAAATCTTTTAAAAATGGAACATAGTGTTCTATTCTTTTAAAAAAAGTGGCAATTTTCGGTTTAAAATCATCCTTTTTTTCACCTTCAAAATAAACTTCGAAATTAAAATCACTATGATTAGATTCTGAAACAAGTTCAGAATGACGTTCTTTTAACTTATACTCTAAAGTAGTTAATGTAAAACAAGCATCTAGTGTAAAACTTATAGATGTGTTTTCAGGAATTTGAGGCTCTTGCTTTCCCCAATACTTAACCAAAGCTATATTGCTTGGCGTTTTCCAGGTAGCATTTCCACTTTTAATTGAATTTAAATCGTAATTTTTTAAAATAAAATCGGTTTCAGTCAAAACAAAAATTTTGAGCAAAGATACTAGTTTTAGCTAAACATTTTCTAATCTTTGAAGTACATCTTTTTTATAACTTCTACTTATTGGCAAAGCCTTTTTATTTACTTCAATAAATTCATTTGTAAACGATTCAATTTTTGAAATAGAAACAATATAAGAACGATGAATTCTTAAAAAACTAGCTTTTGGAAGTTTAGCTTCTATACTTGATATAGTTTCACGTGTTACTATCACTTTTTCTTTTAAATGAAACTTAATATAATCGCTAAAACTTTCTATGTGGTTTATTTCAGAGAAATTTATTTTTACCATTTTCCTGTCAGCTCTCACAAAAATAAAATCGTTTTTTTCTGGTGTAATTTCTTCTGAAGCCACAACAACCTCAACATTGCTTTCCCCTATAAATTTATTTACAGCTTGTAATAAACGTTCAAACGAAATTGGTTTTAATAAATAATCAACAGCTTGTAAATTAAAACCATCAATTGCATATTCTCGGTAAGCCGTTGTAAAAATTACCTTTATGTTTTTATTGATAGATTTTGCAAACGAAAGCCCTGTAATTTCAGGCATATTAATATCTAAAAAAATTAAATCTATTTGGTTAGAATTAATTTGATTAAAGGCTTCAATGGCATTTTTACAAGTAGCAACAACATTTACTGCTTCAACTTTTTGCAAATGATTTTCAATAATTTCTCTTGCTACTGGCTCATCATCAACTATTATACAATTTACTATTTTACTCATTTTTAAATTGTTTTAAATTATCAATAGTTAATTTAACTTTAAAATATTTTTCTGTTTGATTTGTTTCTAAAATATGTGAATTTGCGTACAACATTTCTAGTCGTTTTTCAATATTCTCTAATCCAATACCATTATTGGTTTTGTTTTCTTTTATTGAAGTGTTTTCAATTTTAAAAAACAACTGATCTCCTTCTGTTTTAATATCAATTTTCACTTTTAAACTTCCATTTACAATATCACCGTGCTTAAAGGCATTTTCAACAAAAGGAATTAATAACATTGGCGCTATTTGAACTGTTTTATCTGTTATATTTATTGTTGTTTCTACTTCTAACGTATCGTGAAAACGCATTTTTTCTAATGAAACGTAATCTAACAAATGGTTTATTTCGTCCATTAATAACACTTGCGGCTTTTCAATTTGATATAAAATATAATCTAACAAATTAGACAGTTTTAAAATCATTTCTGGCGCTTCATCTTTCTTATTTAAAGCAAATCCATAAATAGTATTTAACGAGTTAAATAAAAAATGTGGATGAATTTGCATTTTTAAAAACCGAAGCTCTTGATCTTTAATCTGCAATTGAGTTTCTAATATCTTACTTTTTAAATTCTCGTTACTTACAATAGATTTATAATTGTGCATTATTAAACTAAACGACACAATAATTAATACCACAAAATAAACACCTAAAATTATAAATGGTAGTGTTTTTGTTAACGGAACTGTGCCAACTTCTTTATAACCTTCAGAATATAATAACCCATATAATATGGATAAAATAATTACATATATGGAAATTATAAATGTGTAAATACAATATAAAATAAAATATTTATACTTTTTTGTAAGTAGGTAATTTGGTATTAAATAATAAATTAAAAAATAGCTAATTAATATAGTAACAGGCATTAAAAATCCTGAAAACTGATTTACATACTTGGTATTAGAACTACCATAACCCAAAAAGTAAGCGTAAAAATAATAGATGACTATCCAAAATAGTAGATGACCACAAATGGTTAAAAGGTATTTTAAAATAGTATTCTTACTTTTCATAAAGTGCAATATGCAAATAATGCTAAAGCTACATTTATTTTAGCGACAGAAATAGAAAAACATACGTCTTTTCACCATTTTTTAGCTTAATTCAACAAAATCATCATTTAATCAGTCAATTATCGTATCTTTTTAGTTAAATATCGCATTAAAAAATAATAAGTCCGTTCAGCGCTTACTTTTGATTTATAATTTTAAAAAAACCGTATTATGTTATTAGCTTTTCAAACCATTAAACCTTTAGTTGGAAACCCATTTATTGCAAGATTAAATGAAGGTGGACCACTTTTTATGTACACAACATTATTTTTACTAATAGTAATTTTAGCACTTTTAATTAGAGGCTTTATTAAAACCAAAGCAAGACAAAAAACCATAACATTGGTAAGTTCCATTAGTTTATTTGTATTGGTTTGGGGATTTTTAGGTCAAATGATTGGCTTAATAACTGCTTTTGATGCCATAGAAGCAGCTGGAGATATTTCACCTGCAATGTTAGCTGGCGGACTTAAAATAGCAATTCTTTCTCCTTTATTTGGAATGGTAGTTTTCTTAATTGCCAGAATTGGAATTATTATTTTGAATGTACTTAAAAAATAAATTATTTCTTATTTGAATTCATTATTAAAGTGAAGTTTATCAACAAACTTCACTTTTTTTATTTGTATCCTTGGAATGATTATTATTAAGTTTACACCCTAGAAAATTCATTTTTACTAACTAAAACATCAAAAATGACGAAACGTTTTATCATTGCCGTATTTTCTTTAATAGTTTTATTTACAGCTCAAAAAATACAAGCTCAAATAAATACAGACACCAAAAGTGATAGTATTTATTCAAACACCTTTAATGAGTTCAAAAATATTTGGGTGAAGTTACCGGATAATTACAATCCAGCTAGTTCCGAGAAATATCCGGTTGTTTTTATTTTAGACGGAAGTGTTCAATTAAATACGTTAGAAACTGTTTACAATAATTATTGGGGACATTATTTACCACATATGATTTTGGTTGGAATCTCTAACCAAACAAATAGAACACGCGATTTAACAACTTCGCAAATAAAAATGCGCCGTGGTACTGAAATGGATGAAGATACTGGTGGTGCTGAAAAATTTACCGAATATATTACTAAAGAATTGATTCCACATATTGACAAAAATTATCCTACAACTTCTTACAGGACGCTAATCGGACATTCTTATGCTGGCTTATTTACAGTAAATATGCTAATTAATCATAAAGAATTCTTTAAAAATTATATTGCAATCGACCCGAGTTTAGATTGGGATAACCAAAAATTATTAAAACAAGCAAAAGAAAAATTAGCATCTGAAGATTTTAAAGGAAAATCGCTTTTTGTTTCAATGTCGGCTGAACAATTACATATGATGGATGAAAGTGTAACTATTGATAATTTAATGGAAAACACATCTGAATTCACCCTATTTCCTCGTTCAATTATGGAGTTTTCAAATTTTGCTGAATCCCACAAAGAAAGCGGTTTAAATTTCTCTTTTAAAATATATCCTGAAGATTTGCACGGTACTGTTCCTTTGCCTTCCATTAGAGATGGCTTGGTTTTCTTATTCAATTGGTTTCAATTTAAAAATCCACCAACATACAATAATCCAGAAACCACAGTTGCAGAATTGACCGAATTGTTAAACATTCAGGCAAAAATTTATGCAGAAAATTTTGGTTACAATGTACCACCAATGGTTGAAGAATTGTTTAATGGTTATGGTTATATGAATATGCAAATGGGAGCTCCTGAAAAAGCTAAACTATTTTTTGAAATGGGTGTAAAATATTATCCAAATAGTGCCAATGTATATGACTCATTAGCTGAATACTATGAGTCTGTTGAAGATTTTTCAAATGCTTTAAAATATATTAAAAAAGCATTTGAAATTAGCGGAAGTTTAACTCACAAAAAAAGGCTAGAAGAAATTCAAGCTAAAAATTAAACACATCAATCTTAAATAATAAATCAAACTAGTGTCTCTTTTTAATTAAATTTGCATTTATGAAGTTAAAAAAAGCATTTATTTTATTAAATGGTTTAAAACCAAAAGTGTTTCCTAATTTAGATAATTACCACTTTTCTTGTGCCATTGATGGCGCATACAATCATTTTGAAGCTAACAATATTGTTCCAGATTTAGTTACTGGTGATTTTGACTCTATAAATTCAGTTCCTACCACTGTTGAAGTTATAAATACACCCGACCAAAACTTTACAGATTTTGAAAAAGCGCTTCAAATTTTAAAAGAAAGAGGTTATACTTCTATAGATATTTACGGTGGAAGCGGAAAAGAACACGATCATTTTTTAGGTAATTTAAGTACAGCTTTGCTTTGGAAAAAAAATGTACGAATTACTTTTTTTGACGATTATGGAACTTATTTTTTTATTGAAGATGAATGTGTTTTAGACAATGTTTTAGATAAAACCATTTCATTAATTCCTTTTCCAATTGCGCAAGGTGTAAAAACTGAAGGATTAAAATATCCTTTAAAAAATGAGCCTTTAACTTTTGGCAAACGTATTGGAACTAGAAATAAAGCCGTAGCAAACAATGTAAAAATATCTATAAATACTGGTGAATTATTAGTTTACATTAGCAATAAATAAAATGAATAGAAAACTAAAATTAATTTGGGATTTTCGTGGACCAGCTTCACAAAAAACAGCAGAACACCATTGCATTCATTTAAAAGAATTTGCTACAATAGAAAAACTCCATTTTTACGAAGTTGATTTTAAAATACTTTCTGAAATGCATGCCATTGCATTTATTACAGTAGATGAAATTGATATGAAAACTTACAGAGACGCTTTAAAACCTCATCGTGGGCAATTAGCGTAACTCTTCTTTTACAAACTTTGCTGTAATTTCATTTAAATAATTTGCACTATTCTCCATTGCATCTTCAAGGCTTAATGCTCTTTCAATCACAGAATCTATATATGAAATTCCCATAGTTGAAATTTCTTTTTCATTAATAGCTACGCTACCACAAAAAGCCGCAGTTTTAATATTCAATTTTTTAGCAGATTCTAAAACTCCTTGAATTACTTTGCCAGACAATGTTTGATTATCTAATTTACCTTCACCAGTAATAATCCAATCTGCATTTTTTATATGCTCATCAAAACGTGCCAATTCTTTAATCAAGTTTATACCTGAAATTAATTCACCGTTTAAAAACACTTTTGAAGCAATTCCCATTCCTCCTGCCGCGCCGGCACCTTCAATATTTTGAGGATTTATTTTAAAATCCTGCTCAATTAGTTTGGCAATATGCTGTAATCCATCATCCAACATTTTTACTTCATCTTTTGAAGCTCCTTTTTGAGCCGCATATACATAAGCCGCACCATTTTTACCATATAACGGATTGGTTACATCACACGCTATTTTAAAAACCGTATCTATTAAAAACGGATGATTTTTTGAAGCATCTATTGTAGTAATTTCGCTTAAATTTTTACCAATAGGAATTACTTTATTGCCTTTTTTATCTAAAAACTGATAGCCTAAAGCTGCTGCCATACCAATTCCACAATCGTTAGTTGCACTTCCTCCTATTCCTAAAATAATAGTTTTTACACCTTTTTCTAACGCATCAATAATTAGCTCACCAGTTCCAAAAGTAGTAGCCTCCATACAATTTAGTTCTTCCTTTTGAAGTAATTTAACGCCAGAAGCTTCAGCCATTTCAATAAAAGCAGTTTTGGAATTTTCAGAAAATAAATACGAAGCTTTTACTGGTTTAAAAAATGGATTGTTTACTATTACTTCAACAAACTCACCTTCTAAATAATAATTTGCAACTTCTATTGTTCCATCTCCACCATCAGCTAATGGAAGTTTCAAAATTTCAGAATTAGGTTTTAATTCTAAAATATTTTCTTCAACAATATTGCAAAACTCAATACCCGTTAATGAACCTTTAAATTTATCTGGAGCAATAACTACTTTCATAATTATTCTATTGAATTTGCCACAATCCAACCGCCTGTCCAAGCATTTTGAAAATTAAAACCTCCTGTTACCGCATCAATATTTAAAACTTCCCCTGCAAAGAACAAGTTTTTATGGATTTTACTTTCAAAACGTTTAAAGTTAATTTCTTTTAAATCTATTCCACCTGCAGTAACAAACTCATCTTTAAACGTACTTTTTCCATTTACTTTAAATACACATTTTGTTAATTGGTTTGCTAAATCTTCTAATTGTTTATTGCTTAACTGTGCCCATTGCGTAGTTTCAGAAATTTGTGCTGCTTTTACTAGTTTAGACCATAAACGTTTAGAAATATCTTCAAAAACCGAACGCAAAATGACTTGTTTTTTTGTGTTTTTATTCTTTTGAGATTTTAAAAACTCCAGTACATTTTCAGTTCTTTTAGACAACCAATTCACTTCAATTTCAAACTGATAATTTTTATTAAATAATTCTAAAGCTCCCCAAGCTGAAAGTTTTAAAATTCCAGGACCGCTTAAACCCCAATGCGTTATTAATAAAGGTCCTTGTTCGGCTAATTTTGAGTTTAATATTTTTACTGAAGCATATGGAACTGATATTCCAGGAATGTCTTTCAATCGTTCATCAGAAATATTAAATGTAAATAATGATGGAACTGGTGGTTCTATTTTATGACCTAAATTTTTAATCAAATCCCAAACCTTTGTATTGCTACCGGCTGCAATCAACACATAATCTGCAATAAATTCTTCGGAATTAGTTTTTACTATATATTGATCATCTTTTTTATCTATTGAATCAACTCTGGAACTCATTTTTACAACTACACCAGCATTGTTAGCACTATCAATAAAACAATCTATAATAGTTTGAGATGAATTACTTTCAGGAAAAATTCTATTGTCATCTTCAATTTTTAATGGTACTCCTCTTTTCTCAAACCATTCCATAGTATCGCCTGTCATAAATTGATGAAATGGACCTAATAATTCTTTTCTACCACGTGGATAAAACTCGGTTAAATCTTTTGGAACAAAACAAGCGTGTGTAACATTGCAACGTCCACCACCACTAACTTTTACTTTTTGTAATACTTTGTTACTTCCTTCTAAAATAACAACTTCCAATTCCGGATTTAACTCTGCGGCATTAATTGCTGCAAAATATCCTGCTGCTCCACCACCTACTATTATTAGTTTTTTCTTCATATTTATTTTTTAAAAAACGTCAATCTGAATTTAGTTCAGGTTCTCATCCTCATTTTTTATTAGTATGATGTGATTCTGAAACAAGTTCAGAATGACGAGTTACTCTATTATAAAATTAAATCTTTATAAGGAATTACAGTTTGAAATCCTTTTTGTTTGAAATATTCTGAAGAATCCTCGTTTCCAGTAGCTAAAATAAAATCACCTCCCCAAGCACCTAAACTTTTTGTTTGCCCAAAATAATCTGCAAAGTATTTTTCTTGAACCGTTTGCAACTGAATAGTTTTTGAAACAATTTGCTCGTGTTCTTTTAGTAAACCTTCAAAATCATTCAAATTTGAACACTTCAAAAACGCATCACTTAATTTTGAAATTTGTTGTATTTCTGAAGTTAAATTACCTTTTAACTCTTTAAAACGTTTAATACCTTCTCTACTATTTTGTTTTTGATTTAAATACACAAAATACAATTGATTTTTAAACACAGGATTGAATTCAACTTCTTCTACCATTGGTGTTTTTCCCACATTCGCATAAAAAATTGGCGTATTGTGTTTTGCACAAGCTAAATCGTAACCACTACCTCCAAATGTGTTTTCTAATAATTTATACGGATTCACTTTAGCCCAACTGGCCAAATTATTTATTAATGTGGAAGATGTTCCCAATCCCCAGTTTTTAGGAAACGTTAAATGAGTTTCTACCAAACACCCTTTATTGCAATTTAAAAATGCTGGATTTAGATTTCGAACTTCATTTAATATTTTCATCAAGTTTTCAGCCAACATATCATTTCCTCCATCTTCAGTAGCTTCAAAATCGGCACTAAACAAACGTAGTTTTGGTAAATCGAAAACAGCCTCTAACCAACACTCATTTGTATTTGTATAACTTTTCCAAATTAGTTGTGGTTCTGCAATTGGCTTCACTATTAAATCTTGTCCACAAGTAGTTGGTACTGCAAGAGATTTTGCTCCGTCTAAAACAAAATACTCTCCAGTTAATAATAACTTTCCGTTGCTGTAGAATTCTTTCATCAATCTTTTCCTTTTTGGTGGTTGAGCGTAGTCGAAGCCTTTTTACTAAAATGAGTTTCATTTTTACATTCCGCAAATTTCGATAATTCTTCTATTTTATTATTTATTAAAGCTAATTTCTTTTTCCTACTCCAACCTTGAACTTGTTTTTCTCTTTTAAAAGCTTCTTCAATACTAGTAAACTCTTCAAAAAACATAAGTTTAACAGGTAATCTTTTTCTAGTATGATTAGCTCCCTTACCTTCTTGATGTTGAATAAACCTTAACTCTAAATCAATTGTACTTCCTGTATAATAGCTCCCGTCTGAACATTCTAATATGTATACAAAACCTTTTTTCATACTTAACAATGTGGTTTCGACTCCGCTCAACCACCGATTAAAACTACTTCAAAAACTTACTTATTTCTGAAATGTTTTCAACTTCTAAATAATTATATTCAGCTAAACTGCCATTAACTTCTTCGTGTGACCAAGTTGTATGAAACGGAACATGAACTGCTTTTGCTCCAATTTTTAAGACAGGAAGTACGTCAGATTTCACTGAATTACCAATCATTAAAAAATGTTCAGGTTTACAATCTAAATGTTTCAATAGCTTTTTATAATCAACACTTTTTTTATCACTCATTATTTCAATATGATGAAAATGTTTTTCTAAACCAGATTTTATTAATTTTCGCTCTTGATCCAATAAATCTCCTTTTGTGGCTAACACTAACCTATAATCACCATTTAGACTTTTTAAAACTTGTTCAACGCCATCTAACAATTCAATAGGCTTATTCAGCATCTGTTTACCAAGCTTAATAATTTTATTAATAAGTTGAATTTTACCTGAACCGTTGGTTATTTTCGAGGCAGTTTCAATCATAGAAAGCATAAAGCCTTTTATACCATAACCATACAAAGAAAGGTTTTTAATTTCAACCTTAAACAGTTCTTTATTTATTTCATCTTCAGGTAAAAACTCTTTTAATAATTCTGCAAATTTTTGTTCTGTTTCTCGAAAATAGGGTTCATTAACCCACAACGTATCATCTGCATCAAAAGCAATTACTTTAATGTTTTTCATTACTATTTTTACTTTCTTAAATTATTATAAGCTTCTACAACTGCATTATGAGTTACTGTTTTATTCTCAAAATAATTGATTAAAAATTGTTTATCAGCTTCACTAGCACCTAGCCCTTTTATAATATTTGTTAAGTGCATTTTCATATGTCCTTTTTGAATTCCTGTTGTTGTTAAAGCCCGTAACGCTGCAAAATTTTGAGCTAAACCAGCTACTGCAATAATTTCCATTAATTCTTTTGCTGAAGGTTTTCCAAGCATTTCCATTGCTAATTTAGAAAGTGGATGTAACGCTGTTAACCCTCCAACTGTTCCCACTGCCAACGGTATTTCTATCCAAAATTTAAAAATACCATTTTCAATAGTAGCATTTGACAAACTCTTGTATTTTCCATCTTTTGCAGCATAGGCATGCACACAAGATTCAATAGCTCTAAAATCGTTTCCAGTAGCAATTACAACAGCATCAATACCATTCATAATTCCTTTATTATGTGTAACTGCTCTATGCGGCTCTACATTAGCAATTTGTACGGCCTCTACAAATTTTTGCGCTAAATATTCTGAATTTTCAGCATATAAATTCTCAACCTTACAGCTAACTTCTGCTCTTACCAAACATTCAGGAACATAATTTGAAAGAATACTCATTACTATATGAATATCATCATTCCTAAATTTATTTGCCATTGCTTCTAAACAAGAATTAATAAAATTGGCTCCCATACTATCAACTGTTTCAAATGTAACGTGCAATTGATAATAATTAGCTAATTCTGAAGTCTTATCTCGTAATTCTATATCTAAAATCCCACCTCCACGCTTTCGCATATTTTTAGTGATATCTTCAGTAGTTTTTAGTAAAGCTTCTTTTTTTGAAGTGAAATAATTTTGAAGTTCTGCCTTATCACCTTCATACATAAAATGAACTTGCCCAATTTTAGTAGTTGAAATAACTTTAGCTTTAAATCCTCCACGTGTACTCCAAAATTTAGCAACTAATGAAGCTGCTGCAACTACCGAACTTTCTTCAATTGCCATTGGTATTGTAATATCTTTTCCGTTAATCACAAAATTTGGAGCAATTCCAAAAGGCAAATAATAATTTGAAATTGTATTTTCTATAAAATCATCGTGTAAATCTTGAATAATTTTATTCTCGTTCCAATATTGACTTAAAATATTTTTTGTGTTGGTATCACCTTCAAAAAAGTTTTCAATTAACCAGTTAATTTTTTCGTCTTTTGTTAATTTTGAAAATCCGTTGATAGTTTTAGACATAATTAATCTTCTATTATAAAAAAGCAAAGATACTTGATTAATTAATTATAATTCTAAATTGATATAATTGTATTTTTATGACTTTACACACTAGTAAATTGCTAGATTTTTCTTAAACTTGAACTTTATTTTTCGAAAACTTATTTATGAAGAAAATTCTTTTCGCCTTTTTAGTTGTAACTTCCATAGTTTCAGCTCAAAAAAAAGATATTACATTAGAAGAAATTTGGAGCGGAGCCTTTAGAACTGAAGGCATGAACGAGTTAAACTCTATGAACGGTGATTATTACACACTTTTAGGGTTTAATAGAGATACCAGAAGTACAAGCGTAGATAAATACAGCTACAAAACCCTTGAAAAGGTTGAAACTATTGTTGATAGCAAAAATTTGGACAATTTAAAGTATTTTGAAACCTATAGTTTTAACAATAATGAAACAAAACTACTTTTAGGTGTAGATTCCGAACCTATTTATCGTCGCTCTAGTTTAGGTATTTTCTTTGTCTATGATATCGCATCAAAATCTTTACAATTAATTGATGAAGAAAAAATTCAAGAACCAACTTTCTCCCCAGATAGTAAAAAAGTAGCTTATGCTAAAGGAAACAATATTTTTATTAAAAATTTAGAAACCAATCAACTTACTCAAATAACAAATGATGGGGAAAAGAATAAAATTATTAATGGTATTTGCGATTGGGTGTACGAAGAAGAATTTAGTTTTGTAAAAGCTTTTGAATGGAGTTCTGATAGTAAAAATCTTGCTTTTTTACGCTTTGATGAAACAGAAGTTCCAACATTTTCAATGGATATTACGGGAAAAAGTTTGTATCCTACCCAACAAGTTTTTAAATACCCGAAAGCAGGTGAAAAAAATTCAGTTGTTACACTTCATTTATTTAATAATGAATCAAAAAACATTTCAAACATAGATTTAGGAGATTACGAATATATTCCACGAATCAAATGGACAAAAGATACTTCTACGTTAAGTGCAACAACTTTAAATCGTCATCAAAATAACTTGAATTTATTTTTTGTTAATGCTAAAACTAATAAAGCTACAATTGTTCTAAATGAAACAGATAAAGCGTATGTTGATATACATGATAATCTTACATTTTTAAAAGACAATAGTTTTATTTGGACTAGTGAAAAAGATGGTTTCAATCATATTTATCATTATTCAAAAGAAGGAAAACTTAAAAATCAAATAACATCAGGAAATTGGGAAGTAACTAGTTTTTATGGTGTAAATGAAAAAACTAAAACAATTTATTATCAATCGGTTGAAGATGGTTCCATCAACAGAACAGTTTATTCTGTTGGTTTAAATGGGAAAAACAAAAAACGATTGACAAACCCTTCAGGTACAAATCGTGTTTCATTCAGTAAAAATTTAAATTACTTTATAAATACATTTTCTGATGCTAACACTCCTCCTATTTACACACTTCATAATAGCGAAGGAAAACAATTAAAAGAAATTCTAAACAACAGTAAATTAAGTGAAGAACTTAAAAACTTCAACCTTTCTAAAAAAGAATTTTTCATTTTAAAAACTGAAAATGCAGAATTGAATGCTTGGATACTAAAACCTGCTGATTTTGATCAAAATAAAGAATATCCGTTGTTTATGACTCAATATTCCGGACCTGGTTCACAATCGGTAAGCAATTCTTGGAATGGTTACAACGATTATTGGTACCAACATTTAGCACAAAAAGGGTATGTGGTTGTTTGTGTTGACCCTAGAGGAACAGGTTTTAAAGGAAGAGATTTTAAGAAAGTTACTTATAAAGAGTTGGGTAAATACGAAGTTATAGATCAAATTGATGCTGCAAAAGAATTAGGACAACTTCCATACATAAATAAAGATGAAATTGGAATTTGGGGTTGGAGTTACGGTGGATTTATGTCTAGCAATTGTTTGTTAAAAGGAAACGATGTATTTAAAATGGCAATAGCCGTTGCACCGGTAACTAGCTGGCGTTTTTATGACAGTGTTTACACAGAGCGCTACATGCAAACACCACAAGAAAACCCTTCAGGATATGATGAAAATTCTCCATTAAATTTTGCTTCAATGTTAAATGGAAAATTTTTACTAGCGCATGGATCTGGAGATGACAACGTTCATATTCAAAATACAATGAGATTAACAAACGCATTAATTGAAGAGAATAAACCTTTTGAACAAGCAATTTATCCAGATAGAACGCATGGAATTTATAGAGGTAAAAACACACGTTTACACCTTTACAATAAAATGACTAATTTTATCGAGCAAAATTTAGGAAATAATAAACAAACATTAGAGCTTCTTAAACAATAGAAGTCCAATAAATTAAATTTTTAAAACATGAAAGAAATACCATTTAGAAAATCACATCCTAAAGGTCTTTATACCTTATTTGCAACAGAAATGTGGGAGCGATTCAGTTATTATGGCATGCGTGCTTTATTAGTACTGTATCTAACTGCCGAATTAGTTAATGGTGGTTTTGGATTAGAAAGACAAGAAGCCCTTGAATTGTATGCAATCTTTACAGGATTGGTTTATTTAACTCCTATTTTAGGAGGTTGGGTATCTGATAAATATTTTGGCCAACGAAAAACAGTTTATATTGGTGGTTTAGTTATGGCCATTGGGCAATTTTTATTAGCTGCCAGTGCTTTGTTATATCAATCTACTCAAACAAGTTCTGATCATCGTCAGTTCTTATTTAATTTTGGATTAGGAGTACTTATTATTGGAAATGGTTTTTTTAAACCAAATATTTCTACAGTAGTTGGTGAATTTTATCATAATAATGATCCAATGAAAGATTCTGCTTTTAACATCTTCTATTTAGGAATAAATTTAGGAGCTATTCTTGGTACTTTTATTGCTGGTGGTTTGGGAGAAAGTGTAGAATGGGGTTATGGTTTTTTAGCAGCAGGTGTAGGTATGATTTTAGGTGTATTTTGGCTTAAAATAAAAGAAAAAACACTAGAACATTATGGATTACCACCAAACTCTCCTGAAGATAAAACTATATTAAATAGTAAAGATTGGGTAACTATTTTTATTTCAATGATTGTTTTAATTGTTGGTACTTATATTTTAATGTTCTTATGGGCTTTATTACCAGATATTGTAAAAACAATTATTACTTATGGTGGTTTTGCAGCAATCATAATAGGTTTAGCTTACACCATTACTAAAGGTACAAATGGTTCTGATGAATGGAGTAGAATGGCGGTAATTATTGTACTAGCAATTTTTAATATTGTTTTCTGGGCTGGTTTTGAACAAGCAGGAGGAACATTTAGTTTATTTGCAAAAGATAATACAGATAGAATAATGTTTGGTTGGGAAATGCCAGCAACTTGGTTTCAAAATGTTAATTCATTTGCCATTTTAATATTTGCCTCTATATTTTCTATAATGTGGATATGGTTAGACAAAAAAGGATGGAATCCTAGAACTCCAATGAAGTTTGCATTAGGTTTTTTCCTAGGAGCTATTGCCTTTTTTGTAATGACACAGGCTCAAAATCTTGCTGATACAGGTATTAAAATTTCACCTTGGTGGTTAGTTTCAGTATATGTGTTGTTAACTTTAGGAGAGCTAATGCTTTCTCCTATAGGATTATCAATGATTACCAAATTAGCACCACCTAAATTAGTTTCAGTTGTAATGGGATTATGGATGGCAAGTTTTGCTGCTGGAAACTTTATGGCTGGAATGCTAGAAGGAATTCTTAATAAGTTTGATTACCCATTATACCCTTTTATTATGTGGGTAATGATTATTATTGGAGTTATAACGGTACTTATATCTCCTCTATTAAATAAGGCAATGAAAGGAATTCACTAAAATGAATTTACATACTATATAAATATAACTTTTAAAGCTCACGTACAATGTATGTGAGCTTTTTCATTCTTAAATATAAATTATGAGTACAGAAAATAAAGATTTAGGTTTTATCGGATTATTAAAATCTTTTACACAACCTTTTTGGATTGCAAGTGCAATGGAATTATTTGAACGTTGGGCTTGGTATGGTTTATTTGCTGTTTTAGCATTGTACTTAACAGGTTCAACTGATGACGGCGCTTTAGGCTTCACTCACATTGAAAGAGGTGAAATAATGTCGTATGTAACTTTTATTTTATACTTATTACCAATTATTACAGGAGCAATCTCGGATAAGATTGGTTATAAACTTTCATTAATTATAGCATATCTATTATTGGGTATTGGCTACTATTTTATGGGAGAAGTAACTTCATATTCTGCTGTTTTTCTTTTGTTTTTAATTGTAGCAGTTGGCGCAGCAATGTTTAAACCTGTAGCCTCTGCAATAGTTACAAAATCTACTAATGAAACTAATTCATCATTTGGTTTTGGGGTATTTTATATGATGGTAAATATTGGAGGTTTCTTTGGCCCACTTTTTTCAGCAAAATTGAGAGATCAATACGGTTGGAAAATTGTATTTTTAATGGCTGCCATTGCAATAGCAATAAACTTAATAATTGTAATCTTCTTTTTCAAGGAACCAAACAGAGAAAAAAATGAAGATTCATTAGGAGAAACAATCATTAAATCATTAAAAAATATTTTGGAAGCTCTTTCGGATATGAAATTGACTTTACTTTTAGTTATTATGGTTGGATTCTGGTTAATGTTTAATCAATTATTCTATACATTACCTGTATTTATTGAAGAATGGGTAAACACTAAACCTCTTTATGATGCATTATCAAACTATTCTCCTTGGGTAGCTGAATTCTTCAAAAATAAACATGGTGGTATTAATCCTGAAATGGTTGTAAATCTTGATGCGTTTTTTATTGTTATTTTACAAATGATTGTTTCAACCATCATCTTAAAATGGAAACCAATTAATGCTATGATGACTGGAATTTTTATTGCAGTTATTGGTATTGCATTATCTTTTTACACTTCAAATGTATTTTTTACAATATTTGGTATATTAATTTTTGCAATTGGAGAAATGACTTCAAACCCAAAATTTTCTGATTATATTGCTAAAATATCACCTAAAGGAAAAGAAGCGCTTTATATGGGTACTTATTTTTTACCTATTGCTTTTGCAAATTTATTAACTAAATGGATTACAGGAGATTTGTATCAAAACCTATCGGATAAAGTAAGTTTAATCCGAAAAGAATTGACCTCAAAAAATATTGAATTACCAGAAATAAGTGAAGCATATACAAAAAATCAGTTTTACGAAGAAGCTGCATCTAAATTACAAATGACACAAGATCAAATGACCAACCATATATGGGATATTTATCATCCTGGTAATATTTGGTATGTAATTGCTGTTATTGGATTTTCTACTATTATTGGGCTAGTAATCTATGATTATGTAATTAAGAAAAAATTAAAAAAAGAAGCTGTAAACTAACATTTTAAACATGAGTAAAAAACACAACGAGTTTTTCGAAACACAAGTATTAGGACATCCTTCAGGGCTTTTTGTTTTATTTTTCACTGAAATGTGGGAACGGTTTTCATTCTATGGAATGAGAGCATTATTAGTTTTGTTTCTTGTTAGCTCATTAGGTATTGGAGGCTGGGATTGGCCTAGAGAAAATGCTTTAGCTTTATATGGAACTTATTTAGCGCTTTTATACTTAACGCCTATTATTGGAGGAACATTAGCCGATAAATATCTTGGAAACAGAAAAGCCATTATTATTGGTGCGTTAATTATGACTTTTGGTCATGCGAGTATGGCTATTGAAACTCCTTTTTTCTTATATTTAGGATTGTTATTATTGGTTGTTGGAACTGGTTTTTTTAAACCGAATATGAGTTCGTTCATATCAATTTTATATAAAGATTTTCCAGAAAAAAAAGATGGTGCCTACACTATTTTTTATATGGGAGTTAATGCTGGTGCTTTTCTAGGAATAATGCTTTGTGGCTATTTAGGTGAAATTTTAGGTTGGAGCTGGGGATTTGGTTTAGCTGGTATTTTTATGTTACTTGGTTTATTACAATTTACATTAGCCCAAGGTATATTTGGTGATGCAGGAAGCAAACCCAATAAGGTTAACAAAACTATTGAAGCAGATGACCATACTGAAATTGAAGACAAGTTAAACCCGTTTAAACTAATTGATAAAATACTAATTGTAGTAATTGCTACTTTAGGCTTAATATGGATTATAAACGATCCTTTATCTAAAATAGGTGGTGTAAACTTTCTTGAATTTGGAGGAACAGATTATTCTGGGCAAACTATAATTACAACACTTATTCTATTTTTATATTTATTGGTTTCTAGAATTGTAAGATACAGTAGAATTACACGTGATAAAATGATTGCGGTTGTAATAATTGCTTTCTTTATTATCTTCTTCTGGGCTTCATTTGAGCAAGCTGGTGGATCTATGAGTATTTTTGCAAAAGATTATACCAATAGAATTTTAGCAGGAAATGCTGCTTTAATTTTTAATATTATTGATGTTATTATTACGGTAGTTCCAATAGCTTTAATTACTTGGGTTTTATACTTATTATTTCGTCAAACATTTCGAAAATATTTGGTTTCTAATTTAATTTTAGGATTTAGTTTTGTACTAATTTGGGGAATTGTTGGTTGGAAAATCTATAACAATTTTAATACATATTCCTATGAGATTAGTTATCCTAGTTATAAAATGGCGCCAGATGATGAAAAATCCATTGCTATAACTCCAATAACAACTGTTCCTGAAAATGCAATTATTGGAGAATCATTAACTGTTATTAGATCTTCTTCAGAGTTTACAAAAAACACTTCGATTTCAATAATTGATCTTGATAAAAAAGGGATTAATTATAAATATTTACCAGAAGATAAGGCTAGTCAAATAAACACTTCGTTTAAAGCATCTGTTGTAAGAAAAAAAGAGAATGAAATTCAAATTCCTGCAACATGGTTTTTAATTTTAAATTCATTATTTATTATTGCTTTTGCTCCTTTATTTTCAAAATGGTGGGAAAGTAAATACAATCCTGCTCCTGCATCTAAATACGCTATTGGTTTGTTCTTTTTAGCAATTGGATTTGGGTTTTTAGCTTATGGAGCTAACGGAATACCGCAAGGTGCAAAAACTGCTTCGGTAAGTTTGCTCTGGCTTGTATTAGCTTATTTATTCCATACGCTTGGAGAACTTTGTGTTTCACCTGTTGGACTATCATACGTAAGTAAATTAGTACCTCCTAGAATGATTGCTTTTATGTTTGGTGTTTGGTATTTAGCTTTAGCTATTGGTAACAAAGCGTCAGGAAAAATGGGTGCTATGATTGATGTTATTACAACAAAATATGATATTTCAACATTCTTTTTAATATTTACAATTGTTCCAATAATTATTGGAGTAATTGCGTTATTATTAAGTCCGTTACTCAAAAAATTAATGCACGGAGTTAAATAATTGTAACTTTGGCAAGTTTTTTGTGTCAAATCAATAGAAATCTAAAAAAATCAAAAAGTTGAAGAAATTAATTATTGCACTAGTTTTAATCGTTGGGTTTTCAATAAATGCCCAAGAGATTAAGTGGATGAGTTTGGAAGAAGCTGTAGCAGCTCAAAAGGTAACGCCTAAAAAAATTATGCTAGATGCCTACACCGTTTGGTGTGGACCATGTAAAATGCTCGATAAAAAAACATTTAAAAATAAAGATGTTGCTAATTATGTAAATGAAAATTTTTACGCGGTAAAGTTTAATGCTGAAGGAAATGAAACTGTAAATTTTCTAGGGAATACATTTACCAATCCTAACTTTGACTCTAGTAAGGGAAATGGTAGAAATAGCTCACACCAATTATCTCAATATTTTGGAATTAGAGCATATCCAACAATTGTATTTTTAGATGAAGATGCTAATTTAATTGCTCCGCTACCAGGTTATAAAACACCTCAACAATTAGAGTTATATTTAAAATTATTTAAATCTGACGATTTTAAAACTATAACTGAACAAGGTGATTGGGAAGCTTACCAACAAAATTTTAAATATGCTTTTAAAGATTAATTAGCGTATTTATTTAGAATAAAAGCTCCTTTTTGTGATGTATCATAAAAGGGAGTTTTCTTTTTTATGCATGTTTTACTCCAATTAAAAATAGAACTTTTGTAATTGGAACCATCAGCAACAATCAATTTTGGTTTATAGGTATTAATCAACCGTTCTAGATTTATTTTGGGAGAATTTTGTAATAGTATAATTGTTGGATTGATTGAGTTAAATTCAAATAACAATAAGCTATCCACAACTAAAATCTCTTCATTATTAAAATTAAAATAATTCACATTCGATTTGATAAATTCAGATTTATTAAATCTATTCTTTAAACTATAATCTCTTATAAAACCACGATTATTAAATATTGAATCGTTAGAATAAATTTTAAAACTATTTCCATTTTTTAAACCTATTACACTTTCTTTATTTTTATGAAATACAATAAACTGGCTTGAAGTTTCAACATTATATTTTTCAAAAATTAGTACAGTACTAATCAACAGTAGAGAAGTTAGAAAAAGTGTAAATCGATAAAATAATTTCTTTTCTATCCACTTAAAAAGTAAAAGAAACGAAACATACCAAAGAATTAAAATTGAAAATGATATAGATAAACTATCTAGTATAAATTCTTCATGAGAAGCAACCCAACCAACAAAATAGTTTAACAAACCAATTATAAATTGATAAGCTTCAGCAATAACCTTTGGTAATAGATCTACTAATGCTAGTGCAATAACTAGAAAACCTGCAACTAATAAAAATCCTAAAAAAGGAATAATCACTAAATTCGAGACAAAAAACAATCCTGGAAACTGATTGAAATAAAAAATACTTAAAGGAGCAACACCAATTTGAGCTGCTAACGAAACAGTTAATAACTGCCACAATTTATTTATTATCCAAATTTTTGGTTGCCAAACACTTGCAAATTTAGGTTGTAACCAAACAATGGAAAACACTGCTAAATAGCTTAATTGAAAACCTACTTCAAACAAATAAAAAGGATGAATTAATAATAAAAAGAACATTGAAATAAATAGCGTATTATAAATATTTGTTGGTTTATTAGCATAAATCCCAATGGTTAACGCACTAAACATAGTAACTGCACGCACTACTGAAGGTGATAAACCAGCTACAACCGCATACATCCACAACAAAATAATTATAGCTATTGATATAAAAATTTTACCATTTTTAAATAACTCTAATGGTTTTAAAATAAATGAAAGTATTAATAATATAATTCCAATATGAAGTCCGGATACAGCTAAAATATGAATAGCTCCAGCTTTTGAATAATCAGTTAATAAATCTTTTGAAACTGTTTGACGCTGACCTAATAATAATGCGTTTATAACCGCTAACTCTTCATTTTTAAATCCATTTTTAATTAATGAATTGTTTATATTTTCTCTAAATACAGCGGCAATACTAATTATAGTTTTTCTTTTTCCAACTTTTTTAAAGTGTTGATTATTATAAACTGTAATTTGATGAAAAATTTGTTGATTCTCTAAATACTTTTTGTAATTGAATCCAAAAGGATTTTTAGGCAAAGGAATTGTTTTAAATACGTTTTTAACTAGAATTAAATCATCTACTTTTAAGTTACTATTTATAGAGTCTTTTTGAATATTTAATAAAACTTTCCCTGTGACTTTTTTAGAATTTAATTCTTGTATTTCTGCTTTATACTTAAAATAAAAATCGTTAGATTTTAACTCCTTTCTAATTAACAATGTAGAAACATTTACTGAATCTAATACAGTCAATTGCTTTGTATAATGATTTGTTTTATTAGTTTGAGTTTTATAGATAATTGAAGCTGCACCAATAAGTGTCACCACTATAAAAACTAGTATTGAAAACACAAACCCAATTCTATTTAACCTAGTTGAAACAACATAAACTAACGCTAAACATACTACAAAAAAAAGAGAAACAACACCAATAATTTCTGGTTCAACAGAATAATAAGTAGCAAATAAAATCCCTATAATTAAATACAAGGTAAGTTGCACAGGTATAAACCTTAACATTTTTTTCATAGCGTTATAAAACTACTAAAAATATATCTAACTATCAATTGCAACCTATAGTAACATTAGTTACATAGTGATTTATATCATAATAGCCATTTTTTAGAATTGTTATCTTGAAAACTTAAACAAACACAATCATGAAAAAACTATTTATTAGCATTCTTTTAGTCTGCTCTTTTAACTATTTAGCTTCACAAGAGCTATCTCCATATATTAAAGTGGGAGAATCGACAGAATCAGTTGAAAACATTTCTGCAAAAATTATAACAACTTTACAAAACAATCAATTTACTGTTTTAGGTACTTACAATCCTTCCAGTAAAATGAATTTAAAAGTAATTACCTTTACTAATAATACTTTAAAAAATACGGTTATAAAAGTAAAAGATAGAGGTGCTTTAGCAGCTGTTTTTAAAATTGGATTGGTAAAAAAAGATGGTAAAGTTGTTATTTCATACACTAACCCAGATTATATTTTACGTGCCTATTTAGGAGATAGTTTTAATACTTACAAAAGTGTTTTTTCAAAATTTAGTAGCGATTTAAAAACTGCAATGACACCTTTTGGAACATATTTTAAACAATTTGGAGGAAAAATTAAAGCCGATAAACTAAAAAAATACCATTATAAAGTAATGATGCCTTATTTTTCTGATCCTGTTACTTTAAATGAATTCTCGTCTTTTGAAGAAGGATTAAAAATTATTGAAACAAATTTAAATGCTAGAAAAGGAAATACAACAAAAGTATATACTCTAAAATATACTAACCAAAAAGTGGCTGTTTTTGGTGTTGGTTTAAGAAGTGGTAAAGATGGTGAAGCTAATTTTTTACCAAAAATTGGAGAAAATCATGTTGCTGCAATGCCGTATGAAATTATTTTACAAGGTACTAAAGCAACAATGCTTCATGGAAAATATAGATTGGCTTTACATTGGCCAGAATTAACTATGGGAACTTTTATGAAAATTATGAGTACTCCTGGAGATATTGAAGATACTTTAGAAGCACTTTGTAATAATTAATTATTGGTTATTTATTAAAAAACTCTAAAGTATTAAGTTGTTTTAGAGTTTTTTAGTATTAATTCAACTGTTTTTTTAGAAGCTCCTTTACCTCCTAATTTCTGTTCTAAATCATAGTAATCTAGAAATAACCTTGCTCTATTAGTATCGTCTAATATTTTAACCAATTCTTTCTCTAAACTTTCTTCATTAAAATCATTTTGAATTAATTCTTTTACAACCTCTTTATCCATTATTAAATTTACTAAAGAAATAAATTTTAAATTAATTAAACGTTTTCCTATTTGATAGCTAATCCAACTTGTTTTGTAACAAACAATTTCTGGTACTTTAAACAATGCTGTTTCTAAAGTTGCGGTTCCAGAGGTTACAATTGCAGCGTAAGAAATTGACAATAAATCATATGTTTTATTACTTACAAATTGTACATTATTTTGCGTAATAAATGGTTTGTAAAATTCAAAATCTTGACTTGGAGCACCAGCAATTACAAATTCAAAATCGGGAAATTTTGCGGGCATTTTAAGCATTATAGAAAGTAATTTTTGAATTTCTTGTTTTCTACTTCCAGGTAATAATGCTATAATTGGTTTATTTGATAAGTTATTGTTTTTTCTAAATTCTAGTTCGCTTACTTTATTTCTATTTGAAATAGCATCTAAAAGTGGATGACCCACAAAATTTACATTGTAATCAAACTTTTTGTAAAAATCTTTTACAAAAGGTAAAACCACATACATTTCATCTATATCACGTTTTATTGCTTTAACCCTACCTGCTCTACTTGCCCAAACTTGAGGTGAAATATAATAGATAGTATTAAAATTGTGTGCTTTTGCCCATTTAGCAATACGAAGATTAAATCCTGAATTATCTATAAAAATTAATTTATCTGGATTAAATTCTAAAATATCTGCTTTACAAAACTTTATAAACCCTAAAATTTTAGATAGGTTAGTAAACACTTCAGCAAAACCCATAAAAGCACGTTCTTTATAATGTGTTACAAGTATTCCGCCAGCTTGCTCCATTAAATCGCCTCCCCAACATCTAATTTCAGCATTTTTATCCTGAATTTTTAGTTGTTTTATAAGATTTGAACCATGTAAATCTCCCGAAGCTTCACCAGAAATTATGTAATATTTCATTTAAAAAAACAATGTTAAAACTGTTACAAATAACGCAATTAAAATGGTTTCTAACAAAACACCTCTTGCTCTATAAATTTGATTCTTTTTAATAAACATAAAAAACACAAATAAATTTGCTAACGCACCTATAACCAAAACCTTACCTTGCAAATTACCTTCTTTTATTAAAGCTAAACTTTTCTCAAAATCATAATTTGAAAAAAATTCAATAAAAATATAACTTCCAAAACTTGTTGCTATTAATGCAATAACAAATCCAATTGCCATTTCTTTATACATGTTGTCTTTATTCATTTAAATTCCATGTATTTAATTTTTGAATAAAATGATGTGCTGTTAAATCGAACTGCACAGGAACTACAGAAATATAGTTTTGCTCCAAAGCTCGTTCATCAGTATCTTCACCAGCATCCATATTGGTAAATTTACCCGTTAACCAATAATACTCTCTACCTTGCGGATTTACACGCTTATCAAATTCTTCTACCCAGTTAGCACGTGCTTGTCTACATATTTTAACACCTTTAAATGTTCCACTATTTGGAAAATTCACATTTAAAACTACACCATCTGGCAAGCCATTTTTTAAAACATTTAATGCAATTTTTTTAATAAATTCCCTTAAAGGTTCAAAATTTGCATTCCAAGAATAATCTAACAACGAAAATCCAATAGCAGGAATTCCTTCAACACCAGCTTCAACAGCAGCGCTCATAGTTCCAGAATAAATTACATTAATAGATGAGTTTGAACCATGGTTAATACCTGACACACATAAATCTGGCTTTCTTTTCATAATTTCACTTACTGCCAATTTCACACAATCTGCAGGAGTTCCAGAAGATTTATACTCAATTTGTGGTCCATCATCAATCTTAATTTTATTACAATACAATGTTTCGTTAATAGTAACCGCATGTCCCATTCCACTTTGTGGCCCATCAGGTGCTAACACAACAACATCACCTATTTGATTCATCACATCAATTAAAGTTCTAATTCCTGGAGCTGTAATACCATCATCGTTTGTAACTAAAATTAAAGGTCTTTTTTTCATTTTTACTGTTTTAAATAACAAAACTACTACATTTTAAATTGTTTCAACCTAACAAACTTTAACATTTTGTAAACTCACTATAGCTATTGTTTTCGCTATAATTGTACATAGATTTTATAATTTAAATTGCAAACGCTAAATATTCAATTACGTTACTCATAAATTATTGTAAAAAATATAATGGGAAAATTCAAAAAATTAGTAAGACACTTAAAGGAATCTATAAAAAAAAGTTAAATTAGTCGCTCTGCAAAATAATGGCATTATTTTAGCAGTTTAAATAGCATAAAAATATAGAACAAGAATATGTTGATTAGAAAAATTATTGTAACCGTACTATTTGGATTAAGCTTATTAATAAGTTTTCCAATAAATGCAACTGAAAAAGAAAAAGACAAGGTATTATTAAGCATTTTAAAATATGTGCTTACACAAGGTCATTACCATCCACAGGAAATGGACGACGCGTTTTCTGAAGATGTTTTTAACGACTTTATTAATAAATTAGATTCATCAAAACGCTATTTTCTACAAAGTGATATTGATGAATTCAGTAAATATAAAACACTTATAGACGACCAAATTAAAAATGAAGATTTAACGTTTTTCTTTTTAGTACACGATCGTTTTATTCAACGTTTTAATGAAAGTAAAATCTATTATGAAGAAATTTTAGCTACAGAATTCAACTTCGATAAAAAAGAAATTTTAGATGTCAATTACGAAAACAAAAAGTATGCAACAAACAAAACTCAACTAATCCAAAATTGGCTAAAACAATTAAAGTTCAGTACATTATCTAGAATTCACGATAAAATAACAGATGAAGAAGATAAAAAGAAAGAAGATGAAACATACCAAGTAAAATCGTTTAAAGAACTTGAGGTAATTTCTCGCGAAGCTACTTTATCTAATATGAATGATTTTTATGAAAGAATGGACGAATTAACTTCATCTGATTGGTTTTCAACCTTTGTTAATTGTATAACTGAAGATTTTGATCCGCATACTACTTATTTAGATCCAAGCTTAAAAAAACGTTTTGATATTTCTATGGCGGGAAAATTAGAAGGTATTGGAGCACGATTAATGAAGAAAAATGATTATACTAAAGTAAGTGAAATTATTTCTGGTGGTCCAGCCTGGAAACAAGGTGAATTAGAACCTGAAGATCTAATCACAAAAGTAGCACAAGGTGATGAAGAACCAGTTGATATTGTTGGTATGCGTTTAGATGATGCTATTGAATACATAAAAGGTAAAAAAGGTACTGAAGTTAAACTTACTGTAAAAAAAATTGATGGAACTGTAAAAGTAATTTCAATAATTAGAGATGTTGTTGAACTAGACGAAACTTTTGTTAAATCTTCTATAGTTAAAAAAGAAAACAAAACTTTTGGTGTAATTAATTTACCTAAATTTTATATAGATTTTGACGAAAAAAATTATCGAAATTCTGCTACAGATATGGAGCAAGAAATAGAGCGTTTAAAAGAAGAAAATATTGAAGGTTTAGTAATTGATTTACGAAACAACGGTGGAGGATCTTTAAAAACAGCCATTGAAATTACAGGTTTATTTATAGATAAAGGTCCTGTTGTTCAGGTAAAATATAGAGACGAAAACGCTAAAGTAAAATCTGATGAAGATTCAAAAGTTGTTTGGGATGGACCATTGGTTGTACTAGTAAATGAAATGTCTGCTTCAGCTTCTGAAATTTTTGCTGCAGCAATGCAAGATTATGGAAGAGCAATAGTAATTGGCGGTAAACAAACCTATGGAAAAGGTACAGTTCAAAGTGTATTAGACTTGAATAGATATACCAATTTAAAAGAAGATTTGGGTGCTTTAAAAATGACTATTCAAAAATTTTATAGAATAAACGGAGGTTCTACACAGCTAGAAGGTGTAAAATCTGATATTATTATTCCAAGCAGATATAGCTACATGGAAATTGGTGAAAGAGATTTACCAAAAGCACTGCAATTTGATAAAGTTCCACAAGCTACTTATAACCTATGGAATTATTATAAGAATTTTGACAAGGTAATTAATAATAGTAAAAAAAGAATTTCAACAAATTCACAATTTAAATTAATTGACGAAAATGCAAAGTGGCTAAAAAAATCACAAGACGATACAATTATTTATTTAAGTTACGAAGATTATAAAAACGATTTAGAATCTCATAAAAGCGAATCTGAAAAATACGAAAGTATATATGATTACAGTACTAATTTAACTTACAGCTCTCCAAATTACGAGCAAGCAATTATAAAAACTGATGAAGGTTTAGCTGAAAAACGCGAGCGTTGGCATAAAAATCTTAAAAAAGATATTTATATGGAAGAAGCTTTAAATGTAGTATCAGAATTAAAAATTAAACCATCACATTTATTAGTTAAAAACTAAACCTAAAATTGTATTTTTACGCTTGTAAAACACAAGCATTTGAAAACAAATACCAATTCATTAACAATATTAGCACTTCAAAAGTTTAAAAAAAACACTATTGGAGTGCTTTCTTTTTGGTTTATAGTTTTATGTGGTTTTGTTGCTATATTTGCGTATGCAATTGCACCAGATAGCAGCAGTAATGCTAATCAAATGCATTTAGAAATTCATTCTAAAAAACCAGGTTTTGAAACATTAATGTTATCTATTCCTTCTAAAAATAAAACAGAACAATCTTTTTTAAATAAATTATTTTTTGGAAGTATAAACACTAATATTGAAGTACCTATTTCTGAATATCAAATGGAAAACAATGAATTAAACTACACCACTTTTCCTCAAAACATTCATAAATCAATTTCAATTACCTCATTTCAAAACAAAGAAATTTCAAACTTTATCTCAAAAAGAAAATTTTATTTAGGTACCGATAAATATGGTAGAGATTTATTAAGTCGAATGCTTGTTGGAACACGAATTTCGTTTTTTATTGGTTTTGTAGCTGTGTTTATTTCATTAGTTATCGGTATTTCAATTGGAGCAACTGCTGGTTATTTTGGCGGAAAAGTTGATACATTTATCATGTGGCTTATAAATATAACATGGTCAATACCTACACTTTTATTGGTAATAGCAATTACATTAGCTTTAGGAAAAGGGTTTTGGCAAGTGTTTATTGCTGTTGGACTTACTATGTGGGTTGAAGTTGCCAGAGTTGTTCGTGGTCAAATAATGAGTTCCAAAAAAATGCAATATGTTGAAGCTGCCAAAGCTTTAGGTTTTTCAAACTTTAGAATAGTATTCAATCATATTTTACCAAATATTATGGCGCCTGTTATAGTTATTTCAGCTGCAAATTTTGCGGGAGCAATTTTAATAGAAAGCGGTTTAAGTTTTTTAGGAATTGGTGCCCAACCTCCTACTCCTTCTTGGGGCGCAATGATTAAAGATCACTACAGTTATATTATTTTAGGCAAAGCCTATTTGGCTATTATTCCTGGTTTAGCAATTATGAGTTTAGTTATGGCTTTTATGCTTATTGGAAATGCACTACGAGATGCTTTAGATGTGAAAAGCTAAATTTTTAATCCACTTTATCGAATCAACACTACCGTTAATAGATTCACTCTTTATTTCACTATTCATTGACTATATATTTGTTTGACAAATATTTATTTTAAATTCTCACAAACAATTTCAGAAAAAGATTGATGTAGTATTTAATTACGAAAAAAATAAATAGTCCCTATATTTTTATTTACACAAAAGCAGTTAGTTTAGAATTAACTGCTTTTTCACTTTATCAAATCAACATAACACTTCATCGAATGAAGCTATTTTTTATAGTATTACTAGTATATGTTTGTAATTGAACTTTAATAAATTATTATGAAAACAAAACTACTTTTAATTACAGTACTGTTTATTAGTACATTTGGATTTAGCCAAACTATACTTATACCCAATGGAGGCTTTAATATAGACACTTCAGGTTGGGCAATTACAGGAACAGATACAAGTATTAATGCATCTGGAGGAGAGATGTACCTAAATGTTTCAGGTATCTATACTAGAGATTTTATACTTACTTCTCCTCAATTTTATTTAGATGCTAGTAAAGCGTATAAATTATTTACTGAATATAAGAATACTCAGTATGACCCAATGATGGGAGAAATAGGGCTTGGTGGATTTTGGGGTGTTAATTTAAAAGATATCAATGGTACAACTGTAACAAACGTTGGATTAGTTAATGGCAATTCTAGTGGTTATTTAGAAGAATGGAGTTCTGGAAGTTTCAATATTGTAACTAGTGGGGTTTATTATTTAGAATATACTGGGCAACATAGTCAAGACGCACAATTTATTGTAGATAACGTTGGTTTTAGAGAAGTTATTGAAAACACATTTAGTGGTAAAGTAACCTTAGATGTTAATAATGATGGGTGTTCCACATCAAGTACAATAATTGAGAATTTTTCTATTCAGTTAAATGAAACTAATTCTAACACAAGCTACAATGTACTAACTGATGCAAATGGAGATTTTTCAATAGAAACATCAGCATCAGGTAATTTTGTAACCCAAACAAATCAAACACTCTACAATGCAACTCCAGCAAACTATACAAATACAATTAACTCTGGAATTAATAATATTACAAACCAAGATTTCTGTGTTACTCCAAACTCTGTTGTAAATGATGTAATAGTATCTATAATTCCAACCACTCAAGCAAGACCAGGTTTTAATACAGCTTATCAATTAAGATATACCAATATTGGGACTACTACATTAAGTGGCGTAGTAGATTTAACTTACGATAATACAAAGGTTACGTTTTTAGGAGCATCTATACCACCTACAGCAACTACTAGTCCATTAATTTGGAGTTACAATAATTTAATGCCTTTAGAGACTAGATATATAGATATTAACTTTAATATTTTTACGCCACCAACAGTAAATAATGGAGATATTTTAAGTTATACAGCTTCTGTTACTCCAATTACTGGAGATTACACACCAACAAACAATACATTTACATTTGACCAAATTACTATTGGTTCTTACGACCCTAATGACATAACATTTCTTGAAGGCCCTTTAATTACAGAAACTCAAGCAGATGATTTTTTAAGTGTAATTATTAGATTTCAGAATACAGGAACAGCTTCAGCAATTAATATTACTGTAGAAAACACTCTAGATGCATTTTTAGATTGGAGTACCTTTCAACCTATAGCTGCAAGTCATAATTATAATACAGTTATTAATAATGTTAATGAGATAGATTTTGTTTTTAATGGAATTAATTTAGCAGACAGCACAACCGATGAACCAGGAAGTCATGGTTGGATTTACTACAGAGTAAAACCCAAAAGCACATTTGTTGCAGGAGATATTATTTCTAATATTGCTCATATTTATTTTGATTATAACTTACCAATTATTACAAATACGGCAACCACACAAATTAACACAACCTTATCGTCTAACGAATTTTCAAAAAACAATTTGAAATATCATATTTTTCCAAACCCAGTAAAAGAAAAATTAACTGTAAAAATAAATAACGAAGGAAGTTTTATACTCTCTAATCTACAAGGTCAAACTGTAAAAACTGGTGAATTACAAAACGGTAACAACGTATTAAACATTTCATATTTAAACAGTGGTATTTACTTTATAGCCATAAAAACTTCTGAAGGGATTTTAACTAAAAAAATTGTAAAAAAGTAAGTTATGCATCCCGAATTATTTAGTTTTCCTATTGGAAATCATCAAATAACTATTTATACCTATGCTTTTTGTATTGTATTAGGAACCTTATTGGGTACGTTGTACACAAAATGGAGAGCAAAAAAAGAGTTGGGAATAAAAAACCTTTCCAACAATTTCTTTTACATCATATTTATAGCTGGTTTTGTTGGAGGAAAACTATTTTATTATTTAGAAAGACCAATCCATTTTTGGAATAATCCTCACCTAATGCTCGATAATTTTTCTGGCGGATTTGTATTCTATGGATCGTTTGTAACCATAATTCCAATTGTAATTTGGTATTTAAAACACTATAAAATACCCGTATTACCAATATTAGATATTATGGCTATTACAACAGTTATAGCGCATAGTTTAGGTAGAATTGGATGTTTTAACGCTGGCTGCTGCTATGGTTCAGAAACCACAAGTTTTTTTGGAGTAACATTTCCAAACTCTAATAATTTAACAGTTCACCCAACACAATTATATGAAGTAAGTATTTTAATTAGTATCGCTCTAATTCTTCTTATCATAAAAAAACGACAACAATTTAAAGGCCAACTATTTATACTCTATGTTTCAATGTACGCAATTAGCAGAACTATTATTGAACTTTTTAGAGGCGATAACCGAGGCTATATTATTGAAAATTGGCTTTCTCATTCTCAATTTATAGCAATCCTTATATTAATCATAGCTTCTTTATTCTACATTAAATTAAAAACAAAAAATAAATTAATCTTAAAATAAACAATATGAAAAAACGAATTATAAACATCGGTATTCCTTTAACACTTTTAGTAGTTGCAATATTTATAATTGGACCTGCGTGTTCAGGAGAACCAACTTATAGATGGTATCCAGATATGGATGACGACGGATATGCCGATACTTCAGCTACACCAATTGAAGCATATCTTGCAGACCAACCTGCAGGTTATATTAGAGGAGCACAAGCAGATTGTGATGACACCAACGCTGATGTTTATCCAGGAGCAACAGAAATACCTGATAATTTAACTGATGAAGATTGCAATGGTAAAATTGCAATTACTTTTTATGCTGATAAAGATGAAGATGGCTTTGGGAATCCAGATAGCCCAGTTATAATAGAAATTGATGATTATAATAATGATGACGCTCCAAACGGGTATTCATGGGTTGCTGGTGATTGTGATGATAGTAATGTTGCAATTAACCCTTTAGCTGAAGAAATTTACAATAATGGTATGGATGATAACTGTAATGGTGAAACTGATATAGACGACGTTAAATATAAAGACGCCGATGGAGATGGATATGGTTCAACAACATTTGCAGATGGAGATGGCGGCGTGTCAAATAATTTAGATTGTGATGATTCAAATGCCAAAGTTCATCCATACGCTAAAGAAGTTTTAGATGGTTTGGATAATGATTGTGATGGTACTATTGATGAAATTAGTTTCTAGTATAAACATATAATTTCATTTTAAATTATATATTTAGAACCAAATCAAAATAATTGAAAATAAAAAGGCTCCATATTATTAGTGTGCTCACATTATTAATGTGGAGTTTTTCTTTTGCGCAACAGTTTACCAATTATTCTATTAAAGACGGGTTACCAAGCAACCACATTTATACTATTAGACAAGATGCCAAAGGTTTTATATGGTTTTTAACCGATAAAGGAATGGTAAGATATAACGGTAACGAATTTAAAACGTTCACAACCAAAAATGGCTTACCTAAAAATGATATTTGGGAAGCAATTACTACTCCCGATGCTAAAGTTTGGTATTTAGCTAAAACAACAAAATTAGGATATATTGAAAATGATACAGTGCAATCATTTCCAAATGAAGATCCACATGAAATTATGAATCCTATTTTTACAAGTCAAGTTGAAAATAACATATACCCTGCTGGACCCAGAAAATCATTCAAATTATCAAATGGAAAATGGGTTAAAACCCATGTAAATTATAATAATAAAGATGACCGCACAATTCTTTATCATAAAAATTTAAAAAATTTTTATTTAAATCATAATTATGATACTTTAAGTTTATATAATAAAAATAATATACTTATAAAAAGTATTGCTTTCAAAGATAAACTTTGCTCTTCCGACGCATACAAAAAACAACTAAATGATAGCCTCTATATTTGGGCATCACCAAAAAATTATGTAGTTCTAAATTTAAACACTTTAAAAACTCACAAATATTCTTATAAAAACCAAATTGGTATAGAATTTTCAAAACATAATAGAATTAATACGGTAAATGGTGAAATTCAAATTTCTGGCACTGGGTTTGTAGGTTATTTAGATGAATATTTTCAAATTAAGAATGCCTATATTTTCCCTAAAGAAATTAAATCACATTTTGCTTTAATAGACAAAAACGAAAATATTTGGTTCGCTACTTTTTCAAACGGAATTTATAAACTTCCGGTATCTAAAAAATTGAATAAATATGTATTAAATAAAGAAAAAGTTAAAAAGTTTAATACGGTAGATGCTGAAATTTACACAAGCATAAACGAAAAAGGTTTTTATAAATACAATAAAAATAAAAAAGATTTTAATCTTATTTTTAAAGCTTCAGACTATCCATTTAGCACCATAAAAATTGACAGTTTAAATTCACAATTCTTTTTAACAAAAAATAAGTTTATTCAAATAAAAAAAAACACACGTACAACATTAAATTTATTTAATACCATTAACCAAAAAATAGATAATCCCTCTCAAGTTATTCTTTTAAATAAATCACTATATGCTGTTTATTATTTTGGAATGTATAAATTAAATCCCACTACTTTTAAACTAGAAAATCACATTTCCCTACCTGGAATAAACAAAATTATTAAGTTTAACAATCGGCTTTTAGTTGCAACTAATTATGGACTAAAAGAATTAAAAAATGATAGTTTAATTGATATCTCTTTTAAAAATAAACCATTTACAAAATCTATTATATCTATAAATAAACTTTCTGAAAATAAAATTGTGCTAGGTACCGATGGTTTTGGAGCTTATATTTCCGATTTTGACACCATTTACCAACTTCCAAAATCAGAATATTTAGCAATAGAAAGTAGTTTTGTTGAAAAGGATACATTATGGCTTGCAACAAATGAAGGTATATTTAACTACGTTAAAAAAAACAACTCTTATAGCTTTCATAATAAATATGACATTAGTGATGGTTTACCATCAAACAATATTAACGATATTGTAATTATTGACAATGATATTTTAGCAAGCACAAACAATGGCGTAGCATTGCTTCCAAAAAAACATAAAAACTACTCACAGCTTTCGTCTATTTATTTCAATAAAGTTTTATACAACAACACAACCATTACCTACTCCAACAAAAGTCAAAAATACACAAGTAACAACAGTGTAAATTTTAAAATAGCAACCATAGATTTTTCTGAAGGAAATTTAAACACCTCTTATGAGTATAAATTAGAACCTATTCAAAATGATTGGATTTCTTCCAACTCAAATAATTTAACTTTTAGTAATTTATCTCCTAAAAACTATAAATTAAAAATAAAAAAAGATGCTTTTGAAAATGAATTTTCTTTTAAAATTACACCTCTCTGGTACCAAAGAATTTTAGCTAAACTACTATTTACATTATTTACAATTGCTTTTTTAGTTTATGTATTATCAATTATTAGAAACAAAGAATTAGCAAAAAGAACAACTAAAATTAATACTCAAAAACAACTTGCAGAATTTGAACTACACGCTTTAAGATCTCAAATGAATCCACATTTTGTATTTAATTCATTAAATTCAATTCAATATTACATTAACAAAAATGAAATTGAACTTTCTGAAAAATATTTGGTGAAATTTTCAAGACTTATTAGAAAATTTTTCGATTTCTCAAGAGATAAATTTATTTCTTTAGAACAAGAAATTTCTCTACTTAACAATTATTTAGAAATTGAACAAATGCGTTTTGGAAATGATTTTAAGTTTAAATTTAATATTGATAAAAAGCTTAACCTAAGTGAACAAAAAATTCCATCAATGCTTTTGCAACCCATTGTTGAAAACGCAGTAAACCATGGCTTATTTCATAATGAAGGAAAAGGGTTAATATCAATTGGTTTTATCTATAATTCAACAAATACCTTCACTATAAAAATATGCGATAACGGAATAGGACTTACAAAAGCTAAAGAAATTAAAGAAAACTCTATTAGAACTCATGTTTCTAAATCTACTGAAATAATAAAAGATCGAATAATGCTATTAAACAAATCCAAAGAGTGGCATATTACGTATTCTATAAATGAATTAGAAAAAACAAACGGAACCTGCGTTCAATTAATATTTTTAAAAAATGGATAATACTATAACAGCCATTATTGTTGATGATGAGAAAAATGCTCTGGAAAGTTTAGCTCTAAAAATTGAAAAATATTTTCCTAATATTACTATTACTCATAAATTTCAAAATTCGCAAAAGGCACTAAAACAAATTAATGCTCAACATCCTAATCTATTATTTGTTGATATTGAAATGCCTGTTTTAAGTGGTTTTGATTTATTATCTAAAATAAACAATCCTAACTTTGAAATTATTTTTGTAACCGCTTATAATGAGTATGCAATTGAAGCTATACAGCATTGTGCTATAGGCTACATAGTTAAACCAATTGATAATGAAGAACTTAAAAATGCAGTGTCAAATGCTTTAAAAAATATTGACCAGAAAAGTGCTTTTGAAAAAAATAGACAACTCCTAGAAAACTTAACAAATAATGGAAATTCTACAATTGTAATTCCCACACAAAAAGGGTTAAGTTTTCTAAAAACAGAAGATATTATTAGGTTTGAAGGCGTAGATGGTTACACCAAAATTGTACTCGAAAATACATCTATATTAAGTTCATACAGTATTGGTAAATTTTCAAATTCATCAAAGCTTCAACATTTTTTTTCAATTCATAAATCTCATTTTATTAATCTTAATTTTATTTCAGATTTTTTAAATGAAGGTTATGTAGTTTTAACAAATGGAGATAAAATTCCAATTGCACGTGCAAAACGTAAAGTTTTTTTAGAGAAAATTCAAAACATTTAGTTTAAATTTGAAACTTCAAAAAAAATAAACATGAAATTTCAAGTTACATTTAACACCAAATGGTCAGACTTTGACCCAAACCGTCACATGCGTCATACAGCCTATAATGATTATGCTGCTGAAGTACGCGTTCGTTTTTTTCAAGAACACGGTTTATCTATTAACGAATTTGCAAAACTAAATATTGGTCCAATACTTTTTAAAGAAGAAACTTCATTTTTTAAAGAAATTCATATTGGAGAAAATATTGAAGTGCACATGGAATTAGAAGGTGTTTCAAAAGGAATAGAACGTTGGCGCTTTACACACCAAATTTTCAACCAAAAAGGCATACTTTCAGCCGAGATTAAAGTTTATGGTGCTTGGATAGATTTATACAAAAGAAAATTAACCGCTCCACCTGCTGAATTTGTAAAAATTTTTGAAGGATTACCTAAAACTGAAAACTTTAAAGAAATACCTTTAAAAAGTGAGAAATAGAAAAACCATTTATGCTGCTCTAACAATATTTTTTGCAATCTTGTTTTTTGTTTGGGATAACTTTTCAATCGAAGATATTAAAGAAATATCTAAAAGTAAAACTGAAAAATCTGAAATTGATTTTTTACCAACTTCAACAACTGGTACCATTGTAAATCATAATTTTTATTCGCTTTCATACAGTGAAAAGCATGAGCAAGCTGAATGGGTTGCATACGATTTACGAAGTGAACATATTTCAACTACCAACCATAAAAGGCCTTATTTTGAAAAAGATATAAAAGTATTAAGCCAAAGTGCTCATTACAAAAACTACTCTAAATCTGGTTACGACAAAGGACATCTTTGCCCTGCGGGAGACAGAAGGTTTTCAAAATTTGCACATGATGAGACTTTTTTAACAAGTAATGTTACCCCACAAAAACATGATTTTAATGCTGGTGTTTGGAATAGATTAGAACAAAAAACACGTTACTGGGCAACTAAATATAAAAAATTGTATGTTGTTACTGGTGGAATTCTAACCAATAACACCAAAACAATTGGAACGGAAAAAGTGACAGTTCCTAATCAGTTTTACAAAATTATTTTAGATTATCATGAGCCAGAAATAAAAGCAATTGCTTTTTTAATGCCTCATAAAGAATCAAATAAACCTCTTTACAAGTTTGTAACTTCAATAGATGAAATTGAAAATTTAACTGGAATAGATTTCTTCCCTGAATTAGAAGATGCTCTAGAAAATAAATTAGAAAAATCTACTAATTATTCCAATTGGAGTTTTAGATAGTTAAATTTTTCTAAAAACTACTATTTTAATTAGTCACGCTTCATTAAAAAAATTATTTTTAACGGAACTAATTAAAATTATCAATGAAATATTACGGACTATTGTTTATATTTTTAACACTTTTTTCATGTAAAGAAGTTCCTGAAAAAGAAAAACAAGTTGAATTAAAAAAATTAAACTTTGAACAGTTTAAAACATACCTAAATAAAAACGAAGACAAAACCTTTGTAATTAATTTTTGGGCAACTTGGTGCGCTCCTTGTGTTAAAGAATTACCTTATTTTGAAGAAATTACTAAAACCTACTCTAAAAAAGATGTTGAAGTTATTTTGGTAAGTCTAGATTTTCCTAATAAGGTAGAAAGTAATTTAATACCTTTTATTAAAAAAAATAATTTACAATCTGAAGTTTTATTACTAGATGCTCCAAATGAAAACGAATGGATACCAAAAGTAGATTCAACTTGGTCTGGAGCAATTCCTGCAACTGTAATTTACAATAAAAACAAACGACTATTCTATGAACAATCGTTTACCAAAGAAGAACTATTTACTGAATTAAATCAATTTATAAAACACTAATTATGAAAAAACACGCAAACAAATTCTTATTTCTTACTGTATTAAGTTTAATATACGCTTTTAGTACAGTAAATGTAACTACTCCGCCAATTGAAGATAATACCGGTTATAAAGTTGGAGATATAGCTACTGATTTTTCTTTAAAAAATATTGATGACAAAATGGTTTCTTTAGCAGATTATGATGAAGCTAAAGGATTTATAGTAATTTTTACGTGTAACCATTGTCCATATTCAATTGCTTATGAAGATAGAATTATTGCGTTAGATAAAAAATATGCAGATAAAGGTTACCCTGTAATTGCTATTAACCCGAACGATCCTGCTGTACAAAAACAAGATAGTTTTGACTTAATGAAAGTAAGAGCAAAAGAAAAAGGCTTTACTTTTCCTTATTTATTTGATGAAGGACAAAAAATTCACCCACAATACGGAGCTACAAGAACACCTCACGTATTTCTTTTACAAAAAGAAACTGAAGGTTTAAGAGTAAAATATATTGGTGCTATTGATGATAGTTCTAGAAACCCATCTGCTGTTAAGACTAAATATGTAGAAAATGCTGTGGATGCATTATTAGCTAATAAAACTATTGAACAAAACCAAACAAAAGCAATTGGTTGCTCTATAAAAACTGTGAAATAAACCAAATAATTTAAACTAAAAAGGCTCCCAATTGGGAGCCTTTATTCTTATCATGTTATATTTATGTAACTTATTAAAAGTTCAATCCACATATAACTGTTATCTATATTGAAATCGTTTATTGCTGTACCATCTGGCATATATACTTGATGGCTTTGAACGCTACTATTTGAAACTTCGTATTCTACATAATAGAGTAAAGTATCACTTGCATTGTAAATACTCTCTTTAGTTTCTCTGTAATTATTTGCTGGGTCACGAGAATCTATAATGGTATAACCTACTAATACTAAATTTTCTGGAGTTCCTTCATAATATTCTTTTTTAGATTTTAATGGATATTTATAAACATCATTATATGTATATTCAGAAGTTCTACAATATTCAAAAATATTAGTCTCATAATCATATTGAAAAACCCAGGATTTAATAAATTTAAATCCTTCTCCGTAATCTTCAATATTTCGAAGCGCTAAAAAATCATTTTGAGTATTATTATCTAACATACTCATATAATCATTTGTATATTTAATTTCATTTCTATCATTTGTCTCATCTTCCTCATAAAACTTTATTAATCTTCCAGTACTATCGTACTCAAAAATATTGGTATCATCTAAAATGTCATCATCATAATATTCAAGTTTTATATTTCTATTATTACTATCAAAATAATATTTTACAAAATCACCTAAATCACTTCTAGTGTTTCTATACTTTGTAATATTTCCATTAGAATCTTTTTCAAAAATCTCATCCCATGTAGTAATCATCGCATTTATTTTTGATTGATTACTGTTACTTACAACATCTTCTTTTTTGAATATTGAAGGAAGTCTTAACATTTTTGTTGATATATGATCATGGGTTATTTTTACTATTTGATTTGAAGTGTTGTATTCTAAATTAAGTACTTCATCAAGATCGTTATCCAACATGATTTTTGTAATAAACCCTTTATTATCAAATCTATATGTTAACTCTTCATACAGATCAGGATCACTAGTAATATTAATACTTTTAGCTGATTTAGCTGGTTTAGCTCCAGAATGGTATTGGTATAAATTTTCAATAGTTGTGGATGTAACAACTCCACTACTATTAAAATTGTGAGTAAGCGTTATTAATGGGCCACCAAATTTCCCAAATACTTTATAATTAAAGTAGCTTTCCAATGCTTTTCCATCATCTACTAGGTGAGTATATCCCGATAAATTTAAAGACATTGGTTCTGAAATTAATTTTACTTGCTCTAACGATGCAATAAAATTTTTCATATTAAACGTTTGTGTATCATCAATTATGATGTTTCTATCTTCAAGTCCACTAATTACATCATCATCGTCATTATCACAACTTGTAAAGGCTACTCCTAAAAAAAGTAGTGTAGCTAGTAACTTTAAACTTAATGTTCTCATAGTAAAATGTTTTAAAAAAGGTCTACTCTTTTAGCTTTTCGACTTCCGCTTGTTTAGTAGATACATTACACATCTATTAAACCTTACAATATGAAAACTTGAAAACAATTGCTGCTATAAACTTTTAGGCATTGAGGAATATTCTAAAAATTTACCTATTGGGAATGGAGTAAAATCTTTAATTCAAGTTTATAGTAAATTATAAAGTAACTCTATAATTCTATGTTAAATTAAGGTAAATCTGTGTAATTTCAACTGATAAATATCAGTTTTCCTATTACTTAAACATAAAATTGATGCATTAATAATTAGTAGATTCTAATTTTTTAAATTCTAAAACGCTCACTTTTTGTTTGTTTTTTGACTTTTAAAAAACTGACGCGATATTGGAATTATTAAAATACCAATAACTGCAAATATTAAAAAGGCATTTTTTAATCCAAACGCATGTGACAAATAACCAATTAAAGGAGGACCAATAAACATTCCTAAAATACCATACGTTGAAATAATAGAAATTGCCATTCCTGGTGAATACTTTTTGGATGTTCCTGCCAAAGCAAAAGTCATTGGGAAAATTGCAGCTGTTCCAAAACCAACCAAACAAAAACCTATTAAAGCTGCCCAAAAGAAAGGAAATAAAATTGCTGTTAAAATTCCTGTTGTAATAACTATTGCACTAAAAATATATGTTTTTTGCGAACCAATTTTTGTTATTAATTTATCTGAAAAAAATCTAGAGAATGCCATACAAGCCATAAAAGATAAATACCCATAAGTAAATACTTCTTCTTTTATAACTTCTTTAAAATAAACGCCGCTCCAATCAAACATACCTCCTTCGCAGATTGCTGCTAAAAATATAATTAAACCTAGATACAGTATAAAAGTATCTGGTTTCCCAAAAATTAATTTATTGCCTGTTGGTGATTTATCATTTTTAATAACAAAAAAGTACGCTGTAAAAGTTAATAGTATTGAAAAAATTGAAACTATTAACAAGTGAGTGCTAATATGTACATTTAACTTTACCATAATAGTAGAAAATGCAACTCCAATTAAACCTCCTACACTCCATAAACCGTGAAACGAACCAACTATACGTTTTTTAAATTCCCTTTGAAGAATAATGGACTGTGTATTCATAGAGATGTTTAAAATTCTCATAAAAAATGAAAACAAACTAATACCTACAATTAAAAAAAATGTAGATTTTACAAACCCAATAAATATTAACGATATATTAAATAATGTAAAAGATGCCAACAATGGCTTTCTACTATCAAATTTTGAAACCAACCAACCAGAAATTGGCAAACCTATAAGTGAACTCACTGGCATTGCTAAAAGTACAGTACCTAGTTCTGCATCGTTTAAATCAAAAAAAGTTTTAATAGTTGGAATTCTGGACGCCCATGTAGCAAAACTTAATCCAGATACTAAAAAAAACGTTCCTAACGCTATTCTTTGTTGTATTTTTAACTCCATTCAAACAAAAATAAAATATTAACCATACAAATTTATACTAAAAAAAGCTTCTCAATAAAATGAGAAGCTTTTTATATGTGCGGGCGGAGAGACTCGAACTCTCACACCTTGCGGCACTAGATCCTAAGTCTAGCGTGTCTACCAATTCCACCACGCCCGCAAATTGGATTGCAAATATACACATTATTGTAAAATTGCAAAGTGTAATTAATAAAATTTACTAATTCATTTCAAAATAAAATTTTCTTACTTTTGAATAAAACAATTTAAACTTTAATGGAAAATATAAAATCATATATAAACGAACATAAAGATCGTTTTATTAACGAATTAATTGAACTTCTAAAAATACCTTCAATAAGTGCAGACAGTGCATTTAGTCAAGATGTTTTAAATACAGCTGATGCTGTAAAAATTGCTTTAGACAAAGCTGGTTGCGAAAAAACTGAAATATGCGAAACTCCAGGATACCCAATAGTGTATGGTGAAAAAATAATTGATGCCAGTTTACCAACTGTTTTGGTTTATGGACATTATGATGTTCAACCTGCCGATCCTATTGAACTTTGGGACTCACCTGCGTTTGAACCAGTAATTAAAATAACGGATAAACATCCTGATGGAGCAATTTTTGCTCGTGGCGCTTGTGATGATAAAGGCCAGTTTTATATGCACGTAAAAGCTTTAGAATATATGACTACTCAAGGTGAACTACCTTGTAATGTTAAATTTATGATTGAAGGTGAAGAAGAAATTGGTTCTTCTAGTTTAGCGTGGTTTGTAGAGCGCAACCAAGAGAAATTAAGTAATAATGTGATTTTAATTTCAGATACTGGGATGATTTCTAATACGCAGCCATCCATAACTACTGGTTTACGTGGTTTAAGTTATGTTGAAGTTGAAGTTACAGGGCCAAATAGAGATTTACATTCTGGATTGTACGGAGGTGCTGTTGCAAACCCAATTAATATTTTAAGTAAAATGATTGCTTCATTACACGATGAAAACAATCATATCACCATTCCTGGTTTTTATGATAAAGTTGAAGAATTAAGTACTGAAGAAAGAGCAGAAATGGCAAAAGCTCCGTTTTCATTAGATGCTTACAAAAATGCTTTAGATATTGATGAAGTTTACGGAGAAAAAGGCTATACAACTAACGAGCGTAATTCTATTAGACCAACTTTAGATGTAAATGGAATTTGGGGAGGTTATACTGGTGAAGGAGCAAAAACAGTAATTGCAAGTAAAGCGTATGCAAAAATATCTATGCGTTTAGTTCCAAACCAAGTTTCTCAAGAAATTACAGATTTATTTCAAAAACACTTTGAAAGTATTGCGCCAAAAGCAGTAAAAGTAAAAGTTACTCCACATCATGGAGGTGAAGGTTATGTTACACCTATAGATAATATTGGTTATAAGGCTGCAAATAGAGCCTACACAGAAACTTTTGGAGTTCAAGCTATTCCACAACGTTCTGGAGGAAGTATTCCAATTGTAGCTTTATTTGAGAAGGAATTAAAAAGTAAAACTATTTTAATGGGATTTGGTTTAGATAGTGATGCAATTCATTCACCAAACGAACATTTTGGTATTTTTAATTATTTAAAAGGAATTGAAACCATTCCTTTATTTTATAAGTATTTTACTGAAATGAGTAAATAAAAAATAAAAAAAGCCGGTAAATTTAAAATTTACCGGCTTTTTTTTATTTTAATCTATTTTAGTCTTTCACTATTTCATTAACGTCAATAAATTTAATTACTTTATAAATTCTTACATTTTTTTCTCCAACATAATTTTTACTATATTCTTCATAAAAATCTTCTGGAAAATCCATGTCAGGAAAATCATTTGGTCCTAATGCATCTTTTAATGTTGAAAAGAAATCATACGAGTACGTTTTACATCTAAACTCATCAGATTTAGGTGATAAAATTAATGCATTTCCCCATCCTTTAATACTAGTTTTTCCATTGTCCATAGCTTCTTTAAAAAATGGCTTTACATGTTCTGCTTCAAAATTTAAATGCCACCAAATATCTTTCATATTATGGTAATTAATTCGCACATATTTAAAATCTTTTTCAGGAATAACATTTTCTGGTTGAATGTGATTACCCAAGTCTCTTAAAAATATTTTATCGGTAGTTTTACTAATTGCTCTAGCATCCATATCTTTAAACTTCATTTTTGGAAAAAGACCTGTAATACTATTCCAATTTACTTCTTTATCAATATCAACAAATGTATTAATTCTTAAAATATTAGGTTCGTTTAATTGATGTTCACCTCCAACTCTTTGCAAAACAGCCCAATACGTTAAATTACCTTTTTTCATTTCACTTTCAGCAAATTTACTCCAATAGACAACCTCTCTTTTAATATACTCATCCATATCTTCAGGTGCAACTGATCTATATTCGTGGGTTGTAAATTCTTGCGCATTTACATATGCACAACTCATTAACAGTGTAAACAAAATAATGAATGATTTCTTCATAATAATTAAAGTTTGAAATTTATATATATTTATTTTTTTTGCTAAAACGAGAATTTTTATAAATTGTAACTATTAATTTTACTAAAGACTAAAAGTATGCTCAACAAAAATAGTACTTGTAGTTTTTGAAAAATTGTGTATTAAATATAGTGAAAAAGCCTGTAAATTTAAAATTTACAGGCTTTTTTTATAAAAACTTTAAAATGTTTCTATTAAATTTTCTTAACGTAATCAGTAATAATTACAATTTGTGTTGGTCCAACTTTACCTTCAATGTATTTTTCATTATCCCTATCTAAAGAAATTCTTCTAACAGCTGTACCTTGTTTTGCAACCATGCTAGAACCTTTAACTTTTAAATCTTTAATTAAAACAACCGAGTCTCCTGCTTCAAGCACAACACCATTTACATCTCTATGAATAACTGTATTTTCGTCCACTTCTTCACCTTCACCAGTTGCTTTAGCCCATTCTAAAGTTTCTTCATCTAAATACATCATATCCAGTAAATCTTGTGGCCAACCTTCTGCTTTTAATCTTGTAAGCATTCGCCAAGCTACAACTTGCACAGCAGGCACTTCACTCCACATACTATCATTTAAACAACGCCAATGATTTGGATCCATGTCATCTGGATTTTCAATTTGATGTAAACAAGTAGCGCTAACAGCTATCTCTTCTTTTGATGGTTCAACTACATAAGCAGTAACATTTTCATCTGAACCACTTAACTCACATTTTCCACCGCTTCTTTTTTGTAACTCTCTAGATAAACTCATTATTCTTTTTTTTATTAAAGTGCAAAAATACACTTATTCTGTCAATTCATCCTATTTAGGGCGTTCCTTTTCGTTACACTCCAAGTCGGGCTTTTTATTACAAGTCCTCGCTATCGCTGTGGGCTTTTCATTTCAATCCCTAACGCAATAATTAACTTAATCAAAATTTTATTGATACTGTTTCAAAAAATCGAAAAAAGATTCTTGGCTAATTAATAGTTCGTAACATTTTATTACTTAATCTATTCGAGTAAATATTTCTGGGTTATTAGTATTAAAAAAAGTTGGTCTATTTGGAAAAATAGATGTTTTTATTTCTATAGAATCTGTACTAATAAATCTCACTATTCCAAACATTTTTTTACGAGAGCTATCGACTAAATTATATACAACATAATCTAAACTTTTTGGTTTAGTATTCTCATCATATTCATACAATACTTTTCTGTATTCCTTTTTTAACCTAAAAACTTCATCAGTAATATTATACTCTCCTCTAAATACTTCATAATTCAATTCATTATTCTTATGAAAATTTAATAGTATTTTTATTCCATTATCTCTTTTATGAATCCATTTTCCTTGAATTCCGTTATTTGAATTACAAGAAATAAATAAAGTAATTATTAATAAACATAAAATTCTCTTTAAATAATGCATAATATTGTAACTATTAATTCATAACTATTTTAAAACTAGTTCCTTTATTTTTACAGCTTTTTCAAAATGATCTAGTTCATTTGTTTTAATCCACCATTCAGCAGCTTCCATTAAAAGTTTAGGATTGTCGTTTTTATTCTTAAAAAAGGCATAAAATGAAATTCCAACGTTGTCTCCTTTCTTTGCAATTTTTGTATTGCAAACCTCTATTATTTTCTGTTTTAATTCAGGGCTCATTTCACAACTAATTTAATTAATCTTCCAAAGGATAAATAGTTACGCTATAACCTAACCAACTTTGTAATTTATCATACATACGTTGCTGATCTTCTTTAGAAAAACTTTTAATTCTAGTTGTATGCGAACCTTCTTTTAACACCATTTTTAAAGCATCAACGTGTGGTTTTGGGTTTGGAGCACAAGCTCCCCAAGTATCATATTCACCATAAATGTATAAAATTTTATTTCCTTTATTTTCAACAAAATCTCTTACATTTTTAATGTAATCTGGGTTGTAGGTTAAATCTACGTTTTTTGGTGCAAAACGCTTATTTGTTGGTTTTTTCACAACCTGTAACAAATCTTTTACTGGAGTAGTATCAAAACCATAATAACCTAATTCTGTCCAATGTTGGTAGTAGCTAGGCAATAAGTCAAAGTATGTTTGATCACTATAAAAACTAATACCTACAATGCTATTTACATACTCAAAAAGTTCATTAACTGTTGCATTTTTTGATGGAATTGATTCACAATTTCCTCCCCATTGCCAAAACGAAAATGGAAGTTCTAATACTGCATATTCCAAAGCTTCCTCCATAGGAACTTCAGTAAAACCAAGTTTTTTTTCTTCGGCATACTTCTTAATTTCTTCAATTACTCCATCTCTATTTTCTAAAACATTTCGTTGAAATTCTGTAATTTTTTCTCTGCACTCTTCTGTTCCAATTGTATTTATATGTGCTTCCGTTTTTGGATCTTCTTGTGTATCAATTAACGGTGCAACATAAGGTACTGCAACTTCTACATCCCAAGGGTATTTAGATTTATAAATCAATACGGTTTCACCACCTTTACTTATTCCAGTTGAAATCCATTTCCCATCGTACAACCTTCTTAATTTTGTAACTATAAAATGGTAATCTTCAATTGCCTGATCATTTTTTAAATATTCCCAAGGTATAGGATTTGGACGTGATTTTCCATAAAATCTATATTCAACCTGAACTTGATTTCCTTTTAATATTTTACTTAACTCGTATGTTTTTGGGTATGCATTGTAACCTTCGGTTACTAAAACTGTTGGCATATTTTCATCTACGTGTGATAAATAAATATGTTGTTGAAAAGTTCCTGCTTCTTTATTGTTATGGTCTAATGGCTGATTTAAAACTATATGATACGCTCTTGTAAAATGGTCTTTTGCTTCCATTTTAGAAATTTCAGCATTCGGGAACAATTTTTCTAACTGCTGTTTAAATGTTAGAATTTCAACCGGTTCTAAATGAACTCTACAACTAACTAGTGAAGCACTTAAAGCGACAAATAAAAAAATTGATTTAAATAATTTCATATAACAAATTGTTGATTTTTAATTTTACAGCAATAATAGTAACTACTCATTTAGCAGATTATTTTTAAATAATGTATAAAACTACGTCATTCTGAACTTGTTTCAGAATCTCATCAGGTAGATAATTAATTGTGATGAGAACCTGAAACAAGTTCAGGTTGACGGTTTCTTTTTTAGAAATAATTATTTAAATTTCTTTACATTTTTCTTTTAACCAATCTTTTTCACTTGGTTTTAGTTTTGGTGAAATAATTTCATATACTTTTTTATGGTAATTATTTAACCAATTAATTTCCGAAGGAATTAATAATTTTTTATCAATCAATTGCGTATCAATTGGAAAAACTGTTATGGCTTCAAAACCATAAAAAGTACCAAAACTATTTGTTTCTAGTTCTTTAGAAACTACAACATTTTCTATTCTAATTCCGTACGTATCTTTTTTATAACAACCTGGTTCTATAGTAGTAAACTGATTTGGTTTATGAGCTTCTGTTCCTCTAGAAGTTGCTAAATTACCTGCAAAACCTTGAGTTGGCTCGTGTACCATTGCATAACTTCCAATTCCATGACCTGTTCCGTGAGGAAAATTTAAACCTTGTTTCCACAAATGCATACGTGCAAAAGCATCTAATTGAATACCAATAGTTCCTTTTGGAAATTTCATTTGATCTAATTCTATATGACCTTTTAAAACCGAAGTATAAGCTGTTTTTATTTCATCAGAAATTTCACCTCCTAACCAAACAGTTCTTGTAATATCTGTGGTTCCATTTTCATATTGCCCACCACTATCTATCAACAGTAAATTTTCTTTTTTCACCATTGCAGAACCTTCTTTTGGTGCTGAATAATGAATAATTGCTCCGTTACCTTTATAACCAACAATTGATGAAAAAGAATCATCTTTATACAAAGGTTGCTCTGCTCTATATGAAGTTAATTTTTTTCCTATTTCGTATTCTGAAAGTTCTTGATTTTCTAATGTTTCCTCTAACCACATATAAAATCTAGTTAATGCAACACCATCTTTTAACATACATTTTTTAGTGTTTTCAATTTCAACTTCATTCTTCACAGCTTTCAATTGCTGTACTAAAGATTGTTGAAATATTATTTCTCCTTTTATACCATCAAACGAAGCATAATTTAAAGAAGCAGCATCTGTTACAATTATTTTTCCTTCGCTTAAAATTGGTAATTTTTCAGCAATTAAATCGTAGTTTAACACTTCAACATTTAATTGTTTAAATATTTCGATTGTTTTAGAATTATATCGTGAAGTATCAGAAAATAAGTATGTTTTTTCTTCACCAACCAACGCATAAGCAGTTACCAATGGTGTAAAATCTATATCTGTAGATCTAATGTTAAACAACCAAGCAATATCATCTAAACTAGATAAAAAGTAATAATTCGCTTTTTGATTTTTAATCTCCGCTTTTACTTTATTTAATTTAGATGCAGTACTTTCTCCACTAAATTCAATAGGATGAATTTTAACTTCATCTGAAGGCAGCTCTGGTCTATCTTGCCATATTTCACCTAATAAATGTGGATAATTTTTAGTTTCAATATTTTTTTCTGAAGTTAAACATTGAATATAATCGTATTGCGATTTTGAAAACTGGCGGTAATCGATACCAATCACAGCATTTTCATTCAACACCTCTGCCAACCAAGGAATATGTTCTGGCGCGTGTGGAATTTGCTGTTTGTACAATTCAACACAAGTATCAGCACATTGATCTTCAACTTGTAAAAAATATCGCCCATCTGTCCACATTGCAGCTTCATTTTGGGTTACTACCAAAGTTCCTGCTGAACCTGTAAAACCAGAGAACCACACTCTTACTTTCCAATAATCACATACATATTCACTTTGGTGAGGATCTGAAGACGGAATTATAAAAGCATCTATATTATTAGCTTTCATTTTAGCTCTTAAAGCCTCAATTCTTTCATTTATTGTTGTCATATTTTCTAATCTTTTAATCTATTTTTTCTGAAGTTTTCACTCCGTTTATATTTCTTAAAATCCCTAACGGGTTTTCATTTTTTAATTCATTTGGAAGTAACTCATTTGGCCAATTTTGAAAGCTAAATGGTCTTACCCATCTTTTTATGGAATTTACACCAACAGCTGTAAACCTTGAATCAGTTGAAGCAGGATACGGACCACCGTGAACCATTGCGTCACAAACCTCAACACCTGTTGATACACCGTTAAAAATTAATCGCCCAACTCTATTTTGAAGTGCCAAAACTATTTCATCATAATTTTTAACTTCATTATCTTCTGAAATAATTGTTCCCGTTAATTGCCCTTCTAATTTTGAAATTATTTCTTTTAACTCTTCAATATCTTCACATTGAACTACCAAAGAAAATGGACCAAAAACTTCTTGATGTAACGTAGGGTTATTTAAAAAAGTTTTACCATTTACAGTTGTAACTAATTGTCTTCCATAATTTACACCAGTTTTTTCTTTAGCTGCTGAAACCGTACTAACTCCTTCTTCATTTACAACTATATTCTTCTTTGTTTCATATGCTCCAATTATATTTGGATGCAACATACAAGAAGGTTCAATTTTCACAATTTCTTCAGCCAAATTTTGAATAAATGTACTTAAACCTTCACTTTTTAAACCTAAAATTAATCCAGGATTTGTACAAAACTGTCCAGAACCTAATGTAATTGAATTGGCGTAGGTTTTTGCCCAAGTTTCAGCTTTTAATTTTAACGCATTTGGCAATAAAACAACAGGATTTACACTTCCCATTTCGGCAAAAACAGGGATTGGTTCTTTTCTTTTTGAAGCCAAATTAAGCAACGCTCTACCTCCATTTATGCTTCCCGTAAAACCAGCTGCTTTTACTAAAGGATGTTTAACCAACAGTTGTCCAACCTCAATACCTGAACTATTTAAATTAGAAAAAATACCGTTTGGCATTTTTGTGATTTCTGCAGCTTTAATAATTGCCGAAGCAACTAATTCTCCTGTTCCGGCGTGCATTGGATGCGATTTTACAATAACTGGACAACCCGAAGCCAATGCTGAAGCGGTATCACCACCAGCTGTTGAATATGCCAATGGAAAATTACTGGCTCCAAAAACTACAACCGGACCCAAAGGAATATTTAGTTTACGTAAATCTGGTTTTGAATTGGGTTTTCTTTCAGTATTCCCAACATCAATAGTTGCTTCAACCCATGAGCCTTCTTTTATTAAATCTGCAAATGAGCGCAACTGAAATAAGGTTCGTGTACGTTCTCCTAAAAAACGTTCTTTAGTTAAACCCGATTCTAAACAATAAACCTCTTGTAGTTCATCACCTAACAACAATACTTGATTAGCAATTTCATTTAAAAAATCACTTTTTCTATTCCCAGAAATAGTTTTATAAACCTTAAAAGCTTCTGTTGCCAACTCAACTGCTTTGTTTATTTCAATTTTTGTAGCTTCAGCAAACAACCAATTATTTTCTTTGTTTTGTTCTGGATTAAAAGTTTTAAATATATTTTCTCCTACTGATGTAAGTACGTTTCCTATGTAGTTTTTTCCTGTAATCACCTATAACTATTCTAATATAAAAAGTTGCATAAAATTACAGAATTCTATTTACTTCGTTCTAAAATTTATCACAATTTTATAACCTCTAAAAAACTTAAAGCAATATTATATTAACATTTTTTTGTACTTTTGAATTCACATTGATTAATATATGCATATTTAAAGCTGAATGAAAGTATTACCTTTTTCAATTCCAAAGCCACAAAACGTTACTTTATATATTGAAAGTTACAAAGGCAACACTTTTTACGAAAAATTACATCAACACAAAGAAATTCAAATTAGTTTAGTTATTTCTGGTGAAGGAACCTTTGTAATTGGTGATTATGTAGGTGCTTTTAAAGCAAATGACATTTTTGTAATTGGAGAAAATTTACCTCACGTTTTTAAACAAGATGATGCTTTTAAAGGAAAAACAGAAATGGTTTCCATATTTTTTTCAAAAAACTCTTATGGCGAACACTTTTTTGAATTGCCCGAGTTTGATCATATGCAACTTTTATTAAATGATATTGGTTTAGGTGTACGAATTAAATCGAACAAAAAAGAGCTTTCAGAACTTATAAATACAATTAAAACTCAAGTTAAATTTAATCAGTTTTTAAGTTTTTTACACATTCTAAATTTACTTTCAGAATCTAAAAGAGAAACACTTTCTTCATTAATTAATCTGAAAAAATACGGTGGAAATGAAGGAAAGAGAATGAGTGATATTTTTCAATACACCATGAATAATTTCCATAAAGAAGTTAGTTTACACGATGTTGCCAATATTGCTAACATGACGCCTAATGCATTTTGCAGATACTTTAAACAGCGAACTACAAAAACATTTGTAAACTTTTTAATTGATATTAGAATTGGAAATGCTTGTAAATTATTAGCTAAAAATAACGATTTAAGTATTACTGAAATTTCATACAAATCTGGGTTCAATAATCTAGCTAATTTTAATAGAAAATTTAAAGCTATTAAAGGTATTACTCCAAGTGAATACCGAAGAAAACGATAGTGTTTTATAGAAAACCTAACTCTTTTTGTTTCTTTTTAGTCATTCCTTTTACCACCAAATTATAAGAATGATCTATAAGTTCAAGAATTAGTTTATTAGTTAAATTTCCTTCTAAAATTAACGTGTTCCAATGTTTTTTACTCATGTGGTAACCTGCAAAAATATCAGAATATTCTTCTCGTAATTCCAAAGCTCTTTCTGGGTCGCATTTTAAGTTTACTTGTGAAGGTTTACGATTTAATGCAGTCAATGCAAACATTTTATCAGCTACTTTAAACACCAAAGCTTGATCGTCAAAAGGAAAACTTTCTGAAACATATTTTTTTGATAAACAATACTCTCTAAATTGCTCAATATTCATGGATTTTGGTTATTGATTTTGAAATTGCTTATTTCTGTATTTCTTCTATTTTTTTTGTTTTTACTTCAGGTAAAACCAATTGAGAATAGTTGAGCTTCCAACCAGAAGTTTCAATCATTTTTTCAATCATTAAAATTGTATCTAACGCTTCTTTACTTGCAGAATTTAGCAAACCACTATCAGGAATTTTATCAACAATAAATTTCTTTGCTTCTTTATTTAATTCTGTTAAATCTTCAGCGTTAAACTTATTAAAGAAACCTTCAGATTTATCGTAATAACGAACATCCGTTTCTACTGTTAGAACTTGTGGTTCAGGAAAATACGTTATAATTATTTCTTTTTTAGATGTATTTGCATTCATTTCAATTTTTGATAAATCAAAACCTATATGCGCTTTTGCATTTACCAATAAAATAGCTCTTTTTTTACCTGTTAGAAATCCGAAAAATTGATTTTTAGTATCTTGATAATGGTAAATTTCTGCAAAATCACCTTCAACAGAAATTAATTTACAAACACTTTTTATTTTCTCAATTAACACCACAGATTGATGTTCTATTTTTTGTACTCCACTTTTTTTATTGAAGAAAGAAATCCCCCAATACATTGAAATGGCTCCTACTATAATTCCTAAAAATATTTCCATAGTATTTATTCTAATTCAAAGATAAGAATTGTTTTACACTCTAAACAAATCACTGGCAATTCCATCAGCTAAAAACTTACCTTTTTTTGTTGTTATTAATTTGTTATTGGTTGAGATTTCTAGCAAACCTTTGGATATTAATTGTTCAGAATTTTTTAATAAATTTTGTAAATACAATTCTCCAAAATCTGTTTTAACTTTTTCTAATGAAATTCCCCAAATAGTTCTCAAACCAGTCATAACCAACTCATTAAATCTATCTTTTTTAGATAAATTTTCCGCTTCAGAAGGTAATTCATTTACGGCTAACGCTTTGATATACTTTACATTATTTGAAATATTCCACGAACGTTGTTTTCCGTTAAACGAATGTGCTGAAGGTCCTACTCCTATATAATTTTCGCCTAACCAATACGAAGTATTATGCTTTGAAAAATAATCTGGCTTTCCAAAGTTAGAAATTTCATATTGCACAAATCCTTGTTTTTCAGTTTCTTCAACCAATATATTAAAATGCGCTAATGCTACTTCTTCACTAATATTTGGGACTTTACCTTTTTTAATAAAATTATGCAACGCTGTTTTTTCTTCAACAGTTAGGGCATAACTAGAAATATGTGGTACTCCAAAATTAAAAGCTTGCTGTAAATTAGACTGCCATTTTGTATTGCTCATATTTGGAACTCCGTAAATTAAATCGATGGTAATATTGTCAAAATATTTTGTTGCAATAGACAAGCATTTTTTAGATTCTTCAGCAGAATGAGCACGATTCATAAATTTTAAATCTTCTTCAAAAAAAGATTGAATTCCAATACTTAATCTGTTAATTGGACTTTTAGAAAGTTCAATTATTTTTTCTTCACTTAAATCATCTGGGTTTGCCTCTAACGTAATTTCTGGATTTTCTACAATGTTATAATTAGAATAAATCACTTTAAAGATTGATGCTAATTCGTTATTAGTTAATAAACTTGGTGTTCCTCCTCCAAAATAAATGGTTTGTATTGTTTCAAAAACTTCATTTTTACGCATCACCAATTCTTTTTTCAACGCTTCTAAAAAACCTTTTTTATGTTTTAGTGAAGTTGAAAAATGAAAATCGCAATAATAACACGCTTGTTTACAGAATGGTATATGTAAATAAATTCCTGCCAAATTATTTAATTATAAAAAAACAAATGTACGCTTTTAAAAAAACTTTAAAAAAGTGATTTTTGTTACTTGTTTTTTGCAAACCATTCTGTAAATTTGAGTAAAATCGATTATTATGTATGTACATGTTGTATCATTTAAAGTAAAAGAAGGTGACGGAATTTCTTTTGTAGAATTGTTAAAATTCGAGGAATTAACAGAAGCAAAACCAGCTGGTTTAGACCATTTTCATATATTCAAAGATAGAAATGAAACTACTAGATTTTTTCTAATTGAGTATTGGAACTCTAAAGAGGATAAAGAGAAAATGGAAGGTTCTAAAGAGTATCAACTATTTAGAGAACACCGTAAATTAGTAATTGAAAAAAAATATGAAACATATGAATGTGATGTAATTGTATAAAAATTATTTCACACGTTTTTCATTCTGTTTTACAAAAGCTGCCCAACCTGTATAGTTTTTTCCTGTTGTAACTTTTCCGCTGTTATAAAAATGACAAACAGCTGCGGCCAAACCATCTGTTGCATCTAAATTTTTAGGTAATGTTTTAATTTTCAATAAACTTTGTAACATTTTAGCAACTTGCTCTTTACTTGCATTTCCATTTCCTGTAATTGCCATTTTTATTTTTTTTGGTGAATATTCTGTAATTGGGACTTCTCGAGACAATCCAGCAGCCATAGCAACACCTTGTGCTCTACCTAGTTTTAACATAGACTGAACATTTTTACCAAAAAACGGGGCTTCAATTGCTATTTCATCTGGGTGAAAGGTTTCTATTAAATGAATAGTTCTCTCAAAAATAAATTTTAACTTTACATAATGGTCTTCATATTTTTTAAGATTTAACTCATTTAACTGAATTAATTCCATTTTTTTATCAATAATTTTAATCAATCCGAAACCCATAATAGTTGTTCCTGGATCTATACCTAATATGATTTTTTCTGAACTCAATATTTTGTTTATTTGTAAAACCAAATGTACAATTTCCTACAGAAATATAAATCTTCAATTTTTACGTTGCTAAAAATAGCAATAGTAATGGTTGCCTGTTATTTTATTTATCAAAAGTTAACAAACAACAACCTATTATCTATCAATGAGTTAATTAAACAATTATCATTTTTGTTTTCTAACAATATTTGGCTAATTATAGCTTTGCTTTTATGTACTGATGTAAACTGGTTATTAGAAGTTTACAAGTGGAAAACTTTAGTTTCAGTTGAAAAAAAACTAACTTTTATGGAGGCTTTTGAACAAAGTTTTGGGTCTCATGCAGTTTCAATAATTACACCTAATAAAATTGGTGAATATGGCGCAAAAGCATTGTTTTTTAAAAAAGAAAAAAGAAAAAAAATACTGGTTTTAAACCTTGTTGGGAATCTATATCAACTAATTACAACTGGATTTTTTGGAATTAGTGGTTTAACTTATGTAATCCTAAATTTTGATATAAATTTCAAATATCCTTTATTAGAAAAGAATAATTATTGGATGGTAATTTTAGCATTAATACTACTATCTATTTTTATCATATACTTCAAAACTTGGATTTTGAAAAACATCAAAAAAACTATTCATTATTGTCGTCAGATACCTAAAACTGTTCAAATTAAGGTTGCAATTTTAGCAATTTTAAGATATTTAGTTTTTTCTCATCAATTTTATTTTTTACTAATTTTATTTAATATTAAAATTGAATATTCTGTTGCAATGTCAATCATTTTTTCAATGTACTTATTAGCTTCAATTGTTCCGGCATTAAGTATATTTGACTGGGCTATAAAAGGTTCTGTAGCAATTTGGTTATTTAGTTGGTTACATATAAATCCTCTAACAATAGCAACAATAACTACGCTTATGTGGTTGTTAAATTTTGCTGTTCCAGCTTTATTAGGAATGAGTTTTGTATTAAACTTTAAACTATCTAAACAAGTATGATTGCACTTCTTATATTTATTGCGCTTACTTACAATATTATAATTATTGCATTTATTATTGGAATTGATGCTATTGAAATATTTACAGAAATAAAAAAACCTAAAAATAAATTTTCTATTGTAATTCCGTTTAGAAATGAACGTGAAAACTTACCTGATTTATTAAAATCTATTGCTACTATTAACTATCCAAAAAATTTATTTGAAATTCTTTTAATTGATGATTATTCAAAAGATAATTCAGTAAAAATTATTGAAACATTTACATCTAAAAATACTGATTTTAATATTTCCATTCTAAAAAATAAAAACACCTTTGGTTCCCCCAAAAAAAATGCGCTTAAACTAGCAATTAAAAAATCTAAATTTGATTGGATTATTACTACAGATGCAGATTGTTTAGTGCCAAAAAACTGGCTACAAAGTTTTAATTCATTTATAGAAACACACCATCCAATTTTTATAGCAGCTCCAGTAAAATATGAAGCAGAAAATTCATTTTTAAATAGCTTTCAACAACTTAATTTTACAAGTTTAATTGGCAGTACAATTGGCTCTTTTGGTTTAAAAAAACCCATATTTTGTAATGGCGCAAATTTATGTTATTTAAAATCCTCTTTTATTGAAGTGAATGGTTTTAATGGCAACAATAAAATAGCAAGTGGAGATGATGTTTTTCTTTTAGAAAAAATGACTGAAAAATATCCTAAAAAAGTTAAGTATTTAAATTCTACAGCTGTAATTGTAACTACAAAACCAGAAAAAACTTGGAATAATTTTATAAATCAACAACTACGTTGGGCTGGAAAAAGCGGTTCATACACAAACAACTTTACAAAATTTGTTGGGATTTTAGTTTTTTTAGAGAATTTGATACTAATTGGTTTGTTTTTTACAAGCTTTTTCTCTTTTACTGCACTTATAACTCTTGGAGTTATTTATAGCTCAAAGTTAGTATTTGACTCAATTCTAATATCAAAAACAGAAAAAAACTTAAACATTAAAAGTAATTATTTTCAATATTTAATTTCGGGTATGATCTATCCATTTTTTTCCGTGATTATTGCTTTAACATCATTATTATTTAAAGGCTTTACATGGAAAGGAAGAAACTTTAAAAAATAATTATTTTGAAGTACTAAACAAAGCTGTTATAAAATCTTCAGCATTAAACCATAAGTATAAAATTACAGCTAGTGCTAAAATTAACAAAAACCCTCTTTTAAAATTTGGCTTTTTCCGTTTTCTAATAGTTCTAAAATTCATTTTTTTATTCTTTTATTGCTCTTAACATTTCTCTTTTCCCTGGTGGTCCAGGCAATCTTTCAACTATAAATCCAACTTTTTGCATGGCTCTTCTAACACTTCCTTTTGCGCTATATGTTACTAAAATTCCATTCTTTTTAATAGCTCTAAACATTAATTCGAAAATAGCTTCAGTCCATAATTCTGGTTGAACTCTTGCTCCAAAAGCATCAAAATAAATTAAATCAAATGTATTTTTATCATTAATTTCTTCAAACTTTTTTTGTTGTTTTTGTAATGTAAAATTTTCTGAAATTAAAATTTTTTCTTCCCATTTTGAAGCATGCATTAAATCAAACTCTTTTTGAAAATTTATTGCATTTAATTCAGAAACATAATTTAGTTTTTTAACTTCTTCAACACTTACAGGAAAAGCTTCTACTCCAGTGTATTTAATTTTTCTAGAATTATTCTGAATCTCTAAAAAAGTAATAAACGCATTTAATCCTGTACCAAAACCTATTTCAAGAATTGAAATATTTTTTAATTTAATTTCATCTAAACCACTTTTTATAAAAACATGCTTTGCTTCTTGAATGGCTCCATGTTTAGAATGGTATTGCTCATTCCAATCTGGTAAATGAATGGTTGAAGAACCATCTGATGTTATTATAATTTCTCTTTTCAAAAATTGTCTAAATTTATACAGTCACAAAACTAACTATTATAAACTTTACATTTTTATTTATTACAAAATTTATTAATCCTAAACTTAATAATGATTTAATTTATCTTCAAAGATTATACTTAATAAAACATTAAAACCACAAATAATTAATAATTAAGCAATTACACAACACAAATTACACAACGCAAATTAAAAAAAATAAGTAAATTTGTTATACTATTAAAATTACTTACTATGGCTTTACATATTGAAAAAATTGCGAAATCAAAAATCTCGGATGTTGATTTTAGTAAACTAAAATTTGGAGAAATTTTCACAGATCATATGTTTGAATGTGATTATGAAAACGGCAAATGGCAAACTCCAAAAATTAGGCCTTATCAACCAATTCCTTTTGATCCATCTGCTAAAGTATTTCATTACGGACAAGCTGTGTTTGAAGGAATGAAAGCTTATAAAGATGTAAATGATGATATTTGGTTGTTTAGACCAGATCAAAATCAACAACGTATTAATAAATCTGCTGAACGTTTAGATATGCCAGCATTTCCAAAAGAATACTTTTTTGAAGGTTTAAATGAATTATTGAAACTAGACAGTGAATGGGTTCAAAAAGGAGAAGGAAATTCTTTATATGTTCGTCCATTTGTAATTGCTACAGAAAACTGTGTTTCTGCATCATCTTCAACAAAATATAAATTTATGATTATTTGTGCGCCAGTACAATTATATTATTCAGGTGAAGTTAGAGTTGTGTTTGCTGATAAATTTAGTAGATCCGCAAATGGTGGTGTAGGTTTTGCAAAAGCGGCCGGTAATTACGCTGCTTCATTTTATCCAACTAGATTAGCGGCAGAAAAAGGTTATCAACAAATAGTTTGGACAGATGCCTCTACACACGAGTATTTGGAAGAAGCTGGAACTATGAATGTGTTTTTTAGAGTAAATGACACATTGTTAACAGCACCAACAAGCGATAGAATTTTAGATGGAGTTACTAGAAAAAGTTTATTAATATTAGCTGAAGATGAAGGTATTAAATTTGAAGTAAGACCTATTACAAGAAAAGAAATTGTTGAAGCTGCCAGAAAAGGTGAATTAAAAGAAATGTTTGGAGCTGGTACAGCTGCAGTAATAAGTATAATTAAAGGTTTTGCTGATGGAGATGAAAGCTTTGAACTTCCTGAAATGGAAGATAGTTATGCAAAACGTTTAAAAACTAGACTAACAGGCATTCAACAAAATAAATTAGAAGACAAATTTGGTTGGCGTTACAAAATAAAATAACTAACAACCTAGTTATTTGTCTAAACATATAAGATTTAATAAATTGCATACTTAATAAACAGTAATACTACTTTTTATTTGGCATATTTTTTGGTTTAAACACATCAAAACAAAACTTTACATGACCACACTAGAAAAAGCAAAAAAAAACCTAGAAGAAAAAGGGTTTTTAGATATTGAAACACCTGAAAAAATTGACTACGTTAAAGAAATAAACAAACTTCGAAAAGAGAAAAACGCTGTAATTTTAGCGCATTACTATCAAGAAGATGACATACAAGACATAGCCGATTTTGTAGGAGACAGTTTAGCTTTAGCTCAAAAAGCAGCTACTACTAAAGCAGATATTATAGTTTTTGCTGGTGTACATTTTATGGCTGAAACAGCTAAAATATTAAACCCTAAAAAGAAAGTTTTATTACCCGATTTAAAAGCAGGTTGCTCATTAGCAGACTCTTGCCCTCCAGCAGACTTTGCTGCTTTTAAAAAAGAACATCCAAACCATTTGGTAGTTTCTTATGTAAATACTTCTGCAGAAATTAAAGCTTTAACCGATATTGTTTGTACATCGTCAAATGCTGAAAAAATAATCAATTCTATTCCAAAAGACCAACCAATTATTTTTGCTCCAGATAGAAATTTAGGCGCTTGGTTAGTTAAAAAAACAGGTAGAAATATGGTACTTTGGGATGGCGCATGTATGGTACATGAAGCTTTTTCAATTGATAAAATATTACAATTGCATGCTGAAAATCCTGATGCTGAAATTATTGCTCATCCAGAATCTGAAGCACATTTATTAAAAGTAGCCAAATATGTTGGTTCAACATCTGGCCTACTTAAATATGTAAAAGAAAGCAAAGCTAAAAAATTTATTGTTGCTACTGAAGTTGGAATTCTACATCAAATGCGTAAAGATGCTCCAGATAAAATACTAATTCCTGCACCAGTTGATGATGATAACTGTAACTGTAGCGAGTGTTTTTACATGAAAATGAATACCATGAAAAAATTATATCTATGTTTAGAACATGAATTACCTAATGTTGAAGTAGATGCTGAATTAAGTAAAAAAGCGTTGGTTTCAATTGAAAGAATGCTAGAACTTTCTAAATAAAATAATTGAATGAACGCCGAAAAAAAAATACAACATACCGATTTTTTAGTTATCGGATCTGGTATTGCAGGACTTTCATTTGCCTTAAAAACGGCAATACAATTCCCTAAAGCTAGAGTAGTAATTGTAACTAAAAATGAAAAAAACGAATGTAACACCAAATATGCTCAAGGTGGAATTGCTACAGTATGGGATAAAACTGTAGATTCTTTTGAACAACATATCGAAGATACTCTTAGAGCTGGTGATGACATTTGCGACGAAGAAGTAGTCAAAATGGTTGTTAAAAATGCACCTGCTAGATTGCAAGAATTAATTAATTGGGGAGCACAATTCGACAAACTAAAAGACGGAAGTTATTCTTTAGGTAGAGAAGGCGGACATTCACAAGATAGAATTTTACATCATAAAGATATTACTGGAGCTGAAATTGAACGTGCTTTACTAGAACAAGTTGAACAAAAAGAAAATATTGATTTCTATGATTTTCATTATTCAATAGATTTAATTACAGAACATCAAGTTAAAAAGAAACAAATAAAACGTTTAGAAAAAATCACCTGTTTTGGTGCTTATGTTTTAGATGTAAAAAAGAATATTGTTAAAACATTTTCTTCAAAAGTAACTATGCTTGCTACAGGAGGAAATGGTCAAGTATACAATACAACTACAAATCCTGTAATTGCTACTGGAGATGGAATTGCTATGGCTTATAGAGCGAAAGCTGAAGTTTCAGAAGTAGAATTCATTCAGTTTCATCCTACTGCACTTTTTAATCCTGGTGAATATCCAGCATTTTTAATCTCAGAAGCTGTAAGAGGTGAAGGAGCTATTTTAAGAGATTTTAATGGTAATAGATTTATGAAAAAATATGATGAACGAGAAGAATTAGCCTCTCGTGATATTGTAGCTAGAGCCATAGATAACGAATTAAAAATGAGTGGAGATCCACATGTTTATTTGGATTGTACACATATTGCGTATGATGAATTTAACAAACATTTTCCAAATATTAATGAAAAATGTTTAAGCCTCGGTATTGATGTTCGCAAAGACTATATTCCTGTTTCACCTGCTCAACATTATATTTGTGGTGGTGTTGATGTAAATAAAAAAGCAAAAACATCTATAAAAAATTTATACGCTTGTGGTGAAGTTACCAGAAGTGGTTTACATGGCGCAAACCGATTGGCTTCAAACTCGTTATTAGAAGGAATAGTATTTGCACACAATGCAGTTGAAAACCTTTCGAAAAGATTCCATAAAATTAATAGACCTACTAATGTTCCTGTTTGGAATGATAGTGGAATAGTTAAAAATATGGAGAAAATATTAATTACACATGATAGAAACGAAGTTAAAACTATTATGAGTAACTATGTTGGAATTGTTCGTTCTAATGAACGTTTACTTCGAGCTGAAAGAAGATTAAAAGGTCTATACGAAGACAATAAACGATTGTATGACCACTCTGAATTATCAGTTGACTTATGTGAACTCCGAAATTTAATAACAACCGCATATTTAATAACCCAATTTTCAAAAAATAGAAAAGAAAACAAAGGTGGATTCTATAGTGCAGATTTAGTATAACATTTGTATAGTTCTATTTGCTAAATTATTTTTTAAATTAATTGCTTTATTAAACTCTTCTAATTAAGTTTGTTTACATTTATAAATGTAAAATTTACTTTTATTAAAAAACAAACAATAGTAATGAGCATATTCACAAGAAATTTAGCAATTCTATTTGCTTTCCTCTTTATTAATAAATCTATAATTATTTCTCAAAATATTGAGAACGAACAATCAAAAGTATTAGAAAAAATATACTTACATACTGATAGAAACTACTATAACATAGGAGAATCTCTTTGGTATAAAGCCTACAGCTTAAACGCCCAAACAAATAAACCACATAAACTTAGTAGAATACTACACGTTGAATTAATTTCTCCCGACAAAGAAATTATCTCAAAAAGAAAAACCTATTTAGATAGTGGTATGGGAAATGGAGATTTTAAACTCACCGATTCAATTGGTATAAAAAAACCCGGAACGTATCAATTAAGAGCATACACAAATTGGATGCGTAATTTTGGTGATCACTTTATTTTTACTAAAAACATTGAAATTATTAATATAAACGATAAAAATAAAGCTATTGTTAATGTTAACGAAAAGAAAATAAAACCTAAAAAAAATATAGATAAAGAAACTAAAATTGAAGACTTTATAGATGTACAGTTTTTTCCTGAAGGAGGTTCTTTAATTGAAAATGTTTACAGCGTAGTTGCTTTTAAAGCTACAAAAAATGGAATTCCATTAGAAATTGAAGGAAAAATAAAAAATAGTAATGGAGAAATATTAGCATCATTAAAAACTGACCATGATGGAATGGGACGCTTTAATTTTCAACCAAAAAATGGAAATAAATATATTGCAGAAGTTACTATAAATAATAAAGTTAAAGAATTTGAACTTCCTAAAGCTTATATAACAGGGTTTACATTAGGAATTAAAAAAATTGAAAATAAACTTGTTGGAATTATTAATACTAACCCACAAACATTAGCAGAAAAACCTTCTACTAATTTTAAAATATTAATAAAAACACGCGGTATTATTTACTTTGAAGGGTTGGTTAAATCAAATAAATACTCTACTCCATTCTTAATTCCTAAAGATGTTTTACCTGAAGGAATTGCACAAGTAACAATTTTAGATGAAAAAGGAAAACCTTACGGTGAACGATTAATTTATATTGAAAAAGAAAAAAACTTTGCTATTAACTTACAAACTAATAAAACAAACTATAACCCAAAAGAAAAAGTTACTTTAACTGTAAACGCTAAAGATGAAAATAATGAACGTTTATTTTCTAATTTTTCATTAGCTGCAGTAGATGAAACTAGTAATGGAACTAATTCAGATAACTTTGAAAACATTTGTTCTTATTTTTTAATGCAAGCAGATATTAAAGGTTATGTTAACAATGCTGGCTATTATTTTAACCCTTCAAACAAAAAAAGATTAGAGCACCTAGATTTATTACTACAAACCCAAGGTTGGAGAGATTTTTTATGGAAAAAAGAACTTGAAACTACTAAAAGAAAGTTTGATCTAGAACTAGGTATTAACGTTACTGGACAAGTAAAAAAATTATTTGGAAGTGGACCAAAACCTCATAGCAAAGTACTTATGTATTATATAAATAAAGAAAAAACTGCTATGAATGTTGGTGAAGCTGATGAAAATGGTAAGTTTGCTTTTGAAAACTTAATAATATTTGGTGAAACAAAAATAATGTTAAGTACTAAAGATAAAAACAATAAATCTAAAGGTGAAATTGTTTTAGACTCTTTAGAAATAGCTCCACCAGCCATTCGTTTTGACATTCCTAAAATTAGTTCAGAAGAAAAAACAGCAACTGAAAAAGTAAAAGAAAACATTTTTAAAAAATTTATTGAATTTGATGTTCCTATAGAAAATCAATTAGACGAAGTTTTAATTCTTGGAAAAGCTAAAAAAGAAAAAGAAGCTAACAAGTTTATTAGCTTTAATCAAACATTTGTAGCTAATGAAAACAATACAAACTTTAATAGTGTTCAAGATTTAATTCAGTTTTCTATACCAAATATTCAAGTTGTAAGTGATACTATTAGTTTTACTAGACATAGAGGAAATCCAGCTTTAATTGTATTGAATGATATTGAAATTGAACTTAATGAGGTTTCTTCAATAATTCCGGAAAGCATTGATCGAATTGAAGCTATAAGCGACGGTTCTATGAGCAATTATACTAATGCAGCACATGGTGTAATTTTAATTTACACAAAAAAAGGTGTTAATGCTATTAGAGAAAAAAGAAAATTCCACACTTCAAAAAACATGATATTAGGAATTTATAATTGGAGAGCATTTTATTCTCCAAATTATGAGGAGAAAAAAGAAAAAGCTTGGAATGATTTTGCTGATATTAGAAACACACTTTATTGGAATCCTTATGTAATTCCAAATGAGCAAGGAACAACAACTATGTCTTATTTTAATAGTGAAGTTCCCACAAAAGTAAATATTACTTTAGAAGGAATAACCGCTGATGGAATTCCGGTTTGTATTAAAACCAATTACAAAATTGAATAAAAAAAAAGCCAACGATTAATCGTTGGCTTTTTTTTGCTATTTACCAAATTCTAACTCTATCATCAGGTTGTATAAACATTTTATCTCCTTCAACAATATTAAATGCAGTATAAAAGGCATCTACATTTTGTAAAGGCATATAAGCTCTATACATTCCAGGAGAATGTGGATCTGTTTTAATTAAATTACGTAAAGCATCTTCTCTCATTTTAGTTCTCCAAATAGTTCCCCAACTCATAAAAAAACGTTGTTCTGCTGAAAACCCATCAATAGGTTCTGGCTTTCCATTTTTTTCGTAAAACATTTGAAGACCTTCAAAAGCAGTATTTATACCACCTAAATCTCCAATATTTTCACCTAAAGTAAACTCACCATTTAAATTAACATCTTCTAAAGCTTCAACCTCACTAAATTGATTAACTAGTTTTTTTCCTAAAGCAGTGAATTTTTCTAAATCTTCATCTGTCCACCAATTATTTAGGTTACCATTCGCATCAAATCTAGCTCCAGAATCATCAAAACAATGTGAAATTTCGTGTCCAATTACAGCTCCTATTCCACCATAATTAACAGCTTCATCTGCTTGGTAATTATAAAAAGGTGGTTGTAAAATTGCTGCTGGGAAAACAATCTCGTTATTTACCGGATTAAAATAAGCATTCACAACTTGAGGAGCCATTCCCCATTCTGTTCTATCTACAGGCTTGCCTAATTTAGCCATTTTTTCATCAAAATTCCATTTTCCAATATTCATAGAATTTTGAAAATATGTTCCTCCATCTTTTAATGATTTTACATCTAAAGCTGAATAATCTTTCCATTTATCTGGGTAGGCAATTTTCACAGTCATTTTATCTAACTTTTCAATTGCTTTTTCTTTAGTTTCTGGACTCATCCACTCTAATGCATTGATTCTTTTTTCAAAACCTAACATTACATTTTGAATCATTTCTTCAGCTTTGGCTTTAGCTTCTGGCGGAAATTTTTTATCTACATATAACTTACCTAAAGCTTCTCCAATATTTCCATTTAATGATGCTAATGCGCGCTCATTTCTTGGACGTTGCTGTTGCGCACCACTCAATTCTTTACTATAAAATTCCCAATTAGCAACATCAATATCACTACTTAATAAACCAGCTGCTCTATCAATTGCAGTCCAGCGTAAATACAACTTAATATCTTCAATAGTACTAGTTTTTAACAATTGCTCTACAGCCGCCATATATTTTGGTTGCATTACAATTACTCTATCTAAATTTTTAGCTCCAATTCCTTCAAAATAATTTTTCCAATTTATTGAAGGTACTATTTCTGTTAATTCTTCTATAGATTTTGGGTTGTATAATTTTCGAGTGTCTCTAGATTCTTCCTTTGTAAATCTAGGTTCAGCTAAACTATACTCATACTTAAATATTTTATCTGCATTACTAATTGCTTGTTCTTCAGAATCTCCAAAAAATTGTAACATTCTTGCAATGTGCGCAATGTATTTTGTTCTTTTCTCTTTAGTATTTTCATCTTGATCTACATAATAATCACGAGATAAACCTAAACCAGCTGGAGTTACATATCCAGCATTCATATTACTATCTTTTAAATCGTTAAAAACTGAAAAATTAAAAAATCCAGCACCACCATAAGGAGCCATTTCAGTTAATAAAACTTCTAAATCTTTTACATTTTTAACAGCATCAATTTTAGCTAAAAATGGTTTAACGGGCTCAATACCTTGCTTATCTCTTGTAACAGTATCCATAATAGATTCAAAGAAATTTACAGCCTTTTTTTGATCTGATTCAAACTCATTTCCTTGAGCATCTTTTAACATTGGAAAATTTCCTTGTTCAATAGCTTCCGATAAAATAGCTAAAACATCAGCATCTGTTTTTTTACGAAGCTCGTCAAAACTTCCCCAACGTGTCCTATCTGCTGGTATTTCTGCATGGTCTAACCACGCTCCATTTACATATCTAAAAAAATCATCGTTTGGACGAACAGAAGTGTCCATGTTTTCAACAATAATTCCTGGTATTTTTTCTTCTTCTACTTGTTTTTCACTTTTACATGAAACAGCAGAAACAGCTACTAATATAGATAGTAGTGTAATTTTTTTAATCCAATTTTTCATAATAGTTTGTTTGTTGATCGTTTAATTTATAAAATAACGCTATTTAGTTATTATTTCAGCTTAAAATATTGTTAATTTTATTATTTTAAAATACTCTCTATGTTTGGTTTAAAGTAATTTGGTCCTTTCATAACTTTTCCATCTTCTCTATAAATTGGCTTTCCATCTGTACCTAATTTACTCATATTACTTCGTTGAATTTCATTAAAAACCTCCTCTATTTTATGCTGCATTCCATGTTCTAAAATTGTGCCACACAATATATAAAGCATATCGCCTAAAGCATCTGCAACTTCCACCAAATCATTATTTTTAGCAGCTTCTAAATACTCCTCATTTTCTTCAGTCATTAAGTTAAAACGTAATTCAACCTTATCTTTTGAAAGGTTAGCCATTGGTTTTTGTTGTACTCCTAATCCAAATGAGTTATGAAATTCTTCTACAGCTTTTAATTTATTCTTCATCTTTAATTTTTTATGTACTTTTGAGGTTAAATATACACATTAAATATGTTTACAAAAGGTCAAATGATTTTTGCAGCTTTTTTTGTAGTTGCATTTACACTTGCAATGATTTGGAGTTATAAAAAGGATATTAAAATTCATAAAAAACATTATAAAAATACTTTTATAATTTTAATTGCTATTTTTCTTATAATAACTGTTTTTGCATTAATTACTTTTTCTTTACATTAATTTCTTAAATTTATACTTCAAACTTAAACAGATATGAAAGCTCTAAAATATATTTTACTTTTAGCATTGGTAGTAATTATTGGTGGATCCATTTATATTGCAACTCTAGATGGTGCATACGATATTAATGTAAAACGAACAATTAAAGCTCCAGCAGAAGTAATTTTTAATGATATTAATGATTATAAAAATTGGCAAGATTGGGGACCTTGGTACGAAATGGATTCTACAATTGTTGCTTCTTATCCGGATATAACATCAGGTGTTGATGCATCCTATACTTGGACTGGAAAAGAAGGTGGTGGCTCTATGAAAACTCTTTCTTTAATTCCAAATAAACAATTAATACAAGAAATTCAGTTTACACAAGGAAGTCCTTCAGAAATATATTGGGATATTACACGTACAGATTATGGTAACGAAGTTACTTGGGGAATGAAAGGTGAAAGTACTTTTGGAGAAAAAATATACTGGCTAACTCAAGGAGGAATAGATAAAAATTTAAAACCTATGTTTAACAAAGGTTTAGAACTTTTAGACAATCATTTACAAATAGAAATGGACAAACATTCTTTTGAATTTAAGGGTGCTGTTGACCACGGTGGCGGATTTTATTTGTACCAAACTACTGCCTGTAAAGTTGAAGAATCTGATGTAAAAATGCAAGAAATGTTAAAAGCCGTTTCAACTTTTGTAAAAGAAAACAACATTCAATCTTACGGAAAACCATTTTTAATTACTCATAAATGGGACGAAGCAAATAATACAACTATGTTTTCGGTTTGTTACCCAATTAGTGAACGGTTAGAAACAAATGGTGACGTTCTAACTGGTTATTTAAAGCCTCAAAAAACATTTAAAACAGTTTTTAAAGGGAATTACAAATATTCAGAATTAGCATGGAATTCAGCCTTTAAAGAAATGAGTAAACAAGGGTATACATTTATTGAAACTAGTGAACCTTTTGAAGTTTATATGGTAAGCCCAAGAGATACTGAAAATCCAGCACATTGGGTTACAGAAATTTATTTACCTATTGAATAAAATTTAAAAAGAGGTTTCAAAATTGAAACCTCTTTTTTTATACTTCATTATATCTAAAACAATCTGTAACGTGGTCGTTTACCATTCCAGTTGCTTGCATATGTGCATAAATAACTGTTGAACCTACAAATTTAAATCCTCGTTTTTTTAAATCTTTTGAAATTTTATCTGAAAGTTTTGTGGTTGCAGGAACTTCATCCAAGGTTTTTGCTTTATTTTTTATAGGTTTACCACTAGTAAATCCCCAAATATAATTAGAAAATGTACCAAACTCTTTTTGAACTTTTATAAAAGCTTCTGCATTTGATATTGTAGCTCTAATTTTTAATTTATTCCTAATTATTCCAGCATTATTAATTAATTCATTGAACTTATCTTCTCTATAATTTACAATTTTCTTGTAATCGAAATTATCAAAAGCCTTTCTAAAGTTTTCTCTTTTTTTAAGAATTGTAATCCAACTTAACCCAGCTTGAAAGGTTTCTAAAATTAAAAACTCAAATAATTTTGCATCATTATATACCGGTACTCCCCATTCAACATCATGGTATTCAATATAAAGTGGATCATTTCCACACCATGCACATCTGTTTTTTTTCATTATTTAGTTTTTTATAACTAATATATATTAGTACCTTTTTTTATTGAAAACACTCAAATTTAAGTTAAATAAAATTAAAAATTAACACCATTTACAATAAAAACGGAACGCTATTTGTACCTTTAAGTTATAAAACTACATAATATGAAAAATTTAATAGGTATACTTATAATTGGTTTTTTAGTTTTTGCTTGTGGAAGTAGTTCAAAAACTATAAAATTAGAAAACGACCTTCCAGAACATGCTGTTAGAATTGCAAATGATAGTTTAGAGTACGAAATAATAATTATAGATATAGGTTATGATACTTATTTAAATTCTATTGCTAAACCTATGAATTTCTATTCTCAAAGTTATTATGAAACTAAAAATCGATTTTATGTAACTGAATGGAATTTAAGAAACATGAATCCTTTAAGATACAATAGTAGTATTTACGAAAACCAAATTGATTATGATTTTAATATAGATTATGGTTTAGAAGTAAATTATAAATTATACAACTATTTTAAATTTGTTGAATACAAATACAAACAACGCTTTTTTAATTAACTTGTTTAGTTGTGGTATACCTTAATATTAAATAACCTAAAACTCCAGCTACAATAGAACCTATAATAACTCCCATTTTTGCAGCTGCAATAAAGTTTGGGTTATCGTATGCAAGGTTTACAATAAAAAGAGACATTGTAAATCCTAAACCACCTAATAAACTTACTCCAAAAATTTGTTTTAAATTAACACCATTTGGTAAATCTGCCAGTTTTAGTTTTAAAGCAATTAAACTCATTATTGAAATACCAAAAGCATTCCCAAAAATTAACGCTAAAGCAATATTTAAACTTAAATGACCTGAACCTCCAGAATCTGAAAAACTTAACACTACACCTGCATTTGCGAGTGCAAAAATTGGCATAATAACATAAGATACCCAACCATGTAAAGCGTGCTCTAAATGTTGTAATGGAGAATGAACTTCATCATTTATACTTTCAATAGTATCAATAGCATGAATTTGGTCATAAGTAAGAAGTTTAGCTTCATTTTTTCCCTTTTTAAAAACTGAAATTTCTTCGGTAATTTTAGTATAGTATTCTTTCAAATTTACACTTCGTTGAATAGGTATAGAAAAAGCCATTAAAATTCCTGCAATAGTTGGATGTATTCCTGATTTTAGAAACAATATCCAAATTACAAACCCAACCATAAAAAATAAATATTTTGAATATATATTTTTATAACTTAAAACTGAAATAAATCCAAACAAAACAAGTGCATAAGCAATTAAATCCCATTGAATATTAGCACTATAAAAAATAGCGATTACCAAAACTGCTCCTATATCATCTACTATGGCAAATGCAGTTAAAAATATTTTAAGACCTAAAGGAACTCTGTTACCCAATATTTTTAAAATACCCAATGTAAATGCTATATCTGTAGCCATAGGTATTCCCCAACCTTCACTTCCACTTTTACCATTATTTAACACTAAAAATATTAATATTGGAAATACCATACCTCCTATAGCTGCAAAAATTGGAAGCGATGCCTTACGAAGTGTAGTTAATTCACCTACTAATATCTCTCGTTTAACTTCTAAACCAATTACAAAAAAGAAAATAGCCATTAAACCATCATTTATCCAAAGTATTAATGACTTTGATAAATAAAAATTAGTGTCTGTAAATCCTACAGAAAACTTATGATTCCAAAACTGTTGATAAACATCTGAAAAAGATGAGTTTGCCCAAATTAAAGCAAGTATAGATACAGCAAAAAGGATAATACTTGAAGATGTTTCAAGTTTTATAAAATGTTTAATGGAAGAAGCTATTACTTTCATTTTATCTCAATTTTTATATAAAAATACAATTATAATTGAGGGCATAAAAAAAAGCCATTCAAAAATGAATGGCTTTCTTATTAAATAAAAACTACAATTATAATTGTGGACCAGCCGCAACTAATGCTTTACCTTCTTCGTTATCTGTATATTTCACGAAGTTTTCAATAAATAAACCTGCTAATTTAGTAGCTTTTTCAGTCCATTCACTTGTGTTTTCATATGTATCTCTTGGATCTAAAATTTCAGTATGAACTCCTGGTAAAGAAGTTGGTACTTCTAAATTGAAAATTGGAATGTTTTTAGTTTCCGCTCTTTCAATAGAACCATCTAAAATTGCATTGATAATTCCTCTTGTATCTTTAATTGAAATTCTTTTTCCAGAACCATTCCATCCTGTATTAACTAAATAAGCTTCTGCTCCATTAGCTTCCATTTTTTTCACTAATTCTTCACCATATTTTGTTGGGTGTAAAGATAAGAAAGCAGCTCCAAAACAAGCAGAGAATGTTGGAGTTGGTTCAGTAATACCTCTTTCTGTACCAGCTAATTTAGCAGTAAATCCAGATAAGAAGTGATATTTAGTTTGTTCTGGAGTTAATTTAGAAACTGGAGGTAATGTTCCAAATGCATCAGCAGATAAGAAAATTACTTTTTTAGCAGCACCTGCTTTTGAAGGAACTGCAATGTTTTCAATGTGATTAATTGGGTAAGAAACACGAGTATTTTGAGTTACAGAACCATCAGTAAAATCAATTTTACCATCAGCATCAACTGTTACGTTTTCTAATAAAGCATTTCTTTTAATTGCTCCAAAAATTTCTGGTTCAGCATCTTTATCTAAATCTAAAGTTTTTGCATAACATCCACCTTCAAAGTTAAATACACCTTCATCATCCCATCCATGCTCATCATCACCAATTAATTGACGACTAGCATCTGTAGATAATGTAGTTTTACCAGTTCCTGATAAACCAAAGAAAATAGCTGTATCACCATCTTTACCAACGTTAGCTGAACAGTGCATTGCAGCCATACCTTTTAATGGTAAAAAGTAGTTCATCATTGCAAAAATTCCTTTTTTCATTTCACCACCATACCAAGATCCACCAATCACTTGCATTTTTTCAGTTAAATTAAATACTGTAAATACTTCAGAATTTAATCCGTGCTCTTTCCATTTTGGATTTGTTATTTTAGATCCGTTTAATACTGTAAAATCAGGTTCTCCATAAACCTCTAACTCTTCAGCAGTTGGTCTAATAAACATGTTTGTTACAAAGTGAGCTTGCCAAGCAACCTCAACAACAAAACGTACTTTTAATCTTGAATCTGCATTTGCACCACAAAAAGTATCAACTACATATAATTTTTTTCCGTTTAACTCTTCAACAACTAACTCTTTTAAATCATTCCAAACAGCTTGTGTAGTTGGTTTATTATCATTAGGAGCTTGTTCAGAATTCCACCACATAGTATCTTTAGTAATGTCATCCTTAACAATAAATTTATCTTTAGGAGAACGTCCTGTAAATTTACCTGTCATTACATTAACAGCATCTAACTCTGTTAATTGAGCTTTTTCGAAACCTTCTAAAGAAGGATCCATTTCTGCATCAAATAATTCTTCGTAAGAAGGATTGTAAATAATTTCGTTCTTTTTGGTTAAGCCAATTTTTTTTAAGGCTTCTACAACTGAATCTCTTAATACTTGCATGTCGTATGTTTTTATTTATGGTTATTTTGTTTATTTCTATTACAAATTTACGCATAAAATTGCGTTGGTTAATATGATATTTATCATCAAAAGAGCACTATTTACTAAAACGTTTTCGGCTGCAATATATTGATAAACAGACAGTTAAAAGACGTTAAAATTAGCTAAAAACTCGAAAACCTTTTCGAAAAACGTCAATTTTACATTTATACTCAAAATATTACTCAATTATTTTTAATCTGTTAAATTACACATCTTAATTCAAGCTTATTTTATTAAGTTTATATTTTCAACCCCTTAAACAAGTCAAATCCTAATTTTATCCATCCTATAATAAAAAGCAAACCACCAAATGGAGTTATAAACCAAATATTTTTAGATTCAACACCTAAAGTGATTGCGTAAATAGAACCTGAAAAAAATAATATTGCTAAATAAAATATACTACTAATTATTTTTTTTGATTTTTTATTCAAAAATTGAGTTGTTAAAACAAAAAGTAAAACCAAAACATGATACATTTGATATCTAACACCTGTTTTAAAATTTATTAATTCCTCACTTGTTAGCACTTCCTTAAGTCCGTGAGCGCCAAACGCCCCTAAACCTATTGTTAAAGCACCTAATACACAAACAATTAACAAATTAACTCTCATATTTAAATTTTAGAAACACAAAGTTAGTATAATATTTGACTTTTTTGTATATTTAATAAAACCTTAAAATTATGGATGAAACTACTAACAAATTGGTAACAGTTTTAGATACTGCATTTATTCATGAAATTCAAATAGCTAAAACTTTACTCTCTAAAAAAAATATTCCTAGTTATATTTTCAACGAAAATATGAGCAATATAATAGGTACAGCAATTAGTGAAGGCTATATGCTAAAAGTTAACTCGGCAGATGAAAAAAAAGCGCGAAAATTATTGATTGTATTAACTGAAGATGAAAATTAGTTGAGACTTAACCTTTTTTATACTTTAGCTTATCTAAAATTTAACTAATGCAACATATTTTAATTATTGGCGCAGGTAAATCTGCATCATCATTAATTTCATATTTACTTAAAAAATCTGAAACGGAAAATTTTTGTGTTACTATTGGAGACCTTTCATTAGAAACTATTCAAATTATACTCAACAATCACCTTAACGGTAAAGCAATTTTATTAAATATTTTTGATGAAAATCAATTAATTAGCGCTATTGAAAATGCCGATGTTGTAATTTCAATGTTACCTGCTCGGTTTCATATGTTAGTAGCTATAAAATGTTTAAACTTAAATAAACACCTTGTTACAGCCTCTTACGTTTCAAATGAAATGAAAGCATTGCACAAAAAAGTAAAAGCTAAAGGTTTAGTTTTTATGAATGAAATTGGTTTAGATCCTGGAATTGATCATATGAGTGCCATGAAAATAATTGATGAAATTAGAGATAGTGGTGGTAAAATGCTCTTATTTGAATCTTTTTGCGGAGGATTAGTCGCTCCCGAAAGTGATGACAATCTTTGGAACTATAAATTTACTTGGAACCCTAGAAATGTTGTTTTAGCAGGACAAGGTGGAACCGCTAAATTTATTCAAGAAGGAAAATATAAATACATTCCATATCATAAGTTATTTAGAAGAACCGAAATATTTAAAATAGACGAATATGGGAAATTTGAAGCCTACCCAAATAGAGATTCTTTAAAATACATAAAAGAGTATGGATTAGAAGATGTTTTAACGCTTTACAGAGGTACAATTAGACGCGTTGGGTTTTCTAAAGCTTGGAATGTTTTTGTTCAATTAGGAATGACTGATGACAGTTATACCGTTGACGATTCTGAAACTATGAGTTACCGCGATTTTACAAACTCCTTTTTAGCATACAATCCAAACGATTCTGTTGAACTAAAACTACGCCACTATTTAAAAATTGACCAAGATGATATTATTTGGGAAAAACTATTAGAATTAGATATTTTTAATCCAACTAAAGTAGTTGGATTAAAAAATGCAACTCCTGCTCAAATTCTTCAAAAAATATTACAAGATAAATGGACTTTAAAAAAAGAAGATAAGGATATGATTGTTATGCAACATCTTTTTGGGTTTGAAAAGGATGGCAAAAAACAACAAATTAAAAGCAGTATGGTTTGTGTTGGAGATGATCAAACTTATACTGCAATGGCAAAAACAGTAGGTTTACCTGTTGGTATTGCTGCATTAAAAATATTGAAAGGAGAAATTAATAGTCCAGGTGTTCAAATTCCAACTAAAAAGGATATATATGAACCTATTCTAGAAGAATTAACAAAAAATGGAATTATTTTTAAAGAAAAGTATGTACAATATTTTGGGTATAATCCAGAACAAATTCATGGCTAGTTTTATTTAAAAAACCCAATTCTATAAACCATAGTTAGATAATAATTAAAAAATATTATATATTGAAGGAGATATATCCTTACAATTCTAACTATGAAAAATAGAAAAAGAGCATCTCTTTATTGGGGTAGTTTAATAGTATTAATATTAACTTTTAGTCCGTATTTATTATATATTTATAGATTAATACCTGAAGATATAGAAAGTTATCGTACTATTTTTGGTGAAATTAAAGCAGGATATTTTGGTGATGTTCAATTATATGTGCATTGGGTTTTTAATAAATTTGTACCTCTTTTATTATTATCTATACTTTATATAACCAATAAAAAATGGTGGAGTCTTGCAATTCTAATTCCAATCTCCGTTTATTTATTTCAATTAATTGGAGTTTTAAATGATGGTAATGAATTTGTTGATGAAATTGAATTTATTTACACTATTCCAATATTAATTATTGTATCGTTAATTTTATTTCTTATAAGAAAAAAACTATTAATTTATACTAAAGCTATAGATTTAAAAACTGAAATGGATGAATTAATGAAGAAAACTGAAAATGAAACAAAATAGCCTAATTTATTACATTTTTAAATAAAAATCTTTTACCAATTCTGTATATTCATCAGTATAATTATGCCTACTAATTTCAATACATAGCTCACTTAATTCAACTTTTGTTTTAGTAAAAGAGAACTGTACTAGACTTCTTTTAATTTCTGAATTTATTGAACCTTTAACTCTTGCTATTCTTTGAGGAAACAATAAATAAGTTTCTGCAATTTCAATAAATGTTTCTTCTTCTGAAAAAGGAATTACCACTGAAAATGATCCTTTCTCCGAAAGCAACAAAGAAACTCCTTTAAGCAAATCTTCAAAGGTTAAACTTTCCGAATGTCGAGCCATAGCTCTATCTTCTTCCAATTCTTTATAAGTTGAATTATAAAATGGAGGATTTGAAACTATTAAATCGTATTTCTCTTCTATTTCTTCAGTAAATTGCTGAAATGAAGCATGATAACAAAATAATCTATCTCCCCAATCACTTCTTTCAAAATTTTCTACAGACTGGATGTAAGCTTCATTATTTAATTCCACAGCGTCTATTACCTCCGCAAAACTACGTTGAGCCATTATTAACGAAATTAAACCAGTTCCAGATCCAATATCCAAAATACTATTTACAGTATCTTCTATTTTAGTCCAAGCACCAAGCAAAACTCCATCTGTACCAACTTTCATAGCTGTTTTGTCTTGATGAACTGTAAATTGTTTGAATTGAAAAGGTTTACTCATAGTTTTTAAAATTTAATAAGAATGAAATGTTTAGCAATTGATTTTAAATAAAAAAGCCAAATATAAATATTTGGCTTTTTTTATGTATAAAATGTTATATCAACCTGTACCTTTTAAACCTCCTGACAAGGCATTTACAAGCAGTAACAATTCCATTAGGTAATCATCACTTTTTTTCGAGTTCGTTTCTTTTAACGCTCTCCACTTGGTTAAATAATCTATTTGGATTTCGTGTAAGGCTCTTAAAGAGTTATTTCTTAATTTATTATCATCTAATTTTGAAATTCTTCTAAATTCAGCAGATGTACCCATAATTTCAGCAATTTCATCTAGACAATTTTTATAATCAGATAAAACCAATCCCATTAATTCTTTTTTAACATCAGCATTTTTAACAAATTCAGCAAAAGCATTCATAATATCACTATCAGAATTCAACAAATTTGATTCAATTTGAATAAGGCTATATTTTAAGAAAGGCCAATCTTTAGCTAATTGTTTTAATTGTTCAAAATCGTTTGGATGTTGCTTTTGAAATTCTCTTAAAGCTGTACCTGTTCCAAACCAACCACTAATATTAAATCTAGATTGATTCCAACTAAACACCCAAGGAATAGAACGTAAATCTTCTAATGAACGTTGCCCTGTTCTTCTAACAGGTCTTGAACCAATTTTACTTTGTTCCAATACATCAATTGGGGTTACTGCCGTATAAAATTCAATAAAATTTGGATGTTCTAATAGTTTAACATAAGTATCTCTAGTTAGCTCAACTATTTGATCCATTATTTTATAGCGCTGCTCATCTTTAGTTTCCGATTCTTCAATCATAGCTTGTCTAGCTGTTCCAGCAACAAACATTTCTAAATTATAGGTTGCCGTTAATCTATTTGCAAAAAGGTTTGCAATAGTTTCACCTTGAACCGTCATTTTTATATGTCCGCTCATTGAACCTGCAGGCATACTATCTAAAAATCTATGAATTTTACCACCACCTCTACTTATGGTTCCTCCTCTTCCGTGGAAAAAACATAATTTTACATTAAATTCTTTAGCAGCTTTTGTAAGATTCTCTTCAGCTTTATAAATATTCCATCTACTTGTTAAAATTCCACCATCTTTATTACTATCGCTGTAACCTAACATTACTTCTTGCGTAAAATTTTCAGAATTTAAACGTTGTTTTTTAACAATTGGATGATTTAAAAATCCTTTTAAAATTTCTGGACCTGCAATTAAATCATCAACAGTTTCTAAAAGTGGAACCACTGGAAGATTTGCATCTTTTAATCCAACTTCTCTTAATAACAAGAAAACCACCAATAAATCACTTAAACTACGAGTCATACTCACAATTATAGAACCAATACCTTCAGTACCATAAAGATCTACGTAGGTTTTAATTTCTAGCAAGTAACCTAAAACGTTGTCAGCTTCTTTTCCACAAGATACTCCTGAAACTAAAAACGGGCGTTTACTTTTTAATTCTTCATTTAAAAAAGTTAATCGTTTCTCTTCACTCCAACTACCATAATTATAATCTTCAAATCCTGAAGCAGCTAATATTTGACTAATAGCCTTCTCATGATAAGCACTATTTTGTCTAATATCGAGTTTTGTTAAATGAAAACCAAAACATTGAACCAGTCTTTCAATAGGAAATAACCATTGTTTTGCTATTTGAGTAGCTCCTAAATTTATTAATAAGTGTCTTAACTCTTTTAATTCTGAAGCTAAATCGTTAGCCGTTTTAAAATAGCCTTTCTCTCCTAAACTACAATTATCTTTTATGGTGTTATTTAACCTAACTAACAATAAATTTATAAATTGACGTAAAGGTTCAGATGGATTTCGGTCAAGTGCTTTTTGCCCTTTAGCACCAAATAATTCAGCCTTTACCTCTAGTTCAGCAAGAAAAACTTTAGAGATAGAATTTTGATAGCTTGAAAAACTTAATTTTGCAGCCAAATCAATTAATTGCTTTTTAATCATATCTAACACCAACTTACGGTGCAAACGTAATGTTGATGCAGTGAATTCTGGTGTAACAAATGGATGTCCATCTCGATCACCACCAACCCAGCTTCCAAATTGAATTAACGGAAAGTGCTCTGGCCATTCTAATAATTCAGGAGAAAACTCCATTTCGTTCCAAGCATCTTTTAAACGTTGATCAGTTAATTTAACAGCTTCAGGAAATACATTATTAAAATAGTGCATTAAATTATTTCTTTCATCCTCTAAACGAGGCTTTTCAAGGTAAATTTCTCCTGTTCTCCACCAACGCTCCATTAAGCTAACAATTTCTTGCTTTAATAAGGATTGTTCTGAAGTTGACCAATTTGGATTTTCTTTTTTTACTAGCAATAAGTATAATTCACGATGAATATCAATTACAGTTAAACGCTTTGCCTCGGTTGGATGTGCAGTTAAAACTGGTACAACTTTAGTTTCTCTTAACTTTTCAGCAATTTTACATTCATTTATTCCTGATACTTTCCATTGATCAAGCGTGTGACCCCAAGAACCTTTTGTAGATTTTATTCCAAATTGTGTTTCAGATTTTCTTCGATATTGCGTTGCTGCATTTTCTTCAACCAAGTTTAACAACTCAAAACACATTCCAATTGCCTGCGTAAATTTTTCGTTAGAATAATTAGTTGTTTTTTTAACAGAAAAGTTATCTATAGGTAAGCCGTCAGCTAAATCTTTCTCTCCAATAGACACCAACATTTCTTTAAATAATTCAATTAAATATTGGTAGTCAACTCTTATTTTTTTCAATCCTTCTTTTTGAAGTTTTTCAGTTGTCATTTTTAATTAGTTTTGTAGTTTTCAATACCTAAAAATATATCGCCTTATTAAATTTTAGGCAACTTATAGTTTTTAAGATTTATTCAAAGTTAATTAAATTAACAATGATTATAAAATGTAGTTACGTAAATGTTTTCGTAAATAAAATAAACATCCAAAAAAGTTATATTGATGTTTTTTTTAGCAGAGAGGAAGGGATTCGAACCTTTGGAGATTTCTCTTTATTTATAAGGACTTCCCTACTCCATTAAATTTTTGTTGACCGATTTGTTGACCTAACCATTGATATCCATTGGTTAATTTTAACTTTCAATCTTATTACAAATATACGATTTTCAATACATTAAATAAGTTTAAACTTCAACAAATACTATGAAACTTTTCGTAAATATTCATTCACTATTTCCAATTTAATACCACTATATTCTGCAAATTCTTCTGAAGTAATGAACTGATGTTTTTGTTTCCCGAAATGTAATTTAATTGCATTGAGCAACTTTCTTCCATAGCGTTCACTTCTTCCTGTGATGCATTGAATGTCTTTTGGGTAAATACAAGCTCTTACTATCTTCATTTTAATACTCTATCTATACTTTATCCTACTAGTATTTATACTTTGTCTATATACCCTTATTGGGTTAAAAAGTATGTTTTTCGGAATGGATGGCTTTCGGTTTTTTTATTCTTTTATAAAGATAGCTTCATTTGTTGAGAATTTAAAATTTATACAATTATGGCTAAACAAACCGGTATTATTAAATTAAAAGGAACCATTGGTGGAATTTCCTTTTACAAAACAAGTGATGGACACCTTGCTCGTGAAAAAGGTGGTGTAGACAAATCTAGAATTGCAAATGATCCTGCGTTTCAAAGAACTCGTGAAAATGGTTCAGAATTTGGAAGAGCTGGTAAAGGTGGTAAAGTATTACGAAATTCAATTCGTATTTTATTGCAAAATGCAAAGGACAAAAGAGTTGTGAGTAGATTAACTACTGATCTTTTAAAAGTTGTGAAAACAGACACGACTAACGCACGTGGATTGAGAACTATTCAAGATGGAGTTTTGGGTTCTTTGGAAGGATTCGAATTCAATTTGAATGGTAAACTTGGCTCAACACTGTTTGCTCCTTTCTCAACTTCTTACGATAGAGTTAGTGGAGATATCTCTGTTGATTTAGCTGCCTTTGCTCCTGCTATAAGAATTGCTGCACCATCTGGAACGACACATTTTAAAGTAGTAACTGGAGCTGCTGAATTAGATTTTGAAAATGAAGTTTCATCTTTTGAAAATGATGAAACTGCTATTTTACCATATGACAGTGCAAATACAGCTGCTATCACATTAACAGCTACTGCTCCAGCAAACTCTACCTTACCTGTATTTATTGTATTAGGAATTGAGTTTTATCAAGAGGTAAATGGAGAAATGTATTCGTTGAAAAACGGTACTTACAATGCTTTATCAATTGTAAAAGTTGATACGGTATAATGGAATTGGTTTTACATAGAACCTATTTTGAAAAGGGCACGAATAGTGTCCTTTTCTTTAATTCTAAATTTTTAGGGTTTACTATTGAATTGCCCTGGAAAGAAAACAAGAGAATAATTTCTTGTATTCCTGAAGGTACTTATGAATTAAAACCTCGCTATTCTGATAAGTTTAAACATCATTTACTACTTGAAAATGTTGGAGGTAGAAGTTTGATATTGATTCACCCTGCAAATGATGCTTTGAAAGAATTACAAGGATGCATTTCTCCTGTAACTTATTTATCTGGAATTGGAAAAGGAACTACTTCAAAACCATTATTTCAAAAAATTGTATCGCTATGTTACCAAGCATTTGAACGAAAAGAAAAGGTAATCTTAACCATTAAATCTTAAAATTATGAACTTAAAAGAACGTTATAAAAAACCTACACCTCCATTTTTTAGAAAATTGAGAAATATTGGAATTGCATTGGCCACTGCAGGTGGAGTTATTATTGCTGCTCCAATTTCATTACCTGCTGCTGTAATTACAGTTGCAACTTATTTAACTGTTGCCGGAACAGTAGCTACCGCTGTAAGCCAAGCTGTTGTTTCTGACCAAAAGAAAAAACAAGAAGAAATTATTGATTAGCTTCAATGAATAATGATATTCAAATAAAGTCTGGGGTTTTTGGCGGGACTTTGCTATCCACTGTTTTAAATATAAGCTTAAACGATGTGATTTTTACTATTGTTATGGCGGCTATTGGAGCAGTGGTTAGCTTTTTTGTTTCTTCTTTTTTGAAGCGATTATTTTCTAATAAATAAAAAACCCTAGCTAAATTTTTAACCAGGCTTTTTTTATATGCATTGTTGACAACTGGTTTTTACTATTAGTCTAATTTATCAAATAATTTTGTTTCAAGACTACCTACAAGTACTGAATACGGATAATTTTCCGTATTTAAGTTATATCCTATAATTAAATATCCTCTAATGTTTTTTTGTTTTTCTATAGAACTAATAATATCATTTATAACTCCATTCCTCGTTTCTTTGTCGATATTTAAATAAGGGTAACCTACAAGTATATATTCTCTTCTTTTTGGACCAAAATTCATTTGTAGAAAGTTATGTTCCTTTTCACATTCATCATTCAGAATCATTCTTTTCAGTTTCTTTAAGTTCTTTTCGTATTTTATTTGGTCTTCTATAGGTTGATTTAATAAAATGAAAGATGCGACAAGCCAATTTTTGGAAATTGATTCAATTCTTTTCAAAAGATCAGCCCAATATTTTGTTTTTTTTAATTTAGGCTTTAAAACGTTTACATTTCTATGTTTTCCAATAAAATATGGGTCTAATTCTTTTGATTTAAGTGTTAAATTAATATGAAAGTCATCATCATATTCTGTTTCTCCAATATTAAAACCATTATCAAGATAAAAACCGAATAAATCCATTTCATCTCCTTGAAAGTCAATATGAGCCTCAAACTCTCTTCTCCTTGATAAGTAATGTATTTTCTCTGCTTGAGTAGTTAAAATTTCAAAGATTATCTCTAAATCGGTATAACTAATTGATGGAGCAAGTTCATCAAGTTTATGTGAAATTATTTTTGCAGAAATAAGTTTTTTTAAATTACAACCAATAGAACCTAAATTAGAAAGAGTAATACCTAATGGTACATAGTACTTAATTTTAGAACTATCAATGATATTTTCTTTTCCTGACTTTGTTTTAAATTTATGAAGTTTAGGGTTTTGTTTTAAAAAGTTTTGAAATCGAATTGCTTGCTCTGATGGTTCAACTACAAGCTCTTTCATTGTTTTAAACAAGCGTTTTGGAGCACCGCGTTTTGCCGGTGGAGAAATAGTTCCAGATTTACACTCAACTATAATTGCAAATTCATCTACTAATACAATAAGGTCATTTTCATATATTTTATCCTCTTCATTAATACTCCACACGCTACTTGAAAGTATTTGAGATTTTGGAAAAGATTTTTTAAATAACTTTTCAACTTTATCTTCAAGATATTTACCTTTCTTTTTAATGTAAAGGCTTTTTAGTTTTGTGTTTTGTGTTAAAAATGTTTCAAGTACATCAATAGCAATGTGGTTAAACATATGTGGTGTGATTGAAAAGTATTTATTCTCACCTAAACTTATGAAAGGTTTAGTTTGTATAGGGTTGTTTAAAAATATAAAATCCTTATTTATTTCTGATAATTCTCCAAATTTTAAACTTAAGTTTTCTAATATATTTGAAATTTCTTTTTTCGATATTTTTTTCTCTAAATGATTAAATATTTCATCAACATTTTGGGTATAGATTTCCTTTAAAAAATAATCAGAATGAGCTAAAAATATTGATTTGAGGTTTTTTAAATTTTTGTTTACTTTATTCCAAGTATATTCTCGTTGAGTTTTTTCACTTTTGTGCACTTGAGGAAACGATAATTCATATTTATTAAACGTATCGTTGTAATTTTTTGCCTTTAAAAAAGAGTGAGTTTTTTTGTAGTGAATATTTAGTTTGTCTTCTGTTAATTTAACAAATCCCAATAGAACATCTAAAAGGTTATTAGATTTAAACCCTGTAGTATCAGAAAAAAGAGGTTCAACAAAATTTGCTAATTCATAAGCAATAATTTCCATTTGCTGAACATAAGCCCAGTTTCTAACTGCTAATGTGTTGACCATCATTTCTGTTCTCAACATTACAACTCCTATATCATCTTGATTATTTGCTTCCTCTCCTAAAACGAAATACTTTCCTGACTGTGCGGAATTTAGTTCTTGAATAGTTGATTTAAAATCTAAAACGTTATCCTTTAAAGGTTTACTTGATACAGTTTGTTCTTTTGTTAATGAAAGACACTGTAATATTTCTAAAAAAAAAGGAGGGAATTCAAGATGTCCATCAATAGCTTCTCTGTCAATACCTTCCTCTTGTCTAACAAAATAATATGCGCAGAAAGAACAAAGATATAACGGGTCATATTCATTGAAATAATCAATTAATTTACGGTACTTTTCTTTGTATTTAATTTCGGATTGTTTTCCTACTTGAATTAATACTTCTAATCTTTTTTCAAATGATATGTTTTCTGGGAAAGGATTTTCAAACTTTACAAAATTTTGTTTTACAACTTCGTAAGGTTTATAATTCTTTTTTCTAGTCTTTTTCTTTTTAGTCTTTACCTTTCTTTTTCTGCTTTTAGGCATCTCTTATAATTTCATAGATTTTTTTGGAACTTGTTGCCAACGTGTTTTTATAAGATTTGTGCGACTGGAAAATCGAAGATTTTTCGGACGTAGCAAATCGTTAGTTGAATGTTAGTCTGTACGTTATTTAGTTTAAGTGTAGGCATAAATTTTATGAGGTGTTAGCGGTTCGGCTTTTTTTCGTGTTCTTTTCTGTTTTTATGAAATGTACTTATTCGGCCATTTTTCTCTATATGGAAAGTATAATAATCTCCTTGATAATAAAGACTATATTTTCCATACCTGCTAAATCTGTTTTCAGGGTTATTTTCCCTAAAATCTTCATATTCATCTTCAATTTCTCTAATGACTTGACTCATAACTGAAAACACATCATTTTCATCCCATTGAAAATTGTCTTTATGTTCAAATTGATTATTAATCTGAAACTCTTCAACGTGTCTCATATAAATATGAAGGTAACTATCTAAGTCAATATAAATCGGGTGTTTACCTCCAACATTTAATCTTCTTTCGTGAAAATGCATTACTTTCAAAAATAAGTCAGCAGCTTGATCTATATTCTCTTTCGATAATTTTTTTAAACTGCTTCCAGCATCATTTAAATATTTATCAAGGACATTAAAGCTTTGTTTTTTCTTTTCTACATATAATTCAGCTAATCGTTTTTTCTCATTACCTGTTATTTCTTCACGTTTATATTTAATTTGTAAATACTCCCATTCAATGGGTTGATAGATTTGGTTTTCTAAGTTAATTTCCTCTTTTTCAATATCAGTCAAGTTTTCAGGTTCATAGAACATCCTTCCAGCTAAATAAAAGAACCTCTCCTTTGGACACAAACCTATTCCATCATTTACTAACTTTTTACTAAAACCGTACATCCAATCATAATCACCTCCTTTTTGTTGTATTCCCGTTTTAATTTCCAGTTTTTTTATTTGTCTTTTTTCAATTGAATGAAATGTGTTTTTTTGAGATACTTTAAAATACAAGATTTCAGCAATATCCTCTGAATTTATTCCAGTTGTTAGTAACACTTGAATTTCCTTTTCTTCTAAATCACGACTTAAATTTTTGGCTCTTATGTACCCTTTATGGCAGTATGGCTCATTTTGAATAAGTTTATCCATTTCCTCTCGTTCTTCTTGAGTATAAAGAAAAACAACAGTAATAAACGAACCATATTTTTTATATGAATCACTTTCATATTTAAAAGTCAATCCAGCAGTTTTATCCTCTTTACCTACTAAACAATATATTTCTTCGAGTGTATAATCCAAAATTTGAGTTTTTGCTGACCGCTAGCTTGTTATATACAAACTAATTCCACTAGTTAATAGGTTAAAACAAGACATAAGCCAAGGTTTTAACTATTTTAATATGATATAGCTTGCAATTATTTTGCTACTAAATTACAGTAAATGAAATTAGATATCAATAAAATCTCAATATTTAAATTGATATTCATACTATTTATTTTAGGGTGCTTTTTAATAACAATTAATTATTAATTGTAAACCCAATTGTTCCGCCAAATCAATCATATGTTTAGTTCCTTTGCTTTCTCTATCCCAAAAGGCTATTAATGCATCTGCATATTCTGCCATTTGTTCATTTCGTTTTGGTCCTGCAGCTCTTCCAAATTTATCCCAATCTGCAGGGAATCTAGTTAATTCATATCCTCTCTCTTTCGCGTATTGCTCTCCAATTTTATCGGCTCCTCTGTAATAGGCTCCTGATACAATTTCAAAATTATTTTAATCCTGAAACAGTAGGCGGATTTGCTATCCACTGTTTTAAATATTAGCTTGAATGATGTGATTTTCACCGTTGTTATGGCTGTTATTGGTGCAGTGGTTAGTTTTTTTGTTTCTTTGATTTTAAAGAGGTTATTTGGAAATAAAAAAAAGCCTAGCTAAATTTTTAGCTAGGCTTTTTTATATGCATTGTTAGCCTTTCGTTATTAATTTCTTCTAATGAGTTTAAAGCTTATCTAAATAAACTCTTGTTCCAAATTTCATAATAATTAAAGAAGTAATTTCATTTGTACTATCTCTTATAAACTCTCCTTTAAAGTAAATATCAGTTTGGCCAAATATCTTATCTGCAGTTTCAAAATAGAAAAGATCTACATCTTCAAGATCTCCATTCATAACGCCTATTAAGTCATTGTCTTGTATCTGAATTTTATAGTTCATATCAGGAAATTCACCATCAAAACCTTCAACCTCTACAACCTTAAAAGTACCCACATATTCTTTTAGTTGTGCCGTTGTTAGATCAACTAAATTATGTGGTATAAAATCGGGAAGCGGTTCATTACTTTCTATAAGTGTGTTAATTTGTTTGTATGCATTAATTGCATTTTCTCTGAATACAGTAACATGATTTGACAAGTGAGTCCAGCTAGCATTTTGGTATAGATATACATCATTTTTATAATAAGGGTCATTCAGAAAAAAATCAATCATTTCATCTTCTAATTGAGGCCAATCTAATCTGTAATACCAATCTTTACTTTTGGCTAAATCGTCCCTCACTCTATCTGTAATAAAGTCCATTCGATTATCGAACTTATCTATTTCGTATTTGTTATAAATATAAATCTCGTTTAATGGCTCAATAACTGCTTTTAGCTTTTTTGGAACATTATCAACATTTTCTATGAGGTTAGTATATCCATTTGCATGAATCTTCATATGAAAAGCGTTCATAATAGCATATCTTAAAGCATTTTGATAATCATTCTTATAATCATCATAGGTTAGTTTATCTGTTTGTATTAAGTTAATGATTGAATCTTTTGTTTTATAATATGCAATTAGTTCGTCCGATTTTTGAATATCTAGTCCTAAATCATGTTGTACTTCTTTTAAAATAGAAACAATCTTATTTTCGGTTTTACGCTGTTCGTTTTTATTATTTATTTGAAGTGCGATAAGAATTCCAATAATAACAAGCACAATTTCTCCTATTGCATAAAGTAGATATTTGCTAAATTTATTTTCTGAGAGTAGGTTTTTGCGAATTTTTCTAAAGAATTTTATCATTTGGTTAATGGTTGGTCTTAATGAAGGCTAACTTTCTAATATACTTATAATAAGTAAGTTTATCCAGTCAAATTTTCAAGATAAAAGTATATTTTCTATTATTGCATTATTGAAGTTCGCAATTTTTCAATCGCAATGTAATAAAAGTTACATATATATACAAATGGTTATCAGCGGTTTGAATAAAAAAAATCATTATATCAAATTTCTACTTTTTACCAATTCTATCATATTTTCAGTCCCGCTACTTTTCCCATTCCAAAAGGCAATTAAAGCGCCAGCGTAGTTTGCCATTTGTAGTTTTTTTTAGTGAGTTTTGTGCTGCTAAAATAGTACTGAAACTTATAAATAGAATGAATGTAATTTTTTTCATTTTAAAAAAATTTTCTTTTATGCTATTTGCGGTTAATACAAGTCATATCTTTTGTTTTCATCATTCCCTTTTACCACTACTACGTTATTTTCAAAAGTGTTTTGTTAGCTAATAGAACTATCTAAATCATTTTTTGTAGTTGAGAAATAATACTTTTACTATCTATTCCAGCTTTATCTAACTCTTTAAATTTAACTAAAGCATTTTCATATTCTTTTTTATTAATTGCATCCCAAGATTGTTGTATTAATTCTTTTTTAGAGCAATATTTTGAGTAAAGCTTATTAATGTCATAAATTTTCTTTAATTTCTCTAAAGGGACATCATTTTCGAAATTATTAATATATGAGCCACATAGAAGGTTAATTGAGTCCACAGTGTTTAACCAATTACTAATAACATAGATGCCTTTTATTGCTTTTGTATATTTTTCATCTGGAGGAAAGTCCTCAATGGTTAAATCTTCTCCTTTTTGTAGTTTATTTATTAATTTTATAAAGGGATGATTAGCATCTTTATTGTTTACGAGATTTAAAGCGTTTTCATAGGCCTTAATCGAAAAAGTTTTATTCGAATTTGTGTAATTTATTCCTTTTTGTAGTGTAATGATATATTTTTTGTCTTCAATAAATGAATTAGAAAAAGTATTATATTTCTCCAATTTATTGGCTTTAGATAAAATTTCTAAAAACATGACTCTAGCATTAGTGCTGCCTAATAAACTTTTCACTTCTTCAAGGTGTTCTAGAGCCTTTTTATAGTTATTATTAGAATAAGCTTCCACTGCATAGCTGTATTCAATTTTTGCTAGTGAGTTTTGTGCTGCTAAAATGGTACTGAAACCTATAAACAGAATGACTATATATTTTTTCATTGGAAATATTTTTATTGTTAATCACAGTACTTTAGATCTAATGCGCAAGCTTTCCTCTTAAATTCTTTACCTTTCTTTTTATCTCTGGTAATCCCATACTGTTCATGTGAAGGGAGGCTTATCTTTTTAAAATATATATTTCCAACAAAATTACAAGAGAAAGCATGCCCTTTTCTACAGGCAGTTTCGTAGTATTTAAAAGCTTGGGGATATTGCCCTTTATCATATAGTAAGTGACCCTTATAATGATTGTAAAGACCGCTATTAGGGTTGTCTTCTAACCAGTTATTTACTGCCTCTTCAGCAGCTTTGAGAACGTCAGTGTCAACTAAATTAAAATAATAACTCAAATAAAAAGCTGAATTATTTTGTTTCATATGTTTATAAGAAAAATCGAATAACTCTTTTGCTCTTTTTCTATCTGATGAAAGGTAATGCACTCCTAATATGCCTGAAGCCCATAAAAAACCAGAATTGTATGTCTCTTCTATTAACCTAAAACCCCTACTTTTTTCTAGACTGTATCCATTGACACCATAATAAAGATAAAGTCCTTTATTAAATTTTGCATCAATACTTCCTAGATCCATGGCTTTTTCATTAAACTTTTTTGCATTATCAAAATCCTTTTTTAAAACATAGACATTAGCAAGGTTTTTGCATGCTTCTGGATTTCCTGCTTCGCAGGCTTTAGAGTAATGTATTAAGGCATCATCATAATTTTTCTCATTTTGATTGGTCTTTCCTTTCATTAAGTGTTCTGCTTCAATAGCATAAACTTTGTATTCTTTTTGAATCTCGTATACAGTTTTAATTTTTTCAATAGGTACATCATTTTCGAAATTAATTAAATAAGAAGAAGTCAAATTATCTAATTTTTTATAGATGATATAATCCTCTAAAGTATTTTTAGCTACTGAAAACATTTTAGACAAGGCCATGATTTCCAAATACATGACTCTAGCATTAGTGCTACCTAATAAACTTTTCACTTCTTCAAGGTGTTCTAGAGCCTTTTTATAGTTATTATTAGAATAAGCTTCTTCAGCATAGCTGTATTCAATTTTTGCTAGTGAGTTTTGTGCAGAAATAATGTTTGTTTGCAATAACATAAAAAGTATGCAAATTAATATGCTTCTAATCATTCGTTTTTTGTTTTTATTGTTTTACCCCAAAAATCTTCCTTTTTAGAAACAGAATCTTTCTTAATTACTTTTTTTGTACTCTTATTTTTTTTTGTTTTAACCGATTTTCCCCAAAAGTCTTTTTCACTTTCGGTATTTTTGGAACTACCTGTTTCTTGTAATTCACTATTATTTTTATTTGCTTTTAAAAAGAGTAATTTCACACCGCCTTTGCCAAATCCTTTAATTGAATTTCCTAGTTTTATAGCAACACTTTCATAATTTGAAAAACCAACAATATATTTAATTGGTTTTGATGACAATTTTTGTAAATCAGCTTTAAAATCGTTCTCAAATGGCCATGTGCCATCTTTATACTTTCTAACTTCAATAATATCTGTAATATCAACCTCGGGATAATCTGTGTTTAAAATATCTTGATTGGTATATATGGCAAAGTAATAGAATTTTGAAATTGCTTCATTGGTTAAATAATTTGGGTATGAATAGTTTGGGAAACTATTTAGAACTAATTTTCTCTCTCTTTTAAGACCATTCAAAAACTTTTGCCTTTCTTCTTCTCTTTTTCTGTCTTCTTCTGCAATTTTTGCTTTAAGAGCTCTTTTTTTAGCTTCTAATTCCTCTCTTTCTCTTTTCTTCTCACCTAATAAATTAATAACACTTACAACTGTACCTGTAATTGAGTTAACGTCTATTTTCCCAGCCACGGCCGAACCTAATGCATATCCAAATTTTTGTGAAGCAGCTATTAAATGATTGCCATTACTTGCAGCGTCGACATTGTTAACAAAATCAAGGCTTTGTTGATTTAAATAATTATCTCTTTCTATTTTCGCTTTCACTTTGGCCCAGTCATTTTGATAATTTTGTCTAGAATTTACACTTTTAATATTCGCATCAATTTTAGCTCTTTCTGTTGGGTCTGTAGTGTAAGCTTTTTGTAATTTCAGGTCTTTTATAACCTTATCTAAATTTCCATTACCTATATTTTCAATGGCAGATTCATAGTGTTTTTTTGCATTTTGAATACTGCTTGCGCTCTGATTTATAAAACCTGTATTGTTAGTTGTATTTGATTGAGAATTATCGTAGTTGTTGTTAGAACCTGATATAGCAGATGAGTTGTTAGCACTTGAAGAAGAGTTACTCGTATTACCAAAACCTAAACTCACTTCTTTTTTAGATTCCTTTCTATCAATTTCAGTAATCAATCCCTTAGCATTAAAAATATCTCCATCTACATATTGTATTTTGGGATTGATATAAGTTTCTATCCTATTCTGAGTACTTCTAGAAATTAGTTTTGCAAGTTTGTTTAATTCATTATTCAATTTCTTGAATTGTGAATTATTTTTTAAATCAGTTTTAAATTTTTCTGCTTGATTAACAAAGCTCGTTAAATTATCTTTTGATATATCTCCATTAGCTCTGTTAAATGTATTTTTAAATAAATTAATATAGAATTTATTCCAATAGTTTATAAGGTCGTTTAATTCCTTATCTAACTGCCTATAACTATTATCATTTTTCTTCCATTCTTCACTTGCTTCTTGATCTTCAACCCAAACCTCATTGTTATTTCCTTCTTGAGCGTAAAAGGAAATGCTAAAAAATGTAAAAAAGAAGAGTAAGATGTATTTTTTTAATTTCATAAGTTAGTTTAAATTGACTTTCAATGTCTATAATAAAATATAGAATTACAATACTCAATATGAGTAATTTTAATCTGTTATTATTTCATAATGTAGGCTAACGTTTTGTGTATAATTAATCAAATGCCTTTTTTTGAGGCAAACCAGTAATCAAATATAAAAATATAGAAACTGTCCATTGGAAACAATACCTAATATTGGGGGTTTTTCAAAGCTATTACAGAATATCAAGTATAAAAAAATTATTAATTCCAGTGATTTATATTATTGATTTTTAGTTAGTTATAATCACATCTAACGTATTACATCTCAATAAACATAACATATCCCCCTTAATAATTTACGGGAAACCATATGTTAGGATTATTTTATCAAATTAGTCATTCATAATTTTTTAGAATTACTGAAATACTATAAATAGATTTAAAATTTAAGGTATTTTTCAATTATGAATAGTTATTGGTCTGGATTGTTTTTTGGAGAGATGCTAATCAAAAGATTCCGGATCATCCATCAATTTCATTTCGAATCTGCTCTTTGATGACATTCAAATCAGACTATTTTTATTAAAATTTGACAATTGTAATTCTTAAGTTTTTTTGCTTTGCCAATTCAATCATATGTTTAGTTCCTTTGCTTTCTCTATCCCAAAAGGCTATTAATGCATCTGCATATTCTGCCATTTGTTCATTTCGTTTTGGTCCTGCAGCTCTTCCAAATTTATCCCAATCTGCAGGGAATCTAGTTAATTCATATCCTCTCTCTTTCGCGTATTGCTCTCCAATTTTATCGGCTCCTCTGTAATAGGCTCCTGATACAATTTCAATATTGTTTTGATTCTGGAGGAATTGGTCACAGATTTGTTTTAGTTTATTGTAGTCGGTGAAGGTTCGGGATCCTGCTATAATTAGTTTCATTTGATTTTAGTTTTTGATGGTGAGACCCTGAATCAAGTTCAGGGTGACGTAATTTTTGATGGTGAGATTCCCAGTCAAGCTGGGAATGACGTTTTTCACCCCCTGTGTCCCCCTTGAAAAGGGGGAAATATTTTTTATACTAAGACCTCAACAAGGCAATTTTTAATTGCGCTATTGTAGAAAGTTGCTGTTTGAGATTTTCTTCAAAAGCATTTATTTTTTTGAGTTTTTCAACTTTAATTTGCCATTGTTGCTCTTGGTAATTTTGTAATGCTGTATTAATCACATTTTTAGCATCTGAAATACAGATAAAAGGGATAACACTTCCTTTTAAATAGTAGCCAAAAAACTTTCCAATTTTTAGAGATAGGCATAAATAATAAAGTGACTCCCGGCTAACTTCGGAATTAGTTGTAATTACAAAACAGTTTGGACAAGGTTGCTCCATCGGCTTACCACTGTTTAATCCTTTATTTAAAATAAAAAAGTGCGGTTTAGTGTAGGTTCTTCCTACGTTGTGAGTTTTAATTTCAAAATTTGACATAGCTACGCATTAAAAATTGCTTCGCTACGCTTCGCACATAAATTTTGAAACAAAAAGAAAAAAGAAAGCACGAGTGTTGGTTGTGTGGCAAAGGCTGTCAAGGTTTTTGAGAAAAATACAACCTGTGTAGAATGTTGAAACGAAACCGAATGTATATGAGGTGGAGATTTTTTTCAAAACCCATAGGGCTTGACCTTGAAAGGCTATGTGTGGCTGATGAAGGGAACAACCTATATTAGCTGACTTTTTTATTTTTACTTTGAACTAAAATTATTGTTTTATGTACAAATCATTTTGAAATTATTATTGAAAAACTAACAGCTATCTATTGAAATCCAAATATGCTATAAACACCTTAAATAAAGTCGTAGAATATAGATAATTAGTAATAATGACACTTGATATACTATTAATAAAACGTTTTAAAGTTGATATAAGCAGGTAATGTGCGAAGCATTCAAGCGAGCCGCCTAGCGAGTTGAACGAAGGGTGTTGGGGCAAAAGTACGTTGCCTTCGGCATAAGTACGTGCAACAATTACGTGGTACACGCAAGGTGGCGGTGTTTTTGAAGCTTTGGGAAAAGCAAGTGCAATTTATGTAGTGAGGAATGTAGAAATGTTGTGTACTTTATTTTGCCTGTTAGTTGTTGGTTTATTGTTGTTGGTTGGGTTGGAAACTAATTTAGGTTTTAAAATCAAATTTATAAAGTACCATAATGACGAATGAGGAACAGAATACATTGCTCTTGTACGCGTTTGCAATATGTAATAAAACCGTTGTGTGATTTAAAATCGGATTGTTATTGAATTATTTCAATATCAATTTTACTGAATTATCCTATTTACTTGCAACGGTTTATTTTATATGCAAAATGGCTGCCTTCAAAAACTGTGACAACTTGATTAGCCCGAAGTGAGCGGCAGGCGAGCGAAAATAGTGTAATAGCGGTTTACCCCTAATTAAAATGAATTTATACCTTATTGGGTTTTAGGGGTAAAAGATAGCTATGCGTGAGTAATGCGTGGAATGTGTGAAATAAAATAAATTAACTAGTGCTAAATGAGGACTGTGGACGAATTAGTGCTATTTATGGTATATGCAAGGGTTTGAAACTATATTTATCTTTTTAATTGATGAGATTCTGAAACAAGTTCAGAATGACGTTACTACTTAAATTTACCTTGCAGATATATTTTATGAAACAAAATGGAGCGTATTGCGAACACCTTATTACCTGCACGAATGTTTGTACTTTGTTCTATTGTTACTTATGGAAACGGATTTAAAAAGCGCAAAGGCAAAAAGTAAGTGCTTTTTTCAAGCTCTTACTGTGCGGAATTGAAAGCTGTATTTTGTGGTTTGTTTTATATTGAATTATACTTAAAATGGTGAGATTCTGAAACAAGTTCTGAATGATGTTTGGTATTAAAATACTGCTGTAAATGGGGTGTTGTTAAAAAAAGAGCCTTCCGAAAAAGACTCTTTTAATTATTGACTTAATGATTATGACCTGAATGATCATCTGTGTTTTTTGAAGCTTTTTTCAAGTCCATTTTACAAACTGGACAACTTCCTTCTTTATCGTAGGTTTTACCTTTTTCACAATCCATAGGACATTGGAAAACTTCCATAGCCATTTCTTTTTCTTTTTTAACAGGTTCTTTTTCTTTTTTATGTTCGGTTTTACAGCTTGTTGCTACAAATAAAGCTACTAGAGCCAAACATAAAATTACTTTTTTACTCACGCTTTTTAAATTGTTGTTTTTGTGTTCGTGATTTTTCTTTGAAAAGTTCATTTTTTAAAAATTTAATAATTAATAATTGTTTTATATTTATTCTATTACTTGTTTTACTTCTCCACATTTCAGCATTGCATCACCGAAATACGGGTTTAGAATTTTTTCTTCTTTACTTAACCAAGATGCACCATTATTGTTATCTGCCATTGGGCAAAATTCTACATAGACTTTTTCATTAACACCAAATAGTTGAATTGCTTTGATTAAATGATTTGATAATTGTTTGAAATGATTTCTATGTTCTTTAATGTCTGATGCATTGGCAATAGATTTTGCAGAAGATTTTATTTCCTTTTCAAAACTCATCCAATGATTATGTGCTTCACCTTTAACTAATTTCATATCTACTTGACTTAATTCATTAAGAAGATTGTTACTATTTTCGGATGCTTTTTTTACATCATCATTTACTAATGCATCCTTCAAATTTATATAGCTCTCAAATACCTTGTTTAATTGTTGTTGAAATGTTTTAGATACTTCCAGTCTTTTATTCATTTCAGAATGGTCTGCATCAGTATTATCAGGTTTGTTATCCATACCTAAATGACCTTCGTGACCTGTCATAGTTTTACCACCATTTTTATTCATCATTGACTTTTTACCTTGTAGTTGTGCTGCTGCATCAATTGTAAACGTACCGTTTGAAACTATTTCGTCACCAATGTTTAAACCTTTTAAAACACTATAACTTTCGCCAAATTGATTACCTAACTCAATTTCTTGCATTTCAAAAACAGGCTCATTAGGATTGGTTTTTAAATACACAACAGAGCGTTCACCTGTCCAAAGAATAGCTGAAGATGGAACCATTATATTTTTATCGTTATTCAATTTTCCCGATTCAACTTTACCAGTTACAAACATTCCAGGTTTAAAAACATTATTAGAGTTTTTGAGTACAACTCGTAATGTTACAGTACGTGTATTTGTATTTAAAATTGGGTCTATAAAGTCTACTTTTCCCTTAAATTCTTTATTTGGATAAGCATTGGTTGATACTTTAACTTCCTGTCCTTTTTTGAATAAGTCTATTTGATTTTCATAGACATCAAAGTTTGCCCAAACTGAATTTAAATTTGCTATCTTTAATAAAGGTTGACCTTGTTTAATATAATCACCTTGTTCAACTAACTTTTCAGTTACTGTTCCAGATACTGTTGCATAAACAGGAAAATTTTCTTTAACTTTTCCAGTTTCTTCAATCTGATTAATTTGGTTATCAGATAGCTTCCATATTTTTAGCTTATTACGTACAGCTTTATATAACTCTGGTTGTGATTCTTTTAGTGAAGCTGCTGTAATCAATTCTTGTTGAGCTGCGTATAATTCAGGTGAATATATAGTTGCCAATAATTGACCTTTACGAACTTCTTCACCAGTAAAACTTACATTCAAACGTTCAATTCTTCCAGAAAAATAACTGACTTGAACAGTATTAGCTTCTTCATTTTCAGCAATCTTTCCAGAAAGTTTAGTAGTGTTATCTTCTATACTTGCTTTTCCAACAATTGTTGTTTGGATATTGGCTAAAGCCATTGCATTTTTTGTTAGCTTGAATTGGCCTGCCGATAAACCATCTGCTCCAGATGCAGCTGGAATTAAATCCATACCACATATTGGACAATCTCCTGCTTCGGGTTGCATAATTTGTGGGTGCATTGAACACGTCCACATTTGATTAGTTTCTACCGTTTCATTGTGATTATGCTCTTCTTTTTCATTAGAAGAATTACCGAATAACAGCCAACCTAATAGTAGACCTACTGCTAATATTCCTGTATAAATTATATATTTTTTCATTTTAAAATTTGTTTAATAGCATTAATATTGCCATTACAATCATAATGGCATTTTCTATAAAAGTTGCTTCTGTCATTGGCAACTTTAAAGCAGTACCTAAACAAGCGCATCGTATTGACTTTTTATCTAATAGTGTTTTTGTCACTCCAATTGTCGTTATTCCTAAAACAACAAGTGTAATTATTAAAGCAATGTTTACTTCAAATCGCATTAAGAACATTAAACCTAAAGCGGTTTCTATAAAAGGATAAATCCAACCATAAATGGGAATACGCTTTGCTAATGGGTCATACATTCTGAACGAATCTGGAAATCCTTTTAGGTCTAACATTTTAAAAAAGCTAAATACTATGTAGAATAAGCCCATAAAATCGAGCATAAACTCACTCCAACTCCAATTCTTATAATGTAATAGTACACTTGCTGTAGCGATATAAAAGATAATAAGCAATAAAGGTTTTAGCTGTTGCAATTTGCTTTTTTCCTCTTCCAGTGATTTAGAAGATATGCTTGAAGATGCAAATACATTTTTCTCTTTCTTTTTGGATAAATTATACTTTTCAGGTAGTGCTTTTTGCAATGTTTCAGTATCAATATGTTTGCTCATTATGAGTTCTGCTTCTCCCTGTTCAAGATTTACAGTAACATTAGTTATATTATCTAATTCACTTAAATATTTTTCTACTGATGCTTTGCAGTTATTACAAGTCATTCCTTCAATTTTATACGTATGCTTCATTATTGTTGTGTTAAATAATTAATGATTGAACTTTGAACGTAATAGGTTTTAATAGACTCTATTTGGTTCATTTGAAACTTTAGCTGCAACTCTTGAATATCCAAAACATCATTAAAATCAATCGTTCCTGTTTCATAGCTTTTGATTAAAATATCTTCTGCATCTTTGGCTTGTTTTAGGTTTTTAGTTTGAGTAGTATAACTTATTCTTGCAGAAATACGCTCATTAATCGCCTTGCTTAAAAGTGTTTCCAAAGTGTTTAATCGTTCCTGTTTTTGAGCAGTAATTTCCAGCTGTTGCAACTCATTTTGTTTGGTTTGGGATTTATATTTCTTATTGAAAATTGGGATAGATACGGAAACCATTGGCATTACAATATCCTTTCCGTTATCGCTAAAATCCATATTTGGTCTTTCAGCAACATTGATATAATCTAATCCGAAACCAATCATCGGACTGCTTTCTTTTTGATTCAATAATTCTGATTGCTCTATGGACTGGTATAGTTTATCATATTTCAATAATTCAGGATGTAATGCTAAATTTTCAGAAGTAATATCAAAGTCTTCTGAAGGTATCAGTAAACTATCTATCACATTCACGGTAACATCATTACCTCTATTCAATAGATTATTGAAGTTAGTTTGTTCTGCTAAAAATTGTTGTTGCAATACGTCTTTTAATTGTTGCATTTCGTTTTGACGCATTTGTAAACGCAATACATCAACCGCTGATGCTTTACCAACCTCAACAGAAGTCAAAGCCATTGTTTCATAAGTTTCTAACAGATTGATATTCTCTGTTAATACCTTTTGTTTTGCTTTATTAGCATATAGTCTATAATAAGATTGTGAAACTGAAGACATTAGTTTTCGCTTCGCAATTACAATATCTTCATACTTAACATCTGCTAACGAACTAACGTAATTTTCTCTTGCCGAAATATTACCAAACCACGGTAACATTTGTTTTGCAGACACCTTAAAGCGTTGAGCACCTGTTCGAGTTTCTGGTTCACTTACAAAATAACCAACTCCAAATTCTGTATTAGGAACCGTATTTACTTCATTTACTTTTTCTGAAACCCTTTTGTATTGCAATTCAAATTTTTGAATTTCAGGGTTGTTATCTAATGCTTCATTAATGAGCACATCTAATTGTTGCGCATTTCCTTTGAGAACAAAGATTAAAAAACAAAGAAAAATGACTGACTTTATGTGTGATTTTATATGTTTCATTATACTGTTCTTTTAAGTTTAACTTCTGCTTTCCAACTATATAAAACAGGGACTACAAATAGTGTTATTAAAGCGATTAACATTCCACCAAAACTTGGTATTGCCATAGGTATCATAATATCACTACCTCTTCCTGTAGATGTTAATACTGGTAATAATGCCAATATGGTAGTAGCAGTTGTCATTAAACAAGGTCTAATACGTTTTTCTCCTGCTTCTACTACTGATGCTCTGATTTCTTTTTTATTTTCTGGTGTATTTCTATCAAATGTTTGTGTTAAATAAGTTGCCATTACAACTCCATCGTCTGTTGCAATACCAAAAAGAGCAATGAAACCAACCCAAACTGCTACACTTAAATTAATTGGATGTATTTGAAATAATTCACGTAGATTCTCTCCAAAGAAATTAAAGTTTAAAAACCAATCTTGACCATAGAGCCAAATCATTAAGAAACCACCAGCAAATGCTACTGCAATACCTGTAAATACCATTAAGGATGTTCCAACAGAACGGAATTGGAAGTACAGTATCAAAAAGATAATTGCCAAAGCTAATGGTACAACAACCGATAAAGTTTTTTCTGCTCGTAATTGGTTCTCATACGTTCCTGTAAATTGATAGTTAATGCCTTTTGGTACAACCAATTCGCCATTATCTATCTTTTCTTGAATTAAGGTTTGTGCATTTTCAACCACATTTACTTCTGCAAAACCATCCATTTTATCAAATAACACATAGCCAACTAAAAAAGTATCTTCACTTTTAATTACTTGTGGACCTTGTTCATATTTTATAGTCGCCAATTCACTTAACGGAACAGGGCTTCCTTTTTCAACAGGCACATAGATTTGTTTTAAATCGGTTGGATTTGCTCTTAATTCTCTTGGGTAACGAACTCTAACACCATAACGCTCACGACCTTCTACTGTTTGTGTTAATACCATACCACCAACAGCCACTTTTAAAACATTTTGAACTTCCTCAATGGTTACACCATAACGAGCAATTTTCTCTCTATCAATGTCTATTAACAAATATGGTTTACCTACTATACGGTCTGCAAAAACAGCTTCATCTTTAACACCTTCAGCTTGTTTAAGTATATCTTCTAACTGAACACCAAATGCTTCTATTTGTTTTAAGTCTTGACCTTTAACTTTTATTCCCATAGGTGCACGCATACCAGTTTGTAGCATTACTAATCGGGTTTCAATAGGTTGCAATTTTGGTGCAGATGTAACGCCTGGTAGTTTGGTAACTTTAACAATTTCATTCCAAATATCATCTGGTGATTGTATTTCAGGTCTCCAATTTCGATAGAACTCACCATTATTATCTTTTATTAATTGAGACCTTGAAACAGTATTGAAAGGTGTGTTTTTAGTATTATTTGGGTTCGTTATAAAACGACCATCTTTTAATTCAAACAAACCATCATCATTGACTTTGTAACGTTGACGTTCTCGATTTTCATTCAGCACATATTCTGACTTATACTGAATAACATTTTCATACATTGATAGTGGTGCTGGGTCTAAAGCAGATTCTGTACGACCTGCTTTTCCGACTACTGTTTCAATTTCAGGAATACTTGCAACTGCCATATCTAACTGCTGTAAAACACGCTTATTTTCTTCTACACCAGAATGTGGCATCGAAGTAGGCATCAATAAAAACGAACCTTCATTTAATGATGGCATAAATTCTTTACCTGTGTTTTTCATAATGAAAAAACCAGCAATGACAATTGCAGTTGGAATTGAAAGAAATAGTAATTTATTATCTAAACACCATCTTAAAATTCGAGTATAATACCTGATAAACAATGAGAAAACACCCAATAAGCCAAAGCAAATGACACCAACAAAGATGAGGTTCCAGAAGATACTTTTATCAACTCCTAAAGGTCTCCAATATTCCGCTAACAGAAATACTATTGCAGTTGTACATATTATGATATTAATTAAGTTGGATTGTTTTTCTGTTATTTTATTTTGAGTACTTAACAATGCTGTGATACCAAAAGCTATCAATATTAATCCTAACCAATAACCATAGATTATTGCTATTATCCCTAATACTATTAAAACGCCATTTAAAGCATATTTAAAATGCGTTTTTATGCTTTTCTTTCTGAATAAAAACGCTGCAAAAGGTGGAATTAAAAACAATGCTACAATTATTGAAGCTGTTAATGCAAAGGTTTTTGTGAATGCTAATGGTCTGAACAATTTACCTTCAGCGCCAATCATTGTAAATACAGGAATGAAACTTATAATTGTAGTCATTACTGCGGTTACGATTGCACCAGAAACTTCGGCTGTTGCGTTGTAAACTACTGTATTAATGGATTGTGTTCCATCATCTTCATCTAAATGCCGAATGATATTTTCTGATAGTATAACACCAACATCGACCATTGTTCCGATAGCAATTGCAATACCTGATAAAGCGACAATATTAGCATCGACGCCAAAGAGTTTCATTGCAATAAATACCATTAAGACTGCAACTGGTAATAATCCTGAAATCAAGACAGAAGCTCGAAGATTAAACACCATAATGATTATAACCAAAATGGTAATCAATATTTCAAGAGTTAAGGCTTCATTGAGTGTACCTAAAGTTTCTTGTATCAGTTCTGTTCTGTCATAAAAAGGCACTATGGTTACTTGCGATGTTCTTCCATCTGCCAAAACTTTTGAAGGTAATCCTGCGCTTAACTCGTTAATTTTCTCTTTTACATTATTGATGACTTCCATTGGGTTTGCACCATAACGAGCCACAACAACAGCACCAACAACTTCTGCTCCTTCCTTATCTAATAAGCCACGTCTTGTTGCAGGACCTAATGAAACTTTACCAATATCCTTTATCTTAATAGAAGTATAATCTTCGGAAGTGACTACTGCATTTTCGATGTCTGAAATGGATTTCACATACCCCAAACCACGAACTAAATATTCGGCTTGATTAATTTCCAATGTCTGTGCGCCAATGTCTTTATTGCTTTCCTTAACTGCTTTTACAACGTGATGTAATCCAATATTATACTGACGCATTAGTTCTGGATTCACGTCCACTTGATATTCTTGAACATAGCCACCAATAGAAGCAACCTCGGAAACACCACTTGCAGATGATAACGCATACTTCACATAGTAATCCTGAATACTGCGTAACTCTTGCAAATCCCAACCACCTGTTACATTACCGTTCTCATCACGACCTTCAAGTGTGTACCAAAATATTTGTCCTAATCCTGTGGCATCTGGACCTAACGCTGGATTAACACCTTCGGGTAATAAACCACTTGGTAAGGAATTAAGTTTTTCGAGAATACGACTTCTGCTCCAGTAAAATTCTATATCCTCTTCAAAAATGATATAGATGCTTGAAAACCCAAACATAGAGGAACTACGAATGGTTTTCACTCCAGGAATACCCAATAATGATGTGGTTAATGGATAGGTTATTTGGTCTTCTATATCTTGTGGGGAACGACCATCCCACTTGGTAAATACGATTTGTTGATTTTCACCTATATCGGGAATAGCATCTACTGCTACAGGGTTACTTGGCAAAAATCCTGTATCCCAATTAAAAGGTGCATTAACAGTTCCCCATCCAATAAAAAGGACAAGTAGTAAAACTGCAACGAGTTTGTTTTCTATTAAAAATTTGATGCTTTTATTTAGCATATGATTGATTTTAAACAATTAGACAATAGTGTTGTAAAAACACCGAATACAGTAAATTATCCTTACGACATTGCAGTCATAGGATAAAAGAGTCTATTGTTTAAAAATCAAATTAAGTATGTCTCGTCAATCTTGTAGAGTTGCCTTATGACGAGTGGTGGTTTGTATTCTTCGTAGGTAGATACATTACTGTCTAAACCTTCAAAAAGGTTAATGTAAGTATAAACAAATGAAGCGATGAATACTTGTTGCTCAAACGTGATTTTGTCAACTTGCAATTGTAATTCGTCTTGACCTTCAATTGCTAATTGTTTATCATCACAACAATTTTTCTTGGTAATAGAACATCCTTCGGTTGAAGGCTTTTCCATTTCCATTCCGCACCCTTTGGCCTTCTGAAAAATAGCAGTTTCGACTAAAGTTTCTCCGCAATAATGCATATTCACAGTAAATGACATTGTAGAGAATAACACTACAAAAGCCATTGCTAAAGACATTATTTTATGGAAAAATTGCTTCATACTGTTTGCGAAGTTACGAAATTTTAACAACTATTGATTTTGTTTAACAGAAGTTTAATTGACTAATCTGCTTAATCCCAACTCATTCGTTGTAATCGAACTGCATTTAAAATTGCTAATAATGCTACTCCTACATCTGCAAAAACAGCTTCCCACATTGTGGCTAAACCACCTGCTCCTAAAATCAAGACAATAACTTTAACACCAAATGCTAAAATGATATTCTGCCAAACAATTTTACGTGTAGAACGACTAATCCTAATAGCCCTCACTACTTTTGATGGTTGGTCTGTTTGAATAATGACATCTGCTGTTTCAATAGCTACATCACTACCTAAACCACCCATTGCAATACCAACGTTACTTGCTGCTAAAACAGGTGCGTCGTTTATACCATCACCTATAAAAGCTATTTTGTTTTCAGGATTTTTCTTTAAAATTTCAACTTCGTTTAACTTATCTTCTGGTAATAAACCACCTTTAGCATTTTCAATATTTAGTTCTTTAGCGACTTGTTGAGTAATGGAATCTTTATCACCAGAAAGCATCATAATATTTTTAATGCCTACTTTGTGTAATGCTGTAATAGTTTCTTTTGCATCCTCTTTTAATTCATCTGCTATTACTACATAACCTGCAAATTGATTATCGATTGCAACTAATACTATCGATTCTACAATAGATTCCGTTTCAGATGGAACATTTATATTATTCGCAGTCATTAAGGCTTTATTTCCTACTAAAACTGTTTTATCATTAACAACGCCTTTTAAACCTTTACCTGCAATTTCAGAAACTTCGGAAGCTTCATAATCTTCACCTTCTGCTTTATACTCTAAAATGGCTTTTGCAATTGGATGCGTGGATTGCTCTTCCATCGCCATTAAGTATCGCATAAATTCGGTTTCATTCCAACCGATTGCTTTTACTTCTTTGATTTTAAAAACACCTTTGGTAACGGTTCCTGTTTTGTCCATTACCAAAGTATTTATCTTGGTCATTGCATCTAAAAATGAAGCACCTTTAAATAATATTCCATTTTTGGAAGCTGCTCCCAAACCACCGAAATAACCTAATGGTATTGAAATCACTAACGCACAAGGACAAGATATTACCAGGAAAATTAATGCTCTGTATAACCAATCTCGAAATACATAATCATCTACAAAAAAGTAAGGTATAAAAGTTACGCCAATAGCTAAAAACACAACAATTGGTGTGTAGATACGAGCAAACTGCCTAATAAATAATTCTGTTTTAGATTTACGTGCTGTAGCATTTTGAACCAAGTCTAATATTCTCGCAATAGAACTATCTTCAAAGGTGTTGGTTACCTCAACTTCAATAACACTTTCCAAATTGATACTACCTGCGTAAACCTTTGCATCTTTCTGAATAGAATCTGGTTTGCTTTCTCCTGTTAAAGCTGCTGTATTTAACGATGCTTTTTCGGATAATAAAATACCATCCAATGGAATTTTTTCACCTACTCGAATTTGTATTTTCTCGCCAATATTTACAGCTTCTGGCGACGCACTTATATAATCACCATCACGAAATACATTAGCTTCTTTTGGTCTAACATCCAATAAGGCTTTAATGTTTCCTTTTGCTCTATTAACTGCTGCGTTTTGAAATAATTCTCCTACTGCATAAAATAGCATTACTGCAACACCTTCAGGATATTCACCAATAATAAACGCACCAATTGTGGCAATAGACATCAAAAAGAACTCGGTAAAAACATCGCCTTTTATAAGGCTTTTCCATCCTTCTTTAATTACAGGAAACCCAACTGGAATATATGCTAAAGTGTACCAAACTACTCTAATCCATCCTTCAAATTGAGGAATCGCATCAAAATAATCTACAGCGATACCTACCATTAACATAACAAAACTTATAATAGCAGGAATGTATGTTTTGAATGCACTTCCATTTCCGTGGTCGTGACCATCATCGTGAGAATGTTGTTCTTCTGAATTTGGTTTTAAATCTCTTAAATTGACTTTCTTTTTTTTCATTTAATATCTAATAATTTTTCAATGTCATTGGGAATAGGCATCCGTTTTAATGGTGGCACGTTTGCTCCACCTGTATTACCAAGTGGAACGTGATTTATAAATGATTTCCAGCCACCCACAAACAACCTAACTATTTGACCTATTACTTCTTTAGTATCTTTTTGTCTAAATCCAAATTTTAGCATTAACCAATGTGAATAGGTATGTTCTATTGGATAAGATTGCCCTATGATATGACTGCGTTCTAAATGATACCAAGCATTGCCAAAATGCTTATTTTCTAAACAGAAACTGTATAGTTTTAATTCTTCGTTATACGCCTGTTTAAGATGTTTAGGTATTTTAGTATTAAACTTCATATCCACTAATTTTGGATAAATGTACTTTAATAGTAAGTGCAATGGAAGTGCAATTATTAGCCACTACACTTATCGCAAATACCTTTTACCACCAAATTTACATTCTCTGACACAAAACCATCAGGTACTTTAATTTGCGGTATTTTATGTTCTGTTAGGCAAATGGTTTCATTGCAATTGTTACAATGGAAATGTAAGTGTAAATCGGTTTTTATATCACAATTACATCCCTTTTCGCATAACGCATATTTTGTTATCCCTGTGCCATCGTCTATTTGATGCACAATATCCTTTTCTTCAAAAGTTTTAATAGTTCTGTACAAGGTAGTTCTATCTGCTTTTTCAAAAGCATTTTCAATATCACTCAATGTTACCGCTATCTCTTTCTCAACTAGGAACTTATAAATTAACATACGCATTGCAGTAATGCGTATGTTTTTTGATTCTAATACTTGTTCTATTGTTTCCATAATTAATGTTCGTGACCTGCTTCCCCTTTCATCATTTCAGCAATGAGGTAGTAGGCGTTATTATAAGCAAATTTTGTTTTTGCTTCTATTTCTTCGGCAAATTTAATTGACACCCAATTATCACTTTTTTCACCTATAATTACTTCGATAGGTTTAAAGCTCCATTTGTTATTTTCTTTTTCTACTGAAAAAACATAAAATTTATCTCCATCATTGATTACAGCACTTTCAGGTAATGCTTTTGTTTGGGCACTTTTAACTTGTATTTTACCTTGAATATACATTCCTGGAATTAAGTTTCCTATTTTATTTTCTATTTCTGCGTGGAGGTGAACTGCTTTAGGGTTGTCTTCAAAGGTTTTTCCTACTGAATATATGGTTGCTGTTAATTCTGTATCGGGAATTGATTGTACCATAAAGCTAACTTTTTGTCCTTTTTTTACTTTATATACATCTTTTTCAAAAACCATAAAATCTGCGTGAACGTGAAGTGTATTTACAATTTCAAATAATTCGGTTTGTGGTTCAACATATTGGCCAATTTTCACCTCTACCTTTTGCACAAAGCCTTCAATTGGGCTACGCAATGCGATTTGTTGCGCAATAGTTCCGTTACGGACAGAAGTTGCATTGACGTTTAATATTTTTAATTGTGCTGCTAAACCATTTACCATTGCTTTTGAAGCATTGTATTCTGCCTCTGCCTTTTGGAAATTAGCACCAGAGCCCACACCAGCATCATATAACTTTTGTTGACGTTCATAATTCTTTTTTTGAAAAACACTATTACTATAAGCATTTAAGTAATCTGTTTGGAGCTTTATAATATTTGGATGTGAAAGGTAAGCTACTACTTGACCTTTATTAACTTTATCTCCTTCAATTACCTTTATCGATACTACATTAGCACCTACTACAGAAGTAATTGCAGCTTCGTTTTGTGGAGGTACCTCCAATGAACCATTCACTTCAATATAGCCACTCATATTGCGTAATGCGAGTGTATCTATTTTCATTTTAAGTGCTTCAAACTGTTGTTGAGAGAGCATTACTTCTTCCTCATCGTGGTGTTCTTGGTTTGCTTCAGTTTTAGGCTCTTCATTATGTGAATCACCATCATTTTCGTTGTGTTTTTCTTTATTGCCACAGGCTGCAATAAAAACGACTATTATTGCTATAGTTAGGATTTTATATAATCTATTTTTCATTGTCTTATTGATTAAAATATTGTAATTGAAATGTACTTTGTAAATAATTGATTAATGCGGTTTGGGATTCCAATTCAGATTGAATAGCTTCTTTTATCAATTGTGTAAATGACGTATAATCAATTTCCCCTTCTTTATATGCTAATAAAGCACCCGATTTCTGTTCTTTTGTTACTATTAGTACTTTATCTTTATAAAATTCCCAAGTAGCTTTCCATTTTTTATAATTCTCGTGTGCTTGTACATATTTCGATTGTACTTCCCTTTTTTTGAATTGCAGATTTGTTTCAGCAATTTCTTTATCTATTTTAGTTGTTTTTATTTGCGCTTTGTTAGTGCCAGATAAGAACGGAATTGAAATACCAGCTTGATAGCTATAAAATCCTGAATTTCCATCAATTTTTTGATTACTACCTTGTAGATTAAATTTAGGTAAATTATTTGTTTTAGCAGCTTTGTAATTTGCTTCTGCTTCGCTTACTTTATTTTGTGATATGCTATATAAAGGGTGTTGTTCAATTTGAAAAGTCTCATTAGTTTCCAAATTAACGTCCAACTCATCTGAAACGGTATAGAAGTCTTCTGAAATTAACCATAGATTTAATTGCTGTAATGCAATTAAATAATCACTATATGCTTGTGCTTTTTTACTTTGCACTTGTAATGCTTGGTTTTTAGCTGCCGAATACTCTAATTTTGAAATCGCCTCTACTTCATAGTTTAAAGCTACTGCTTGTTCAAAGTTGGAATAAATTGAATCTAATTCTGTAAAAAGATTGTATTTTTTTTTCATTTGGTAACAGTATGCCCAAGCTTTTTTAACTTCTAATTCTAAATCCATTTCAGATAATTGATAGGCTTTTTGTGCTAATTGAATACGTTGTTCCTGTAATCGTTTTTTTGCACCTATCCCAAATATGTCTATGTCAGATTGACCTAACCCAATGGTTGTGTAGATTCCAGAACTGCTGTTTAATTCTTCGCCACCCGTAAAAATATCAGTTGTTCCAAAATCATAAGCAGTGCTTTTTAGTTGTTCTTGTTTTGAAATTTCTAATTGCTTTTGTTTTAAAAGAGGATAGTTTGATTTCGATAATTTAACAGCTTCGTTTAAAGAAATTTTGGGAAGCGTATCTATTTTCTCTTGTGAAATTACCTGTGTTGGAATGGCTAATGTAAATACCAATAAAGCTGTAGCTATTACTGCCTTTTTATTCAGTTTAAACTTAAAAGATTTACTTTCTACCCAATGGTATAATATAGGCAGTACAAATAAAGTTAGTAGTGTAGAAGTTAACAAACCACCAATAACCACTGTTGCTAATGGACGTTGTACTTCTGCGCCGGCTGATGCTGAAACAGCCATAGGTAGGAAACCTAAAACATCTGTAAATGCTGTTAACATAATAGGTCTGATTCTTCTTTTTGTACCTTCTAAAATTCTATCTTTTAAATTGGTCACGCCTTCATCTTTTAATTCATTTAAACCGCTTACCATTACTAAACCATTTAAAACAGCAACACCAAATAGAACAATAAAACCTACACCTGCTGAAATGCTAAAAGGCATATCTCGTAACCATAAAGCTACAACACCACCAATGGTTGCCATTGGAATTGCGATGTAAATCATTAATGTTTGCGGTAAGGATTTTAGTGCAAAGTATATTAAAATAAAAATAAGAAATAATGCAATAGGTACAACTGTTTGTAAACGATTACTGGCGCGTTCTAGATTTTCGAAAGCACCACCATAACGAATAAAATAACCCGAAGGTAATTCAAGTTCTGCATCTAATTTTGATTTTAATTCTGTAACTAGTGATTTTACATCACGACCTCTTACATTAATACCTACATAGGTTCTTCTGTTTGTATTATCTCTGCTTATTTGCATAGGTCCTGCTTTATAGGATATTTCAGCAACTTCACGCAGTGGAATTTGAGCACCAGATGGCAAATTGATAAACAAATTTTGAACATCGGTTATATCTTTTCGGTTTTGAGCGTTCAGCCGTACTACCAAATCAAAACGTTTCTCACCTTCAAAAATTACACCTGCGTTTCCTCCTGCAAATGCTGATTGAACCATTTTGTTGAGGTTGTTTATTTGAAGCCCATATTGTGCTAACTTATTTCTATTATAAACAATGGTCATTTGTGGTAAACCTGTAGTAGCTTCTGCTTTCATATCGCCAATACCTTCAGTACCTGCAATAATTTTAGCTATTTCTTCAGCTTTTTGAGATAGGATGTGAATGTCTTCGCCATAGAGTTTAATTGCAATGTCCTCTCTAACACCTTCGAGCAATTCATTAAAACGCATTTCGATAGGTTGGGTAAACTCATAATTTACACCAGGAACGATTTCAACCGCTTCTTTCATTTTCTCTATTAATTCATCTTTTGATTCAGCTGTAGTCCATTCGCTTTTAGGTTTCAGAATTACAAATACATCAGCTAAATCCATTGGCATTGGGTCTGTTGGTATTTCAGCAACACCAATACGACTTACAATTTTATCTACCTCTGGAAATTTTGATTTTACAATTTGCTCTATTTTAGTGGTAGTTTCAATAGTTTCTGTAAGTGAACTACCTGGTTTTAGAATAGCGTGAAATGCAATATCTCCTTCATCGAGTTGTGGAATAAATTCACCACCCATTCGGGTAAACATAAAAACAGCAACTGCAAATAGTCCTATAGCAATACCCATTATAAGTTTTCCTTTTTTCAAGGCTTTTTCTAATAATGGTTGGTATTTGTTTTCTACCCAATGCACAAATTTATCACCATATGATTTTTTATCTGATTTGGGCACTCTTAAAATTAAAGCAGACATCATTGGTACATAGGTTAGGCAAAGTAACATTGCGCCAATCATAGCAAAAATAAAGGTTAACGCCATTGGTTTGAACATTTTACCTTCTATACCTTGTAACGCTAAAATTGGTAGAAATACTATAAGGATGATTAACTGACCAAAAAACGCTGCATTCATCATTTTTTTAGATGCTGAAGATGCCATACTATCACGTTCTTTTGAGGATAGCTTTTTCTTTTTAAGTACTTGTGATGCGATTAAAAACACTGTAGTTTCAACTATAATAACAGCGCCATCCACAATAATTCCAAAGTCGATTGCTCCTAAACTCATTAAGTTAGCCCAAACATCAAAAACATTCATCAAGATAAATGCAAATAATAAAGACAATGGAATGGTTGAAGCTACGATTAAACCCCCACGCCAATTACCCAACAAGAAGATTAATACAAAAATTACAATTAATGCACCTTCTATTAAGTTGTTTGATACTGTAGAAGTAGTTTCGCCTATTAATTTGCTTCTATCTAAAAGCGGTTCAATAACTACACCTTCAGGCAAGGATTCTTGAATTAGTTCCATTCTTTCCTTTACATTGTCTATTACATCATTGGAATTAGCTCCTTTGAGCATCATTACCAAACCACCTACAACTTCGCCTTCACCATCTTGTGTTAAAGCACCATAACGAATTGCAGCACCGAATTGTACTGTTGCAATATCATTAATAGTAACAGGAATATTATTAACAGTTTTTACCGTAATCTTTTTAATATCTTCTAAACTACGCACCAATCCTTCACCACGAATAAAATTAGCTTGATGATTTTTTTCGATATAAGCACCACCAGTATTTTGGTTGTTTGCTTCAAGAGCTTCAAATACATCAGAAATAGTTAAGCCTATTGACTTTAAATCGTTAGGGTCAACAGCTACTTCGTATTGTTTTATTTTGCCTCCTACTGCATTTACTTCTACAACACCATCAACCATTGCCATTTGGCGTTGTACTATCCAATCTTGCATTGTTCTTAAATCGGAAATTGAATACTTATCCTTAAACTCTGGTTTTACTTTTAGTGTATATTGATATATTTCTCCTAATCCTGTTGAAATAGGCCCCATTGAAGGTTCCCCAAAACCTTCAGGAATTTGTTCTTTTACTTCATTTAGTTTTTCTGCTACTAATTGACGAGGAAGATATGTTCCCATATCATCATCAAATACAATGGTAACAACTGATAAACCAAAACGTGAAATTGAACGAATTTCTTCAACATTTGGAAGGTTACTCATTGCAACCTCCACAGGATAGGTGATTATTTGTTCAATATCTTCTGTTCCTAAATTTGGGGATTGTGTAATTACTTGTACTTGATTGTTTGTAATGTCTGGAACGGCATCAATGGGTACTTTGGTTATACTCCAAACACCTGCTCCTATTATGGTGAGCGTAAGCAAACCAATAATGAATTTGTTATTGATTGAGAAATCAATGATTTTATTAATCATAAAAAATGTATTAATTCAGTTAAACTATTTGATATTAGCCACTATTAAAGCTAAATATCAAAATGATAAAAGACCTTTTATGGTTCTTTTGAGGATATAATTATCCTATAAAAACTGAATTAAACTTGCGGTGGTTGTAGGATGGTAGGATGGTAGTCTTTTTCCAACCTATATGAAAAATGAATTTCTTCTGTAGTAGTAACTGGACTGAAAACAGCATAATCCATTACATTGTAATTTGTAAAACTAATTTGGCAACATTGACAACTGCAAAAAGGCGAACAAAAATCACCATCTTGATGTTGATGATTGTCATCCGTAGCTTGTGATATTTCTACTTTCACTTCCTCATTAGATGAGTTAGAATCTTGACAAGGCACTAAATTAAGTGCAAAGATATAAATTGATAATATAGCTGCTATTATTTTCACTGATGCAAATATATAAATAATTTGATGCAATGCTTGTGCAAATAACTTAAGGTTGAAAAAACATATTTTGTCATAATTTTCAGCAATTCTAGTGATAGTAATCAAATTCAGGGAAATGATTAGTTGTAGACAATTATAAATAAAGTTTCATTTTAGATGGTTTTCAACTAAAATTAATGAAATTACTTATTTTGAAATATTATTTAACTAATTCTATGCAAGCATTGTTAAAGTTACATTTAAGAAGTTTATTTAGACTAATAATCGTTACATTTGAATTGTTAGGTTTTCATAGACCTAATCTTTTTCATAGCAATTTTCCCCATCTTTTAAGATGGGGTTTTTATTTCCTTTTATCTATTGAACATTCATCAAAGCTGATAAGATTGAACATTGCACGCATTCGGCTTCTTACTCGGTTTCCGTATCGTTTTTCAATTTCTTGAGCGTTGAGGTTTGTGGTGATGTGAGTTATGCTTCGACTCCGCTCAACAACCAAACTATTATTTATAAATAAATCATATCTAGATAATAGAATTTCTCCCATAACATTACACTCTTTTGCGTAATGGCTTCCTGTTGGTTCTACCCCTAAATCGTCAAAACAATAGTTTTGGTTTTGGTTGTACTTTTCTAAAACATCATAGCCTTTTGCATTGAAATTAAAAACAATATTCCTGGTTGGAATAATTTCATAGCTTGTTTTATGTGGTGCTAAATGCAGCAATAATTTCATTAAACTTGTTTTTCCACAGCCTACTGGACCAGATAGTAATAACCCTTTATTAGTATCTATCCCCATTTGTGCACAGCTGTAATGATCCTGGATAAAGTAATTGCATAGTTTGAACAATAGTGGTTCGTCTTCTTTGTGGATTTTGAAGTTTTTTCCAAATAACAAATGGCCTTTGATGTTGAGGTAGGTTTTTATTTTTTCGAAATCGTAATGAACGGTGTTGTTTTTTATTTCTCCTATTTGGAATTTTGAGGTTCCTTCAATTTTTATGTGTGGTTGTGGTTTCATAATAATTTTGGTTCGATTGATGAGATTCTGAAACAAGTTCAGAATGACGAGCTAAAGTGGTTCGTTGTAGTTTTTATTTTGGTTGGTATGGAGGTTGTCTTGATTTTGGTCAAGTGGCAAATCTGTGTTTTGATTTGTTTTTGATTTTTTTCGTGTTGATATTTTAAAATCATCAGTTTTTAGCATCCAGCTTTCTGCAGCTGCCTGCCAATTTTCAATTGGAGTGTTTCCTTTTTTCCAACCTACAGATTCGTAATAGTTGAAGAATTTTTCAGCTTCATTTTCTGACCAATTCTTTTTTTTGAAAAAATTTAAAACCTCTTTTATAGAGAGAGGTTTGTTATTGTTTATATTATGTTTATTAATGTTTATATTAGATACCAGTGCTTGTCCATTTATGGTAGAGTCTAAATACAACTCTTGCTTATCACTTGTACTGAAATTAAACAACTTCACTTTGCTGCCTTTAAACGGATTATGAGAAGGTTTGTAAAGAATATATTTCCAATGGCTTAACTCTTTAATACAGCGGTGATATGTTGTATTTGAACCTATTTTAGAAAACTTCATTACTTCTTCTCTGTTTATATAAAATTCATCTGGAAATCGACTAAAATTCCAAAATTGAAATAATGCAACATACAGACTTATATGTGTTGGATTCAAACGTGTATCTTTTGAAAATTGATGAAAGATACCGTTGAGATGTTTTATGTAATTCATAGGTTAATTATGATGAGATTCTGAAACAAGTTCAGAATGACGTTAGAATTAAAATTTGTTATGAACACTGTTTTCTTTCATCACTTTTTCAATTTCTTCTGCATCGTAAAAAATGATACCACCAATTTTTGTGTATGGCAGTGTTCCATTGATTCGTAATGTTTGAAGTGTTCCTGGGCTTACTTTTAACAGCTCCATCAACTCATTTGATTTTAAATATTTTTTTTGTGGTACAGCAGTCGTTTTTTGAAGTAGACTTTTAATGTCATCTAATAATTCAATTTTAAACTCTCTTAAATCATCTGTGGTAATAATTTGTGTTGGCATTGATTCAGCATTTTTTAAATTAATAATTGTTTATAGCGATTTGACTTTCGTGCTACAAAGCTGAATAGTTTTATTGAGAATCTTTAGGTAGTCATTAGGTAGTACCTAAAAAATTTAACATTTTAAAAATGTCAACTCACTAAATATCAATACTTTAAAAATTTTATATTTTTTAAAAAGTTAGAATTTAGAATTACAAAGAATTCAATTTCAAAAAAAAGGTATGTTTATCAATGAAAAAAGACGCTTTTTTAATAAAAAACGCCTCTTTTTTTAATTTTAGGTAGTCGTTAGGTAGTCCTATTTATTTTATAACATTATAAAAATATAGGCAACTAGAAAACAGATAGTTAAGTGATGAAATATATTATGATTCAATTCTATTAATGAGTCCTATTTTTAAAGAATCTAAAAATTTTGTTTGATCTTTCTCTCTAGCTTTAATCTGCTCAAAAATTTTATAAATATTACCTAATTCAATTTCAAAAAGTAGCTCAATTACATTTTTTATTTTTTTAAGTTCTGCTCTTCCATTTCTTAAAACGCCTGATTCTTTTAAAGCGAAAATTAATTCAACCAAATCTGTTTTAGTTCCTGTCCAATTTAAATCTTTTAAAATTGCGGGTTTAACCTCTTCGATAACTACTGCATTTGATTTCTTATTTTTAAGAATTTCTAACTCTTTAGTAAAGAATTTAATTAATAAATCGTGTGCAATAATTTTAGATACAAGGTAATCGTGACTGGTTGTAAATTCTGGGTCTTTAAAATGATGTGATCTATCCACAAATAAATCTAACTGCTCAATATCTCTTAAAAAATAAAGGTGATCTAGTTTATTTTCTTTTAACCTATAATACTTTACAAATTCCAACTGTTTCCATTTTCTTCTATCTAACTTGTTAAGTTCATTGCTAATGTACTTCTGTTGTTTTGAGTTACCAGAAATTGGTTTTTCAAGTAAATAATTGTGTAACCATTTAAAGTACTGAAGTCTCCCTTCTACATACGGTTTTTGGTATTTAAAAAAGGTAATTTCTTCTTTTTTTGAAGTAAATTTTTTAGACCTTACTAGACTGCTAAATTCATTTAAACATTCTCTTGATAGTGTAATACCTTGTTTTAAAACTGTTATGTCCCTTAAGTTCGATTTTTCAATTAATAGAATAGATTTTTTATACCTATTAAAGGTTGGGTTAATTCTTTTCATAATGGGTTTTTCAATTTTTTTAGCCGCCTAAAAATAATAAAAAAACCCAAATAATAGTTAACTACTTGATTTACTCTGAATTTCTTCTGAATTTTGCTTTGATTTATTATTTAATAGTGTTTTCAAAGCATTCATATCATCACTAACTTTTCTTTCAATAACACGTGCATAAATTTGTGTTGTTGCAATTTTTGTATGCCCTAGAATTTTCGAAACTGTTTCGATTGGAACTCCATTTGTTAATGTTACTGTAGTTGCAAATGTATGTCGTGCCATATGGAATGTTAGGTTCTTTTTAATTTTACAAGCATCTGCAATTTCTTTTAAATAACTATTCAATTTTTGATTAGACAGAGATGGAAATATGGTACCATTTACAGCTGCTCTTTCATTATTTTTGTACTTCTTAATCAAGCTTTGAACCGGATCAAGAATTGGAACTTTTACTGGGGTGTTAGTTTTTTGTCTTTTAGTTATTATCCATTTACCCCCATCAATACCCAAAACAATATTATCCTTTGTAAGTTTCATAATATCTACATAGGCAATTCCTGTATAACTACTAAAAATGAATAGATCCTTTACTAAATTTAATCTTTCAATATCTGTACTATAATCTTGAATGCTTTCAAGTTCTTTCTTCGATAAAAATTCACGTTCCTTCTTGATAAATGAAGGCTTATATTTTACAAAAGGGTCTCTTTCAATCCATTCCATATGAAAGGCCATTGTAACCATTTTTCTTAATCGCTGCATATGTTTAATAATGGTATTGTTTCCAATTCTTTTCTTATTTCTTGAAAGTTTATACCCCCTTAAGAAATTATCAAATTGAACTAGAAACGAATAATTTAGTTCTCTCAAATAAATATCAGTGGTTTTATACTCCTTTAATACGAATTCCATTAAATAACCTTGTGTAGTTTTATAAAGACCTAGAGTGGCTTTGTGTAGCTTGTGAGCAAAATTTGTATTGTGGTAATCAATAATATTTTGAAGTGAGTAATGTTGTTGGTCAATTCCTAAATAACGCGCTTTAATAACTTGTGAAGTGATTAATTTATTTTCAGAAACTAAATCCTGATACGCTTTAAATATTGCTGCTTGTGTTTGATCAATATAATTATTGAGAGCTCTAGCCTCTTGACCGTTCCCTTTCAATCGAGATTTAGATTTATCCCAAGATTCAATGGAAACTTTTCTTTTCAGGCTAATATTAACTCGCTTTTGATTTACAGTAATTCTAGCGAAAAGGTCTGCTTCATTATTTTTTGCACGTGAAGCATTTATCCAGAATAGGATTGAAAAAGTGTTTTGGGTTTTCATAGTTACGTCTTTTTTAAGTTAAACTTTTTATAAGACGAAAGTCAAATCAACTATGGATATTTGCCCTGGTTACAAATCTATAAGATTTGTTGACCAAATCCTATCAAATTCATTACAAACTACTTATTGAATATACATTATTTATAAATACAAATTATCAGTATTTATAGTAGCTACAGCAACAAATCGGTCAACAAATTTACTTTTTTTATTTGTTGACCGATTTGTTGACCTATCTAATGTGTTTAAATCAATTTATCTGTTAACTCCTAAAATTCAAAACCCAGTAAAACCAATGGTTTGCTGTGTTTTGATTCAATTTGTGTTTCTTCTAGCAGAGAGGAAGGGATTCGAACCCTCGATACGCTTTTGGCGTATACGCACTTTCCAGGCGCGCGCCTTCGACCACTCGGCCACCTCTCTAATTTAGTTATCTAGATATAGGTTTATTAAACCTTCAGGAGCTTCAACGGTAATTGTTTTTTTAGATCGATTTACTTCTTTAATAAAATCGTCAATCATAGGAATAAAAACCTCTTTACCATTCGAATTTATTTCAAATAATGGTTGTGCAGAACTATCATTAACTCCAACTATTTCACCAATATATCCAAAATTAACATCCTCTATATCAAAACCAATAATTTCATGAAAATAAAACTTATTTCCTTTTAGTTTTGGAAGAAACTCTAGTGGAAGATATAAGCCTGCTCCTAGTAATTCTTCAGCTTCTTCTTCAGAAGATACATCTTCAAATTGAATACGTAATTGGTTTCCTTTTTGTAGCAATGTTTTTTCCATAAAAAATGGAACCAGATTGTTGTTTAATTCAACAAATACTGATTCCAAATTTTTATATAATTCAGGTTCGTCTGTATCTAATTTAGCTACAAGTTCACCTCTAAAGCTATGTTTTCGTACGATTTTGCCTAAATAAAAACAATCTTCTTTACGCATCTATCGAACTAAAATTACTCTGCTTTTCCTTCTTCGCTAGCTTCCGCTTGAACATCGTCAATACTTTTAGCAGCTTCTTCTTCAGTTGGTTCTGCGTTAGCAGCAGCTTCAGCAGCTTTTGCATCTGCAGCAGCTTTAATAGCATCGTTTTCTGCTTTTTGAGCAGCAGCTTCACGCTCTTCATTAACTTTTACTTCAGCTTCTAAAATTTTAGCTTTAGCATCAGCATCTGCTTGAGATAAACCATCTTTTTTAGCTTGAATTTTAGCTTCTTTTTCTGTTAACCAAGCTTTGAATTTTTCTTCTGCTTGCTCTTCAGTTAAGGCTCCTTTTCTAACTCCACCTACTAAATGGTTTTTTAGCATTGCTCCTTTATAAGATAAAATTGCTTTTGCCGTATCAGTTGGTTGTGCACCATTTTGTAACCAATCTACAGCTAAATCAACATCTAATTCGATATCTGCAGGGTTAACATTTGGATTGTACGATCCAATTTTTTCTAAATACTTACCATCTCTTTTTGATCTTACATCTGCTGCAACAATCCAATAGAATGGTTTTCCTTTTTTACCGTGTCTTTGTAATCTAATTTTTACTGGCATCTTTTTAAATTTTAAGGTTCTCGACCTTGATTATTAATTTTGAGTGCGCAAATATAATGCGATTTTTTATAATAAAACGCTCTTTTTCAGTATTTTTTGAATATTTTAATCAAATGTAAACCTTCTAAAATAAAAAAGCCATTATTTGTAATAAATAACGGCTTTTCAACTATTTATATTTTTATTTGATTACACTAAACCAGTAAATCCTAAAAATGCTAAAGATAATAAACCTGCTGCCAACAAATTAATTGGCACACCTTTCATTCCTTTAGGTAAATCTGCTAATTCTAAATGTTCTCGAAGGCTTGCAAATATTATTAATGCCAATCCAAATCCAATTGAATTTGCAATTGCAAAGAAAACAGCTTTTATTAAACTTGCATTCTCCATTCCTAAAGCTAAAATAGCAACACCTAAAACTGCACAGTTAGTTGTAATTAATGGTAAGAAAACTCCTAATGCTTGATATAATGGTGGGCTCACTTTTTTCAAAATAATTTCAACCATCTGTACCAAAGCGGCAATTACTAAAATAAACGTAATGGTTCTTAAATATTCTAAACCTGCTGGTACTAAAATAAATTCATGTAACATATAAGTTGCTAAAGTTGCAATTGTCATTACAAATAATACTGCTCCAGCCATACCAACTGATGTTGATACTTTACTAGAAACTCCTAAAAAAGGACAAATTCCTAAAAATTGCGATAATACAATGTTGTTAACAAATACCGCTCCAATTAATATAATAATGTATTCCATCTCTTAAGCTTTTTTTGTTGAAATTTTGTTGAAAAATACGGTTAAATATGCCAAGGCTATAAATGCTCCTGGAGGTAAAATAAATAAGATAAATGTGTTTGCGTTTTCAGCAACAAATTTAAAATCGAAAATACTTCCACTTCCTAAAATTTCACGTACTGAACCTAAAATTGTTAAAGCAATAGTAAATCCTAATCCCATACCTAAAGCATCTAAAATAGAAGACCAAACATTATTTTTACTTGCAAATGCTTCTGCTCTACCTAATATTAAACAGTTAACTACAATTAATGGAATAAAAATCCCTAATTGTTCGTACAAAAACGGAACAAATGCTTCTAACACCATTTCTACAATAGTTACAAACGATGCTATAATAATAATAAAAGCTGGTATTCTAACTTTACTTGGTATTTGCGATTTTACTAATGAAACTACTATGTTAGACATTAATAATACAAACATAGTTGCAATACCCATACCTAACCCATTGAATGCAGATGAAGTAACTCCCAACGTAGGGCACATACCTAATAGCATTACAAAAATTGGATTTTCTTTTATAATTCCTTTTAAAAAATTTTCTTTTTGATTGATTGACTCTGCCATTACTATTCGGTTTTAGATTGAGAAGTTGAACTTTCTTTCACAAAAATATCGTACGCCATTTGGGTTGCTTCACTAAATGCTCTTGTTGAAATAGTAGCTCCCGTTAACGCATCAACTTCACCTTGATCCTTTTTAGGTTTTAAATTAAAGGTTGAAGGGTTTTTTCCTCGAAATTGTTCAATAAATTTATCGTCCTTCATTTTAGTTCCTAAACCTGGAGTTTCTTTTTGTTCTAAAACTTCAATATTTTGAATACTTCCATCTGGTTTAAACCCAATCATTAATTTCACTAAACCACTAAATCCTTTTTCCGAAGAACCTATTACTGCGGTACCAACATTTTCACCTGTTTTAGTAGCTACATATATTTCTACACTATCTTTAGCTAAATCAGATTTTATCATTTTTACTTCTTCAACTGGATTGTTATCAAATTCTGGCACCACTAACCTTAAAGCATTAATTTTACGTTCTATTTTACCTTGTTTAATTGGTCCAACGGTTAATTCGTTAACAAATCCTAACGATAAACCTGCTACTATGGTTATCACAAATAATGAGACTACCATATTTATAAATGTATCTTTCTTTTTAGCCATGATTACACAATTTTAGATTTGATTTGAGACCCAAATCGTCTAGGTTTAAAATAAGTGTTAATTAGTGGTACAAATGCATTCATTATTATAATTGCAAATGAAACTCCTTCTGGATATGCTCCAAACAACCTAATTACTACCGTTATAACTCCAATACCTATAGCAAATATTACCATTCCTTTCTTCGTCATTGGGCTTGTTACTAAATCAGTTGCCATATAAAAAGCTCCTAAAATAGCTCCACCAGATAAAATATGTATCATAGGGTTTGCATAATGTTCTGGGTTTACTAACCAAAAAACACCTGTCATAACTGCCATTGTAACTAATACCGTAACTGGTATATGCCAAGTAATTACTTTTCTTACTATTAGATATACTCCTCCAATTAATAAGGCTAGTGCGGACATTTCTCCAATAGAACCACCTGTAATTCCTAATAACATTTCCATTGCTGAAGGAATTTTAGATCCAATTTCAGTCATTGTTTCTCCTAACATTAAACCTTCTTTAATTACTCCTAAAGGTGTTGCTCCTGTAACGGCATCTGCTAACGCTGTTTGATTTTCTACAGCTGTTGGCCAAGTTGTCATTTGTACTGGAAATGAAATCAATAAGAAAACACGCCCAACCAATGCCGGATTAAATATATTAAAACCTAAACCTCCAAATGATAATTTTCCAACTCCAATTGCAAATAAACTTCCAACAATAATCATCCAAATTGGAATACCTGATGGTAGATTAAAGGCTAATAGTATACCTGTAATTAAAGCTGATCCGTCACCAATAGTAACTTCAGATTTTAATAAAAACTTTTGAATTAAATATTCAAATAATAAACATGAAATTACTGCTGCTGCAGTAACTACAAAGGCACCAATTCCAAACACATAAAGTGATACTAAAAAAGCAGGAATTAATGCTATCACTACATCGTACATTAGTTTTTTTGATGTTCTGTCTGAATGTACGTGAGGTGACGCTGATACAATAATAGTTTGTGCGCTCATACTAATTTTTAGCGGTTTGTAATTTTTTAACAATACTTTTACCAAATCGAATGTAGTCTAATAAAGGACGATGTGAAGGACAAACATAGCTACAAGAGCCACATTCTATACACGTCATAATATCTTCGTTTGAAGCTCTTTCATACATTCCTTTTTCTGATAGATTCATTAACAAATGAGGTTCTAATCCCATTGGGCAAACATCAACACATTCCCCACAACGGATACAATTTTTTGCTTCTCCTCTACTTGCTTCGTTTTGATCTATCACTAATATTCCAGAAGTTCCTTTGGTAACCGGAACATCTAAATTTTTAATGGCTTTTCCCATCATTGGGCCACCATTTACTATTTTTCTGGTTCCTTCAGGTAAACCTCCAACCTCATCAACTAAATCTTTAATTGGAGTTCCTATTTTTACCCAGAAATTTGAAGCATCTTCAATTTTTTTACCAGTTACAGTTACAACTCGTTCTGTTAAAGGCTCGTTGTATTGAACAGCTTGATAAATTGCAAATATAGTTCCAACATTGTGCACAATAACACCAACATCCATTGGTAAACCACCTTTTGGAACTTCTCTTTTAAGTATTGCTTTTATTAATTGTTTTTCGCTTCCTTGCGGGTATTTTACTTGTAAAGCTGCTACCTGAATTCCATCATTCTCTTTTGAAGCTTCCTTCAATACTTTAATAGCATCTTTTTTATTATTTTCAATTCCAATAACTGCTTTTTTAATGTGCAACGCATGCATTAAAATTTGAATACCAACAATTATTTCGTCTGCCTTTTCCATCATTAATCTATGATCGGCAGTTAAATACGGTTCACATTCTACACCATTAATAAGTAAACAATCTACATGATTGTCATTTTTAAGGTCTAATTTTACATGAGATGGAAATGTTGCTCCACCTAAACCAACTATACCTGAATCTATTACATGTTGAAGAATATCTTTTTGAGATAAGGTTATTTCTTTAATTAGTGGATATTCCTTTACTTCAAAATTAGATTCATCTTTTTGATCAGTTCTAATTACAATACATTGTTTTTTGTAACCACTACTATCCACAATCATATCTAATTTAGTTACAGTTCCTGCAACTGGTGAATGAATGTTTGAGGATACAAATCCACTTGTTTTAGCAATAACCTGACCTTTTTGAACTTTATCTTTACGGTCAACAATTATTTCTGAAGGTATTCCAATATGCTGCGCTATAGGAACATACACTACTTTTGGCACAGGCATTCTTTTAATTTCCTTACCTGATGTTATTTTATTTTCAGGAGGATGTATTCCTCCTTTCGGAAATGTTTTAAGCATCTGTTTTTGGGTTTTCAGGTTCAACTTTTGTTGCAACTGTTATTTTTTCTTTTACCACTGCTACTTTTTCTACTGCTGGTTTTTCAACAACTTTTTTAGCTACTGGCTTTTTTACGGGTTCTTTTTTAGGTTTTCTAGGAGGAAAATTGGTTTCTATAATTGAATGCGTAGGACAAACGTCAACACATTTTCTACATAGTGTACACAAAGCAGGATCTATATATGCTAAATTATTGTTCATTGTAATGGCATCTTTCGGACAAACATCTTCACATTTTCCACAACCAATACAAGCAACATCACAAGATCTTTTTGCTATTCCACCTTTATCTTCATTTAAACAACCTACAAATACTTTTAAATCGCGCTTATTTCTTGGACGCATTTCAATAATATCTCTTGGACACGCTTTTACACAAGCACCACATGAAGTACATTTATCAGTAATAATTACTGGTAAACCTGTGTTTTCGTCCATATACATGGCGTCAAAATCACAAACGGCAACACAATCTCCGTCTCCCAAACAACCGTATTGGCAATCTGTTTCTCCTCCATAAACTAATGAAGAAATTGCACAAGATCTTGGACCTTGATACTCTGTTGTTTTCGGTCTAACATCACAACCTCCTTGGCAACGTAAAACTGCTACTGTTGGATCTTTTTCTGCTACTTCTTTTCCTAAAAGAGCAGCAACTTGTTTCATAACTTCATTTCCTCCTACAGGACAAAATAATTCTGAAATATCCTCTGTGCTTACTAATTTTTCAGCAAACGACCTACAACCTGGTGAACCACATCCAGCGCAATTTGCACCCGGAAGTATTTCATCAACCTCTCCTATTAAAGGATTTTCATACACATAAAACTTCTTTGAAACTATATATAGTACAACTGCCGCAACAACTCCTAATGAAACCAGCAACAAAACACTATATAAAACTGAATCTGTCATTATTAATTAAATTTAAATATTGATACTCTAAATGCTTTTTTAAACGTGTTCTGTAACACGTAAAGCATTAAATAATATGGTACTAAAATGGCCATAGCTAATAAGCCTGCCACCCATTCTTTTAAAAAACTTGATGCTATAATTAGTACAGAAAGCACTAATATAAATGGTAATACATACGCCCAAAAAACAGCTTTTAAACCTAATTCTTTTTGAAGAACAACATTTACTGGCTCATTTAATTGATATTTACCATCATTTAAAACTTCTATTTCTTTTGTATTTCCTTCTGAAACTCCACAAGCACCTTTAGCGTTGCAAGCTTCACAATGCACATTTCCTGTAAGTGCTACTGTCACTATTTCAGCACTTATTTTAGCGACAACTCCTTCATGAGTTATCACTTTCCGATCTCCATTTTTATATGCATTTAAATCTAACTTTTCCATGTATTAAAAAACTACAATTGGTTAACCACGTAAAAGTAAGGCAAATAAATAGTACAAAACATGACTATTGTTAGGGTTTTAAAATCAGTAATAATTGTTACAATCCTTAATTTTCGTTTAATAAATTTACAAAAAATTCAAATACTTGATAATCATATAGGTTAAACTTTATTATATAATGATAATTTGTATTTTGTTAATAAAAATAATCTGATAAGAATTATAAAACATTTAAAATTTATACTTTTAAATTCTTTAAAATCGCTAAAAACACCTTTTAAATGTTTATAATATTTGACACTGAAACTACTGGTTTACCTAAAAATTGGAATGCTCCAATTACTGATACTGATAACTGGCCTAGATGTGTTCAAATTGCATGGCAAGTACATGATAAATATGGCAACGTAATTGAACATGAAGATTACCTTATTAAACCTGAAGGTTATAACATACCTTATGATGCTGAACAAATTCACGGAATTTCAACAGAACTTGCTAATGAAAAAGGTGAAGATTTAGAAAAAGTTTTATACCTATTTAATGAAGCTTTATCTAAAGCAACATATGTTGTAGGCCATAATGTTGAGTTTGACACTAATATTATGGGTTGTGAGTACTATAGAATGAATATCGACTCTCCTATGAGCAATATGTCTGTGTTAGATTCATGTACAGAAACTACCGCAACACTTTGTCAAATTCCTGGTGGTAGAGGTGGAAAATTCAAATTACCAACATTAACAGAATTACACCAACACTTGTTTAATATTCCTTTTGATGAAGCACATAATGCAACTGCTGATGTTGAAGCAACTACACGTTGCTTTTTAGAATTAATTCGTTTAGAAGTATTTACTGAAAATGAAATTAAAATTGAAGAAAAGTATTTTCAAAACTTTAAACAATACAATACCGAGCCCACAAAAGTAATTGGTCTAAAACATCTTAATTTAAAAGCGGAAAGCGAAAAATTAAGAAATAAAAAAACAGCACCAAACCAACCTTCAGTAGAAATTGAAATATCTGAAGAACTTAAAAAAGCTTCATTTGCACATTTACATTGTCACTCTCAATTTTCAATTCTACAATCTACCTCTAGTATTAATGGACTTGTAAATTCTGCTATTAAAAGTGGAATGAATGCTTTAGCAATTACCGATACTGGTAATATGATGAATGCCTTCAACTTTGTACAAGCTGGTTTTGGACATTATTCAAAAGCTGTGGCTCACAATGATAAAATTGATTTAGCAAAAGATATTAAGAAAAGAATTTCTGAAGCAGAAGAAATAATTTTAGAATACGATCATATAGATGAAGTTGTAGATGACGGGAAGGAAACAAAACCAAAAAAAGTTAGAGTCAATCTTAAAAATTTAACCGAAGAATGGGAGGCTTTAAAAAAACGAAAAGAAAACAAAGAAGAAGTTGAACTAGAATATGTTACAACAGAACTTGTAGATGATGAAGAAAAAGAAAAAAGAATTCCAGTTGATTTAGATTACGATCAAAATGAATATAAAATTCCTTTTAAACCTATTTCTGGTTGCGAATTTAATGTTTGTGAAGATCACACTAATAAATCATCAAAAGACAATGGTTACCAAATTGTAATGTTAGCCAAAAATAAAAATGGCTATTTAAACATGGCCAAAATGTCTTCGTTATCACATACTGATGGTTTTTACTATGTACCTAGAATAGATAAAAAAATTATTGAGCAGTATAAAGAAGATATTATGGTGCTCTCGGGGAATTTATATGGTGAGATTCCTAATAAAATATTAAATATTGGTGAAGCTCAAGCTGAAGAAGCTTTACTTTGGTGGAAAGAACAATTTGGAGATGATTTTTATCTCGAATTAATGCGCCATGGACAAGAAAATGAAGATCATGTTAACGAAGTATTAATTAAATTTTCTAAAAAACACAATGTTAAATTAATTGCAACAAACAATACTTTCTATACAGATCAAGAAGAAGCTGATGCACATGATATATTATTATGTGTAAAAGATGGTGAAAAAACTGCAACTCCAAAAGGACGTGGAAGAGGATTTAGATACGGTTTACCAAATAACCAATACTATTTCAAATCGGAAGATGAAATGAAAGAGTTATTTAAAGACATTCCTGAAGCAATTATTAATATTCAAGAAATAATTGATAAAGTTGAAGTTTTTAAATTAAGTAGAAATGTATTACTTCCAAAATTTGATATTCCTAAACAATTTATAGATCCACAAGATGAAATTGATGGAGGTGTACGAGGAGAAAATGCTTATTTACGCCATTTAACCTATGAAGGAGCTAAAATAAGATATGGAGATGTTTTGGATGAAGACACCATTGAACGACTAGATTTTGAATTAGAAATTATTAAAAAAACTGGATATCCAGGTTATTTTTTAATTGTTTGGGATTTTATTTTAGAAGCACGTAAAATGGATGTTTCGGTAGGTCCTGGTCGTGGTTCTGCTGCAGGTTCTGCAGTTGCCTATTGTTTGTGGATTACCAATATTGACCCTATTAAGTACGATTTACTTTTTGAGCGTTTCTTAAATCCTGATCGTGTATCTATGCCCGATATTGATATTGATTTTGATGATGAAGGTAGACAACGTGTTATAGATTTTGTAATTGAAAAATATGGAGCACCTCAAGTAGCTCAAATTATTACCTACGGAAGTATGGCTGCAAAATCTTCTATTAGAGATACTGCCAGAGCATTAGACCTTCCTTTAAATGAGGCCGATAGAATTGCAAAACTTATTCCTGGCGTTAAATTGCAACATATTTTTGGTGAAGACCCAAAAAGTAAAGGAAAAATAAAAGGGTTAAAATCTGAAGAGTTAGAATGTGTAGAAGAGCTTCGTAGAATTTCTGAAGGTGATAATCTAGAAGCCGAAACCATAAATCAGGCACGAAATTTAGAAGGATCTATTCGTAATACAGGAATTCACGCTTGTGGTGTTATTATTACTCCAGAACCAATTACTAATTTGGTTCCCGTTGCTACAGCAAAAGATTCCGACATGTACGTAACACAATTCGATAACGGAGTTGTGGAAAGTGCAGGTTTATTAAAAATGGATTTCTTGGGGTTAAAAACATTAACCTTAATAAAAGATACAGTTAAAATTGTAAAAGCAAAACACAATATTGATTTAATTCCTGACGATTTTCCTTTAGATGATGAAGAAACCTACAAATTATTTCAACGTGGTGAAACTATAGGTATTTTTCAATATGAATCTCCTGGAATGCAAAAGCACATGAAATCGTTAAAACCTACCGAGTTTGCCGATTTAATTGCTATGAATGCTTTATACAGACCAGGTCCAATGGAATATATTCCCTCTTTTATTGACAGAAAACACGGTATAGAAGAAATTACTTACGATTTAGAGGGCATGGAAGATTACCTTAAGGAAACTTATGGTATTACCGTGTACCAAGAGCAAGTAATGCTACTGTCTCAAAAGTTAGCAAATTTTACCAAAGGTCAAGCAGATATGCTACGTAAAGCAATGGGTAAAAAGATTTTTGCTTTACTAGAAAAATTAAAACCTCAATTTATTGAAGGTGGAAAATCTAACGGACACGATGAGAAAATATTAGAAAAAGTTTGGAAAGATTGGGAAAAATTTGCTGCTTACGCCTTTAACAAATCACACTCTACATGTTACGCTTACATAGCCTACCAAACCGCATATTTAAAAGCACATTATCCTGCTGAATATATGGCAGCAGTACTCTCTAACAATATGAACGATATTAAGCAGGTTACATTTTTTATGGAAGAATGTAAACGTGCTGGAATTCCCGTATTAGGACCAGATGTAAACGAATCTTATTATAAATTTGCTGTAAATAATGAAGGTGCTGTAAGGTTTGGAATGGGAGCAATAAAAGGTGTTGGCGCTGGAGCTATTGAAGCTATTATTAATGAACGAAAACAAAATGGAAACTTCACTTCTATTTTTGATATGACTAAAAGAGTGGATTTACGTGCAGCCAACAAACGTGCTTTTGATGGTTTAGTTATGGCTGGAGCATTGGATTCATTTAAAAATGCACATAGAGCTCAATATTATAAAACCGATGAAAAAGGTATAACTTTTATTGAACGAGCTATTCGGTTTGGAAACAAATACCAAGAAAATAAAAATTCAGCACAAGTATCACTTTTTGGAGAGGCTTCTGAAATTCAATTTCCTGAACCCGAAATTCCAATAGCTGAAGAATGGGGTGTTATGGAAAAACTTTCTAAAGAAAAGGAAATGGTTGGTATTTATATTTCTGGACATCCTTTAGATGATTATAAAACTGAAATAGATTGTTATTGCAATGGTAACACTGCAATACTTCAAGATTTAAAAAACATTGAAGGAAGAGAAGTTGCAATTGGAGGAATTATTAGTGATGTAGAACATAGAATTGCTAAAAATGGAAACGGTTGGGCATCATTTACACTCGATGACTATGAAGGTAGTTATGAATTTAGAATTTTTAGTGAAGAATATTTAAAATTTAAACATTTTTTAGTCCCAAATTCTTTTGTGTACATAAAATTAGTAGGAAGAAAAAATTATTATAATGATGATATTCGAATCTCCTTCAATAGTATTCAATTATTACATGATATTTTAGATAAATATTCTAAAAAAATATCCATAAGTATTGGCATTAACGAAATAAATGAAACAAAAATTAGTGAACTATACAGGCTTCTTGAAAAATTTAAAGGAACTAAAATTTTAAATTTTGTAATTTTGGACACTAAAGAAAAACTATCGCTAAATATGCCTAGTCGCTCTTTAAAAGTTAATATTAGCACCGAGTTTTTAGAAGAACTCGAAAAACAAGAGATTAATTTCAAATTAAATTGATGCAAAAGATATTATTTGCCCTTTTTTTATTTAGTATAACTTTAGCTTCATCACAAGAAAAGTCAGCTTATTTACAAACTGATTTTTTTTATGGTAATATTTTATCTGCTTCGGCAGATACTAGAGCATTTTTACAAGGTCATCCAACTGGGCTTATTTTAAGTTATAATAAACGCCATAAAGGTTCTAAAAATTGGCACGAACATTTTAACTATCCAGATACTGGAATTTCGTTTGCATATCAAGATTTTCATTCTGAAATATTAGGAGAAATATATGCTGTTTATGGACATTATAATTTTTATTTTTTTAACAGACTTGCTAAAAATAAATTAATGCTTCGTACTGGAATTGGGCTAGCGTATGCAACTAATCCATACAACAAAGAAACAAATAATAAAAATACCGCTTTTGGAACTAAAATTAATTCTTCAACCTATTTCAAACTTTATTACCAAAGAGAAAATTTATTTAAAAATATAGGCGTAAATGCTGGATTAACTTTTATTCATACTTCAAATTCAAATGTTAAATCTCCAAACGCAGGTGCAAATATTTGGGCATTAGCTGTTGGAGTTAATTACGATTTAGAAGCAGATAAAAACACAATACTTACTCCTTCTGAAGAAAGTAAATATTTTAAGCAACCTATTAAAATAAATATAGCTGTTAGAGGTGGTATTAATGAATCTGAAATAAATGGTACAGGACAAAAAGGCTTTTTTGTAGCTTCAGCTTATGCCGATAAACGCTTAAATAGAATTTCTGCTATTCAATTTGGAGCAGATTTATATATTTCTCCAATGCTGAAAGATTTTTATAAAATTCAACAAGCTAATCCCTATGCTAATCTAAAGGAAACAGATTCTTTTTCTAGGGTAGGATTATTTGTAGGGCATGAATTATTTATAAACAAAATATCTATTGAAACAACGCTTGGATACTATGTTAAATATCCTTTTGAATACGAAGGTAGGGTTTATGAAACACTTGGTATAAAACGTTATATTAACGATAAGTGGTTTGCTAATATTCGTTTAAAAGCTCATGCTGCGAATGCAGAAACCGTAGAGTTTGGAGTTGGAATAAGAATTTAAAACCTATGAAAAGTATTTACATTTTATTTTTATTTTTCTCTTGTTTGTTATTCTCTCAAAATCAAAATACATTCTCAACATTTCAAACTGAATTTTTTATAGGGCAACATATTGAGCACGATACTTCTTTAAAAAATGCTATTCAAAATAACTCGTATGGTTTTTTAGTGAGCTATAATTATGTAAATACAACAAATTCAAAATTCAATACTTTATTTAACTACCCTAAAAGAGGATATTCTTTCTTATACCACAATCTTAATTCTGATATTTTAGGAGAATTGTACGCTGGGTTTAGACATTTTACCTACAATTTAACACCAAAAAAACAAAATAAATTAGAACTAACTACTGGTTTTGGAGTTGGTTATGTAACTAAAAAATACAATAATTTAAACAATCCAGAAAATGTTGCTATTGGTTCTAATATTGTTGTAAGTGCTTACACAAAACTACAATATCTACAATTTTTAAAAGGAACTAATTTTAGTTTAAATTCATCGGTTAGTTTAATCCATATTTCAAATGCAGCCTTTAAAAATCCAAATTTAGGATTGAATACAATAACCTTTAATTTAGGTGTAAACTACGCTTTAGAAAATAAACCACTTCCTCTTACTGAAAAAATTGAAGACATTAAAAATTCATCCATTAACTACAATTTAATTTTTAGAACAGGTTTTAATGAGAGTAAAGAGATTGATTCTGGCTTGTATCCATTTTACAATGTTAGTTTTTATGGAGCTAAAACCATCAATAATTACTCTACCTTAACAGCAGGAACCGAATTATTTATTTCAGAATTTTTAAAACATTATACTGAAATTGAAAACAATAATAACAACATTACTAGAGGTGGAATTTTTATTGGACATGAACTAACACAGCATAAATTTTCGTTTATATCACAACTTGGATATTATATCTATTACCCAAAAGAATATGAAAGTAGAATATACGAACGGTTTGGGTTTAAATATAAATTAGGAAAGCATTTGTTTTCTGAAGTTAATTTAAAAGCTAATTTATTTAGAGCTGAAGGTTTAGAATTAGGAATAGGATACAAATTTTAATATGAAAAAAAATATTTTATACATACTTTTAGTTATTACGTTTTACGGCTGTAATAATAAAGATGCAAGCGATTGCTTTCAAACAACAGGTACAATTATTTTTCAAGAAATTGATGTACCTAGTTTTTCAACTATATTGGTACAAGAAAGAGTAGGATTGGTTATTGAAGAAGGTCCAACTCAAAAAGTAGTTATTGAAACAGGTGAAAACTTATTACCCGATGTATCTGTTGAAGTAATTGACAACGAAATTATTTTAAAAGATAATAACGCCTGTAACTTTGTTAGAGATTATGGGGTAACAGTAATTCATATTACCTCACCTAACATTACTAAAATTAGAAATGCTTCAGAGCAAGATGTAAATTCAAAAGGAGTATTAACATATCCATCTTTATACCTACAATCTGTTGGTGAGAAAACAGAATATTTAGCTGCAGGAGATTTTAACCTAAACATTTCTAATGAAAATTTAAAAGTATGGGGAAATGCTGTTTGTAATTTTAATATTACGGGAACTTCAAATAAACTCGATTTAAATTTATCTGACGGAGACACTAGATTTAATGGCTCAAATTTTATAGTTAGCGAAGTTATATTTAATCAGGTTAGTTCTAACGATATTTTAATTTATCCAACAGAAAGTATCAAAGGAAACATTTACTCTACTGGAGATGTAATTTGCTACAACACACCAACATTAATTGACGTTGAAGAAATTTCAGGTTACGGAAAACTGATTTTTAAGTAGTTAATTCTCTAAATAAACTTTCTAGGTTTTTATTTTTAGCATTCATTTGCAAAATTTTTAAGCCATTTTCTTGTGCAAAATCAAAAATTGTTGAGCGCTTATCTTCTTTTGTTTTAAAAGTTAGTTCCCAAATAGTATCATGAATATTATTAGCAGATTTTAACCCTTGAATTCTATTAACAAACTGTTTTTCTATTTTAAAATCGAATTCAACTTCAATAATTTGAGCTTGATTTTGTTTTAGTTCTATTAAATTTTTATCAGCAACTAGCTCACCTTTATTAATTAATAGTACTCTATCACAAACAGCTTCTACTTCTTGCATTATATGGGTTGAAAGTAACACTATTTTATCTTTACCAACCTGTTTAATTAAACTTCTAATTTCAACTAATTGATTTGGATCTAAACCTGTTGTTGGCTCATCTAAAATTAAAACTTCTGGATTGTGCAATAGTGCAGCGGCCAAACCAACGCGTTGACGATATCCTTTAGAAAGCTGATTTATTTTTTTACTCACTTCAGGAGTTAAGCCAACTTTTTCTATTATTAATTCAACTTCAGAATAAGGTATTTTATAAATTGAAGCATTGAATTTTAAATACTCTCTAACATACATATCTAAATATAACGGATTGTGTTCAGGCAAATAACCAATACGTTTTTGAACCTCTTTAGGATTATCATTTATTGAAAATCCACAAACAGAAACTTCTCCTTTAGATGCTGATATTGCACCCGTAATAATTTTCATAGTGGTAGATTTTCCAGCACCATTTGGGCCTAAAAAACCAACAATTTCTCCTTTTTTAAGTTCAAAACTAATAGTATTTACAGCTACTTGAGTTCCGTAAACTTTAGATATATTTTTAACAAGTACACTCATTTACTTTAATTTTAACAAAAATACAGTTTAATTACAATTAATTGTAACAATATAACGTTGGATGCTACATATATTTTAAAGAACTTTGCAAAATATAAATTATGGGCTGTTTTAGAGTTTTACTATGTATTATTTTTCCACCTTTAGCTGTTATAGATAAAGGTTGTGGAAGTTTTATACTTACATTTATTTTAACTTGTTTAGGCTGGATACCTGGCGTAATTGCAGCTCTTATAATTAATAACAATCCAGAAAGATAATGCAACAAGTTCAACTTCAAGATTTAGGCTTAAAAGATTATAAAGATACGTGGGATTTTCAGGAAAATTTATTTCAGAAAATTATTGACATTAAAATTGGTAATAGAAAAAATGAGACTTCAAACCCAACTCCAAATTACTTTTTATTTGTAGAGCATCCACATGTTTATACACTTGGAAAAAGCGGAGATTTATCTAATTTATTATTAAATGAAGAGCAGCTAAAACAAAAAGGAGCAACTTTTTATAAAATAAATCGTGGTGGAGATATTACCTATCATGGACCTGGACAAATTGTAGGTTACCCAATTCTAGATTTAGATAATTTTTTTACTGATATTCATAAATACCTACGTTTTTTAGAAGAAGTTATTATTAAAACTTTAGAAGAGTACGGCATTAAAAGTGAACGTAGTAAAGGTGAAACTGGAGTTTGGTTAGATGTTGGAACACCATTTGCTCGTAAAATTTGTGCTATGGGAGTTAGAACCAGTCGTTGGGTAACTATGCATGGTTTTGCATTAAATGTAAATACAAACCTTGGGTATTTTGATAATATTATTCCGTGTGGAATTAAAGGTAAAGCAGTAACTACAATGGAAGCAGAATTAAATAGAAAAATACCAATGGAAGAAGTTCAACAAAAAATATTAAACCATTTTACTAATTTGTTTGAAGTAGAATTTGTTTAATTTTTTAAAATAATTCTACTCGTCATTTCCTTTCATAAAAAACCAATCAAAACTAGCTGATTTTTTACTTTTATTTCCAGTTGAAGTAGCATACATCCCAATGTAAACTCCATTAAATTTTTGAGCTACATTATCTGAAATTATTGTATAATCTTGCGCTTGTCCAATTTCCTTTAAACTTTCTTCGTTTTCACCATACATAAATTGTGCTTTAATACCTTTTACCTGTACACCAAAAATAACTTCATCTTTTACAAACGGTATTTCAGCAATAATTTCAGGTTTAAATTCTCCTTTATTATCTTTTTGAAAAACTTTACTTAAAACAATTTTATTTTTTGTTTTTAATAATTGGTAATTATTACCATGTCTTCTATAGATTACCAATCCTGCCTTTTCAAAATCTTTATTAGTTTTAAACGCTAATTTTGTTTTTGCTAAATAATTAAAATTCTTTGTTCGTTTAGCTATAAATGAAGGATTTACAAATTCAGTTAATATTTCTGGACGAAGTTGAATAACCATTTTACCTTTTTTTTGAGCATACCATTTAGACTGTGGTGAACGTAAAAAATTCCATTCTAAATTAAGAAGCTCTCCCGAAAAATTGTCTAATTCTTTTAATTCAGAAACAGGAGTCCATGGCAAATTTGGTCGCTTTTGTTCAGTTTGCAACAATCCAATTCCAGGATTGTATATTGGTGTTACTCCACTTTCTTGCTGTGTTATTTCAACTTTTGCCAAAAAAGTTTCTCGAGCCAACGTAACAAATCCATCAACATTTCTTTTAGCTAGTACTACACTCCACCAATCTCCATTTTGAGTTTGAACAAGATCTGCATGACCTGTTTGACCTATTGTGTGAGTATTTCCTAAATGACGATGTGTTAATACTGGATTAGCATGATTTGGAATGTAAGGTCCCCAAAGATTTTTACTATTAAACACAGTTACAGCGTGATATTCGCCAGTACCTCCTTCACCAATTAACAACAAATACTCACCATTTATTTTATACAAATGTGGTCCTTCTGCCCAGCGCGCATTCGAAGCGTGCCCATAGGTTAATTGTTTTTTCTCACCTATTAACACACCTGTATCTGGATTAATTTCTTGCATCCATATTCCATTTTTACCTAGCCAATCACCTCGAGTACCATCTATAACACTTGCTCCGATATAATAGCAATGCCCATCTTCATCCCAAAAAAGTGATGGATCTATTCCTGGCGCATCCTTAATCCAAATTGGATTACTCCAAGGTCCTTCAGGGTTTTTGGCTGTTATAATAAAGTTTCCATTTTGCCCAACCATGGTGGTAATTATATAGAACGTTCCTTTATTGTAGCGAATTGTAGGCGCAAAAATTCCATTTGAATTTCTTAATCCATTTTTATAAACAATTTGATTAGGACGATGCAATCCATGTCCAATTTTTTCCCAATTTACTAAATCCTTACTTTTATGAATAGGTAATCCAGGATACCATTCAAAGCTTGAATTTACCATATAATACGTATCTCCCACTCTACAAATAGATGGATCTGGATAAAAACCAGATAAAATTGGGTTTTTAAAATTTTCTGGTTCGGATTGCCCAAATAAGCTTGTTGAAATAATTAAACTTATGGTTATAAAAATTACCTTAAAATTCATCTTAAAAATTATTTTATAATTTATTCAATCCGTATTAATTTATATTTATAAAAATGAAATATTTATAGCTTAAATCTAATCTTCTTCGTTAAAGTAAACTTTATAGAATTTCATTTTCTTCTCTTCATCATAACCTTTTTCTAAGTATTCTTGAGAAGCATCAGGAGCGTCAATATCTAGTTTAATTTGGATATTAGTATCTAGCTTAATTTCAGTTTTCATTTTTTGTTTTTGTTTTTTTAAAACAATATCTGAAACTGCAAATTGATTTCTAATCAATACATCATTAGTATCTTCATACTCTTTTTTATAGCCTTCGAACAACTCCTTATGATCTTCAGCTTCAAACAATTCATCTTTAAAATCGTTATAATTTACATGTTCATGCTCTTTCATAAAATCAACAGTTTTGGCTAAAAACTTGCTTTGTTCATGTACGCCAAAATCCTCTTTTATAACATCTTCAGAAAAATCACGACACATTTCCATATAATTTTGAGTGTGCTGGTTATTATCATCAGCATATTTTACATTTAAAAAATGTTGTACCCAATATTGTGCATCGTAATTGTTATTATCTACACTTAAAATTGCTCTTCCTTCAGGGTCAGAATAATTAATAATTAAACAACCTTTGTCTAATTTTTTAGTACTAATTCCCTGTTGAACATATACATCTAAACTTTCTTTCTCCATATAGGTTTGAAAAAAGTCTACCTTGTTTTCAATTTTAAAAATTCCAATAGCCTGCGTAACAATATCTTTAAACTCAATATCTTCAAACAAAGCAATAATAACATCTCCAGTTTTTATTTGTGCTGAATTAGATTGTTCAAACAAATGTGTTACAATATGTTTTGAAATTTCAACAAACGAACTTTCTTCGGTAAAAATTTCATTTGTATAATTGTTTATTTCATTCAACTCAATATTTGCATGATGATTAAAACGATAACTTTCTGCAACGTTGGCAAAAGGTTTTAGTAAAAAAGGCAACATTAAATTGTAACTTTCTTCATCAAAAGACACTAAATCTTCTGAAAAAACATTGGTTGCACTGTTAAATTTGTTTCCAACTTTATGAATGATGAATTTTGAAATTGCTGCTCTGGTTCTTTTAATCATTTTTTGAAATATTTTAGCAAAAGCAAATGTAAAATATTTCTTGATTTTAAACTGTTACAAATCCAATTTTAATTGTTCGGGAAGTAATTTAAATGTTTTTCTGTGATACTTATTTGGTCCAAATTTAGCAATAGCCGCTCTATGTTTTTTGGTTGGGTACCCTTTATTATTAAGCCAATCGTAATTTGGAAACTCCTTATTAATCTTCATCATAAACTCATCTCTATACGTTTTTGCTAATACAGATGCTGCTGCAATACTCATATATTTAGCATCACCTTTAACTACTGTTTTATGTGGAATATTTTTGTATGGTTTAAATTTGTTTCCATCCACAATAATATGTTCTGGAACTACAGAAAGCTTGTCTATAGATTTGTGCATTCCTAAAATGGAAGCTTGTAAAATATTTATTTCATCTATTTTTTCTTCTGAAATAAATGCTACACCATAAGCTATTGCTTCTTTCTCAATAATTGGACGTAATAGGTTTCTTTGTTTTTCTGTTAATTTTTTAGAATCGTTTAATAATGGATGCTCAAAACTTTTAGGTAATATTACAGCTGCGGCAACAACAGGACCTGCTAAACAACCTCTTCCTGCTTCATCTGTTCCAGCTTCGAGCACATTTTTTATATAAAATTTCTTGAGCGACATTTATTATAATTTATTTAACAAATTTAGTGTTTATTCTAAAACAATTAAGATTGATTATATTCGTTCAATTATTTTACCTTTGCGCTTTTACAATTATTTATGAAGAACTTTTTATTTAGCATCCTATTTTTATTGATTACAATATCAGTCTATTCGCAGAAAACTATTGGTTCTGATATAAATAGCTCTTTTTTTGACAGTAAAAAAGATACTATAAATAATAAAAAAGAAATTACGGTTAAACTAGATGGCGAAACTAAATTTACAGATTATAAAGTTATTTCTATAGCTTATGATACCACTTTTATAGATACTACACTTACACTAAAAAAAGATTATAAGTTTAATTACCTTCATAAAGATGATTTTGAATTGTTACCGTTTCACAATCAAGGGCAAACATATAATACACTAGGGTTTAATTTTGAAAACAATTCTATTTTCCCTGAAATGGGTATTTCAGCAAAGCGCTTTAACTATAAAACTGTTGAAGATATTAGCTATTACTCTGTTCCTACTCCCACAACCCAACTACTTTATAGATCTGGATTAGAGCAAGGTCAAGTTTTAGATGCATTTATAACTATGAACATGTCTAGACAAACAAATGTTTCTATTGCTTATAAAGGTTTGCGCTCTCTTGGAAAGTATAGAAACGCATTATCCAGTCATGGAAATTTTAGAGCAACTTTTAATTATACTTCTAAAAACAACAAATATACTGCTCGAGGCCACTTTTCGTCTTTTGATTTTTACAATGATGAAAATGGAGGTCTAACAGATGCATCTGTTTTACTATTTGAAAGTGGAAATACCAATTATGTTGATAGAGCAAGGTTAGATGTAAATTATACCAATGCAGATAATATGTTTGAGGGTAAACGATATTTTTTAGATCATACATACACCTTGTTTTCAAAAAATGAAAATCAGAAAATAAAAAACGATTCACTTAAAAATAGTTTAAAAAAACGTAAAGGCTATGAAGCCAATGTTAGAAGACTTAAAATTGATACACTAAACCTAGCTAAAAATCAATCTAAAATTGATTCGTTAAACTTCTTAATAACAGCTATTCAAATTGACACTTCTGACATAAAAAAAATAATATATTCAAAAGAAATAGCTATTAAATTAGGACATACATTAGAATACGAAACCCAACATTATAGATTTAATCAGACTAGTGCTAGTACCACATTATATGGAGATTATTACAATTCTGAAATTGAAGATCATACTTCCTATCAAAAATTCAACAATCAGTTATATGCAAAATTTAAAAGCCCTTATTTAGGAGAATTAAAAGGTGGTATTCGTTACTTTGATTATAATTACCATTATAACAGTATTCTTTACCTAGATAACCAAACTATTTCCAATGCTTTAAAAGGAAATGCTATTGCATTTGAAGCTGATTGGAAAACAAATTATAAAAACTTTTTTATTACAGCTAATGCTTCTACTATAGTATCTGGAGATATAACAGGTAGTAGTTTAAAAGCTTCTGCATACATTAAAAAAGATAGCATATTTACTTTTAAAGGTTTAGCTGAATTTACAACAAAAAATCCTGATTTAAATAAAGTCTTATACCAAAGTGATTATAAAGAATACAATTGGCAGAATAATTTTAAAAATGAAGATATTACCTCTATCGGATTTGAATTTACATCTAATAAATGGGGAAATTTAAAAGGAAGTTATAACGTAGTAGATAATTATACTTATTTTAATGAAGATGCACTTCCAACCCAAGCTGATGAAACTTTAAACTATTTTAAAGTTACAGCTAGTAAAGCCTTTACTGTTGGAAAATTTACATTAGATAATACGGTAATGTATCAAAAAGTTTCAAAAGGAGAATCCTTTTTTAATGCACCAGAACTAGTTACAAGAAACTCCTTCTATTTTGCAGACGATATTTTTAAAGGAGATCCAATGTATTTACAAACTGGAGTTACTTTAAAGTATTTTACCAAGTTTAATGCTAGAGCTTACAGTCCTGTATTAAGCGAATTTATAGTGCAAAACGATGAAGAAATTGGAAATTTTCCAATACTAGACTTCTTTGTAAATGCACAAATTCAACGTACTAGACTTTTTTTTAAAGTTGAAAATTTTACCGCTAGTTTTACTGGAAGAAAATACTATGCAGCACCAAATTACCCGTACAGAGATTTAACTGTTAGATTTGGATTGGTTTGGAATTTCTTTATTTAGTAGTAACTAATTGTTTTATTTTAATTTGAAAAGCAGCAAATATTAAAGTCATAATTGGGCTTAACCAGTTAAAAATTGCAAACGCAAAATAATCAACAACTGGAACTCCCAGCACTCCACTTTGATACGCACCACAAGTATTCCAAGGAATTAAAACTGAAGTTACCGTTCCTGAATCTTCTAACGTTCTACTTAAATTTTCAGGTGCTAAACCTTTATCTTTAAAAGCTTTTGCGTACATTTTTCCAGGCACTACAATTGCTAAATATTGATCAGAAGCAGTTGCATTTAATGTAATACAACTAAATACTGTACTTGCAAACAATCCAAAAATTGAATCGAATAAATTTAAAATAGATGCACTAATTCTAGCTAAAGCTCCAATAGCATCCATTACACCACCAAAAACCATAGCACATATAATTAACCAAATAGTACCTAACATACCTTGCATTCCACCTGAACTAAATAAATCATTTAATTCAGCACTTGATGTCTCTACAAAAGTATCAACAGTAATTGCATTCATAACTCCCTTATATCCAGCAATAAAATCTAATTTTTCTGCTCCAGATATATTTAATACAATTTCTGGTTGAAAAATTAAAGCTGCAATACCACCTAATAAAGTTCCACCTAGCAATGCAATTAATGGTGGTGCTTTTTTAATTATTAAAAATATAACCAAAGCTGGCACCACAAATAACCAAGGTGTTATATTAAAAGCTTCATTAATTGAAAATAATTTATCTGAAACATCAGCTGCTCCTACAGTATCTATACTAAATCCAATAATTATAAAAACTATTAACGTAATTACTATGGAAGGCACTGTAGTATAGGTCATGTACTTAATATGGTCAAATAAATCTCCTCCTGCCATAGCAGGTGCTAAATTTGTAGTATCACTTAACGGAGACATTTTATCTCCAAAATACGCGCCAGAAAGCACTGCTCCGGCAGTCATTCCTAAAGAAATTCCTAACGTTTCTCCTATTCCAATTAAAGCAATACCAACCGTTGCTGAAGTTGTCCAAGAACTTCCTGTTGCTACAGATATTACAGCACATATAACAACACAAGCCGCTAAAAATATGGTAGGATTTAATATTTGAAGCCCATAATAAATCATAGTAGGAATAATTCCACTTATTAACCAAGTTCCAGCCAACGCTCCAACCATTAATAAAATTAAAATAGCTCCAGCAGTAGATTTGATGTTTTCGGCAATTTCTTCTAACATTCTTGTATAGGAAACTTTGTTAAAAAAACCAACAATTGCAGCTATTGAAGCACCTAATATTAATATAAATTGATTGCTTCCACTTAATGCATCATCTCCATAAACATATACATTAAAAAAAAGCATTATCACCAATGTAAAAACTGGAATTAATGCTTCCCAAATACTCAATTCTTTATTTCTTATTATTTTTTGATTGTCTATTTTAATCTCTTCAAGATTGTCTTTTTTATGCATTTAATACTATTTTATAGTGTAATGATACGCAAAAATGAAATTTTATACAAAAAAAAGCCTTTCACATAACATAAAAGGCTTTTTAACACAACTATTGAACACTAAATTACAACACACCTACAGTTGTCATACATTTATGCATGGCTCTATAAGTACGTTCAATATCATTATCTAATCCTATTGAAAAACGAACAATTCCATTTGACAATCCCATTTTTTCTTGTTCTTCTTTAGAAATTTCAGAAGAAGTACTTGTTCCTGGAGCGCTAAACAATGTTTTATAAAATCCTAAACTTACCGCTAAATAACCTAAATTATTATGTTGCATCAACTCCATTAGTTCATTTGCTTTTTCAAGACTTCCAACATCAATAGTTAAAATACCTCCAAAACCATATTCTTTATTATACATGGTTTTAAACAGCTCATGATCATGATGACTTTTTAAACCAGGATACACTACTTTTAGTCCATCTTTTTCAAAATGTTCGGCTAAATAAGCAGCATTTTCACTATGTTTTTTCATTCTAATATGAAGTGTACGTAGGTTTTTTAAAATACTAGCTGCACGTACACTATCCATTACTGGACCTAATAACATAGCAGCTCCATCATTAACACTTCGTAATGCATCAATAAAATCTTGAGAACCACATACTACACCACCAACGGTATCATTTGTACCATTTATAAATTTTGTTAAACTATGGATAGTTATATGCGCACCTAATTTTTGAGGCGACATAATTAAAGGTGAAAATGTATTGTCCACTACTAATTTTACATGATGCCTATCTGCAATTTTTCTAATTTCGGCAATGTTTGCTACTTCTAACAATGGGTTACTTACTGCTTCACAATAAATAACTCTTGTATTTCCTTGGATTGCTTCCTCAATTTTTTCCAAAGATGTGATATCAACAAATGTTGTTTGAATATTGAATTTAGGCGCAAAGTTTTTCATAAAAGCATAAGAACCTCCATAAATAGTTCTACTTGAAACAATATGATCGCCTGCTCCACACAATTGCATTAATGTTGAAGTAATTGCTCCCATTCCAGAAGCTGATACATTTGCCGTTTCTGTAAATTCCATAGCTGCCATTGCTTCACTTAAATATAAATTACTTGGACTGGTGTGACGCGAATATAAATAACAACCTTCTGCATGACCTTCAAAAGTATCGAGCATTGTTTTGGCATGTAAAAAAGTGTATGTGGCTGAATCTGAAATAGAAGGATTTACGCCTCCAAATTCTCCAAAATATTGTAAATCTTGTATATTATTTGCTGGTTTATTACTCATGGTAAAATTATTATAGATTGAACATATTCTATAAATATAATCTAATTCAACTTTTATTACTGCAAATAATAACTTTTACAGTACTTAATTAATATATAACTCTATTTTACAAAATTATTTACGACTACTTAAGGGATAATTTACTAATTTTAGAAAAATTTACTTCTATGATTGCTTTAGACACTATTGACAAACAAATATTAATGCTTTTGCAAGAGAACTCTAAAATGAATATTAAAGAGGTTGCTTTAAAAATTGGACTCACAAATTCACCAACATACGATAGAATTAAGCGACTTGAAAAACTAGAAATTATTAAAGGCTATACTGCTGTACTAAATAAAGAAAAAATAGGCTTGGATTTGGTAGTTTTTTGCCAAGTAACATTGCAAGTTCATTCAAAAAAATTAATCACCCAATTTGAACATGCCGTTTATAAAATGCCAGAAGTTTTAGGCTGTTACCATGTTGCAGGAAATTTTGATTATTTACTTAAAATTGTAACTCCAAATATAAAATCGTACCAATTATTTTTAAAAAACAAACTTTCTGTTTTAGAGTCTGTTGCTAATGTGCAAAGTAATTTTGTAATGAGTGAAGTTAAAGAAAGTTCTGTACTTACTATAAACTAAAAAGCTGTCTGAAAATTAACATTTTGAAACTACACCACATATTAATTGACTTAACATGATAAGATTCTGAAACAAGTTCAGAATAACTAGTTTAAATGCTTTTCAGACAGCTTTTTAATACTGCTAATTATATATTTAGCTTATTTTGAAGCTTCTACTTTAAAAGAAATTTCAAATTCATCGTTTATAAATTTATCTTTTAAATTATCGAAAAACTTTTTAGACTTGTACTCAATATTGTATTCAGTTCTATCAATTTTAAAAGTTTCACCAACTAATTCAATTCCACCTTCAACTTCATTTACAACAGCCTTAAATTCAATAGGTTTAGAAATTCCTTTAACTGTTAAGTTTCCTTTTACAGTTTCACCTTCAACACTTGTAATTTCAAACGTTGATGTTGGGTTATTTTCAACATCAAAAAAGTCTTCGTTTTTTAAGTGTTTTACCAATTTAGCATTCATTTCGTCATCTGCTGGAATATCTAATACTGTGATTGCACTCATATCAAACGTAAAAGTACCTGCTATTAATTTACCTTCTTTAACTGTTAAGTTACCTTCTTTAATTGCCACAGTTCCATCATGGCTTCCTGTTGGTTTATAACCTTTCCAGTTTAACGTTGAGGCTTCAACTTTTGCAGTATATACTCCATCTTCAATTACAGCTACTTCAGTTTTAGCTTCCGCAACTTCTGGTTTTGTTTCTTTTTTTTCTGTTTTACATGCAATAAATGCCACACTTACTAAAAGTGCTAGTACTACTAATTTTTTCATTTTTTAGATTGATTTATAGTTTATGCAATGATACTAAATTGTTTTTAAATTTTCTTTAAAACAATCTGTTCTGCATTCTTTTTAACAATATTTTTGTAAAATTCTTTAAGCTCTTGATAATATTGAGCAGGGTAAATTACTGAATTTGTAGCCATTTCTGAAAATATTTCTATTCGATCTCCTTTATCAATTACTCTAAATTTATACGATCCTAACTCTTCAGGTAAACCTATTGCTAAACTTTCTGGAATTGACTCTACAGCATAGCCTTCTGGTAATTGGATGCTGGCCAAATATTTAGTTTTAGAGATGGTTGAAAAATCTACAGGATAATCTCTTTTTTCTAACTTAAAAGGATTTTTAGTAATACTATTAAATACCAATGGCTTTAAATAAATTTTATCTCCAGCAGATGTTGTTAAATCTTCACTAGAAAATTTAAACGTTTCTACAATAGGCTTGTAACTATTTTCTTTATTTGTAATTCTTATAGTTTCTATTTCTATACCATTATTATCCTCTTCAATTTTAGATATTAAATCCTCTTCAGATAATGCATTGTAGTTATTTCTATAATTCATTCCAAAATAATTTGAATATTGAGTTCTAGAAATCCCTTCAATTTCACCTTCTTCATTTAAACTAAAGCTTATATTACTATTAATTTCTGAAGGTTTAACTGATGCCATCTGCACCCAATTAAAAGAACCACTTGGTCTTACCAAGGTTCCTTGCCAATTAATGGCTCTTTTAGGTAGTACATTTGGTGCACTGTATTTTTCTGTAGCATCTAATAAAACTACTTGTCCTTCTAACTCAACTCCTGCAACAACATAATTAAATCCATCTAAAGTTGGCATTAAAGGAATACCATTACTTCGAGTACTTACCAATATAGGATTTGCTGATAATCCAATTTCTCTTAATACAATTACAAGAAATAAGTTTATATCTGACACATTCCCCGTTCCTTTTTTATACGCATTTTTAATTCCTTCATCAGTATATTTACCATTGTATTTATTCCATTTTATTTTTGATTTTGTAAAATCTAATGCTGCCTTAATTTTTTGAGTATTTGTTGTGGCATTTTGTTTTAATAAATTAATTTCTTCTTCTAAAAATTTACCCTTACTTAATTGGTCTCCAAAGTTTGAGCTTTCATTAATTGTTTTAGCAACATCTTCCCAAGTAGAAGCATAGTCTTCATAAACACTTCCAGGTACAACTACTGAAACAACTTCAAAAACTAATCCCGCTCGATAGTTATCAATATTACTTACATAAGCTTCTTTTAACATTGCAGGAACGTTTGTTGCTTTAATAATATAATTATCATCATTTGTTCCCATTGAAGTGTTAATTCTTCGTTCAAGATTTATTTCAATAGGTAAGTACCCTTTTGTTCTTTTATTTACAGTGAAATACTCTAAAACGGACACTTTACCTTCATAGTTTTTAACAGGTATAGGATACTGAATTACCACGTCGTCTATACTTGAAAAAAACGGAGATACTATTCTATATCTCCATTCTAAAATACACCCTTCTTTTAGGTTAGGCATTGTAAATTTTGTAACATTTGTGTATTTATCTTTACTATCTCTAAAAATATCTTTTTTATTTAACTTTGTTTCTTCAATTTTTCCAGATACTAGATTATAGGTTACAGCTTTAAGTGCTAAAATTTTTTCTTTACCAGAACTATTAGTTGATAAAAAAATTGATTTAGTAGCCCAATCAAAACCTTCTTTATTATATATTTTTAAACGTACATAATATTCAGAAATTAATTGTATTCCAGTACTTGAACTGTAATCAAAATAGGTATTTCTTTTTTTTATTAAAAATGCAGCATTTGCTGAAGAATCTAAAGGATAAACTTGTTCTTCTAATTCAGCTTTTGACACTTTTCCAAATTTATACTCTTGTGAATTTATAGTTACTGATACCAATATTAGTATTAATAAAACAATCTTTTTCATTAGTTATTTTTATTTAAAATTATTTTTGCGTTATCGAATTTTTTTATTTTTTTTCTAAATGCTCTGTATAGATCATATTCTTCTTTAGAATACTTACCTTCAACTAGTTTCATTTTTCTTTTATAAAGATATTCAGACTCATTTATTTTTATTAGCTCCATAGAATACTCACCATATTTAGATGTGAGTTGAACATTTTCGGGTATAAATTCCACTTTATAAGTTTCGGGAAGTTTTATTTTAACTTCATCAATATCTATAAAATTTACTCCAATTTCAAAAGGTAATTTTCTATTTTTAACTCTTTTTGGAACGTAAGAACTCTTATTAAATGCATTCACTGTAATAAACATTTGCTCACCACTAAAAGTTGCATAATCTAATGCTGAAAATTTTAATTCTTCTTTAAAAATTGCATTCGCTTTATCATTTTCAACTTTATTTACAGAAAAATTTATGTTATTAATGTTAGAAAAATAATTTTTAAATTCCATTTCTAACTCTTTTGTATTATTACCTAAAAATCTTCCTAAATGATTGTTATATTGAATTCCTGTTGAAGAAATATTTACAGAAGCTTCTATAGATCCATCTAATTTAACACTGTAATTTCCTATTGTTTTTTGTATGCTTTCCTCTGGTTTATAGATTCGAGTATGCTTTATTTCTCCACCTTCAGGCGTTAAAACCAATACATCTCTATCATTTGTAAAATCACCAATTTCTCCAAATGCGTTATCTTGTGAAGTACATTCTAACCAAATATCTTTATTGTCTATTGGTAAATACAAAATCATGTGATTACCTTCTTGCGAAGCTATTGCATTGTCTATATTTCTTTTCCTATCTGCATACACCAATACATGGTGAGATTGAATATCTACAACTCTTAATAAAGCAGCTGTATAATTTGTTAAAGCTTTACAATCTCCATAACCTAACCTGTCTACATCTGAAGCCAACATTGGTTTAAATCCACCAACACCTATTTGAACACTAATATATCTTACTTTATCTTGAACATACTTATAAATAATTTTTGCTTTGTCTATTGGCTTTTCTACTCCTCTAGTTATATTAATAATTTTCTGTTTTGTACTTTCAGGTACATCTAAAGTATTTTTAACTAAATTATTATAAAACCATTCTCCATATTCTTTCCAGTTTGAAGCTTCTCCATCAACACCTTCTAAATTAAACTTATCAACTGCAAACTTTATACGTGGTACTAAATCTGAAATTGATAACGAATGAGACTCGTACTTAATCGCAGGAATAGTATTAGCTTCTATTTGAAGTCCATTTTCAATTTCTTCAATTTCAACTTTAAAATTATCAAAATTGTTTTTTGACATTTTCAAATTGATATCTTCTGGGTATGTAATTTTAAATTTTGATTTTTCAACACTTGTTTCAAAAGAGCTTACATATAACCATTGAGGAATAAACGCTGTATTTGAAGTTTCAATTTCATAAGTGTAGTGAACAGTAAAAGGATAGGAAATTGGAGTATAATCATAGTGTATTAATCTACTATCAGAAAACAATGATCCGTCAGCAGCTGAAAAGTCTTTAAAATCTTTATTTTTAATTTTTTTTAACAACTTTCCATTACTATCATACACAAAACCAGATACATTTTTAATTTTTCGTCTTTTATCATAATAAATGGTAATATCTCCGTAAGTTTCATCTTGTTTATTTAAAACTGTTACAGCAATATTGTAAGAGCAAACCATTAAGCGTTGTGACTTTATTTCAACTTCGGTATTATCCACTCTTAAAACCGAATTTGCATTTTTTGTTAAGCTTTCTGGAATATTTTGAACATTGAAATCAAACTCTTGAGAATAAAAAACAGAGGTACAAAGCAGTATTACTACTACTGTAATTAATTGAGGGAACTTCATAGAAATTATTTTAATGCAATTAATTAAAAATAATTTAGAAATTCAATGATTTTTGTCAGATTAAAGGTTTTAAACCTTATTTTTAGAATCTATAAGAATTGTTACTGGACCATTATTTAGCAATTCTACTTTCATATCTGCTCCAAATTCTCCTGTTCCAACTTTTTTACCAAGCTGATTTTCAAACTCTTGAACAAACTTATTGTATAAAGGAATTGCAATTTCTGGTTTTGCAGCTTTTATATAAGAAGGTCTATTTCCTTTTTTTGTACTAGCTTGAAGTGTAAATTGACTAACTATAATTGCATCTGCATCTTTGTCTAATAATGATGTATTCATAACGCCATTTTCATCATTAAAAATACGAAGGTTTACCGTTTTTTTAACCAACCATTGAATATCTTCTAAAGCGTCTTCGTTTTCAATACCAACCAATATTAACAATCCCATTTTTATGGCACTTACTATTTTTTTATCAATAGTAACTGATGCTTTGGAAACTCTTTGAATAACAACTTTCATTTTATATTGATGAGATTCTTAAATAATTTTTGAATTAATTTTATATGAAATATGATTTCGACTACGCTCAATCACCAATTAACTATAAATATCTGTTCGGTAGTGCTCTTCATCACCTTCAATCATTTGCAAATAACTTCTATAACGTGAATAAGCAATTTCCCCATTTTCAACAGCTTCTTTAATAGCACATTTTGGTTCGTTTATATGCTTACAGTTGTTAAATTTACATTGAGATTTTAAAGCAAAAAATTCAGGAAAATAATCTGTAATTTCTTCTTCTTCAAAATCTACCACTCCAAATCCTTTTATTCCTGGTGTATCTATAATAAATCCGCCAAAACTTAAATGAAACATTTCGGCAAATGTAGTTGTATGCATTCCTTGTTTGTGTGTTTTTGAAACCTCGGCAGTTTTTAAATTTAGACCTGGTTCAATGGCATTTATTAAGGTAGATTTCCCTACACCTGAATGTCCAGAAAACATGGTGGTTTTACCAATCATTAATTCTTTAACTTCGTCAATACCAATTTTTTTAGTTGCTGAAATAGCTATACACTTATATCCAATTTCTGTATAAATATCATCTAACAAAGCTAATTTATCTAATTGCTCATCAGAGTATTGATCTAATTTATTAAAAAGCAATACCGTTTCAATACTATACGCTTCTGCAGTTGCTAAAAATCGATCTATAAAACCTGTAAATGTTGGTGGATTGTCTATAGTTACTAATAAAAAGGCAATATCTATATTTGCAGCTATAATATGAGTTTGCTTGGATAAATTTACTGATTTACGAATAATGTAGTTTTTACGCTCTAAAATTTCAGTAATTACGCCTGTTTCTTTTCCTTCTTCAAAATCAAAATTTACAAAATCTCCAACGGCTACTGGATTGGTACTTTTAATTCCTTTAATTCGGAATTTACCTTTTAAACGGCATTCCACCACTTGTTCATTTTCGGCATATACGGTATACCAACTTCCTGTAGATTTTGTTACAACTCCATTCATTATTACAAATATAATTGAATTGTTTGTTTATAAAACAAAAAGAAGAACCTAAATCATAAGGTTCTTCTTTTTAATAAATTTCATTTATAAAAATTCGTTATCACGAATAAAATGAAGCAATCTATAAATTAATTTACTTTATGCTGAATATTAATTGACTCTACATGAATTGCTTTAAATACCTCTTCTACAAACTCTTTACTTAAACCTTTACTTTGTCCTATTTCAACCATAGCATTTAAAATATCTGACCATCTTCCACTTTGTAAAATAGCCACATTTTCTGCATGTTTCAACTTTCCTATATTTTCTGCAACTCCCATTCTATCACTTAAAATATCGATAATATTGTTATCAATTAAATCAAGTTCTTTTCTGTATAAGTTTAATTTACTTTGGAAACTTTCTTTAGAACTACTTTTTTGACGAATTTTTAAATCTTGTGTAATTTTATCTAATTGAGCTGGCGTAATTTGCTGCGCAGCATCACTCCAAGCATTGTCTGGATCTACATGAGTTTCAATCATAAATCCATCAAAGTTTAAATCTAACGCTGTTTGAGAAACATCTAAAATAGTATCTCTTCTACCACAAATATGTGAAGGATCTAAAATTAAAGGTAAATCTGGAAATTCTTTCTTTAATTCAATTGCTATATGCCATTTTGGTTTATTTCTATAATGCCCAGTATTGTAAGCTGAAAAACCTCTATGAATAACACCTAATTGTGAAATTCCATTTGCTTGAAAACGTTCTACACCACCTAACCATAATGCTAAATCTGGGTTTACTGGATTTTTAACTAGTACTGGTTTATCAACACCTTTTAAAGCATCAGCAATTTCCTGTACTGCAAAAGGGTTTACAGTAGTTCTAGCTCCAATCCATAAAATATCAACATCAGCTTTTAAAGCTAATTCTACATGGCTAGCATTACCAACTTCCGTAGTAATTTTCATTCCAGTTTCTTCTCTAACTCTTTGTAACCAAGGTAGTCCAATTCCTCCAACACCTTCAAAACCTCCAGGTCTAGTTCTCGGTTTCCAAATACCAGCTCTAAATACATTTGTATCGGTATCTTTTAATAAATGAGCTGTTTTCATCACTTGCTCTTCTGTTTCAGCACTACAAGGACCTGCGATTACAATAGGGTGATCTAATCCCATTCCATCTAACCACTTTCTGTTTTCTTTTGTTATTTCCATCTTAATTTAGTTTCTTATTTAGTTGTGTTTTCTATTCCGTTTAAAATTGATTTTATATAATTTGTACTATTCATGGTTTCATTCAGCTTTTCAGCATCATCATTTTGAATGTACGTTTTAAATTCTTTTAAATTTTTAATATACTCGTCTAACGATTTTATTACATTTTCTTTATTCTGAAGAAAAATTGGTGTCCACATATTTGACGAACTTTTTGCTAAACGTACTGTTGAAGCAAAACCTGTACTTGCCATATCAAATATTGCTTGTTCGTTTTTTTCTATATCTAACACCGTTCTTCCTAACATGAATGAGCTAACGTGCGACAAATGTGAAACATACGCAATATGACGGTCATGTTCTAACGGATTCATCATTTTTATACGCATATTTAACATTTTAAACAAGCTAATTGCTTTATCTAATGCTCTCCAATCACTTTTGTCGGCTTCACAAATTATGTTAACTTTTTCGTCAAATAAATTTGAAATAGCTGCTTCTGGTCCAGAATGTTCTGTTCCTGCTAAAGGATGTGCAGCTACAAAAAACTTTCGTTTAGAGTGATTGTTAACTTGCTTACAAATATTTTCTTTTACTGAACCTACATCAAAAACCAACGTTCCTTCCTTTATTTCATCCAATGCTTTTAGTGTTACAGCTGCAATTTTATCAACTGGTACAGCTATAATTACTACATCTACATTTTTTAAGTCTGAAAAGTCTGCTGCTGTATCAATAAAGCCTATTTCTAGTGCTTTTTGAACGTGTTCTGGATTTTTATCAATTCCTAGTATTTCAAAATCCCCACGTTTTTTTAAATCCAGTACCATGGAACCTCCAATTAAACCTAAACCGATAACTGCTATTTTTTCCATACTAGTTTTTTACTAAAATTCGGTCTAATACTTTTTTTAACACTTCTTCAGATACACATAAAGATGATCTAATGTAACCTTCACCATTGCTTCCAAAAATTACTCCTGGTGTTATAAATACATTTGAGTTGTATAATATTTCATCGGTAAATTCAATGGCTTTTCGTCCTTCTGGAAGTTTAGCCCACACAAACATTCCTTTGGTAGTTGTATCATACGTACAGCCTAATGCATCAAATATTTGCCATACTAGTTCTCTTCTTTTGGTATAAGTTTTATTTAAATCTATAAACCAATTATCGTCACAATTTAAAGCGGCTATAGCTCCTTTCTGTATTCCTAAAAACATTCCAGAATCCATATTACTTTTTACTTGTAATACTATTTTTAAAATTTCAGCATTTCCAACCAACATTCCTACACGCCAACCTGCCATGTTAAATGTTTTACTTAATGAATTTAATTCTATTGCAACATCTTTCGCTCCTTCAATTTCTAAAATACTTATAGGATTGTTATTTAAAATAAAACTATAAGGATTGTCATTCACAATTAAAATATTGTGCTTCTTTGCAAAAGCAACTAGTTGTTCAAAATCTTTTTTTGAAGCTACTGTTCCTGTTGGCATGTGTGGATAATTGACCCACATAATCTTCACATTTGCTAAATCTTCCTTTTCAAGTTCTTCATAATTTGGCATCCAATTGTTAGCTTCATTTAAGTTATAGTTAACAATTTCTGCTTGTACCAAATTAGATACCGAAGCATACGTTGGATACCCAGGATTTGGAACTAATACTTTATCTCCTTTATTTAAAAAAGCCATTGAAATGTGCATAATTCCTTCTTTGGAACCCATTAAAGGCAAAATTTCATTTACAGGATTTAACGCTACATTGTATTGTTTTTGATAGAAATTTGAAATAGCCTCACGTAATTCTGGAATACCTTGATAGCTTTGATATTGATGTGCATTGGCTAATTTAGTTGTTTCAGTTAATGCTTTTATAACTTCTTGTGATGGTGCTAAATCTGGACTACCAATTGCAATGTTAATAATTGGTTTTCCTTCTGCACGTAATGCGGCTATTTCTCGTAGTTTTTTTGAAAAATAGTATTCTTGTACCTGATTTAATCTGTCAGCTTTTGCTATCATTACTCTTTATTTTTGGTGTATTCACCTAATACTTTTAATGTTTCTACTTTATCTTTAATTTCTTCTAGTGCATCGTAATAATCTGCATAACTATTGAAAATAAAATCTGCAAAAAACGCATATTTCCAAGGTGTTTCTATTACTGGCATTGATTGAATTTTTGATAAATTTAAATGGTGTTTTGCCAAAATTGTTAACACGCTTGCCAAACTACCAGAATCATCGCTTGTTATAAATTTTATAGAAGCTTTGTTTGCTGAAAGACTTCTTTTAACTGCTTCATTTGAAAGAATAAAAAAACGAGTTGCATTGTCTTTTATAGTTTGAATGCCTGGCGCAATAATAGTTAAATCGAATATTTCAGCTGCTAACGTACTAGCAATTGCGCCTACACCTTTTAATTGGTTATCATGAATACGTTTTGCTACATTAGCTGTATCCTTATCTTCAATTAATTTTATGTGCGGATATTCTTTAAAAAACTTATGACATTGCAATAATGCCATTGGGTGTGAATATACTTCTGTAATATCTTCAATTTTTTGACCATTCAACACCATTAAATTATGATGTATTGGCAAATAACTCTCACCATTTATTGATAAATTATAATCATCTATCAAAGCGTAATTAGGTAATATTGCACCTGCAATTGAATTTTCAATTGCCATAATTAATACTTCTGCTTTACCTTCTTCTAATAAAATAGGCATTTCACTAAATGATAAACATTCAATTAGATCAATATTTTTACCGAAATACTGTTCGGCAACTATATGATGATAAGATCCTTTAATTCCTTGTATAGCTACTCTCATTTAAAATTTTTCCTAAAAAAAAAGTCCCGATTTTTATCGAGACTCTTCATTTATTTTTTACAAATAACACATACAAAGCCTCACCCTTTATTGCTAAAATAAAAGTAAAAAAAGAAGCTGTTAAATGTGTTTGTTAATTTCATGTCTTATTAATACAAGACAAATCTAGAAATTAATTTTTAAACAACCATGTTTTTTAATAAAATTATAAAATAAATATCCTTTTAGCTTATACACTTCATTTTTATTATAAAATTCATACTTAAAAGTCGTTTTTACCAATTATATTTCAAATATCTATACGAGCTATTATTAGATATGCTTCATTGATTAATAGAAAAAATAGTACATTTGAGCCTATTTTTGAATAAAAATATTTATGAAATTTTCACCAATTATATTTTTGATTATATTTTTAACCTTCTCAAAGGTTACTGCTCAAGAAACGAACTATTATTATGGTATAGAATTAAATTCAGGATTGAGCACTGAAGATCGTTTACCTTTTTGGTTAACTGCCAACGACTTTGGTAAAATTCCAGATTCAAACTATGCGTTAACAACACTGTCACTTGGAAAGACTTTTAATGCTGACAAAAATTTTGATATTGCATTTAAAACTTCAATTACTGGGTCTATTGCTGACGAAAATAAAGCTATTATTAATGAATTGTATGTAAGTTTAAAATACAAAAATTTACAACTTAATGCAGGAAGTATAAATGAAGAGGTTGTATTTGAAGGACTTTCATCATCGAATGGGAATTTTGTTAAATCTACCAATGCGCGTGCCATCCCAGGTATTAATATAAAAACTAGAGGCTATTTAGAACTTCCATTTGCTAAAAAATGGTTAACATTTAAAGCAAATTATGGGGAGTATTTAATGAATGATCATCGATTTGTAGACAATACACATATACATCAAAAGAGCCTGCATTTTAAATCTAAATTAAATAACAAACTTGATTTAGTTGTTGGTTTAGATCACTACGTACAATGGGGAGGAACTTCATATTCTAGCGGAAAACAACCTACCAGTTTTAAAGATTATATCCGTTTTGTTACTGGTATGGGAGGTGGATTAGATGCGAGTGGAAATACTTTTAAAAACACCTTGGGAAATCATATTGGTAATTACTTACTTCAATTAGACTATAAAGGAGCTAAAACCAATTGGAATTTTTATATCTCACACCCTTTTGAAGATAAATCTGGAAGAGAGTGGGCAAATTACCCTGATGGACTTTTTGGTGTATTTATGGATTTTAAAAAACCGAAAAATGTTTTTTCTCATCTATTAGTAGAATATACCAACACAAAACATATGAGCGGATTAAATGGACCTGATGATGCAGATGCTGGAAGAGGTAGAGATAATTATTTTAACAACGGACCTACTTACCATTCTGGTTGGACTTATTTTGGACAAGTTATTGGGACTCCTTTTATACTTCCAAATGAAATAAACGAGCAAGGTTTTGTATTAGGTGTTAATAATAACTATCAAAGACTGAAATCATTTCATGTAGGCACTAAAGGAATTGTTAAAAATATTCCGTATCAACTAAAATTGAGTTACACCACTTATTATCCTTGGTTCGACAGTGCTTCTACTTATAAACCTACAGTATTTTCAAGTTTTTTAGAAACTGATTTTTCTTCATTATTTAATCATAAAATTAAGTTCAATATTGGTACGGTAATTGATGCTGGAAATACTATAAAAACCAATTACGGAGGTTATATTAAAATCTCCAAAAAAGGACTTTTTTAAGCCTAAATTAAATTGTTATGATCACATTTTTAAAAAAGAAAAAAAACTTAATAAACTGTTTACCTGCTAACTTTACAGAAATACATTGCCACATTCTACCTGGTATTGATGATGGAGCTAAAAATATAGAAGAATCTATTGCTTTATTAAAAAGAATGAAAGGCTATGGTATACAAAAATTTATTTGCACACCGCATAGTATGGAAGGTGTTTGGGAAAACTCTACAGAAATTATTCAAAAACAACTAAACCTGTTAAACTCTGAATTAAAAAACCATAATTTAGAAGATGTAAATATACAAGCTGCTGCTGAATACATGATGGATCATCGATTTGAAGAATTATTAGAAACTGAAAAACTTCTTACATTAAAAGGTCATAAAATTTTGGTGGAAATGTCTTATTTTAATCCACCTGTTAATTTATACGAGCTTTTATTTAATATTCAAGTAAAAGGATATCAACCTGTATTAGCACATCCTGAACGTTACAAATTTTTACACGGTAATTACAAAGAGTATCAAAAGTTAAAAGATGCTGGTTGTTTATTTCAATTAAATCTACTTTCTCTTACAGATCACTATGGAAAAAGTGTTCAAAAAACAACATTAAAATTGCTTAATGACAAACTATATGATTTTGTAGGAAGTGATGTCCACAACCAATATCATCTTGATAAACTAGAAACTATAAAAAGTTCAAAAATAGTAAAACTTGTAACTCCTCTATTAGAAAATAACACTACGTTTATTTAATAGCTGTAGTATTTATTATTTGATTTTCTTTTTAATTTTGTTGAATAGACCTTTATTAGATTTTTTAGCAGCCCCATCATTTCCATAACCATAACCATAACCATAGCCATAGCCTCTCTCATAATCAGTATCATTAATTAATACGGCCATGTTAGGTAATCTGTTTTCATTATACATGGTTTTTGGAACCTCTAACAATCTTTTATCTAAATAATTTGCTCTAATTACATAAATAAATAAATCTGCATAAGAACTAATTAGCAAGGTATCTGTTACCAAACTAACCGGAGCTGTATCTACAATTATATAATCATAATTTTCTTTCCCCCAATTTATCACCTCTTCAAATCGTCCATTCATTAATAATTCTGCAGGATTAGGTGGAATAATTCCAGAGTGAATCATATCAAACCCATACGCTTCAATTCTGTTCACCACATCTTTTGGACTCAATTCTTCGTTTCTTAAAAAATGTGTTAACCCCTTACTATTTTCCATTTCTAAATAATCAATAATTTTAGGGTTTCGAATATCAGCACCTATTAATAATACTTTTTTAGATGATAATCCCAATACAGATGCTGTATTAATAGCTATAAAGGTTTTTCCTTCTCCACTTATTGTGGAACTTAAAAAAATAATTTTTGACTCTTTAACTCCTTTAGAAAACATGAAGTTAATATTTGTTCGAAGCAATCTAAAAGCTTCCGCAATTCCACTTCTATCCGTATCAGAAACCACAACTTTTTTAGTATGAGTTGTTTTTGGTATATCTCCTAATATTGGAGCAGAAAACATAGCTTCAATATCTTTTTTTCCATGTACCTTATTGTCTAACAAAAATTTAATATAAATAAATGCAAACGGTACAATAAGCCCTATAAGCAATGCTGCCAATAAAATAATATTCTTTTTTGGAGCTACAGGAACTTTACTACCATAGGCCTTATCTATAATTTTAGAATTTGGTATGGTACTCGCTAGCGAAATTGCATTTTCTTCACGCTTTTTTAACAAGTATAAATACAGTGATTCAATTATTTGTTGTTGACGTTGAATTTCTCTAAATTCTTTTTCTTGTTTTGGTACAGAAGATATTTTAGAATTTAGAATATAATCTTGTCTCTTTACATCATTTAAAGAAATTTCTAAAGAGGATTTAAAATTTGAAAGGCTTTGAGAAATATTTGATCTTAACCCTTTTATTTGGTTTTCTAAATTTATAATTACTGGATTCAATTTACTTGAACTCTGTAATATACGATCTCTTTCTAATAATAACTCATTATACTTTTGAGTATTTGAACTAATAGACTCATTAGACAATCCCAAATTAGCAGGTATTAAATCACCTTCATTTCCCTTTAAATAGTCATCTACATAGTTTGCTAATTTTAATTGTGTATTTAAGTCAACAATTCGTTTCTCAATTTCAGCATTTGCATCTAGCACTAAACTAGCTTCAGAATTAATATTTGTTATATTATTTGTTGTTTTGAATTCTTCAACATCGCTTTCAACAGTTTCTAAATCTTTAGTTATAATTGCCAGTCGATCATTAATAAATTTATCTGTTTTTTTAGAAACAATACTTTTATCTTCAACAACTTCTTCATTGTATATAGTTACTAATTTGTTTAAAACATCCGCAGCTTTAACTTTTAATTGATCAACTAAACTAATTTTAATAACACTCGCATTTTTATTTATTGGCTGAATTTGAATACTATTTCTATACCCACTCACTACACTTTGAACAGGAACTATTCGAACTGTTAATTCTTCATTTACACCTATTTTATTTGCATTTAATGGTGTTACAGTTATATCTCCAAAATTTGTTTTGATATTTTCACCAAAAACACCTGTACTTATTTTATTTTCATTTATATCACTTAATACAAATTCATTTGCTCCCGTAATTTTAATAGAAAACATGGTATCTGATTCATAAAACAAAGAATCTTTAGTGAAAAAAGTAAATTTAACAGGACTATTTTTAGCATATACTTCTGAAGTTTTCACTCTACCCGCAGCATAATACTTTACATTTAATTCTAATTCTTTAACAACTTGTGCTAGTAAGGTTCTAGATTTTAATAGTTCAATTTCATTTTCCAATGAGGTTTGTGAACCTCCCATTAATCCTAAATCTTCAAATGCAGAAAGTTCAGATGCAAAAGATGCTCCATTCTCATCATTTATTAAAATAGTTGTAGAAACTTCATATGTTTTTGGGGTATATCTCAAATACGCATACGCTACTACTAAAGCTAAAAACACACTTAAAACAAACCATTTCCAATAGTAAGCATATTTTTCTAGTTCTTGACGTATATTTACAGTGTCATCATTTAAATTTACCGTATTGATCGGTTGTTCGTGTTGCGTCATCTTTTCTTTAACTTTTTTTATCTAGTAACTATCGCTATTATTGATATTAGTGTTGATATTGCAGAAATAACAATACTTGTATTAGGACCTACCATAGAAGAATTAATACGTGCTTTATTTGGTTGTACATACAGCACATCATTTTGAGCCAAATAAAAATACGGGGAATTAAATAATTCTCTACTTGTTAAATCAATAGGTATAAACACTCTGCTTCCTTCCTGTTCTCTAATTAAGGTAATGTTTGCTCTTTCACCTTGAATGTTCAAATCTCCAGCCATGCTAATGGCCTCTAAAATAGTAATACGTTCATTTAACACTGAAATGGCCCCTGGGCTTTTTACCTCACCCAATACAGAAACTTTAAAATTTTCCAAACGAATATAAATGGTTGGCTTTTTGATATAATCTGAAAGCTTTTTTTCTAAATCAAGAGTTAATTCTTTTGTAGTTAATCCAGCTACTTTTAATGTACCCAACACAGGGAAATTAATAGCACCATCACTATCGACTAAATAAGATAAAGGTTTAGCATTTGACATGGTAGTTCCTACCATTGGTGTTTCATATAAATTAAAAGGAATTGCAGCTTCTGGATCTACTGTGGATACAACTATTTTTAATATATCTCCTCTTTGTAATTGAGGTTCGTATTGCTGAATGGAATCGTTAATTGCTACACCTTCCATTTCTTGGAAATACACAATTTTTTTTGATGAAACACAAGATGTATTCATCCATAAAACACTCAATCCTATTAGGTAAACTAACGTTTTTACTTTTATTAATCTATTCATGGTCTATTTTTTCAAATTCTGAATTGTTTGAAATAAATTCAGGTACAATTTGTTTTATTTTTTTTACAATTTCATAATTTGTACTTTTTCTTAAATGTGTGCACAAATCATGTAACGAGTCTTCTATGAAATCACAATTTAAAGGTTTTACCTTTGCAATCATAATTTTAGGGTGATGCGTTTTTTTAGTTTTCTCTCCATCCCCCAATAATTCTTCGTATATTTTTTCTCCTGGTCGTAACCCTGTAATGTCAATTTTAATGTCATCTGGATGATTTAACCCTGATAGATGAATCATATTTTTTGCTAAATCATAAATTTTCACAGATTCCCCCATATCAAATACAAATATCTCGCCTCCTTCTCCCATAACACCAGCTTCTAATACGAGTTGACATGCTTCTGGAATGGTCATAAAATATCTAGTAATTTCATGATGTGTAACCGTTAAAGGGCCTCCTTTTTCTATTTGTTTTTTAAATAAAGGAATCACAGAACCATTAGAACCCAATACATTTCCAAAACGTGTGGTTATAAACTTAGTTTCACCTTTTTCTTTTAAACAGCTCACCATCATTTCAGCCAACCTTTTGGTAGCTCCCATTACATTGGTAGGGTTTACCGCTTTATCAGTAGAAATCATCACAAACTTTTCGGTTTTATGTTTAATTGCTAATTCTGCAATTGTTTTAGTCCCTAAAACATTCACATTTACAGCCTCATATGGATTATTTTCCATTAAAGGTACATGCTTGTATGCTGCCGCGTGAAAAACAATATTTGGCTTGTACGCTTCAAAAACGTTTTTCATCCTACTTTCACTCCTCACATCCGCAACAATAGCATTAAAGTTTTGATACTCTTTCTGAACAAACTCCTGCTCAATTTCGTACAATGGCGATTCTGATTGATCTACCAATATTAATTTTTTATAATTGCATATAGCAACTTGCCTAGCAATTTCACATCCAATTGACCCTGCCGCTCCAGTAATTAATATCACTTTATTCTTTAACTCATTTTCAACTATTGGATTGTTTAAATTTATTGGTTTTCTCCCCAATAAATCTTCAATACGCACATTTTTAATTTGTTTAGGATTTAAATCTCCTTCTATCCATGAAGTAGCATGAGGTACAATTTTAACATTTACAGGTAATAAGGATAATTTATCTGATATAGCTATTAACTTTGATGTAGACGAATCTTGAAACGCAATAATTATTTCTGAAATCCCTTTTCTCTTAATAAATTCAGGAGTTATATTTGAATACTTATAGACTTTTAATCCATTAATTCTTTTACCCCATTTACGCTTATCATCATCAATAAAACCAACAATCTGAACTTTATTCTCTTTAATATCTCTTAAAACAGAATAGGTTAACAACCCTGTTTCTCCTGCTCCATAAATTAATATTCTTCTATCTACGTGTAAATCTGAAAATATCAGCTTAAAAAGCTCTTTAAAAACAAACCTACTGGCCACCAAAAAAAACGTGTTTAGTAAAAAATGTATAACTAAAATAGAAATTGGAAACGTAAAGAATGGAATAAGTTTAAATTCCCTATTTAATAAAACAAAACCAGACAAAAAAGAAAACAACAAAATAGCAGCAAAAACAATATTCAGCGAATCTCTAAACCCTGTATGCCTCACTATTCCTTTATAAGATCCAACAACTAGAAAGCTAATTAATGAAAAAACTAGTATAATAGGTAATTGAACTGATAATTTAGAAGAATCGAAATCAAAATTGAAATTGAAACGCACTAAATAGGCTATAATAAACGTATTACAAACTATATACAAATCAATTAGTAATACGATCCAACGAGGTGTATTACTTTTAATTATTCTTTTAACAGTGCTTTTTAACATATCAAAATTTTAGAATCCCAAACAATTCTATGCCTCCTATACTATCAACAAAATTATACTTATACAATTATTTTTTTCTAATGAAAACTTAATTAGTTATTTACATATCTAATGTTATTTCAATAGAATGCAAATGTACTTTTTTTTTATGTATTTATACTTGTTTCTTGAGTAATTGTTCATTTTAAACAATTTGAATTCATAGCGTATTCTTATCCCTAATTTAATTAGACCCTAAAATTTAACTTTGGTTACATTCTATTTTTAAAAAAAGAACTATAAATATTCAAGTGCCTATAAATCACATCTTTAACATCAAATTCTCGTTCTGCTTTTAACCTCGAATTCATCCCCATTTCATTTCTTAAAGTAGCATTTTCACAAACAATAGTAGCAACGACATTACAAAAGCGTATTTCTCATAATTTGACAATCAGACTTTTAAAATTAAAAAAGAAATTACCCAAATAGTTAACAGTAAATCTAATACCTTTAAAAATGTGAGTGAAATAGTATTTATAGAAAATTTATATATTCTTTCTTTGTTCGATAGATGATTGCTTGATTTCTAAATTCCAAATAACACAGTTAGCAATTAAAAATTAGTTTAATTTTAAAAAATATTATTGTTTAATGCCTTTTAAAATGATACCGTTTCGAGTATAAAAAAAACGCCATGCTGAACTTGGTTCAATAGCTGTCAGATAGTACTACGTATTAAATATTGGAACTACAGTTCGGCAGGTTACGCATCAAGCACCGAATGACGGTAAGGAGTACCACGTCGCTATTGCTCCTCGTAATGACAAGTAAAACACGACATTACGAATGAAAGGTAGTGGAATGAAGCAATCTCAACTACGTGACAAACAGATTACCACGTTGCTAACGCTCCTTTTAATGATACAAGAAACACGTCATTGCGAATGAAACGCAGAGAAATGAAGCAATCTCATCTTCGCGACCAACAGATTACCACGTTGCTATCACTCCTCGTAATGACAAAAGGAAGTATCATTGCGAATGAAACAAGTGGAACGTGTCAATCTGTACAATTAAAAACAACTTTTAATTATTCTAATAATTCTCTCTAAATCTTCTATAGATAAACTTGAACCGCTCGGCAAACACAATCCTCTTGCAAATAAATCTTCTGAAACTCCATTTAGATAAGAGCTGCATTCTTTAAAAATAGGTTGTGTATGCATAGGTTTCCATAAGGGTCTCGATTCAATGTGCTCTGCAGCTAATGCCCTTCTAATTTTTTCTCTATTTTTAAATGAAGTAGCTAATATACATGTTAACCATCTATTTGAAAACATACCATTTGGCTCCTCTAAAACATCTATTCCGTTTAGTGATTGTAAAGCGTTTTTATAAAACAGGTAATTTGCCCTTCTTTTTTGCACTCTCTTATTCAAAACTTCTAATTGACCTCTTCCAATTCCTGCTAACACATTACTTAATCTATAATTATAACCAATTTCAGCATGTTGGTAATGTGGTGCTTTCTCTTGTGCTTGTGAAGCATAAAATATCGCTTTTTCTTTTTGCTCTTCGGAATTACAAATCAATATACCACCTCCAGAAGTCGTTATAATTTTGTTTCCATTAAAAGAAATAACGCTAAAATCTCCAAAGGTTCCACAATACTTCTTTTCTAACTTACTTCCCAATGCACTTGCAGCATCTTCAATAATGGGAATTTTGTACTTTTTACCAAGTTCGCATATCTCCTTCATTTTTGCAGGCATACCATACGAATGCACTACAACAATAGCGCCTAGTTTTTCACCGTTCAACAAACGCTCTTGAATGGCTATTTCTAATAAGTGAGGGCACATATTCCAAGTGTCTTTTTCACTATCTACAAATACAGGAATTCCACCAAGGTATAGTACCGGGTTCACCGAAGCCGCAAATGTAAAGTCTTGACAAATTACAACATCACCATTTTTAACCCCAGCAAGTTTTAATGCGAGATGAATTGCTGAAGTTCCAGAATTTAGTGCCACCACCTTTTTCGAAGTGTTAATATAATGTGCAAGCTCGGCTTCAAATTTGTCAATATGTGTTCCAATTGGAGCAATCCAATTTTCTTCAAAAGCTTGAGCGATATATTTTTGCTCTTCTCCAGTTAGATGTGGTGGTGATAACCAAATTTTTTTTACCATGCATAAATGCTTTCAACAAAAGTAAGTTTTTTTTGTGAGTCAAAAATCAACTAAAAACGCTATTTTTACAGCGTTTTTTAAATTATGAATGCATGCATAAAAAAATTTTAGTTACAGGAAGTACTGGTTTTGTAGGGCAAAATTTAATTCCTTATTTAGAAAAACACCACTACACTAGTATTGGGGTTTCTAGAACTGCTTCTAAACAAACTATAAATTATACTACGTTAGCTGAACATGGATGGGACAATGCTTTTGCAATCATTCATTTAGCAGGAAAAGCACATGATTTAAAAAATAGTAGTGACGATCAAGCATATTTTGATGTGAACACGGAACTCACTAAAAATTTATTTCAACAATTTTTAAAAAGCGATTGTTCTATTTTTATTTACATGAGCTCTGTAAAAGCGGTTGCCGATACTGTTGAAGGAAATTTAAAGGAAACTGTAAAACCAAACCCAATTACGGCTTATGGAAAATCTAAAATTGCAGCTGAAAACTATATTTTAAATCATAAATTACCCAAAAATAAAAAAGCATATATTTTAAGACCTTGTATGATACATGGCCCAGGAAATAAAGGGAATTTAAATTTATTGTATCAAATAGTAGCAAAAGGAATTCCTTACCCTTTAGGTGCATTTGATAATAAACGTTCTTTTTTATCGGTAGAAAATTTATGTTTTGCAATTTATACATTACTCGAAAAACAACCTGAAAGTGCTATTTTTAACCTCGCAGATGATGAGGCTATTTCTACCACTAAATTAATAGAAATCATAGGAAAAGCATCGGGTAAAAATACTCGTATTTGGAAACTTCCAAAATCACTTATTCACTTATTAGCTAGTATTGGTAGCGCACTAAAACTTCCATTTAATCAAGAACGCTTGGAAAAATTAACCGAAAATTATAAGGTTGATAATTCTCTTTTAAAAAATACCTTAACAATACAATTACCTATAAGTACAGAGGAAGGGCTTACAACTACCATACAATCATTTCAAGAAAAAAAATAAATGGAAACTATTTTTATAAGCATTGGATTTATTATCGCTGCAATTATATACTTAAAAATTGCAACTAAATTTAACATTGTAGACAACCCAAATTTTAGAAGCTCTCATACCATTCCTACAATTAGAGGTGGAGGCATCTTATTTTTAATTGCCGTACTTGCATTTTTTATCAGTTCCAATTTTCAATACCCTTATTTTGTTGCTGGATTAACGAGTATAGCTATTGTTAGTTTTTTAGACGATATTTTAACGCTATCTGCAAAATTAAGATTGCCATTTCAATTTTTAGCAATAGGATTGGTACTTTATCAATTGGCTATTTTTTCATCGCCTTTATGGATTATAGCACTTGTGCTAATTGTAGCTGTAGCTTTTATTAATATCTATAACTTTATGGATGGTATTAATGGAATTACAGGATTGTATAGCTTGGCTGTTTTAAGCATTTTAGGATTTATTAATTATAATGAAACTATTTTAGACAATAGACTTGTTTATTATTTAGCTATTTCAATTTTAGTTTTCGGATTCTATAATTTTCGAAAAAAAGCCAGAATGTTTGCAGGTGATATTGGAAGTATTTCCATAGCAATGGCACTACTTTTTATAGGTGGAATGCTAATTGCTAAACTTGAAGCTCCTATACTTTTGTTAGCTGTTGCAATCTATGGAATAGATAGTGGTTTAACCATTTTATACCGTTTGTATTTGAAGGAGCATATCATGGAACCTCATAGACACCATGTGTATCAAAAATTGGTAGATGTTTGGAAATGGAGTCATTTAAAAGTTTCTTTAACTTATATGGTATTGCAACTTCTAGTTAATGTATTGGTTTTCTTTTTTTACAAAGAAAATGTATCGACCCAGTGGATGGTTCTGGTGGTTTCTATTGTTATTTTAAGTACATTGTATATCATTGTATTTAAAAAAACGGAACGGTTGAAATTGAAATAACACGTCATTGCGAATGAAACGCAGTGGAATGAAGTAATCTCATCTTCGCGAACAACAGATTACCACGTCGCTATCGCTCCTCGTAATGACAAGAAAAACAGGTCATTGCGAATGAACGCAGTGGAATAAAGCAATCTCATCTTCGCAATCAACAGATGACCACGTTGCTATCACTTCTCGTACTAACACAAAAAACACGTCATTTCGAACGAAACGCAGTAAATTAAATTCAGTGTAATGAATAGGTTTTTGGTGTAGGTGGATTTAAGATAGGAACTCCAATGGGGCAGATTCCGTGTCACATTTTGACTACGCTCAATGACCGAGCACGGAATGACGGTAAGTAAATCATCTGTTCAGAGCGACGAATAAGCTAAATATGTTAAGGAAAAATCAACGTCATTTCCAACTTGGTTACTCAAAACACAATAGTATCGTCATGCTGAACTTGCTTCAGCATCTGTATCGATGATAGTTTATCTGTTCTCCAGACTCTGAAACCAGTTCAGAGTGACGAATTTGTTCAGAATCTGTATATCTATAAACTCAAATCATCATACAAATCAACCAAATCAGGATTTCCTTCCTTTACTAAATTCCATTTCCATTCAGAATGCCAAGTCTTTAATTGTTTCTCTCTTTTAATAGCTAAAGAAAGATCCAAAAACTCTTCGAAATACATGAGTTCATTCACATTGTATTTTCTAGTAAATGTTGAATTCCCATTTTTATGCTCACCAATCCTTCTCACCAAATTAGAGGTAACACCAACATATAAGGTTGTTTTGTTTTTATTGCTTAAAATATAGATATAACTCTTTTGCATTGCTTTTTTTATATAAAAAAATGGAAATAAATTAGAAACGTCATGTTGCAAATTGTTCAATGACTTAAATTGATATAGTATCGTCATGCTGAAATCTGTTCAGCATCTGTTAGTTGTGAACTAAAAACTGTAATTGAAACTCCAGTCCAGCAGACTCTGAACTAAATTCAGAGTGACGAGTTGGTTTAGAGTGACGAAAACAAAAGAAACGTCATGCTGAAATCTGTTCAGCATCTGTTAATTGTGAACTAAAAACTGTAATTGAAACTCCAGTCCAGCAGACTCTGAACTAAATTCAGAGTGACGAGTAGGTTTTTGGGTATGGTGGATTCAAAGTAAAAACTTCAGATGGGCAGATTCCGTGTCACATTTCAACTACGCTCAATGACCGAACACGGAATGACAGAAATACAAAACGTCATGCTGAACTTGGTTACTCAAAACACAGTAGCAACGTCATGCTGAACTTCGTTCAGCATCTGTAGGTTGTTAATTAGATACTGTAATTGAAACTACTATTCGGCAGACTCTGAAACAAGTTCAGAGTGACGGAAAGCAAGGAATGACGGTTTTATCTAACTTTTTAACAAGCCTAACACCTTCCAAAAGCTCTAAAAAATTCACTTCTAGCCTATTATATATTATTTTTTTGAAAATTTTTCACACTTTCAATTTCTTCTTTAATCATTTTAGAAAAAATCAATACTATTAGCTTTAATTTCTATTCTATTTTATACTTAAAAAAAATATTACTTAATTTTAAAATTCTGTTTATCCTTTAATAAATAATTTTTTATCGAAAACAAAAAGGCAACAGCTATCCAAAATTTATAATTTTGATAAATTGATGATGAAACAAATGAAAAAAATAAGTATTGTATAAAATAAAGTGATATCCAACTATAATTTGAAGTAACAATTAATTTAAAAGATATCTTAATCGCTAAAAAACAGATTACTAAAAATATAACTCCTCCAACTATTCCTAAAGTGTAGAAAGCCTCAATCAGAAAATTATGGGGATGCATCATAGAGGTTTTAGAGTTCCAGAAATATTCTAGTAGAAATGTATTTCCAACCATTGGGTTTTCAATAAATTTTTCAAACGAAATACGCCATAAATCTAATCTAATACTACTGGACTGATCCGTACCCTGAAAAAAACTCATACTTCTCTCTAAAAATGAGCTTTTATAAAACTTTAAAACTCCCCATACTATACCAATATTTAATATTGGAAAAATAATTTTAAATTTTAATGACATATTTTTTAAAAGCAGTTTCCTATTAAAAAAAACAAAGAGAAATATACCTCCCAATAAACTTAGAAAAGGCCCTCTACTACCAGAAACAATGATTATCATTATTCCTACTAAAAAAGAAATTGAGTTTATTAAAATATTTAATACTCCTTTAGTTTTTAAAAGATTATAACACGGATAAACATAAAAATAAAGTGAAAACAACGATAGCGTAGTGCCTATATGTCCAAAAATAATAGGATAAATTTTAAGTATTCCCGAAGATCTACCATAATTTATAGGTAATTTATATGGAAACAGATTTATAATAGCAATACTAAATAAAATAATATAAATCCATTTAGCTATAAATTGACTTTTTATTTTATCCATAGGAGTAAAATATATACTAAGAGCCGGAATAAATGTTATTCCAATTGCTTTAGCAAAATAATCATAGCCACTTAATTTATAGGGTAAATTAAAAAAATAAAAACTATACATCATTTTACTTAAATATAAGAGCCAAAAAATGACTAAAATAACAAAGTGTTTAGATTTAAATTTTGAAAAGTCGAATGAGGCTATTATTACCAGAGTTGATATAAATACTGAAAACCCTCTATAAACAATATTAGCGTTTCGCTGATCTAAATCAGTTAAACTTGGTAAAAAAGTAAAGATCATAAAACCTACAAATAAATTAAGTATGTTAAAATTATACAAAGTAATTTTATACTGTTTTAATTCGCTATAAGTCATTTTAAAAAGTATTTATTTTACACACTTTCAGGGTCGTTAAACATTTATATCAGTATTTAATTTTGCAAATTAAGATAAAAAAACTCCACAAAGATGCGATTTTATCAAAAATAATATTTTAAGATAGAATCTAATTCTCAGCAACTAATTTTGATTTCGTATAAACTATTTTTGGATATTGAATATACTATTCATTTTCAAATCAGGAAACACCCATTGTATTGAAGTTATTCTTTTTTAAATAAGGCATAAGAATCAACCCTACAAAACCTGCACTACCTATTTCAAATATAGGTTTATTAATGTCTTGATTTTAAACTTTCATTCTATTTCATGAAATTCTGAAATCGAACATTCAGCAAAGCTCAACAAATTCAGAATGACATTTATTTCAAAGTGGTGTCATCGTTTCAATAAACCTGAAATTTTCCAAATCCCCCTTAATCTTACTTTTAAAGGCGAAAATTTAATTTCATTGCGTGTCAATGCTTTGGCAATTTCTTTAGAAATTAACTGGTAACTTTTCACTCCTGAAGAGCTTAAACCTCCAATTAACATTTTAGTAGTTGTAATACCTGAATACTTCCAAGTAATGTTGTGTTTTAAAAAGAAACGGGTAATTAATTCGTAATCTGCTCCAATGGTAAAATCTAAATGGTACAGCCCAAAACTATCAAATAAAGTTCTTTTAAAAAATATAGCTGGATGTGGTGGCATAAAACCAATTTTTAACTTTTCTGGATTCCACTTTGCAGCGCTATAGGTGCGTACAATTGTTCCATCTTGTTTATGCTGTACAATATTTCCAACGGATGCATCAATAGCGTTCTGGCTATGAAAATTAGCAACTTTTTTTAACACGTTTTCACTAGCAAAAGTGTCATCAGAGTTTAAAATTCCAACTAGGTCTCCTGTTGCTAATTGAATGCCTTTGTTCATGGCATCGTATAGACCTTTATCTGGTTCAGATATCCATTTTGTAATTACGTCTTCATTTTTTTTAATAATAGCAACTGTAGTATCTTTTGAATTTCCATCTACTACAATATACTCAACATTGGCATGCGTTTGCCCTGCTACCGATTGAATGGTTTTTTCTAATGTTGTTGCGCTGTTATAGCAAACGGTAATAATGGAGATTTTCATAATTATCCTATTTTGGTTACATCATAACCATATTCTTCTTTAAAGTATTGAATTAGGTTGCTTTTATTCTTTCCTGCAATTTTATAGGCTTCATAAATTTTTACATCCACCAAAAAACGATACCAACCACATTGTAAAGCATTCCAAATAAACCCTCTTTTACCTTCCAAAATTCCACCTTGTAAAAAATAACGTACAAACCAAAATAGTATTGGTCTTACAAATAAAGGTAGTTTTAAATAACGTTGTTTTAGCCAACGTCTTCTTTCTTCACTAGTTCCAAAAAATTTACCAGCAACTACATTTGCATTGGTAAAATTATAGATTTTATCTAAAATATCAATGGCTTCACGCGTGGCATAACTATTATGCTTTTGCGTCCACCAAGTTATATTATTTAAGTTATTATCTATTAAATCTCCTTCAACTTCAACAGTTTTACCTTCTGCTAATTTCATCCGTTCATCCATCCAACGTTGCTCACATGTAGCAGTTCCTGTTCTCCATATTTTTAGGTGCCAAATAGGGTACATTCCTCCTTTTTTTAATGGTTTTCCCATAAAATATATTAAACGTTTTACTCTAATACCATTTACATCTTCGGGTATTTTAGCTAAATTATTTATCAAACTATTTTGCAAATTTTCTGACAAATACTCGTCTGCATCTACACGAATTACCCATTTACTAGTTATGGATGCATTTTTTAAACCCCAATTAATCTGGTCGGCATGGTTTATAAATTTATGTTGATAAAAGTCACAGTTATTTTGTTCTGCTATTTTTTGAGTACTATCTGTAGAAAAAGAATCTATAATTACTATAGATTCACAAATATTTTTAACGGAATCTATACAACGTTGTAAATGTTGTTCTTCATTATAGGTTAAAATAAAAGCCGTTAAAGATTGTTTACTACTCATTTATAATTCTTTTTTTTATAAATTTTGCTGGGTTTCCACCAACTACAGTCCAAGGTTCTACATTTTTAAATACGGCTGACCTTGCTCCGACAACAGCGCCTTCTCCAATAGTTACTCCCATACCAATAAAAGTATCTGCTGCTACCCATACCCTATCTTTAATTGTTATTTGTTTGGAAACAAGAGGTAATAAATTTTTAGATATATCATGAGACGCGGTACATACATAACTCCCTTGAGAAATAACACTATTTGAAGCAATTACAACTTTTGACTTATTATAAATTTCAACATTAGGGCCTAAACAAGAAAATTTATCAATCTCTAAATTCCAAGGAGCAAAAATATCACAACTTGAATAAATCAATACTCTTTTATGTATTTTGGCTCCAAACATTCGAAGTAAGGCATTTCTAATAAAGAATAATTTTTTACCTATTAATAACCGAAAGATTGTTTTATTGATAACATTCCAAAAAATTCTTTTAATAAATTTAGGCTTTTTTTCCGAATACTCATTTAATTTTATTTCTTCCATGCCATCTATTATTAAAAAATTCGCTTTAACCTTTCCAATACTCCTCTTTTATAATGATTAATTTTTGTAACCATTCTCAATCTCTTCAAAACTAACATCATCTCCTTATCAAAATAGTCAATATCACGTTTACTCTTCCAAGTAACTAAACTTTTTTCTCTGGTTATTCTTCGCATACGCTGTATAAGTTTAACCTCTGGTGATAAAAATTTATTGAAGATTCTTTTCGGAGGTAAATTTTTAATCTCGGATAATTTCATTCTATACGATAGGCAATCCTGCCTATGTGTAAAACTACCTTTTTGCGATCTTACAAATTCAGATTCAGGGAGCATTTTCACATTTAAAAAACTGCTTTTAATCCCATCAATAATAATATTATCTGCCAAAGTCGATCTAGTAACAATTACATTATTACCTCCACCTTCATTTACATAAGGCCTTATCCAAGCATCTCCTAAAGATATATCTGCTAATTCCCCTGAAACATCATCACAAAAATCACAAGCATTGCATTTAAAAAGACCTGTCCCCCACATATCGCCTAAAGTTCTCATTTTAACAGTTTGTAACCTTTCACTTTTTTCAGAAATTACTCCAAATGAATAATCACCTGCAGTACTATTAAAATCTTTTACCCTATACTCCACCTTCTTAATAGAGGAATTTTTAACCCCTGTTTTTTGCACTAAATACTCTGTAAAAAACTTACTCTTTATCCCTCCACATATAATTGCAATAGTAAATACAATCTTCTCTTTCAATAAATTATCTCTATATTGTGCTAATCGAATCGCTTTTAAAAAGCACGGGACACCTACTATAGCTACTTTCCCTTCTAAATTAGCTACCTTATCTAAAACTGATTCCAAGGTTACAGGATAATATCTTGTTTTAGAAGTTGATTTTATATTATCTTCTTTACTTGTTATTACATATGAGAATTTATCACCAACTTCTTTTACATTTACTATATAATCAATTATACCTTGATTAATTAATTCTATTGTGACATAAGTTGCAATTCCACCAGATGAAGATGTTTTCCTAAATTCTTTGGAATAACCTACATAAGTATTTTTATATTTTCCAATTTTTGAATGAAACTTTGTCGAGTCATCAGCAGGTAAAAATAAATTAGATATTTCTGTTTCAGTTTTTACTTCATCCTCTGGAAATGGATTAAAAGGACATACAGAAATACATGAGGCCTCTTCCGAACAATCACCTATCTTATGTGGAACTAAAAAACCTAAATCATTCCAATCCATTTTTAATGCTTTTGCATCACAAAAACTTGTACATATACCGCAACCAGTACACAAATCTTTCTCTACTATATGATTTATTACGCTTGGAACTCCGCTCATACCGAATACTATTTGAAATTATTTTTTAAAAACTCAATCCCTTTTTGTCTAAACATATCAATTTCTTTATTTACAGTATTCCAGTTAATACGAGCATAAATCAAGCCTTTGTTAATTTCTCCTGGCTGATTAATAAGTCTATCTGCAAGCCCTAAATCTTTAAGAAGAGATTCGAAGCGAGCCATTCCTCTTTCTTTATTTGCAACTGTAATAAATGGTTTGTTAAATATTATAGCAAAAATAGTTCCATGAAAGGAATCTGTTACTACAAATTCAGCATCATAAAAACTCTTTAACCATTGTTCTATAGAAGGATAGATACCTTTTATCGCATTTTGCAAAATCTGAATTTTTCTAAACTGCCTAATACCATAAGGCTCAATACTTAATTCACTAGCCACTTTATTAGCTATCTCTTGTTTTGATGCTGTATTATCTAAAATATAAAGCAATAACTTTCCATTTGACTTTGAAACATTTGAAGCTTTAATAATATTAATATAGTCATCTTTTTTCAATAACATAGTTGGGTCTAACTGATGTTGAGCATTTACTTCTAAAAATTGATTACATAATGTTACACCTGATTTTTCTCTAACTGATACTGCATCAAATTTCTTAACCAAATCCTTACAACGTTTTGTTTCTTTATCTGGGTACTGCCAACTATCTTTACCAAAAGATGCCGCATATGAAACCCGCTTAATGTGATTTTTATCTGACACAAAATCAAGAAAAGCATCATTTATATGTGGAGCAGCAGTGTAATTCCATATTTGATCACTTCCAACAACATAACCTTTAAAATTGTATTTATTAACTACTTCTTTTAAACTTTTATCTGTATAAATATTTGGTGTAAAGTGCTTAATATACTTTCTTTTAAAACATTCGACACTAACCAAAGGTAAAATGCGAAATATAGGTAAGAAACTTGCTAGCTTTATAGTTTCCCATTTAATCCAAACAAGTAGCCTTATAAGTGAGTTATCTCTATTTCGTCTTCGACTAATTATTATAGAATCATGACCTAAATCCTTAAGAGTTGTTTTTAAAGCATAGCCTTGTAAAATACCTCCATAATTCCAATTAAAAGGTAAAGTAAGTTGTCCTATCTTCATATTATTTATTTACTAATTTATTAAATAATTCGTTCCATTTTTTTGATATTTCACCAATGGTAAACTTTTCAGATTCTTCGATACAGTTATTTGACATTTCTAATAAACAATTTTCATCAGTTGCTAATTTTTTAATACTTTTTTCAATATCTCCACTATTATAAGGCACACTTGTAATACATCCTGTCTTTTCATTTTCTATCAAATCATAAACTGACTCATAACTGCCATAAACAATAGGTACAACACCATATCTCATACCCTCTACTATTACTAATCCAAACCCTTCATATTCGGATGTTAATAGCAATAATGATGCTCTTTTATAATAATCTAATGGGTTTTGAAAACCTTCAAAAGTAATACGTTGAATATTACGTTTTAAGACTAATGCCTCTAACTTTTCTCTTTCTGGACCATCTCCAACAATTTCAAGTTTCCAATCAATTAATTCTTTACTAACCTTTTCCCAAACATCCACAATACGTTCTACTCTCTTTTGATTATAATCAATACGCCCAACATAAATTAATAACTTCTCTTTATTTGACTTTTCCCAATTTACTTGATCAATAGTCAAGGGATTTGTAATCACTGTAAGTTTAGAAGTACTTTTTAGCATTGCATAATCAGAAAATATTTTTTTAAAACTCTCTGATAAGATAACATATTGATCACTATTTTTATACACATAATGCATACTTAATCTAATAATAGACTCTACACCAAACCTTTTTAACTTTAATAATTGTTTTTTTAATAAATTGCTCTCTTGTTTTGCTAATGCAATATCAATATCTGTTACTCTGGCATTTTTATTTGGAGCATTATGATAAACTGATATAATTTTACATTTTTTATTAGAACCTCTTGCTTTTCTACACAAAATATTTGTTTGAAAAGGTAAAGACCATTGATTTATAATAATATCGACTTTAAAATTTCTTATAGCCGCTCCTAATACCTTTTTATTCTCTTTTTTTAAAACAGGATAACTTAAACTAATTAGATTTATTTGAGATTTAAGCTCTGATTTTAAAGAAGGTATTGTCTGCTCAAATGAGGCTATAGCCACTTTATAACCATTAGAAACAAATTCATTTGCTAAAAAAGTAGTTACCTTTTCTGTTCCTCCAAAATTAGGATACGTACCTATTAAAAAAAGTATACTTGCCATATTATGTTAATTTTAAGGTATCTATAAATTTTAGTTTAATCTCTTCTATTAAAAAAAATTAGTTGCAAAGATTTTTAAATCCGAACTGATTTTCCTCTATTGTTTTATCTAACATATCTATATGTTTATTTAAATCCTTTTGATTGCTAAATCTATCTTTGATTTTTACAGCTGGTACTCCGCCATAAATTGCAAAGGGTTCAACATTTTTTGTTACCACAGATCCCATAGCAATTATAGCTCCATCTCCAATTGTTACACCTGTCATAATTTTAGAATAAGCACCTATCCAAACATCTTTCCCAATACTCGTTTTATTTAAAGCGCCTCTCCCTGAAAATATAATAGGAACTCCAACTTTAGAATACTCATGATCACCTCCTATAATACTAACATTATTTGCTAACATCGTATACTTACCTATTTCTACTTTTGGGTATACAATAAAATCTAATTTATTTTCTTTCATTTAATCTGAAAATTAGATATAAATATACATTTAAAAATTGTTAATTACTTTAATAAATCATCGACTAAATTATTAATAACATTGTTTTGATAATTTGGATTAAACTTATCATCTATAACTTCATAACATCTGTACTTTACATTTTCTCTATCCAAATTTTTCAATAACCAATTTTGCAAAGAATTTGTTAGACTTTCGAAATTATTATACTCAAATAATACCCCATTATAATTATTTATTATTGCTTCAAACTCGGGCATTTGATTATTTGGATCATTATGAGAAATTACTGGTGTCCCATAATTTAAAGCGTGAATTGCTGTTAATCCAACTTCACCAGGTGAAATACAACATGTACTTGAAGCTAGTAATTTATAAATCTCAAACTCATCATAGCAAGCTCCATAAAAGCATATATTCCGATAAACATTATGCTTTTTTGCGTATGCTATTAAAATCTCTTTTTCCTGCCCATCACCAACAAACAGAACATTGATGTAAATATTTCTCTTCTTCAGATAGCTTATCAGATCAATAACAACTTTTAGTTTCTTTTGTTTAGTTAATCTCCCTATAAATATTATTTGAGGGTTTTCTGATTTTTCAAAAAGATTAGCTTTAAAAACATTAAGCTCTTCTCTTGTTAATTTTTCCCTATATATTTTTTGCTTTTCGTAATCCAATGAATTATAAATTACTCTTAAATAATTTTTATTAAACCCTAAATCTGTCATATTCTTCTTTGCATAACTACCATACAATAAAAAACCATCAAAAAGGTGATAAAACATCTTATAAAAAGTTGATTTCAGATTCTTCTTATTTTCAAGAATACCATGAGTCCAATTAATTACAGGCTTACCTTTTATTTTAATCAAAAAAACAGAGAGTAAAATTGTAACCCAATATGGGCTAGAATGAAAAATATATGCATCGTATTTATTATTCAAAAGATGAGATAGCATGTTTTTATGAAATATTAAACTTCCTATTTTAAACGCTTTAGCATTAAAAAATCTAGGATTATCCTTAAAATCATATTCTTTTATAGATGTTTTCATCATTTTATCATCTCCCATAAAATAATACTCATATTTTTTTGACTTTAAAAGTCTTTCAATAATCCCCTTTCTGTAATGTGGAAATCCTGGGTAAATAATTAATACTTTTTTCATTCTTTAACCTCTATTGTTCTAACCTAAATAAGCCAATTATATATAAGACAAAATTATATATCAGACAGGTTTTACTCATTTTTTAAATATTTATTTAGGTATAATTTAATTAAATAATTTTGATCCAAACGTAAGCTTGTATCCTTTTTACTATTTGGCATTTTAGCACCTTTTTTAAAATAGTTTTCAGGTAAATCCCAATATACTATACCTCGCACAGAATTACCTTTATACTGATAATTTTTAACAAATTCAATATAATGCTGCATAGCCTCTAAATCGATTAATTCGTTTCGATGTTTTTTGTTACTTGGGTGAACCATATACCACATAAATGGAATTACAACTTTATCTAACCTTTGAGCATAGCTAAACGCAGTATTCAAATTTCGCTCTAAATAATTATTAGTATTCGTCCAGTTTCCATCTATATCTGGATAGAATATATATAACGAAGGAAAAATAATATCTGTTAATTTTAATATTGGATCTAACTTTCGATTTTCATTCCATTTAAACTGACTTTTATAATACGTTCTAAATGGTAGACCATAGATACCAACTTGAAAATTAGGTCGTATATTTTTTATAAGTTTTATTAATTTTTTAAAATCTGAAACAGCTTTTCTATATTTTTTCCCACAATTATTATCGCGAAGATTTTTAAATATTTGATTTTCTAGATTAATACACAAAACTCCTCCTTCATTTTTGTTTGGAAAAGTTTTAATTAGATATCTTTCCACTTTTTCTAGATTAATTATTCCTTCATTTTTAGGATCAATAAAGTGTTGAATAAGTATATTGTAACTTTTAAAGTTTTTATTCGTTTCCAAATATTTATTTGTTTCTTCATTATAAATATTTTTCTTATAATAAATACTAAACGTATTTTGTGAAAATACATTTAATGATGTTAGTAAAAATAGTACATATATAAATCTCATTGTCTAATATTTTTTGAATATGAAAAAAGTAATCCCATTGGAAAAAATAACAAAACGGAAAAGTAAATAGCCGCTGTAAAGGAATGCTGAACAAAACCTTGTATTAAAACTATAAAAACCCAAATATAATTGTGATCTAGATTTGATAATTTAAATGCTCGTTTAAAGGAAGGAATTAAAACCATTAACAACAAAATGAATCCAACAACACCTGTAGCCATTAGCGTTTCTAATATAAAGTTATGTGGATAAACACCAATTTCAATTCTTCCCCCAAAAATTGGATGTGCTAAAAATTCGTACCATGCTTCAGACCATAATTCTTGCCTAGCACTGATTCTATAACCTTGTGTAGTTTTTAATGTCCGTTCAAAAACAGAACTTCCAGTTTCTAAAGCCCCCCAAATTAATAAAGGAATACTTATTATTGTAATAAAAATAAATCTACTTTTTTTCTTTATGTTTCCAAAATAAAATAAAACAGGTACACTTAAAATTAATGCAATCACCGATCCTCTAGATGCTCCCAAAAAAAACATAATTGCAGCCAATATTATTGTCGAATATATATACAGTCGATATTTTTGTGATGTAGGCTTTTTATATAACAATACATATAAACATAAAACAATAGTAAGCGAACCAGCATAAGATAAAGCCAAAGGATTTAATGTTTGTGGTTCAAAATCTGCATATTTCGCTAAATTTATTCGCCCAACACCATTACTTAAAATTTTTCGATACAAAATTAATGTAACTAATCCCATTACAAATCCAGAAAATATTAATGAATTTAAAATAGTTTTACTATATTTTTTAAAATCAATGAGCATAAACATTATAAAAGGGAGAATAGAAAAATTTAACGCATAAAATATATATTCATACCAATTTCTAGACAAAGGCACATTTACATTCTGATTCAGTAATACTTTAAGTACATAAAAAAGCCAAAAACTACAGAATACAATTAATATCCATTTTTTGTAATAATCTAATTTTACTTTAGAAACAATTCTTAATATAACATAAAGCATTAAAAATGTTGTTACCATTCTTAAAGGTATTGTAACCCATCGAGAAGAATTAGTCATACCTAAAGCAAAAACAATTGCTAAAAAAGCATAATACCCAGAATAAATAAAAAATGTAACTAAATATATTATCCTATTCATAATTTTTTAGTCCTTTAAATAAGTGAATCCAACTTTCTCCAATAGTGTTTATAGAAAATATACCTGCTTTTTCAATAGCACTTTTTGAGACTTTATTTCTTAAAGATTCATTATTCATTAATTTGTTTAAACTATCTGCATATTGTTCAATACTAAATGGTTTTATTAAAAAACCATTTGTATTGTCATCTATTATGTCCGTAACAGATAAATAGCTCTTAAAAGCAAAAGGAATTACTCCATATTGCATAGCTTCAACTAAAACTATTCCAAAACCTTCAAATGATGATGTCATACAGAATAACGAAGCATCAATATAGTATTGTTTAGGGTTTTTAAAACCTTCAAATTTAATTCTTTCCAGTTTCAATATTTTAGCTTCATTTTTTAATTTTGGTAATTCAGGGCCATCACCAACTATAATTAATGACCAGTCTGGATTATTTTTAAAAACTTTTCTCCAAATTAAAAGTAATAAATCAACTCTTTTTTGAGATGTTCCAACTCTTCCAACATAAAGTAGCTGTTTCTTTTTTAGAACTAAATCAACTTTTTCTTTTTTAAACGAAGTTGGGTTTGATATGGCGATTATATTATCCTTACTTAAATTTTCAACAAAAAAATCTAATTCACTTTTAAAATTATCGGATAATAAAACAACTGAATCACTAATCTCGCATAATTTTTTATAATGTTTTTTATACTTATTTTTATAAAGATATAGAATTCCTTTTTTTATAATACTAAAATCTGTAATTGGTAATATCCACCCTAAATTATACTTTTTGGCTCTTGAAGCATAAGCACTACTAAAATTAGTGATAGACGATAACAATGAGTTATGTATACACGAAACTAATTTAACATTACAATCCTTTGCTGTATAAGCTAGTGAAGACAACACAGGATCCATACCATTTTGATTAATTAGGATATCAATTTTATTATCGGCTAAAAACACTTTAAAATAAGAAAAATTCTCCTTTGCAAGCACATCAGTATTGTTTGGAAAAAAAAATTGTCGCTTTTTATTAATTTCCCGTTCGTCATCATTTTCATTTTTCCCTGTTAAATATAAAACTTTATGTCCTTTAGATTCAAAATAATCAGCCAAGACATTGGTTACTCTTTGTATCCCACCTCTGGTTGGTATGATTGCTCCTCTATATATAAATAAAATATTCATTCCTTAACCAAGTATACTCGTTTCTAAAAAAGATTTTGATTTAATCTTTTCTATTTTTAAAATTTTATTAACTTTTTCATAATCTATTTTCTCAAAAACTGTATCCATATCAACACCTTGAGATGGTAAAACCAATCTATTTAATAAACCAACACTTTTCAAAAATGAAGTAAATCTAGTTAACCCTCTTTTTTCATTTCCAATAACAATAAATTGCTTCCCAAAAATAACAGAAAACATAGTGCCGTGAAATGAATCCGTAACTATAAAATCAGCATCTCTAAAACCCCTTAACCAATTAGACACAGAAGGGTATCTATAATTGTAAAAATCTAACGCTTTATTTTTAATCAACAATGCGGGATCTTTTTTATAATTAATTGATTGTATTTTTAAATTTAACTTTTTTGCAATGTCGTTTATAATTATTTCATTTTTCTTATTGTAATCTAATACATAGGTAATTAAAGTATTTTCTAAAGGTTTTAAGTTTTTATCGATAGTTTTTAAATATTCTTTTTTGTTAATTAAAAAAACGGGATCTAATACATGTGAAGCTTCTACTTTAAATACATCATGGCAAATATTCACTCCTGTATCTTCCCTAACAGAAATTGCATTAAAATCTTTTAATAGTTTAGAAATTTTAAGTATTTTTTCATCTGACCCATCAACTGTATCTTTACCAAATGAAGCAGCATAAGCAATTTTTTTAACCTTTTTATCACTTATAAAGTCAAGAAAGTAATTATTCTTAACACCTCCTACATTTTCAACTCTCCAAACTTGATCACTACCTACAATAAATGCATCAAAATCCTCTTTGTTTAGTTGTTGCATTTTTTCTTGAGAATCTATACTAAATGTTTTAGGGTTAATCCATTTATCACAAAACTTTTTTACTTTTCCTCTAATAATTTCATGGTAGATAAATTTCTGAACATAAAAACCTATTGTTTTTTTAGACCTATCCCATTGCCTATCCACTAAATAAGCATTGTAACCTTCATTTTTTAAATAGGTAAGTAATGCAAAAGCTTGTAAAACACCTCCGTAATTTCCCTTTAATGGTAATGTAAGAATCCCTATTTTTAATTTAGTTTTTAATTTACTCATATTTACTTTGATATTTTTAATAAGGTTTTAATCAATTGTTTTTCATAATTATTCATTCCAAAAAACCACATAGATAGAATAAAGAAACATCCATAAATTAATATTTGAACAAAATATAATATTGTTGAATTAGGAACAGAAACAAAATAATTAAAGCTATAATATAATATTACAACTCCTAGAACTGGCAAAGCCATTTTAATTATTTGAGTCCAAAATTCAATTATATTTAATTTTATTACTTTATGATAATAGATATTCATTATTAATCCATTACCTAATAATAAGCTTCCCCCAGTTACCATTGCACAACCTAAACCTCCATATTGTTTAGCTAAAGGAATAGAAAGTATAATATTTACTATAGCTATTAGCACATATACAATAGATCTAAATTTTTGTTGATTTTTAGCTTGTAAAATGGTAATTCCTAAATTTTGAATCAATGGTATTGAAATAGGAATTAAAATAAACAAAGCCATTAAATATGCTTCAGAATAATCTTTTCCTGCCCATAAAATAACAAATTTTTGACCAAAAAGAATAAAGCCTGATAATATAAACGAAAGGATAAGAAATTGAATACGGCCAACTTTTATAAAAATATTTGTAAGCTCTTGATTAGATACTTTAGCTGTAACCATTTGAGTAACCCTAGGTAGCAATACACTTACAATAGATGAAGAAAAAGACAAATACAAACTTCTTATAGTAATAGCAACGGCATAAACTGCAACCATAACGGTACCTGCTATTGCTCCTAAAATAAATTGACCGGTACTCCAATATATTTGATCAACAATAACACCTAAAAATATGTAGAATGAATAACCCAACACCTCCTTAAATAATTTTTTATCAAAAAATCCAAATGTTGGATTTATTTTGATTTTAGTTTTACAATAATAAAAATTTGTACCTAAAACTATTATGTTAAGAACCGTCATAACCACAACTAATGCTATTGATTTATATCCATAAAACAATAATGGAATCATTATTAAAGGGTTTGTGATTATTCTGAAAAGGTTAACTAGTTTAGAAAAAATAAAACGCTCATGTGAAATAATTATCGATCCATAAATACTAAATGGAAATGTTATCGCAAGATTAAAAGTTAAGAGCGCCATTAAAATCTTTATTTTTTCTAATTCCTCTGTATTCATACTATTACTAAAAATAGTACCTGCATTTAAATATAATATAGTTCCACATAAAGCAACAATAATGCCTAAAACGGCATATATTGCAATAAACATACCGTGTAAATTATTTTGAGTTTCTTCATCTCCTAAAGCTCTATATTTTGCAGTAAAACGAATAATAGAATTTCCAAAGCCCAAATCCATTATTGTCAAATACCCAATAGTTGCAGCAGCCAAAGAATACAAACCAAATTCTGATTGCCCTAAAGATCTAATTAAGAAAGGAGTATATGCTAATTTTATAATATTATTTAAAAATATTAACACATACGAAAGTATTGCTCCAGTTTTAACCTGATTCATTATTTACGTAATTTTAAATATAAAATTTTTAATCTCCCTGGTGCATATAAAATATATTTATAAAAAAATACTAAAGGAAACATTAAAAACTTAAAATAAAAAAAAGAATTTTTTCTTAAGGATTTTTCAAAGAAAATATGACTATACTTCGATAATTTAGACCTAGTTAAATAGATAATTTTATATCTAAAAGAGACTTTTTTATTGTTTTCATGAACTCTTTTTATTGGATACCATTCATTTTTTTTATTTTTTAGCCTTACTTTTAAACCCTCTCTTCTATGTCTTAAACCTGCAGATTGTGTTTTAATTATCTGTTCTGGATTTGCATTATCAATATGAATTTCATTTGCTTCAATTCCTTTCTTTATAATTTCAACAGCTAACTTATTTCTTGTAATTACCATATTAGTTCCGTTCGGATCTTTATTATATGGAGCTATCCAAGCATCACCAAAAGCTATATCTGCAGTTTCAGCTACTACATCATCACAATAATCACATGCATTATATTTAAACATCCCCAATCCCCAATCTGTACCATAAAAATTTTTCACCGATTGATTAATCTCTTTTTTTTCACTATTCAAATTAAAAGAAATTTTAGTGTTATAAGAACCTGCAAGTCCTTTTCCTGTTTTATGTCTAAAATCAATATTAGTCATTTCCCCTTTAGGCACACCTTTTTGAAACGCCAACATTTTAGAATAATTTGCACTCTTAAAATGCCCACAAACAAGTCCTACATAAAAAACAATACGATTTTTAATTATATCATTTTGTTCTGCTAATAATCTAACAGATTTTACAAAACAAGGAACACCTACTAAAACATATTTCTTCTCCCCTTTATTTAAAACTTCATTTATAACTTCACTTAATTCACCAGGATAATATTTTGTTTTTGCAGCATCTAAAACCTCTTCTTTAGTATGGGATATATCATATTTAAATAAAGTCTTACTATTAATATCTCTATTTTCTTTTAAATGAATTACACCATCAATAATTTTATTCTCTAATAATTTTAAGATAAACCATGTTGTTAATCCTCCTGAAGCTCCATATTTTCTATTTATTTTTGAATACCCAAAATATAAACCATTATAAGATCCCAAAAACTCATTTTTAAGATTATCATCAAAAATTCTTTGTGAAATTTGATCCTCATTTAAAGAATTATTTGAAAATGGACAAACTAAATTTGCTGCATTTTCTAACTCTCTATTTGACTCTCCTTCAAGAACTGCTTGATACTGACCATACTTATTAAAATCAACATTATAATTAGATACTGCTGAACAAACTCCACAGCCTATACAATAGTTATTTTTTACAACCGTGTTTAATAAAGTATTCATTTTTAAGAGTTATTATTTTTTAAATACCAATGATACATTTTCTCAATTCCTTCGTCCAACTCAATGGTATGCTTCCAACCTAACCCGTGTAATTTTGAAGGATTGGTTAATTTTTTCATGGTTCCGTCTGGCTTGTCTGTGTTAAAATAGAGGTTACCTTTAAAACCAACTTTATTTTTAATGGTTTCTGCGAGTTCACGGATGCTGATTTCTTTTCCGGTTCCTATGTTAATGTGGGTATTGCGGATTTCGGTTGATTGGGCATTTGACTTCACTTGATGAGACCCTGAAACAAGTTCAGGGTGACGGGCTTTTTCAGCAGCAGATTGCTTTGCGTCGCTCGCAATGACGTTAGTTCTACTTTCTGATTCTTCGACAAGTTCAGAATGACGTGTTGATTCTTGGTGAGACCCTTCGACAAGCTCAGGGTGACAAATAGTGTCTTTGAAATCTCTATTTTCCATGATAAATACACAAGCATCTGCCATGTCTTCGCTCCATAAGAATTCTCGCATTGGTTTTCCTGTTCCCCAGATTTCTACTTGGACTTGAGGGTTTAATCGGGCAGATTCTGAATCATTTGAGTTCTCTTGATGAGACCCTGAAACAAGTTCAGGGTGACGGTTGTGATTGGCTTTACGAGTAATTCCATATTTGGCTAATTTTTCCAAAATTACTGCTTCAGTGGCTGAACCATCAATGCCTTCAATAGGTAATGTATTTAAATCTGCTCGCAACCTATCCCAATCTCCAGATTCTAGCGCTTTCCCTAAATGCATTTTACGAATTAACGCAGGTAACACATGTGATTTTTCCAAGTCAAAATTATCATTAGGCCCGTATAAATTAGTGGGCATTACCGAAATAAAATTAGTACCGTATTGAATGTTGTAACTTTCACATAATTTAATCCCTGCTATTTTAGCTATGGCATAAGGCTCATTGGTGTATTCTAATGTATCCGTTAACAAACAATCTTCAGGCATAGGTTGTGGCGCATTTTTTGGATAAATACACGTACTCCCTAAAAATAATAATTTCTGAACTCCATGCACATAACTTTGGTGTACAATGTTGTTTTGAATCATTAAATTATCGTAAATAAATTCACCTCGGTACGTGTTGTTAGCAACAATTCCACCTACTTTAGCCGCTGCCAAAAATACATATGCTGGTTTTTCTTCTTGAAAAAAGTTTGCTACGGCTACGGTATCACGTAAATCCATTTCATCCAAGGTTCTAAACACAAAATTAGTATAACCTTTGGCTTTTAGGTTTTTATGTATGGCAGAGCCTACTAATCCTAAATGACCTGCGATGTAAATTTTATCTGTTTTGTTCATTTTTAACTACTACTATTGTTTTATTTTGTTCCATCATACTTCGACAAGCTCTGTATGACAGTTGTTCTTTGTTTCCGGCAGATTACTTCGTTGTTTTCACGCCTCGCAATGACGGGTTCTTCTTTTTCTTTTTTAAACACATTTCGACATGCTCAATGTGACAATTTTAATTTTATCATCATTTCCAACTTGATTGGAAATCTGTTCATTCTTTTCAGCAGATTCCGTGTCACATTTCGACTACGCTCAATGACCAAGTGCGGAATGACGGATTATTATTTTCGACAGATTGCTTCGTTGTTTTCACGCCTCGCAATGACGGGTTCTTCTTTTTCTTATTTAAACACATTTCGACATGCTCAATGTGACAATTTTAATTTTCTGGTTAAAAGATTACTCCGCCTGCTTTAAAATTTCATGACCTGCTTTTAACAAATCAACATCTTTTTTCATCAGCTGAACATCGCTTTTCATCATATCCTGTACCAAATCTTTTAAATCATATTCAGGAATCCAACCCAATTCTTCTTTTGCTTTTGTAGGATCTCCAATTAATAAATCTACCTCTGTAGGACGGAAATACGAAGGATCTACTGACAATACTTCTTTTCCTATTTCTAATTGAAACTCTTTAGTGTTGCATGCAACTACATACGCTTTCTCTTCTACTCCTTCACCTTTAAATTCTAATTCTATACCAACTTCTTGGAAAGCCATACGTACAAAATCACGCACCGTTGTAGTCACTCCTGTTGCAATTACCCAATCGTCTGGTTTATCTGCTTGTAGAATCATCCACATCATACGTACATAATCTTTAGCATGTCCCCAATCACGTTTTGCTTCTAAATTTCCTAAATAAAACTTTTCTTGCAATCCTAAGGCTATTTTAGCCACTGCTCGTGTAATTTTACGTGTTACAAAAGTTTCTCCTCTTCTAGGCGATTCATGGTTGAATAAAATACCATTACACGCAAACATATTGTATGCTTCACGGTAATTTTTAGTAATCCAAAATCCATATATTTTTGCTACACCATAAGGTGACCTTGGGTAAAATGGAGAAGATTCATCATAAAAACCTCTTTCATTTTTATTTTCTGACATTCCACCATACAATTCTGAAGTGGAAGCTTGATAAATTCTTGTTTTATTCTCTAATCCTAAAATACGTACCGCTTCTAATATTCTTAAAGTACCTAAACCATCAACATTCCCTACATATTCAGGAGTGTCAAATGAAACAGCAACATGAGACATAGCGCCTAAATTATAAATCTCATCTGGTTGAGCTTCTTGAATAATACGTGTTAAGTTCATGGAGTCGGTTAAATCTCCATAATGCAATTTTAACCGTAGATTTGGATCATGAGGATCTTGATATAAATGATCGATACGATCTGTATTAAACAAAGAGGATCTTCTTTTAATACCATGCACTATATACCCTTTATCCAATAATAGTTCTGCTAAATAAGACCCATCTTGTCCTGTGATACCTGTAATTAACGCTACTTTTTGTTTTTTCATTTTATGCTTTTTACATATGCACTTTACTTACCTTTTTAATATGCTTTAAAGCTGTATAAAAGTGCAATAATAATTTATTTTTTTAAGTTTAGTTTCCTGTTTTACAGAAAATTTAGCTTTTTATTTTTTTGCTGAAATTCATCAACATATTTATAATTTACTCTGATAGACTTTGAAATACAGTCTAAAAGATTGCTTCATTGTTCCACGCCTCGCAATGACGGGTTGTTATTTTTCTTCATCATGCTGAACTTGGTTCAGTATCTGTTACTTTTATTCTAAAAACTTCTAGTCTAACTAAAAGTGATCATCTTTCTTTTTATCCGGCAGACTCTGAATCAAGTTCAGAGTGACGGTTGTTTTTTTTCAGACAGATTGCTTCGTTTACATTTCGACTACGCTCAATGACCGAGCTCGGAATGACGGAATATCTTTTCCGATAGATTGCTTCGTTGTTCCACGCCTCGCAATGACGGGTTGTTATTTTTCTTCATCATGCTGAACTTGGTTCAGTATCTGTTACTTTTATTCTGAAAACTTCTAGTCTAACTAAAAGTGATCATCTTTCTTTTTATCCGGCAGACTCTGAATCAAGTTCAGAGTGACGGTTATTTTTTTTCAGACAGATTGCTTCGTTTACATTTCGACTCCGCTCAATGACCACTCGCAATGACGGTTCACTTCTCACTTCTCACTTACTATGTCAATTCCTTATTCGACTCTTTTACCTTATTGTAAATTCCCTTTACTAAATCACTTTCATTTTTAGGTAACACTAAAATAGCATCTTCGGTATCTACAACTATTACATTTGCTACTTCTGCACCTACTACTTTTTTCTTACCAAACACATAACTACTTCCTTTTTCACTAGATATTTTATTCAAATTATCTACTGTATTTCCTTCATCAAAATAATTTACAATCGCATCGAACGAACCTAAATCTGTCCAATAGAATTTAGACGCAATTGTTTTAATTAGGTCACTTTTTTCTAACACGGCATAATCAATACTATCGGCGGGTATCTGTTGCATCGCTTCTAAATTAATTTTTCCATTTTGAATGGTTTTATAGGCGTCTACACTTTTTTGATACATTTCTGGATTGTATTTTTTAAGCTCTTCTAACAATACAGATGCTTTAAAACAAAACATTCCAGAGTTCCAATAGAAATTTCCTGCTTCTAAAAATAACTTGGCATCTTTCAACGATGGTTTTTCTCTAAATTTCAACACTTCTTCCCCATTAAACTCAATATACCCATACCCTGTATGTGGCTCTGTTGGTTGAATTCCGAATGTAACAATTTGATTGTTTTGTGCAAGTTCTGAAGCTCTATCTATACATTTTTTATACACACTAGGATCTGCAATCATATGATCTGAAGGTGTTACAAATAAAATATCATCTGGATGAACAGCAAGCGCTGCTAATGCAATAGCCGGAGCTGTATTTCTTCCACATGGTTCAATAATTTTATGTGCTATTGAAATCCCCAATTCAATGGCTTGGTTTGCAGCCATCTCATATTGTACCTCATTTGTTATTAACATAAATTCATCCGCTACTTTTTGATTGCGTTCTAATGTATGTTGAAATAAACTTTTAGAATCAAAAATTTGTAAAAATTGTTTTGGATTGCTTGTTCTTGATAAAGGCCATAATCGAGTTCCTGAACCTCCACTTAATATTACGTTGATTACTTTTTGTTTCATTTTATGTTATTTCTGTTCTTTTATTTAATCACATTTCGACATGCTCAATGTGACAATTTTTATTTTTATCGTCATTACGAATGAAACGTAGTGTAATGAAGTAATCTCACCTTGTTGAATAGATTGCTTTGTTGTTCCACGCCTCGCAATGACGGTTGTTCAATTAATTCTTACCTATCTGATAATATTCAAATCCTTTTTCTTCTAATTTAAAAATATTGTATTGATTTCTACCATCAAATATAATAGGTGTTTTTAATTGTGATTTTAATTCTTCAAAATCTGGAGAACGGAACTCTTTCCATTCTGTTAATAGAATCAATGCATCTGTATTTTCAATAGCGTTGTATTTTGAATTTACATAATCAATACCTTCAACGCCTTTTAAATAAAACTCTTTGGCTTCCTCTACTGCTTTTGGATCGTAAGCCTTTATTTTTGCTCCTCGTTTTATCAATTCTTTCACCACATATATGGCTGGTGCCTCTCGCATATCATCAGTTCCTGGCTTAAATGCCAATCCCCAAAGCCCAAAAGTGAATCCTGTTAAATCTTCTCCAAAACGCTTTATAATTTTTTGAGCAATTACAAACTTTTGCGCATCATTCACATCTTCCACAGCAGAAATTACTTTTGCCTTATAACCATGTTCTTCAGCAATCTTTTTTAAAGCTTTTACATCTTTTGGAAAACAAGAACCTCCATAACCACAACCAGGATAAATAAAACTATATCCAATTCTATTATCAGAACCTATACCAATTCGAACTTGATTCGCATCTGCTCCAACTCGCTCACAAATATTAGCGATTTCATTCATAAACGAAATTTTTGTAGCTAACATAGCATTGGCTGCATACTTTGTCATTTCAGCTGATCGAATATCCATACCTATAAAACGATCATGATTCATACAAAAAGGGTTGTACAGCTGCTTCATAGTTTCCATAGCATACTCACTTTCTGCTCCAATTACCACTCGGTCAGGTTTCATAAAATCGTTAATGGCTGCTCCTTCCTTTAAAAATTCTGGATTTGAAACCACATCAAATTCTAATTCTGAATTTCGTTTATCCAATTCAGCTTGAATAGTTGCTTTTACCTTATCTGCTGTTCCAATTGGAACTGTTGATTTATCTACTACTACCAATCTTTTTTGCATGGTTTCACCAATTTCTTTAGCGACACTCAACACATATTGTAAATCTGCTGAACCATCTTCACCCATAGGAGTTCCAACAGCAATAAAAACAATTACTGCGTCTGCTATTGCTTCGCTTAATTTTGTAGTGAATTTTAAGTTTCCTCGTTCTACATTTTTCAAAACCATAGTTTCTAAACCTGGCTCATAGATTGGGATTATTCCATTTTTTAATTTTTCAACTTTTTCTGCAACATTGTCTACACAAGTTACTTTGTTACCCATTTCAGCAAAACATGTTCCTGATACTAATCCTACATATCCTGAACCTACAACTACTATTTTCATATATACTTTTTAATTTTTTACGTCATGCTGAATTTATTTCAGCATCTGTTTGTTTAAATCTAAAATTCCAATCTAGCTGAAAGAAATCATCTTTATTTCAATCGAGTAGACTCTGAAACAAGTTCAGAGTGACGTTTATCTACTTTTTATTATTTAAATACATTTCGACACACTCAAAGTGACAGTTTATTTTTTATTAGTTTCTTTTTGATGTACTTCTTTACGTAATCCACTACTTGAAAAACGATGGTCTCTTCCGTTGTAATACAACTCTATTCCTTTTTCTTTACAATATTTTTTCCCCGTAAAATCTTTCTTTTCGTATTCATCTCCAACAATACGCACATCTATTTTAAACGATCGCAATACATCTTCTAAATCTTGCTCTGTTGCATATGGAACAACTTCATCTACATACTTACAGCCCTTTAATTGTATATATCTTTCAACCACAGATTGAACTGGATGATTTTTTTCTGGTCTGTCTAAAGTTGGGTCTGTTTGTAGTCCACAAATTAAATAGTCGCATTGAGATTTTGCCTCTTCAAGCATTTTAATATGGCCTGCATGTAATAAATCGAATGTACTAAAGGTGATGCCTATTTTCATAATATTGTAATTTTTATTCTTTTTAAATAAGAGTAAAAACTGTAATAGCTTCAAAACTAATAAAAACAGTTTTTACAATATTGCAAATCTATTACTTATAATTTAAATGGGTGATTTGTTAATGGTTTTTTTACGAAAGGGTGAAAATCCCCTTTCGCTCCAATAGGTTCAGAATGACGTACTTGATGTACAATTTCAATGGCTTGCCTTGGAGCTTCTAGACCATATCCATTTCCTTTTAAAATCTCTTCATAGGAAACTGTGTGTAAATCTGTAAATCCACCACTAAATTCTAACTCTTCACCTTCAATAGTGATAGAGCGATAGGTGCGCTGCCCTTTTGCTTTGATAGCTTCTGGTAAAACATTGTAATTTATAGATAAAAACCATCGAACTCTCGCTTTTTTAAACTCTAAATAACCCGCTGAACGATCGTGCGTGTTAACATGGATTGTATTTTGTTTTAGGTCTCCGAATATCCATGAAAGCATATCAAAAAAATGAACTCCAATATTGGTAGCTATACCTCCTGATTTAGACTCGTCTCCTTTCCATGATGTATAATACCAATGACCTCTAGATGTTAAATACGTTAAATCTATATCGTAAATTTTATCTTTTGGTCCATTATCAATCTTCTGTTTAAGAGCGATAATACTTGGGTGCACACGCAATTGTAAAATATTGTAGATTCTTTTACCTGTTTCTTTTTCAATTTTTGAAAGCGCATCTATATTCCACGGGTTTAGCACCAATGGTTTTTCACAAATAGCATCTGCTCCTTGTCTTAACGCAAAACGAATATGCGCATCATGTAGGTAGTTTGGTGAACAAATACTTACATAATCTAGATTTATATTTTGATCGTATTTTAGTTTTGAGATATGACGATCAAAACGTTCGTATTCTGTAAAAAAATCAGCATTTGGAAAATAACTATCTATAATTCCTACACTGTCGTTTTTATCTAAAGCAGCCAATAAATTATTATTGGTTTCTTTAATAGCTTTCATGTGTCTTGGCGCTATATAACCACTTGCTCCTATTAATGCAAAATTTTTCATAATTTTCTATAACATTGACTAAAACAAAAACTCTATATTTTAATATTCTAGTTCTTAATCTTTTATATTTTTTTATCGTAATACTAAATTTGATTCAGCATCTGCGCGACAAAATTAATCCTTTTAATGAGACTCTGAAACAAGTTCAGAGTGACGCATATTTTTAAATTTTCCTAAACACATCACTTTTCACTCATTTCACTTCACTCCAATCTATAATTTCCCTTGAACTTCACAATCTAAAAATCCTTTTACATCGTAAATAACACCATTCTTTTTAAGGTGTTTTTTTAAATCAATTTTTAAAAACTCATTATGTGAAACTGCTAACACAATTCCGTCAAATTTTTCTTGTGGCATATTTCGATTTGTTCTTAGATTGTACTCTTCAAACACTTCGTCTGTATTTGCCCAAGGATCAAAAATAGTGACTTGGGTTCCAAATTCAGTTAAGTTACGAATAACATCTACAACTCTTGTATTTCTAACGTCTGGACAATTTTCTTTAAAAGTAATTCCTAAAACTAGTACTCTTGCTCCTTTTATATGTATATTGCTTTTTGCGAATAACTTTACCACTTCAGAAGCAACATAATTACCCATACTATCATTCATTCGCCTTCCTGCTAAAATAATTTCGGGATGATACCCTACTTCTTGTGCTTTTTGAGCCAAATAATAAGGGTCTACACCTATGCAATGCCCTCCAACTAATCCTGGTTTAAATGGTAAGAAATTCCATTTTGTACCTGCCGCCTGTAACACTGCTTTAGTATCGATACCTAAAATATTAAATATTTTTGCTAATTCATTTACAAATGCAATATTTATATCTCTTTGAGAATTTTCGATAACCTTTGCTGCTTCCGCCACTTTAATAGTTGGTGCTAAATGTGTACCAGCCTCGATAACTGATGTATACAATGCATCTACTTTTTTACCTGTTTCAATAGTTGAACCAGCAGTTACCTTTAATATTTTTTCTACGGTATGTTTTTTATCTCCAGGATTAATTCGCTCTGGTGAATATCCAACATAATAGTCTTTATTAAACTCTAACCCTGATTCTTTTTCTAAAATAGGAACACAAATTTCTTCAGTAGCTCCTGGAAACACTGTAGATTCATAGATAACTATATCGCCTTTTTTTAATACACTTGCAACGGCTTCACTTGCCTTTATTAATGGTGTTAAATCTGGTTTATTGTTTACATCAACAGGTGTTGGTACAGTTACAATATAGTAATTGCAATTTTCTAAATCAGTTAGTTTTGAAGTACAAAACAATCCAATAGTATCACTATTTTTAACTAGAACTTTTTTTAAAACAGCTGGTTCAACTTCTAAAGTTGCATCTACTCCTTTTTTTAATTCTGAAATACGCTCTGTATTAATATCAAATCCTACTACTTTGTATTTTGTTGCAAATAATCTAGCTAGTGGCAAGCCAACATAGCCAAGACCTATAATTCCTATTTTAATACTCATTTTTACAATTCACTTTTGTACTTTTCCACATACCAATCTACTGTTTTTTGAATACCAGATTCAAAATTTTCTTGCGGATTCCAGCCTAAATCATTTTTTATTTTTGAAGCATCAATGGCATATCTAAAATCGTGCCCTGCTCTATCTTCAACATATTCTATTTGATCTTTATACGATCCATTATTTTTTGGAACTTTTTCATCTAAAAGTTCACAAATTTTGTTTGCAATATAATTATTATCTCGCTCATTATCACCTCCTATATTATAAACTTCTCCATTTACACCTTTGTGATAAGCTATATCTATTCCAGTACAATGATCGTTTACATATAACCAATCTCTAACATTACTTCCATTTCCATAAATAGGGATTTTTTCTCCTTTTAATGCTTTTCTTATAACGGTTGGAATCAATTTTTCGTTGTGCTGATATGGGCCATAATTATTAGAACAATTAGTTATAATAATATTTAAACCAAAAGTATGGTGATAACTTCTCACCAACATGTCGCTACTTGCTTTTGAAGCACTGTAAGGTGAATTTGGAGCGTATGGTGTTTTTTCTGTAAACAAGCCTTTTTTTCCTAAAGTTCCGTAAACTTCATCTGTAGAAACATGTAAAAATCTAGGGAATTCGCCTTTTTTATTTGGATCACTATAGACTTCTTTATACACATGAGGTGCATCCATCCAATATTTATAAGCTACATCTAACAAGGTAAAGGTTCCTTTAATATTGGTGTCAATAAAAATTTCTGGACCTGTAATTGAATTATCTACATGAGATTCTGCAGCCAAATGGATAACTCCATTAATTCTATAAAACTGAAAAATACGTTCTACTAAACTTCTATCGCAAATGCTTCCTTCAACAAAAGTGAAATTTACTTCATTTTTTATAGCATCTACGTTATAACTATTTCCAGCGTAGGTTAATAAATCTAAACACACAAACTTATTATTTGGGTATTTTTTCACCATATACTGCAACAGATTAGAGCCTATAAACCCTGCTCCTCCAGTAACTAAAATTGATTTATGTTCCATACTTATTTTTTTTATTGAATAACTTTGTTTTCTTGACTTACAAAAATATAATTGATAAAACTCTTAAAATATATTTTCTACAATGTTTTATTTTAAGCTTACAAGCTTAAGATAGAACTTTCTAAATTCTCAATGCATTTTTTTAATGAACTTTTCCACTCTGGGATTTCAACATGATACTTCTCCTCGATTTTTAATGTATCTAACAAACTAAATTTTGGACGCTTTGCTTCGGTTGGATAAAAATCTGAACTTACTGGTTTTACTTCACATTGTAAATTGAAATTTTTAACAATTTCGGTTGCAAAATCAAACCAACTACAACTTCCTTTATTTGTATAATGTAACAATTCAACATTAGAATTATTTATTTGAGGTATAATATCTAGTATAGTTTTAGCCAAATCTTTAGCATATGTTGGAGAACCTATTTGATCATTTACAACTGAAATTGATTCTTTTTCTGAAGCTAAATTTGAAATAGTTTTTACAAAATTAGACCCATACTCACCATACAACCATGATGTTCTAATAATTATGGTGTTTTTTGGGTTGATTTCTAATAAAATTTGCTCTCCTTTTAATTTGGTAATACCATAAACATTTTGAGGATTAGTTATATCTTCTTCATTATAAGGAATTTGAGATTCCCCATCAAAAACATAATCAGTAGAAATGTGAATAAGTCCACAATTATTTTGTTTTGCTATTTCAGCCAAATTCTGAACAGCTTTAAAATTTAATCTATTTGCATTTTTCGTATTGAATTCTGCCTTTTCTACGTTTGTATAAGCTGCGCAATTTACAATTACAGCTATGTTATTCATTCTAACAAATGCTCTCAACATTTCTTTATCAGAAATATCCAAAACCGCCTTATTTGTAAAATAAAAGTTGAATTTTGAATATTCTGTTTGGTAAAATTGAATAGATTTACCTAGCATTCCATCTGCACCTGTTACTAAAACATTTATCATATATATTTTTTTAATCGAATATTTCAGCCTTATTAAAGGTTGGCTGATTTTTATCTTTTTCTGAAATTATTAAGTCTTCTGTTGGCAATTTCCAATCAATCCCCAAAACCTCATCATCAAACTTAATTCCTCTATCTAATGCTGCTGCATAATAATTATCTACTTTATACGAGAAAATAGTGTCCTCATCTAAAACCACATATCCATGCGCAAATCCTTTTGGTACAAACAACTGAAATTTATTATGTTCACTTAATTCTAAAGCTACATGTTTTCCATAGGTGGGTGAATTTTTTCGAATATCAACCGCAATATCCAACACTTTTCCTTTAATAACTCTTACCAATTTACTTTGAGACATTGGAGATAATTGATAATGTAAACCTCTTAAAACTCCCTTGGATGATTTTGCTTCATTATCTTGACAAAAAGAAATTTTAGCACCAATAAAGTTTTCCAATGCTTCTTTTTTAAACGATTCAAAAAAATAACCTCTATCATCTGTGTAAATTTTAGGTTTACACAAAACTACGTCAGGTATGTTTGTTCTAATAAATTCCAAATTAGTTTGAGTTTGCTATACGGAATAAGTAATCTCCGTATTCGTTATTTTTATACGTTTCTGCTAATTTTAATAATTGATTTTTAGATATATACCCTTTTTCAAACGCTATTTCTTCAATACAAGCCACTTTTAAACCTTGCCGTTTTTCTATAGTTTGTATAAAATTTGAAGCTTCTAACAACGAATCTTGTGTACCTGTATCTAACCAAGCATATCCTCTTCCCATTAAATCCATTTTCAAGTCTCCTTTTTCTAAATACTGTTGATTAACTGTTGTAATTTCTAGCTCACCTCTAGTACTTGGTTTTATATTTTTTGCTATTTCAACAACCGAATTAGGATAAAAGTACAAACCAACAACTGCATAATTACTTTTTGGTTTTACAGGTTTTTCTTCGATACTTATTACATTTTTACTTTTGTCAAATTCTGCAACACCATACCGTTGAGGGTCTTGAACAAAATAACCAAAAACAGAAGCTTTCTTTTCATTTTTTAACATTGAAACAGCTCTAAGTAATTTTTGTTCAAAACCAGCTCCATAAAAAATATTATCTCCTAAAATTAGACAAACATCTTGGTCACCTATAAAATCTTCCCCAATAATAAATGCTTGTGCCAAGCCATCTGGAGATGGCTGCTCTTTATAAGAAAAATGCATTCCAACTTCTGAACCATTTCCTAATAATTTTTTAAAATTAGGAAGGTCGTCTGGAGTAGAAATAATTAACACTTCTGTAATTCCAGCTAGCATTAATACAGATAACGGATAATATATCATAGGTTTATCATATACAGCCAGTAACTGTTTTGAGGTACCTTTTGTAATTGGATATAGTCTTGTTCCTGAACCACCCGCTAGTATAATTCCTTTCATGTTTATAAACTAAAAAAGCTAAAATAAAGTTATTAAATATACATCTATGCGAAAATAACCATTTAAAGTTAAAAAATACACATATTTAGAAGTATAATCTACCGTAAAACTATTTTGTACCATTAGAAACCTAACTAGAATAATAACTTAAAAAACTAATAAATGGCGTGTTTTTATAAATAAATGGCTGTATTTTTTGGTTTTTAAAATATTTTTATATAATTTTATACTTGTAAAAAACTAATAATCAAAACTATAAAGCAACCCCAAATTTTGAAAATGATGAATGCAATATCTTATGAAGAGTTTAATACTCACAATCATGTTGAGAAATTTGCTCTTAAAAATTACAAAACGTACGTATCACACTACAAGGAAAGAAAATTAACCCCTATGTCTTTTCAAGAGTTTTTAAAGAATTACATATCATAGTTTCAATTTACGCAATTTTAATAACAGCATTCTAAAATTAGAATGCTGTTTGCTTTTATACCATTTTAAAAAACAGTCTATATAAGTTCTATTTTTGTAAATAAAATTTACATTTACAAAATGAATAACGAATCCTCAATTTTTTCAAAAAAAGAAAAATTTAAAAAAATTTCAGAACTAAAAAACAAGCACTCACTTAATATAATAGATTTATTTTCCGGCTGCGGAGGCATGTCTTTAGGTTTTAAATGGGCTGGATTTAATTCTATTATAGCTACAGATATTGACGAAAATGCAAAAGAGACTTATAATCATAATTTTCCGAAAACGCCTTTTATAAATAAAGACCTACGTGAATTAACAAAAAATGAGTTTGATAAAATTATCGATTCCCAAAAAGTAGACGTAGTTGTTGGAGGTCCTCCATGTCAAGGTTTTAGTTTAGCAAACAAACGAAGAAACAAAATAAAAGATGACCCAAGAAATGAGCTGTTTTACGATTTTGTAAAAGTTGTAGACTGGTACAAACCTAAAGCATTTGTAATGGAAAATGTCAAAGGTTTACTTTCTATGAAAAATGGAGAAGTTATAAAAGTAATTCTACAAAGTTTTGAAGATATTGGATATACTGCAAATTACAAAGTTTTAAAAGCTTCTAATTATGGCGTTCCACAAGACCGAGAACGTGTTTTTATTATTGGCTATAAAAAAAACCTAAATATACCTGTCGAATTTCCAAAAATAAAAATATCAGAACCATTTACTATTGATGAAGCAATATCAGATTTACCGATTATAAATTCTGGAGAAGGAGAAGAAAGTGTAAAGTATTCTTTTAAAGCAAAAAACAGCTATCAAGAGTTTATGCGCTTAAATTCAAAAAAAGTTTTGAATCATGTTGCAATGAGGCATACTCCCAGAGTTGTAGAACGCTTTAAAGCTATTACAACTGGTAAAAAATTAATTGATGTTTGGGATACACATGGAGCTGTTTCAAGAGGAAATCCAAATCAAAAGTCAAAAATTAAGTTTTCACAAAATAATTTTAGAGTTTTCCCCCACAAACCTGCACCAACAATAGCCGCTTCTTTTCAAAGTAACTTCATTCATCCATATTTACATAGAAATTTTACCGCTAGAGAAGGCGCAAGACTCCAATCGTTTCCAGATAATTTCGAATTTAAAGGTATGCGAACAAAAATGAGTTGGGAAAAAGGCTTAAGTCAATACCAACAAATTGGAAACGCTGTACCTCCATTGCTAGCAAAAGCAATTGCAGAAGAAATATATACTAAAATAAACCCTCTTTAAGTAAAAATTGATACGCTCTAAAATAATACACCGATTTTAATCTGAATTCCGATTGCTTTAAAACAAATTTGATACATTCAAATTCTAAACCTCAATTTTAAATAGCCTGTATAAAAAATTGTTTTTTTTAATATATCGGAACGGTTTCAAACTAAAAATAATATATTTACACATTCTAAAAACAAAGGTTATAAAACCAATATTTTTAATACTAAAACCAATTTTAGGTTAGTTATTTAGTAGTAAAAAACAAGGATTACAATAAATTATAAAATACAAATTTAGGCATTATGAGAAGTGATGAAGTAAAAAAAGGACATCAAAGAACCCCACATAGATCATTATTCAGAGCAACGGGACTAGTTGATGAAGATTTTGAAAAACCATTTATAGGAGTTGCAAATTCCTATATTGAAATTATTCCTGGCCACTTTTTTTTAGATAGAGTTTCAAGAGTTATCAAAGATGAAATTAAAAAAAATGGCTGCGTTCCTTTTGAATTTAATACAATAGGTGTAGATGATGGGATTGCAATGGGACACGATGGTATGCTTTTCTCGCTACCTTCAAGAGAAATAATTGCAAACTCTATTGAAACAGTAATGAATGCACATAAGTTAGATGCTATGATTGCGATTCCAAACTGTGATAAAATAGTTCCTGGTATGATTATGGGAGCTTTAAGAGTAGATGTTCCAACTATATTTGTAAGTGGTGGACCTATGAAAAAAGGGCATACTAAAGATGGTGTACCAATTGATCTTGCCACAGCATTTGAAGCCGTAGGAAAATTTGAAGCTGGTGAAATGACCAATGAAGAATTAAACGATATTGAATGTAACGCATGTCCGAGTGGAGGAAGTTGTTCAGGAATGTTTACTGCAAACTCTATGAACACACTTATGGAAGCTATGGGTATTGCACTACCTGGAAACGGAACTATTCTTGCACTTACAAAAGAACGTGAAGAACTTTATAGAAAAGCAGCAAGAAGGATTTGTGAAATAGCAAAAAGCGAAGCACAAACAGAAAAATTTAAACTTAAAAACATATTAAACGAAAATGCTGTAAGAAATGCATTTGCTGTAGATATGGCTATGGGAGGAAGTTCCAATACCGTTTTACACATGTTGGCTATTGCCAAAGAAGCAAAAGTTAATTTTCAGCTTGAAGATATTAATCACATTTCTAAAAAAGTATCTCACATTGCAAAAATTTCACCAAGCTTATCAACTGTTCATATGGAAGATATTAACCGAGCTGGTGGTGTAAACGCTGTAATGAAAGAAATGACTAAAAGAGGAGACAACATTCTAAATGACAACCTAACAATTACAGGAGAAACAGTTTTAGAAAAGATAAAAGATGCTTCGATAAAAGATACTAGCATTATCCACACTATAGACAACCCATACTCTGAAGTAGGAGGTCTTGCTATATTATACGGGAATCTTGCAGAACAAGGAGCCGTTATTAAAACAGCAGGTATAACAGGTGCAAGAGCTTTAACAGGAACTGCAGTTTGTTTTGATGGTCAGCAACAAGCTATTGATGGTATTTTAGGTGGTAAAGTAAAAGCAGGTAATGTTGTTGTTATAAGATATGAAGGACCTAAAGGAGGACCTGGAATGCAAGAAATGTTAGCTCCTACATCCTTAATTATGGGAATGGGATTGGGTGATAAAGTAGCATTAATTACCGACGGTAGATTTAGTGGAGCAACTAGAGGTGCAAGTATAGGACACGTAAGTCCTGAAGCTGCTGAAGGTGGTATGATTGGATTACTAAAAGATGGAGATGAAATACATATTGATGTTGACAAATACATTCTAGCTGTTAATTTAACAGAAGAAGAAATTGCAAAAAGAAGATCAGGATTCACACCAATAAAAAAGGAGCTAAAATCTAGCTGGCTAAAACAATACAGAGCATTAGTAACCAATGCTAGTAGTGGAGCAATTTTAAAAACAGATTTGTTTTAAAATTCCATCCAAAAACCTTATAAAAATATTTATAAACAAAAAAAGCATCTCAAATGAGATGCTTTTTGCGGTCTGGACGGGACTCGAACCCGCGACCCCCTGCGTGACAGGCAGGTATTCTAACCAGCTGAACTACCAGACCGTTGCTTTTAGCGATTGCAAATATACACAATTTAACTAATAATACTAAAATAAAAATAAATTTAATCCATAAAAAAAAGCATCTCAAATGAGATGCTTTTTGCGGTCTGGACGGGACTCGAACCCGCGACCCCCTGCGTGACAGGCAGGTATTCTAACCAGCTGAACTACCAGACCGTTGCTTTTAGCGGATGCAAATATAAGCGGCTTTTTCATATTTGCAAAGGTTTTTGAAAAAAAATTACAAAAAATTCTTTCTACTAATTAAATATGATATTAATACCTGTTCAAAGCCTTTGTTAATATCAACAGGTACATAATCTATTTTATACTGCATACACTTCAATTTCAAATCATTAAAGTATTTTTTTACTTCCTCTTTATATTTTTTTTGTACAGAAGAAGCATATAAATTTATTTCTTCACCACTTTCAACATCAACAAACTTTTTTGGTGTATCCTCAAAATCAAAATCTAATTCACTTTTTCCATCATACGTATGAAATAAAACCAATTCGTGCTTATTGTATTTTAAATGTCGTAATGCTTCAAATAATTCCTCTTCATCTTTATTTGATTGAAACATATCCGTAAATAAAAAGATTAAAGAGCGCTTATGGACCTTTTCAGCTATTTCATGCAACATAGTATATGTTTCAGTTTCTGACTTTGAATAGTTTTTTAACAAACCTTCTAATTGAGACAATAACATACGTCTATGTCTATCACTTCCTTTTGCTGGAGCGTAATACTCGGTTTTATTACTATAAACACTTAATCCAATTGCATCTCGCTGTCTTCGTAAAATTTCCATAAGTGCAGCTGAAGCAATAGCTGAAAATCCAATTTTTGATAAATTTTCAGTTGTAGGTTTTTCTATAATTGGATAATGCATTGAAGCCGAATTATCTATTATAATGTGGCAACGTAAATTTGTCTCCTCTTCATAACGCTTAATAAACAACTTCTTTGTTTTCGCATACAATTTCCAATCAATATGGCGTGTACTCTCTCCTTTATTATACAATCTATGTTCAGCAAACTCAACAGAAAATCCATGAAACGGACTTTTATGCATTCCGGTAATAAATCCTTCTACTACTTGTTTTGCAAGTAGCTCAAGGTTATTTAATTCGGTAATATGTTTTACTGAAATTTCACTCATTATTTATACTTATAGTCTGTAAATATAGTACATAAACAAAAAATGCCCGACAAAAGTCAGGCATTTTATATAATTTATAAATTAACTCTTATAAATGAGCATCTATTTTTTCAGCATATGTTGCTTTTGGAGCTACTCCAACTTGTTTTTCAACAACCTCTCCATTTTTAAATACTAATACTGTAGGAATATTTCTTACTCCGTATTTAGCAGCAAATTCTTGATTTGCATCAACATCAACTTTACCTATAACTGCTTTACCATCATATTCAGTAGTTAATTGATCCATTATTGGAGCTACCATTCTACAAGGTCCACACCATGCAGCCCAAAAATCAACCATTACTGGTTTATCTGATTGTAATACTACTTCATCAAACGTTGCATCTGTTACTTCTAATGCCATAATCTATATTTTTTAATTAATATTTTCAATTTTTTACTCGTACAAAAGTAAGCAAATATTTTACCAAAACAATTCAACAATTATTACATTTATTTATAAAACTATCAACAAATTCGATATAAATTGTTAATTAAAACACCTCTTTTGCAATTGCCTTAACATTATCTGATTTTCCCATTGAATAAAAATGAACCACTGGAGCACCTTTAGCTATTAGTTCTTTAGATTGTTGAATTGCCCATTCTATACCTACTTGACGTACTTGTTTATTATCTTTACAACCTTCAATTGCTGAAATCAAATTTTCTGGCATATCTAATCTAAAAATTTGAGGTAAAATTTGTTGATGCCTTTTAACAGCAACAGGTTTAATACCTGGTATAATTGGAACCGTTATTCCAATAGCTCTTGCTTTTTCAACAAAATCAAAATATTTTTGATTATCAAAAAACATTTGAGTTACTACATAATCTGCACCAGCCTCAACTTTTTCTTTTAATCTACGCAAATCTGTTTCCATACTTGGCGCTTCTAAATGCTTTTCAGGATATCCAGCTACTCCAATACAAAAATCTGGCTTATTATTAGTTTCAATTATGTTATGCAAATACTTTCCTTCATTTAAGTCTCTAATTTGCACTACTAAATCCGATGCAAAATTATTTCCTCCTTCAGTTGGCACAAAATAAGGTTGATGTTTCATAGCATCACCTCGTAAAGCCATAATATTATCTAAACCTAAATAATGGCAGTCAACCAACACATATTCTGTTTCCTCTTTAGTAAAACCTCCACACAACACATGCGGTATAGCATCTACATCATACTTATACTTTAAAGCGGCACAAATACCAACAGTTCCAGGGCGCATTCTAGTCATTTTTTGCTCTAACAAGCCATTCTCTTTTTTAATGTATACGTATTCCTCACGCGAAGTAGTTACATCAATAAAAGGTGGTTTAAACTCCATTAACGGGTCTACGTTATTGTATAAATCTTGAATATTTTGACCTTTTTGTGGCGGCACTATTTCAAACGAAAACAATGTTTTACCGTTTGCCTGTTTAATATGATCTGTTACTTTCATTTTTATTTCTTTGGGCGTTACCTTTCAGGTCGCGCTATCCATTATATCTTTTTAAACTATTCTAATTGCGAAAACTTTTATTTACAAAGTTTGTGCATTCTGCTATATTCAACAGATTACTTCGTCGCAAACTCCTCGTAATGACGTTTCCTAATTTAAAAAGGATGCCATTGCTATCGCTAACGCAAATTATTTATACAACCGGTGATTGAGCGGAGTCGAAATCATCTTTTTAATTGTCACTTCGACTCCGTTCAGCAACCGATAATTTTCTACTTACTCCGCTAAATTAGGGTTTAACCACTTTTTAGCTTCGTCAAAACTCATATTTTTTCGTTCAGCAAAATCCTTCACTTGCTCTTCAGTAATTTTACCAACACCAAAGTATTTAGATTTTTCATTACCAAAATAATATCCCGAAACTGATGCTGCAGGCCACATTGCCAAACTATCGGTTAATTCAACACCAATAGTTTCTTTAACACTTAACAAGTCCCAAATCGTCAATTTTTCTGTATGATCTGGACAAGCAGGATAACCTGGCGCAGGACGAATTCCTTTGTATTCTTCTTTTATTAAATCTTGATTAGAAAGCACTTCACTAGAAGCATAACCCCAATACTCTTTACGCACTTTTTCGTGTAAATATTCAGCAAAAGCTTCAGCCAATCTATCAGCTAAAGCCTTAATCATTATTGAATTATAATCATCGTGGTCTTTTTCAAATTCAGCTGCTAATTCAGCAGTTCCAAAACCAGTAGATACACAAAATGCTCCAACATAATCTTCAATTCCAGTTTCTTTTGGCGCAACAAAATCTGCCAACGCAATATTAGGAATTCCTTCTTTCTTTTTAGCTTGTTGACGTAGTGTTACAAATTTTGTATTCACTACTTTTCTATCAGCATCAGCATACAATTCAACATCATCATCTCCAACACTATTTGCAGGAAAAATTCCAAAAACAGCTTTTGCTGTTAGTAACTTTTCACTTAAAATTTGAGCTAACATTATTTTTGCATCGCTAAATAACTTTGTTGCTTCTTCACCAACAACCTTATCAGTTAAAATTGCTGGATATTTACCTGCTAATTCCCACGTTCTAAAAAATGGAGTCCAATCTATATAATCAACCAATTTTGTTAAATCAAAATCTTCAAAAACTTGAATTCCTTCAAAATTAGGTTTTACAATAGTTGAAGTATTCCAATCTATTTTGAATTTATTTTTTCTTGCATTAACTAAAGAAACATATTCTTTTTTACTAGATCGGTTTGCAAAACCTTCACGAACCTTTACATAGTCTGCTTTTATATCACCCACATATTTTTGGTTGGTTCTTTTGTTCAACAAATCGCCCACAACAGTAACAGCTCTAGATGCATCGTGCACGTGAACTACTGCATTTTTATATTGTGGATCAATTTTTACAGCAGTATGTGCTTTTGAAGTTGTAGCTCCACCAATTAATAACGGAACTTCAAAATTTTGACGTTCCATTTCTTTGGCTAAATACACCATTTCATCTAAACTTGGTGTAATTAATCCACTCAAACCAATAGCATCTACATTTTCATCTTTTGCTGCTTGAATAATTTTTTCAGGAGCAACCATTACTCCTAAATCTACAATATCATAATTATTACAACCTAAAACTACGCCTACAATATTTTTACCAATATCGTGCACATCTCCTTTTACAGTTGCTAATAAAATTTTTCCATTCGATTGGCTAACACCATCTTTATCTTCTTCAATAAACGGTAATAAATAAGCCACTGCTTTTTTCATTACACGTGCCGATTTTACTACTTGTGGCAAAAACATTTTACCCGAACCAAATAAATCTCCAACCACATTCATACCAATCATTAAGTTACCTTCAATAACTTCAATTGGTTTAGCTGCTTCTAAACGCGCAGCTTCAACATCTTCAACAATAAATTCATCTAACCCTTTTACTAAAGAATGTGTAATACGTTCTTGTAATGGTTTTTCTCGCCAAGATAAATCTACTTTTCTTTCTTTGGCTGTGCTTACTACACTTTCGGCGAAATCTAATAAACGTTCGGTTGCATCATCTCTTCTATCTAAAATAACATCTTCAACGTGCTCTAGTAAATCTTTTGGAATATCGTCATACACTTCTAACATTGCAGGATTTACAATTCCAATATTCATTCCCGCCTGAATTGCATAATATAAAAACACCGAATGCATTGCTTCACGCACTGCGTTGTTTCCTCTAAATGAGAAAGACACATTACTTACACCTCCACTAACACTTGCATTTGGTAAATTTTCTTTTACCCAACGTGTTGCTTCAATAAAATCAATAGCATTTCTACGGTGCTCTTCCATTCCGGTTGCTACTGGAAATATATTTAAATCGAAAATGATATCTTCTGATGGAAAACCAACTTCGTTTACCAAAACATCATACGAACGTTTCGAAATCTCAATTCTTCTTTCGTAATTATCAGCTTGTCCAACTTCATCAAACGCCATTACTATAACAGCCGCACCGTACATTTTTATTTTTTTGGCGTGCTCAATAAATTGCGCTTTACCTTCTTTTAAACTAATAGAATTTACAACACATTTACCTTGAGCAACCTGTAAACCAGCTTCAATAATTTCCCATTTAGAGCTATCAATCATAATTGGCACACGCGCAATATCTGGTTCAGCTGCAATTAAATTCATAAAACGAACCATAGCTTGTTTTCCATCTAGCAAACCATCATCCATATTAATGTCGATAATTTGCGCACCACCTTCAACTTGATGACGTGCTATTGCCAACGCTTCATCAAATTTTTCTTCTTTTATTAATCGTAAAAACTTACGAGAACCCGCAACATTTGTTCTTTCACCAACATTAATAAAATTACTTTCAGGAGTAATTATTAATGGCTCAAGTCCCGATAGTTTTAAATATTTTTTTTCTGTATTCATTCTATAATTATGAGATTCTGAAACTAGTTCAGAATGACGAATATTTATTTTTTAAAAAACCTCTTTTTAGTAACTAATTACCATCAACCAAATTTCTAGGCTTATAACCTTCAGTAATTTCAGCTATTGCTTTAATATGTTCAGGTGTTGTTCCACAACAACCACCAATAATATTTATCAAACCTTTATCTAGGTATTCTTTTATTTGACCTGCCATTTGGTCTGGAGTTTCATCGTATTCACCAAAAGCATTTGGCAAACCTGCATTTGGATGCGCTGATACTCCAAAAGGTGCTTTTTGTGATAAAATCTCTAAATGAGGTGTTAGTTGTTTTGCACCTAACGCACAATTAAACCCAACTGTTAATAAAGGAATATGAGATACCGAAATTAAAAATGCTTCGGCTGTTTGACCAGATAATGTTCTTCCACTAGCATCTGTAATTGTTCCACTTAACATTACAGGTACATCTATATTTCTTTCAGCTTTAATTTCTTCAATAGCAAACAATGCTGCTTTAGCATTTAAGGTGTCAAATACTGTTTCAACTAACAGCATATCTACTCCTCCATCTATTAAAGCTTCGGCTTGTTGTTTGTAAGCGACTCTTAAATCGTCAAAAGTTACAGCTCTAAAACCTGGATCGTTTACATCAGGCGACATACTTGCCGTTCGGTTTGTTGGTCCAATTGAACCTGCTACAAAACGAGGTTTATTTGGATTTTTAGCTGTAAATTCTTCTGCTACTTCTTTCGCTATTTTAGCAGATTGGTAGTTTAACTCGTACACGTACTCTTCCATTTCATAATCAGCCATTGCAATGGTTGTACTAGAGAATGTATTTGTTTCAATAATATCTGCGCCTGCTTCTAAATATTTACCGTGTATTGTTTTAATAGCTTCAGGTTGTGTAATTGAAAGCATATCATTGTTTCCTTTTACCGAAACTTTGAAATCTTTAAACTGTTCACCTCTATAATCTTCTTCAGTAAATTTGTACTGTTGAATCATAGTTCCCATAGCTCCATCGAGTATAAGAATTTTATTTTTTAATATGTTACGAATGTCTTCCATTTTCTTTCTTTAGTTAGTTAAAAACACGGAAGTAATTACAATGAAGAGAGAGTTATCTGTCCGCAAAAACGGTAGAACGCGGCACCTTCTTTAGTTTAAAGGGTTGCCAAGGCTTCAACAGGTCTAATCCTTCTGCCTTTCTTAATAACTACTTGTGTGTTTAAGAACTTTTTGCAAATAAACGGCATATTCTTATTAATTACAAAAAAGCATTTCTTTTATTTAAGAATTTGACAAGTTTCTTACTCTAAAGAAATAAATTTCACATATAATTATATGTAATAGATTAAATTTTACGCCTATTTATTATTTTTCAATTTCAATTTTTACTGAATATCAACACTTCTTAACATTTTATGATAGCTTAATTTAACATATTACCAATTAACATGATGTTTTATTGATTATTTTTAATATTTTTTTTGATTTCATGTATTTTATTGATTGTTAAGTCATTTTTATTGAATTATTTATATATTTACTAAAAATAGAAATTTGAAAAATAAAATTGAACTACCGTTATTCTCTTCTTATGAATTTGATTCAAATTTTTACGATGAGCTGTTTAATAAAAACAAAGAAACCCGAGATATTTATAAACGTCTTTTTAAATTATTAAGTCAGTATTCGGTAAATGAATTCAATTCTTTAAACAATAGAGCTAAAGAATCTTTTTTCAACAATGGAATTACATTCCAAGTCTATAATTCTGATCAAGTTTCAGAAAAAATTTTCCCTTTTGATTTATTTCCTAGAATTATTAATTATAAAGAATGGTCTACAATAGAAAAAGGTGTTTTACAAAGAAGTAAAGCTTTAAATCATTTTTTATGGGATGTTTATCACGACCAAAAAATTATAAAACAAGGAATTGTTCCATTAGATTTAATAAGTTCTTCTGAAAATTTTTTACCTCAAATGGTTAATTTAGATCCGCCAGAAGGTATTTACAACCATGTCTCTGGAACAGATTTAATTAAACATTCCGACGGAAATTATTATGTGCTAGAAGATAACATACGATGCCCTTCCGGAGTAAGCTATGTAGTGGGAAATAGAGCCGCTGTGAAACACGCTTTATTTGGAGTATTTAATGAATATAATGCGCATACTGTTGTAGATTACGGAGCTAATTTATTAGAAATTATGGAGTCTGTAAAACCAAAAGGAGTAGACAACCCTGTTTGTGTAGTTATTACTCCTGGAGTTTACAATTCTGCATATTACGAACATTCTTTTCTAGCAAAACAAATGGGAATTGATTTAGTTGAAGGAAGAGACTTATTTGTTGAAAATGATTTTGTTTATGAACAAACTATTTACGGACCAAAAAAAGTAGATGTTATTTATAGAAGAATTGACGATTTATTTATAGATCCTTTAGAATTTAGAGCAGATTCTGTTTTAGGTGTTCCAGGTTTATATTCTGCTTATAAAAAAGGCAACGTTTCTCTAGTAAATGCACCAGGAACTGGAGTTGCAGATGATAAAGCAATTTACACATATATGCCAGAAATAATTAAATATTATTTAAACGAAGATCCTATTCTAAATAATGTACACACCTACCATTGCAGCCGTAAAAAAGAGTTAGACTACGTTTTAAAAAACATTAATAAACTGGTGGTAAAACCAGTTGATGAATCTGGTGGCTATGGAATTTCAATAGGAAATAGACTAACAAAAGCAGAAATTCAAAAAGTAAAAGATACTGTAAAAGCAAATCCAAGAAAATATATTGCACAACCTATAATGTCCCTGTCAACGCACCCAACTTATATTGAAGAGAGTGAATCTTTTGAGCCAAGACATGTAGATTTAAGAACTTTTACACTTTTAGGAAACAACAAAGAGTTTGTATTAAAAGGAGGCCTTTCGAGAGTAGCACTTAAAAAAGGAAATTTAGTTGTAAACTCATCTCAAGGTGGAGGTTCAAAAGACACTTGGGTATTAAAAAAATAAGATAAGTATGTTAGCAAGAGTAGCAAATAACCTATTTTGGATGGGTAGATATATAGAACGTTCTGAACATTTAGCAAGATATTTAAATGTAAATTATTTTTCATCGTTAGATGCTCCAAACGAATTATCACAATCTAGAGAATTTGTTCTTAGATCAATTCTTTTTATGGCAAGTAATAAAGTTGTTGATTCAGATGTAAATTTAAAAGAAGAAGATGTTTTATATAATATTGGATTAAATATTAAAGAACCATATTCTATTATATATTCCTTTAATTCAGCTCATGAAAATGCACGAAGTTCTCGTGATTTAATTTCAACTGAATTATTTGAATCATTAAACACCATAAACCATAGAATAAAAAATTACGATGCCAAATCTTTTGTAAAAAATGGCCTCTATGATTTTACATCAATAATTACAAAATCTGCATTAGAATTAAGAAGTAAAATGAGAGCAACTTTACTGCATGATGAACTTTATGCAGTTATAATGCTAGGTATTTATTTAGAAAGAGCTATACAAGTTACACGAATTATTAATTCTAAATGTAGTGATGCTACTGTTGAAAAATTAAAATATAAAGATTCTCAAGATAGTGGGCATTCATGGGCAACTCTTTTAAAATGTGTTTCTACTTATGATATGATGAGAAGACAGTACAAAAAAACCCCAACCCAAAAAACAACACTAGAATTTTTAATATTAAATGCTGATTGTCCTAGATCTATAAAAAATTGTTTAGATCAAATGGAAAAATATGTCGATACACTTGCAAAACATCAAATAATTAAAAGTGATTCTGCAGCATTTGAAATAAAAAAATTAAATGCTGAATTTAAATATAAACTAATAGAAGATATTGAAAAAGATATTGAAGGTTTTTTAAGTGACTTAATCAATAAATTAGTAATTATTGGTAAAAAATTAGATGAAAATTATTTTAAAGTAACAACATATCCCGTTATAAAAAACAAATCGGTTTCAACAACTCAAAGTCAATAAACACTAAAACTCTTTAGCCGGCCTAATATCAACAGAAATTTCCATTTTATTTTTACCTGAACTATAGGTAACACCTTTTAATGGTGGAACATCTAAATAGTCTCTTCCATGTGCTACCACTATATGTTGATTTTTTGGTATTTGATTATTTGTAGGATCAAAATCTACCCAACCAACAGTTGGTATAAAAACTGAAAACCATGCATGTGATGCATCTGTTCCAATTAATTTCTCTTTTCCTTCTGGAGGTAAAGTTTCAATATATCCACTTACATACCGTGCTGGAATACCAACCGAACGTATACATGCTATCGCAATTTGAGCAAAATCTTGGCAAACACCTTTCCGCTCTTTCATTACCTCATTTAAAGGAGTTGTAATAGTTGTAAATCCAGAAACAAAATCAAAATCATTAAAAATGCGCTCCATTAATTCAAAAGAAGCCTCAAACAAATTTCTATTTGGTTTAAATGAAATTTTAGAATACGATTTAATGTCTTCTGAATTAATTGAAATAAGTGGAGATTTTAACAAAAATTGTTTAGCATCTAGCACTTCATTATCAACACCTTTCATCAATTCTCTAGCTTTACTTATAGTAACTAACTTATGGTCTTTTAAATTAAGAACAGCTTCTTGCTCTTGATAATTTCTATAAACCTTACTTGTAGCAGTTACATCTAACTCTTCGTGATATTCTTGAATAGAAAAACTAGTAATAGTATTTCCAAAAAAATCTACTCTTTCTGAAATTTCACTTGGTACTGGATGTATTGCTAAATTGTAATCTAACAATTTTTGCCCAAGTATATTTTTGGGTTTTAACGTTGCTAAATTATGGCAAAAAGAAGCACCATTTTCATATTTATAACGTGTTGCATGAATTATATCAAAAACCATTAATCTACACTATTAGATTGTTGAATTACCATTTGAGTTTGTTTATACATATGATTAAAGTAAGTATTTGAAATTGACAATGAAGTTTCATGTAATAAATCACTTAACTCCTCCAAAACCTTATCTAAATTTAATCGCATATTCGAATTTAAATCTACAGCTACCAACTCTGAAACCTCTAAATTTTGAATTTTATCAAAAGCTTTTTCAATATTTTTTGTACAAGCAGTAAATTCATTACTTGTATTATTTGGCAGTTGATTTATATCTTTTTTTAACCTTCTAATTTGATAAGATAACGATTTTGCATATTCATTATCTAACAAAACTAAATTTACCACATTTTCTATACTTAAATAAGATTTATAACTGTACCTGTAAATATTTAAACTTTCATGACTACTTAACAAAGATTCTAAAATTTCATATTCCAATTCTTGATTATGATTTACAATAATTAACGATCTAAACTTTGCAATTGTCATGGTAGCTTCCTCCATCTGCAAACCAATAAAATAGAGCAAGAGTCCTTGTTTAACAAGAATACACTCTTCCGAAAGCGCTCTAAAAGCAATTAATCTTGTTATAATTCTATCAAAAAATTTCACTAAAACAGGAATTGAATAATTCTCTAAATCTTTAAAATTTTGCCATAACTTTTGAATACTATCAAATACACGCCACATATCTCTAGACCATAAATTTCTGCGAGAATAATAGGCATAATTAAAACTTGAAATAGTTTGTGCAAAACTACCAAACCTAGTTTCATCCAATATTACAGATTCAATTTCTTTTAATGGATTTTTCATAGCTTCTAATTCATTTTCACCAGTAAACCCAGGAAAAGTAGAAGTTATATTTGTTATTGATTGGAAGAGTATTTTTAAGCTTTCAGATTCAGATTTTCTAGTATTAAACTGAACATTTGCCATTTGATTTAAAGTCATTCTCAAATATCTTGCAGTAACTATTGTTCTACCTAAATATCTACCTGCCCAAAACAAATTTTCAGCAGTATCACTTGGTACATCATTAATTCCCCTAAATTGATTTGAGGTTGTCTTATGCCAAGAATAATGTTGAATATTACTTTGATTTTTATCACTTACCACCCAAAAATCTTTACTAGTTCCACCTTTTTGATTTGAAACCATTAACTCTTCCCTTTCAGCAGCTACTCTCACCAATCCGCCTGGCATTACACTATAACTATTGTTTTTAGCAACTGAAAAAGTTCGACACACTATTTTACGTGGCTCTAGCTTTCCATTAACAAAATTTGGAGCAGTAGAAAAATTAATATTTTCTTGTGCTACAAATTGATATGGCATTTTTGAGATTTCATTTTTAAGCTGTTTCAATTCTTTTTTACTCAAAAATTCACAAAAATAAATATGCTCTCTATGTGTTTTATCAATTCTTTTCAATACTAATGAAGGTAAATGACTTAAAACATATTCTCTTTCCTTTTCTTGTCCGCACCACCAAGATGCTATTTGCGGCAATAATAAATCTTCATTTAAAAAATATTTACACACATTATTTAAGAAAGGAATTAATCCCGGATTTTCTAAAATTCCACTTCCCACCGGATTTACAATAGCAACATTTTGAAGACGTACAACTTCCATTAAACCTGCAATTCCTAGATACGAATCTTCTCTCAATTCTAAAGGATCCATAAAAGCATCGTCTACTCTTCTATAAATAACATCAACTTGTTTTAATCCTTTTAAAGATTTCATCCACAATTTACCTCCTCTCACCACTAAATCACTTCCTTTTACTAAAGGATATCCTAAAAATGAAGACAAATAAGAATGTTCAAAATAAGTTTCATTATGTGGACCAGGAGTTAAAACTACAACTGTTGGATTTTCTTTATTTGACGGAGCTGAAGTTAATAAAAGCTGATTGAAATCTTTAAAAAAAGAAGATGGTTGCTCAACATTAATATCTTCAAAAATTTCAGGTAACATTTTATTTGTTGAAAACCTATTTTCTAAAGCATAACCCATTCCAGAAGGTGCTTGAGTTCTATCATTTACTACCCACATTCGTCCGTCTGGACCACGCGCTAAATCTGCTGAATGAATTAATAATTGTTTGGCTGTTTTGTATTGAATTTGATCACAAGATCTTAAAAAGCCTTTGTGTGCAAAAATAACTTCGTATGGAACAATCCCTTTTTTTATAAGTTCTCGCTTACCATAAATATCTTTCAACAATAAATTTAAAACTTCAGATCGCTGTTGAATTCCTTTTTCTATAGAATTCCATTCCTCTTTTTGAATTAAAAAAGGAACTACATTTAACTCCCAAGGTCTATTTAACCCTTTTGGATCGTTGTACACATTGTAGGTAACACCATTTTCAGATAGCAACCAGTCAACTTCTCCTTGTTTAATAATGAGGTCTTTACCTCCAACTTTTGAAAGATTATCTAGTAATTTGCCCCAGTTTTTATCAATACCTAAATCCGAAGCAAAAACTTCATCATAACCTTTATAATCTTTAAAATAATCTCTAAACAGTGTGTTTGTGCTCGTTGGCATTCTTCCTTTTATTTTTTCCTTAAGTCCAATGTATTTGGAAATTCAAAATTAATCGGAATTTCTTTATAACGAAACTTTTTTGAACTTCCTTTTTCTTGCACTGTTTTTGTTGAGTCATCATCATCTTGTAATGTCTCTTCAATAGGATCTATTTCACCTTGAGTATGTCCAAATTCCCAAAAACGATTAATTCTTCTGGATTCTGCTTCAAAACTATTTACTGGATATGTTTCATACGATCTTCCACCTGGATGCGCTACAAAATAAGTACAACCACCAATAGAGCGTCTGTTCCATTTATCAACAATATCAAAAACTAACGGCGTATCTACTCCAATAGTTGGGTGTAATGCAGAATATGGATCCCACGCTTTATATCTAATTCCTGCAACATATTCACCTTTTACAGGTGTAGGCTGTAATTGAACTTTCACTCCATTACATGTTAACACATAGCGTTCTTCAATAAAGTTATTAACTTTAACTTGAATTCTTTCTAATGAAGAATCTACATAACGTGCTGTTCCTCCACCAGTCATTTCTTCACCTAAAACATTCCAAGGTTCAATAGCGGAACGTAATTCAATATGAATATTATTTATATCAACCATTCCGTGTAGCGGAAATCTAAATTCAAAAAATGGATTAAACCAATCTTCTTTAAATTTATAACCTGCTTTATTTAATTGCTGAACAATGTCTTTAATATCCTCACGAACAAAATGTTCTATTAAAAATTTATCGTGTAATTCTGTTCCCCAACGCACTAAATCGTGTTCATAAGGTTTTTTCCAGAACCAAGAAACCAAGGTTCTTACCAACAACATTTGCATTAAACTCATTTCTGGATGTGGCGGCATATCAAAACCTCTCAATTCTAAAATTCCTAATCTTCCTGAAGAAGAATCTGGCGAATATAATTTATCAATACAGAACTCGGCTCTATGCGTGTTTCCAGTTAAATCGGTTAATAAATGCCTAAATAATCTATCCGTTAACCAAAATGGCACTTCCCCATCTTTTGGAATTTGACTAAATGCAATTTCCAATTCATATAAGTTTTCTTGACGTGCTTCATCAATTCTTGGGGCTTGACTAGTTGGCCCAACAAATGAACCTGAAAACAAATAAGATAATCCTGGATGATGCTGCCAAAACGTTAATAAACTTCTTAATAAACTTGGCTTTCTTAACAATGGACTATCAGCAGGTGTAATACCTCCTAAAGTTACGTGGTTTCCACCACCAGTTCCTGTATGTTTACCATCCAACATAAACTTTTCAGTTCCTAATCGAGATAGTTTTGCTTGTTCGTAAATGGTAAATGTATTTTCTGTAAGCTCTTTCCAATTGTGAGTTGGATGTACATTTACTTCAATTACACCAGGGTCTGGCGTAATTTTCATAGATTCTAGTCTACTATCTTTTGGTGGTTCATATCCTTCCAAAATAACAGGAATATTTAAAGCTCTTGCTGTTAATTCTATTGATGAAATTAAATCTAAAAATATTTCTGCAGAATCTAATGGTGGTAAAAAAAGATATAATTTACCTTCTCTAACTTCTGAACAAAGTGCTGTTCTTACAAAGTAATTGTGCCTATTCTCTAAAATTCCATCACTTAAAAATTCTCTATGCCTTTTTAAAACTCGATTTTTATAGCTTGGTAATTTTTTCTTTTTTGAAAAATTATCAGGTTCAAATTTAGGAAATTCGTTTCCTGGTTTTTCAATTAACGAATCTAACGGTAACCTTAATCCTACAGGTGAATTACCAGGAATTAAAAAGATATGATTTCTTCTAAACTCCCATTGATTGGTGTACCATTGACCTTCTGAATTATTTAAAGGCAACACGTAACCAACTGCTTTATCGGTTCCAGATTCTAATATTTCATTTAATTTTTTTCTAACTAAAGAAGCTTCTTTATCGTTAGAAGGATCAACATCTACTGGTAATTTACCTTGTTCCCATAAAAAGTAAAATGCATCTTCATAAGTTGGTAAAATATGCTGGTTTGAGATTCTTAAATAATTTGTAAGTGTTTCTAAAAACAGTAAGTCTGCATTTTCTTGTAATTCTACATTGTCTGAAAAAGCACCTAAAAGTTTTTCATTATGCCAAATTGGTCTTCCATCTTTACGCCAACAAATTTCAATTTGCCATCTTGGTAATGGTTCACCTGGATACCATTTTCCTTGTGCATGGTGTAAAACACCTCCTTTGGCAAATTTATCATATAGTTTTTCAGTTAGGTTCGCAGCTAGTTTACGTTTATGTTCTCCATCAGCATCGGTATTCCATTGAGCAGATTCCATATCGTCAATTGAAACAAAAGTAGGCTCACCTCCCATTGTTAAACGCACATCACCTTTTTCTAATTCTTTTTCAACTTTAAAACCAAGCTTATAAATTTCGTTCCATTGTTCTTTTGTATAAGGCTTTGTTACACGTGGAGATTCGAAAATACGTTTTACTGTATTCTCATAAAAAAATTCTGTTTCACACACGTCAGTCAACCCTTCAACAGGTGCTGCACTTTCAAAATTAGGAGTACACGCTAATGGAATATGCCCTTCTCCAGCCAATAAACCAGATGTAGCATCAAAACCAATCCAACCAGCTCCTGGCAAATAAACTTCTGCCCACGCATGTAAATCTGTAAAATCTTCTTCTGGACCCGAAGGGCCATCTAATGATTTTTCATCAGAAGCTAACTGCACTAAATATCCTGATACAAAACGTGCTCCAAATCCTAAATGACGTAACGTTTGTACAAACAACCAAGCATAATCTCTACAAGATCCATTTTTTTGTGCTAAAGTTTCTTCACATGTTTGCACTCCAGGATCTAATCTAATATTGTAGTTTAAATACTCATAAATTTTTCGATTAATATCAATTAAAAAATAAATAGTTTTTCGCGGTGTATAATCTATGGTTTTTAAAAAACCTTCTAAAAGTTTTCCTTTTTCAGTTATTTCTAAATAAGGAGATAATTCTTTTTTTATAGTATCGGTATATTTAAACGGATATTCTTCGGCAGATTCTTCAACAAAAAAATCAAATGGATTTATTGTTTTTAAATCTGCTATAATTTCAACATCAATAGATAACTCTTTTGTTTTCTCTGGAAAAATTAAACGCGCCATATAATTTCCAAAAGGATCTTGCTGCCAATTAAAAAATTGATTTTCAGGTTTTATTTTTATTGAATAAGACTCTATTGGTGTTCGGCTATGAGGCGCAGGTCTTAATCTAAAAATATGAGGTGATAGTGAAACTGATCTGTCATATTTATAGGTTGTTTTATGAGAAATTACAATTTTTAAAGCCATATATTTTTTTTGAAAACAGTATTTGTTTAACGTTATTTATTATAAAATAAAGATTTCTTAAATTTAATAATATTTCAATAAAAACATATTTTTATTGAATATAATATTGCATTTTTATACAAACTATTAAAAGTGATGATTATTTTAAGTAAAATACTTCAATATCAAAATTTTAAATAATGAATATTGAAGTAAGTATAATATTAGAGTAAATTATTTAATGAACTTATAAAGGTATTTGCTCTTTGTTATCAATAATTCGTTTAGTTAGGGAGTTTAACGTTGATACTTTTTCTTGAAAATCTCCTTTTATGGTTTTTCTAAATCTATTTAAATTAGTGGCTAAATCATCAATATTATCGGGAATAACTTCTTCAAAAAACTGACGTAGACGTTTTGCTAATGTAGGTGATTTACCATTTGTTGAAATTGCAATTTTAATATTTCCTTTTGTTACAATTCCTCCTAAATAAAAATCACATAAACTTGGTGTATCTGCAATATTTACTAATATATTTTCTGCTTTTGCATCTAAATATATTTCTCTATTAACTATTTTATTATTAGTAGCTCCAATTACTAATTGCTTATTTTTTAATGCTGATTCACTATAAGCAGATTTTACCATAGAAACGCAATATTTTTTAGCAAGGTTTAAAAAATCATCATCAAATTCTTTTGAAACCACTACTACATTTGCATTTGGGCTCGATTTTAATAAGAATGATAATTTTTCTAAAGCAACTGTTCCTCCTCCAACAATTAAAACATTTAGTTGGTGTACCTTTAAAAATATTGGATATAATTCGTTTTTTATCATAATTGTATGAGTAGAATGTTTATAAATAAAACTAGTTATGTTGAACTTAACGATATTTAATATTGATGTTCAACTAAATTTAAACTTTGATAGAAAGAGCGTAGTTTTGAACTTTCTTTTACAACCTCGCCTATAACAATAATGGCTGGAGATGATAGCTTTTTTTGAGCAACAACCTCTTCAATAGTACTTATTGTACCTAACCCTAGTTTTTCGTTTTTAGTGGTTCCATTTTGAATAATTACTGTTGGAACATCTTCTTTTTCAAACTGCTTAAAAATAGAAACTATTTGATTTAACTTACTCATTCCCATTAAAATAACAACCGTTGCAGTTGATTGAGCTGCTAAATAAACATCGTTTGATAGGTTTTTTTCTGTGGTTGTTCCGGTAATTACCCAAAAACTTTCAGAAACGCCCCTTTTTGTTAATGAAATTCCTTGACTTGCTGGAACAGCCATTGACGAAGAAATTCCCGATATTACTTCAGTTTCAATCCCAAAAGACTCTATATAATCTACTTCTTCTGAACCTCTACCAAAAATAAAAGGATCTCCACCTTTTAAACGAACTACATTCTCAAATTCTAACGCGCTTTTCACAATTAACTCGTTAATTTTATCTTGTGAAAACCGATGATAACCTTTTCGTTTTCCAACAAATATTTTTTTTGCTGTTGGTGCATATTCTAATAATTCTCTATTAATAAGAGCATCGTACAAAACTACTTTTGCTTGTTTCAATGCTTTTACCCCTTTCACTGTAATTAAATCTGGATCACCTGGACCTGCACCAATTAAGGTTACTTTTCTTTTTATATTATTCTTCATTACTTACAGTTTTGGCTCTATAATTATCTACTTTTTTATAGAATGATTTAGCATCATTCAAATACTTTTCAGCAAATTGCTGTGATGGTTCATTATTTTTTATTTGATAAATTAATTCAGAAAAAGGAATATCTAATTCAATCTTATCATGAAAAACCTCTTCGAATTGAGAGATAATTCCGGCATGTGTATTTGTTTTTTTTCCTTCTGAAGTTAACAATGCTTTTGCTGTATTTACAATACTAGAATATGCATAGTAAATGCTATCTGAATATTGATTTAATTTTAAGGACTCTGAAGCATTTTCTAATTTTTCTTCGCTTTCAAATAAAAGTGTAGCTATTAAATCAATTACAACACCTGCACATTCACCAACTCCAACAGCTTTAACATATGCTTCATTACTTCCCCAATCAACAAAATCGCTTGGCTCTAAATTTGAAGTATCCGCTAATGGCTTTAATAAATTGTAAAAATACTTTTCACCTTGTCTATCATAATAATCAATAAAAGATTCTTCGTCTTTTACATTTGCTTCGTAATTGTTTAAAATTGTTCGCAATGCTTGAGGACCTCTTTTACTTGGAATTTTTAAAACCTTATCAGCAATTCTTCCTTTTCCATCACCCAAAACACTTCCACCTAACAACACTTGTAATGCAGGAGCAACTAACTTTCCTGATTTAATAGACATACCTTGAAAACCAATATGAGCCATTGTATGCTGCCCACAAGAATTCATACAACCACTAATTTTTATGGTGATATTTTTGTTGTTTGCATAGTGTGGATATTCCGTTTTTAAAACCCTTTCTAATTCTGTAGAAATTCCAGTACTGCTAGCAATACCTAAATTACAAGTATCAGTTCCCGGACAAGATGTAATATCTAATGCACTTTGGTAACCTAAATCTACAAATCCAAGTTTTTGCAATTCAACATAAAAAAACGGTAATAACTCATTTTTTACATGACGAATTAATATATTTTGACGTAGTGATAAACGAATTTCGTTCCCCGCATATTTTTTAATTAAATCTGCTAAAATTCTAGCTTCTTTTGTATAAAAATCTCCTAATCGAACTTTTACACCAATTGCACTTAAACCTTTTTGTTTCTGTTCAATTACATTTGTTGCTTTCCATGTTTCAAAAGCATTTTGATCTTCAATTTCTACTGTAGTGATTTGAACATGAGATAAATCAACCTCTTTATTTAAATTTGATGTATCTATAGGAAAAGTAGACACTGATAACGCTTTTTGTTCCTCTTCTACTAACTTTACAAAAGCATCAAAACCAATGTCTTTTATTAAAAATTTTAAACGAGCTTTTGCTCTTTTAGAGCGCTCTCCATACCTATCAAAAACTCGTAGTACAGCTTCAGTAATAGGAATAATTTTATCTGCTTCAACAAACTCAAACAACGTATCGGCTAATCTAGCTTGAGAACCTAAACCACCAGCAATCATCACTTTAAAACCAACAACACCATTTTTAATTTTGGCTATAAATCCTAAATCGTGCATAAAACTTAATGCAGTATCCTTGTCTGTTCCAGAGAATGAAATTTTAAATTTTCTACCTAATTCTTGACAAATTGGATTACGTAAAAAGAATTCGAATACAGCATGTGCATAAGGCGAAACATCAAAAGGTTCATCTTTATCAATTCCTGCAGTTTCACTTGCAGTAACATTTCTAACTGCATTTCCACACGCTTCACGCAGTGTAATATCATCTTTTTCTAATTCTGCCCAAAGTTCAGGTGTTCTATCTAAACTTACATGATGAATTTGAATATCTTGCCTGGTTGTAATATGAAGTCTTCCTCTAGAGTATTCATCAGAAACATTGGCTATTCTATGTAATTGTTCGCTTGTTAATTTACCATAAGGTAATTTAATACGAATCATTTGAACTCCAAATTGACGCTGCCCGTAAACTCCACGTGCTAAACGCAGACTTCTAAAACGTTCCTCGTCTATAGTTCCTTCATAAAATTGTTTAATCTTTTTTTCTAGGTCAATAATATCCCTCTCGACGATCGGATTTTCGATCTCGCTTCTAAAGCTTTGCATGCTATTTGTTTTTTTAGTTAGTAGTAATAGATTCCCTAGTTCATAAGGAATTATGAGCTTTAATAAATTATATGTATTTGATTTTTAGTTTCTTACCTTATTCGATAAATCCAACACCCACAGTGTTGTTTGATTGTGGATCTATTAAAATAAATGATCCGTTAGTTCTATTTTCTTTAAATGCATCAAAAAATATTGGCTTGTTTAATTGAAATGAAATTGATGCAATATCATTCATTTTTAAACTATCAACATCCAACTCAATTCCAGAATAATCTGGATTTATTCTATTATGAATTGTATTTACTTTTGCCAATACTTTATTTACTCCATGTTGTAAAACATATTTAGAGCCTGACTGTAAATTTTTATTATCCATCCAAGCTATAGTTGCAGTAAAACGTTTATCACTTTTTGGTAATTCTCCAACTCTAACAATCATATCTCCTCTGCTTACATTTACATCATTTTCTAATGTTACAGTAACTGATGATCTACGTGCAGCACTTTCGTATTTTTTGTCGTAGAAATAAATCTCTTTAATTTTACTTTTTGTTTCTGAAGGAAGAATTACCACATCGTCTCCGACTTTTAAATCACCTCCATAAACTTTACCTGCATACCCTCTAAAATCGTGATATTCTTCTGTTTTTGGACGAATAACATATTGAACTGGAAAACGAACATTTCCTTTATTATAAATATCTTCCGTATCTAATTTTTCTAAATGTTCTAGCAAAGTTTGGCCTTCAAACCAATCCATATTATTTCCTTTTTCAACTACATTATCACCTTTTAAAGCACTTACAGGAATAAACGTAATATTTTGATCTTCGTAATCACTTTTATCAACAAGTTTTTGAAAATCTGCTTTAATTTCGTTGTATCTATCTTCAGAAAATTCAACTAAATCCATTTTGTTAACAGCTACAATTACATCTTTAATTCTCAATAAATTATTTATGAAAAAGTGACGATATGTTTGTTCAATTACTCCATGACGCGCATCAATTAAAATTATTGCTGCTTGTGAAGTTGAAGCTCCTGTAACCATGTTACGTGTATACTCTACGTGACCTGGTGTATCTGCTATAATATAACTTTTAGTTGCTGTTGAAAAGTAGATATGTGCTACATCAATTGTAATTCCTTGTTCACGTTCAGCAACCAAACCATCTGTTGCTAAAGAGAAATCTAAATAATCATATCCTTTTTGTTTTGAACTACGTTCAATTGCTTCTAACTTATCATCGGTTAATGATTTTGTATCATACAATAATCTCCCGATTAAAGTACTTTTTCCATCATCTACACTTCCTGCTGTTGCTATTTTTAAAACTTTCATTTTTTTGTTTAGCTTTTTACCGTTCGCTTATTGCTATTGGCTTAATTTTAGTAATATTTTTTTCTCTGCTATTGGCTAAATGCCAAAAGCTAAAAGCACAATTTTCTAAAGAAAATTTTAAAAGTACCCTTGTTGTTTACGTTCTTCCATTGCTGCTTCTGAACGTTTATCATCTATTCTCGCTCCTCTTTCTGAAATACTAGAATCTCTAATTTCTGATACAACTTGATTAATTGTTTCAGCATAAGAATCTACTGCTGCTGTACAACTCATATCTCCAACGGTTCTAAAACGAACCATGCGTTCTTCTACTACTTCTTCTTCATCTCTATATACATGTTCAGAAGCAGACCATATAAGGCCATCTCTTAAAAATACACTACGTTTGTGAGCAAAATAGATTGAAGGAATTTCTAAATTTTCATTTTCTATATACGTCCAAACATCTAATTCTGTCCAGTTTGAAATTGGAAAAACACGCACATTTTGACCAAAATCAATTTCACCATTCAACATATCGAACAATTCTGGGCGTTGATTTTTTTCATCCCATTGACCAAAATCATCACGCACTGAAAAAATACGTTCTTTTGCTCTAGCTTTTTCTTCATCTCTTCGAGCTCCACCAATACATGCATCAAATTTAAACTCTTCAATTGCATCTAATAATGTTGTTGTTTGCAACATATTTCTGCTTGAATATCTTCCTGACTCTTCTTTTACTTTACCTTGATCTATAGAGTCTTGTACATTACGTACAATTAATTCTAATCCTAGTTCCTTAACCAATTTATCTCTAAATTCTATAGTTTCTGGAAAGTTATGTCCTGTATCAATATGCATTAATGGAAAAGGAATTTTAGCTGGGTAAAATGCTTTTTGTGCCAACCTTACTAATGTTATTGAATCTTTTCCTCCAGAAAACAACAGCACTGGTTTTTCAAACTGTGCAGCTACTTCTCTCATAATATAAATAGCTTCGTTTTCTAATTGATTAATGTGTAACTTCTCTGTCATAATTCAAATTTTATGAATGCAATCCGCATTCTCTATTCTCTAATACTTTTGTTGGGTCAAAATATGTAAACTCATTTGGCAATTCTTTTTCTGCTAAATAAGTATCTAATTCTTTATCTGTCCAATTATAAAAAGGACTTACTTTTAATTTTCCATCTTTACTAAAAGAAGCAACACTTATACTATCTCTAAAAGCAGTTTGACCTTTACGTAAATTAGTAAACCAAACATCTGGCTGATGCTCTTGCATTGCTCTATTAAACGGTTCTAATTTTACTTGTTCTGTAAACACTTTATGCATTGGATCATCAATTTGAGGAATTCCCATAATTGAATCTCTATGAGCAGTAGTTTGTTGCGGTACATATAAATGCACATTTAAACCTAATTTTTCGATAATTTCATTAGCATGTTTATAGGTGTTTGGTGTATTGTAACCAGTATCGCACCAAATAACTTTTAAATCTTTTTTTATTTCAGTACAAGCATTTAGAATTGCCACTTCGTAAGGTCTAAAATTGGTAGTTACTACTGGGTTTTTAGCATAATCTAAAGCCCAAACAATAATCTCTTCTGGAGATTTCCCTTCTAATTCCTTATTAATTTCTTCTATTGATAATTTACTCATTTTTTCCCCATTTTATATTATTCCAAGCTCTTTCATGAAAGAAATATAAAGCCATTTTAGTAACCAATTCTACTGTTCCAATACTAATTGCTAACGCAACTTCACCTGTAATTAACCAAGAAATAACTACTGTATCTATAGTGCCAACTACACGCCAACTTATTGATTTAACAACACTTCGAAGTGTGCTTTCAGAAGAGGTTTTTTCAACTTTTTTTGACTTTTCTTCTTTAGCCTTTTTTTGGTTCGATATAAATATTTGATCTAAAATCATTTATAATTTTAAAATTTACATTTTTTAACATTGCAAACATACATTATTTTTTATTACCCTACTAATTCGATAGACTTATAGGGTAAAATTTTTTAAACTTTTAACATATCCCTAAAAATCATCTTAAAATTTTAGCTATTTAGTGCTTGCTCTAGGTCTGAAATAACATCTATAACATTCTCTAAACCAACCGATACCCTTACCAATCCAGGTGTAATTCCTGCTGCTAACCTCTCCTCTTCACTTAATCTAAAATGTGTGGTTGAAGCTGGGTGCGTAACTATAGTTCTAGTATCTCCTAAATTAGCAGAAAGCGAACATAATTTAATGCTATTTAAAAACTTTTTACCTGCTTCAATTCCTCCTTTAATTTCAAAAGCAATTATATTTCCTCCTAATTTCATTTGCTTTTTTGCAATTTCATATTGCGGATGCGATTCTAAAAATGGATATTTTACCAAGCTTACATTTTTATTAGACTCTAAAAATTCAGCAACTTTTAAAGCATTTTCGCAATGTTTTTCAACTCTAACAGCTAAAGTTTCTAAACTTTTACTTAATACCCAAGCATTAAAGGGTGACATTGCTGGTCCTGTATTTCTAGAAAATAAATAAATTTCTCTTATTAAATCACTATTTCCAACAACTACTCCACCCAAAACTCTACCCTGACCATCCATTAATTTAGTTGCTGAATGTACTACTAAATCTGCTCCATATTTAATTGGTTGTTGAATGTATGGTGTTGCAAAACAGTTATCAATTACCAATAATAAATGGTGCTTTTTTGCAATTTTCCCCAACAACTCTAAATCTATTAAATCTACTCCTGGATTTGTAGGAGTTTCAGCATAAATTATTTTTGTTGAAGGCTTTATAAAACTTTCTATTTCTTCAGGCTTATTTATATCGAAATACGAAGTTTCAATATTCCATTTTGGAAGATATTTAGTAAACAATGTATGTGTTGAACCAAAAACAGAACGTGCCGAAACAATATGATCTCCACTGCTTAACAACGCTGCAAAAGTTGAAAAAATTGCTGCCATACCAGTTGCAAAAGCATAACCATCTTCAGCTTTTTCCATTGCTACCACTTTCTCTACAAACTCCGATGTATTTGGATTGCTGTAACGTGAATAAATGGTTCTAATTTTTTCTTCAGTAAAAGAAGCTCTCATATCCTCTGCATCTTCAAAAACAAAACTAGATGTTAAGTACATTGGTGTTGAATGTTCTTGAAATTGAGAACGTTCTAACTGGTTTCTAATGGCTTCTGTTTCAAAATTAAAATCGCTCATATTTATTGAATTCCTATATTTTAATATTCTAAAACAAGTTCAGAATACTGCTTTATTATTAGTTAAAATTAATTCTTTTCTGCTAAACGTAAAATATCTCCAAATACTCCACGCGCTGTAACTGCTGCTCCTGCTCCTGCTCCTTGAATAACAATTGGTTTTTCACCGTAAGATTCTGTATAAATTTCAAAAATGGCATCTGCTCCTTGAATTTGACCTAAAGCACTTGATTTTGGTACAGACACTAATTTTACTTCTAAAACACCTTTATCTTGTTGTAAATCTCCGGATAAATCTCCTATATAACGAAGTACGTGATTTTCTTTTTGATTGTCTTTTACTTCTTTATAATAACCGTTCAATTCTTCTAATCGTCCTAAAAACTCTTCAGCAGAACCTTTACGTAAATTTTCTGGAATTAAATTTTCAATAACTACATCTTCAAATTCATTTTGTAAATCTAACTCACGAGCTAATATCAATAATTTTCTACCAACATCATTACCACATAAATCTTCTCTTGGATCTGGTTCTGTATATCCATTCTCAATTGCTTCACTTAATACTTCACTAAAAGGTCTATCTTGAGCTGAAAAATTATTGAACAAATAACTTAATGAGCCTGAAAACACGCCTTTTATTCCTGTAATATTTTCACCTGAATCGTGTAATACTTTTATAGTATCTATTAAAGGTAAACCTGCTCCAACATTTGTTTCGTACAAATACGTTTTTCTATTTTTAGCTAGTTTCTCACGCAACTCTTTGTAAAAATCATAACTCAACGTATTTCCAACTTTATTTGATGAAATTAAATCGAATCCGTTTTCAACCAACTCAATATAATTTTCAACAAAGTCTGCACTTGCAGTATTGTCTATTGCAATTAAATTTTCTAAATGGTTTTTATCTGCAAATTCAATAACATTTTTTACTGAATAATTCTCTACACCTTCGCTCAATAACTTTTCCTCCCAATTTGAAGAAACTCCATTTTTATCTAACAATACTTTTGTTGAATTTCCAACAGCAAACACATTTAATTGTATGTTTTTACGTTTTAAAATATTTTGTTCGCTTTTTAATATTTGCTCAATTAAAGTTCCGCCAACTAATCCTTTACCAAAAATAGCAATGTTTATGTTTTTTGAAACTCCAAATATTTCACCGTGAACAACATTAACAGCCTTATTTAATTCAGTTTGCTTAACAACTAAACACACGTTTTCACCTGTTACTGTATTATTTATTAAAACAGGTGTTATATGGTTTTTTATTAAAGCACTATATGGCTGATGAAATGTATTTAATGTTTGTCCAATTATTGAAATTACCGATACATTTTCAGTTACAAATATGCTGCTAACATCTTTACTTTGGAAGTCATTTTTAAACTCGTTTTCCAATACATGTTTTGCTTTATAACCATTTTTAGCGTCTACTATAAAACCAATTCCACGTTCACTTGAACCTTGCGAGATTATACTTACACTAATCCCTTCTTTACCCAAAGCTGTAAAAATTCTTCCATCAACACCAACTTTACCTAACAAACCTCTACCAACCAAGTTTACCAAAGCAACATCTTCTTGAACAGACAACGATTTTATTCCACCATTTTCAGATTCTGGACCAATTAATGTTCCTTTATTTTCATTGTCAAAAGTATTTAAAATACGTAGTGGAATATTTTTTTGAATTAAAGGAATAATGGTTTTTGCGTGCAAAATATTTGCTCCAAAATTTGCCATTTCATTGGCTTCTTGATAGGAAAGTTTTTCAATTTTTTTAGCATTGTCTACCAAATCAGGATTTGCAGTAAAAATTCCGTTTACGTGTGTGTAATTTTGAAATTCTGAAGCATTTAAAAAATTAGCAATTAATGAGGCTGTATAATTACTTCCATTTCTACCCAAAGTAGTTGTTTCACCATTTAAATTTGAAGCAATAAAACCTGTAATTACTTGAATTTCATTTGCTGGATGTTCAGAAAAATGCTTAATTACCAAATCTTCCGAAGCATCTTCAAATAATTGTGCATCACCAAACTGATCGTTTGTTTTTAATAAAGTTCTAGCATCTACAAAATTTGCTTTGATTCCTTTTGAATTTAATACATGTGCAATTGTTTTTGCTGATAAAATTTCACCTTGTGCTAATACTTGATCTTTTACTTTTGCACTATAATCACCTAATAAATTAACACCTTTAAAAATTTCATCTAACAATTTAAACTCTTCTGAAACTTCAATGGTTTTATCTAACGCTAATTGGTACTTTTTAAAAGCTTCTAATTCCTCTAAATAAGGTAAATTATTTTTGGCTTTTTCTAAAATAGATTCTAATTGATCGGTAGATTTTCCTCTTGCTGAAACTACTAAAGTAATAGCTTCTTCATTAGCCACTTTATTAGAAATAACATTTAATGCACTTTCAATTCCTTTACCGTTTGCCAAAGATTTACCTCCAAATTTTACTACTTTCATGTTGTTTTTTGAACGCTTATTAAAAATAGGTTCTATAATTTTTTCTAGTTGTTTGTATTCTATTAAAAAGGCATCGTGCCCATGCACCGAGTTTATTTCATTATACGTTACATTCGGATTTATTAAAGCCAATTGCTTGTGCGTATCTCTATTTTCTTCAGCTGTAAAAAACAAATCAGAATCCACACCTATAATGTGAATATTAGCTTTAATAGTGTCTAAAATATTATCTTCTCTTCCTTTAGTAACATCTAATGTTTTAAGCAATTGATTCATTAATCTATATGCCGAAAGCTGAAAACGCTCTTGCAATTTTTCGCCATGATGCAACAACCAACTTTCTACATTAAAAATCTCTAACTCATCATTTTTTGAACGCTGAAAACGCTCTTTAAAAGATTCTGGTGTTCTGTAACACAACATTGCGTGCATACGGGCATCGTGCACTGGGTTGCTTGAATTTACCAAAAATTGTTCTTGAATTTGGCAGTTTGCAATTAACCAATCAGTAGCTTTCCAATCGGTTGCAATGGCAATTAAATGGGCTGTAATTTCTGGGTTTATCACTGCCATTTCCCAAGCTATTCCTCCTCCCAATGAGCCTCCAATTAAGGCAAATAATTTTTCAATTTGTAATTGTTTCAATCCTAATAAAAAAATATTTGCTATATCTCTGGCTTCAAAATCTTTATAGTTTACAATTTCAAAACCATCAAAACCATTTCCAGGTATATTGAATGAAAGAATTGTATAACAATTTATATCAATTACTTTTTCTTCACCTACTAAATCTTTCCACCAACCTTCTTCACCAGCAACGTTGCTATTTCCAGTTAATGCGTGATTTACCAAAATAATTGGAGCCGTATTAATTGGCTGTCCAAAAACTTGGTAAGACAATTTAATATCTGAATAAGAATCTCCTTTTTCAGAAGTAAAATTTTGAATTACTATGTGCTTTAATTCACTCATTATTAATTATTAAAAGATTGAAAAATCCAATCATTTATATTTGTTATTACAAAGCTACAAAGTAGCTGAAGTAATCTGTTTGTCTATTAACAGATTGCTTCGTCTCTATGCTCACCGCAATGACGAACGTTTGTTAAAAAATAATTGTTAAGAAAAAAGACAGAATTTCAGAAAAATTCTTGTGGGTTATCTATCCAAATAATTTGGTAGAATTTAGGCACCTTCTTTAAAGATAAAGGGTTGCCAAGGCTTCACAGGGTCTATTCCCTCTGCCTTTCTTGATAACAATAGTCAATAAATTACTGAACTCGAACGCAAATTAACGCATTAATTTTTTTCTAAACAACTGTTTTATACGTAATTATTTTTTTGTTAATCATCATTGCAAAATAGCTGAAGTGCTCTCTTTATCTTAACTACAGATTGCTTCGTTCCTAGCAATGACGATATTTCTATACAATAAACATTTATATAGCTTTAAAAGCTGCTTCTAAATCAGTTTTTAAATCTTCAATATCTTCAAGCCCAACTGACAATCTAATTAAATCTTGACTTACACCCGCACCTGCCTGTTGCTCAACAGTTAACTGTTGATGTGTTGTACTTGCCGGGTGAATAATTAGCGATTTTGTATCTCCAATATTTGCTAATAATGAAAATATTTTAGTTGCATCAGTTACTTTTTTAGCCGCTTCAAAACCTCCTTTTACTCCAAAAGTAACTAAACCACTTTGCCCTTTTGGTAAGTATTTTTTAGCCAACTTATTGTAGTTACTACTTTCTAAACCTGGATAATTTACCCAAGCAACTTCTTTTCTACTTTCTAACCATTGTGCTAATTCTAGAGCATTTGCACTGTGTTGTTTAATACGTACTGGTAATGTTTCTAAACCTTGTATAATTTGAAATGCATTGAACGGACTTAAAGCTCCACCAAAATCACGTAAACCTTCTAAAATTAATTTAAACGTAAACGCTGCTGCTCCTAAAGCTTCACTATAAATTAAACCATGATAACCTGCTGAAGGTTCAGTAAATTCTGGAAATTTTCCGTTAGTCCAATCAAAAGTTCCAGCATCAATTATTGCTCCGCCTAATGAATTTCCTTGACCGCCAATGTATTTTGTTAAAGAATGTATTACTAAATTTGCTCCGTGTTTTATTGGATTTAATAAAGCTGGACTCGCAACTGTGTTATCAACTATAAATGGAACTTCTGCCGCTTTAGAATGTTCAGCAATTGCTTCTAAATCCAACACATCTAACTTTGGATTTCCTAAAGACTCTACAAAAAATGCTCTGGTATTTTCTTGTACAGCAGCCTTAAAATTATCTGGATTAGAAGCATCTACAAAAGTGGTTGTAATACCTAATCTTGGTAATGTTACATTTAATAAAGTGAAAGTACCACCGTACAAACTACTAGAAGCTACTATGTGATCACCGGCTTTTAATAAAGTTAGTAACCCTGTTGATATTGCCGAAGTTCCAGATGCAAATACTACAGCTCCAACGCCACCTTCAATTGCTGCCAAACGTTGTTGTAAAATATCATTTGTTGGGTTATTAAGTCTTGTATAAATAAATCCTAATTCTTTTAGAGAAAATAAATTAGCCGCATGTTCTGTATCATTAAAAACGTACGATGAAGATTGGTAAATAGGAACTGCTCTAGTTCCTGCTGTTGTTGTTGTATCGTGTCCTGCGTGTAATGCCTGTGTTGAAATTTTTTGAGTACTCATAATTATATTTTTAATGTTTTATTCTGAAATTGATATAAAAAAGTCCCTTTAGTTAGGGTATTACCAAAGGGACTTAAAATCTATTTATTGATTTTTTAGTTTTTTCATTTTAGGCAATACCAATTCATTGTGCTACACATTATTTGCATTCGCATTTTTTGTTGATTTGACATGGTGTTTTTTTTAGTTGTATTCATTTTATAAAAAAAAACCTCTGAATTTCTTCAGAGGTTTATTATTTATATTTTATTAATATTTAAACAATAGTTACCTCTGTGTAATTTTACACATCATAGCACACATATTGTTAAACATTGTATTCATTTTTCTTGTTTTTGTTGCAACAAATGTAAATACTTTTTTCTAATCACCAAATATATTTTTAATTATTTTAATTCAGCGTGACCAAAACTCACCAAGAAATCTACACACCAAATTACTACATATTTATACTTTTCTAAATCGGTATTTTCAGGAATATTATATGTATAATTACCCTCAATTCCTTTTAAATCTCCCAAGTTCACAAAATCTGTTGACTCTACAGAAGTTGATAAATAAACCAATAATTTTGGTCCGTCATCGGTTTTGAAATTTTGAAAATTTAATGTTGAATTTGTAACTGTAGTTTTTCCTGAAGTTGGATGCGCATCTGAAACAAAATCACCCATAACTGTTACTTCTTCAGAAAGTTCAGATTCCAAATCTACCTCAATTTGATTCATTGTTAAAGAATCATCTGAATCACTTGAACTACAACTTACCATTACAAAAATTACAACTATAGCTAATATATATTTCTTCATTCTTAAAAAAATTTAATGTATTTGTCGAAAATTTTAAATACTTCTTACAGAATACTTCATAAAAAACAAATGAATTAAAATTTAGTTAAAATTTAGTTGTTATCATTCTAATTTTTATACATTTGCAGTCGAAATTAATAGAGGAAGGATTTGAACTGATTGCAACCTCTCAAAAAAAATGCTAAAGCAGTATGTATTACTTCCTTTAGCTTTCGCAACCAGTAAATTTTAAGTTTAAAAAACAAAAATAGATAGAATATGTCGTATTTATTTACATCAGAATCTGTTTCTGAAGGACACCCAGACAAAGTTGCTGATCAAATTTCAGATGCTTTAATTGACAACTTTTTAGCTTTTGATAAAGATTCAAAAGTAGCTTGTGAAACCCTAGTAACAACTGGTCAAGTTGTATTGGCTGGAGAAGTAAAATCTAAAACGTATTTAGACGTTCAAAAAATTGCTAGAGATGTAATCAATAAAATTGGTTACACTAAAAGTGAATATATGTTTGATGGAAACTCTTGTGGAGTTTTTTCTGCAATTCACGAACAATCTCAAGATATTAACCAAGGTGTTGATAGAGCTTCTAAAGAAGAACAAGGTGCTGGTGACCAAGGAATGATGTTTGGTTATGCTACCAAGGAAACTGAAAACTATATGCCTTTAGCTTTAGACTTGAGTCATAAAATTTTACAAGAATTAGCTTTATTACGTAAAGAAAATAATGAAATTACCTATTTACGCCCAGATTCTAAAAGCCAAGTTACTATTGAATATACCGATGATAATGTTCCTTTTAGAATTAAAGATATTGTAGTTTCTACTCAACACGATCAATTTTTAGAAGATGACAATGAAATGTTGGCTAAAATTAAACGTGATGTTATTGAGATTTTAATTCCACGTGTTATAGCTAAACTTCCTGCTGATATTCAAGCTTTATTTAACAATAATATTGTGTATCACGTAAATCCAACAGGTAAATTTGTTATTGGTGGACCTCACGGAGATACTGGATTAACAGGAAGAAAAATTATTGTTGATACTTACGGAGGTAAAGGTGCTCACGGTGGTGGAGCTTTTTCTGGAAAAGATCCAAGTAAAGTTGATAGAAGTGCTGCTTACGCAACGCGCCATATTGCAAAAAATATTGTTGCAGCTGGTGTTGCTGATGAAATTTTAATTCAAGTTTCATACGCTATTGGTGTTGTAGAACCTATGGGAATTTATGTAAATACCTACGGTACTGCAAATGTAGATTTAAGTGATGGTGAAATTGCTGAAATTATTTCAGAAATTTTTGATATGCGCCCATCTGCCATTGAAGATCGCTTAAAACTACGTCAGCCAATGTATTTAGAGACAGCTGCTTACGGACATATGGGACGTAAAAATGATACAGTTACTAAAACTTTTACAAATGTTGATGGAACTGAAATTTCTACCGAAGTTGAATTATTTACTTGGGAAAAATTAGATTACGTTGATAAAGTAAAAAAAGCTTTTAAGCTTTAAAAAACTATATAAAATAAAAAAAGCCTAACAAATTTGTTAGGCTTTTTTTATACTTTATTCTGAAATTCTATATAAAAAGTAAGATTACTGTTAATACAAAACCCGCTATTGTATAGTACATTCCTTTTTTAAAAATTTTTGATTTTGGAAGAAACATCCAAAAGGAAGAGATTGCAAAAAATAAAAGTGACACTCCAAAAAATACGTTTAACCAATACAATGGTTGTTTAGTTGTTGCTTTGTGTAAATGAACAAACTTATCTAAAACATACGGTAATTGTTTTGATGTATAGTTTACCAAACCAGTTTGTCTATTATAACTTCCACCATTAAAATATACCAAATCACCTTCAGCTTTTGAAATTTTAATATTTCGCTTTTTTATTGCTTTTCCAATTTCTGCTATTTCAGCATTTGGCTGAAGTTTTTTTTCAATTTGTTTTTCTACTTTTAAAAATTCCGTTTCTCTAAAAATTAAAACAACTCCACTTAAGGCGTAAACCGTCATAATTCCTGCTAAAAAAAAGCCTAAATATCGATGCACAATTCTCATATAAAGACTGGTAGATTTTTTGTTACTCATTATTTAATATTTATAAATTATATTTTACTGAAAACATCCATATCCTTGGTTGAATATAATATAATGATGTTGTGTTACTATTTACAATTTCGTTTAAACTATCTCTATTTATAGATGTATTATCTGTTAAATTATCTGCTGAAAGTATAAATTCCCACTTACTGTTTTTTTGCTGATAATAGAGTTTAGCATTTAAAAACGAATACTTGTTTTCTACCGTTTTCTCATCATTTTCATACTTAAAATGAGTATAATCTGCTGTTAAAATAAAGTTCTTTAAAAACCCTACTTCAATGTTTGCAAATGGCTTATCTGTAGTACTTCCTGTATTTGAATAATCTGTAAACGATTTTTGATAACCAACTTCAAAATTAGGTGCATTTTTAAATTTAGTAGCAACACTTGCAGTATAACTATGTGTTAATGATTTTAATTTTACACGCTCATCATTCACTAAATTATTGTAATTATTTTGAGAAATTCTTGTACTAAAGTTTGTTTTCAATTTACTATATGTTTTCCCATATCTAAAACTTCCTGAAAGTGATTCATCAGCAAAATTAAAATTTAAAGGATATGATATTCTATCAACACCTATTAATTCTGTATTGTTTTTTACTGAATTAACATTTTTTGAATAATTTATAGATGCATGAATGTTTGTAAACGAAAACATACTAAAACTAAAATAATTTAATGAGTAGTTATGTTTTAAAGAGTTTTCAATAGTTCTATTTCCGCGAGACATTGCGTTATATGTATCCAATAAATAACCTTCAGCTACAGTTTCAATATCAGAAAATTGCGAAGTAATTGCATAATTTAAACGAAGATTTGCTGAAGAATTAAAACTATATTTTGCATAAATATCTGGTAAAATCTTTGAAAAACTATCTTTATTTTCACTTCCTAATTGTGTATCTTTAGTTGTATATTGATGAATAGTAACACCCGGATTTAATGTAAACTTACCAGCTACAAGCTTATAATAAACACCTAAAAATACATCCGAAAAGTTATAATCTACATTGTTGTTTAATGTTGTATCTGAAAAACTAATGGTACTTCCATCAGGTAATTCTTGTTCAATATCCGATTCAAAATTTTGAGCACTAAAAGTTGTTCCAAAACGAATATTTATATTGCTTTTAGGAGTTAACAAATAGTAGTAATCTAGTTTAGCATCAAACTTACTTGTTGTTGTTTTTGAATTTTGAAACAAATTAAATAAATCTGACGCATCCTCTTGTACAGTTGGTAATAATTCAAAAGGTTGTGTTGAAGTTATTGAATTATACAAAGGCATATCTTTTTGATATAAATGCTGTATTTCAGTAGCAAATATATTTTTATCGTCAATAGTATAATACAAGTTAAAATTTTGATTTACTGAAGCTGGTTTTTCTTCTAAATAGGTATCAACTGCACCTCTGTTTGTAGAATTAACATCGTTAATTTCAGTTTGTTCAGAGAGCTTTCCAAATATATCATAATCTAAATGGATATTGGTATTTGGGCGATAGGTTGTACTAAATTTTAACATCCCTAACTTACTTTCTTGAAATGCTGAAGTTTCTCTTTCTTCAATTAAACCAGTATCGTTGTATATTGTATTAGATTTGGTTAACATGCTAGTTTCAGAATTATTTACAATAGCAAAACCATTTAAGTCTAAAGTTTTTTTAGGCGAAATATTAAAGTTTAATGCTCCAAATTTTGAAACTATTTCTTGTGCTTTGTTATTTTGAGCTGTTGTAAAACCTAAACCTCCTGTTGAAACATTGAAACTTGTTCCTCCACCTTGCATAGAACCACGTAAACCACCTGTAAAACGAAAATAATCGCTTCTTGTAAAAGGTGCAACACCAATATTATTAAAATCTGCTAATAGATTTACACTTTTTTTAGGACTGTAATAAAACAACTTTGGTTTAACAATATGTTTTTCGTTATCTCCAATACCTGCATTTACTTCTCCAAACCAAAAACTATCTTTTCCTGTTTTTAATTTTATGTTTAAGGCAATATTATCTTCATTATTAGTAACACCGCGCATTCCAGAAACTTCGTTATAATTTCTTAAAACTTGAACTTTATCTATGGCGCTTGCTGGAATATTTTGAGTGGCTAATTTAGAATCTCCATCAAAAAACTCTTTGCCTTCAACTAAAACTTTCTGTACTTTTTTCCCTTCAACTTCTACTTCACCATTGTCATCTATTTCAATTCCTGGAAGTTTTGCCAATACATCTTCCAATTTTTTCTCTTTTCCTGAAGTGAAAGAATCTGAATTATAAACAATGGTATCACCAACAATTTTTACGGGCATTTCGTAGGTAATTTCAACTTCATTCAATTCTTCATTGGATTGTGTAAGTACAAAATCCTTTTTAAAATCGTTTCCTGAATTATCAACTGAAATGTCTACATTTAAATTATCAAAACCTAAATAACTAATTTTAATTGAATAATCATTCGTATCTTCTAAACTTAACTTATAGTTTCCGCTATGATCAGTAATTGAATATGATTGTAGAAATTTAGTTCCTTTTTTAAAGGCAATTACATTTGCCATTTCTAACGGATTGCCCTCGTTATCTTTTACAGTTCCTTCTAATTTAACATTTTGTGAAAAAGCAGAAAAAGCTGTTAAAAATAATACTAAAACAATGCTGTATTTTTTCATTATTTAAATTTTAACGTCTATTAATTAGTTAACCTCTCATTCTATGTCCATTATTTCCACTTTTTTGACGCTCATTTTGCATACGTTCTCTCATCTCCTCCATTTTTTCAGTCGTAATTTTATCATATTCAGATTGGGTAACAACTTTCCCTTTTTTAGGTTCTGAAATTTCTATTTTATCTTTTGGATTTAGTACAATTTTAGTACATAAAATAGTTGTATTTGCATAAGAAAGTTCTAAAATTAAACCCGGCAAACCATAATAATTATCAGGTCCATGTCCAACAGGAACATCTAATGTGTACCAAGCAGTTACAACTGTATCAATAATTTCAGGATTCATCATTTCTTCCCTTTCTTTCTTTCGCTCCTCTTCTGTTTTTTTATCTTCTCCTGGTCTACCTCTACCAAATCTCATTTCTCTAGGTTTAGGCATTTGAACTATGGCAGTAGCTTTAAAACATAAATAATTACCAATAGTTTTGGTTTCTTGCTCCATTTTCCATTGATAAGTAGGTAAATTATCTTTTATTAAAAAGTTTTTTCCACTAAATTCATTTTCTTTAGTACTTTTTTTAGTTTGAATATTTTTATAATGTTCCCCAGTAGCACCTCCACCAAACATCATAAATCGCATGCCTCTTCCACCAGATGCATTGTCTAATTTCTCTTCTTCTTTGTAAATAGATTCTGTTTTATTAAACGTAAGCTTGTATGTTTTTTCTAACCTGCTTTTCATCATTTCTTTTACTCGTTGAATTCTATCAGCAGGAATTCCAGAATTATCTAAATCCATGTTTAAAGTAGTTTTAGATTGGTAATTTGCAATACCTTGAAAATCTTGAGCAAAAGATTGTATAGATATAAACAATACAATAGCCGAAGTTAATTTTAGTATTCTTGTATTCATAAGTATTCATTTTTAATTTTGTATCACAAATATAGTTTGAATAAATATTATTTATGGTTAAACAGTGTTAACGTCTGTTAATCGGCTGTGATATTAACATATCTATAACTACCTTTGAGTTATGAACAATAAACGGTACCAATGGATTATATATGTAATTGCAATTACTATTGCAATTACTATTGCTGTACAGGTATATTGGAATTACCGTGAATATCAAATAAATAAAGAGTATTTGATAACCAAAGTACAACGAAGTATTGATACTGCTGTTGAAGATTACTTTGCTGAAATAACAAAGTCTAGCTTTATTACTTTAACCTCATTAGACTCTTCAAATACTAAAAGAAAAAGTGACACTATTAAATTAAAAACACGTTCTAGAAGAATGATGTATAAAAAAATTGATAGTACCTTAATTGATTTAACTGAAAAAGATAGTACCAAAATTTTTGTGATTGATAAAGGAAATCATAAATATGGAGTACAAGATGGTAAAGGCTTTAATTTTTACAAAAAATCTGATTTTTTTGCTCAAAATATGGATAGTATCTTATCCAAAGTAGTTGTTTCTTTTTCAAGAGATTCGCTAGATTTAAACAAGTTAAACTTACAGATTATTAAAGAATTTGAAAGACAAAATATTAATGTTAAATACGCTTTAAACTTTACTTATTATGATTGGGTAGATTACGATAGTGTTACCACAAAAACACAAACCTTAAATATTAAAAATTTCCCTAAAAAACATTTAACCATAAAAACTAAATCGCATTATTTACCTCACAGAAGTAAATTAGAATTATTTTTTACCGATACTACCACTGATATTTTAAGAGAGTCATTTATAAGTATATTACTTTCTCTACTACTTTCAGCTAGTATTATTGCTAGTATTATTTATTTACTTAAAACCATTCACAAACAAAAACAACTATCTGAAGTAAAAAACGATTTAATTAGCAATATTACGCACGAATTTAAAACACCCATAGCAACTATAGCAACGGTTTTAGAAGCTATGAAAAATTTCAATGTTTTAGAAGATAAAAATAAATCTGAAAAATATGTTGAAATGGCAAGTACTCAAACAGCTAAGCTTCATTTAATGGTAGACAAGCTTTTAGAAACTGCAACACTAAAACAAGAAGAAATTAAATTAACTAAAGAACCTATAATTATAAATCAACTGTTGGAAAAAATTGTTGGAAAATATCGTTTACTAAACCCTGAAAAAACTTTTAATTTCAGCAATAAAAATGGAGATATAACTATAAATGTTGATACATTTCATTTTGAAAATGCTATTTCCAATATTATAGATAACGCTATAAAATATGGTGGAAACACAATTTCAACAAAGCAAAATAACACTAAAAAAGGTGTTGAAATTTTAATTTGGGATAATGGAAACGGGATTCCTAAAAATCAAAAAGATAAAGTATTTGAACAATTTTATAGAATTCCTACTGGAAACACACATAATATAAAAGGTTTTGGGATAGGATTGTATTACACTCAAAAAATTATTGAAAAACACAATGGTAGTATTTCAATAAATTACAATAGTAAAAACAACACTGTATTTAAAATTGAATTGCCAAATGAATAAATCAGTTAAAATATTACTTGCAGAAGATGAACCTTCATTAGGGCAAATTGTAAAAGAAAGCTTAGAAACAAGAAATTTTGAAGTTTTACTTTGTGTAAATGGTGAAGAAGCTTATAAAACTTTCAAAGCCGAACAGCCTGAATTATTGGTGTTAGATGTAATGATGCCAAAAAAAGATGGATTTACATTAGCAAAAGAAATAAGACTTGAAGATCCAAACATTCCAATTATATTTTTAACTGCAAAATCACAAACCGAAGATGTTGTAGAAGGTTTTAATTTAGGAGGAAACGATTACCTAAAAAAACCATTTAGTATGGAAGAGTTAATTGTTAGAATGAATGCCTTATTAAAAAGAAAAAAATCATCTGAATCTATTGATAAACCCATAAAAATTGGAAATTACACCTTCGATTTTAAAAAACAAACACTTTCAATAAAAAACAATTCAGAAAAATTAACACATAGAGAAGCTCAATTACTTTTTCATTTAAACCAACAAAAAAATCAAGTTTTAGAACGATCCTTTATACTTAAAAAGCTTTGGGGAAGCGATGATTTTTTTAATGCAAGAAGTATGGATGTTTTTATTACAAAGCTTCGAAAAAAATTAAAATCAGACGAATCAATTCAAATAATTAACGTACGAGGTTTTGGTTATAAATTAATTTATTAACAGTGTACACTTTGATTTGTTTTATCATAAAAAAAATAATTACCTTTAGCACTTTATAATCAAGTTATTTTATAAGTATGCACGTTGCAATTGCAGGTAATATTGGAGCCGGAAAAACAACCTTAACAAAACTATTAGCAAAACATTATAAGTGGGACCCTCACTTTGAATCTGTAGATGAAAATCCTTATCTGGATGATTTCTATGGTGAAATGGAACGATGGTCTTTTAATTTGCAGGTTTACTTTTTAAATAGTCGTTTTAGACAAATTTTAGAAATTAGAGAAAGTGGTAAAGCTATTATTCAAGATAGAACTATTTATGAAGATGCTCATATATTTGCACCTAATTTACATGCAATGGGTTTAATGCCTAATAGAGATTATCAAAACTACTCTTCATTATTTGATTTAATGGAACGTTTAGTATCTCCTCCAGATTTATTAATTTACTTGCGTGCATCTATTCCAACTTTGGTTGGACAAATTCATAAAAGAGGTAGAGATTATGAAAACTCAATAAGCATAGATTATTTAAGTAGATTAAATGAACGCTATGAAGCTTGGATTACAAAATACAGTAAAGGAAAATTATTAATTATTGATGTGGATGACATAGATTTTGTTGACAATCCAGAAGATTTAGGTTCTATTATTGATCGTATCGACGCTCAAATAAACGGACTATTTTAAATAGAAACAAGATATTCATAAATAAAAAAGCCTCGCAATTGCGAGGCTTTTTTTATTGCTTTTAAAAATCGTCATTCTAAACTTGTTTCAGAATCTCATTAAACTTATTCTACATTTTTGTGCGACCCTGAAACTAGTTCAGGGTAACGTTAATTTTATACTACTTAAAGTGCTTATCTCCTTGGAAAGATTTCTTTGTTTTCTTTTTACCTTTTGAATTGAATGAGTAAGTAACACCAAATTCAAAAACAGGTCCCATACGTTCATACAACGTTTCTTGATAAAAAATTTGATCATCAGCAGCATTGTATGCATTGGTGTCTAAACCTTGATCATTTTGAGCAAAAATATCCAAACCTCGTAATGAGAAATTCCACTCTTTAGCATTTTTTGGCTGATAATTTAATGCAATATTTGACACTGAAAATGCATCGTTCTGACCTTGTGAAGTTACTGTATTCGATTTTCTACTATAATCGTAATTGAATTTAAATTCATCAGATAAATTAAAAACAACATTACTTTTTACAGACCAGTTTGTACTATTTTGATCAACATTGTAGCCAAATACTTCACCATCAATTTGGTAATTATATAATGAAGCTCCAACAAAGAATTTAACAAAATTACCCACCATAATATTTGCATCAAATTCTGCTCCTAAACTTGTTGAATTTCCTGCATTTGTGTATGATCTAATTAAAACATCTTCACCTAAAATACTATATAAAGGTGCATTTTCTAATTGTGTAGTTACCGTATTTACTCTAAAAACGGTATTATCTGTTCCCCTATAAAAACCTGTTAAATTAAATGTATGTTTTCCAACAGATTTATTAAAACTTAATTCAATATTATTCAAGTATTCTGCTTCTAATTCTGGGTCCCCAACAACATAAACCTCAAAATGCCTTCGGTATAAGAATGGCGCTAATTTAGTAACTGATGCTCTGTTTATTCTTCTACTTCCTGCCAAAGTAACTTTATTATTGTCATTTAATTTATAGCTTAAATGTGTTGAAGGAAACAAATCAAAATCATCTTGAGCATAATTAGATTGTAAATCAGATCCAAAAATTGGCACATAATCAGTTTCAGCAATATCCATAGTTTGATCTTGGTATTCAGCTCTTAACCCAACTATATAACTTAAATCTCCAGTAGTTCCAGAATAATCCACATAAGCAGCAAACACAGTTCTTGTTAAATCAATTGAATTGTCTAAATTTTTAGAAACTAAATCATTATCAAAATTAAAATCTCCATCTATATTTGTGTATTGAATTTGAAGTCCTGTTCCAAAAGAATCCCCATTATTAAACTCTTTCTCGTAATCTAAAGCGAAACGTAAACCTTTTAAAGGAGTATTATCAGATAATGAATAATTATTAGCTTGGTATGCGTTTGAAAAGTTACTAGCTATATCATTATCAACATCTTCTTTTGAAGTATAAAAGAAATTTTTATTGTTTAATTCTCTACTTAATTTGGAGATCTCATATGCAGCGGCCATTTTAAACGAAGCATTATTTTCTAATTTTGAAATATAATCTACATTAAATGTGTTGTATTTTCCATCTCTGTTATCAATGTTTGGGTTGTACATAAAACGTTCCGTGTGTTTTCCTGATTGATCAGTAGCACCAAAAAAAGTGTTGTAAACATAATAAGCTGCTCTACCTTCGTTTCTATTTCCGTAGAAATAAGACAATGATAATTTTTTAGAATCGCTTAAATTAAAATCAATTCCTGCATTTGCAGAATAGTTTTCAAACCATTCTGGTCTTGCTCCATCATAGGCATTCATATGAAAATATTCATCTGGATTTGTTGAAGTTAAAACTCTTGCTTCACCTGAACGCTGTCCGTTAATGTTTTTCTTATTGTAATTGAAACCTCCATATAAAGTTGCTTTTTCAGTTCCGAAAGAAATATTAAAACCACCACCATAACGATCATCTTTTAAATTGTGATTACTGTAAGAATCGGTATAATCATTCCATGGATCACCACCCAATATTCCATTTACTGAAACAGATAAACCTTGTGCAATATTCTTTTTAGTTGTAATGTTTACAATTCCACCTTTTCCTTGTGCATCGTATCGAGCAGTCGGTACAGAAATAATATCTACCTTATCTATATTATTACTTGCAATTTGAGCCAATAAAACGGATGGTTCAATATTAGTCGGTTTTCCATTTAAATACACCATAAAATCTTCCGTTCCACGAACAGAAACCTTCCCATCAGAAGCTACATTTACCGAAGGTAATTTGTTTAAAACATCACTTGCTGTTCCACCTTTTGCAGTAGCAAAATCTGAAGCTATGTATGTTTTTCTATCAATTTTAGTGGTTTGGGTTTTATTTACCCCAGTAATTTGAACTTCTTTTAAAGCTTCAGTACTAACAGTTAATTTAATATTATCCAAATTAATTGTTGAGTTACTTTTTGAAACATGTATGTTTTCAATTATTTTATCTGTAAAACCTATGTAAGTGATTTCCAATTGATAATTTCCGACCGGTATTTTCTCGAACAAAAAATTGCCATCAAAATCTGAACTCAAACCTTTGGTTATTTTATTAGATTTTAAAACTAATGTAGCAAATGGAATTTTCTCATTGGATGTTGCATCTAAAATGGACCCTTTTATTGTACCATTTTGTGCCTCTATTCCAATAATTGAAAACATTGAGATACAAATTACTAAAAGTATTTTTTTTAACATAATGGTTTTATTTTCAATTTAAACATGCATAAACTTATTGTAATTCAATAAACTAAACTGCAATAAGTAACTAAAGTTACTTACTTACGAGCCTCAAAAATATAAAACTAAACGGAATAACAGTATTAGAACGCGAAAATTAATTGTAATTTTTACGTTTAATAAATGGAGTAGATATAAAAAAAAATATACCTAAAGAAACAAAAAAAAGACCCACATATGTGAGTCTTTCTTTATCTATTAAAATAGTTTAAACCTATTCTTTCTTTTTAATTTTTTCAACTTTTACCTCAACATCTTTTAAGCCTTCTAACTTTGCTTTAACTTCCGCTTCAGTTCCTTCAAAAACTTGTTCTTCAACTTTAATTTCACCATTTTCAGTAGTTTTAGTAACTACCGTAGCCATAACAGTTCCATTTTCAAGTGTATTCATTTTAACTTCAACATCTTTTTTAATTTCTTTTGAAGCTACTATTTCAGTAGCAACTTTATCAGAGGTATATTCAGAAACTGAATCAGAAGACATGGCTATACTTGGAGCAATTACCAATGCTACAACACTCATTAACTTTAATAAAATATTTAATGAAGGTCCAGAAGTATCTTTAAAAGGGTCACCAACAGTATCACCAACTACAGCAGCTTTATGAGCATCTGTACCCTTTCTACCTTGTTCTTCAATCATTTTTTTAGCATTATCCCAAGCTCCACCAGCGTTTGATTGAAATATTGCCATTAAAACACCACAAGTTGTAACACCCGCTAGTAAACCACCTAACATTTCAGCGCCGCCAAGAAAACCTACAGCAACAGGAACAACAATAGCTAATAAACCTGGTAATACCATTTCTCTAATAGAAGCTTTTGTTGAAATATCTATACATTTTTCATAATCAGCAACTCCATCAGCTTCATCAAAAATTGCTCTATCTTCAACAGATGCTTTAGACATATCTGAATCGTATTTACGCATTACAGCTAATGCAGCTTTTAATTTTGGAATATCTCTAAACTGACGACGAACTTCTTCAATCATTGCCATTGCAGCTCTACCTACTGCATTCATAGATAATGCAGAGAATACAAATGGCAACATACCACCTACTAATAAACCTGCCATAATATTTGGGCGAGAAACATCAATTGATGTTACGTTTGCAGTTTTCATAAATGCGGCAAATAATGCCAAAGCTGTTAAGGCTGCGGATGCAATAGCAAATCCTTTACCAACAGCTGCTGTTGTATTTCCAACTGCATCTAATTTATCAGTACGTTCACGTACTTCATTTGGTAATTCTGCCATTTCAGCAATACCACCTGCATTGTCACAAATTGGTCCGTAAGCATCAACTGCTAACTGAATTCCTGTATTTGCTAACATACCAACTGCTGCAATTGCAATACCATATAAACCAGCAAAGTGATGAGAAACCATAATAGCAGCAGCAATTAAAATAATTGGAATTGCTGTAGACATCATTCCTACACCTATACCTGCAATTATATTTGTTGCTGATCCTGTTTCAGATTGCTTTACAATTGATAGTACTGGTTTTTTACCGGTAGCTGTATAATATTCTGTTATTTTACCTACTAACAATCCTGCTACTAAACCTGCAATTGTAGCCATAAACACACCTGTTGAAGTATATTCAATTCCTGCATCAACCCATGTAGCTGGAAGCATTGCTTTTATAATGAAATAAGATGCAACTAACATTAAACCTGCTGAACCAAATTCACCAATATTTAATGCTGTTTGTGGATTCCCTCCATCTTTAACTCGTACAAAAAACGAACCTAAAATTGACATTACAATACCAACTGCCGCAAGAACTAATGGCAAATATACTGCTCCTAAACCGTTAAAAGCAGCTTGAAATTCAGGTAATGTAGCATAAATAGCTCCTAAAACCATTGTCCCAACTATAGAACCTACATATGATTCAAATAAATCTGCTCCCATTCCGGCAACATCACCAACGTTGTCTCCAACATTATCTGCTATTGTAGCAGGGTTTAATGGATGATCTTCTGGAATACCAGCTTCAACCTTACCAACTAAATCAGCACCAACATCAGCAGCTTTTGTATAAATACCACCACCAACACGTGCAAAAAGTGCAATTGAAGAAGCTCCCAAAGAAAAACCAGAAAGTACATTTAACACCATTGCTAAATTTTCTTGTCCAGACCACATTCCTTGGTATATCATAAAAAGTCCACTTAATCCAAGTACTCCTAGTCCAACAACTCCAAGTCCCATAACTGCTCCACCTGCAAAAGCAACTTCTAGTGCTTTTCCTAAAGATGTTCTAGCAGCTTGTGTGGTTCTTACATTTGCTTTTGTAGCAACTCTCATTCCAATAAAACCTGCTAAAGCAGAACAAATAGCACCTACAATAAAGGATACTGCTACCATTCCGTTGGAACCTGTTTCGTAAGTTCCTTTTAAAAACAATAATACTGCTACAGCTGCTACAAAAATTGCTAAAACTTTATATTCAGCTTTTAAAAAAGACATTGCTCCTTGAGCAATATTTTTGGCTATTCTTACCATCTTCTCATCTCCAACTTCTTGTTTAGAAACCCACATGTTTTTAACAAAAACAAAAATAAGCGCAAGCACCCCAAAAAGAGGTAAGAATTTTACTAATAAATCCATAGTTTAATTTAAGTTTAATTAATTTTAAAGTACTGTAAAAGTATTAAAATATGAGCGCAAAAAAAACTGCATTCACAAAAAAATGCAGTTTTAAGTATTGTTTTTTACGAAATCGATATATTTTTATATAGTGAATGTTCTTTTCTTCTTATGTTCACTTTCATCATATCTTATAACACACTCTTCATATATTTTAATTGCTGCTTCTGCATTACCCCAACCACCAGTATCAACTTTCTTTTCTTCTAAATCTTTGTAAACCTGAAAAAAGTGTTCAATTTCTTTTAATCTATGTGGGTTTAAATCATATATATCGTTTCTATTACTCCAAATAGGGTCAGATACTGGTACACAAATAATTTTTTCATCAGGTCCTTTTTCATCAGTCATATAGAAAACTCCAATAGGTCTAACTTCCATTACTACCATAGGATATGTAGGTTGATGACCTAACACTAATACATCAAGTGGATCTTGATCTAATGCTAATGTTTCTGGTACAAAACCATAATCTCCTGGATACATCATAGAAGAGAAAAGCATTCTATCGAATCTAATTTTGTGTAAAGTAAAATCGTATTCATACTTATTTCTACTTCCTTTTGGGATCTCTATTAACACATCAAATGTTATATCTTTTTTTTTCTCGCTCATAATTCTTGATAATTTTTGTAAAAATAATAATTTATAATTGGCTAACGTTAAGTTAAAGTGATTTTTTAGAAATGGAAACCAAAAGCACCTTTTACTGCAAAATTATTAGCTCCAGGTATATCTTTATAACTTCCTCTCCATGTGAAATCTATTCTAAATACTTTAAAAATATTTCCAACACCAACACCGTATTCATAATAACCCTTTGTTGGAGCTGCATAATTTAAAGTTGAAGCATTTAAAGCTTTATTTTCATCTGAAATATTACCCCAAACACCTTTTAATGTTACAATTTCACGTAGATTTAGTTTCCTTAACAATGGAACTCTTGAAAAGAAACGGCCATTAAAATTATGCTCTACGTGTAAACTTGCATATTGATCGGTTACAAATTCATAATAATCTAATAATGAATAGGTATTTTCAATGGTGAAATAAGATTGATTTCCAGGAACAACATTTAATAATCCAAGTGGAACTTCTCCAAATGTTTTTCCTACTTCTGCTGTAGCAAACATTCTACCAAATCCACCAATTAAAATAGGTTGACGATAATAGAGTTGTAATTTATCATAATTAAAATCACTATCAAACATACCTTTTACACCTTTTGAATAACTTAAATAGAAGGTTGAATACGTATCACTCACTTCGTTTCTTTCAACTCCATATCCAATTGTTTTTCTATTTGGAGTATATCTTAACGAAAAATCAAATTCTGTTTGTGCAACTTCAGATTGAGCTGTGGTTTGTGATGCATTAGCCCAATAATCTAAATTAAAAGTATCTGGAGAAGCTGATTTTAATGTTCTATATGATGCACCCAAACGTAATTCCAAATTCTTTTTTGGTTCAATAGACATGTATAAATTAGATAAATTAATAGATGTTAGTTTACTATTATCTCCACTTGCAAATAAAGCTGACGAGGCAAAACTTCTTCCTAAAACATCATTAGTTGTTGTTAAACTTACACCTATTTGCTCTATATCACGCCTATTTCCACCTCCAATAGTAAATCTACTTTTTGGATCTAACATCCATTTTCCAGATAAACCATATTTAAATTGATTGTCATCTAACCCATATGCTAAATATCCTTGCAACCTCCATGGCTCGTTACCTCCTAAATATGTTCTACCTCCAACTCTTAATCTCCATCCTTCAACATCATTTTTACCAAACGTAGAATAAATTGGCCCGTAATCAAAGTTATTGAATTCAATATAACCAGAACCTAAAATTGAAACTAGATTGTAAATTTGTTTAAACTTTGGAACTTGTGTTAATGTATCTAACATTTTATAAATTCCTTGTTCGTTTTTGTTTAACTCTTCTTGTCTATTTTCAGCCCAGTAGTCTTGAGTTTTAGTATAAATTTTTTCATCATAAACGTCTATTTTTTCATTATAAAAACTATCTTCTTCTGGTTTATCGAATTTATAATTGGTATACATGGTTGTTCTTTTACCATACAACCCTTTAGATTTATCTTTTTTATTAAGGCTGAAATCAGACAGCATATAATCTCGCTTTAACAAGAAAACAGAATCATTTAACACATCAAATTCTTGTTCTATATAAATATCTTTTACCCAGTTTATATTAGCACTTCTAGTAGCTTGCATATTTATTTCTTTTACAGCAAAAGTGCTATCATTTACCCAAAAATCTCCCTTAAAAGTTAATTCGCTTTTTCTTCTAGGGTAATAAATAATATTATAACACCATTTATTGTCTATAAAAGAACTATCTGCCAAAACATAATTATACGTAGAAACTCCTGCTAATTTAGATAATGGGCTTACAAAACTTTTGTCGAAAATTTTAATATAACTATCGTACACGTCATAATCTACATATAAATCTTTAATAAAAGCTATTACGTTTTGGTTTGAATTGAATCCAGAATTTTTGTTAGCAACAAGGTCTTCTCTCAATTTTTTTCCACCTTTATTTTTTCCGTACGTATTGTATACAGATTCATTTATAAATATGGGTAAAAATGCTTTTCCTGTAATTCTTGAGGTATCCACACTATTAAAAATAAATTCCATCCCTTTAAAAATCTTCCGCTGCATTAAAAGGCTGTCAATATTGTTCATATCAAACTCAAGTTTTTCATACTTTTCGTATTGATATTGATCAAATAGTGAAATTCCATTTTGACGTTTTTTCTCCCAAATTTTCTTTAAAATAGCAATAGCTGGATTTCCTTTTTTCTTAACTTTTCCAGCATAAATAAAGACTTCTTTTAACTGTGAAGCAGATTCTTCTAAAATAATATTTAATTTAAAATCTCTACTTTTTATATCTACAATTTTATTTTCAAATCCTAAAAATGAAACCTCTAATTGAGTATAGGTTTTAGGAGCTTCTAAATAAAATTTACCATTCTCATCAGATACTGTTCCAACTGTTGAACCCACAAAAAAAACATTTGCAAAAGGTACAGATTGATTTTCTTTATCAACAATAACTCCGCTTACTTTCACTTGTGAGAACCCAATAGCTAAAACAAAAAATAGTAATAAACTTAAAACTTTTTCTTTCATCTTTTTATCTTTATTATTTTTCAAAAAACAGATAAAATATCCTTTTAATAATTTTATTACACTACTTAATAGCAGTTTGAATACTTCATGTTTTTAAACGAAAAATTCCTTCCAAGTTAAACTCGAAAGGAATTTATAACGCAATTATTATGCCTTTATTTTATATACATTACATCTTTAACAGCTTTAACAACATCGTTAAAGTTTGGTAACCATTCTTCCATTAACACAGGAGAATAAGCTGCTGGAGTATCAGCTGTAGTAATTCTTCTAACTGGTGCATCTAAATAATCAAATATATTTTCTTGCACTTGGAAAGTAATTTCAGAAGAAATACTAGCAAATGGCCATGATTCTTCTAAAACAACCAAACGATTTGTTTTTTTAACTGAAGTAAATATTGCTTCAAAATCCATTGGTCTGATAGTTCTCATGTCTATAATTTCACAAGAAATCCCTTCTTTTTCCAGAACGTCAGCTGCTTTGTAAGCTTCTTTAATAATTTTACCAAAAGATACAATTGTTACATCTGTTCCTTCTCTTTTAATATCTGCAACTCCAATAGGAATAATATATTCACCTTCAGGAACCTCCATTTTATCGCCATACATTTGTTCTGATTCCATAAAAATAACTGGATCATCATCTCTAATAGCAGCTTTTAACAAACCTTTAGCATCATATGGATTTGATGGAATAACAACTTTTAAACCTGGTGTATTAGCAAACCAGTTTTCAAAAGCTTGTGAATGTGTAGCTCCTAATTGACCTGCAGAACCTGTAGGACCTCTAAAAACAATAGGACAATTTAATTGTCCACCAGACATTTGTCTGATTTTTGCTGCATTATTTATAATTTGATCAATACCAACTAACGCAAAATTAAACGTCATAAACTCTACAATAGGTCTATTCCCATTCATTGCTGAACCAACTGAAATACCTGCAAAACCTAATTCTGCAATAGGAGAATCAATTACTCGCTTTGCTCCAAATTCGTCTAGCATTCCTTTAGATGCTTTATATGCACCATTATATTCTGCTACTTCTTCACCTATTAAAAATATAGATTCATCACGACGCATTTCTTCGCTCATGGCTTCACAAATGGCTTCCCTAAATTGTATTGTTTTCATTTATATAGTTTTTAAAGATTTGCAAAATTAAACATTTAGTTAGCTTAAACCAATCAAATTAGCATATAACATCAAATATTTTACTATGCACGCATAGTATTTTAAAAAAATTTAGTACTTTCGTAGCAATTAAAAATCAAAAACACCTTAATTTTAATAAAAATTTAAACTTAATCAAGTATGAAAATATTAGTTTGTATTAGTCATGTACCTGACACTACTTCAAAAATTAATTTTACTGATAATAACACCAAGTTTGACACTAACGGTGTACAGTATGTAATTAATCCGTACGATGAGTTTGCTTTAACCCGAGCTATGTGGTTTAAAGAAAAACAAGGAGCAAGCGTAACAGTAGTAAATGTTGGAAATACCAGTACGGAACCAACTTTACGTAAAGCATTAGCCATTGGTGCTGATAATGCTATTAGAGTAAATATGGAACCTACAGATGGTTATACTGTTGCTAAAGAATTAGCCGAAGTTGTTAAAAACGGTGATTATAATTTAGTACTAGCTGGAAAAGAATCTATTGACTATAATGGTGGAATGGTTCCAGGAATGTTAGCTGCAAATTTAGATTTTAACTTTGTAAACGCTTGTATTGGATTAGAAATTAATGAAGAATCAGCAACTATTATTAGAGAAATTGACGGAGGTAAAGAAACCTTAAACTCAAAATTACCTTTAGTAATTGCTGGACAAAAAGGTTTGGTTGAAGAAAAAGATCTAAAAATACCAAACATGAGAGGAATTATGATGGCGCGTAAAAAACCATTAACTGTTATTGAACCTACAACTAGCGAAACTGCTAGTACTAGTGCTTCATTTGAAAAGCCAGAACCAAAATCTGCTTGTAAAATGGTTGATGCTAATAATGTTGACGAGTTAGTAAACTTATTACATAACGAAGCAAAAGTAATTTAATCTAACTATCCAAAATCGAAAAAATATGTCAGTATTAGTCATCGCCGATTCATCGGAAGGAAAAATAAAAAAATCAGCTTTTGAAGTAACTTCATACGGAAAAAAAATAGCTGAACAATTAGAAACAAACGTAGTAGTTTTAACTGTTAACACAAATGAAACTTCAGAATTATATACATACGGAGCAGAAAAAATTCTTTTAGTTTCAAACGAAAATTTAAACACCTTTAATGCCAAAGTTTTTGCAAATATTGTAAAACAAGCAGCTGAAAAAGAAAATGCACAAGTTGTTATTTTCGATTCAAATATAAATGGGTTGTATGCAGCTCCAATTGTTGCAATGAACCTTAATGCTGGTTATGCTAGCAATGTAGTTGCTTTACCAAGTAGTATTTCACCTTTTACTGTTAAACGTAAAGCATTTTCAAACAAAGCATTTAATAATACTGAAATAACTACAGCTATTAAAGTTATTTCTTTAGCTAAAAATTCGTTTGGCTTAATTGAAAATGAAGTGTCAGGAAGTTCTGAAGAGTTTTCACCATCAATAATTGAAAGTGGAGTTACTTCTCAATCAATTGAAAAAACCACAGGTAAAGTTACTATTGCAGATGCAGATATTGTTGTATCTGGCGGACGTGGTTTAAAAGGACCTGAAAACTGGGGAATGATTGAAGAATTAGCTGAAGTTTTAGGCGCTGCAACAGCTTGTTCTAAACCTGTTTCAGATTTAGGGTGGAGACCTCATAGCGAACATGTTGGCCAAACAGGTAAACCTGTAGCCTCAAATTTATATATTGCTGTTGGAATTTCAGGAGCAATTCAACATTTAGCTGGTATTAACTCTTCAAAAGTAAAAGTGGTTATTAACACAGACCCTGAAGCACCATTTTTTAAAGCCGCTGATTATGGTATAGTTGGCGATGCTTTTGAAGTAGTTCCAGTTTTAATTGAAAAGTTAAAAACTTATAAGGCAAATAACGCATAATTTTACTAAATTGTGCCTCTTAAAAGGCTGTCTAGTTATTGGACCTGCGTCCTTTAATTAGATAGCCTTTTCTATTAAATTAAATTTAATTTATGAGTTTAGTTCGATTGAACATAAAAGGAATCTCTTACAGTCAAACGCAAAGTGGTGCATACGCTTTAGTTTTAAGTGAAGTTGACGGTAGTAGAACTTTACCAATTGTTATTGGAGCCTTTGAGGCACAGTCTATTGCAATTGCATTAGAAAAAGAAATAAAACCTCCTAGACCTCTTACACACGATTTATTTAAAAGTTTTGCAGATCGTTTTCAAATAATTATAAAACAAGTTATTATTCATAAACTTGTTGATGGTGTATTTTATTCAAGTTTAATTTGCGAACGTGATAATATTGAAGAAATTATAGATACTAGAACTTCTGATGCTATTGCACTTGCTACACGATTTGATGCTCCAATTTTTACCTATGAAAATATTTTAGATAAAGCAGGTATTTACTTAAAAGTAAAAGATGAATTAGAAATTAATGATGAAAATGAAGATCTAAATCTAGAAGAACTTTCTGAAGAATCAAAACCTACACAAAAATCATCGTTTGTAAATGACTCACTAAAACAATTAAACGAAAAATTAAATCAAGCAGTTGAAAATGAAGACTATGAACTTGCTGCAAAAATTAGAGACGAGATAGAAAATAGAAAATAAAAAAGCTTCACAAACAATTAAACATAAAAATATGAATGTAAAAATAAAACTAACTATTATGAGTTTCCTACAATTTTTTGTTTGGGGAGCTTGGCTAATAACTGTTGGTGTATATTGGTTTCAAAATAAACAATGGTCTGGTGCCGAATTTGGAGCAGTTTTCTCAACTATGGGTATTGCTTCTCTATTTATGCCAACCCTTACAGGTATAATTGCAGATAAATGGATGAATGCAGAAAAATTATACGGTATTTTACATATTTTAGGTGGCTTAACATTAATGCTAGTTCCTACAATTGGAAATCCTAGTGATTTCTTTTGGATTATTTTATTAGCTATGGTGTTTTATATGCCAACTATTGCTTTATCTAATTCCATTTCATACAATGCTTTAAAAATAAATGGATTAGATATAGTTAAAAGTTTTCCACCAATTAGAGTTTGGGGTACTGTTGGTTTTATTGTAGCTATGTGGATTACTAATTTATCTGGTAATAAAGCATCAGCTAATCAATTTTATATAGCTGGTTTTGTAGGAGTTGCGTTAGGAGTTTATGCTTTTTTCTTGCCTAAATGTCCGCCGTTAGGAACAACTAAAGGTGAAAAATCTATGGTAAAAATGTTAGGTTTGGATGCTTTTAAGCTATTTAAAAATTACAAAATGGCTTTATTTTTCTTATTTAGTATGCTTTTAGGTGCTGCATTACAATTAACAAATGCTTATGGTGATGTATTTTTAGACGATTTTAAACATATTCCTGAATTTGCAGATTCTATTGTAGTAAAGTATTCTACGTTAATTATGTCTATATCTCAAATGTCAGAAACCTTATTTATACTTGCAATTCCATTTTTCTTAAAACGATTTGGTATTAAAAAAGTAATGCTTATTAGTATGATTGCTTGGGTTTTACGTTTTGGACTATTTGCTTATGGTGATCCTGGATCTGGGGTTTGGATGATTATTTTATCTGGAATAGTTTACGGAATGGCATTCGATTTTTTCAATATATCAGGTTCTCTTTTTGTTGAAACAGAAACAGATTCATCGATACGAAACTCTGCTCAAGGTTTATTTATGATGATGACCAATGGGTTTGGTGCAATATTAGGAAGTATAGCAAGCGGTATTATTATAGATTTATATTTTACATCTGAAGTTGGTAAAGACTGGAATGGTATTTGGCTTACATTTGCAATTTACGCTTTAATAGTAGCCTTTTTGTTTGCAATATTATTTAAGCACAAACACAATCCAGAAAAAATTGGAGACGTAAGTCATTAAATAATTTAGAATTACACTATTTAAATGAACTTGAGAGAATTTGTTCAATTCAACATTTTTTTCAAGTTCATTTTTTGAAATAAAGACTTTTAAAAATGAAACAATATTTAGATTTAATTAAGCACGTTAAAGACAACGGAATTGTAAAAGAAGACAGAACAGGAACAGGAACTAGAAGTGTTTTTGGTTATCAAATGCGTTTTGACTTAAGTGAAGGTTTTCCAATGCTAACTACCAAAAAATTACATCTAAAATCCATTATTTATGAACTACTTTGGTTTTTAAAAGGAGAAACTAATATTGAATATTTAAAAGAAAATAATGTTAAAATTTGGGATGCTTGGGCTGATGAAAATGGAGATTTAGGACCTGTTTACGGACATCAATGGAGAAATTGGGCAAGTGAAAATATTGATCAAATTTCTGAAGTTATTGAAACTATTAAAACAAACCCTGATAGTAGAAGAATGATTGTTTCTGCGTGGAACCCAAGTGTTTTACCTGACACATCTGTTTCCTTTGCTGAAAATGTAAAAAATGGAAAAGCTGCATTACCTCCTTGTCATGCTTTTTTTCAATTTTATGTAACCGAAGGAAAATTATCTTGCCAATTATACCAACGTAGCGCAGATATTTTTTTAGGAGTTCCATTTAATATAGCTTCATATGCGTTATTAACTATGATGATGGCACAAGTTTGCGATTTAAAACCTGGAGATTTTGTTCATACTTTTGGTGATGCTCATATTTACAACAATCATTTAGAACAAATAGATTTACAATTATCACGCGAACCAAGAACACTTCCTCAAATGGTAATTAACCCTAATATCAAAAACATTTTTGACTTTACTTTTGAAGATTTTACCGTTGAAAACTACAATCCTCATCCACATATAAAAGGAAAAGTTTCTGTATAAAATTTAAGACTGTTTTAATATAATTAAAAAATAGTTTTTTTAACTTTATCGAAAATGATAAACAATGGACTCACAAAATTTAAAAAATAAAATAACCGACAGAATTAATAGTATCAGCAATCCTGAATTATTGAATAACATTCAACAATTTTTAAACAATACTTCAAATGAAGATTTACATGAAATATTAGAAGCTGTTAATTCAAAACTACAACATGACAATTTAGGAGAAGAAAAAGATTATACTTCTTATATAAAAGAATGGGTTAAAAGTATGTAAATCCACATAACATGCTATGAAAAACTTATTATTTACACTTTTAACAGTGTTTTTTGTTTTAAGTGTAAATGCTCAACAAATTGGACTAGATAAATGGGAAAAATACACTAGCCCAAGTATTGATAATTATTTTTATCATCATTTTAAAAAGTATGTTACTCCAGATTTACTTTCAACAGAAATTTTTGAGAAAAATTCTTCAAAAATCATTCTAAAATTTTATCTAAACGATAAAAATGAAATTGCAAACGCAAGTTCTAATTCAAGATCTAAAAAACTTAATAAAGCTATTTTAAAAGGGTTTGAAAAACTAACATTAAGTAGGCTTAAAATTTATGGTGGCAACAAATTTAACAAGACTAACTACAATAAATATACCTTACAAATAATTGCAAATAAAAATGGAATAGCTACACTAAATTGCAGTTCATCTGTTCTCATAGAAAAGCTTCCTAAAGTTGTAAATTGTTGGGGTAAAAATTATATTGAATATTTTGAAAATATTAAAAAGGAACTCACAAGAACAATTGCCTCAAATATTGAAATAACCAATAAAACTATTATTAACAAATTTAATAATGATGGAGTTTCAACTATTCAACTAGCTATTAATTCCAAAGGAGAAATTTCTTTAAAAAGCATTGAACAAAAAGATGAACTCTTAAAAGAAAGTATTCAAAAAGCTATTGAAAATTCCTATTTAGATATTATTAAATCTGCAGAAATTAATGGGATACCTGAAAAATTTCTATGCACAGTGCAATTAGCTAATAACAATTTTTATTTAAAACTAACTAAAAGAAAAGATGGTAGTTTTGGAAAATCAGTTTTCTTAAATTCTTCAAAAAACACCTTAAAAACTTCAAAGGTATTAAATAAAGGAGATTCACAAATAGCGTCTCCTCTTTATATTGGTTTAACTTTAGCTGAACAAACTTTTGAATTGGATAAATGGGATACATACACAAATCCTGGAACTGATAATTTTATTAACCATCATTTCAGTAAATACATAACTCCTAAAATTCTTTCAAAAGAAAATTTCAACAAAAACTCAAATAAAATAGTTATTCAATTCGGTCTCAACAAGGAAAATTCAATAGTAAACCTTCGAACCAATTCTAAAATAACTTCAGTAATGCACCCAATTATTGAAGCTTTTAAAACTATTGATTTTTCAAAACTTAAAATTAATAAAGTCACCCCAACTCATAATTATTCGCTACAAATACTAGAAAAAATTGGTGATAAAGCTGTTTTAAAATGTAGTAGTAATTTACTTCAAGAAACACCTCCAATTAGTTCGGAAATAAACAAACAAATTGATTTTCAAGATTACAACTACAACCTTTCCAAAAGGTTAAAAAAATACTTAATCAACAATATTAACAGTTCAGATGTAGCTAATTTAGCTATAAATAGTGAATTATTTGACATTAATATAACCATAGATTCTATTGGAAAGTTTCAGAAAGTTACTACAACTTCATCTAACAATAGTTTAAATAATGTAATTAAAAAAGTTTTTGAAAATTCTACTATTAATTTTATTCCAGCAACTTATAATGGTAAAAACGATTCGTATGTAATTGCTATTAAACCCATTGTAGATTTAGAATTAATACAGTCTGAATTCTTCAAAACTTCATTAAAAAATAAGTTCAGCACCTATTTTCAAAGTAAAATTCCAAACTCAATATTAAAATTAGAAAAGCTTTCTACAAATAGAAATTCAGTGTTTATAAAATTTACTATCAATAAAAAAGGAAAATTACAAACAATACAATGTACAGCAAAAAACAAAACTGTAAATAAAAAAATTATTGAAGCTTTTAAAAAGTACCCAATTGAAAAACTTAATTTACTAAACATAGGTTCACCTCAAAGTATTTATTATCTAAATATTATTGAATATAATAATGGGAAAAATAGAATTAGTTGCACTCATAAAGTTCGTTCAGAAACCCCACCTATTATTTCAGATTGTTCTACATCTAAAACTTATGATATTCTAAAAAAGTGTAATAAAAACTCCATAAGTTTTCATATAAATAACAACATAAAAAAATACATAATTAAAAAACAACTTGATGTAAAAGGGCTACGAATTTTTACAGGTTTTAAAATTGACAATAAAGGGTTAATAACTAGAATAGATATTAGAAATTGTCCGGATAAAATAATAAGAGATGAGATAGTAAGAATTCTAAAGAGTATTAATGTTTTAGCTCCAGGTTTGTCTAACCAAACTCCAAAAGTAAATTATTACAACGTTCCAATTACATTACAATAATAATTAGATATTTAGACTAATAGATATACTCTAAACTATGAAAAAATTAATGCTATTTACCCTATTACTTTTGAGTATTATTACAATTAAAGCTCAAAAAACTGAATTTCAAGATACATGGGACATCTATACTACTCCTAGTACTGATAACTATTATTATTATCATTTCAAAAAACATCTTTCTTCAAATCTAATTTTATCTGAAAAGCTTTCAAACAAAAAGAAAAAAATTATAGTTGAGTTTAGTTTGGTTAATGGTGTTATTGAAAATGTTAAAACAAACGCAGCAAATACACTACTTAAAAAAGAAATTATTTATGCTTTTAATAAATTAGATTTTAGCAAAGTATCTATTCAAAAAAATAGCGTTTTCCATAATTATTCACTTCAATTAATAGAAAAATCAAATGGTAAAAATGTTTTAAAATGTAGTGCGTCTGTTTTACACGAAACACCTCCTATTTGCTATAATTGTGAGAAAAGAAAAGATTTTGAAAGTTATAATTTGTGTTTTAAAAACAAACTTGAAAAATACTTATTTGAAAATATTGATAGTACAAAATTTTCTGAATTAAAAATTAATATGCAAGAAGTTGATAAACCTTTTGCTTAATATTCATCAGAAAAAAGATTTATATCAAGCGGTAATAATCCTTTTTCTATAAAGGTTAAAATAAATGAAAATGGCCAGGTTTTAATTTCGAACAATGCAAAAGATATAGTTGTAAATAATGAAGTAAATAGAATTTTAAATACCTATAACTTTGAAAATATTACTCCTGCTACTTACAATAATATTAATAATGAATATACTTATGAATTAAAAACTTCAGAAAGAAGATTAGTAGATTTTTGGTTTTATAAAACTTCTGAAACTAATAATCTAGCGCATTATTTTAAAAATAATGTTTCTAGCACTTTAATAAATAAGGAGTTTTTAGATGATAAAAAAAATACTGTTTCAATAAGTTTTTCGATAGATAAAAAAGGAAAACTAGAAAACATTACTTCTTCTGCAAAAAATAAGGAATTAGACAAACGCTTAATAAATGTATTTAAAAAATATCCTGTTGAAAAATTAAAAATACTTGAACCTAAACGTACATTAAGTAAATACTTTTTTACTGTAATTGTTTCAGATGATTTTAATAATAGAATAAAATGTAATAATTATATTTTTAGCGAATCTGCACCTATAGCAAAAGGCTGTGAGAATTCAAAAAGTCATAGCCTTTTATTAAAATGCTTACAAAATTCTATAACAACTCATGTGAATAGAAACTTTAATTCTAACATAGCAAAAAAACTAAAATTATCTCCTGGCGTAAAAAGAATTTATGTGATGTTTAGAATTAGTAACACTGGAGAAATAACAGATGTTAAAGCTAGATCTCCACATAAAAAGTTAACTGAAGAAGCTATAAGAGTTGCCAAGAGTATTAAAATTACTTCACCAGGCTATCAAATGGGACAACCAGTTGGAGTAAAATACTCTTTACCAATTGCTTTTAGAGTAGAGCAAAAAAAAACAGAAGTTGATCCTTTTAAAGGAATGAATACAAGTAATAATAAAAGAAGATATTAATTTATTATTTTAGCTTAATCAAAATAAAGAATAATGGACCAAGAACAACACGAAAAATACGAATATGCCCGTAAAAGAGTAAAACAAAAAAAACGTTTATACTTTCACTTTATCGTTTTTTTAGTTGGCTCTGTATTTTTAATTATTTTAAACAAAGTACTTAATGTAGGTGAAGAATTTATTTCTGACTGGTTTGTTTGGGCAATATTATTGTGGTTTTTCTTTTGGGCGTTGCATTTTATAAATGTATTTATAACTAATAAGTTTATGGGAAAAGACTGGGAACGAAAAGAAACAGACAGATTAGTTTTAAAGCAAGAAGTGAAAATTGCAAAAATGGAAAAACAAATTGCAAAAGAGGCTCAACTAAAGGCTGAAAGCAAAGAGTTTTCTGTAGAAGTAAAACAACAAGAATTAAAAAAAAACGAGAACCCAACCAATTTATGATTACAATAATTGCTGCAATTGCTAACAATAATGCACTAGGTAAAAACAACCAGCTTATTTGGCATTTACCATCAGATTTAAAACGATTTAAAAAAGTTACATCTGGCCATTGTGTAATTATGGGGAGAAAAACTTTTGAATCGTTAGGGAAACCTTTACCTAATAGAACAAATATTATTATAACTAGAAATACAGCTTATAAAGCTGAAGGATGCTTAATTACAAATTCTTTAAATGAAGCTATTGAATTAGCAAAAAAAGAAGATAATAATCCATATATTTTAGGTGGAGCCGAGATTTACAAACAATCTTTAAAGTTTGCTGATAAACTCGATTTAACTTTTGTGCATCACACCTTTGAAGCTGATGCCTTTTTTCCAGAAATAGATTTAACTATTTGGAAGCAAAAAAGCAGAGAAGATTTTAAAGCTGACGAAAAAAATAAATACGATTACAGTTTTGTTACCTATACAAAAAAAGAGGTTTGATAAATCAAACCTCTTTCACACTTATTAAACTTAACTTAAATATGAATTTCTAAATTTCAATTTCTTTTACTAATACTTCTTCTTTTGTTGTTAAAACTAAATTGTAATGTCCTTCTGGCAATTCTTCTAGATTTAAACTTCTTTTTAAATCCATTCTACCTTTTAAAGTTTCAGTATAAATTAAATCATTTTCTGAATTATACATTTCTACTTTTAATGGATCTAGATTTAACGATAACTTTGTTATTTTTACCAAACTTTCATTTACAACCACAACTGGCTTGTAATAAACTTCTGTTTTATCGTAATCAAATTCTAACTTGTTTTCTTTTACATGAATAGGAAACGTTTTAATTTTTGTTTCTCCATTTAATTCAATAAAATAAACTCCTTTTGGCAACGTTTTTAAATCATATGTTTTTGTATATACAATACCGTTAAAATCTTCTGTGTAAAATACATGACCTTCTGAATCTTTCATAGATATTTGCATATCTCCATCAAAATTATTTAATGTAAACTGAATTAATTTAGAATCTAATCCTTTAATTTTAATGTTTACATCTCTTTCATTTGCCATACTTACTAAACCAGTAACCATTACTGCTATTAGTACTACCTTTTTAAATAAACTTTTCATAATTATTCTTTTTTAATTAGTATGCTACAAATGTATAATCATTCTAAATAGCAAAATACTACAGATTTTTCTATTTTATATTCTATTTTCACTAATACGAAATCGTTATAGTTTATTTAAGGTTAATTTAACACACAATGTAGTGAAATATTAACATTTATAAATTCAATTTTCTATATTTGTAAAAAATATAATGAATGAATACTACAAAACCTACTTTAAAAAAAATCAGTCCAGATTTTGGAAGTTCGTTAGTTGTTAACCAACATACACTAGAACATAAAACAGGGTTTTTGCCTTTTTGGCACTTTCACCCAGAGTTAGAATTAATATATGTAAATAAAGGAAAAGGAAAAAGACATATAGGAAGCCATCTATCATATTTTAATAATAGTCAGTTATTATTATTAGGATCAAATTTACCACATAGTGGATTTACAGATAGGTTTACTACTAATGGTTCTGAAACTATTGTACAGTTTAAAGAAGAGTTTTTAGGAAATGACTTTATTAATATTCCTGAAATGCAATCTGTTAAAAATCTTTTTAAACGAGCAAAAAAAGGATTGTTATTTTCTGTTGAAGCCAAACAAGTTATTGGACCAAAAATTGAAAGTTTAGTAAAATATCAAGGTTTAGAGCGTGTTATAAAATTTTTAGAAGTTTTAAAAGATTTAGCTGAAACTCCACACTACAGTTTATTAAATGTTGACGGCTTTGCTTTTGAGGTTGAACCACAAGACAATAAAAAGATTGATATTATTTTTGATCATGTGAACAAAAATTTTAAACGATCTATACCTTTAGATGAAATTTCTGAAAAAGTGAGTATGACAGTTCCTGCATTTTGTAGATATTTTAAAAAAGCTACAGGCAAAACTTTTACTCAATTTGTAAATGAATTTAGAATAGTACATGCAACTAAATTATTAGCTGAAAACCCAACAAGTATTACAGATATTTGTTTTGAAAGTGGTTTTAATAACTTTTCACACTTTAATAAGTTATTTAAAAAATTTACAGGTAAAAGTCCTTTAAAGTATAGAAATGAAATGAAGCAGTTACTTATTCAAAAGTAACACTACACTTACATAAGGTTATATTATATTCAAAAAACATATAAAAACAAAAATGAGGTTTAAAACCTCATTTTTAAGTTAACCAAATATCTAATAAAGTATGTAGTGTGCAAATGTAGTACTTATTAGAAATGTAAATATTATAACCTTAATTATTACATAACAAATATACTAACACTCCTAAATTCACAACACATCAAATTTTACAAATTTATTGCTTAAATTAACCTTTACGAAATCGTTTTAGCTATATAAATGTTAATTTAGAATATTTTTAAGTCAAAATACTATATTTCTATTACTTTATCTCTAACATAAAAGGTAGTTTAGCTTGTACACCTTTTGTTTGTGAAGCTTGCTTTAATTTTTGATAAATTTTAAAATATTCCTCCCCTAATTCTTCTTTTAAAATTTCACTTTTAGCTTTACTAAAAGGTAAAGAACTAAATCTATCTTCTAGCTCTACTTTATAACTAGGATAGTTTCTAACTTTATACTCATCTAGTTCAGCAAGTTCGGCCGCATAATCAATAGCATCTTGTAAACTTCCTAGCTCATCTACCAAACCATTTTCTTTAGCTTCTACTCCACTCCAAACCCTACCTTGAGCTATTTTATCAACTTCTTCAATAGTCATTCCTCTATTTTCAGCAACATGTGTAATAAACGTAGTATAAATTTTTTCGATACTTTCTTGCGTTACTACTCTAAAATCTTCAGTCATAGGTTCAAAAACACTATAGCTTGGTGATTTATTTGTACTTACTTGTTCTGCATTAATTCCAATGCTTTTTGAAAGCTCATGCATATTTGGAATCATACCAAAAACACCTATTGAACCAGTTATAGTTGTTGGTTCTGCATAAATTTTATCGGCTGCACATGCAATATAATAACCTCCTGAAGCGGCAACATCTCCCATAGATACAACCATTGGCAATTCTTCAGCTGTTAACTTTAACTCACGTAACATTAATTCACTAGCTAATGCACTTCCACCTGGTGAATTAACACGTAAAACTACAGCTTTGGTGCTTTTAGATTTTCTTGCTTTTTTTAGTGCATTTATTATTAAATCTTGACCTATTAATTCTTCATTTCCTTTTCCATAAATAATTTCACCTTGAGCATAAATTACAGCAATCTTATCTGATGCCGTTGAAGTAATTCTTCCTTTTCCTGTTGAAATATAATCTTTCATTGAAATTCGTTTCACTGCAGCTTCTTCGTCATTAGAAATTCCAATAGCTTGTTTTAATTTACTTTCATATTCATCAAAGTAAATAGCACCATCAATTAATGCACTTTCTTGTGCTTTAGTAGCATTTCTTCCTAATAAATTATCTGCAACTTCGTTTAATGCAGCTACAGAAACTGATCTACTTTCAGCAATATCAACTAGTAATTCATCCCATATAGATGATAAAAACGAAACTGTTTGCTCTCTATTGGCATCACTCATTTTATTTGTTAAAAATGGTTCCACAGCACTTTTATACTTTCCGTGACGAATCACTTCCATTTTTACACCTGTTTTATCTTGTAAATCTTTATAATACAATATTTCACCAGATAAGCCTTTAAAGCTAACTTCTCCAACAGGATTCATAAATACTGAATCTGCAACAGAACTTAAATAATACGATTTTTGGTCATATACATCGGCATATGCATATATAAATTTACCAGACTCTTTAAATTCTAATAGTTTATTTCTTATAGCTTGTGTTTGTGCAACTCCAGAAGTAATTCCCATTGTTCTTAAACTAATACCTTCTATTTTTTCATCGGTTTTAGCATTTTCAATTGCGTTTAAAATATTGTTTAAACCTAATTTTTGATTATTTAAACCTAATATTTCTTCAATCGGATCATCACTTTTTGGAGCAAAATCTTTTACAACTTTATCTAGCTTTATTTCTAAAACCGAACTTGATTCTACTTTAACTTTTTCGGTATCAGACATTAAACTTGCAACTCCTATAAAAATAAAAAGGATTAAAAATAAGGCAATAGTTGAACCAATAATTGAGGCTAGTAAATTTCTTAAAAATTTCATATATAATTTATTTAATAACTTATAAGTATACTAACTTATGCATTTGTTACACAAAAAAATGTTTATAAGTTGAAGCACAAATATATGCTTTTAAATAATTCTTTTCTTTTCTTTGTAACTACGTTTATGCAACTACTTAGAACCACATATTTATCACTTGGAAGTAACCAAGGAAATAAATTAGAAAACCTTCAAAAATCCATTGATAATATTGGTAATAATGTTGGTTTGGTACGTAAAATTTCTTCGGTTTACAAAACTGCTTCTTGGGGTTTTGAAGGTGAAGATTTTTTAAATATTTGTATTGAAGTTGCTACTGCATTAAATCCTGAAAATTTATTAAAAAAACTACAGGATATTGAATCTAAATTAGGAAAAGTTAAAAATAAAACAGAACATTATAAGGATAGACCTATTGATATTGATATTTTATTTTTTGATGATGAAATTATTTTTTCGAAAGATTTAATGGTTCCTCATAAAGAAATTTTAAATAGAAATTTTGTTTTAATTCCTTTAGCTGAAATTGCGCCAAACTTTATTCATCCAATTGAACATAATCGTATACAAACTTGTTTAGATAATTGCACGGACACTTCAGAAATAAAAAAAACAGATTTACCATTAATTAGACCTGTTTGTTTATCTGAAAAATACAATTACATTGCTATTGAAGGAAATATTGGTGCCGGAAAAACTTCACTTTCTAAAATGATTTCAGAACAATTTAATGCTAAAGTTATTTTAGAACGTTTTGCTGACAATCCTTTTTTACCAAAGTATTACGAAGATATGGAACGTTATGCGTTTCCTTTAGAAATGAGTTTTTTAGCAGATCGATACCAACAACTTTCTGATGATTTAGGCCAATTCGATTTATTTAAAAACTTTATTGTATCTGATTATTACATTTTTAAATCGTTAATATTTGCTCAAGTTTCATTAGCTAAAGAAGAATTTTTACTCTATCGCAGAATGTTTGATATAATGTATAAAGAAATTTCAAAACCAGATTTATACATTTATTTATACCAAAATACACCTCGACTTTTAGAAAATATTAAAAAAAGAGGTAGAGATTACGAGCAAAAAATTCCGGCTGAATATTTAGATAAAATTCATCAAGGGTATTCTGGATTTGTAAAAACACAAGAAAACCTTAACTCGTTAATTATTGATGTTTCAGATAAAGATTTTGTTAATAATAATGAAGATTATAATGAAATTGTTGATTTAATTAAAAAGGCTTAAAAAATTGTTATTCTGAACTTGATTCAGAATCACATCCATATTATCACTTCTAATCATGAGAACCTGAATCAGGTTCAGGTTAACGAAAATTATTTTAAAAATATTTTTTAACTATAGATTCCTGCCTCCGCAGGAATGACAAAACACCTCTCATCAACTAATACCTAAATTTACTTCTTCAACTCCAATTTTTCAGCAAAATAATCACAAAAATCTCGCATAGTTGCGCTCATTTTTTGATCGTTTGTTGAAGTTTCAAAAGTATTAGCCATAGAAACTAACGTTTGATGAAAAAATTGTTTCATTTCATCTAACGGCATATCTTTTGTCCATAAATCCATTCGCAATGTGTCTTTTGCTTTATGATCCCAAACCGAAAGCATAATACATTTAGATTCTTCGTTTTTAATTGAGCCATCATCTGCCGACCAGTTTATAGTTTCTGGAATTTTATTTTCATCTAATCCTACTGTAAATTCAATTTTTGAAGTATGCTTTACTGCCATTATTTTTTTGGTTTGTATTTTGAGTTTTTAAAAATAGTTTCTGCATTGGTTTGCAAAAGTTGGTGCAAAGTTACATTATTATTATTCATATATGCTTTTACAATTTGCCAACCTATAAAAACACCTATTTTGCCAGGAGACTCTTTATCAATATCTATATAAAATTTTGAAAATGGAGCATTGGCAATAAAACGTTCGTATAAACCACTATCTGTACTATACAATAATTTATTTTCAATAAAATATTTCCATATCATTTGTTCGTTTTCTGTTGCCCATAAATATTCTTCTAGAGTATATTCTATTATATTTTCATTTTTTATTAAAGGCAAATAACTATTTATCAAATACATTTTTTTGCCTTGGTTAATTAATGTAGTTAAAAACTGTCTGTTACGTTCAGGAATCAAATAGTTATCTGCAATTTCTTTAGCTACATCTATTTGCAAATATTCTTTTGAATAACTTTTTGAAAGGTATTTTGGAAAATCTTTATAAACCTCATTATCCATTCCTAAATACATATCTAACGATACTAACAATAAGCTATCTGCATAAATTACTTTATTTCTATAATCTAAATCTGTAATTAACGTAAGTATTTTTGGTTCTTTAAAAGTTGGATGGTAATACTTTACGTGTTTAAACAAATGCCTTAATGTTGCTTTTTCTGAATTAAAATCTCCAAATACATTTTCTGCATTTTGAAACAATTCTTGTTCGTTCTTAATTTTATTCACCCAAACAGAATCAGGGTTATTACTTGGAAATAAATAGGGATATTTTGCTTTTAGCTCTGATAAATCTAATGCTGTAGCATTGTAAAACTGCTGATCAAATCTATCAATTTTAACTTCAACATTAATATTAGAAACATCTACAAATTCCTTTTGTTTATTATCACACGAAGCTATTAGAAATAAAATTATTGCAACTATAATATATCTACTCATTAATTTTTATATTTACCATTCTATTTAAAAACGTTAAAAATACTAAATTAGTTTAATTATGAAGAGTGAAAAAGTTACTAAACATATTATTTCCTGGTTAAAGAATTATGCGGAAAAAGCAAAAGTAAACGGATTTGTAGTTGGAGTTTCTGGAGGAATTGATTCTGCAGTAACCTCAACACTATGCGCTGAAACCGGATTTCCAGTACTCTGTTTAGAAATGCCAATTCACCAAGGTGTACATCAGGTTAACAGAGCAAAAGAACATATTGAGCAATTAAAAGAACGCTATACAAATGTTTCTTCTGATGAAATTAATTTAACTGCTGTTTTTGAAGAATTTATATGTGCTGTACCTGCTTCAGAAGATGAAGCTAAAGTAAACTTATCGTTAGCAAATACAAGAGCTAGATTAAGAATGAGTACCTTATACTACTTTGCTGGTTTACATGGTTATTTAGTAGCTGGAACTGGAAATAAAGTTGAAGACTTTGGAGTTGGATTTTTTACAAAATATGGTGATGGTGGTGTAGATTTAAGTCCAATTGCTGATTTAATGAAAAGCGAAGTTTACAATGTTGCCGAAGTTTTAAAAGTACCTGCATCTATAATGAAAGCACAACCAACCGATGGTTTATTTGGTGATAGTAGAACTGATGAAGATCAAATTGGTGCTAGCTATAATGAATTAGAATGGGCTATGTTACAAGCTGAAAATGGTAAAACTGTAGCAGATTTTGAAGGAAGAGAAAAAGAAGTATTTACTATTTACAAACAACGTAATGCGGCTAACAAACATAAAATGGATCCTATTCCTGTTTGTATAATTCCAGCAGATTTAAAATAATTACATTATTCTATTTAAACGCTCAAATAAACGTTGTTTTAATTGAGTGTAATTCATAATAGATTCTAAAATAATTTCACGCTCTTTAATTTCTTCTTCATTAGAAATAAGGGCGTTTATTTTTTTCTCAATTAACACTCTTCTTAAATTATAAATAGCGTCTAAAACCATTTTAGATAAATCATTTTCTTTTGGTTTTATATAAATTCCTTTTTTATTCCAATCGCTCATAGAGTGTTTTTCATCATCCATTAAAACACTTGTAACCATATTAGCAATTTCTGTATTAGAATGATTCACCAACTCGTCAACCAAAATTGTTTTGTTCTGATTTAATTGATGAATAACTTCAAAATAAATTTCTTTAAATAAACTATCCGTAAACTCAATTTCATCTTCTTGTAAACTCAAATAAACTTCTTGAGACACCACATTATTAAACTCTACTTTTTTTAATGCTTGTACTTCATTATCATCAACTTGTTCTCCAGCCACAAAATCTACAAAGTCTACTTCGTTATTTCCATACAGCAACAATATTTTAATAATTTCTTGCTCATATTTTCGCAACTCATTTACCTTTTCAACTTGTGGTGTTTTGTCCACCTGCATCATTTCAGGATACAAAACATCTATAGGCGGTTCGTTTGGATCAGGAGCGTTTTGTTGTGTTTTTGTGCTCGAATAAGTTCTATTAGAATTTTTACTTTTTTTAGCTTCTTCTCTAATAGATTTATTTTTCAATTGAGCCAGCTCATTAAATAATACGCTTTCAGAAATATCCATTATTCTGGAACATTCTTGTATATAAACTTCTTGCTGAATTCTATCTGGTATTTTTGAAATACTTATTACAATATCTCTAATTAATCCTGCTTTTTTTACCGGATCATTTTGAGCATCTTCCATCAATAAGGAAACTTTAAAATTGATGAAATCCTGCGCGTTATTTTTTAAATATTCTTTTAATTCTTCTTCTGAAACTTTTTTTGCAAAGCTATCTGGATCGTCTCCATCTGGAAATGTAAGAACTTTTACATTCATTCCTTGTTCCAAAATTAAATCTATACCTCTAATAGAAGCTCTAATTCCGGCTGCATCTCCATCAAAAAGTATGGTAATATTTTTTGTGAGTCTATTTATTAAACGAATTTGATTTTCGGTTAAAGCCGTTCCTGAAGAAGAAACCACATTTTTAATTCCACTTTGATAAAATTGAATTACATCGGTATAACCTTCTACCAAAAAGCAATTGTCTTCTTTCGCTATGGTTTGTTTTGCATAATGAATTCCATATAAAACATTACTCTTATGGTAAATATCACTATCTGGCGAGTTTAAATATTTAGCTGCTTTTTTATCGTTAGTTAAAATTCTTCCTCCAAAACCAAGCACTCTTCCACTCATGCTATGAATTGGAAACATAACTCTACCTTTAAAACGGTCAAATTGCTTTGTTCCTGTTGAAGAAAGTAAATCTTGTTTAACAATTGTTAAACCCGTAGATTCTAAATATTTTAAATTATAACCTTTATTTAAAGCTTCTGTTGTAAAAGCTTCCCATTCATCTAATGAATAACCTAACTGAAATTTATCAATTATTTCATCAGTAAATCCACGCTCTCTAAAATAACTTAAACCAATTGCTTTACCTTGTTGGTTTTCGTGTAGTATTTTTTTAAAATAGTCTCTTGCAAATTCCGAAACCAAATACATACTCTCGCGCTCATCGGCTTGTTGTTTTTGCTCATCGGTTTGCTCAATTTCATCAATTTCAATATTGTACTTTTTAGCTAACCATCTAATAGCTTCTGGATATGAATAATGCTCGTGTTCCATTAAAAACGAGATGGAATTCCCTCCTTTTCCTGTACTAAAATCTTTCCAAATTCCTTTTACTGGAGATACCATAAACGATGGTGTTCGTTCATCTGAAAATGGACTTAACCCTTTAAAGTTACTTCCTGCTTTTTTCAACTGAACAAATTCGCCTATTACTTCCTCTACACGAGCAGTTTCAAAAACTCTATCTATGGTTTCTCTGGATATCAATTGTTTTTATTTTTGAAAGTTTAAAAATAGGAAATTATTTACATATTGTCATTTCTGCCCCAGGCAAGAATCTATTAACTGTTGCAAATTAGATTTGTGCCTTCGCAGTAATAACGTTGCTAACAAAAAAACAGGTAGTTTCAACTCCGCTCAACCACCTGTTTTTTTTGTTAATTTATCTAGTAAATTACGAAACTGCTTTTAATCTTTTTAACTTGGATTTATTAATTTTATTTTCAGCGTATTTCTTATTTACTTTTAATTGATTTTCTTCAGTTCCTGGCATTTCAAACATTGCATCTGTTAAAATTGCTTCACATAAACTACGTAAACCACGAGCACCTAATTTGTACTCTACAGCTTTTTCTACAATGTATTCCAAAGCACCTTCATTAATAGAGAAATCTATACCATCCATTTTAAACAACTTTTTATATTGCTTTACTAATGAATTTTTTGGCTCTGTTAAAATAGCTCTTAACGTTTCTGCATCTAATGGATTCATGTGTGTTAACACCGGCAAACGACCAATAATTTCAGGAATTAACCCAAACGATTTTAAATCACTTGGAATAATATACTGTAACATATTTGTTTCATCTATTCTGGCTTCTTTTATAGAAGCTCCATAACCAACTGCTTGGCGATTTAAACGTTTTCCAATAACTTTATCTATTCCAGAAAATGCTCCTCCAGCAATAAATAGAATGTTTTTAGTATTAACCTCTATAAACTTTTGATCTGGATGTTTTCTTCCTCCTTTTGGTGGAACATTTACTACAGATCCTTCTAATAATTTTAACAATGCTTGTTGAACTCCTTCTCCGGAAACATCTCTTGTAATTGATGGATTGTCACCTTTTCTAGCAATTTTATCTATTTCATCAATAAAAACAATACCACGTTCGGCTTTGTTTACATCGTAATCTGCAGCTTGTAATAAGCGCGTTAAAATAGTTTCAACATCTTCACCTACATAACCAGCTTCAGTTAAAACAGTTGCATCTACAATACAGAAAGGTACATTTAGCATACGTGCAATGGTACGTGCTATTAATGTTTTACCAGTTCCCGTTTCTCCTACTATAATAATATTACTTTTTTCAATATCTATTGCTTCCTCATTCTTTTTAGTTGGAGGTTGTAACAAACGCTTATAATGATTGTAAACAGCTACAGACATTACTTTTTTTGCTTCATCTTGACCAATCATATATTGGTCTATAAATTCTTTTATTTCACGCGGTTTTTTTAAAATCAACTCTTGCGAAAGTGAAGAAGAACTTGATTCGGCAATTTCCTCCATCACTATTCCATGTGCTTGTTCAATACATCTATCACAAATGTGTGCATCGAGCCCAGCAATTAATAAGTTGGTTTCTGGTTTTTTTCTACCACAAAACGAACATTCTAAAACATCATCCTTTGCCATATAATTGGGATTTATCTAAAAACTATGTTTTTATTTTCTAATTAAAATTTCATCAATCATACCGTATGCTTTTGCTTCTTCAGCTTTCATCCAGTAATCTCTATCAGAATCAGCATGAACTTTTTCCATAGATTGACCTGAATGTTTTGAAATTATTTGGTATAATTCATCTTTCAACTTCATTATTTCACGAGCCGTAATTTCAATATCACTTGCTTGTCCTTGAGCTCCACCTAAAGGTTGGTGAATCATAACTCTAGAGTGTGGTAATGCAGAACGTTTTCCTTTAGTTCCAGCACACATTAAAACTGCTCCCATTGAAGCTGCCATTCCAGTACAAATTGTTGCTACATCTGGTTTTATAAATTGCATAGTATCATACATTCCTAAACCTGCATATACGCTTCCTCCTGGAGAATTAATATAAATTGAGATATCTTTTGAACTATCAACACTTTCTAAAAACAACAATTGCGCTTGTATAATGTTTGCAACATAATCATCAATTGCAGTTCCTAAAAATATAATTCTATCCATCATTAAACGAGAAAACACATCCATTTGTGCAACGTTTAACTGACGCTCTTCTATAATATATGGCGTAACACTACTCACCAACTTATCATAGTACATACTATTAATTCCTTGATCTTTAGTCGCAAATTTTTTAAATTCTTTTCCGTAATCCATTGTTAGATTTTTAAAGTATTAAGTTTGTAAAGATAAGAAGTATTAACTAAAAATAAAGTTAATTATTGGTTAGTATTTATTTAGGCCTATTTTCTACTAAAAATACATTGTTTTGAATACTAAATTATTGTCTTTTTCTATTTGAATTTCATTAAATTAGCTTTTTTGAAATTTAGTCGACATGAAATTTAAAATTCTTTTCTTTTTTTTAATTGGAACTATTTCCATTACAATTGCTCAACATAACAATCCTCAATACGGAATTATTGATATAGAACATTATAAACTAGCCTTAAATGTAAATGATTCTACCAATGTAATTGACGCTTCTATGGAAATTCAATTACAATATAAAAAAGCAACTAACAAACTAGTGCTAGATTTAGTTGAAAAAGACTCTGTTTCTGGTGAAGGAATGAAGGTTCAATTAATTTTTCAAAACAATATTGAAGTAAATTTCACCCATACAAATAATCAATTGTTAATAGAACCAAAACACAATTTTCCTAACTTAACATATACGTATACCATTAAATATAACGGTATACCTAAAGATGGTTTAGTTATAAGTAAAAACTTACATGGAGATAGAACTTTTTTTGGAGATAACTGGCCAAATAGAGCTCACAATTGGTTTCCGTGTATAGATCATCCTTCAGAAAAAGCAACTATTGAGTATTTGGTAAATGTTCCTAATTATTATCAAGTAGTAGCTAATGGTAGTTTAATTGAAGAAACCAATATTTCAGAAGATATTACACAATACCATTATAAAACTAAAGTTCCACTTCCGCCTAAAGTAATGGTTGTTGGTATTGCAAAGTTTGCAGTTCAAAATATTGGAGAAACTAACAATGTTCCTGTTTCAACTTGGGTATATCCAGAAACTAAAACTGAAGGTTTTCACGATTTTAGTGTGGCTCAAAAAGTACTTTCATTCTTTATAACAAAAATGGAGAGTTATCCTTTTGAAAAACTTGCAAACGTACAATCTAAAACGCGCTTTGGAGGTATGGAAAATGCTGGAAATATTTTCTATTTCGAAAAATCTGTAACTGGAAAACAAGAACACGAAGATTTAATTGCTCATGAAATTGCACACCAATGGTTTGGGAATTCAGCTTCAGAAATTGAATGGTCGCATTTATGGTTAAGTGAAGGTTTTGCAACCTATTTAACCGATTTATATTTGTTAGAAACTCAAGGAGAAGCTATATTTAATAAACGCTTGGCAGAAGAAAAAACAAAGGTTTTAAACTTCTACAAACAATATCCTAAACCAGTTGTAGATGGGACTCAAACTAATTTTATGAAACTTTTAAACCCAAATTCTTATCAAAAAGGTGCTTGGGTTTTACACATGCTGCGTAACAAAATAGGAGATGAAGTTTTTTGGAAAGGGATTAAAGCTTATTATGAAAAATATAAATTCAGCAACGCTTCAACAACAGATTTTAAAAAAGTAATGCAAGAAGTTAGTGGTAAAAATTTAGAACTCTTTTTTAAACAGTGGTTGTTTAGAGCTGGACATCCAATTATAAAAACTAGCCATGTTTTTTTTAATAAAAAATTGAGATTAACCGTTGAACAACTTCAAGAAAAAGCTTTTGAATTTCCTTTAGAAATTGAATTAGTTTATAACGATAAAACTTCAGAAATAAAACTAATTGAAGTGTCTAATAAAGCCTACCAATACGAAATTGAAACTGAAAAAGAAGTAAAATCTATAAATTTAGACCCTAATTTAAAATTACTTTTTGAAGAAGCTCAATAATGAAATGTAAACTTTGTTCTTCTAAAACTAAACTATTTTATATTGAAAACAAAAAATCTTATTTTCAATGTGAAAATTGTGAAAGTATCTGTTTGGACACACAGCATTTTCCTTCAAACAAAGAAGAACTTGAGCGATATTTAGAACATAATAATAATATTGAAGACAAAGGTTATCAAAATTTTGTGCAACCAATAGTTTCTTCAGTTTTAAAAAATTTTACTAAAAAACATATTGGTTTAGATTATGGTTGTGGCCCTGGACCTGTAATTTCCAAATTACTAAAAGATAAAAATTACAACATTACACCTTTTGACCCATTTTTTGAAAACAAACCAGAAGTTTTAAAAAGGCAATACAATTATATTATTTGTTGCGAAGTAATTGAACATTTTCACAATCCATAACAAGAATTTCAGCGTTTAAAGTCTTTACTAAAACCAAACGGAAAGTTATTTTGTATGACTGATGTATTCTCTAAAAAAATTGACTTTAAAAATTGGTATTATAAAAACGATATAACCCACGTTATTTTTTATCATAAAAACACCTTTAACTGGATTCAAAAAAATATTGGTTTTACACAAGTAACCATCGAAAACAGACTTATAACATTGGAAATATAATAAAACCTATATTTGCAAAAATTATAGGCAAATGAAATTTTCTGATTTAAACTTAAACCGCTTTTTACTTGATGCTTTGGATGAAATGGGTTTTGAAACTCCAACTCCAATACAAGAGAAAGCATTTAATGTAATAATGAGTAGTAGAGATGTTGTTGGTATTGCTCAAACTGGAACTGGAAAAACGTATGCTTATTTACTACCTATTTTACGTCAACTTAAATATTCTGAACAAAAACACCCGCGTGTTTTAATTGTAGTACCTACGCGTGAGTTGGTAGTGCAAGTTGTTGAAGAAATTAAAAACCTTACACCTTATATTAATGTACGTTATACTGGAGTTTATGGTGGAACCAACTTAAACAAACAAAAACAAACTGTTTATGCGGGTCAAGATATTATTGTAGCTACACCAGGAAGATTGTTAGATTTAGCATTAGATGGAATTTTAAAATTAAAATTCATACAAAAATTAGTAATTGATGAAGTTGATGAAATGTTAAATCTAGGATTTAGAGCTCAACTTACTACACTACTCGATTTAATGCCAAAAAAACGTCAGAATATTTTATTCTCTGCAACTTTAACTTCAGAAGTAAATAATTTATTAGACGACTTTTTTAAATCTCCTATTAAAATTGAAGTAGCAGCTAGTGGAAGTCCATTAGATACTATAAAACAATTAGCATATCCTGTTCCTAACTTTTTTACAAAGGTGAATTTTTTGGTTAATTTACTACAAGACAAAAAGACTTTTAATAAAGTTCTAGTATTTGTAAAAAACAAAAAGCAAGCCAATATTTTGTATGAAGAATTAGAAGAAGCTTTACCTAAAATTGCTGATGTAATTCACTCAAATAAAACTCAAAATTACCGTTTACGCTCTGTTAAAAATTTTGAAATGGGCTTTTTTAACGTGTTAATTGCAACCGATATTATTGCGCGTGGGTTAGATTTAACAAATGTAAGTCACGTACTAAATTTTGATGTTCCAAAAGAGCCAGAAAACTACATTCATAGAATTGGTAGAACTGGTAGAGCAGAACAAGAAGGTGTTGCTATTTCATTTTTTAATGAAGATGAAGCTGAATATTTAGGCGAAATTGAACTGTTAATGAATAAAGAAATTGACGTACTAGATTTACCTAACGAAATTGAAATTTCTTCAAAAATGATTGATGAAGAAATGCTTAAAGTTGAAGCTGAAAAAACACATTCAAAAAAATCAACTGAAGTTCCTAGTGGACCAGCATTTCATGAAAAGAAAGAAAAAAATCAAAAGAAAAATTTAGGTGGTTCGTATCGAAGAGAAATTGCTAAAAAATATAAAAAACCAAAAACTAGAGGACAAAAAAGAAAGTAAATCTTCACTTTTTTTTAATCTTTATAATTCTTAAATATCGTAAATTTAAATTCTAATTTACGTATATGCTTTTTCCTAAAAATAAACTCGAAGAAATTAATAAAGATTTAGATGCAATTTTAATTCGTATTAATGAATATGAAAAAAAATACAACCATTTAGTCGAAAAAGTACATCCTAAATATACTAAAAGCGCCCAAAATTTAATTCATTATCTTGCTTTACGAAGTTCAAATGTAGATATACTTCAAAAAAAACTAGACACTATTGGATTACCAAGCTCATCAGATTCAACCATAAGTGTACTTAATGAACTTTTAAATACTAAAACACTTATAAAAAGCTTATTAGACATTGAAAAACCCAAAGTTGAAGGCTTATTTCTATCTAGAAAACAGGCTAAAAAACTTTTAAAAAACAATTCTATTGCACTTTTTGGGTTGAAAAAAAACAACAGAAAAACTAGTATAATGGTTACTCAACCTACACTAGCGGCTGAAAATTCAGAATTTGCAAATACCCTATTAGATTTAGGAATGAATTGTGCACGTGTTAATTGTGCTCATGATGATGAAACTGTTTGGAAAAAAATTATTTCAAACATAAAAAATAAAGATCCTAAATGTAAAATAACCATGGATTTAGGAGGTCCAAAATTACGAACAGGTAAAATGAAACCTGGACACAAAGTAATACATATAAAACCAAAACGTAATACTTTAGGGCAAGTTATTGCTCCAGCCAAAATATGGTTGGCTCCCTTTGGCACCATTCCACCTGAAGGTGAAGAAGTAGATGCTATAATACCAGTAAACAAAAAATGGCTAACAAAAACCAAAGAAGGTTCGTATGTTATTTTTAGAGATTCTAGAGATAAAAAATGTAGATTTAACATTGAAAAAATAGAAGGAAATGGACGTTGGGCTACATGTAATGATTCCGCTTTTGTAACAACAGGAGCGCTATTAAATGTTTTTATAGAAGAAGAAGCCACTTCAGAAATACACTCCGTGCATGAAATACTTCCTTTAGAAGAAGTTATTTTTTTATATGAAGGTGATTTTCTGCGTTTAGACAAAGAACCTATTTTAGGTGAACCAGCTACATATAATGAAAATGGAACTATTAAACAAATTGCTCATGTTTCATGTACACTTCCTCAAATATTTAAAAATGTAAACATTGGAGAACCAATTTATTTTGATGATGGGAAAATAGAAGGTATTATTAGTGAAATTAATCCTGCACATTTACTTATTAAAATTACAAGTACAAAAAAGAAAGGCGGAAAATTAAAAGCTGATAAAGGCATTAACTTACCAAACAGTAAGCTTAAAATTAGCGGTTTAACTGATAAAGACAAACAAGATTTAAAGTTTGTTGCTAAATATGCCGATACTGTAAATTTTTCGTTTGTAAATAACAAACACGATGTTGAAGATTTACTTAATGAACTAGAACAACTAGATGCTAGTATTGGTATTATTCTAAAAATTGAAACACAAAAAGCATTTGAAAATTTACCAAGTATTTTATTAAAAGCAATGCAAAATTACCCTGTTGGAGTTATGATTGCTCGTGGAGATTTAGCAATTGAAACTGGCTGGAAAAATTTTGCTATTATTCAAGAAGAAATTTTACAATTATGTGAAGCAGCACATTTACCCGACATTTGGGCAACACAAGTTTTAGAGAATTTAGCTAAAAAAGGAATTCCGACAAGGGCTGAAATTACCGATGCAGCTATGGCTCAACGTGCTGAATGCGTTATGCTTAACAAAGGCCCTTATATTGAAAAAGCTGTGAAAATGCTCGATAAAATTCTACGAAGAATGGAAAAAATTCAGAAGAAAAAAAGAACTATTTTACCAAAGTTAAAATTCACAAACAACCTTTAAAACTTCTATTCTAATAATTCTAAATATAAATTTGAAGTTCAAAAAGACTATAATGTACTCGAATTGGCAAAACTTTATCTTTTTACTACAAACTAACTCTAAAATAAAAAAAGCCTCGCAATGCGAGGCTTTTTTATTTTATAAATTACTACTTTTTAACTGTAAACTTCTTTTACAAATTTTTCGTAGTTAACTTCTTTTACTTTAAACGTAATGTTTTCTTTATAGAAGTCTAATAATTTTTTACTTACTAATTGCTCTTGTAAACGTTTAGCCTCATCTTGGTTACTTAATACACGTTGTACAATATCTTCCAAATCTTTTTCTTCTGGATTTAATTGACCGTATTGTGCCATTTGAGCTTTTACAAAACCTTTAGTAAAGTCTTTCAACTCATCAAAATTAATTTGAAGATCGTTATCTTTCATAACTTTACCTTCAATTAATTGGTAACGTAAACCTTTTTCAGATTTTTCAAACTCTTCTGAAGCTTGTTCTGGAGTCATTGGTTTTTCACCAGCAACAGCTAACCATTTTTTTAGAAATTCAGCTGGTAAATCAAATTTTGTGTTTTCAACTAAATATTCAGTAACTGCATTTAACAGTTGTTGATCTGCTTGTGTTTGGAATTGTTTTTCAGCATCTTCTTTAATCTTCGCTTTTAATTCCTCTTCAGATTTTACGTTTCCTTCTCCAAATATTTTGTCAAATAACTCTTGATTAACTTCTGCTAATTCAGTATAATTAATTTCTTCAATAGTAAACGTTAATGGAATATCTAAACCGTGAATCTCATCATGTCCAACACCTAAAGCTCCCATTAATTTGTGATCGTCTTCAAATAAACCTTTTGAGTTTAACTCAATTACATCACCAACTTTAGCGCCAATAAACATTTTTAAATTAGATTTACCTTTGATTGTATCTAACTCAATAGTTGATTTTTTATCAATTCCTTTTTCTTCATTTACAAAAGTACCAGCAACATTATCGCCTTTAGCAACTTCATCTTTTTGAATTAATTTTCCAAAACGTTTTTGTAAATTTTCAACTTCTTTTCCAATTAACTCATCATCAGCTACAATATTATATTGTGTAATTTTCTTTTTTTTAGATAAATCAACATCAAATTCTGGAGCTAATCCTAATTCAAACTCAAAAGAATAATCATTAGTATCCCAATCAAAATCTTCTTGCATTTTTGGTAATGGATTCCCTAAAATGTCTAATTTTTCTTCAGTTAAATAATTGTTTAATGATTCTTGTAATAATTTATTTACTTCATCAATCATTATTGATTTTCCGTATTGTTTTTTTACCATTCCCATTGGCACATGACCTTTTCTAAATCCTGGGATATCAGCTTTTTTACGGTAATCTTGTAAGATTTCTTCTACCTTATTTTGGTAATCATCAGCTGAAATTTCAACCTTCACCACTGCATTTAATGCATCAATATTTTCTTTAGTAATATTCATTTTATGCTGTTTTAACTTAAATCATTAAAAAATTGGGTGCAAAAGTACTATTTTTTATGCACCTAACAAAGATTTAAACTATTCAAATTCAACTATTTTTCGTCCTTTTCTTTTAATAATGAAAATAATACCGATTGGAAGAAAGAGAGCAACAAACTAAATAATAAAGCAATCCAAAATCCATTAACTTCAAAACTAGTTCCAATTAAATAATCTGCTAGTAAAATAATTACAGCATTAATTACTAGTAAAAATAATCCTAAAGTTACTATGGTTGCTGGTAGTGTAAAAAATATTAGTAAAGGTTTTACAGTTACACGTAATAACCCTAAAACTACTGCTACTAGTATTGCGCTTGTATAACCTTGAAGCTCAACACCAGGTAAAAAACTTGCTATAACTATAACTGCTATTGCAGTTAAAAGTATTCTTAAAATTGTTTTCATTTATGTATTCTTTAATTTTATTTAAAGATAGCTAAAACAATGCCAAGAACTAAATTATGACAAAAATGAAATTACTTCGTTATAAAACTGTGTAGGATTCTCTGCATGAAGCCAATGACCTGCATTTTTGACAGTTACCACTTTTGCCTGTGGAAAGTGAGCTTCAATCAAAGGAATTTCTTCTGTAGTTATATAATTTGAATTTTCACCTTTTAAAAATAAGGTGTTCCCATCAAAATGTGTAAATGAAGGTAAAGCTTCACCTACTTCTGAATTATTTATAGTTAAACTTTGAATATTAAACCTATAACCTAGTTGATTTTTTGTTTTTCGGTATACATTTTTTAATAAAAATTGTAAAATTCCAGGATCTTGTATGTATATTTTTAATGTTTCTTCAACTTTTTTTCGCGTATTTTGAATATCGAAATCCACTGCATTTAAAGCTGCTAAAATAGTTTGATGATGTGGTTTGTAATATTTTGGACTTATATCAGCTACTATTAATTTTTCAACCATTTCTGGGTAATTTACGGCAAATAACATTGCAACTTTCCCTCCCATTGAATGGCCTAGAACAAATACTTTTTCTAAATTATGATGTTGAATATAGTTTACTAAATCTTCAGTTAAAATTTCATAATCGAACTCATCTGCATGAAAACTTCTACCATGATTACGCTGATCAATTAAATGAACTTCAAAATGTTCAGAAAATTTATTGGCAAGAGATTTCCAATTATCTCCCATACCAAAATAACCGTGTAAAATTAACAATGGCTCACCTGTGCCTAATATTTTTGAATGTAAAATTTCCAATCTTAATCTTATTATTTCGTTTTCAACTTATACTTATACATATTAATTACGTTCTCTAAACCTAAATACAAAGATTCTGTAATTAAAGCATGACCAATTGAAACCTCTAATAAATTTGGAATATTTTTAGCAAAAAATTCAATATTATCTAAACTTAAATCGTGCCCAGCATTTATTCCTAAACCTAATTCAGTAGCAAAAATAGCACTCTCGGTATATGGTTTTATCGCTTCTTTATTACCTAAAGCATATTGCGTAGCAAAATCTTCGGTATATAATTCTACTCTATCTGCACCAGTAGTTGCAGCTGCTTCAATTAATTTTTTATCAGTATCAATAAAAACAGATGTTCTAATTCCGTTAGATTTAAATTCAGCAATAACTTCCTTTAAAAAATCTTGATTTTTAATAGTATCCCAACCAGCATTTGAAGTAATGGCATCAATAGCGTCTGGCACTAAAGTAACTTGTGTTGGCTTTACATCTAGCACTAAATCTATAAAGCTTTGTATTGGATTTCCTTCAATATTAAACTCTGTAGTTACAATTTTTTTTAAATCATAAGCATCTTGATATCGAATATGTCTTTCATCTGGTCTTGGGTGAATAGTGATTCCCTCCGCTCCAAAGCTTTCAATATCTTTTGATACATCAACAACATTTGGAAAATCAGCTCCTCGTGAGTTTCTTAACGTCGCTATTTTATTTACATTTACGCTTAATTTAGTCATTGTAAAGTATGTTTTATTTTAAATGCGCGACAAATTTACAAAGTAAGAAACTGTTTTTGGTTTTATTTTTGATTAATTTGCAATATAATAGTAACTGAAATGGATATAGCACCATATATATTAAAAGAATATAAAGCATTTACACTAAACTCAAAAGTTAGTGAAATTAAAACATTTTTTAATGCTAGTACATTTAATTATTTCCCAATAGTTGAAGATAAAAAATTAATTGGTTTAATTTCTGAAACAGAAATTCAAGGTATTAATGAAGATGATAAAGAGATTGGATATTTTCAATACCTTTTTGAAGTATTTTCTACTGAAGAAACTAGTAATATTTTAGAAGTTTTAAAAGAGTTTGCTTCTAATCAAAGTACTATTTTACCTATTTTAAATAAAGAAAGACATTATATTGGCTATTACGATTTAATAGATGTTTTACATGTTTATAATGATACTCCTTTTTTCAATTCAGAAGGAATTGTATTATTACTTAAAAAAGAAGCCAGAGATTATAGCTTAAGTGAAATCTGCCAAATTATTGAATCTAATAAAGGAAAAGTTTATGGGTTATTTGTATCAGAATCAAATCAAACAACGGTTCAAATTGTAGTTAAATTTGATTCTCCCGATATCAACGAAACTATTCAATCTTTTAGAAGATATAAATACGAAATATTATCTAACCATAAAGAAGATATTTTATTAGAAGAATTAAAAGATCGTTCTAATTACCTTCAAAAATACTTAAATATTTAAGAATGAAAGTTGCACTTTACGGACAGTTTTACAAACCAGAAGATAAAATTTATATTGAAGAATTGTTATCTATTCTTACAAAAAAAAACATATCGGTAGTTGTAGAACAAAACTTTTATAAAGGTTTTTCTTCTGAAATAAATCAAAAAAACATTGACACATTCTCGTGCTATGAAGATTTAGATAATTCATTTAGTTACATGTTTACTTTAGGTGGAGATGGGACAATTTTACGTGCGGTAACCTATATTAGAGATAAAAACATTCCAATTGTAGGTATAAACACAGGAAGATTAGGGTTTTTAGCAAATGTTCAAAAAGATGAAATTGATGTAGCTGTCGATTTTATTTTAGAAAAAAAATATAAAATTAAAGAGCGTTCAGTATTGCATGTTGCCACAAATCCAATTATTCCAGAAATGCATCCTTTAAATTTCGCTTTAAACGAAGTCTCTGTAAGTAGAAAAAATACAGCTTCTATGATTACCGTAGACACTTATTTAGATAATGAATATTTAACTTCCTATTGGGCTGATGGTTTAATTATAGCAACACCAACAGGTTCAACAGGATATTCATTAAGTTGTGGAGGACCCATAATTGCACCTACAGCAAAAAGTTTTGCTTTAACACCTATTGCTCCACATAATTTAAGCGCAAGACCAATGGTAATTCCAGACGAAACTATTATTGATTTTAACGTTAAAGGAAGAGAAGATGAGTTTTTATTATCACTTGACTCTAGAATTGTAACCATAAATAGTGCTATAAAAATAGAAGTTAAAAAAGCTGATTTTAGTCTAAAAATGGTTCAAATTAGCGAACAAACCTTCTTAAAAACACTCCGAGAAAAATTATTATGGGGACAAGATACTAGAAATTAACCTTTAATTTATACTATTAAAAAAGGCTTTATACCTTTACAATATTTTAAAGAATAATCAGTTAATCAAAAAAGACATTGTTTAACTTCTATAAGCAAATAGATTTATTTATATTTGCTCGCTATTTTTACATATGAAAAAGCTAATTATTTTTTTTACATTTATCTGTATTACAGTTACTTCTAATGCACAACTTCATGAAATTGGGGTTTTAGCTGGAGGCAGCAACTATATTGGTGATGTTGGATCAGAAACCTATATTAATCCAAACGATATAATGTTTGGTGCTGTTTACAAACGCAATATAAACCCAAGGTTTGCCTTAAGAGGCAGTTTTACGTACGCAGAAATTTCAGCAAATGATTCTGATTCAGAAAATGTTGCTAGGCAAGAAAGAGGTATTTATTTTAATAATACAATAAAAGAATTGGCTGTTGGATTGGAATTTAATTTTTTTGAATTTAATATAAGTAATCATAGAACAACTCAAACTCCATATTTATTATTAGAATTTGCGGCCTTTAATTATTCAACAATAGACCGTGAAACATCTCCTGGAGTATATACTACAAAATCACAAACTTCTTTCGCTATTCCTTTTGGATTAGGCTATAAAACTAAAGTAATGGATTTTCTTGTATTAGGTTTTGAAGCTAGAGCAAGATATACATTTAAAGATGATTTAGATTATAATTACCGTGATAGTAGCTATTTAGATTTTGGAAACCCAAATAGTAATGATTGGTATATGTTTACAGGAATATCATTAACATATTCATTTGGTCGCCCACCTTGTTATTCAGCACCTTACTAATGGAAAAAATAAAAACTCAAATACAAAAAGGAAACATTCCAAAACACATTGCCATTATAATGGATGGAAATGGGCGATGGGCTAAACAAAAAGGAAAACCAAGAATTTTTGGTCATAAAAACGGCGTAACGTCTGTTAGAGAATCCATTGAAGGCTGCGCTGAAATAGGCGTTGAATATTTAACACTTTATGCATTCTCAACAGAAAATTGGAACCGACCAAAACTTGAAGTTAAAACTTTAATGAGTTTATTAGTTACCTCATTAAAAAAAGAACTCAAAAATCTTCAAAAAAACAACATCATTTTAAATACTATAGGTAATATAGACTTACTACCCAAAAATGCTCAAAAAGAACTTTTTGAAGTTATTAAACAAACCGAGAAAAATACAGGTTTAACATTAACACTAGCTTTAAGCTATGGCTCAAGAGAAGAAATTGTTAATGTTATCAAAAATATATCGGAAAAAGTTGTTAATAATAACCTAAAAATTGAAGAAATTGACGAAAAAATTATAAATAATCATTTATATACATTTTCTTTGCCAGACGTTGATTTAATGATTCGCACAAGTGGTGAACAAAGAATCAGCAATTTTTTATTATGGCAAATGGCATATGCTGAATTGTACTTCACCAATACATTTTGGCCAGATTTTAGAAAAAAAAATCTGTTTAATGCTATTTTAGATTATCAACAAAGAGAAAGACGATTTGGAAAAACCAGCGAACAACTTGAAACCATCCATGAATAAATTTCACCTAACACTTATACTTGTTGCTATTTTTACAGTAAACAATTATGCACAAGAAATAAAAACTGACTCAATAATAGCTATTAAAGACTCTATAAACCCTAAAATACAAGCTACATTTGAAAGTGGAAAATCCTACGAGTTAGGAGGTATATCTGTCAAAGGATTACAAAAATTTGAAGAACAAACTGTAAAAGTTTATTCAGGACTAAAAGTAGGGCAACAGATAAAACTTCCTGGTGATAAATTAACAAGCGCCATTAAAAAATTATATGGCACAAAACAATTTAGCGATGTTGAAATTTATGTTTCTAAACTAGATGGTGACGTTGCATATTTAGAATTTGATGTAACTGAATTACCTCAACTTAATCAAATAACCATTTTAGGAGTTAAAAAAAATAAAGCCAAAGATCTTCAAAAAGATGCAGAGCTTAAAAAAGGAACTATGGTTACTGATAACTTAATAGTAACTTCAAAAAATTACTTCAGAAAAAAATACCAAGAAAAAGGTTATTTAAACACCAAAATTACGCTAGATACTAAAGCAGATACTACTGAAACAAATGCAGTAAATATGCTAGTTAGAATTGATAAAGGTGAAAAAGTAAAAATTAAAAACATTAATTTTGAAGGTAACAAAGCTTTAAGTTCAAAAAAATTAAGAAAAACATTAAAAAATACCAAACAAAAATTGATTGGTAGATTTTGGAAAGGATCAAAATATATTGAAGCTGATTTTAAAGAAGATTTAGAATCTCTAATTACCTACTACAGTGAAAATGGATATAGAGATGCCAGAGTTTTAGACTATACTATTTCTAATAACGAAGATGAATCTTTAAACATTGATTTAGTAGTTGAAGAAGGTAAAAAATACATTTTTGGTAACATTAATTTTTTAGGAAATAGTAAATACAGTGATTATCAATTACAACGAATTTTACGTATTGAAAAAGGTGATACATACAATGGAAAAATTCTTAAAGAAAGAGTAACTGGTGATGGCACTCCAGATTCTGAAGATATATCAACCGTATATCAAAACAATGGATACTTATTTTCTAGAGTAATACCTGTTGAAACCAAAGTACATAATGATTCTATTGATGTTGAAATTAGAATTTTTGAAGACGAACCAACTAAAATTAGAAAAGTTACTGTAAATGGAAATGAGAAAACTAACGACCATGTTATTTATCGTGAAATTAGAACAAAACCAGGTTATTTATACAGTAAACAAGACATTATTAGAACCATTCGTGAAATTGGACAATTAGGCTTTTTTGATGCTGAAGCAATCTCTCCAGATTTAAAACCAGATTATCAAAATAAAACAGTAGATATCGATTATACCGTTGCAGAAAAAGGATCAAGTCAAATAGAACTTCAAGGAGGTTACGGAGGTGGGTCTTTTATAGGAACAGTTGGATTATCATTTAATAATTTCTCCATTAAAAACTTATTTAACAAAAAAGCATACAAACCACTTCCAATGGGTGATGGTCAAACATTGGCTTTACGTTACCAAAAAAGTAGATATTATTCGACATCTAGTTTTTCTTTTACAGAGCCATGGTTAGGTGGAAAAAAACCTAAATCATTTTCGTTCTCTATATACAATTCTAAACAATTTAGATATGATTACTATACAAATGATGTAGATAAAGATCAAAGAATCAATATTATTGGAGCTTCCATTGGTTTAGGACAACGTTTAAATTGGCCTGACAACTATTTTACACTTTCACAAGGAATTAGTTATAAGTTATATGATTTAAAAGATTATCCTATTTCTACATTTTCTTTTTCTAGTGGTCAATCAAATAATTTAGCTTACAACATAACTTTTGCAAGAAACTCTTCTGGTCCAAACCCAATATTTCCAAGAAATGGTTCTGAATTTAGTCTATCAGGTAAATTTACATTTCCTTATTCAGCTGTAAATGGTAAAGATTATTCAGACCCTAATATGGATGATAGCGAAAAATATAAATATTTAGAATATTATAAAGCAGGATTCAAAGGTAAATGGTACACCCCAATTACTAAAGATTTAGTTTTAATGTCTAATGCAGAATTTGGGTTTTTAGGATTTTATAATAGCGATTTAAGCGACTCACCTTTTGAACGTTACTTTGTAGGAGGTGATGGTATGGCAAACTATCAATTAGATGGTAGAGAAACAATTAGATTAAGAGGATACGAAAATGGCCAAATATCAGATATTGCAGGTGGTACAGTTTTTAATAAATTTGAACTAGAATTAAGATACCCTATTACATTAAAACCTTCAGCATCTATATATGTATTAGGATTTTTAGAAGCTGGAAATTCGTACAATGGATTTGATAAATACAATCCATTTGAATTAAAAAGATCTGCCGGACTAGGTTTAAGAATATTTATGCCAGCCTTTGGTTTATTAGGAATTGATTTTGCTCATGGATTTGATCCAATTCCTGGAGAAACTGTAAAATCTGGATGGCAAACACATTTTTATATTGGACAACAATTTTAATGTAAATAAGTTATATTTGTAATCAAAATTTAAATTGGCACGGTTTTTTCTAAATATATTATAGTCATGACAAAAAAAGTTCTTTTAATTGCAGTTTTTTTTATAAGTGTAACTATCAATGCTCAAAAGGCGCAAAGAATTGGTTACATTGATATGGAATATATTTTAGAAAATTTACCTGAATATACCCAAGCTCAAGCCAAAATTAATGCTAAAGCAATTACTTGGCAAAACAATTTAGAAAAACAGCAAAAGGAAATAGACGATTTAAAAACAGAATTAGTAAACGAAAGAGAATTGCTAACTGATGATTTAATTTCAGAAAGAGAAGAAGATATTGAAATTAAACAGTTAGAATTTAAAAAATTACAAGCAGCCTATTTTGGAACAAAAGGTGATTTATACTTTATGCGCCAACAACTTGTAGAACCAATTCAAGATTTAGTTTTTAACGCGGTTCAAGATATTGCTAAAAAACGTAAATACGATTTTGTTTTAGACAAATCTAGCGATTTAATAATGCTATACACAAACAAAACATATGATATTAGCGATATTGTAATTACTAGTATAACAAGAATTAAAAAAACAAATGAAGCACTCGCTAAACAAGATCAACGTAAAAAAGATGCTGCGTCAAGAAAACAATCATCAAAAGCAGTTCCTAATGAAGCGATTACAAAAAAATTAAGTGATAGAGAAATAAAAAGAGCTGAATTACTTAAAGAAATTGAAGCGAAAAGAGAAGCTAAATTAAAAGAAAGAGAAGCTCTTAAAAATGCTAAATCTGCTGAACGAAATTCTAAAGAAGATGCAACTGAAGAAAAAAGTGTTATTGATGAAACTATTGCAAATGAAACTGCAAAAAAAACAGACACTATATTAAGTGCTAAAGAAGCAAAAAGAATAGCGCTACAAAAACGAATAGAAGAACGTAAAGCAGCGCAAGCAAAGAAAAGAGAAGAATTAAAAAAAGCTATTGAAGAAAAAAGATTAAAACGTATTCAAGAAATAGAAGACGCAAAAAAAGCTAGAGAAGAAGAAAATAACGATTAAAAAAGAAAGAATAATTAATTTAAATAACTAGAAAGAAATGAAAAAATTTAGAATTTTAGTATTAATTGCTGTGGTAGCAGTTGGGTTTAATACTTTACAAGCTCAAACAAAAGTTGGACATATTAGTACAGATTTATTAATAAGTTTAATGCCTGAAACTAAAGCTCTAAACGCTGAATTAGAGAAATTAGGTAAAACTTACGAAGCTGAATTAAAAGCTGAAAATGATAAATTAGAAGCGAAACTTAAAAGATATGATGCTGAAGCGGCTTCACAAACTGATGAAGTTAACAAACAAAGAAGTGTTGAAGTTCAACAAGATCAGCAAAAATTATATCAATCTTCACAAATAGCTCGTGAAGAAATAGGTAAAAAACGTGATGAAAAATTAAAACCAATTTTTGAAAAAGCTAAAGCTGCTATTAATGAAGTAGCTAACAGTAATGGTTACACTTATATTTTAGAAGCTTCAACTTTAGTAGTTGCTAACGGAACTGATATTCTTCCTTTAGTAAAAGCTAAATTAGGAATTCAATAAGAAATACAATTTAGATAAAATTAAAATCCCGCAATAGCGGGATTTTTTTTACCTTTATTTTATAAATTATCTTCAAAAAATGCAACAACCTATCGGTTTATTTGATTCTGGAATTGGAGGAACTTCTATTTGGAAAGAAGTTGTAAAACAGTTACCCAATGAACAAACTATTTACCTAGCCGATAGCAAAAATGCACCTTATGGTGAAAAATCAAAAGAAGAAATTCTTAAATTCTCTATTAAAAATACCGAGTTGCTTTTAGAAAAAGGCTGTAAGCTAATTATTGTTGCTTGCAATACTGCCACTACAAACGCCATAGATTATTTACGAGCCAATTACAATGTGCCTTTTATTGGTATTGAACCAGCCATAAAACCTGCTGCGTTAAAAAGTAAAACTGAAGCTATTGGAATATTAGCAACCAAAGGAACACTTTCAAGTGCGTTGTTTGAAAAAACTACCAAAGTATACGCTAAAAATATTACAACTATTGAACAAGATGGTGAAGGATTGGTTCCATTAATTGAAGATGGTAAATTAGGTTCTTCAGAAATAAAGCAACTTTTAGAAAATTACTTAAAACCAATGTTAAAATTTAATATAGATCATTTGGTTTTAGGCTGTACACATTACCCTTACTTAATACCTCAAATAAGAGAAATTGTTGGTAAAAATGTAACTATAATTGATTCTGGTGAAGCAGTAGCAAAACAGACCAAAGCTATATTAACAAAACACAAATTATTAAATACTACCATAAACACAAAACCTCATCAGTTTTATAGCAATACCAACAAACAAGTTTTAGAAACAATTTTAAATAATGTTTTAGCTACATTTACTATTGAAGAATTAGAATTCTAGATAGCTTTATAACTAGTAATTAATTTTATATAATATTAGCTCCAATATTAAAACATATATGTACAATAATTGCAGGTATTAAACTATTCGTTTTTTCTTTATGGTAACCAGCAATTAGCCCTAGTAATATTCCAAAAGTTACAATATTTAGTACAATAACAATTGGTACACCAAGTGCAAGTAAAGCTAAATGCATTGCCCCAAAAAACACAGCTCCAATTATAACAGGTAAACTTAAATAAATATTAAAAAGTTGTAGACCAATATGCTTTAATGAAGATAAATAACCCTGTATTAAACCTCTTGTAAAAATTTCTTCAGAAATACTTGCTAAAATCCAAACATAAATAATTTCTTCAAACAATGAATATGCTGTAGTAGGCATATTTAATGAAGAATTAACAAATAAACTTCCAACTAAATACGATAGAAAACCAAAGACTAATGAAATAAAAATAATTTTTATATATGGAAAATTAAGACTCCAATTAAATCCATACGCTCTTAATTTTCCTTTATTCAATATTAAAATAATCAGAATTGAAAAAATCAACATAACCAAATGAGTTATTATTTTTTCTAGGTAAGGAAAATTGTGCGAAATACTTTTAGTATTCAATACCACCATTTGAGCAACACTTGATAGCATTAAAATAAGTATTCCTAAAGCAAGTGCAATTACTATTTTAATACTAGTAGTTTTCATGGTACAGCTATTTTTTTGAGTAGTTGATTAGATAAATCTACTACTTTTTATACCAACCAGAATATTTTACATAATTATTAGCAATTCTATCAATCTCTCCTGAAATTAATTCTTGACTAATATCTTTTATTTTTTTTGCTGGAATACCTGCGTAAATTGTTCCAGATTCCACATGAGTACCTTTGGTAACTATGGCACCAGCAGCAATAATAGAATTGCTTTCAACCACACAATCGTCCATAACTATTGCTCCCATTCCAATTAAAACATTGTCTTTAATTGTACAACCGTGCACCATTGCGTTATGCCCAATGGAAACGTTATTACCAATATTTGTTGGATATTTTTGATATGTTGCATGGATAACTGCACCATCTTGAACATTTACCTTATCGCCCATTTTTATATAATGAACATCTCCTCTAATTACTGCATTGTACCAAATACTGCATTGCTTACCCATTTCTACTTGCCCTATTATTACACAGTTTTCTGCTAAAAAACAATCGTCTCCAAATTGTGGTTTTACTCCGTTTAATTCTTTTATAATCATTGTTGAAATTTTAAGATGGTAAAGTTAAAATATTAAAAGAGAGTTGAAAAGTGAAAAGGTTTAAAAGTGAAAATAAAAAATGGATTTCTGCCTTCGCAGGAATAACAAACGTCTGTCTTTCTGAATGAAGAGCAACGAAATGAAGAATCTATAATTTTTGGGTTATGAGATATTTCGACTTCGCTCAATATGACAAATTGTGTTGTTATTCTAATAGCGTCAATTGAGAAACTTTGAGAAAAGTTGAAGCAACCTCATTTAAACAGGCAGATTACTTCAGTCGTTCCTCCTTAGTATTGACTAATTAAAAAGATTCTTCATTTCAACTTCGCTCGATACGTCAAAATTTATTTAAAAAATGCTAATAACTCAATTTTTCTAGAGGAAGAAACCGAAAGTTCTTTTCCGTTTTCTAATACTACCGTTCCTCCTTTTCCTTTTTTGTAATTCACAATATAGTTTACATTTACTAAATATGATTTGTGAATACGTGCAAAACTATTTTCCTTTAAAGCTTCTTCAAAATATTTAAGTGTTTTACTCACCAGCTTTTTTTGCCCATTTTTTAAAAACAAATGCGTGTAATTATCATCTGCTTTCGCGTATAAAACATCTTGAATTTCTAACACTTCAAACCCTTCTTGAGTTGGAATGGTAATTTTAGCATTATTAGAAATAGTTTTAGGTTTTAAAACCGTATTTTGAAGCTCGTTTTCACGCTCTTTTACTTCTGTAACATAATCTACTGCTTTTATCAATTCGTCAATAGAAATAGGCTTTAAAAGATAATACGAGGCATGTTTATTTAACGCCTCAATAGCATATTGGTTGTAAGCTGTTACAAAAATGGTTTCAAAATTATGATTCCCTACTTTTTCTAATAAATCAAAGGCGTTTCCATACGGCATTTCAACGTCTAAAAACACCAAATCAAGTTCGTTTGATTTTATTAAAACCAACGCTTCATCTACATTTTCAGCTTCACCTAAAACTTCTACTTGCGGACAGTATTTTTGAAGATAATTTTTTAAAATATCTCTACTTGTTTTTTCGTCTTCAACAATAATTGCTTTTAACATAACTTACTCTTTTTTTAGTGTTAAAATCACTTTAGTTCCAGAAGTATCAATGTATAAATCTTCAATAAAAACATCAACTTTATCACTGTACATTTCATTTAAAATGGCTACACGTTTTTTAATATTTGCCATTCCTTTAGATTGTTGTTTTTGTTGATTTTCAGTTTTCAACGCTTTAGATTTTGTGCGTCCAATTCCATTATCCGAAATTTCAATAACAATACTTTCTTCATTCTTTTTAATGAATGAAACCTTTAAAAAACCTTTTTCTTCTTTGTAACGCAATCCGTGCCAAACTGCATTTTCAACATATGGTTGCAATAACATTGGCGGAATTTGATATTCGTTTATAGTTAGATTTTCATCTATATTAATACTGTAATCAAATTTATCTTTAAAACGTGCGTGTTCCAATTTCATATACAGTTCAAGTAATTCAATTTCTTTTGAAAGCGGAATAAAATCTTGTTCAGAATTATTCAACACATTACGCATTAAGGTAGAAAATTCCGTTAAATATCTATTTGCCGAACGCTCATCGTTCTGGGCAATAAAACTATTTACAGAGTTTAATGCATTAAAAATAAAATGAGGATTCATTTGACTTCGTAACGATTTTAATGCTAATAAATTATTTGCCAATCTACGTTGCTTGTTGCTTTTATACATAAAATAAATAGCGGCTAACAACAATAATAAACCACCAATTAATGAATAAATTATTAACCGTTGACGCTTATAGTTTTCAACAGTAACTTGTTGTTCCGTTTCATACAATTTATACTGACTTTCGTTCAGTTCTCTATCTTTTTCTAAACTATTAATTCGATTTTGCTTTTCAGACAAGCTTTTACTTAAAGCAACTGCATCTTCAATTTCTTTCTCTTTCTTTTTATATAAAACGTCAACTAGAGCAACATATTCTTGATAATTACTCAATGCTTTTTTATAATCTCCAACATTTTTATACAGTTCAGAAAGTTGCTCAACAGCTTCCTTTTTTGTTTCAATATCTGAAACTTTATCAGCCTCGTTTTTACTTTTCTCCAAATAATCTATTGCCTTTGGAAATGATTTCTTTTTAGCATACGCGTTTCCAATATCTAAATTTAATTGTTGAACTGAAATATTTTCTTCAGCATCATTTTCAACAGAAACTTCTTCTAAATTAGCAGCTTCTAATTCTTTTAATGTTTCTTTTTTTAGTTCAATTTCTTTATCAAAATTTTGTTGATCTCTGTACTGATTTGCAACTGAATTATTAGTAATTGCTCTTTTATTAATACTTTGATTTTTAGAAACTGAAATTGCAGAATCTAAATAATTTTTAGCCTGCGAAGTTTTACCTTGAATTGTTAATACTTCAGCTAGTTTTGAATTTAAATCTGTAATTTTTTGTGTAAATTTATTTGCTTTAGCCAATGCTAGTGCTTTTACATAATTAGATTCAGAAACACTGAATTCTTTTAAACTTTTATAATTATTCCCTAACAACTCATACGTTTCCACTTTTTCTAATGAAGACATTTTTCCATTTAAAATAGTACTTAAAATACTATTACTTTCACTATATTTTTTAGCATAACTATATGCTTTTGCCAACTTTAGTTTTACAGAATTATTGCTTTTACTATTTAAAGAAGTTGTATAATTGTCCGTTGCTAAATCGTATTGTTTTAAGTTTACATATACATCACCCAAAACCTCATAAGCTTGTGCAATTTTATCGGTATTTCCTCTTTTTGAAGTTTGAGACTTTAGTGCTTTTTCAACGTGTTCTATACTTTTAAAAGGTTGTGTATTTTTTAATTTTATAGCAGCATCAATTTCTATATTAAATTGGTCTATAGTTTTACTTTTAAATTTTGAGCTTCTATACTGTGATACATCTTCAACCGTGTATTCTATACTTCCATCATACACATAGGTATTAATAATTACACCATCTTTACTCAATTCAATTACATCTCCAATACTCGCTTCAATAGTAAACCTACCATTAAAATCGGTAATAGTTTTTTTACTTGTACCTTGAACGCTTACCTCAATATCAACCAATCTATTACCATTTTCATCGGCAACAAAATCTGAATATATGGTAGTAGTATTTTGTTTAGATTCTTTCTCTTGAGTAAAAACCTCTACAGAAAACAATACAATTATAATAAAGAGAATTGATTTAAATTTCATTTTAAAACTTTGTTCTGTAAAGCTACATACTTTAACGCATTAAATAAAATGCATTTCTTTAGAATACTGCTAAAAACAATCTAAATCTACTATAAAAAATAGCGTACACCAATTAATACGTTTAGTTTACGCATTCAAAAATACCACTCACTCATTTTGCTTTTTTTCTGAAAAAAGTTGACACTACTTTTATAATGAATTTAAACCAACTAAAAATGAAAAAGCTAATTACATTATCAATTCTATTTTTAACATTCACAACTAATGCTCAAAATTTTCAAAAAAATTTTATAGACCAAAATTATATTGAATTAACTGGAACATCTAGATTAGAGTTAACTCCAAATGAAATCTATTTAAAAATTAGTATTAATGAAAATAATAAAAATGGAAAACTTTCGGTTGAAGAACAAGAAGAATTAATGGTTAAAACTTTAACAAATATTCCAATAACACTTGATAATAATTTTAAAATTATAGATTATACCAGCAACTTCAGATACTTCTTTTTAAAGAAAACCGATATTAGAAAATCTAAAACATATCAGCTAAAACTAGCAAATGGATTGGAAGTTGGAAAAGTATATTTAGCTCTAGAAAATATTGGAATTTCTAATATATCTATTGAAAAAATTGACCATAATGAGCTTGAAAAATTTAAACTAGAAACTAAAATTAAAGCCATTAAAATGGCTAAAACAAAAGCAGAAAAATACACCGAAGCTATTGGGCAAAACCTTGGTAAAGCAATTTATATACAAGAGGTAGAAAATTACAATCCAACTACATACAATAATAATATTCAAATTAGAGGAGCTTCATCTTACAATTCTATTTCAAAGTTCGAAAGTAAATCTTTTGAAAACATTGAATTTGAAAACATTGTAATTAACGCTAAAGTATTGGTGAAATTCAAATTAGAATAATACAACTTCTTAAACAAGTTCAGAATAACTAAAAAAACAATTATCACTAAAAACAAACAGTATGAAAACGCTTTTAAAATTATTAATCATCACACTAACCATCTCAAAATTTACTTGTAATGCTTCTAATTCAAAAGCAAAAAAACCAGCACCAAAGCAACAAATTAAAGTTGCATTATTATTAGATACCAGTAATAGTATGGACGGATTAATTAACCAAGCAAAAACACAGCTTTGGGAAATTGTAAATGAGCTTTCCTACGCAAAATGCGGTACACATCAGCCAGATTTACACATTGCGTTGTATGAGTATGGAAATGATGGATTAGAGCAATCAGATGGCTTTATTAGACAGGTATTAGATTTTAGTACTGATTTAGATGAAATATCTAAAAAACTATTTAGTTTACGAACCAACGGAGGAAGTGAATATTGTGGTGAGGTAATTCAATCTTCACTAAAAGATTTAAAATGGGGAACTAATAACACCGATTTAAAACTAATTTTTATTGCCGGAAACGAACCTTTTACGCAAGGAAAAATCAATTACAAAGAAGCAGCTTCTCTAGCTAATGAAAAAAATGTAACTGTAAATACAATTTTTTGTGGAAATTACGAGAATGGCATTTCAGGAAAATGGCAACATGGCGCTCAACTAACTAAAGGTGATTATATGACTATTGATCATAACAAAGCAATTGTTCATATTGCAACACCTTATGATAAAATTATTATTGAACAAAACAAAAAGCTGAATACAACCTATGTAAACTACGGAAGTGAAGGAAATTATAAAAAACAATTGCAAGCTGAACAAGATAGTGAAGCTGAAACTTTAGATGAAGTTGTTGTAGTTAAAAGAGCTGTAAGTAAAAGTAGCAGATTGTATAAAAACTCATCATGGGATTTGGTTGATGCTTCAAAAAAGAAAGAGTTTAAATATGATGATATAGACAAAAAAAGCCTACCTAAAGAACTTCAAAATAAAACTTCTTCTGAATTAAAAATGTATGTTGAAAAACAAGAAAAGGAACGCGAAAAAATTCAGAAAAAAATTCAGGAGTTAAATAATTTAAGAAAACAATATATTGCAAAGCAAAAAGCTAGTTCTAAAAACAATAGTACTAATTTAGATACCGCTATGATATCGGCTATTAAAAAACAAGCAAAAACTAAAAACTTTAGTTGGGAATAGTACTTAAATAAAAAGGTCGGTTAAATTAATTTAACCGACCTTTTTATTTTGAGAAAACTGTTTTATTAAGACTTTATAAATTTTTTAAAACCCACACCTTTATCTGTGGTAATTCTTACAAAATATACACCTTTAGTTAAGGTTGTGACATCAATACCATTTATATTACTCGTTTGCTTAACTAAAGATCCAGAACTGTTAAAAATACTAATATTTTTAATAGTTTGTTTTGTGCTTAAAAACAAACTATTTATTACTGGATTTGGATACAAAATAATTGAATTTGACACTTGATATTTATCAATGTTAAGAGTACTCAAATCGTATTCAAAGGCTCCCAAATCTATAGTTGTATTAAAAAACCTATTATTACCTAACACATCAAAATTTCCATATAATGTAGAATTGTAATAGGTATTATTACCTTGATCTAAAATATAAGAAGAGCTTGATGTTGGTTTATAATCAGCATCTAAATTTAAGGTATCACTTGTAGGATTTAAGGTTGTTATATTTGTAGCTGAAAAAGCACCATAAGTTCCACCATTAGAAACATTTGTAATTATTGCATTATTTATGGTTACTGAATATCCTGTTTCTCCACCTCTCCAAACATCTCTATCTACATAAGAACCATTTTTTGTATTTGCCCAAAACAACGAATTATTAATAGTTAAAACTCCGTAACTTGAACTTGAACTCATTGTAATTGACTGACCAAAGTTTGAACTAGGGTTATTAGTGTTAGTTACATTATTGTTAATTACGCTAGTATTAGTTAACGTTAATAACAATTGTCTATTATTATTCCAAGAGTTGTTATTAGGTTCTCTATATGCATTTATAATACCTAACTCTGTTTCATTATCGCTTATTAAAACATTTGCTAGGCCTACATACATGTCATTAAAACGAGTTTGCTCTAGGTAGATTAAAGCTTTTCCTATACTTCTATTATTTTGAAAACTTACATTTTGAAGTTTAAAACTATCTTTAAATACACGAGATTTTATTATATAATCGTTGCTATAATTATTTCTAATAATACTATTTACTAGCTTAAAACCTGTTATCCAATCTGGAGCACCAGCCCCTATTTGACGAATAAGTTGTGCGTAAATTACACCATTATCTTCATTAGCGCCATTACTTGAAACATCATAAATATTTTCTAAAATTAAACCGTCAAGTGTTACATTAATTGCATTTATTTCTATCAACCTATCGGCATTATCGCTTTTATTTGAAGTAAAATCGCCAACAATATCATCATTATTAAAATCACCTGTAATTATAGTTGCGTTATCTGTTTTAATTTTAGTTATATCTCTATCTGTTAATGCTGTTTCAGTACCATTAAACCCACCATAAATAGTTACAGTTTCATTAATTTGAATAGGTGTATTTTGTGCAGAAGGTGTGTAAACTCCTTTTGCTACCCATATTTTACTGTTTTCCGTTGCTACAGCCAATGCAGCTTGTATAGTTGTAAAAGCATCGCTCCAAGAGCTACCATCATTAGCGCCGGTTGCTAAACTATTCACAAAAATAGGCTCATAACCACAATTTGAGCTATAACTTGAAGTAGCATCTTTAGTCCAACCCGTTGCATATTGACTTGCATTAGATGGTGGCGTATATCCAGCATCTATTTGAATACAAGGTAAATTAGGGTTATTGTAAGATTTCATATAAATAAAATTGCTATTGTTTCCATTTGCAACATTTAATTTTGTTAAATCGTTCCCATAGACCAATATTTCAGCAATATTTGAATTATTACTAATATCAATTTCGGTTATATTATTATCCGCACAATGCAAACGTGTTAAAGCTAAATTAGCGCTTACATCTAGCTGTGTTAAATTGTTGCTATAGCAGTCTATTCTAGTAATATTTATAAACGCTTCAATTCCAGTTAAATCTGAAATTGATAAACTTGAAGCTAAAATACTTCCAGTAAAACTCTGTGCTTCAGAAACTGAAATCTCGGCATCTCCATTGGTATTGATAGATGTATCTGCTACCAGATAAGCTTTAAAATTAGCATCAGGTATAGATACATTTTGTGCTTTAACGTTTGTAAAAGCAATACTTAAAAATAAAAACAATTTGGGTAATAGTTTTTTCATAATCATTAGATTTTTTTGGGTTAAATATTAAAAATTAGTTAGTTAAATTTGAGTGAAATAGGCTGTAAAAAAAATGAAGAGAACTGCATTTATTAAATAATTTACAGCCTTTATTTGTTATGGTTTAGCATCACATTTACAATAATTACCGTATGGTGCTCGCACGCTTCCTCTGTTTATACCATTAAAGTAAGGTGCACTATAAGAGCCACTACCAGTATAGTCTCTTCTTACAATAAATTGTTGCAACATACATTGCCCATCAGAATTTTTTTGAACTACTGCTCCAACTGCCCATTGATATAATGGAACTCCAGTGACTTTATGCTTTACTGTAGACCATTTATTAGAAATTAAGTATTGAGAAAGGTTTTTCATACTTGTTTTACCATAATATGCATTTAAACCACTAATTGCAGCACTTTTTATGGCAGAATTAGTGTCAAATGTTCCTTTATTTGGCATTACCACTTAATTCATTGCTTTACCTTTCCAATCTTTACGCAATTCGTCAAATTTTCCAAATGTAACTTGTTCAGTTAGAGCAATGTTTTTATAATATTTTTTAATTTTTTCTGGATCTTTTGCGGCAATAACAAACTCTTTTGGCTGTGTATTGTTCATCCATTTATGACCTTCGTTATTATTTTTATGGTATACTTCTGCTCCTATTAACAAAACTCCGGGCTCTAATAAAAGTACATTTGTATTTGTCCATTCAGGACCTCCTCCCATTCCAAACTGGAATTGAATATTTCCTTTATCTGCAGATTTTCGGTAATGCTCTGGAACTACTCCATATCTTTTTTGATTTGGACTAAAATAGGCTGTTAACTCATACGTAGCTGGATTATATTCTATAGAAAAACCTTCATAAATATCTCCAGGATTAGAATCAAAATGGCTTGAAGGGTTTCTTACAAAATATTTAGATAAATGATAATAACCAGATAATTCTTTTGTATCTAAAAAACCTCCATCAAATGCTGGTAGTTTTTTATATTTTGTTCTATTTAAAACATATAGCTGCCCATTTTTAAACTTTGCATCATCACCACTTTCTACTGGAGAAGGAATTGTAGACACTGTTACACCTTGGTTATTTGCTTTAGCCACTATAGCTTTTTGTTCTTCAAGTTGTTTTTGTTGGTGTTCTTTGTACTTTTTAAAGTATAGCTCTTGTTTTTCTGTATCGTTTGGATATTTTTCAGCTAATTCTTTTTTAAATTCTTCATCAGAATACTCATTGTCTGAATTTTGAGTTTCAATAGTATTATTGGTGTTTTGAGTTGAAGAATTTACTTTACTTTTAACTTTTTTGGTAACGGATTGTTTTGCTTTTTTTACAAGTTTACCAAACTGAACATTTGATGTGTTAAAGCTGAATGCTAAAAAACACATAACAATAATTTTTTTCATTTTAGTAGTTTTATTTCTTCAAATAAAGAAAGTAAAACACATAAACCAATGGTTCTTTTTCTAAAGTCTAGGTTTTTTTTTCTGAAATACTAGTTTATAAAAAGGTTTCCTTAATAATTGCTAAAAATTGTTCTTTTTTAGATTTCGAAATTGGAATTCTTTTTTTAGTGCTCATTACTAAATAATCACCATCTTCTTTTATTAACTCATCCACATATTTTAAGTTAATTAAATATGATCTATGGCATTTAAAAAATAAAGTATTATTTGAAAGTTGCTCTACAAAATGCTTTAAAGGTTTACAGATAATTTTAGGTTTCGAGTTTTTTAAGATAACATTTGTGTACATACCATCTGCCTCAAAAAGCACAATATCATCATGCGAAGCAAATAAAATTCCCTTTGGAACTTCTAAAGCAATTTTATCTATAGCTAACTGCTTTAGAGATTCACGTAATTTTTGTAATTGAATATTGGTATTATTGTTTTCAATTGCTTTAGAAGCTTTAATAATAGCCGCTTTTAACTCTAAAACATCTATTGGCTTTAACAAATAATCTATGGCCGATAGTTTAAATGCATCTATAGCATAATGATTGTAAGCAGTTACAAAAATTATTTCAAAATCTATAGTTTCAGAAAAATAATCTAAAATACTTAAACCAGACTCTTCAGGCATTTCAATATCTAAAAAAACAATTTTAGGTTTCACTTCTTTGATTAAAGCTACACCTGATTTTAAATCTTGCGCTTCATGTAGTGCCGTAATTAAAGGGCAGTGTTCTTTAATTAAACTTGACAATAAATGTCTTGCTCTTTTTTCATCATCAATTATAACTGCTTTCATTGTTTATTTTTTTACTGACATTGTAATAATAACAAGTGTTCCAGTTGCTATATTATTTGAATATAAATCTTCAATTTTAATTGCAATATCACGGTTTAATTTATTTTTATATAATGAAACTCTTTCCTGGTTGGCTTTTGTTGCAAAAGGTTGATGTCTTTTAGATGATTGGTTTATTTCTTTAGAGGCTTTTCTACCAATACCATTATCTTTTATACGTATTTGAATTTTTTTATTTTGGTCTATAAAATTTACTGCAATACTTAAAATTTTATCTTCTTTTTTATGAAGTAAACCATGTTTTAAAGCATTTTCTACGTATGGTTGAATAAATAATGAAGGTACTTTAACTATTTCTGTATTTATGGCTTGGTCAACATTAACAGTGTAGTTAAATTCTTCTTCAAAACGTACTCTTTCTAATTCTAAATATAATTTTAATGCATGTAATTCTTCTGATAATGTTATTTCATTTTCTTGGCTGTAATCTAAATACATTCTAATTAAACGACTAAATTTAACTAAATAAGAGCTAGCCAAATCTTTATGATTAGAAACAATATAATCTTGAATAGAATTTAATGCATTAAATATAAAATGAGGATTCATTTGAGATCTTAAATTCTCCAATCTTAAATTAGCTATTCTATTTTCTGCAATTATTTTACTTATTTCTGTTAAACGCTGATTCTCTTTATCTTTTAATCGCTTTTTAAAATACATATATAATAAGCTTAAAGAAATTGCAAGAATTAAAATATAAAACCAATACCATTGCCAAAATGGTTTTTTAATTATAAATAAAATTGGAGAAATAGCTACACTATTAGTTCCGTTTATATTGGTAGCTTTTAATTCAAAGTTATATTTTCCACTAGATAAACTATTAAATTCTACATAGTGCATACCTATAGGTATTGAATTCCATTTTTCTGAAATTTTATTCAAACGGTATTGGTATAAAATATTTTTATTAGATTGAAATCCATTTGAATTAAATTCAATTCTAATTTTATTTAAATAGTATGGTAATTTGTATTCATAATTTACAAGTGTGTCCCTATCATTTATTAATATATTATCAATACTAACTTGAGCTGTTTTATAATTTTTAAACAACTTATTATTTTTTGGTAAAATATAAAATTGATTAGGCATAAAAAGCACCAAGTTGTCTTTTAGAACTAAAATATTATTTATAGATTGATTAATACCATCTTGTTCACTTAACAATTTTAATACTTCAGTTTCTTCATTGTATTTATAAATAGCATTATCAGTTACAAGCCATAAATACTTACCATCTGATTCAATAGCACTTATATTTTTAGGGAATTTTACACTGCTTCTTATAAATTCTCCATCTTTATAATAAAGTAAGCCATAATTTTTAGTTGCTAACCAAATATTACTTTTGGTTTGTGTTATTTCATTTACATGAATACTTTGATTGTTATAATTTACTTCTTCAAGAGTTTCATTAAATAAGTTATATCTAAACAATCCATCTAAAAACGAAATGTACAAGATATTATTTATATTTAATGCAGTTTTTACTCTTTTAGAAGCAACTAATTTTAGTGAATCTGAAGTATATGGATTTTTATATATAATGGCTTCTTTATAATTTCCATAAAACAATTGTTTCTCACCTATTTTTAAAATTTTTTTAGCAACTGAATATTTGTTTTTTTTATTCTCTACCGAATAATCATTTAAATTAACTATATACGATTGGGAAGCATTAATGCTTACAATAATTTTATTCTTTTCACTATCAAAAAACAAATTACCAACTACTTTTTTACTATTTAATTGTATTGTTTTTTTATATACTCCTTTATTGTAAAAATGCAGTTTTCCATTATTTGTCCCTACTAAAAAGTTATTCGTATTTAATTTACAAACAGCTGTAATTTTATCTTTAGAATTAGATAAACTAATGCTTCTAATATTTAAATTTGGAGAAACAATAATACCATTATCTAAAGTAGTTAACCAATAATTTTTATTAAAATCAACTTCTACATCAGTTACTGATTCATTTTTAAAAATATGTTCAATAAACACAAATTTATTTATGTTTAGAAGTTGATAAACATATACACCTTCAGTTGTTAAAAACCAATACACATTATTAATTTTTTTAATATTATAAATGGTAATATCTTCAATTAACTTTGGAGTGTTTAACTTCAACACATCCTTTTCATGTTGAATACTATAAAATTGATTTAAACCCTCTACTTGAAAACTTAATATAGCTAAATTATTGAATGCATAAAATCTTGGAAGCCCAACATAACTTTCAATTTCTAACTGAAGAATGTTTTTTAGAGTTTGATTTGACTCATAAATATTATATATTATTTTTTTGTTTTGGTTTTGTGATGAAAAAAAATAATGTGACTTCTTATTAGAACTTGCACTTAATACCACTCCATTGTATATTTCAGTAATATTTTTAGTGTTTTTATCTATTTGATAAACACCAGAAACTGTATACAATTCTATAACATTTTTTTTTATAGAAAAATATGCCAATTGCCCATTTGTAAAATTACTAGCATTATAAAAAAGCTTTAATACATTGTTTTCAATATAAAAAATTTGTCCATAAATATTATTACACCAAATAGTTCCTTGAGAATCTTTTTTTAAACCAAAAACCGATCCTCCAATTTGATTTTCATTTACAATTTTAGTATAATTATTACCGTTGTATTTGTATAATCCTTTTCTTGCTGATAGCCAAATTGCATGATCATCACTTTCAATAAGATCATAAAATACCGTATCTGGTAAATCAGAAATATTTAACAAATTATTACTAATTGGATTTTGTCCAATAACATTTATCACTACTATAAAGAATGATAACTTAAAAAATATTTTTTTTAGTATCCTTAACATTGTTCAGAAATTCAAACTTACAAACTACCTATAAATTATAAGATTTTTTTTTCTGTATTTAGGCGTTTTTTTTCTAAAAAGTAAAAAATAAAAGTAATTTATGTAAATAATTATTTATGGTTAAAAGAATGTTACCACAGAATTTGGAATTATTAAGCTATTAAAAATAATCAAAACTTTAGTTGGGAATAGTACTTTGATTGTCATTTTGAGTGAACCAAAAAAATCAAAACAAGATTTTTAATTTATTCAAAATGGCAATTCTTTTTTTAGAATGAACCATTTATATTTGGACAGCCACTTGCTCTAGGCGTTCTACATCCAAAATTAAAACCTAAAGTAAGTTGGTGGTATCCAGCGTCTTCAAACAAAATATCGCCACTTTGTTTTGTATATGTGTACGATACCATAAAATTCTTATAATTAACACCAACTATTGGTGTTATGTATTTTAATTCTTCCGTAGCTGAATTATCAAAACCTCTTCTGTATGAAATTGCAGCCCATAACAGAGATTCATTCATTTTTTTGTAAATTTTCATATTAAAATCTACAAATTTTTCTCCAGTAAGTTCAATTGCTTGTCCCATAATAGAAGGTTCAAACTGAATGCTTTTTCCTTGACCAAAATAGTAACCAACAGTTGCTAAATAACGTCTTAAATTCATAGATTCATATCTATCATCGTATAAGCTTCTTGCACTAAACATCACATTTTTTGCAGTAAAATATGAGAAAAATCCTCTATTATGATATGCAAAACTTATATCTGAATTAAAATAGCTTTCATTTCTAATAATAGGAAAAGTATCTCCAGAAGGTTCAAAAGAACGTTGATCTAAACTATTGTTTACCGCCATTAATGATAGTCCAAAAGAAAGTTGATGTGCTTCTTCAGGTCTTCCTAAATCAATATGATATGCGTATGTACCTTGTATACCTTGTTGTGAATGGTATCCATTTTTATCATTAAATAAAATAATTCCTACTCCAGCATTTGTTCCAACTCGTGTATGTGCACTTAATGTTTGTAAAGCTGGTGCATCTGAAATTCCACTCCATTGTGTTCTACCTGTTAATCTAACCTTTCCACAATTCCCAATACCGGCAGCTGAAGGGTGTACTAAATACACATTATCTGATAAATAATCGGAATATATAGGTAATGTTTCTTGTGCTTTAACAAAAATTGGAATTGTTAAAAACAATAAAACAATTAAAACTTGAAATTTTTTCATTTTTATAGAATAATTCCCAAATATAAAATATTTATAGGTATAAACTTATTTCTTGATTAATATATTATTCAGAAACATTAAAAAGCGATAAAACTTTACTTTTTCCTTCTTCATTTTTTCCAATAAAAAGTTTAATGTTAAGAAATTCCAAAACCTTAATTAATGTTCCAAATCTAAAGTCGTGCGCATCTGCTTTTGAAGCTAATAATTCATTAATTGCAGTTTTACTTAAATGAGTTGCTTTACTTAAATCACTTTTAGTAATACCATTATTTCTCATTTTTTTACGAATAACTTTTGCAATTTGTAATCTGCTATTTACTTCTGTAAGATTTATAGATAACATATTTTTAGCTATAGAATTAGACTTCACCCTAATTTACTAATTTTTAGGCAAATAAAAAAGCCATCTCTAATTAGAAATGGCTTTTTAAAATATATTTAAGGTTGATTACACGTTAGCCGCTAACCAATCTCCTACTTCACTTGTTCCGTAAGCTTTTGCTCCATCTGCTAAATCTTCTGTAACAATACCTTTACTTAAAGCTTTATTTACAACTTCTCTAATTGCTTTTCCTTCTGCTTGTAAACCAAAGTTTTCAAACATCATTGCAGCAGATAAAACTGTTGCCATTGGGTTTGCTATATTTAATCCTGTAGCTTGTGGATACGAACCGTGAATTGGCTCAAACAAACCAATATCAGAACCTAACGATGCTGAAGGCATTAATCCCATAGATCCAGAAATTACAGAAGCTTCATCGGTTAAAATATCTCCAAATAAGTTTTCAGTAATTAATACATCGTAACTATTTGGCCATTGTACCAAACGCATTGCAACTGCATCAACAAACTCATAAGAAACCTCAACTTCAGGATAGTCTTTTTCCATAGCCTGTACAGTTTCTCTCCATAAACGAGATGTTTCTAATACATTTGCTTTATCTACACAACATAATTTTTTAGAACGAGTCATTGCTAATTCAAAACCTTTTTTAGCTAATCGTTGCACTTCTTCTCTTGTATAAACACAATTATCAAAAGCAGTTTCTCCACCATCTCTTCTACCCTTTTCACCAAAGTAAATTCCACCAGTTAATTCACGTAAAAAAACTAAATCTGTTCCTTCAATACGCTCTCTTTTTAATGGCGATTTTTCTAATAATGAAGGAAATGTAAACGTTGGACGTACATTAGCAAATAAACCTAAAGCTTTACGCATTTTTAATAAACCTTGCTCTGGTCTAACTTTTGCTGATGGATCATTATCAAATCTAGGATGACCAATTGCGCCAAATAAAACAGCATCAGAACTTTTACAAATTTCGTGTGTTTCATCTGGATAAGGCTCACCAACTGCATCAATAGCTGCAGCACCAGTTAATGCTGGTTTCCAGTTTATTTCATGTTTAAATTTTGATGCTACTACATCACATACCTTTACTGCTTGGTCTATTACTTCTGGCCCAATTCCATCACCTGCTAATAGTGCTATATTTAATTTCATTGTTTTACGCTTTTGGCTGTTCGTTTTTGACAATTTACTACAAGAACAGCTAATTATTTATTTTATTATATTTTTTAGCTAATAACTAAAGGCTAAAAGCTAATTGCTTATTTAAATTATATTCAACATTTTTTCAGTGGCTTTAATTGCAGATACTGTTTGATCTGAATCTAAACCATGAGTTATAAATTCTCGTTTTTTAGTTCTCCAAGTTATAATTGTTTCACATAACGCATCAGAATTACTTCCAGGAGGAATTCTAACTGCATAATCAATTAAATCTGGTAATTGTCTTTTACTATGTGTTTTGTACAATCTACTCAATGCTTTCATAAATGCATCGTATTGTCCATCACCTTGCGCATGTGCTTCATATAAAACACCTTCAACTCTTAATTGTAAAGTAGCTGATGGTTTCATTCCTCTGGCATGCCCTAAAACATAGTTTTCTACAACTATACGTTTTTCAATAGTATCACTATCTAAAACATCGGAAATAATATATGGTAAATCATCTTGAGAAACCACTTCTTTTTTATCTCCTAATTCAATAATACGCTGAGTAACTTTTTTTAAATCTTCATCATTTAACTCTAAACCAAGTTCTTGAAGATTTTTTTCAATATTTGCCTTACCTGAAGTTTTACCTAAAGCATATTTACGTTTTCTTCCAAAACGTTCTGGCAATAAATCGTTAAAATAAAGATTGTTTTTATTATCTCCATCTGCATGAATACCTGCAGTTTGCGTAAACACATTATCACCTACAATTGGTTTATTTGCAGGTATTCTAAATCCAGAAAACGCTTCTATAATTTTACTAACTTTATTTAATGAAGTTTCTTTTACAGAAATTTCAATTTCATCTTTATAAAAGTCATTTACTACAGCAACCACACTAGCCAAAGGAGCATTTCCTGCTCTTTCACCCATTCCATTCACAGTTAAATGCAAGCCTTTTGCACCTGCTTCTATAGATTCCATAACATTTGCTACGCTTAAATCATAATCGTTATGCGCATGAAAATCAAAATGTAAATCTGGATATTTTGTTGTTATTTTAGAAAAATAATTGAATGTTTCTCTATGTGTTAATACACCTAAAGTATCAGGTAATAAAATTCTCTCTATAGGAAGTGTTGCTAAAAAATCTAAAAATTGAAAAACATAATCAGGTGAGTTTCGCATTCCATTACTCCAATCTTCTAGATATACATTTGTTTTAACTCCACTATTACCAGCTAATTCAACAACCTTTTTTATATCTGAAAAATGTTTTTCTGGCGTTTTTTTAAGCTGATGTTTTAAATGGTTTAATGAGCCTTTAGTTAATAAATTTTGAACTGTTGCTCCTGCTTTCAACATCCAATCAATAGATTTTCCTCCATCTACAAATGTTAGCATTTCCACACGATTTAAATAACCTTGCTCTTTTGCCCATTTGGTAATTGCTTTTACAGCTTGAAATTCTCCTTCTGAAACTCTTGCAGATGCTACTTCGATTCTATCTACCTGTAAATCTTCAATAAGCAATTTTGCTATTGTCAATTTTTCTGAAGAAGAAAAAGATACTCCGGATGTTTGTTCGCCATCTCGGAGCGTAGTATCCATTATTTCAATTTTTCTTTTTTTCATTTTCTAAACAGTTGTTTACTGTTATTCCTGCGCAGACAGGAATCTATACTAGTCTTCATAAATGGATTCCTGCCTACGCAGGAATGACAACTAAAAAAAATTTACTTTCAAGTGATTTCGACTCCGCTCAATCACCATCTTAAAAATTCTAATTCAGACTAAAACGGTCTTTTATCAGCAAAGTCTTTTATTTCTTCTTTCATTTTTGATAAATAGTCTATATCATCAAAACCATTTAACATATTATCTTTCTTATAACCATTAATATCAAAAGATTCTTGTTCACCAGTTTCTAATAATGTAATTGTTTGTTTTGGTAAATCTATTTCAATTTCTGTATTAGGATCAGCTTCAATTGCTTTAAATATTTTATCTAAAAATTCAGCACTAACCTGCACTGGAAGTACTCCAATATTTAAACAGTTTCCTCTAAAAATATCAGCAAAGAAACTAGAAACCACACAACGGAATCCATAATCGTACACTGCCCAAGCAGCGTGCTCTCTTGAAGAACCTGAACCGAAGTTTTTACCTCCAACTAATATTTTTCCTGAATATATTGGATTGTTTAATACAAATTGTTCTTTTGGTGAATTGTCTGGATTGTATCTCCAATCTCTAAATAAATTATCACCAAATCCTTTACGCTCTGTTGCTTTTAAGAAACGAGCTGGTATTATTTGATCTGTGTCTACGTTTTCAATTGGTAATGGAACCGCAGAACTTTTTAATATTTCGAATTTATCGTAAGCCATTTTCGTAGTTTTAAGATTATAAAAGTGTTCTTGGATCAGTTACAACTCCTGTTACAGCTGTAGCAGCAGCAACTAGTGGACTTGCTAATAATGTTTTTGATCCTGGTCCTTGACGTCCTTCAAAGTTTCTATTTGAAGTACTAACTGCAACTTTACCTGCAGGAACCTTATCATCGTTCATAGCTAAACAAGCTGAACAACCAGGCTCACGTAATATAAATCCAGCTTCGTGGAAAATATCTAATAAACCTTCTTCTTTTATTTTTGCTTCAACTATATGAGAACCTGGCACTAACCAAGCTGTAATATTAGCTGCTTTTTTTCTCCCTTTTACTATAGATGCAAAGGCTCTAAAATCTTCAATTCTACCATTGGTACAACTTCCAATAAACACATAGTCTACAGGTTTTCCAATCATAGCTTCACCTTCAGCAAACCCCATATAATCTAACGACTTTTTATAAGTAGTTTCTCCACCTTCAACTTGATCAGCACTTGGAATATTATTTGAAATTCCTGTACCCATACCTGGATTAGTTCCGTAAGTAATCATCGGCTCAATTTCAGTAGCACTAAAGGTTAACTCTTTGTCAAATACTGCATCTTCATCAGTTGTCAACGTTTCCCAATAAGCCATTGCTTTATCCCAATCTGCACCTTTTGGAGCTAACGGACGACCTTTTACATATTCAAATGTTTTTTCATCTGGAGCAATAATACCTCCACGAGCTCCCATTTCAATACTTAAATTACAAACAGTCATACGTCCTTCCATAGACATTTGCTTAAATACATCACCTGCATATTCAACAAAATAACCAGTAGCACCTGAAGTTGTTAATTTTGAAATAATGAATAACGCAACATCTTTTGGCGTTACTCCTAAACCAAGTTCGCCGGTAATGTTAATACGCATTTTCTTTGGTTTTGGTTGCATAATACACTGTGAAGTCAATACCATTTCAACTTCAGAAGTACCAATTCCAAAAGCAATTGCACCAAAAGCACCGTGTGTAGATGTATGTGAATCTCCACAAACAATTGTTGCTCCAGGTAACGTAATTCCATTCTCTGGACCTACTACGTGAACAATACCGTTATTTTGGTGACCTAATCCCCAGTGAGAAATTCCCCATTCAGCTGAATTTTCTTCTAATGCTTTTAATTGATTTGCAGATAACGGATCTTCAACAGGTAAATGTTGATTTATGGTTGGTGTATTATGATCGGCAGTAGCAAACGTACGATTTGGATATAATACTGAATTGTTTCTTTGTTTTAAACCTAAAAAAGCTACAGGACTTGTAACTTCATGAATTAAATGTCTGTCAATAAAAAACACATCTGGTCCATCTTTAATTTTACGAACTACGTGTGAATCCCAAACTTTATCAAATAATGTAGTACTCATTTATTATATTTTATTTTGTTTATTCGCTATAATTAAACATAAATTTTATGTTTAATTACAATAGCTGTTGCAAAATTAAAAAAAGTAAAATTATAAGGGCAATCATTAAATATTTAATACGATACCCAAAGTGGTTTTTTTTCAAATATCACCAAACTACATTTTTAAACGCCTTTTTTAAAGCTAAAAAATAAAATATTTTTTTTCTAAAATTTAGAAAACACAATAATATGTGTAATTATTTAATATTTATTTTTAACTCTAGATTAGGTCTTTTTTTTAAAAAATACACAAAAATATAATCGTTTTACACATAATTATTGATATAATACATTCGACATTGTTTTATTGAGAATGAAAATTTATGTTTAAATAACACTAAATATATATGTTTTTATTTATTTTAAAGACTCTAAAATTATACGATACTCAAAAAAAATATGGCTGTTTTTTTAGTTGTTTTTACTTAATTTATTTATCAAATTTCACTAACATCAATCTAATTATTAGAAGTTAAAAATGCAAAAAAACCACACTGTTTACAGTGTGGTTTTTTTAATATTTAATTTGAAAAGATTAAGCTTAATACCAACCTTTATAATTGTATTCTTTTTGTGGTTGATTATTTCCATAAGCTACACCAACATCTCTACCTGCTTTTATTCTGTCTTTTTCTAGATCAAGTTTTTTCAATTTATACGTCCAATCTCTGTCACTTACTTCTTTAACTCTAGCTGATATTTTTGAAAACAACGATTTTACTTGAGAGAAACAAGATGAATCTGGATCAATTTCAACCAAAATTTCTGCTGCTGCATTTGCTGCATTTATATCTTGGTTTGCCGCCCAAATTCCTGAAGCTTCATTTAATCTAATTTTGCATTCTCTATCTATTACCTTTTGAAATATTGATTTAATAAGTTTATAACTTTTATTAAAACAAGTACTTGCTTCTGGAATTAAAGATAATTCAAATAAAGCTTCTTCATATTGTTTTTGAGCTTCTAAATTAGCTGCTTTTCTAATAATTAAATCGCAATTAGTGTTGTAATAATTAATTATTTTCTTTTTACCTGTTTCAATAAAGTTTTGTATTGCAGGATTTCCAGGTCTTAACCTATTTATTGCTGAAATGTATGCTTTGGTTTCATTAGTTCCAACACCTTTTAAATTAAAGGATTCGCTTGCAAATAAATTTCCTCCAATACCATCAGCAATATATAATGTTACATCTAGATTTAACGCTACTTTAGGAGGTGCTGTTGGCGTATAATTTTTACTAATTACGCTTACCTTCGGCACAATTATAAATCGTGAATTATTAAGATCGTCACTAATTCCATTTTTAGTTATAATTTGTCCTAATTTATTTACAAATAAACTTTTTGAATTTGAAGGTATATTTTCAGCTTGTTCAGGAATTTTTGCTCCTAAATAAATTCCTGTATTTTCTTGAGCAACCATTGATGTAGTTATCAGGAAAAAGAATATGATTTTAAATATTTTCATTTTAATTTCTATTTTAATTAATTATTTACCTCCAAGAATTAAGGTTGCTCTACCTAAACCTTTCATTACTAATTTATTTGGAATCATGTGAGTTTTACTTAAATAACTACTTAATCCACGAACAAATCTTCTAGCGTCAATTGCTCTACCTTTTTCATTGTAAAGAGGTATTCTAACTTGTTCAAATAAAGCCATACTTTCTGTCATATCAGTTGTACTAAATCTACCAGCAACAGTATTATCTGCTAACCAATCTTCAATTAAATAGCCTAATTCTTCACCATCAAATTCACTTTCTAAATCTTCACCCCAATCGTTCCAAGTTTGAATTCTTACAATAATTTCTCTACCATTTTTAAACATATCATCAAAATGATCTTGTAAAGAATTTGTGAAATTATCCATATGAGCTAATACTGCCTCTGAAAGTAATACTGGTAAAGCTGCAGAAAATGAAGGACTTCCCGTTCCTGTTGCAGTTGCAATTTGCTTATCTGTATAAGAATCTAACCCTTGTAAATTAAAATTAACTGATTTTTTAGGACCTGTTTTATTTAATGTCCAAGTTAATTGAATAATAATATCAGCTTTAGCAACTTTTTTTAAGGCGTCTATTGGACTTTCTGAAACCTCACTTCCTGTATTTTTTGAAGTTCTCATATTATCTTCAGCATTGTTTGCTTGAAGTGTTTTTATGGAAGATTCCATATTTTTTAGAGGAAAACCTCTTTCAGCCATCATTCCATTTATCTGACTAATTACTTGATTTACTTCTGTGTTTTCTTGAAATGCTCTTTTATAATCAGGAATTTTAACTAAAGTTCCTTGATCATCAAATTCTAATACATATCCATTTTTTATACACCAAGCATCGCTAGGCACTACCATTAAGGTTGGTTTTTTAGCTTGGGCATATACTCCTATAGTAAAAAATAGTATGCTTAATATTAGTATGTTTTTTATATTAAATTTCATATTACTAATTTTTATAGTTATTAAAATCCTGAAGCGAGACCTTTGACAATACCTTCGCTTTCTAATCGTTTTCTCAATGCGTCGGTTAATACATTAACAACCACACCTATTTTATATTCTCGTTTACTAACTTTAAGTCTATCACCTGGAGCAATACTTCCATCTGTAGCCATTGAAACATATTTTAAATATTCTCCGCCATCGGCAAAAAAGGCATCAAAAAAACTTGCATACTTTTCTTCCATTTCCACTGAAGGGACTAACGCTCGAAATGTTGTACAACCTTGTCCACCACCTGAATAACCTTTAAAAACTATTCCATGAACTGCATTTTTCATTCCTCTAGAAATGGCGTGTTTTGGATTTTTTGAGTACGACCAAACTTTTACAAGTTTTGAACCTCTTTTACCAATACCTTCACACTCTAAATCATACCTCCAAATTTTTGAATCTTCATTTGCTTTGTTCTTTTTCCATTGTGCGTTAACACTAACACCAATGATTAAAAACAACATTAATAGTACACTTTTTTTCATGTTTTTTACGTTATGTTTAATTATATAATTGTTGATTAGTTAATTTGACGAATTAACATTCCTGAATAATATTTACCTTTTGCACCTGTAAACGTAGTATATTTTTTTTCAGACTCTACTCCATTTTCTTCGTCAGCCATAAATCTATTATCCCAAATTTGGTTTTTGTCTACTTTTACAATTCCTACTCTTTTATACTCTGTTTTACCTTCTTTATTTAAAACCTGTTCTAGCACTTCAAATTTATCTCCTTTCTCTACACCTTCTTTAAGTCCTATTTTTGCTGTAATAGGATCTCCACTTAATAATGGCGATTTAGTTCTAAAATCTTCAAACTTTTTTTGAAGTTTTGCAATGGATTTATCTGTAGCTTTTACAGTAGCAACTTCAATAAGGCCTTCGTCTGATTTTTGAGTAAAAATTGTACTCTGCAAATCTGCAAAAGCACTTTGAGAACCTATTAATTTTAATTTAAATATGTCACTTTTTTCAAACGCTTCTTTTTTTGCTAGATCAATTGATCCGTCTTCTGTCCAATAATCGTTATAAAAAATAGCTGCAGTTTCTTCATCCCAATCTAATTGATATAAGTAAGCTGTTGTTTTAATAACATATCCTTTTCCTGCAACACTTACACCTGCATTTGTTAGTGTTGCTACATTTGCAACATCACTATATCCCGCATACGATGCAACTTTTGCTACAATTTTTAATATTCCACCTGCTTTTTTTGCAACTTCTTCTTTATTTGTAAACTTATAATCGTTTACAATTACAAAAGTATTTTTAATTAACTCTTCACCTGCATCTTCAATTACAGACATTCCACGTTCTTTATTTTTTGCTAGTTTAATATCTAAATCTGTTGCACTGTATTTACCTCTTTCAGCAATAAGATCCATATTAAAACCTCCTTCAGGACTTCTATTAAACCATTTAGAAACCATTTGCTTCGCTATATCATTTGTACTTAAATATTCTGAAATATTTCGACTTTGATCTTTTACACCTTGCTCAATATCGATTAGATATGGTCCAATATTATGATCGTTAAATTTTTCTGGTAATTCAAAATTTCCAAATGTATTTTTAATCATACTAGAATGTTCTCTACCATCATTTTTAATCATTAATGTGTATAATGAACTTCTTCTGTATTTAACACCATCTGCATTTTTATTAGCTTCAGACTTTTTTATTTTAGTTTTACCGGTAACAATTTCACCTAGTTCAGTTGTAGCTGTAACTGTAGTATTTGATTGAGGTGTTGTTTTAACTATATGGTTTCCTTTTAAAATTTCGTTTAATGCAGTTTCTCTATTATTTGTTAAACCACTTAATGAAGCAGTACTGGTTGAAATATCTTCACTTTCTGCTGTTTCGGTAATTATTTCTGCTGTTGTTTCTGTTGTTGTTTCTGTTGTTGAGGCAATTTTTTGTTGCTCTTGCTTTAAAGCAATTTGTTTATTTATAGTGTCGGCTAGTAAATAATTTTCATTTGCAATTGCTTCTTTTTTTAATTCTTCTAATTCTTCAATAGTTAACTTACTATAATCATTATTCGAATTAGCTGTTGTATTATTTGAGGCAACCACACTTTGTAATGATGATGACAAACCTGCTGAAGGTACACTTGCTAGTGATGAATGAAGCTCTACAGAAGTTTCTTCTTCATTTCCTATGTATTCATTGTATGATCGAGATACAATATGAGCAAATTTGTATTGGTCTTCTTTTAGTTCTTCTTCTGAAAAATACAGTGGTGATTTCTTAAAAACTTTTGATCTTGCTTTTTTAACTTCTTTTACATCATTTGTAATATTAACTAGCATGTAACCAGATTTTTTATCTTCTGTTCTACCTTCTTTTCTAGCTTGTTTATTGGCTGCTAATGTTTGTTTAAGTTCGGCTTTATCTTTCAACTCGGCTTTAACAAAGTACTCTTCTCCTGGTTCTATATTTAGAGAAACAAATTCGGGTTTATACTGGTTTGTTAAATCTTTAATTAATAAACCAAAATGGTGTTCACCTGGTTCACACTCGTACTTAATTATTTGACCAGATTTAGATTTTCCAATGTTTTTCTCTCCATCATAATACCTAAATTGTAGCACTGCTCCAACAATAGATGTTCTATAAAAATATACGGTAGCTTTTGAATTTTGAGAGTTTTGGGCGTTTAATGCAGTATAATTTGTGACAAATACAAGCACAAATGCTAGTAGCATTTTTGATGATTTCATAAATAGTTAGTTTGGGTTAGTTATCACAAATAAAAGAATAAAAAACCAACAAAACAATACTCATTATGAGTATTACCTAACATTTATTCAAAAAATACTAATAATTTAACACAGACGTTACATTATATCCATTTAATTTATCTTTTCCTTTTAAAAAATCTAATTGCATAATAAAGTTACATTGTACTATTTCTCCACCCAAACGCTCTACTAATTTACAAACTGCTTCTGCTGTACCGCCTGTTGCTAAAACATCATCGTGTATTAATACACGCTCTCCTTTTTCTATAGCATCTACATGAATTTCTAAAGAGTCCTGACCATATTCTAGATCGTACGATTCAGCAATTTTTTTAAAAGGTAATTTTCCAGGTTTACGTACTGGTACAAAACCAGCATTGTATTGTTGTGCTAATAAAGTTCCAAAAAAGAATCCTCTAGATTCCATTCCAACAACTTTATCTATTTTTTGTTCACCTACCAATTGAGTTAAATTTTCAAGGCATAACCTCATTCCAACAGGATCTTGAAGTAGTGTTGCTATATCTTTAAATAAAATTCCTTCTTTAGGAAAATCTTGTATATCTCTAATGTACTTTTCAATATTATTCATACCACAAAAATACATTAGATTTTTGTAAGGTAAAACTTAAAAACACATTCTTACCGTAAATATTATATCTGATTGTATTTTATTATTAAAGTTTTAGTATTTTTGAATTGCTATGAAAAATTCTGATAAACAATTACCTACACTATTGTTAAAAAAAGTTGTACACCGAAAGGATGTTCAATTAATGATTCATTTTACTTTTAATGATTTTGTTAAAAACAGACTGAAGTACGACTTAAATTATACATGGAGTCAATCACACAAATCTTGGTATACTTTATTTAATGAAGAAGCTATTTCAAAGTTAAAAAAGGTTTTAGGTCCAAAAGTACACTATGATTTAGATGCAAGTTTATTTCAAAAAATTGAAGTAAAATTAGAACGAAAACCTAGAAATATTTCAGAAGAGAATAAAGAAATTATTCGCAACTATGTTAAGTATTTAAAAGGGAAACGTTATAGTGAAAGCACCATTAAAACATATTTTACCTTTGTTGCAGATTTTATTGATTATATTAAAAATAAACCTCTTGAAAAACTATCTAACAAAGATGTAGAATTATTTATTGAAGATGTTTTTGTGCCCAGAAAAATGAGCATTAGTAGCCAACGTCAACTAATAAGTGCTATAAAATTATTTAAAGCATTTTATCCAGATTGTGCAATTGATGATGTTAGATTACAACGCCCTAAAAAAAGTAAAATTTTACCAACTGTTTTATCTAAAGAAGAAGTAATTGATTTATTACGCTATACTAAAAACTTAAAACACAGAGCTATTTTAGGCATGATTTATTCTGCTGGTTTACGAATAAGTGAACTTATAAATTTGCAACTTAACCACATTGATATTGATAGACGACAAATTATTGTAAAAAATAGTAAAGGTAGAAGAGATAGACATATTATTTTGGCTGAAAGTATTATTCCTTTATTAATAAACTATTTAAACAGTTACCAACCAAAACAGTATTTTGTTGAAGGAATTACAGCTGGTAAAAAATACAGTACCGAAAGTGTTCGAGGATTTTTAAAACTATCAGTTAAAGCTGCCAATATAACAAAACGAGTTACACCACATACGTTACGCCATAGTTATGCCACACATTTACTAGAAAACGGTATTGATTTACGCTACATTCAAGAACTTTTAGGGCATGCAAAACCAGAAACCACCATGATTTATACACATGTGAGTAAAAAAGATTTACTACAAATAAAAAGCCCTTTAGATATGGCTTTAAAAAGTTTAGTTGAAAACTCTAATGGAAACAATAATATTAAACGTCTTTCAGAAAACTATTAATTAATATGTTAATATGTTTTATCAACACTTAAAAACCCCTTAAAACACTGTAAATCCATATTTTAATAAATTAAATTAATATTAATCGATAAAATAATTTTAAATTTGCAATTAAATTAAAACCCCAAATGAGACATTATTTTTTAATAATAACAATAATTCTTGTATTAATTTCTAGTAAAGTAAATGCCCAATACAAAGTACTTTTTAGTAATAATTATCCACCATACAATTATATAAATGAGAATAATGAATTAGTAGGTTTTAATATAGATATATTAAATGCTATTAAAGATTTGTATGGAAGCGACATAAGTATTGATTCAGGAGATTGGGTTACCATAAATAATTTCTTAAATAATAATGAAGTTGATGCAATTGGTGGAGCACATTACCCAGGAGGCTTTGAAAATGATTTTATTTATTCACGATCTTCAATTAATACATCTCATTGTTTTTTTTACAATAAAAACCACATAAAAAGATTTTCATTAGAATATTTAAGAACTTCTAAAGAACCACTTATTGCCATGTGGAAAAATGATGTTTTGGAATATTATATTCTCTCCATTAATCCATCAGCAAAATTTTTATATATTAAAAACTACGAAAGTTTAATAAATGCAGTAGACAAAAAAGAAGTTACTTGTGCTTTTGGTCAACGAGTTGGAGGAATGTTTTATGCTAAAAAGCTTCATAAAGATTATATCGAAGCACTTAACCATAGAATTCTAGAACGTTCTATGGGGTTTAAAATTTCAAAGCAATCATCCGAATTTGCTGAAATACTAAACAATGGTCTTGAAGTAATTTTAGCAAATGGCGAATACCAAAAAATTTACGACAAATGGATTGCTGAATACGATGAATCCAAAACCAATTGGGATCAATATTTAAAATATATATTGTTTAGTGGAATTATTATACTTGCAATTATTATTTTGCTTATAAGTATAAATAGAATTTTACGAAGTAGAGTTCGAGATAAAACTAAAGATTTAAGAAGTCAACTTCAATTGAATTCTGAAATGATGAAAGAGCTAAAAAAGCAAAAAAACAAAGCAGAAGAAAGTGATAAAATGAAATCTGCATTTTTAGCAAATATGAGCCATGAAATTAGAACACCAATGAATGGTATTTTAGGATTTGCTGATTTATTAAAAAATGCCGAATATTCTTCCGAAAAAAGATCTCAATTCATTGAAATAATTGAAAAAAGTGGTCATCGAATGCTTCAAACAATTAACAATATTATTGATATTTCTAAACTTCAATCTGGACTTGAAGAAGTTCAATTAAAAAAAGTAAACATTCTTAATATTATAGAAGAACTTCAACATTTTTTTGAGCCCGAAGCTACAACTAAAGGATTAACATTATTTTTCAAAAATAAAAACTCAACCATAACAAAACCTTTTTACAGCGACGAACAAAAACTAAACTCTATATTAACTAATTTAATTAAAAACGCTTTAAAATTTACACCTAAAGGATCTATCGAAGTTGAATACACACTTCAAAATGATGTTGCAGAATTTTGGGTAAAAGATGCAGGAATTGGAATTCCTTATAAAAAACAAACAACTATTTTTAATGAATTTGTACAAGCTGATTTTTCTCATTCAAGTGGTTTTGAAGGTTCAGGATTAGGGTTATCTATTTCAAAAGGATATGTAGATTTATTAAATGGCGACATACAACTCAAATCCAAACCAAATGTAGGCTCTACTTTTTATGTTCGTATACCAAACTCTATTACAACTATACCTGAAACAAATACAAGTTTAGAAAATACTATTTCAAATAACTCTATTTTACCTAAATTTAAAATATTAATTGCAGAAGACGATGAAACCTCTTTTGAATATTTAAAAACTGTTTTAGAGGATATTACAGAAAAAATACTTCATGCAAAAAACGGAATAGAAGCAATTGAACTTGCTAAACAAAACGCAGATATTGACGTTATATTAATGGATATTAAAATGCCAAAACTAAATGGGCTTGAAGCTTCAAAAGAAATACGAAAATTTAATAAAAACATATTTATAATAGCTCAATCTGCTTATACTCAAAAAAGTTATAAAAATGAAGCAGAAAAAGTTGGCTGTAATACCTTTATTTCAAAACCTATAAACAAACAAAAACTACTAGCAATATTTTCAAATATTAAGAACTAAAATTGTTAGATAAATTTGAACTTCTTTTCTATACTATTTAAAAAATTATAAATAGAAAATTTAGTTTAGATATAATATTTTTTATAATTTAGGTTAAAATTAAAAATTGTTAATCTAGAGAAACTTACATTCTGATAAAAAAGACAAAACCTTGGTTTATCCGGAATATTTAACCATTAAACAGTAAGTTTTGTTTGGATATAACCAGTTGGAAAAAATATTAGGTGCGAGGGGTTTGTCGTAACGAAACCTCAACATTATATTTATTTTTTTCAGCAATCTACACGTGTTAAATAACGTGATTAAAATTAACGCTATGACATTTACATTTAACAGATACAGACATCATCAAAATATTTTAAAATTTTTAACTTCAGAGTATGATTCTAATTTTAAAAATAAAGGTAAAATAGAATACACACATATAGAAATAGCTGAAAAATTTAAAATAAATGACGTAAAGGCTTTGGAAGTCTTGACGGAGTTAAGAGATGATGATTCTGTTAAGTTTTCAAAACCAAATAAATACATAGCTTCAAATAACGGATTTAGAAACATTAAGTCAAACAAGTATGATAAAATACATAAAAAGCATTTATATGATACGATTATAAAGCAAAGTAAGGATTTTATCATAATACTTGTTGGCGTTTTAACATTAGCTTCACCACTTTTTAAGTCCAAAAATTCAAATAAAAAACTCGAAGAACAGTTAGACACAATCCAATTGCAAGTAAAAGATATAGAGTTGGAATTATCCAATCTAAAAAATACTCAAAAAAGGATTCTAAATGATTCTTTGTTTTTAAAATAAAATTGTTTTTTCTATTTTCCATTGTTTCTAAATCTTTGTGAGAAGCTCACCGAAAATTGTTTCTAAACTCTAACGGGTTTATTTTGCTTTTTCAAACCAATTTGCAACCGCTAAAAAAATAAATGAAAAGGCTTTGTTTTGTCTTGCTAACCTAGTTCATAAATTTCCTAATACTTTAGCCAACTATCGTCATATAAAAAATTACTTCTCTTGTTATTAATTCTATTTTTATTCTTACTTTTATTGTTTAGAGTTGCTACGAAAAGAAGTATAATTAAACACGTAACTTTTCATATCAATTCCGTTGGCAACAATGTCCGAAAAACCTATGAACAGAATTTTAATCATTTTTCTATTAATCGGATTTTACTCTTGCGGAGAAAAACAAAAATCTGAAAAGAAAGCGGAAAATGTCGAAATTGGAAAGTCAGTTTCTGAACTCAAAGATTTTGAATTGCTTCAAGATTTTGAGAAAAATAAAGCGGAATTTGGAACACCAGACACTTTTGAACTTAACGACCATTCTGCTGATGGTGGAGAATTGAGCGTATTTCACGATAAAGACTTTGATTACATTGTTTATGACTTTTGGTTGTATGGAGAAACTGGAAAACTGAATTATACATATTGGACAGAAAAAAACGGAAATATGAAATTCAAGTTTGTAAAGAAACTGAATTACGAATATGACAAACCATACTATGAAAAAGATTATAAAACGGATTCTATAATTCGTTATTTATCGTATTCTGATTCAAAAATCAAACTATTTGATATAAACAAAACTGAAATAACAGAACCTGAACTGATTGAAAAAAATAAATCGGAATTAGAATCATTTTTCAGAGATGTAACTAAAGGAATTGAAATAATAAAATAAAACACAGTTGCCAACACCGTATAAAATTAATTGCTTGGTATGAGCCTACTTACGAAAATCCTCACGGATTTTCTATTCGGTTTGTATTTGCTAAATTAGGTGCTTAAACACGCAACTAATCTTATACAATCACGTTGGCAACAAGCTGAAAAATAAAAGCATATAGGATCCTGAAAAAATTATGAAAACACTAATTTCAATAACTAATTTACTAATTATACTACAAACATATCGATCAAGATATGGATATGGCTCTGAATCCTCTTTTAAGAGCTTCTATGGAATTATATTTTTATTATTTTTAATAGGAATATTTCTAATTATTGTAAAAAAAATATTAGATAATATTATAAAAAGAAAAGAAGGAAGTGATGCAAGAAACAAAGCCCGAGAAAATTATATAAATAGTGGTAGAAGAAAGCAAGATTATGATTTAATATCTGATTGGATATATAGAAAAATCGTAAAACCAATTTTAATTGGAATAGCACTTTTGATTATAGCTGTTACTGTTAAAGTTTGTAGTGTGAACAAAGAGAAGCGACTAAAATCAAAAAATACTGTAGAAGTTATAAAATCATCTGATAGAATTAATGATATATAAGTTTTTTTATTTAATGTTTAATCTAAATATAGTGAACTGAAAGAATATAATAAAAAGCCAGTTGCCAACACCTCATATAATTTATGCTTAAATTTGAACTAATACAGACGATAAACATTCAACTAACGATTTGCTACCACCGAAAAATCTCCGATTTTTAGGCGCACAAATCATATAAAATCACGTTACCCAACATTTGAAAAAAACGACATTCTACATATCATTTATAGTTTTTATTCTGACTTTTTTGAGTTGCGACTACTTTAAAAAACCAGAAAAACTTCCGAAAACCGAACAGTATGAAAAACTGATTGGAAAATGGAAAGTTACTTATTCGAATTTCTTACCATTTGAACATCCTTCATTTTGTAAGAAAATGGAATTGAATTCGATATTTGAATTTGACGAATACGGAATTTTGAGAGTTTATGAAAATGAAAAAACAAAACGGAATTGTAACGATAATCAAAGATTCTGGATTGACGGAACTGAACTAATTGCTTTCGAATATGACGTTGGATTTCCATACGAAATCCTAAAACTGACTTCGGACTCTTTAATAATAAAATCGGAAATCGTGCCTGCCTACTTGTTCAAGGGAGAAAATATTAAAACAGTTAAAGATTTAGAAGGAGACGATATAAAATTTATAAGAGAAAAAGGAATTATAATTACGCTAAAAAAACTAAAAAACGTTGGGTAACACCGTATAAAAATAATAGCGGTTTAGTGCTTAACCAAAGGTCGTTGCGTGTTTGTAACGTCTGATTTTCCTTCGGAAAATCCTCGCAGACAAACCCGCAACTATTCTTATACATCAACGTTCTACGCAATTTGAGAAAAATTTTGCAAACATACCAATTTTTGGTATATTTGATATAAATAGTATCAAAATGAACAAAAACACATCAATATCACTCGGAAATTATTTTGACCAATTCGTCCAAAATAGTATTAGTGAAGGAAGATTTAAAAACGTTAGCGAAGTTATACGAGCAGGATTAAGACTTTTAGAAGAAGAAGAAAGTAAAGTAATTGCATTGAAAAAAGCAATTCAAGAAGGAATAGACAGCGGAATAGCGCACGATTTTGACCCGAAAAAACATCTTGAATCTCTAAAAGCAAAAAAGCACTCGAATGGCTGAATATAAACTGACGAACAAAGCTGTTGCGGATTTATCAAAAATTTGGGAATATACATTTGAAGTTTGGTCGGAAAAACAAGCCGATAAATATTACGATGGACTAATCTCAAATTGTGAAGAAATTGCTGAAAATCCAGATTTAGGAAAGAATTATGAAGGAATTTCAAAGCAACTCTTAGCAATAAAATCAAATCGACATATAATATTCTATAGAACTTTAAACGAAAATTATGTTGAGATTACTAGAATATTACACGAAAGAATGGATTTGAAAAAAAGAATAGCTGAATAAAAACTGCGTAGAACAACGTGTATAAAAAATTGCTAAATTAGTGCTTAATCAAAGGTCGTTGCATTTTTGTTACGTCTGATTTTCCTTCGGAAAATCCTCGCACACAAAAACGCAACTTTCCATACACAAAACCGTTGGCTACAATATAAAAAATGAAAATTTATGAAAAAGATTTACTTTGATGATATGTCAAATTTAAAAAAGAATTGGACTAAACCGATTATGTTATTTCTGGGATTAATTTTGATCATATTCGGAACATTCACTGAATTCCTATCTGAAGATTGGAATAAATGGATTAAAGCTTCTGGATATCTCTTATTTTCTATTTATTTCCTACGAAAAGTTATTCGAAAAAATTATGTTCAATGGAATAAATTGGGAATGACAGTTCGAATTAACTCATATTTCGGAGAAAAAAGAATTACGTTTAGTGAGATTAATTCTTATGAGTTTATAAATGATAAATTAAGAATTATTCAATCAAGTAAAACGATTGAATTAGACTTGAAAAATTTTTCCGATTATGACAAAACAAAAATGATTAAAATAATTGAAAAATATACTGTAGCCAACAACGTATTCAATTAATTGCTAGGCTAGGTTTCCATTTACGAAAATCCTCACGGATTTTCTTTGTTCGGGAACTATTTGCTAAATTTAAAGTCTAAAACACGCAACTAAATTAAATACAAAACCGTTGCCATTCATTGCGGAAAATACTAAAACCTAAAAATATAAATGGAGTTTAAAAATTTTGAGGAAAACCTTTTACGCTTGATTAATGACTATTTCATTTCGAGAAATGGAAAAGTTGGAGTATTAGAAAACTCTTATTCTTTAAACTCAAATAATTATAGTGATACAGTCTTCATTAACATTGGAAATAACATTTCAAAAAAACTATTTAGAGTACATATTGGAATTGTTAGACGCATTCATATAATTGAAAAATTATGGGAAGATTTAGAAACAAGAGAAAAACAAAATAGTACGTTTGGAACTGGAATTAACCAAACTATGACTACGATTGAAATTGATTCTAACGAGAATGATTCAGTGAAAAAGTCTTTTAATTTTATTGTTGATAATTTAGAAAACCAATTAACCGAAAAATTAGATTATTACTCTGACATAAATATTCTTGATTCAATATTTAATTCTACGTATGATAACTTAAATGTTTATCCAGCTACTATTCACGGAATTTGGTATAAAAAGCTAATTATAGCGAAACTAGCTGATAATCCTGATTTTAATTTAATTTTTAATTACTTAAATGATATGTTCATTCAAATTATCAAAGATAAACCTAATGATAAAAAATGGAAGGAACGATTTATGATTCTGAAAGAAGTAAATAAAAGAGTTCAATTATTAGATAAGTTAAATAAAGATATTTTATGATAATCTTTTCACGATATTAAATATAAAAACAACGAAATGGCAACAACTGGTATATTTTATAGCTTGGTTTTAGCACACTTACGAAAATCCTAGCGGATTTTCTTGGCAGGTAATTATTTAGTAAATTAGTCGCTTAAACACGCCACAAAACATACCAAAAACCGTTAGCAAAAATAAAATCACAGAACGCTATGAAAAATTATTTATTGATTTTATTGAGTTTTATTTCCATGAATAATTACTCACAAATTCTAAATGAGAGAAAATTAAATAAAATAGAATCTTTTGGAATTAATTTGACAAATTTTAATCAGAATGAACAAAAAGTGATTAATGATTGGAATTTAATACTTGATAAAGATTGGAAACGAAAAAAAACAAAGACTGCTGGAATTGTTTTTACATCATTATCAATTTTGAGTACAGCGTTTGGAGCAAAATTAATATCCGACAATAAAAACTCCGAGGAAGGAGTTGGACATTCTATCGGAGTAATGTTTGTTACTGGAGGAGTAATAAGTGCAGGAATATCTGTTCCATTATTTATATCTTCGAGTAAAAGGAAAAAAGAAAGAGATAAACTGATTAAGTTATATAAAGAGTGAGATTTATTGACAAAACGAATGACAATACTTTTGCTAACACTGCATATACTTTATTGCTTGGTTATAGCCTACTTACGAAAATCCTAGCGGATTTTCTATTCGGTAATTATTTACTAAATTAGGTGCTTAAAAAACGCAACAAAGCATATTCAAACTCGTTGTAACACATTCGATTAATGAAAAATAAGATGAAATTATTAATCAAACTGATTGAGAATTATGAGAATAATTTGATTACAGCAGATTCTACGATTTACGAGTTTAATAAAATAGCAAATTCACCAATTGATAAATTCATTCTTGAATCATATTGGAAGTCAGAAAGTATTGAGGAATTTGTTGCGAGTTACTCGTATGAGGAAATCAATGATTGGAAAGAAATTGATGATGAAAGAGCTATGAATTTAATAAATGAGTATAAGGAGAATTTTGGTGAGAAATTAATAACGGAAAGAATTATCAAAGCTTTGGAGAAAAGATATTCAAAAACTCAAGGTTCGTTAAATGAGATTATTTATGAGAAAACAACAACAGAAGTATTGAGCTTCTTGAAAAAAGATACAGTGATACGATTATAAAAACGTGTTACAACACCGCATATAATTTATTGCTAGTTCAAGCCGACTTACGAAAATCCTAGCGGATTTCCTATTTGGTTTTTATTTGCTAAATTAGTGCTTTAAACACGCAACAAACCATATTCAAACCCGTTGCCAAATATTGCAGAAAAACGAAAAAAATAGAAAAATATGAATAAAGCTAGAATTATAGGAGGAATATTAATCATCATTGGAATTATATTAGTTTTCTTAATTGATTATGATGGAATTGGATTTTTAGGAGGTGCTATATTAGGAATTGGGATTGGATTTGTATTAACAGGTAGATTTAGTTATAAAACTAAAACTGATTGAGAAATATTAGTTTCTCTCCTACTCTACTAGATTGAGAATTGAAGTGGTACGATTTAAACACCAGTACGGAATTCAAAGTTGAAACGGATAGATTTCCAAATCATAGCGGAATTGAGCAAGGAAACGGTTTGATTTTAGCACAGCAGTGGAGAAATGATTAGAGGGATTGCAAAATAAAAAAATTACACTGAATAAAGATATAAAACGAATTGATAATTCAGAATGTAAACAACATTAGGCAACACTGGGTTTATTTCATTGCTTGGCTATTCCACATACGATTAGCCTCTGAAGCTCCAAATGTTTTAGATTTTTAATTAACTTTGAACTAAACCAACGCAACGAAATTAAACCCAAAACCGTTGTAAAAAATAAAAACGAATTAAATAACTATAAAATGAAAACAAAAACTATGAAAAGAATTACTACATTATTTGTATTAGCTTTATTTACTATTACGAGTATAAATGCTCAAAAAGAATTAGACGTTTTGACATATGAAAATACTCAAGACATTAATTTTTTTAGAAACATCAAAAACAATACTAAAGTAAAAAAGTATGTTACTGTTAGTGAAAATATTGTTAAAATTGGAGACACCTTAATTTTAGGAAACCCTACATCACAAGAAACGAATTCAAGAACTATTGGAGGTAGTTATGGCAGTAGAGGAAGAGTTGGAGCTGCAAAAACGAGAAGTACAACAACAAAAACTTATGAATTCATTAAAATGGGAAGACCTGCAGGATTTGGAAGTATTATGACTGCTATGAGTGGAGAATCACAGATAATGGCAAGTAATAGTTTCAAGAATACTAAAGTTATAGTTAATGAAATGAAAGCATATCATAGAGGAAGTAAAAAGAAACCTCTTTATATTGTTATGGTTTTAGGAGAAATTAATGGTCGAGCTTTTGGTGTAAACAAATACTTAAGTGTAATGGATTCTGAATTAGCATTAGAATCTGGTGAAATTTTATTGAAAAATAGAAAAATGACGAGAGATGAAGCAATTTCAAAATTAAAAGAAGCTAAAGAATTAATGGAAATTGAAATGATGTCTAAAGAAGAATTTGATAAATTGAAAAAAGAACTTGCTCCAATAATAATGAATAAAGGTTAAAACTATTACTTTTTACAACAACTGGTATATTTTATTGCTAGGCTGATTTCCTTTCGGAAATCAAATCAATTTAATTAACTTTGTTACTAAACCGAAAATCCTATCGGATTTTCTCGCAACAAAACATACCAAAAACCGTTGTAAATAATGGTGACCCGTCCTGAATAAAGGCTACATAATTTTAAACATTATGTATAAAAACGACAAAGTAACCAGACGTTACAGCGAACCATTCAAATTAAAAATTTTAGCCGAACTTAGTACTGGAAAGTATAATAAGTATCAACTAGGTAAACTTTACGGTATTGCTTGTTCTACAATCAATGAATGGATTAAAAAGTATGACCGTAAAGACCTTATGAACACAAGAGTTATGGTAGAAACTAATGATGAAATATCAAGAATAAAAGCATTACAAAAAGAGATCAATCAACTTAAGAAACTGCTCCTTAAAAAAGATATGGATGGACTTATTGATGATGCATATTTAGAAGTTGCAGCTCAAAAATTAGGATATAAAAGTGTATTGGAACTTAAAAAAAAACTAAGTATCAAGCCTTAATCATTGCTGTAGTAAAATCCAAAGGATTTACGTCTATTTCTAGGGTATGTAAAGGTTTTAACTTAAAACGAGATGCTTATTATAAATACAAATATAGAGCCAATAGGAGAAACAAAGTTGAACAACAAATTATACATATCGTTAAAAAAAGACGTAAGTCCTTACCCAGAGAAGGTGTGCGTAAATTAATGAAGTCTCTAAATAACGACTTTGATAAACAACATTTAAAAGTTGGAAGAGATGCCCTATTTAAAGTGCTTAGAGAGCATAATATGCTAACATTAAGAAAAAAATATAGTTGTAGAACTACAAATTCATACCACAGATTTTATAAGTATAACAATATGATTAAAGACATAGAAGTGACAAAACCGAATCAAGTTTGGGCTTCTGATATAACATACATCAGAACCTTAAACGGATTCTGTTACCTGGCTCTAATTACAGATATGTACTCAAGGAAAATTGTAGGATACGACCTTAGTGACAGCTTAGAACTTAAAGGATGTGTGAGAGCGCTTAATAAGGCTTTGTATAAAACAAAAAACATTAAGGGACTCATACATCATTCTGACAGAGGAATACAATACTGCAGTAATGTATACACTCAAATACTCAAAAGAAAAAAAATTGAAATTTCTATGACTGAAGAAAATCACTGTTACGAAAACGCACTAGCGGAAAGAGTAAACGGAATATTAAAAGATGAATTTTACCTTGACCAAACCTTTATGGATACTGATCACGCAAAAAGAGCCGCAAAAAATGCAATTAAATTATACAACGAAGTAAGATTACACTTATCTTTAAACTTTAAAACACCAAATATGGTATATAAATTAACAGCGTAAATTCAATTTTAACCTGTAGCCGTATTTTAGGACTAGACATGGCGGATTATGAGCTTTAAGGATTTATGATTTGAATTAATCGTTAAGCTTTACAACTTAATCGAAAAAAAACTAATGAGAAGATAGAAACCTACAAATGAAAAAATATGAAAAATTTATTGATACTATCATTTTTACTAATTAATACAATTGTTTTTAGTCAAACTACCAATGATAACAAAAATGGATATTATGAAATAATTAAAGTTGATAGCTTATCTAAAGAACAAATTTACAAAAGATCAAAAGAATGGATAGCATTGAATTATAAATCAGCTAATGATGTTATTCAGTTTGATACAACAGATAAAATTATTGTTAAAGGAATTTTTAAGATTCCGTATCTTACTTATGAGCATACTTATAACCACTCACTAATAGTATCTTTTAAAGAAAATAGATATAAGATTGAAATGGTATTAAACTCAATGCACACCAATTTATCATCTGAAAAACTTAATATTGAAAATGGATATTTGAGCACAGATAGAGATGAAATCTTTGAACGAATTACCTCAAACCCTAACTCTAAAGAGGAAAACATAAAAAAAATGTTTATAGAAGAATTCAAAAATTTAGGTTTTAGTGAAAAAAAGGCTTTAAAAGAATGGGAGAAAAACAAAGCTGATATGCTTTCAACAATTCCAAAATCACCAAATGATATCGAAATAAAACCTATTGTCCAAAACATAGAATTGATAAGAAAGAAAGTCAAAGATATTTTTTATAATATTGAAAATTTTATTAAAAATAAAAAATCAGATGATAATTGGTAATTTAATTTCAAATTGAAAAATTGAATGAGAAGAAAATACAATGTTTGAACTAAAACCACTATTTACAACAACTGGTATATTTTATAGCTTGGTTTTTGCATACTTACGAAAATCCTAAAGGGATTTTCTTGGTCAGTAATTATTTACTAAATTAGTTGCTTAATCACGCCACAAAACATACCAAAAACCGTTAGCTAATATTTTGATGATTAAAATGAAAAGATTAGAATTACTTATAGATACTTTAAATGAAACTGAACATTTATCAGGAGAAAAGTTTAACACAAATTCTAAAGCTATTTCAACTTTTATCACTTTATATGGAGAAGAGTTATATAAAGAAAAAATTGAATCAAAGAATTTTTTTATTTATAATCCTTTTTACTATCCTAGCTTTTGCATAGGAAGAGAAATCAAACGCTATAAAACTAAATTATCGGAAATAAATAATCTTTTAAATAAAGTTAAACAGGTTCCAATAAGAAATTATTTAAGACTTAATCTAATCGAACACTGTCTTAATATTTGTGAACAAGATTTAGCAAAAAATATAATACTTGATTTACCTGACGAATCGAAATATTCAGCCCATAGATTATTATTAAAGAAATACGCTTTAAAAGGAAATTTGAATGATTTTAAAGAAACTCTTAAATTATCAAAATCAAATAAGTCTCCAAGAAATGACATTTTTGATTCGAAAAAAGTTTTTATCGAAAATTATTCTTTAAAAAATGGAATCTTAAAATCTTTGGAAATCTGTAATCTTAAAATTTTTGGTGAAAAATTCTATACGAATTCGTTAATCCCACATTGTAAGAAACTTTCAATTCGGAAAATTGATGAAATAATTGAAAAATACCCTATAATAAAGAAAAATGAGAAAAATATTAAAGCAATAGCTTATGTTGAGCATTTTAATAAAAATAAAAGAAGTTCTATTGGGAAATTATTATTTGAAAAAACTCTGAACGAATTAAAAAAAGTTGATAAAAATTTAAAGTTTGGGGATGGAAGATTAAAAGATTTCTTATTATGTAGTTTAGGTAGTTCTATTACAAATATTGACCAAATAAATCAATGTAAAAAAATGATAATTTCTCCATTCTATAAAAAAGAATTAAATTACTATATAAAAAACATTAGCTAACAATTGGTATATTTTATTGTTTGGTTCTAGCACACTTACGAAAATCCTATCGGATTTTCTAGGTCGGTAATTATTTACTAAATTTATTGCTTAATCACTCAACAAAACATACCACAAACCGTTGGGAAAAATATTAGGCACGAGGGGTTTGTCATAACGAAACCTCAACATTATATTTATTTTTTTTAGCAATCTACACGTGTTATAAAACGTGATTAAAATTAACGCTATGAGTTTACAAGAGTTTAATGAAGATATAAGATTTGATATGCACTGTTCAATTAGTAGAGTTAGGTCTTTACTGGATTCTAAAATATTATGGAGTAAAGAAAATGAATTATATTTAAATTCTGTTTTAACTGAAGTTTTAATAGAGTTAAGAGATTTATTGAAAAAATCTGACAAATATTTAGGTAAAAGAATAAATTTTAAAGATGATGTTATAGAAGATAAAAGATTTAATGTATATGATGTTGATGATTTGATAAAATTCTTTAGAGATTGTGTTTGCCATAGCCATATACCACAATTAAAATTTGACAATAATAGGTTTAAAATCCATTTTAATAGAATAACAAAAAAGGAGGTTTTTTCTACTTGGGGAGGTGTCGTTATAGAAAATAAATATGATGATGACATTGCATTTAATATGGGTTCAAATGTAATATATTTAAAAAGACATATTGAACGAGCATTTAAAGAAGTTGAAGACATATTTAAACCTTATAATTATTAATATAATCACTACTACTTATCAATTCAGCTACTTTAAATGATAAAAAATCATCTTCATAAAAATATGTTATCTGAATAATTTCATCCGCTAATCTTTTTAGTTTTTCGTCTTTTATAATGTATTTAGGTCTTTCGTTTTCCATTGTTTCTAAATCTTTGTGAGAAGCTCACCGAAAATTGTTTCTAAACTCTAACGGGTTTATTTTGCTTTTTCAAACCAAATTGCCACCGCTAAAAAAAATAAATGTTAAGGCTTTGTTTTGTCTTGCTAACCTAGTTCATTATCATTCCTAATACTTTAACCAACTGTCAGTATATAAAAAATTACTTCTCTTGTTATTAATTCTATTATTATTTATTTAAATTTACTCTTTGGAGGCTATGAAAAATCTTTTATAAAACACGTAACTTTTCATATACACTCCGTTAACAACAAGGCTAAAAAAGAACCAAACTGACAAGATTTCCATAATATAGATAGTACAAAATTGAAATCCCACCCACAAACAACACATTTGCAAATCACACGAGCCAACCCTTGACCAAAATTTGCAAAAGAGTTGTTTTTTCTAACACACCTCTTGCAATAAATGATATTTCCTTTATAATCTCATTTAATGTTAGCAACTAACGAAAATGTATACATTATCTGCAAAAATGTTTAAGTAACATGCCTCTTGTGTGCTGTTACTTTGTATCGTAATAAAATTCATTAATAATTAAAACTTTAAAATGATGAGTTTAGGAGGAAAAATAGTGTCAAGAAAATATTGGAGTGCTGACGACATACCCAGTCAAAAAAGCAGGGTCTCTATAGTTACTGGATCGTCGAGCGGGATAGGCAAGGAAACTGCGAGAGTGTTAGCACAGAAACAATCGACTGTGGTACTTGCTGTAAGAAATGTGTCTAAAGGTGAGAAGGTTGCAGAGGAAATACGAGCAGACCATCCAGACGCCGACATTTCGGTTATGCAGCTGGATCTTTCCAATCTTCGTTCAATTCAAGAGTTCAGTTCGCAGTTTTTAGCAAATTTCGACAGACTTGATTTGCTGATTAACAACGCAGGAGTAGCCTGCCCTTATGCCAAGACTGACGACGGGTTTGAAATTCTGATTGGTACGAATCATTTAGGTCACTTTGCATTGACCGGACATTTGATTGAGGCACTCAAGAAAACACCAGATTCCCGCGTGGTGGTCGTTTCCGCCGGCGCTCATAAGTCCTCGAAGATCGATTTGGATGATCTGAATTGGGAAAAGCGAAAATACAGCAATTTTACGGCGTACGCTGATAGCAAATTGGCGAATCTCTACTTTGCCTATGAGCTGAAAAGACGGCTTGAATCAGAAGGTGGCAACCCTATGGTTACAGCCGCTCATCCAGGTTGGACGACATCAGGACTTCAGCGTGGTTTTGTGAAATTTTTAAATAGATTTTTCGGTCAGAGCAAAGAAATGGGAGCACTGCCAACCCTGCGAGCCGCAATAGACGAGAATGCGTCTTCGGGTGATTTTTTCGGCCCGAAGGATTTTTTTGAACTGCACGGCGCACCAATTAAGGTGGAATCAAGCAAGCTGTCGCATGATGCCGAAGCGGCGCAAAAGCTTTGGACGCTATCTGAAGATTTAACGGGGATAAAGTATTAATGGAATAGAACTAAATAAAAACTAAAAATAATAATGAGATGAAATACAGAAACTTAGGAAACACAGGATTATACGTTTCAGAGTTAACACTCGGAACCATGACTTTCGACAAAGAAGGTGGAAGCAACACCGGAGTGATTGGAACAACCGGACAGGAACTGGCCACAAAAATGGTTAACCGGGCAATGGATGCAGGTATTAACATTTTTGATACAGCTAATGTATATAGTTCGGGCGAATCGGAAATTATGCTTGGCAAAGCCTTAGGTGATAAAAGGAAAGATGTGCTTATTGCAACTAAGCTATATAATACAATAACTACTGGCCCAAATGACCTTGGTTCAAGCCGCCTTGCGATTATGCGGGAAGTGGAAGCCAGCTTAAAACGTCTGGGAACCGATTACATCGACCTATATCAGGTTCATCAATTCGATGCAACAACACCTCTTGAAGAAACAATGAGAGCACTGGATGACTTAATTCGTCAAGGAAAGGTGAGATATATAGGTCTTTCAAATTTCAGTGCATGGCAAATCGCCAAAGCTGATGGATTAGCGAAATTATTAGGCACTGAAAAATTCTGTTCTGTTCAGGCTTATTACTCATTAGTGGGACGTGAATTGGAGAGGGAAATTATACCTGCTGCAATGGATTTAGGATTGGGAACTTTGATATGGAGCCCTTTAGCAGGAGGCTTTTTAAGCGGGAAAATTACTCGTACAAGTGAAGCTTCAGGGCGAAGAGTAAATTTTGACTTTCCACCGGTTGAAAAGGAACAAGGTTTTAATGTTGTGGATAAACTAATGGAAATTGCAGAAAGTAAAAATGCTTCTGTTGCACAAATTGCTTTGGCTTGGTTGCTTCACAAACAAGGTGTTACCAGCGTAATTGTAGGAGCGCGAAAGGAAGAGCAGCTAATTGATAACCTGGGAGCAGCCGATATAGTGTTAAGCCATGATGAAATGAAGCTATTGGATGATGTGAGTATTTTAAAATCTGAATATCCACACTTTCTACAACCATTACAACGTGGAGAAACCATTTTTGGCAAGGTCGAAGACCTCAAATAATACAGACATCTATTTGATGAATAATTATTTATAAATCAACATCTTTAGTTTGCTGTAGTAAATGAAAGAAGGTAACAGCAGCTAAAGATGTTCTTATAGTTTTACATTAAATTTGTAGCAATGAAACATATAAACTTTAAAAATATTACGGAATTTAATCAGGCTCATCATTTACCAAAGCCTGAAAATCCGCTTTTTAGTATAGGATGTAAAAGCTTAAACGTCGATGAAATTGAGAACTGTGGTGCGCCATCTTCGGAAGAAGTTAGTTATAGTAACCCGTTTTATCTCATCAGCCTTAAAAACATCGTTTCGGGTGAAATTCTTTACGGACGTACAAAATACGATTGCGATACCGGAACCTTATTGTTTTCTGCACCTAATCAAACATATGCTTTAAAAGATGTAGTAATAAGTTCAGAATCCTGGGTTATTGCTATTCATGAAGATTTTATTCGAGGATTGGATATTCAGAAGCGAATCAAGAAATATAATTTCTTCAATTACAACGTAAACGAAGCTTTACACCTTTCTCCAAAAGAAGAAAAAATTATCAAACTTATTTTTAAAGGAATTGAAGCAGAATATAATAACAATCAGGATGAATTTAGTAAAGACATAATTATATCACATCTTGAAGCTTTGTTGAAATATGCTGATCGTTTTTATAAGCGCCAGTTTCTGAATCGTAAAGGTATTAATAAGGCTCTTTTTACTCGTTTTAAGGAGATATTAAATGTGTATTTTGATACAAATCAATTGGAAGAAAAAGGTATTCCAACGGTGGACTGGATTTCAAATGAATTAGGAGTTAGCCATCGCTATATGAGTGACACGATTAAAGCAGAAACGGGAAAAACAGCTATTGACCAAATTAACTTATACTTGATCGAAGAAGCAAAGAATTTATTGCTTACACCAAATATTTCTATTTCTGAAACAGCTTATAAATTGGGATTTGAATATCCACAATACTTTTCACGTTTATTCAAGAAAAAAACAGGGATAAGCCCTAAAGAATATATTGAAAATGCAGGCTTGAATTAATTCAATCACTTTCGATAATATGTTTAAATCTGTTGTATCGAAATTATGGATTTTTAAGAAAAATAATAAACAATTAATCTCATCAATATGAAATTCCTACCTTATGTAATATTATCATCCATACTGGCACTTCTCGTGTTATCAATTATCTATGTCTCAAAGAAAACCATTTTTGTATTTGAGATTGAAAATACACGTTTTATATATCTTGGATTTAGTATGTTTACTATTATTTTTCTCTTTGGGTTTGGATTATTTATGAATGCAACAGGAGAATTAGGGCATACACTTTATAGAATTGCAGCCCTTACAATGGGTGCTTATCTTTTTATTGTGTTCTCGTTTCTAATTGCTGACGGTATTAATTTGTTCGTAAAACAAAGCCCTTCTATCTATGGTTTTATTGGATTTGGGTTGGCTTGTCTTATTTCTGTATTGGGCTATTGGAATGCATCAAATATTAGAGTTACTCCTGTTAATATTCCAATACAGGGATTAAACCAAGAGGTTAAAGCGGTGCACCTTACCGATATTCATATTGGGCATTTCAGAACCAATGGTTTTTTGCAAAAAATTATCAGTAAAACCAATGCTCAAAATCCTGATGTAATATTTCTAACAGGCGATTATTTGGATAGTAAATACGCTCTAAATAAAAAATACTTTGAGCCACTAAAACAACTTAAAGCTCCTATATATTTTGTTGATGGAAATCATGACCATGCTACGGATAACGATAGCATTGTAGCTTTAATGCGAAGTGTTGGTGTTAAGGTTTTAGAAAATGAAGTTACTCACCTAAATGGCTTGCAAATAATTGGACTGAACTACATGCTTGCCGATCGAAATTCTTTAGACATGCACGCCTCTGGAGATAATCCTACAATTGCTGAAACATTACCAAGATTGGATATAGACAGAGAAAAGGCTACAGTTCTACTTCATCATGCCCCAAATGGAATTAAATATGCAAACAAATATGGCATTGATTTATACCTTGCCGGACATACACATGCAGGGCAGATTTTTCCTTTTAACTTTTTTTCTGATATGATGTTTGAGTACAACCGTGGATTACATGATTTTAAAGGAACAAAAGTATTTGTTTCGGAAGGAGTTGGAACGTTTGGCCCTCCTTTTAGGATTGGCACAAAAAGCGAGATTATATCACTTACTTTATCTCCTAATTAAAAAAAATGAGATTACTTGCTTGAATTAATGTCCCAACCCTATTTGTAAGCACATTGGTAAGTCGCACGAGCCACACTCAGGCTAAAACTTACCAAAGAGCTTACAAAGCCTGCCTGAGTAACCGACTTGCAGGACGGTTTTAGGCTTGCCCTCCCTTCAAAACAAAATAAATTTGGTGCTTCGAAAAAAGTTAGTGTTGATTAGATATTTATTAGATTGCAGAGTAAATTGATTGAAAACAATAAAGCCCAGTTGCTAACAATGCATAACCAAAATTGTTACATTTAGTAAAATAGAATGTTTCTTAATTCTATTTATATTAATTTCATAAAACGAAAAATTGCATAACCAAAACACAACTTTGGTTATTCTAACCCGTTGTGCAACATTATGAAAATGAGACAAACAATAATATTTATTTTAACAATTATATTTTTTAGTTGTCAAAATGATCTGGATAAGAATAAACAAGTATTTCAGAACATTCTTGGAGAAAAGAAAACAAATGCGATTAATTCATTAGTTACGGATTTTGAAAAGAATTTAAAGAAAAATTATCCTGAACTAAAAATAGAAAAGGCATACGAAAAATACCTAACTGAAATAATATCTGATTCAACAACTGACTTTGAAAAGTTTAAGTTTCAATCACCAAAAACAGAAATCAAACTGAATAAAAGTGGTTTATGGAATGAACTTTATTTAAAAGATGAAAATGGTCTATTAATGATTAATAAGACTGGGCAGTATTTAAGAGCTTTGGATTATGTTGGGAAAACAGACAAATTTGTAAAAGAATACTATGAAAACAGAGAAGCTGCTGGAATGATTAGACAAGAATTAATTGTGAGAGGAATTTTAAAATCTAATCCTAATTTTAATGATTATTTCCATAAAAGAATTGTAGTAATAGAATTTACATTTTGAAAAGTAATAAACGTTGCACAACAACTGGTATATTTTATTGTTTGGTTCTAGCACACTTACGAAAATCCTCACGGATTTTCTTGGTCAGTAATTATTTACTAAATTTAGTGCTTAAACACTCAACAAAACATACCAAAAACCGTTGGCGGTAATACGATAAAATGAAACCGATAGAATTTAAAGGAAAGACATATAATAATTGGAAAGATTACTTTCTTGACAAATTTGCTGACAAAGAAATATTTGAAGTCGAACAGTTAAATCTTGATGATAATTTTTTAGAAAGTTATCGAGTAACCTCAAAATTAGGAGAAAGTGAAACTGAAATTATTTTTCAAATGCATATTGATAGATTTAAATACCTTGAATTATTTGACGTTTATTTTAATAATCCAAAGTCACCAAAATTGGAGAATGATAATGAATCAAATTATGGATTTGATGGACAAGGTTCAACTTTCAATGTAAAGCATTTAAAAGAGATTGATGAGTGGATTGATATTCCAGTTTCAAAAGGTTGGATAGAAACCACAACATATTTTGATGAAAAAGAAATAAAAACAGAATGTACTTGGATTCAAGACAACAAATCTATAATATGTCCGATTGACCAAAAATATTTAGATAATTATGGTTGTTTTTTATTTCCAATTATACCATTGAAAATATTCTTGACAGATATAAAATTAAAGAAAAATCCAGGTAGAGTAAAAGTTGTCGAAAACGTAGTTGAACCTATGGTAAATAAGTAAAGTACATACCGCCAACAATGCGCATAAAAAATTGCTTAATTCAGTAAAATAGAATGTTTCTAACTAATAAAATAACTAAATTTATCAAGCTGAAAAGTACGATTTATCAATCGCAACTTTTCATGCTCTAACCCGTTGTGGTTAATTAGATGAAATGAAAAAGATAAAATCATATTTTAAGATTTCAAATCTTATGAAAGAAGCTTCCGATGCTTGGGAAAATAACCAAACTGATTTAGCAATAAAGTTTTATAAGGATATTTTGAAAATTGATTCTAAAAATTCTAAAGCAAATCTGTGGTTAGGAATACTACATTTTGACAATAATGATTTCGATAATGCTTTATCCTTTTTAAGAAAATTTAAAGATTTGAAACCTAAAGATTATCGTTCTTCTCTATATCTTGGACATATTTATTTAAAGAAAAAAGATTTCATTTTAGCAATAGAGGAATATGAAAATGTTTTAAATAAAATTAAGATTTATTCTGTATCTAATTTTAAGGATTATTATAATGGAAAATATGATGCTTTTTTCAATATTGCTTTCGCAAATTTCGCATTAGAAAATTTTACAAAAACGATTGATTTTACGAATAAAGCACTCAAAATAAAACCTGATTGTAAAATGACAAATGATTTAAAAATGATTGCGTATGATGAATTGAAAAAATAAACTAACCACAACACCTCATAAAATTTATGCTTACTTTTAAACTAAATAACGAACCGACAAACATTCAATAAACGATTTGCTACAACCGAAAAATCTCCGATTTTCCAGTCGCACAAATCTTATAAAAAACCGTTGTAAAACATTTGACAAAAAATTATGGGAATAGACAAAACAGAAGAATTATTAAAAAGATTTGATTATAAATTTGAAAGGAAAAATAACGAATTGATAGTGAAAATGGATTTTTCTCAAAGAATGATAATTGATTTCTCTGACTCTGAAAAAATTAAAATAAAAGATAAGCTCGTTGGTTGGATTTTTTTGACTGGATTAATTGAAATGAGTATTAAGAATGCAACTCTTTATAATTTTATTGGAGCAATAGTAATGACATTTTTATTCGTGTATTTGGATTTAGAGTATAGCGAAATCAATCTGATTTTTTTCTTTTTAATTTTTATAATTTGGGTCATCTTGTGGACAATGTTTTATTTAGTTAAATCGGAAAACCTTAAACGGACTTTAATTAGCTGGAATGAATAATAAGAACCTGAAAAAAAACGTTTTACAACACTGTTTATATTTTATAGCTTGGTTCTAGCACATTTACGAAAATCCTAAAGGGATTTTCTTGGTCGGTATTTATTTACTAAATTTATTGCTTAATCACGCTACAAAACATACACAAACCCGTTGCCATTAATTAGATGAAAATACAGAAATGATTAAACTAATTTTTATATTTATTGTATTTCAGATAATCTTCTTGATACCTTCATATTTTTTATATAGACGATTTTTGATTAAAAAATTAAGATTAAAAAAAATAAAATTGTATTCTTCTCTTGCAACAATATTAATGCCGATTTTTTGGACAACTCTAATGATTGCAATTTGTTATGGAATAATTAATCCTATTTTGAGGTCAAAAGAGTTTAATTCAAAAGAATGGATTGAAAATGTTGATTTAAGATACAGAATGATTAATGATTTAGAAAAAAATAATAAACTCATAGGAAAAACAAAAGAAGAGATAATTGAACTATTAGGAACTGAATACTCAACTGATTGTTGGACGAAAAATACGATTTGCTATATTTCACCTGATCCTGATAATTATGCTGTTTTAGATCACTTTGAATTTGTTGTCTTTTTGAATGAAAAGAACAAAGTTGAACGAGTTGAAAATATAAATAGATAAAAACTAATGGCAACAACTGGTATATTTTATTGTTTGGTTCAAGCACATTTACGAAAATCCTAAAGGGATTTTCTTGGTCAGTAATTATTTACTAAATTTATTGCTTAAACACTCAACAAAACATACCACAAACCGTTGTGCATAATTTAACGAATGAAATTAATTGAACATAGAAAGATTATAAATCAAAATCCGAATTCATACGAAACGGATTTAAAAACTGATAGATTAGTAAAATCAATTATTAATCATATTAGAGATGATTTTTCGAATATCAGATTTGATCAAAATAAAAGAAATATTCTAAAAGAAATTGTAAGATTATTATTTGAAGCACAAGAACAAAGACCTTTTTTTCACGTTGAGGGAACAGAATTACCTTTATGTTGGAATAGACCTTCTGATTGGGATATTGATTATATAAAATACGAATGGGGACATTTACTTTCACAAAATCAAATGCCAGAAAAAAGTAGCTCAATTGAGAATATTGGACTTTATTCTGCAAGATGTAATCAACATATTCAAAGCAGTATGAATATTCAAGAATTAATGGTTTACGGAGGACTTTTAGCTCAAAGAATATCAAATGTTTTAACTAATCGGAGAATTTTGTTTGAGTCCGATAAATGGAAAAATCTAATTTCAAATCTAAAGAGTTAAAAAATGGCAAATAGATGGGGAATTCCGATTGATGTTGAAAATTTTGTAAAACAAAGAGATAAAACTTGTGTCTATTGTGGAGTTGAGTTTTCAAAAGATAACTCTTCGAGAAAAACAAAACCATCTTGGGAACATATTATAAATGATATAAAAATAAACGGAAAAGATAATATTGCTCTTTGTTGCGTTTCTTGTAATGCTAGTAAAGGAGCGAAACTTTTAGAAGATTGGTTAAAAAGTGATTATTGCAAAAAGAAAAATATTACGATTGATACAGTTTCAACTGTAGTTCAAAACGTAATTTCAAAGACAAACACGATTGATTAAAAAAACTATGCACAACAACTGGTTGTCTTCTTAAAACTTCCTAGTAGTTGTTTTTAAAGGGTTTTTAAACTATATTTTAAAAATGGTACAACATAGGTACAACATTATTTTTACTACAATTTAATAGTAGTGATCTATAATTTATAAGCCAAAAAAACCGTTACAAATATAATGTAACGGTTTCTTTTTATGTGTAATTAATGCCTAAAGTTATTAAGCTGCCGTACCATTGCCTAAATACACACTATTTGATACTTGACTTCCATCCTCTGAAATAAAAGCCATAAAAACCTCTATTGTATCTCCAGCGTAAGAACTTGGTATTGATAGCATTTGAGTTGTAGCGGTTCTTACTTCACCATCCAAAATGTAAATTGATTCTTTTCTACTTGGGTTATAAACCAAAATCATTGCTTTATCAGTTGCATTTGCATTTCCTTCATCTGAATTATTATCCCATTCAAAAGTAACATTACCAGGAGTAGAAACGTCAAATGTAGGATTCAAAGGAGTTGACAAACTACCTCTACTCAATAATGCGTTAGAATAATCAATTGTAAAGTCTGGAGCTACTCCTCCAATTGCGTTATTTAATACATAAGACATTGCTGCATTAAATTCTGTTTTCTTTGTTGCAAAAGACTTATAACCAAGTTTTATAAAATCTTTATTCGGTTGTAAATACTCTAACGTAACGGTGAATTTATTACGCTGATTAACTTGTCCTTCTGTTCGTGGGTTTGCGACACTAGAAGGCTTAATTCTAATGTAATCAATACCTTTCCAAGTACCACCAATTACATTTCCTACCTTACCACTTAATCCACCTAAAATTCCTTGAGAAATCTTTCCCATAACTATATAAAATTTAAAATTAATACTTGTTCGGATTTGGTACGGACTTTATATTGCTTTTAAACTTTGTTTTCCCTACTAATATAACGAAAATTGTGCCAAATTGTTATATTTAGTAGGGGTTTAGGTGTGTTTGCATTGGCTTACATTTTAATGCATTGCATTGATACAAGATTGAATATATGACACTTTTAAAACTGCCAATTTTTCAATGACATTTTGTAACTCTTTTTCTTTATTAGCTATTACAGAAACTATTTTAATGTATTTTTTCAATTCAGAATTAGCAATTGGGTTTGATTTTAACCCTTTTTTAAGCGTATTTCTGCAATCATTTATAGAAATAAACGGAATAACACTTCCTTTTAAATAATAAGCGTAAAAACCGCCTATTTGCAACATCATTGATAAATGAAAAAGTGTATTTTTTTCTTCATCAGTTTGCAAAATGACTACAAAACAGTTTGGACACGGTTTTTCAAGTGGCTTTCCACTATTTAAACCTTTATTTAGAATAAAAAAGTGCGGTTTCGCGTAGGTTCTTCCGCTTCGGTGCGTTTTCATTTCAAAAATTGACATAGTAAGGCATTTAAAATTTATGCTCCGCTACGCTTCGCGCATATTAATTTTGAAACAAAAAGAAAAAAGAAAGCACGAGTGTGGTTGTGTGGCAAAGGCTGTCAAGTTTTTTGAGAAAAATATTTTAGAGATATAATTAAAAGGCTATTGATTTTTAGCCTTACAACTTTGACACCTAACAAATAAAAAGTAAGAGTTATTAAAATATTTTTTTCAAAACCTATAAGGCTTGAACTTTATAGCCTATGTGTGGCTGGTGAAGGAAACAACCGATATTTGCTATCTTTTTTATTTTTTTTTGTAACGTAAATATTCTATGATAGTTTTTACGAATGTTTGTTGTGTAGTGAATGGGTAGTTTATTAATTTGTAGTATGGTAATACTGCTATTAACTGAACTACGCATTTTTACTTTAGCAATAACTTATTGATTTTTTGAGATAAAAAAAAAGCAATGTGTTATGCGGTTTGATGTTCGTATTTATGTGGCTGGAAAGCGGCTATTTAACATAATTGGGTTATAACTACAGCTTGGGTGATGTGGTTGGTGGAGCTGCTGTATTATAACTGCGTGTTATGTTAACATAGCTTGGGTGAGTTTAGGGTTTTATGATTTAATAATAACTCAATAGCTTATTGCAGTTTGGTTTGATTTTATGAAAAACAAAGCTGTAATATACTATTACCTTAAAGACAAAAAAACGCTAAACCTATTAGGTTGTAAGTTTTTTTAAATAACTATGTTATTATATTATAGACGTAATATAGATTAATTTTTTATTGTAAGATTGTACTAGTTCTTTAATAAATTAATTAAGATTGATTTAGTGGTTTTTTTAACCTTAACAGGAACCATTTTACCCCAACCTTTGATAATTTCAGAATTACGACAATCAACATTTTTAAAATCACCAATATAATAATCAGCTTCATTTGTGCATAAAATCAATAATGGAATATCAGGAAAAATATCAGAAATAATTTCTTTAAATGAAATACATTGACCTATACCAATATAACCAACATCATTTTTTATAAAGTTTTTTTCTTCTAAAAACAGCCTTTTTTCTGTCAAATAAAAATCTATATCTGTGAGTGCAAAACCTTTACCCATATTTTCACGAAAAAACCGACTTAAAGGTGTAGATTCTTTACTACCTAATGCAAACGAATCCAAATATTTACATTCAGTTAATTCTATAATTCTATTTTTGAATTTACTATATGTTAACACTCCTTTTTTACCTGTTTTTATATTAAAGACAGAAATAGACTTCCTTGCTTCATCAAAGGATACATTAATAACTGAAATATTCGGATTTATTTGTTTCAATATATTTTCATAAACATTACTGAAAGTACCTTCAATGATCACTAAATAACGTGAATCTTTATTATTATTTATTGATTGGCGACAAGTAACAACCCAAATATTAGCGATAAAATCAATGTTGTTTTTTATTAAAATAGGTTCTAATAAACTATTTCTCGATCCAAATTTTTCTTCTTTTACTTCTTCCATTATATCTTTTTTGATTGCAATTAAGCTTCAAATTCTAATTCATTTAAAAATAATAAATCAACATATTACTTAACAACCTATATTTTAGCACTAAAAATTTGAATGCATATTATACAAAAACTATAAAGAGTTTAATTTTTCCACAAATACTTCTTCTCTATTAGCTTTGTTATAGAATGGCATACCAATCAATTTGTATTGTTGACTTTCATATAATTCAATTACTGCTTCTTTTTCTATTTCTTGAAGAAATTGTTCTTTCCATTCATCATTGTACAGTAAATGATCTCCTTTTGGCTCTATGAATAATTGATAAATAACCTCATCATCTGAATTTTTATCTGTCATATATAATACAAAGTCTGGTTCTGTTGCCTTTGCATCACTAAACCTATATAGCTTGAAAAATCTTTCGTTTCTTAATAGATATATATCTTTAAATTTTTCTTTTAAATCATCTATATTATCGTGAAAATACTTTACTAAAAACTTTTCTTCTGACGAACCAAAATTTTCATTGTAAGCATACCAATCTGCTTTATTAAGGTCTACAAAATATTCTTGTGGTATATCATTACGCATTGTTGGTTTACCTGTTTCTGCTGTTGCATTTTGATTTACGGAAAACGCTAATTTCTTATTCTTAAAATACTTTCGTAATGGTTCTCTATAGAATGATTTTGTACCTCTATAATCGCCAAACTTGGTTGATATTTCGTTTGCTATTTTAGTAGCTACACTTATAACAATTTCTAATTTTTGATGTGCTGATAAATTATTAGTATCTTTTTGTAAACCTGTTACTTCAACTGTTATACCACCAAAATACTTTTCATTTGTAATAAAATCATTCATAGATTTTACACTTGGGAAAAACTTTCTAATATTACTAAAATGATAAAAAGGAATTTTATTTAAACCTTTTTGAATAATGGTTTTATCCCATACAGAAAACAAATGCTTATTTGCATAATTTGCTTGTACTGTATTTTGCTTTACTCTGTTGTTATCTAATATAACGGTTTGAGCTGACCTATTTGTTTTTAATGCGTAGGTATGCTTTTTTACAATAGTTGGCTCTTGATATTCTAATAATGTTTTAGGGTTATTTTTAACCTTTTTATTTAAGAATATAAAACCGCTTTTATATAATGCTGTTTCTTTAAATTCATCTTTAAGAATTAAATCTACTTCTACTTTTTCTTCAGGAAACATTCCTATTTCACGAAGTGCGTTGTTTAATTCAGTAATATATCTTGGATTGTGAGAACAATGGTAATGCAAAGTTTCGCAAAAACGCATTATGTTTTCTATATCATTATCATATTTACGTTTGTCTAATTCTTGATTATCTTCTAATTGAAACGGATAATACCTTGCACCTCTACCAATTAATTGTGCTTCTGCAACTGTTGTTTTACCTGGTTTATTTCCTGTTGCATCCCTTGTATCATATAATCTAACAATATCATACAAGTTTAAAACATCCCAACCCTCATTTAGCTTATCTACTGCAAATACTGCTCTGTATTCGTTATTATTATCTTCAAGACTATTTATTACAATTTGTTTATCGTCTGTATCATTTTTAGAGTTTACAGATACTATTTTATCTTCTGTGAAATCTTCTTTTATTTCATCTATTAAACCTTGTGACGATATATTTAGCTCTTTAAAATAGGCTATTGCTCTATCTAAAATTGCATTATCTAATTTTATAAGATTCTCTAATTTAGCAACCGTTAAGTTTCTTATTTCATTAATAAATGCCTTTTCCATTTCAGCACTTTCTGTAGTTGTTTTAGATTTAAACATTACTACTGGTTTTGCTAAAATACCTTTTGATGCAAATATTTTCTTTTTAAACTGACTTATTAAAACCGCAACAATAGCGCGTTGAATAGGTTGATAATCTACTTGATTGGTTTGTACTTCTTTTGAATAGCCATCTTCTCTAAACTTTGCTAATGAATAATCGTATAATAATTTATCTGCATATTTTGATGCTATATTAGGATGATTGAGGTCTAAAGTAGCTGTAAACTCCATCATAACATTGTTTACGTTACTTCTTAAGATACGCTCAACGGTATATTCCCAACTTGTAAAGTTTTCTTTTTCACCTTTACTTAATTTCTTTTTGGTAAGTGTGTTTATATGATGTGCTTCATCGCTAATTAAAACAACTTGTTTATTTAAAAAATCATCAAAGGTGATACTGTTTTCTCTTGGAGTATTTAGTTTAGTATGTAAGCCTTGAATCGTAGAAAATAATATACTAATATCATCTGCATTAGTGGACTCAAAACTTTCTACTTCTGTGATATTTACATTTACACCATCTATATTAATTTGTTCATTAAACAGGTATTTAGTACTGTTTGGGTTTAAGAAGTTTTCTTTTGTTTTACGGATAATAGTATCAGTATTTACAAAGAAAATAAAGTTGCGATAACCCATTTTATACAACTCTAACATTGTACCTGACATAACCAATGTTTTACCAGAACCTGTTGCCATATGAAACAACACCTGCGTAGGTTTAGCTCTTAAACGTGGGTTATTTATGTAATAGATAAAGTGTGTAAACGCTTCTACTTGATAAGGACGTGGCGCAAACTTTAGATTATTTTTAATAATTGGCGATAGCTCTGCGATTAAATCACCATCATCTATTTTAGTAGCAATACGCTTGTCTAAACGCTGAATAGTTTCTTGATTAAATAAACTCATACCAGCTATTATTTTTTATAAAATGAGTAGTTTAACGCTTTATCTTCATTACCAATATTGAAACTACCATCTTCAATTTCGCTAAAGTTTACATACAATTGGTTTTTATCTAATACTTCAATTAAATAGTGCTGCATAGTTTCTAAAGAAGCTGTTTTAAAAGCGTCTAAATTCTTATTAAACATATCTTTATTAAATTGGTAGGATATGAATGCTTTGTCTTGTATTTCTATCCACATAGTTAAAATATCCTCTTTAGTTTTAGCCTTTTGTATTTTGTCTACAAAGTATTGATTGTATTGCATTAATTCTGCATATACAAAAGAATCATTATTAATGACTTTTTGATTCCTTTCAACACAAATATCAATATGTTCATCCAATTGTTCAACTAACATAAACTTCCTGTTGCCACCGTCCTCTTTATTCAACTCTAAAACAGCGTGTGCGGTAGTACCACTACCTGCGTGGAAATCTAATACAATATCATCTTTTTTTGATAATAATTTTAGAGTATCAACAACAGTATAAAGGGATTTAGGAAAACTAAAACCTTTTCTACCTATTATCTTTTCTAATAATCTTATACCATTGTGATTGGCATTATATTTTTTATCATTCCATATGGTAGGTACTTTTTGACCTTTGTCAACCCTATATTTTTCATAAATTACTAATGAATCTTTTTCTTTTGCAGGTACTAATTCCGTAAGTTTTTTTTCTGTTGAGTTTTTTGAAAGTTTCCAAGTTCTTTCTTGGCCGGTTGAAGTAATTGGATATACTTCATAAAAACCTTCTTTGTAATTAAGACTTAATTGAGATAAATCTTTACTAACAAAAATTGGGTACCAAAAGTTAGACTTATTAATTCTTAAATTAGCATCACCACCACCTACTCGAATAAAGTTTTTTAATTTATACCTGCCTTTCTCATCTTCTTTATCAAATGTTTTTAAAAAATCCTCATTTAATACAACATTATTAAAAGCTGCAAACTCATTATTCTTGCAATATATTAGCATAAAATCATTAACCGTAGAAAAATATTTTGCTTGATTACGCCCCATTGGATTATTTACAACTGAAACAATACCTAACCTATTTTCTTGACCAAAAATTTCATCAGCTAAAGTAATTAGATAACCTAATTCATAGTGGTCGATTGCAATAGCAATAAAACCGTCTTTAGTTAATAATTTTTTTGCGATTGTTAATCTGTTTTTCATAAATGTTAACCACGTAGAATGATTAAAAGTGTTGTTATAGGTAAATATGTTAGCGTCACCACCAGTGTTGTATGGTGGATCTATATATATTAACTTAATTTTTTCTCTATGTGTTTTTAACAAAGAAGAAATTACTAATAAATTATTACCCTTTAATATAAGGTTTTCATCCCCCTTAAAGCCAGTTAATTTATACTCACCATCCCTATCGTATTTTTTAAAGTTCGTAAATGCTTTAGCGTCTAACAACCTATCTACATTATCTGGTGCAAGTGTTTCATTCCAAAATATTTCGTTTCTTTTTTGGTCTTCTTTGGTTTGACCTCCCTCTAAAACACAGTCTTTATGAGGCCATACTAATACAACATCATTTTTGGTTTTTATAAAATTATCATTAGTATCGTTATTAATTGCTAATCCTATTTTGTTTTTAAAGGCTGTATAACTATCAGGAAGAAAAGATTTATTATTTACAAACCTTTGAAACTTAATTTTATCGAATACTAATACATTTTCTACTTCTTGGAAGAAATGCTTTTTAAACGTATCGCTTTTTATTAATAAACCTATAAGAAATGGTTCTACTTTTAAAGCTGCTTCTATTATTTTATTTTTATTTAATTGGTTATCTACTACTAAATTATCTTCGTTTTTAAGTAGTTCTATTAGGTCTTGTTGTAAATTTTGCATTAATAAGATGATTTATTTTGAATAACAATTTTTAAAGGTTAAAATTAGCGTATATATTTATAACAACAAATAAATGCTTCTTTAAATTACAACTAGCAAGTTTTTATACTATATTTGAATATGAATAAGGTTATTTTCATAGGTAACCTTTCTTTTTCATAGCAATTTTCCACCACTTGGTTTTTTAATTAAGTGGTGGTTTTGTTTCATCTCATTTTTACCCCTGTTTTAGGGTATATTACAAGTTGTAAAACATTAGTTTTTTAAACTATAGTTTACTTGGTTTGTAATTTTATTTAAAATGATATTTTGAAAGTTGTTATTCGACTTCACTTTTACTAACTTATTGTATGTTATTCTGTCTTTTTTAAAAGATTCTGTATGCTGGTTTTGTACACTCTTTTTTATAATTGGATTTTCCATATAAGCAATTAGCTTTTTCTCTTTTAAATTACATTCAGAATAATCTATTATTGTTGTTGTCTGAATCATTTTATACCTATCTATTAACATATTGCATAGCTTATTGTATTTTTCTTCATTAATTAAATCTGCGACATTCTCTATACCAATGTTGTTTGTTTTGTTGTTAAAAAACTTTGTTTTAGCTTCAATTTCGTATCTGAAATATGGTTTATTTAAGCTAAAATTATCTTTAGATTTTACTTGAAAGGTTTTGTTATACCCTTTAATATAATAGTCTGTTAAATGAAATTTAGCTCCATATACTTTGTTTTTGTCTTGCATTTGCATTGGTGACTTACCTTGATAATACAACCATTCTCCATATGTTTTTTCTGCATTTTCTTCAAAGACAATACCTATAGCTACTTTTGTAACTATTGCTTCGTAAACATTAAAAGGTAATAATTTGTTTAACCTCTCAAATGCTTTTACTACCTGACTGTATGAAAACGATTGATAATTATTATTCATATAAAACTTTTGTAACGAGTTTTTAAGGTAGATTTTATCATATTTCAGCACCAACTTTAAATTATTGATATACGTATAATAGTAACTTAAATAACCTTGATTATTAATTACTGGTTGCCAACTTAAACCTCTCCACAAATAGGGTTCATTTTTTAAGACTTTAAAGTGATACGGCAATTTTTTTATTTGATACTGAAAATTAATAGTATCGTAAGACATTTATCTTTTTTTATTTTTAAATGCCTTGTTGTAATTTTTATCTAATAAGATTTTTACATCTTTCATACTGTAGTAGATTTTACTACCTATTTGAGAAAACGAAACTACACCTTCATCTCTCCAAGTTTGTGCAGTTCGTTTACTAATATTCATTAGCTGTAAAAACTCTTGATTGTCTAAAAATACTTCTTGTGGTTGTTTTTGTTTTTCTTCTAGTTTCTTGTTTAGTTCATCTAAACGGTTAACTAATTCACTGTACTGTTCTGTTGTTAAAATTACTGCGTTCATTTACTTACTTTTTAATGGTTAAACATTTAATTATGAAGCAAATGTGAGTAAAACAATAAAGCAAAAACAGTTATACAGGGTTGTACAACCCTGTGTTAAACCCCTTAAAACATTGATGATTTTAAGGAAAAAATTATTTGATTTTTTTTATTTCAGCTAGTAAAGTGCGCAAATGTTTTTCCCAAAATTCAGCTGATTTAGGTTCTGGTGAGTTAAATAAATTTCTTAATTTATTGGTGCTTATATCCGAAGATTTTTTAGTTTCAAAACTATCTGAAATGAACCTATGTAATTCCGCTTCTGATTTCAAATCAAATATATTAGGCTTTAAGTCTTTTAATAGTTTGAATAACAATGCTAATTGAGGTACAGATAGATTTGTTTTAATTTTATTTTTAAGCAATGAAGGATTTTGACTTTCTTCAATTTTTTTTAATTCACTATTTGTTATACGTTGAAGCTCGTAAATTGAATAAAACTCATAGGGAAAAAGAAGTCGTTCTTTATCAATGTAGTATGTTTCTTTTGCATCTACATTCCCATCTATTTTTTCTAGAATTTTATTTTTTCTTAAATAACCTTGCTTGATTAAGTCTTCTTTTGAATACCCATTATCTTCTAATTTTTTTAAAGCATTATCAACATCTTCAGTAGAAAAGTAACTTTCGTGCAAGTCTCTAGCAGTGAATAAATAAAATTCAATATCATTTTTAAAATATTCAAGAGCATTCTTATCCATTGCTGTTTTCTCTTTAACAAACTGATAAAGTTCTAAATAAGTATAATTTGAATTTTTAATATCATTTAACAATTCATTAAAATCTTTAGGTGATTCCTGCTCTTCAATATCTTGTTTAGGCTCAATATTTACAAAAGTTTCCTCTATTAATTCTCTATGTAATTGTTGGTACATTTCTGCAATAATATTTCTTTCTTTTTCAATAATATTTTCTGTAGCTTTTAAAAAAGGTTCTGTTGTATACGGTTTTAATTCTTCAGGTATTTTTATTTTGGTTAAATCGGTATCATATATCCTCCTAGTTAAAGCATTAAACCTATACCAATCTTTCTTCATAAAAAAATTAAAACTCTCATCTAAAAGCTCGAAAAGAAAGGCTTTTTGAGGATGTGTGAAATTCTCAAATACAATTTCTAACCTAACTTTTTTAAACGCTTCATTAGGTTTTGAAAATACTGATTTGTTATAGTAATTATTGTCATATTTACTATCAATAACCCATAATATATTTGGAAATAATTTATTCGCATAAGTCATTGCTTTACTTTTTATTTCCATTTTTTTACTTTGTCTGTTCATAGCTTAATTTATATATTTATCTACTGCATTATCTAATTCACTATTAATTATTTTAGCATATACCTGTGTTATTCCAATATCGGAATGATCCATTAATTTAGATACGTGTTCTATTCTCATACCATTATTTAAAGCTCTTGTTGCAAATGTGTGCCTACTTACGTGGAACGATAGGGAAAAGGGTAATTCTAATTGTTTCCCCATTTTAGTTAAGTACATATTACTTAATCCCATTGCTTGTCTAACTACTACAGCTCTATGTTCTCTATCTTTAAAATATTCTTCATCAATATTAGCAAATGGAAATATTATATCGTTATCACTTATTCTTGATTTGTAATATTTATCTAAAATATCAATAGCTTTTTTACCTATTTTAATACTATGCTGTCTATTTGTTTTACGTATTTCTTTAGTTATTTTATGGTCTTTAATATTGTAATTGCTCCATTTTAATTCGATAACATCACCAAACCTTAAACCACCAGCAAACACCGAAAACACAAACATATCCTTTATAATATTTGCTTTGGCTTTATCTGAAACTTCTAAATTAATAAAAGCATCTAATTGCTCTTCTGTTAAATATAGTTTTGTGCTTTTTGCTTTTTTGACTTTAAATTTAGCAAAAGGAAAATGATTTAAAGGAATTAAATCTTCTCTTTGAGCTTCTTTAAACATCAAATTAAGAATCTTTAAAGAAAAATTTATAGTTGTGTTGTTATTACCTAAAGTTGTGCTACAGTAACCAGCATAATCTTTTAAAGTTGTTACAGTAATATCATCAAACATTAAGTCTTTATGTCCTACGAATTTTTCAAACTTTTTAAGGTAGTTTTTGTAATTTTTATAAGTTGATAAGGCTAAAGTATCTTTTTGCTTTTCACAGCGGTTATAAGAGTATTCAAAGAAGTTTACTAATGGTTTTCCTTTTATAGCTTCTTTTAATTTTCTTGCTGATGTAGATTGATTTTTAGTTTCTAAATCTGCTATTTGTCCTTGTGCATCAGCAACCTTTTGAGTAATATATTTGTTTAATCGTGTTGAGTTACTATGATTCTTTTTTACTTTTTGTTTTGCTTCATCCCATTCGTTTGGCTCTAATTTTAAGCTTAATGAAATAAATTTTGTCTTTCGGTCTTTTATTACTCTTAAAAATAATGGCGCTTTTCCAGACTTATCTACTCTATTTTTTCTTAATATTACTTTTATTGAAGACATAATACATTGATTTAAAAGGGGTGCAATGAGCTGCAAACCAATAACAAGGTACAACATTTGGTACAACAAACAATGCTTTTTTATGTATTTTATTGCATTATTTTACTTTTTGAAAATCAATAAAAGCCTTATATAGTAGGGTTTATAGCGTATTTTAAAGAAATAGAATATAATAACTAGACAACAACTGGTATATTTTATAGCTTGGTTTTAGCACACTTACGAAAATCCTCTCGGATTTTCTTGGTCAGTAATTATTCACTAAATTAGTTGCTTAAACACGCCACAAAACATACCAAAAACCGTTGCAGGTAATATCGCGAAAAATGAAAAATTGCTTTATAATATTAATTTCGTTACTATTTTTAAGTTGTTCTAATAATGAAAAATTAGAAGGATTTTGGTATGGGAAAAATAATAATTCATATCCAGTTTTAATAAAGTTTGATAAAAATTCATTTATTGATTATTCAGCTAAATATGATACTCTAAAATATAGGTATTCTAATGAAAAATTAGTCATAACAAATGAATTTAACGAAAAACACGAAGTTAAAATAAGTTTCGAGAATTCTGAATTATTTTTTATAAATCCAACTACAGATTCAATAATTCAAAAATTTAAGAAAAGAAAATCTGACTATTTATTTACTGACATTATAAATGAGAAATCTTTGAAAGTTAATTTACCCGTTGGTAATGGCGTTCAAAGAAAATTTGGAGAAATCAACTTGTTCGAACCACTTTACATTACGTATGAGAATAATAATTTAGTTGCAAATTTCAGAAACATTACAATTCCAATTGATAAAGGTTTTTATAAATTTTTAATAAAAACTGCAAAATATAAATTCGATGAGAAAAATTACTTTAAGATATTATTTTTAGCAGATAAAAACATAAAAATTCAAGATTTTGAATTAATCAAAAAACAGATAAAATTAGCAGATTATAATAGAATTGAACTCATTCTTGAAAATGACAAATATGAATATATTAAAAGTTTTCAATTAAGACTTCCTCCATTGCTAGATAAAGACTTGAAAGAATACGGTATAAATTCAAAGGAATATATTCTTCCACCAGCTCCTGCAAAGTTTGACATAAACCACAGTTTATTAATTGAGATTGGAAAAAGTAGTATTAAAATCAATAATAAAACAATAAATAAAAATGACCTAAAAAAGACAATTCAAGAGAAACTAACAGCTGATTCAGAATTTAATGTCTCATACACATTTACAGAAAATGCGGTTTATCAAGATTATATTTACACTTTAGATATTGTTTATAATTCGATTATTGAGTTACGAAAAGTTTATTTAAAAAATAAATACAATATTGACTATTACTCAACTATTTATGATGATAGAGAGAAAATAAAAGAATCGAAAGAAAAATTTAGATTTATCTTTTTTAATAATGATAATTCGATACACTAAAATACTACCTGCAACAACTGGTATATTTTATAGCTTGGTTTTAGCACACTTACGAAAATCCTAAAGGGATTTTCTTGGTCGGTAATTATTTACTAAATTTATTGCTTAAACACTCAACAAAACATACCACAAACCGTTGGGCGTCATTATGAAGAAACTATGGAAATTGATTTGACAGAAATAAAAACATCTAAAGAGTATTTTCAGAAAGTCTGTAATGAAATAGGAAAAAAATATGAATCTAAAGGATTCAAATACCTATCTTCAAGACCAAAAATCATATATAAAGACACAGAAATTAAGTTGGAAATTACATTTTGGTCAAGTAGAACAAATGAACTAGGAAACTATATTAATTTAGAAATTCTTCCAAACTTTCATTCAATAGAATTGAGAAAGAATAAAAAAGGATATTTATTTGGACATACTTCAATATTTACGAAAAAATATCTTAAAGACAAATCTAAAATTAGAGTTAATCAGATTTACGGAGAAACTTTAGAAAGAACAGATGAATATTCGAGAGAATCAGTCATTTACGACAATAATAATTGTAATGTAAATGATTTTAACGAATATAAATTGAATAAAATTATTGAGTTTATTGATTCTAAAATTATTATTTGGATTGAGAAAATTAAAACGGAAGAAGGGATATTCGAATTAACAGAAAATATTCCTGATTCAGTGACTTACAATTTAAGAGAAAGTATAAATTTCATTGAATATTGTAAGATTAATTTTCCAAAAATTGATATTTTAGAACGATTAAAAAATTAACGAACGCCCAACAACTGGTATATTTTATTGTTTGGTTCAGGCACATTTACGAAAATCCTAAAGGGATTTTCTTGGTCAGCAATTATTTACTAAATTTATTGCTTAAACACTCAACAAAACATACCACAAACCGTTGCCAGTAATTACTGGAAAAAAATGAAATAAATACAAAAAAAGATATGAAAAGAATACTATGGGTTTTACCTGTTCTAATTTTATTAAGTTGCAATGAAACTAGAAATAACAAAACGAAAACTGAATCTGAATTTAAAATAGATTTTGATGCAACAAAAATTTCGAATTTTACAATTGAGGAATCTGAATTTTCAAGTGCAAAAGCTTTAACTCGAAAATTATCTGATTACTCAACTCAAGAACTTAAAGATTTACCAAAGTTTATTAGATTAACAATGTCAATTGTTGTTCCGTATGATATTTCAAAAGAAAGCATTGAAAACACTTTAAAATCAATCGTTTATGAACAGTCGAAAAAAAATAAAGATATTGATGAAATCGTAATATTTGCTTACGATGACAAAAACGATATTGGAAAAGGATATACTTATGGAAAATTACTTTGGTCGCCAAATGCAAAAACTGGAAATGTAACGCCTGAAATCGCAAAAAATAATATAAGAACGAATTATAATTTTGAGATAATAATCAAAGACAAAGTTGGAAAAGTAACTAAATCTGATTTGCCAACAAAAAGAGAATTAGAAATCTACAACGAAATTATGAGCGAGAAATATTGGGATATGCAAGAAGAGCAATCTGAACCGATTATAATGAAAAAATTTAAAATAAGTAGAAAAGAGCTTAAAGAAATCTGGCTGAAAGTTGCAAAACATAAACAATAATAACTACTGGCAACAATGCGTTTATTTCATTGCTTAATTAGTTCATCGTACGAGAATCCTTTTAAGTTTCAAATGAAAAAGATTTTTAATTAACTTTGAACTAAACCAACGCAACGAAACCAAACTCTAACCCGTTGGCACAAATACGAAAAATGAACTTTATGAAAAAGAAATTCTTACTAGAACAACCTCCAATAACGAATAAATTTCGATTAATTGTTGATGACATATCCGATAATAATAATTATGGGTTTACAAATGATATTGATAAAATCGAGTATAATTTAAATATTATGGGTAATGAATTTAAAGATAAATTCGATTTACATAATTTATTCTCTGACAAAGGAATGACTTCTGTTTTCCAATTAGGTCGATTTATAACAATATTGGAAAGAAATAAAGAAAAAACTGAAGGGAGAATGACTTTTTTCGATTTTGATGTTGATGCTGACGTTAGTGAGATTAGATCTATAATAGAGCAACAGTTTTCTGAAAACATAATTAAAGAATGGTTTAGAGTTTATTATTTGATTTCATCTGATTTTTCAGAATTGGATGATTTAATTGAATTAGTCCGAGTTGAACCGTTTTGATTCCAAAATGAAAATAGTCTTTTATAAGAATTCTTATTTTTAGATTTATATTCGTCAAGTATGAAAATTGATTTGATTTGCATAATAATTTGATTTATAATTAATAAAATGATTAAAAAAACTTGTGCCAACACCGTACAAAATCAATTGCTTGGTTTTAGCTCACTTACGAAAATCCTCACGGATTTTCTTGGTCAGTAATTATTTATTAAATTAGTTGTTTAACCAACGCAACTAATCTTGTACAAACTCGTTGGTGGTAATTAAAACCGAATATAAATGACAGCACAAGCATTTGAGAAATTGATCTATAAAAATGAGGAACATAAAATTGCGTGTGAACCTCTTTACAATTATTTAGTTAAAACAAATAAAAATCCGTTTGCTTATAAATCTACAGACTGTAGTAGAGGTTATATTGGAACTTGGAAAATCGAAAACAAGAAATTGTATTTAATAGATTTAATTGGTTTCACAGATAATGAAGATGTGGGTATAGAATCTCTCTTCAATGAAAAAAAAATAGTTTTTGCAAGTTGGTTTAGTGGTGAAATGAAAGTCCCTCAAGGAGAAAGAATTCAATATAGTCATCGAGGTCACTTTTCAGTTTTCGAAAAAGATTTAATTTTTGAGTTCATAAATGGAGAATTAATTGGTCAAAAATTAATCAATAATATGACCAAAGAAGTTCAAGAAATTGATATAAATCAAATTGAAAAGGATGATTTAAAAAATAAAATCAATCAAGCTAACCTTTTTGAGCTAATAGAAATGCTCAATACTCCTTTAAAAGAAATGGCTGGTAATGATTATTTAAAGTATCGTGCCGAAAAAATCAGCGAAACTCATACTGACTACATAAAAGTAGATATAAAAAATTGGAATTATCTAGAAAAAGAAAAGCTTTTTATAGGAGTATTAAGAGGTATCAATCATTTCTATTTCATCATAACAAATAAGTCCAAAATGCCATTAAGCGGATTTAACAGCGTGATGAATGCTATAGGTGGAGAAAATCATATATTTGTTAATAAAAAATCGATTAAATGGTTTGATTTTGATGTAAAAAGCAAATTGAAAAATCAAGGAGTAATTTTTGAGGATTTAAAGACATATACTAACGATTATGTTGATTATGATTATAATGATCGATACAATGATAATAACTGGTTGATTGATGCTTCAGGAACAGACGACCCAGAAACTATGAATGATGTATATTGGAATTTAGATTAGATTTGTTAAATACCAACTAATAATTATATGCCAATAAATCATATTTTTCGAAAATCAATAGATCAATTAAAATCTAGTCAAACAAACTATTTTTTAAAATATGAAAGTATTTTAAAATGGCATAAAGAGAATACAAACTTATATAATAAATCAATTAACAATTATTCTTGTTCAATTCACGAACCAAAACTTCCTTGTTTCTGTGAAAAAAGAAAGGTTGATTGTCTTTTTATTGATATATATAAAGAACTTTCTAAATTAATAGAAAAAGAGAATATTTTTAAAAAAACTGTTTTAGAGTTTAATTCACTAAAAAATGATACTACGAAAATTTTAAATTGGAAAAACGAAAATAAAAGAATTAATTTTAATACTTATATCAACGAGAAAGGATTAATTATTCGATTAAATGCAAGTAAAAAAAATGACACCTATTTAGAATTTATAATGCGAATAAAAAAAGAAGAACTAATTTTTCATAAACAACTGAATGAAATATTTCAAACTATATAAAACTACCACCAACACTTGGTATAAAAAATTGCTAAATTCAATAAAATAGAATGTTTCTAAAACATAAATAACTTAAATTTAAACATTGGAAAATTATGTTTTCAAAAACGCAACTTTCCATACCACAAACCGTTGTACCACATTGTGACCCGTCCTGAATAAAGGCTACATAATTTTAAACATTATGTATAAAAACGACAAAGTAACCAGACGTTACAGCGAACCATTCAAATTAAAAATTTTAGCCGAACTTAGTACTGGAAAGTATAATAAGTATCAACTAGGTAAACTTTACGGTATTGCTTGTTCTACAATCAATGAATGGATTAAAAAGTATGACCGTAAAGACCTTATGAACACAAGAGTTATGGTAGAAACTAATGATGAAATATCAAGAATAAAAGCATTACAAAAAGAGATCAATCAACTTAAGAAACTGCTCCTTAAAAAAGATATGGATGGACTTATTGATGATGCATATTTAGAAGTTGCAGCTCAAAAATTAGGATATAAAAGTGTATTGGAACTTAAAAAAAAACTAAGTATCAAGCCTTAATCATTGCTGTAGTAAAATCCAAAGGATTTACGTCTATTTCTAGGGTATGTAAAGGTTTTAACTTAAAACGAGATGCTTATTATAAATACAAATATAGAGCCAATAGGAGAAACAAAGTTGAACAACAAATTATACATATCGTTAAAAAAAGACGTAAGTCCTTACCCAGAGAAGGTGTGCGTAAATTAATGAAGTCTCTAAATAACGACTTTGATAAACAACATTTAAAAGTTGGAAGAGATGCCCTATTTAAAGTGCTTAGAGAGCATAATATGCTAACATTAAGAAAAAAATATAGTTGTAGAACTACAAATTCATACCACAGATTTTATAAGTATAACAATATGATTAAAGACATAGAAGTGACAAAACCGAATCAAGTTTGGGCTTCTGATATAACATACATCAGAACCTTAAACGGATTCTGTTACCTGGCTCTAATTACAGATATGTACTCAAGGAAAATTGTAGGATACGACCTTAGTGACAGCTTAGAACTTAAAGGATGTGTGAGAGCGCTTAATAAGGCTTTGTATAAAACAAAAAACATTAAGGGACTCATACATCATTCTGACAGAGGAATACAATACTGCAGTAATGTATACACTCAAATACTCAAAAGAAAAAAAATTGAAATTTCTATGACTGAAGAAAATCACTGTTACGAAAACGCACTAGCGGAAAGAGTAAACGGAATATTAAAAGATGAATTTTACCTTGACCAAACCTTTATGGATACTGATCACGCAAAAAGAGCCGCAAAAAATGCAATTAAATTATACAACGAAGTAAGATTACACTTATCTTTAAACTTTAAAACACCAAATATGGTATATAAATTAACAGCGTAAATTCAATTTTAACCTGTAGCCGTATTTTAGGACTAGACAGTTATGAAAAGAAATATTAGATGATAGATTTTAATCCACCAATTAAAGAACGAGGTACGAATGATTTATTGAAAATTGTAGGAACTCCGAAAGATTGGAATCCTGAAATTGTTAAATTGGCGGAAACTGAATTAAAGATTCGAAAGGTCGATAATGAAAAGATAAAAACAGCTAAACATCTTTCAAAGAAACGAGAGAAATTTAAAAAATCAAAGAAAGCAAATGAAAGCCTTCTTTGGGATTTTATCGGAGACCCATTTTCCACAATTATCGTGATTTTATTCTCATGGGAATTAAAAAAAGATGGATATGATAGAAAAGCGAAAGAACAAAAGATTATTAGATTGATTATATTTTCAATAATAATATTGATTCTCGGAATGATTTATCTTGATTTAATATAAACCTACATACAACAACTCATATAATTTATGCTTAAATTTGAACTAGTACAAACGACAAACATCCAACAAACGATTTGCTACGTCCGAAAAATCTCCGATTTTCCAGTCGCACAAATCATATAAAAACACGTTAGCAAAAATGGACGACGAGCCACAGATTGAAGAAAAGTTCTGAAAAATATTGATAAACTAAAACGAGAAATTCCAGGTTGATTTTAAGAAAAAATACGCTGATTAAAATTGAAACGGAATGATTTGCCACTCAAAACGATTTGAAAGTTGAAACGAAAAACTCATAGAAACGCAGAATGAAAAACTGCACGAATTTGAGCAATGAAAACGGAAAGATTTGCCACTCGAACCGAATAAAAAAGCAATTACAGATTTGAGCAACGAAACTCGAAAAAGTTTTTAACGACAAATTCTCGTAAAATGAGAAATTTAAGAATCTAAACAACAAAAAGATTTGAGTAGCAAAACGCTGAATGAGAAAAAAATTGAATGGAAAAAAGAGTAACAAAATGATAAAAAACCACTTTAGCTAACATTGGGTTTATTTCATTGCTGGTTTATTCCACGTACGATTAACCTCTGAAGTCCTAAATATTTTAGATTTTTTATTAACTTTGAGCTAAACTAACGCAACGAAATCAAACCCTAAACCGTTGCAATTCATTGTGCGACGATACTCAAAACGAAAAAAAAGTTCAGAAAAATATTGATTAACTAAAATGATAAATTCCAGATTGATTTTAAGAAAATAAACTGATTAAAATTGAAACGGAATGATTTGCCACTCAAACCGATTTCGAAAATTGAAACGGAAAAAAAATCATTGAAACTCTAAAAATGATTGAGCAATGAAAACGGAAAACTCATTGAAACGCAGAAAGATTAACTGTACGATTTTGAGCAACGAAAGCGGAAAGATTTGAGCAAAGAAACTCGAAAAAAAATTTTTAAAGATTAATTTTCGTAAAATGAGAAATTTAAGATTTAAAAAATAAAAGGATTTGAATAGCAAAACGCTGAATGAATATAAATTGATTTGAAAAAGGATAAATAAAATGATTGAAAAACAACGAAATTGCAACACTGCATATAATTCATTGCTAGGTTTTTGTCGCTTTACGACAAAATATCTTAAATTTAAACTTTGATTTCATTTACGATAAGTCTTACGACTTTTTCGCAACGAAATCATATTCAAAATCGTTGGCTAAAATAAGATGAAAATCTGCAAAACGGAGAAAGGTTCTTAAAAAGATTGATAAACTAAAACGAGAAATTCCAGATTGATTTTAAGAAAAAATACGCTGATTAAAATTGAAACGGAATGATTTGCCACTCAAAACAATTTGAAAGTTGAAACGCAAAAACTCAATGAAACGCAGAATAGAAACTGTAAGAATTTGAGCATCGAAAACGGAAAAATTTGACACTCAAACTGAATAGAAAAGTAATTACAGATTTGAGCAACGAAACTCGAAAAAGTTTTTAACAACAAATTCTCGTAAAATGAGAAATTTAAGAAAAAAATAACAAAAGGATTTGATTAACAAAACGCTGAATGAGAATAAATTGATTTGAAAAAAGATAACAAAATGATAAAAAATTACTTTAGCCAACATTGGGTTTATTTCATTGCTGGTTTATTCCACGTACGATTAACCTCTGATTTGCCAAATGTTTAAGTTTTTTAATTAACTTTGAGCTAATCCAACGCAACGAAATTAAACCCTAAACCGTTAGGGCACATAATGACAATACTCTAGTTATGAAAAAGACATTCTACATTCTAATCTTGATTTGTTTTGTGAGCTGTTCCAAAAATGAGAACAGTTTGGACTATGAGAAAGAAGTAATGATTCAAATTCTTCCAAGCGTTGTTGATTCTATTTTTAATGATTGGAGAATATCGAAAATTCCAGAACCTTATTTTGAAAAAGGGATATCTGACAGTTTGAGACTTGAAAAGTTAAAAAGATACGAAAAATCTCTAGCTGAACGAGAAAAGAGAATAATTGAAATTAAAAATGATACGAGTCGAATTGTAATTGCCATTATAGATACGATTTATGCTGAATCTCTTTTAAAAAGTTCAGAAAGGATAAAAGACAATGGAATAGAATATATTTTTGATTCAATTACTAAAAAGATTGAGTATAAAATAGATTTGAATAATTTTAAAGAAAATGAAAAGTTCAGATTTAAATATAGCTCGGAATTTCCGAAAGGAAGAAAAATATTTAGAACCAAATATCCTTTTTATTTTGGAGGAGCAATTTCCTTTTCAAGAATAGTTTTTGATAAGGATAAAAAATATGGAATAATGTCAGCAGGAATTGCATACGAAGCTTTGAATGGTTATGGATTTAGGATTTACCTTAAAAGAGGTAAAAATGATAAATGGATTATTGATAAAATAAAAGGAACTTGGATATCATAAATTACGATGCCCTAACATCATATATAATTCATTGCTACATTTTGTCGTTTTACGACAAAACATCGTAAATTTAAACTTCGATTTCCTTTTTGATAAGTCTTACGACTTATCGCAACGAAATCATAATATAAAACCGTTGCCCACAATAAAGAAAACAACTATGAGTAAAGAGGAAAAGAAAGATTCAACGATGAATGAAAACGAAAGAGCGAGAACTCAAGCTTTTAAGAATGTAATGGAACGAAAGGATAATAAAATAGATATGAAAGAAAAAGATGGATTAATGATATTTACTTTGAAAGAAGCAAATTACTTGAAGGAATATTACAGCAATTTGCTTCTAGGAAACATTATTAGAGGGAATCCAGGAATTAAACTAACTGATATAATCATAGTAGATTCAAATAAAGAAGGAATGTATGCTTTGCAAGTTCAAGGATATCAGATGAATCAATCGAATATTCACATAAAGACAAGGATAGAGAATTTAATAACGGAATTGAATCTAAAACACCCTAAAGGTGTTTTAAAGAGAAAGGATGTTTAGATAATTCTATTGGATTATCTGAATTTAAAAAATCTATATCAGCAACAAGATAATATCCGTTTTCTTCAGAATATTGCAATGAAAACGCAAAAGGATATTCGTCTAAAATTTTCTTAAACTCATTAAATTTAGGATTTACCTCATTAATAATTTCTTGAGCTTTTAATTTTTTGATATTGAATTTAGAATCTGATTGATTTGCCATAATGATAAAATTACTGTGGGCAACAATGTGTATAAAAAAGCAAGGCATTGTTGTTATCCACCTATTAAATAAATATTTTGTTCTGTACGAAAAGTTTTATACTTTAATCTTGCCTTTTCATACACTAACTCGTTGCCCACAATAAAGAAAACAACTATGAGTAAAGAGGAAAAGAATAATGCGAACTACTTAAAAGAAAAGTTCGAAGAAGAAATATTAAAAAAACCTTTCAATTCTAACGAATCAAAAACACAATTCGATAAAGGAATGGAAAGGTTGAATGTTAAATACAAAGATTATTTTGAAAAATGCCCTGAAGACGTTTTTTGCGTGGAGAATTTTGTGTTAATTTCGCAACACGGTTTTAGTTTTAAAGACGAGAACTATTTATCTGACGAAATACGTTTAGATATATTAAGTCTTTTAAAAGGTTTGCCATCGTGAGATTTAGGGAAATATTTTTCACAAAATTCATTATACATTTGAGCAAAATTAGAATGATGTAGTGAAAAAGAATAATCATCAATTGTATTTTTATAGTGAATCCATTCATTACTATTATCGAAATTTATTTCAACTTTTTCTTTTGAAATATCTCTTAATTGTGTTTTTACAACACCTGTATTCTTTGGGTGATTAGTCAAAAAAGACTTAACAGCTTCTCGATATGCTTCTTTTGCTATTTTTAGTTTATCTGTATAATGTTGAATGTTTTTCCCTAGTTTGATTTTATTTTCAATTTCAAGAATAGGAATGATATTATCTTTAAATAGAAAATATTCAGAAACGATAAATTGAGGGAAAAGTAGTTCAAAATGAGTTGAGTTAATGAATAAATTAAAATTTTCGTATTCGGTTTTAAAGTCTGATAATATTTCCGTATTTTGATTATCTTGATTTGCCATAATGATAAAATTACTGTGGGCAACAATGTGTATAAAAAAGCAAGACATTGTTGTTATCCACCTATTAAATAAATATTTTGTTTTGTACGAAAAGTTTTATACTTTAATCTTGCCTTTTCATACACTAACTCGTTGCCAAAAATGCCCGAAGAAAAATGAAATGGAAAGATTGAGAAAGAAAATATTACTTGAAAGTATTTTGATTTCCTATTTAATTGGATTGCCAATAGGATTAATTACAATATTGATTGTTTTTTCAATTCCTGTAACGATTACAGGAGATGGAATAATAACAATTTTGATTATTGAAATTTATGGAAAAGCAATTATTGGTTTGATTTTATCATTTATTATTGCTTTAGGATTCGCAGGTAGAAACGCTTATGAGAATCTCCTAAATGAAAATACTTTGATAAAAACTTCTTTTAAGTATTCTCTGAAAGTTAATTTGATTATATGGAGTGTTTTTATGATAATTACATTATTTGACAACTTTAAAATAGAGAGTTTATCTTATTTGATTTTTCCGATAATAGCATTCATAATTTGCGTTTTATTGACAACTTATACGATTGGATTATTAATATGTTTTATGATTAAAAAAAAGATTAGATTATTGATTAACGATTAAAAAACACTTTAGGCAACAACTGGTATATTTTATAGCTTGGTTTTAGCACACTTACGAAAATCCTATCGGATTTTCTTGGTCGGTAAATATTTACTAAATTAGTTGCTTGAAACACGCCACAAAACATACCAAAAACCGTTGGGCGTAATTAAAATTAAATAAAATATGAAAAAGTTACTATTATTATTACTATTTATTCCACTTATTTCTTTCAGTCAGTCAGTTCGAAGTATTGAAATAGAAACATATAAATATATAGTTATAGATGAAATCATTGGAAAACATTCAGGTGAAATCCGTCGTTTTTTTACTAAAAACCTTAAAAAAGGAGGATATAATGTTGTTAATTTGAAAAAACCGTTAAAAACTCACGAGTCTTTCCCAGAGGATTTAAAAAACAATCCTGATTTAGCGTTATACCTGGTAGCTGAAGAGGATATTAGAGGCTGCTATTATATTACATCAAACTTGTTAGATTATGAAGGTAATGTAAAATTATCTCGTGAAGGAAAAAGCTGTGGCTTATTATCATCTAGCATTAAAAAATCTATCTCGGGTTTAACCTCTTATAATTATAAGTATAATCCTGAATTAAAAAGAAAAAGTCAAATAAAAAGAGGATTTGCTAAAGGACAATGGGCAGGTAATGGTTCTGGTGTAATTATTTCTAAATTAGGACATATAATTACTAATCATCACGTTATTAAAGATGCGGATGATATAGAAGTAGAATTTATTTTAAATAATGAGGTTAAAAAGTTTAATGCTGAAATAGTTCAGGTTGATAAAATAAATGATTTAGCCATTCTCAAAATAATTGATATAAATTTTGATGGCGTAGATGAACTACCTTATAATTTCAAGACTAGAAGTAGTGATGTCGGTACTAAAGTTTATGCTTTTGGTTATCCTATGGCATTATCTATTATGGGTAAAGAGATTAAAGTAACAGATGGAATGATAAGTTCTAAAACTGGATTTGATGGAGATATCACAACATACCAAATTACAGCACCAATTCAAGCTGGTAATAGTGGAGGTCCTTTGTTTGACGAAAAAGGAAATCTAATTGGAATAAATTCATCTGGAATTAGAAAAGATATTGCAGACAATGTAGCTTATTCAATTAAGACAAGTTACCTTTTGAATCTAATAGATATTCTCCCTAAATCGTTAGAATTACCTTCAAATAAAAAACTCGAATCATTAGAACTTACAGAGCAAATTAAGGAAATATCTAAATATGTTGTTTTGATAAAAGTAAAATAACATACGCCCAACACCGTGTATATTTAATTGCTTTATTATTCTCTACTTGCGAATATTCCTGCGGAATATTCACGGGTTCGTAAAAGTTTACTAATTTAGTTGCTGAACCACGCAACTAACCATACACAAACACGTTGGCAACAATTTGGAATTGATTCGTTTTTGATGTATATTTACACCAAATAATTAAATTATGTCAAGACAAAGTATATCATTCACAAAGCCAAACGATGAATGGCTGAAAACTCAAGTGGATAAAAAAGAGTATTCAAGTAAAAGTGAACTCGTAAACGACTTAATAAGACAAGCTCGAAAACAACAAGTTGAAATTAACTGGATTCGCGCTAAATTGGAAAAAGCCGAAAATAGCGGATTTACAAGTGAAAGTAAAAATCAAATTTTAGCGCAATCAAAGTCTTTGCTTAATGACTAAATATAGATTAAGCAATGAAGCGAAAAATGACTTGATACGGATTCATCATTACGGTGTGAAAAAATTTGGAATGACTCAAGCGGATAAATACTTTGAATCATTTTTTAAATATTTCGAAATAATTGCTCAAAGACCTTTTTCATTTGAATCGGTTGACTATATAAAAAAAGACTACAGACGCTGTATTTGTGGAGTTGATAGCATTTATTTTAAAGTAAATGAGGATATTGTAGAAATAATGGCAATTGTTGGAAGGCAAGATTTGAATGAAAAACTGTAACCTGAATTAATAAAAACTGTTGCCAACAATGTGTATAATTCATTGCTAGTTATAGCCTACTTACGAAAGTCCTCGCGGACTTTCTATCTGTGATTTATTTGCTACTTTAGTGCTTAAACACGCAACTAACCATACACAAAACCGTTACCTGCAAGCAAAAAAAACGAATGAAAAAAATTACATTACTATTATTGACATTAACAATTTGTTCTTGTCAAAGCCAACAAGAAATCGATTTTAAAGTTGGTTATCTGCCAAACTTTAATTACTCCTTAACTCAAAAACAGATTTCAGAAAATAACGTCTTGTACATTGCCTCTGATGAAATTATTGAGAATTTAAAGAATAATGGATATTCAAATCCAACAATAACGAAAGATACTACTGTTCTACGAAGTGTTTCTAAAACTGGTGAGTTAAATGGCAATCAATTCCCTCTAAATATAGAAGTGTTAGAATCCTCTAACAAATCTTTGGGTAAAGGAATGAGAATGCACGGTAACTATGTGAGTGAAAGCATTAAAATTGACTCTATTTCCAATTCTTCAATGTCTGATAAAAGTAAAAAGGAACTTTTAACATCAATGGAAACAATGATGAATCAAATTAAATATCCAAATAGGAAAATTAAAGTTGGAGAAAGTTTTGAACAGAAAAATCCAATGTCAATGCCAATTGCAGATGTAACAATTGAAATGGAAATTAATTCAATTTATACATTAAAAAAAGTGGAAAACGGAGTTGGATATTTTGACCTTGACCAAGTTTACACAATAAAATCTGCAACGAAAGATTACAAAATGGAATTAGACGGAATTGGAAAAGGACAAATAGATTTTGATATCAAAAAACAATTTTTCACAAAGTTCTATCTCGAAATGGAAATGAATTTGAAAACGGAATTAGAAGCATTTAGCATTGAATTACAAACGAAAAGTATAACTGACCAAACAACTGAAATAATAAAAGCCAGCAGGTAACAACGGGTTTATTTCATTGCTTTATTGTTCGCTTTACGAGAAACCTCTGATTAACCAAATGTTTAAGATTTTTAATTAACTTTGAACTAAACCAACGCAACGAAATTAAACCCAAAACCGTTGTGCCTAATGCTAAAACAAAACCGAATGAATGAACATTGAATTCGAAATACCAGACGAAAAAGTACAGAACTTTAGTACTGATGCTAAAACTGAACTGAAAAATCAATCTTGCCGAATTGCGGAAGAAATAGTTGATGAAGCTAGTAGAATAGAAGCTAGTAGACGAGTTCCTGAATCTAATTCAGAAGTTACTCAATCAAATGTAAAGGAAGCCGCAAGTCAACCTAGAATGGTTGTAGCTAAAAAGAAAAGTTGGTTATCAAAAATAATCCAGATTGTAGCATTTGTATCAACTCTAGTTGCAGGTAGTTTACTTGACACTACAAAATTTACCGAAACGAATCACGTGATTTGGTTTATTGTAATGTCATTTATTGCAATAGGAACAACTGTTTACTTAACTTTTAATCAAGACAATAATGGATAATTCAACATATAGCAAATTAACAGAGTCTGCAAAAATTGCTCTTGATGAAACAAAGCAAGAGATTGTAGATAAAATATTGGAAAAAGCCTATAGAAATGCTCTTTCTAAAAACACAGCAGAAAAAGAAATCTCGTTAAGCGATATTATAGAAGCAAAAGAGGAAGTGTTGTATCAAAGAAACGAAGTGACAAAACAAGATTCTAAAAGAAAAAAATGGACTTTAATGCTTTCAATGTCAGGAGCACTTTATGCTGTTTTTGGAATTGTTTTTTACTTATATCAGAATAAGAGCTTTGATACAACAAAGGATTTAGGGTTAATTATTGCCGCAATTGGAATTATGATGTCTGTTGTTGCTTTTTACTACAGTCTATTAATTTCTCGAAAAAAAGTTCAAATTAGAGAAAAAGACGTTCAAACCGAAAGAGACTATTCCGAATTTGAAATTGTGAGAAGATGGCAGGCAATTGAAAAGCTTGGTAGTGAACTAATGAGAAAAGAAGGGATTTCTGATAATAAGTCTCGCTCTATAAATTTTGTGATTCAATTTCTTTCAGATTCTATTTTGGACAAAAACACCTCAATGAATTTAAGACAAGTTTTAATGGCACGTAATGATGTTGTTCACGGTGGATTAAAACTCTCTCGTTTCGAATTAGAAAATCTAACAAAAAAAGCTGATTTAATAATTGGAGAGTTAGAAAATAAAATAAAAAAACACTAGGCACAACAATGGCTATAAGTAATTGCTTGTTCTTACCTACTTCTGAAAATCCTCACGGATTTTCAGCTTGGTGTGTACTTGCAAAGTTAAGTGCTAACCCACGCAACTACTCATAGCCGAGACCGTTAGCTAAAATATTGTGAAAAAGATATTTACGACAATAATTACATTAATAACAATCATAAGTTGTTCAAAAAAAAATCAACAAGAACTAATTGATAAAAGATTTGAAGAATGTTATAATTCAGAGATGAATCAATTGGTTCAAGAATTTAGTTTTGATAAAAAAAATGAATTAATCGAAAGAAAGATTTATAACCATTTTGAGAACTTTTTGATTAAAGAGTCGATGTTAGATAAAATTGATAAATCGAGTTATATAAACTTGCTTGAAAGAATAGAAAAAGGAGATATTAAAAAAGGAAACTCTAATAAATTTTCAGAGGAATTGAATTTCGAAACTGATTTTTATTTTAGCCCATTCACTATTCTGTCTTGTCACGAGAAACTTTACAGAATTGAAAAATTAATAGATGAAAAAAGTTGGCAATATCAAACAGCATTAGAAATAAATCATTATCAAGCAAGTGGTGAAATTAACGATTTGATTAAAGCAGTGAAAACAATTCCGAAGGATAAATTTGATAAGATTTATTATCGAGATTTGATTATAGTTTATATTTATAACATAATACGATAAAAAAATACTTTAGCTAACAACGGGTTCATTTCATTGCTTTTTTGTTCGCTTTACGAGAAACCTCTGATTAACCAAATGTTTAAGATTTTTAATTAACTTTGAAATAAACCAACGCAACGAAAGTAAACCCAAAACCGTTGCAGGTAATATCGCGAAAAATGAAAAATTGCTTTATAATATTAATTTCGTTACTATTTTTAAGTTGTTCTAATAATGAAAAATTAGAAGGATTTTGGTATGGGCAAAATAATAATACATATCCAGTTTTAATAAAATTTGAGAAAGATTTATTAATTGATTATTTTGCTAGATATGACACTTTAAAATATAGTTATTTCAATAATAAATTAGTCTTAACAAATGAATTTAACGAAAAACAGGAAATTGAAATAAGTTTCGAGAATTCTGAATTATTTTTTATCAATCCAACTACAGATTCAATAATTTCAAAATTTAAGAAAAGAAAATCTGATTATTTATTTACTGACATCATAAATGAGAAATCTTTGAAAATTAATTTACCCTTTGGTAATGGCGTTCAAAGAAAATTTGGAGAAACCAACTTGTTCGAACCACTTTACATTACGTATGATAATAATAATTTAGTTGCAAATTTCAGAAACATTACAATTCCAATTGATAAAGATTTTTATAAGTTTTTAATAAAAACTACAAAATATAAATTCGATGAGAAAAATTACTTTAAGATATTATTTTTAGCAGATAAAAACATAAAAATTCAAGATTTTGAATTAATCAAAAAACAGATAAAATTAGCTGATTATAATAGAATTGAACTCATTCTTGAAAATGACAAATATGAATATATTAAAAGCTTTCAATTAAGACTTCCCCCATTGTTAGATAAAGACTTGAAAGAATACGATATAAATTCCAAGGAATATATTCTCCCTCCAGCTCCAGCAAAGTTTGACAAAAACCACAGTTTATTAATTGAGATTGGAAAAAACAGTATTAAAATAAATAATAAAACAATAAATAAAGATGACCTAAAAAAGACAATTCAAGAGAAACTAACAGCTGATTCAGAATTTAATATTTCATACACATTTACAGAAAACTCTGTTTATCAAGATTATATTTATACTTTAGAAATTGTTTATAATTCGATTATTGAGTTACGAAAAACTTATTTGAAAAATAAATATAACATTGACTATTACTCGACTAATTATGATGATAGAGAGAAAATAAATGAATCAAAAGAACAATTTCGATTTATCTTTTTTAATTATGAAAATTCGATACACTAAAATACTACCTGCAACACCGTGTATAATTAATTGCTAGGTCACTGCCGACTTACGAAAATTCCGCTGGAATTTTCTATCTGTGATTTGTTTGCTAACTTTAAGGCTTAACCACGCAACTAACCATACACAACAACGTTGGCACACATAT
>NZ_JAWMPV010000004.1:0-331515 GCF_033101135.1 Lutibacter sp. TH_r2
TATTAAATCGGCGCATAAAGCTACTACATTAGGGTTTGTTCTTCCTAATTCTGCTAAACCAGCTCCAAATCCGCTTCGTGTATCTTTTTTCTCTGTAAAAGTGTATTTTTTCATTTTACTTTCTTCAATATTAATAATCACCTAAAGTTTCTGGGTTTTGAGCCAATCCATTCTCTAATTGCATATCGTTTGGAGCTTTCCCATGCCAAGCGTGTGTATGCATCATAAAATCTACACCATTTCCCATAATTGTATGTAATAAAATACAAACAGGTTTTCCTTTTCCTGTTTTAGATTTTGCTTCTTTTAAACCAGCAACAACAGCTTTTATATTGTTTCCTTCTTTAATATGAAGCACTTCCCAACCAAAAGCCTTGAATTTAGCTTCTAAATCTCCTAGAGGAAGAACTTCTGAAGTTGGCCCATCAATTTGTTGTCCATTAAAATCTATTGTTGCAATTAAATTATCTACATTTTTACCAGCAGCGTACATGATTGCTTCCCAATTCTGACCCTCTTGTAATTCTCCATCACCATGCAAAGTATACACTAACCTTGTATCGTCGTTTAACTTTTTAGCTTGAGCAGCACCCAAAGCAACTGATAAACCTTGACCTAAAGATCCTGAAGCCATACGGACGCCCGGCAAACCTTCGTGCGTAGTTGGATGCCCTTGTAAACGAGAATTTAACAACCTAAAAGTTCCTAATTCTTCAACTGGAAAATAACCTCTATGTGCCAAAACACTATAAAAAACTGGTGAAATATGTCCGTTAGACAGAAAAAATACATCCTCATCTTTTCCGTTCATATCAAATTCATTTTTAAGCTCCATAACTTCATTGTATAAAGCTACTAAAAACTCTGTACAACCTAAAGATCCTCCTGGATGACCAGAATTTACTTTATGAACCATTCTCAAAATATCTCTTCTTGTTTGAGAAACTATTTCTTCTAATTTATAGATTTCCATACTTAATTTCCTTTTGCATAATCTGCTAAAAATTGAGCTAAACCACTATCTGTTAATGGGTGTTTTAATAAACCTGTAATAGAACTTAAAGGCCCAGTCATAACATCACTTCCTAATTTTGCACAATCAATTACGTGCATTGTATGACGTACTGATGCTGCTAAAATTTGAGTTTCAAAACCGTAATTATCGTAAATAGTTCTAATTTCTGAAATTAAATGTAATCCATCAGTTGATATATCATCTAAACGTCCTAAAAATGGAGAAACATACGTTGCTCCTGCTTTTGCAGCTAATAATGCTTGACCAGCAGAAAACACTAATGTAACATTTGTTTTTATACCTTTATCTGAAAAATATTTACAAGCCTTAACACCAGCAGCTATCATAGGTAATTTAACTACTATTTGAGGATTTAATGCTGCTAATTCTTCTCCTTGTTTAATCATTCCTTCGTAATCTGTTGCTATAACTTCAGCAGAAACATCTCCATCAACTACCTGGCAAATATCACGGTAGTGTTGCAATATATTTTCAGCACCAGTAATTCCTTCTTTTGCCATTAATGATGGGTTTGTGGTAACGCCATCTAAAACCCCTAAAGTTTGTGCTTCCTTAATTTGCTCTAAATTAGCTGTGTCTATAAAAAATTTCATTTTAATTTTAAAAAATTTGAGTTTATTTAATTTGATATGAATTTCCTTCAATTCTAACATTTTTTGAAATCACTTTCTTTTGAAGCTCTCTTTCTTTTGTATACTGCATTCCTCCTACAGAAATAAATATATTTTTCTCTATAACTTCTAAATTATGATTTTCTAAATTTACTTTAGCCAACTGCTTTGGTTGAACTTTAAATAACATTGTTTTGGTTTCACCTACTTTTAAATGAACACGTTCAAACCCTACTAAACTTTTAATTGGATTATGTCCATCATCTTGTTGATTAACATACAACTGAACAACTTCATCTCCTTCAAACTTCCCTGAATTAGTTACATCCACTTCTACTATTAATTCTTCTGAAGTTTTTATAGTTTCTGCAACTTTTAAGTTTTTATACTCAAATGTTGAATAACTCAAACCAAAACCAAAATCATACAAAGGATCTCCTTTGAAATATCGATAGGTTTTTCCTTGCATATTGTAATCTTCAAAAGCAGGAATATCCTTAATACTTTTATAAAAAGTTAATGGCAATCTACCTGCAGGGTTGTAATCTCCAAACAACACGTCAGCTATTGCAGTTCCTCCTGCTTGACCTGGATACCAAGCCTCAACTATTGCTGGTATATTCTCTTGCTCCCAATTAACAGATAAAGCGCTACCATTTTGTAAAACCAATACCATTGGTTTACCTAACTTTTTCAGTTTTTTCATTAAATCAGTTTGAGCCTTTGGTAATTTGGTATCTAATCTATCTCCATGTGCAAAACCTTCAACTTTTACTTTCATTTCTTCACCTTCTAACAAAGGACTTAATCCCATACATAAAATTACTACATCTGATTCTTTTGCTAATTGAATAGCTTCTTTTTCTAAATTAGAATTTGGAACTTGCCAAAGCAATTGCATCATTGCACGTTCTGTATTATCTTGCTTATATTCTAATTTAATTTCATAAGCTTTACCTGCCTGTAAATTCACATACTCATACTCTTTTCTAGGATGATGAACATCTTCTCTAGCTACTAGTAATTTGTTATTTATATATAATTTCATTCCTGAAAAAGCTTCACCTCCAATGGCGTAATTTCCAGTTTCATCTACAGATAAATAACCTGTCCAACGTGCTGAAAACTGATCATAACTCATATCTTTAAAAGGCGCTTTAGTACCCCAAACAAAATCTATATTTTTATCTACCCTTTTATGAATAACTTCTCCAGACAAATCAATACTATTAAAATACTCCCCATTTAAACCATTTGAAGTCAACTCTTTATCTGCAAACAAAACCGCAGATGGTATAATATCAAAAATTGGTAACCCTTTTGCTAGTGGTGTTCCTACTGCATAATTTACTTCTGCATTCGGTAGCTTTTGTTGAATACCTTTTAATGGAGTAATTGGATTTGATGGATAACCATTGTAATTTGCTAATAAGGTTTCCAAATCATCAGCATTTGGACCAATAACAGCTACTTTTTTTACATTTTTACTTAAAGGAAGTGTGTTATTTTCATTTTTTAATAAAACAACTGACTTTCTTGTTGTTTCTAAAGCTAGTAATCTATGTTTTTCTGAATCAACAATATCATACGGTATGTTTTCATATTTAACTGCTCCTTTTGGGGCAAACAAACCTACTTTCATTCTTGCAACTATCAATCTTTCTATCGAAACATCAATCTCCGCTTCAGTAATATATCCATTTTTTACAGCTTCTACTAAAGCAGGGTAAGAGCTACCACAATTTAAGTCTGTTCCTGCTTTTACAGCCATTGCAGCTGCTTCTTGTTCTGTTTCAACAATTTCATGTGTATCTTTCTTGAAGAAGTCAACTACTGCCCAACAATCTGAAACTATATAACCTTTAAAATTCCATTCTTTTCGTAATAAATTACTTAATACCGAATTTCCACAACAAGGTAATCCATTGTAACTATTATAAGCACACATTACAGAATACACATTTGCTTCTTTTATTGCTTTTTCAAATTGTGGACTATAGGTATTAATCATATCAAAAACTGAAGGTTCAGCATTAAACTTATGTCTATCAGCTTCAGGTCCGCTATGTACAGCAAAATGTTTTGCTGTAGCTATTAGTTTTAAGTATTTAGGATCATCTCCTTGAAGTCCTTTAATAAATTGAACTCCAAGTTCTCCTGTTAAATAAGGATCTTCTCCATAAGTTTCCATTCCTCTTCCCCATCGTGGATCTCTAAAAATATTGATATTTGGTGTCCAATAAGTTAATCCTTGGTAAATTCCTCGTTTTTCTCTTGATACAAACTCCTGATGTTTTGCTCTAGCTTCATCTGAAATAGCTGTGGCTACTTTAAACATTTGTTCTTTATCCCACATTGCTCCCATTCCAATGGCTTGAGGAAAAACTGTAGCTTCTCCTGCTCTAGCAACACCATGTAAACACTCATTCCACCAATTGTATTCAGGAATTTCTAAATGTTCAATTGCAGGAGATTCATAACTCATTTGAGATACTTTCTCTTCTAATGTCATTAAAGAAACTAAATATTTTGCTCTCTCTTCAAAAGTTAAGGAATCATCTTTATGCATAGGTAGTTTATTATTACAAGAAGTAATTAGGATAGTTAATAGCGTTCCTATTATCAACTTCATTTTCATTTTTATAAGTTTTAATTGATTTAATTAATTACTTCAGACCTTCTAAAAAACCTGTGTGTGCTTTTTTAATTTCAAAATTAGTATCGTATAATAATGGCCATTCATTGTAATTATTATAGAATGATAATAGCCACGATTCATCATCTTTCATTCCCCAAATAGTAATTGCATATTTATTTTCTGTTGGAATAGCATTGTAAACTTCTACAACTTCTTTTATTTTATTTTTTTGAGCAACGGCTCTTTCTGCTGTTAATTCCGTAATATCCTTATCTGGATTTACACGAACATCTAACTCTGAAAAATGAAGTTTTAAACCTCTATCCACTACTTTATCAACAGCTGTTTCCATTTGAGCTACAGATGGGCTGTTATATTGAATATGCATTTGAAATCCAATACCGTCAATTGGTACATTATTAGTTTGCATATTATCAATTAAATTAAATATTGCGGCTTGTTTTGTAATATCTGTAGTTACAGAGTAATCGTTATAAAATAACAATACATCTGGATCTGCATCACGTGCAAATTGAAAACATTTTGCTACATAATCATTTCCCATTTTTTGACTAAATACAGTGCTTCTTATAGATCCATCCGTATTATTAATGGCTTCGTTTACTACATCCCATGAAGTTACTTTACCTTTGTACCTTGTTAATACAGCTGTAATATAATCTTTAACTTCTTGTTCAAACTCTGCATCAGTTCCTGTATAATTTTCTAACCAATCTGGAGTAGATTCGTGCCAAACTAAAGCGTGACCGTGAACATTAATTCCATTTGCTGTTGCATAATCAACTAGTGCATCTGATTTTGACCAATCATAATTACCTTTTGTTGGTTGAATTATATTCATTTTCATTTCGTATTCTCCTGAAATACTTGAAAATTCATTTTTTAAAATTTCATCATATTTAGATCCATCTGTAAGTTGATCTGATTTTACAGCCATTCCAACATAAAAAGTGGTAGCAGTATCTTTTAAATAAGTTGTAAGTTCTGGTCCATTTGCTTCTAGAGTTGTTACTTGTAATACTCCTGAATTTTTTGATTTTTCAGTACTAGATACAGCTCTAACTCTGTAAAAGTAATTAGTACCTTCATCTAAACCATAAACATCTTCACTAAACATAGTTGTTGATTTTGCTTCATAGCCAACTACAAAAGATTCAAAATCTTCATTTATTGAAATATCTAACTCGTAACCATCTGCATTATAAACTCTTGTCCAACTTACGGTAAATCCTTCTGAAGTTACATTAGTTGCTGAATTAATAATTGGGCTACCTAATTCTGTATCCTTTGCAATATCACTATCATCTCCAGCGTCTGCACAATTAGTAAGTGTAAATAAGCTTCCTATGATAAAGATATAGAATGTATGTATAAATTTTATTTTCATTATTTTCTGTTTTGAAGGGTTGCTCTAATAAAATGAGCAACCCTGGTTAACTCAATTAATCTATTACTGAATTATATTTTTTCTTTAAGTTCAATACTATCAACATAAAATGTGCCTTGAGAAACTCCCATATCTAATACCAAACTTGTTGAAGCATCATTTGCTACAAAATCCCATGTAACTTGTTGCCAATCTGATGTTACTGTAAAATCTGGACCATATAAAGCTCCTGCTGCTGCATTTGTTGAAAACCGAACTGTAGCAGTTTCACCTTTAATCCACATTGAAGCAGTGTACTCTTTATCAACTTCAGTATCTACGGGATCACTTACAAATTGTGTATCCCAAGAATTTCCTGCTGCAGGGTTCACCACTTTTAATGCTCTTGCTCCACTGTATATTTCTGTAGTTTCAGCAAACATTCTATCTGCTCCATTCCACATTCCCCAGTTTTCAAAATTATCGCCATCTCCTAATTCTAAATCACTATTCAACAAAATATTTTGTGGACCTGTAGGTGGTAATTTTGATGGCTGTACTGTTTCGTAAACTTGCCATTTTATATTATCAAATTGAACTATAGATGGGTTTGGTGTTACTGCGTTTTGATTAATACTAACTTTAACTTGATTTAAAGCTGCAGGATTTGCATCTCCATTACTTTGATTAGATGGATCGTAGTTTTTACCAAAATCTGCAACTAAACCTTCAATTGTTTGCCATCCATCAGTGGCTATTACGTAATTAAATGCCCAGTTTACACCATCAGTATCAACAATAAAAACATCTACACTTGTTCCAATAGCTCCATTTGCATTTACATCCATTAAAAACACAACTTTTTCTGGATTTGATTCTTCCATCATTAACGCTCCTGCATCTGATTGAGATCCATTATAACCATTTGCTGTTGCTCCTGCCCAAGTAAGTTCAGCATAATTCCCTGAAATACCACCTGCTTCTTTATATTCAAACGTGTTGAAATCTCCATAAGTAACCCAATTGTTATTTGGACGTAAACCTCCACCATCAAAATCAGTAACTAACAACTCTTCAAACCCTAAATAAATATCTAATTCTTTTGTTATAGAACCGCCTTCTGTAATAATTTCTAATTCACCTCCTTGTGTTAAATCTACTGGAATTGTAAATGTTATTTGTTCTGAAGAAACTACATTAAACTCCATTGATTCTCCTTGATAAATAACATCTAACACATTGTAAAACCACTCTCCATTCACTTCTACTTGATTTCCAACAGTTGGTCTTTCTGGGTTAAAATTTGCGATAAAAGGTGTTGGTTGTAAAATTTCAAAATTTGATTGAAACGATGTTCCATCTTCTTTTGTGAATGTAATTATTTGATTTCCAAACCTACTTCCTTTTGCTTCATCAAAAGGTACTGTAAATGATATTGCTAAATTTGAATTAAATACTGGGTTAAATAAAACTTCAACCTTGTTATCAAAAAATATAGTTTTTACATTTTGAAGGTCTTCGCCTTCCGCCATTACAACGTCTTCTGGATATGCTTTATTTACACCCAAACCTGTATCCGATGAATATATTCCCGAAATTACAGGTTCTAGCATATCATCATTATCATCACAAGCAGTAAATACAAATGTACTTGCAAGAAAAATGAATAAATACTTTATATATTTTATTTTATTTGTATTCATAATTTTATAAGTTTTTAAAATTCAAATGCTACAGGTTCTTCTAATAACAAAGGATTCTTTGCCGTTTCAGCACTTGGAATTGGTAATAAAAAATCACTTTCTGAAGGTGTAACCTTTTTAGATGCAATAATATTTATATCTCTATCTTGATAAACACCTCTTTCTTGATTTGCTATAATTTCTAATGCTTCAGCTCTATCTCTACGAGCTAAATCGAACCAATAATCACCTTCTACAACAAATTCAATTCTTCGTTCATTAAAAATATCTTCAGCTGTAATTTCATCTTTAGCATCTAATCCTGCTCTAGTTCTAACTGCGTTATATGCATCAAGTGCATTTTGATCTGTAGTTGAAGTGTTGTTTGCTAAAATACTTTCAGCGTGCATTAATAAAATATCTGCGTAACGTAAAATATTAGTATTTACTTCTGTTGACATAAAACATACATTCCCTTCATCTGGAGAGCCTACTACATATTTTCTAAAACCTGCAATTGTACTTGTTAAACCATCTTCTGGTACTGTATAGCCACCTTCTGCAGTTACTAATTCTGGATAAAAACTTCCAGGCTCCATAATAGTTCTATAACGTCTTAAATCATCATCTTCATAAGCATTCATTAAATCTATACTTGGTTGAAATGTTCCCCAACCATCACCTACTTGTGTTAATTTTGGTGAAGCTGCTAAATACGCTTGATTAGGATTTTGAAATCCCCAATCTCCACATGCAACCCATTGTAAAGCAAAAATAGATTCTATGTTATTATTATAATCTGGATTAAATAAGTCTTGATAATTAGCCATTAAACTATACTGTTCACTATTAATAACTTTTGAAGTATAAATATTAGTGTTTGTATAATCGCCTTGTGCTAAATATACTTTTGCTAACATACCATCACAAGCTGATTTTGTTGCTCTACCTAGATTGTTAGCATCCCATTGAGAAGGAAGTAAACTATAAGCTTTTTTATAATCATTTATAATAAAAGTGTAAATATCTTCTACTCTATTTCTATAAACTGGTTCTTTTGAATTTATTTGTTCTACAGAATGAATAATAGGTATTGCACCCCAAATTCTTACCAAATAAAAATATGCTGAAGCTCTCATAAAATAAGCTTCTCCCATTACTTGGTCTATAACCTCTTTTGAAACGTCTGCTCCTACTTTTGTTTCTAAATTATACATTAGAACATTTGCATTTGCTACTACGTTGTATAAAGAATCCCATCCTTCGTTTGCAAATTGGTTAGCTCCGTTTACAGAAAAATTCTCAAATTGCGCAAGGTCAGAATAACTTCCAATAGCATTGCCACTATATAAATCTCCTATAGTTATTAGAAATTTTTCGTTAAAATAAAACCAAGGATAACCATATAATGGACTTCCTGAACTTAATACCTGTTGATCTGTGTTGAAGAAATTATCAACGGTTAAAGCATCTTCTGGTGGATTGTCTACAAAATCTTCTGAACAAGATGCTGCAAATATCAACACAAATACTATTAATAATTTATATATTTTCATAATAAAATGTTTTAGTCAATTAAAATTCTACATTTACTCCTATCATATATGTTCTTGGCACTGGATACCTACCATTATCTATTCCCATCATCATTGAATTTTGGTTAAATGCTCCAATTTCAGGATCGTAACCAGAATAATTAGTAAATGTGTATAAGTTTTGGATAGTAGTGTAAAATCTAACTTTACTTATTAAATTTTGTTTTTCTATAGCTACTGAAGGTAATGTATATCCTAAAGTTATGTTTTGAATTCTTAAATAAGAACCATCTTCAACAAATCTATCTGATACACCTGCATTACCATTTGGATCACCAAAAACAAACCTTGGTATATCTGTATTTTCATTTACACCTTCAATAAATCTATTGTTTACAACTACAGATTGATTACCATTTAACTCTAACATACCTTCGGTTAACTTACGTGTCCAGTTATAAACATCATTCCCATAAGAACCATTCATTGCAATTGCTAAATCCCAGTTTTTATAGTTTAAATTATTTGAAATACTAAATGTAAAATCTGGATGTGGATTACCTATATAGGTTTTATCTTTATCATCAATTACATTATCTTCATTTATATCTTTCCATTTTATATCACCAATCCAAATACCAGTATCTTCATTAATATCTCCTTGAGAAGGACTACTATATAATTCTTCTTCGCTTGTAAACAAACCATCAGAAACATAACCATAATACAATCCTACTGGTTGACCAACAGCTGTTTTAGTTATGGTATTATTAAATTCAATTGTTTGGAATATAGCTGAATTATCATCGGCTAAAGAGACTAATTTATTCTTGTATTTTGAAAATACGAAAGAACTTGTCCAATTAAAATTATCGGTTGAAATGTTATGTGTTGTTAACATTACATCAATACCTTTATTTTCCATTTCACCTAAATTTACAAACGGAGGTTGTAACCCTAAATACGAAGCAACATTGTAAGCTCCTAAATAACTTGGCAATGGTTCTTGAAACAAGAAATCTGCTGACGTTTTCTTATATAAATCTATATCTAGTTTTATTTTATTATCGATAAAGCCAAGCTCTATACCTAAATTTGTAGACTTGGTAGATTCCCATTTAACATCTGGATTTGCAATATTTTGTTGTGTAAACCCTGTACCGTAAGCAGTTGCAACATTTCTTAACGCTGCTCCATATTTATAACCACCAATATTTTGATTTCCTACTTCACCATATCCAATTCGTACTTTTGCTAAACTGATAATATCTTCAGTGCTTTCCATAAAGTTTTCTTTACTTAAAACCCAAGCTGCAGAGAATGATGGAAAATATCCCCATTTGTTATTATCTCCAAAGTTTGACGAAGCATCGGCACGCATAGTTGCTGTTAACAAATACTTACTATCAAATGAATAATTTACTCGCCCAAAGTATGACATTAAACTCCAAGTGCCTTTCCAGTTATCATTTCTTGCTGTATCTTCATCTCCTAAATTAATAGTGCTAATATCATTGGTTAAGAAATCTCTTCTGCTTAAACTTACACCTTCCCATTTAGACTCTTGCGACTCCATACCTACCATTGCATTAACAGAATGTTTACCTATGGTTTTATTGTAGTTTAAATAATTTTTATAAATCCAATAAAAGCTATCTGTATTTTGTTTAGCTGAAGTTGCAACACTATTGGATTCTATTCCCATTTCATAAGTTGGATTAAATACTGCTACTTTAGTAGTATTATAGTCATATCCTAATTCTGTTCTAAAAGTAAAATCTTCAAAAATTGAAAATTCACCAAAAAAGTTTCCGTTTATTTTAAAACGATCTAATTGGTTATTTCTAATTTCTGCCCATGCTACTGGGTTTCTTCCATTACCAACTCCTGTATTGTCTGTTGGTCCTCCCCAACTTCCATCTGAATACCTTACTGGAACTGCTGGAGATTGTCTAACAGCACTACTAATTACACCACTTTCATCATCATTAAAAGTTATATGTTCACGTGATTTACTTACAGTAATATTATTGCCTACTTTAAACCAATTATTTACCTTATGTTCTAAATTTAATCGAATAGCAACTCTGTTAAAATCTGAATTAATTACTATACCTTCTTGGTCGAAATAGTTTACTGATGTATAAAATTTTGTTTTTTCTGTTCCTCCTTTTACAGATACTTGATGATTCATAATTGGAGCCACTTGAAATATTTCTTTTTGCCAATTAGTTCCACTTCCTAACAAGGCTGTATTTTGTAACTCTAAAGGAACTGATTGCCCTCTAACTGCTGCAATTTCTTTATAAAATTCTGCATACTCTTGTAGGTTCATTAAATCTATATATGTTGGTGTACTTTGATAACCTAAATAAGATTCATATGTAATGGTTGATTTACCATTCTTTCCCTTTTTAGTTGTTATTAAAACTACACCATTAGACGCTCTTGAACCATAAATAGCTGTTGCCGATGCATCTTTTAATACTTGCATAGATTCTATGTCTGAAGGGTTTAAGTTGGAAAGTGCACTAACTTTAGTTTGCCCATTTCCACCACCTAATGATGAAAAAGAAAACGAATCGTTATTAGAATCTGCTTCAACTGGAACTCCATCAATTACATATAATGGCTCATTATTACCCGTTAACGAAGTTATACCTCGTACTCTAACAGAAACTCCACCTCCTGGTGCTCCAGAATTTTGCATTACTGTTACCCCAGATACTTTACCTTGTAAAGCTTGATCTACTCCCGTAAAAGGTTGATCTTCTAATGCATCACCTTTTATTGTTGCAATGGAACCTGTTAAATCACTTTTTTTAACAGCTCCATATCCAATAATTACAACTTCATCTAAAGATTGTGCATCTTCTTTTAAAGTAATATTAACTGTAGTTTTACCATTGAGTGCTACATTTTGAGTTTGAAACCCAACATAACTAACAATTAATGTGGCATTTGATGAAACTTTTTCTAAAGTAAAATTCCCATCAAAATCTGTTATAGTACCATTGTTGGTACCTTTAACTAAAATACTTGCTCCAGGTAATGGTCCGCCTCCATCGGAGACTTTTCCTGTAACAGTTTGACTAAAAATTACGCTTCCTGATAATAATATCAACAGAAGAAATAATTTTTTTACAAATTTGTTGTTCATAATTAATTTTTACTATTTGGTTAAATAAATTTGTGTTTTGAATTTTTTATATAGCATTACTAAAACGTTTTCAAAAAATTCATATTAAAAGTACGTTTAACTATAATTAGGTATTAACATTTTTGTTGCATTCAGTTGCACTATTGTTTCAATTCAACATAACAAACTGTTTTTAAGTGTTTTATGCATAGCTAACAAAACTAATATCATACGATAAAGTTTTATTCGACTTCTGTAGGTAATTTTCCAAAGCGTTTTTTAAAGCATTTTGTGAAGTATGATGGTGATGCAAAACCAACTTTGAATACAATTTCACTAATTGCATACTGTTTACTTTCTATTAATTGCTTTGCTTTTTCTAATCTAACATTTCTAATAAATTCATTTACAGATGTTCCTGTTAATGTTTTTAGCTTTCTATATAATTGACTTCTACTTAAAAACATTTCTTCTGCTAATGATTCAGCTGTTAAATTAGAATCTGCTATATGTAATTCTATATACTTTAATGCTTTTTGAATAAATTGATTATCTAAAGTGGTAGTATTTTCTTTTGTTTTGTTTGAAACTCCTGTATAAAACTTGTTGAAAAGAATTTGTCTACTAGATATTAATTGTGTTAGAGTAGATTTTAAAATTTCCATATTAAAAGGTTTGCTTATATAGGCGTCGGCTCCAGAATCTAAACCTTTTACCTTATCTTCAACCATAGATTTAGCCGATAACATTAATAATGGAATATGGCTAGTTTTTAGATTGCTTTTTATGGCTTTACACAACTCAACTCCATCCATTTCTGGCATTACTACATCTGTTAGTATAACATCTGGTAATTTTTCTACAGCTCTTTTTAACCCAATTTCTCCATTTGATGCTGTAATAATTTTATATGTTTTTTCTAATACTGACTTTAAATAGTTTCTTAATTCGGTATTATCTTCAACAATTAATAAAGTATATGCTTTTTTATTAACACTATCTTGCTGTTTAATTTCAGAAACTAAAGAGGTGTCAATATTTAGAATAACATCTGATAGTTTTTCGTCAATTTCTGCTTCTTCGTCTATACGTTTTGGGTTTTTATTAATTATTGGAAGTATTACTCTAAACTGTGTGCCTTTATTTACCTTACTATTTACTTCAATTTCACCTTTGTGTAATTCAATAAAATCTTTTACAACTTCTAAACCTATTCCTGTGCTCCCATAATAGCCTTTATTTAATTTATTTACTTGATAAAAACGCTCGAAAATTTTTGTTAACTCTTTTTTTGAAAGTCCCTTTCCTGTGTCTTTAACAATAATTTCAAATGCTTCTACATTTTTATTAGGATTCACTAATTCTAAATACTTAGGTTTTTCTATTTTTTTGGTTAAAACTATAATTTTACCTTTATCAGGTGTTACTTTAAAAGCATTTGATATAATATTGAATAATACTTTTTCAATCATTTGTTTATCTATATATGATTGAAAGTTTTCACTTTTAGATTCAAAAACCAACTCAATTTTTCTATGAGCTGCCTCTTCTTTAAAGCAACTAACTACTTCATTTACAAAAGAAATAATATTTACTTTTTCGGGTTTTAACTGAATTTTATTCGATTTTAATTTTCTAAAATCCATTAACTCATTAATTAATCTGTTTAGTCTTTCTGCATTTTTCTGAATGATGTTTAACTTTTCATTTGCTTCCTCTGAAAATTCTATTTTTTTATCTTTTAACAAATCCTGTAATGGATTTAATATTAACGTTAATGGTGTTCTAAATTCATGTGAAATATTAGTAAAAAATTGTAACTTTTTATTGTTTAGTTTTTCTTCTTGAATACGTTTATCTCGTTCAAATTTTACGGCTTGTTTCTCTTTAAATCTTTGTTGTAAAATCCAATTTATGGCAAAAATTAACCCAACAAATAATACTAAATATACAACATACGCCCAATTAGTTAAATACCAAGGTGGCAACACTTTAATATTTAGTTTTAATGGTTTTTTTGTCCAAACTCCATCATTATTTCTTGCCTTTACATTAAACACATACTCTCCTGCTGATAAATTAGTATATGTTGCACTTTTATTGTTTCCAACATAATTCCATTCTGGATCAACACCTTCCATAAAATATGCATATTGGTGCTTTTCTGGTCTTGTATAATTTAAACCTATATAATCAATTGTAAAAACTGACTGACTATGTTTTAATGTAATGTTTTTTGTGCATGAAATTGATTTTGAAAGTAGCGAACCTTTTTTGGAAGGGCTAATTGATTTGTTAAACAATTTGAAGTCTGTAAAAAATAATTTTGGTTCAATCTTATTCTTTTTCATTTTATCAGGATGAAAATAATTTACGCCTTGATATCCTCCAAAATATAAATTGCCTGATTTACTTTTTAATACTGCATTATAATTGAAATCGTTTAACAATAAACCATCATCTTTTGTAAAATTAATTCCAATATTATTTTTTCTATCTAATTTAGTTATTCCACTTGTTCCTGCCACCCAAATATTTTCACGCTCATCTTCAACTATTGAACTTACATACATTTCGTTAAAACCGTCAGTTTCATTATACCAATTAAACTTTTTTATTGATTTAAAATAGCTGAATAAACCTGCTCCATCAGTTCCTACCCAAATTAGTCCATCTTTAGATTGTGTAATTGAAAGTATTCGATGTGTACTTGAGTGGTTTCTTAATTTAACAGACATTTTATCTCTTAAGGATGTTACTTTCAGATTTTCTTTGTTTTGAGTTACACTAAACAAACCATCTGTTGTACCTAGCCAAATTATATCTTCTGTATCTACATATAACTTTCTAATATCTGCATTATGCAATTCATATTTTAAAAAATCTTTTGTATTGCAATGGTAGATTGATTTTGTTTGAGGATCTAAATAATGAAGTCCATTTAAAAAGGTTCCTATCCATAGTTTTCCTTTAGAATCTTCTTGAATACTTAAAACCCTATTTGATGTTAAATTACTATTTTCAGTATTGTAGTTTACAATTTGTTTAGTTATTGCGTTTATTTTAAACAAACCTTTTGTCCATGTACCAACCCAAATTTGCTCTTTACTGTCTATATAAATAGTTTGAATATCTTTACTTATTCTATTTTTAACACTATTATTTAAGTGATTAAATAAGCCATTTTTATTATAAATATCAATTCCTCCACCATCTGTAGTGATCCATAAATTTCCTTGGCTATCTTCCTGAATACCGGACACAGAATTTGCCGATAATGAATTTACATTGTTAGTTACACTTTCAATGGCTTTAAATTTATTGTACAATTCATCAACAACGGCAACTCCTTTATTATAAAATCCAAGCCATATTCTATTCTCATTATCTTTTAACAAAGACCATACTGAATTTGATTTTAAACTTGAAGGATTATATTTATCGTATAAATAGTTTTTCTTTATTTCCCCTTTTTTATTTAAAACAAATACTCCGTCGTTTTCTGAACCACAAATAATATGATTTTTATATTCAATTATTGATAGAATTCTTTTATCAGTAATTTTAAATTTATGAATATTGCTTGTTAAGGTTTTTAATTCTTTTTTAAATAGACCTTTGTTACTTGTTCCTATCCATAAGTTTTCTTCAGAATCTTTAAAAAGTGATTCAATAGAAACATCTGCTAAAACTTTATTAATACTATAATTATCTTTCCCTGATAATTGAAACAAACCATTTGATGTTCCAATAAAAAAATTATTTTCCGATGTTTTTACTATTACATTTATTAAAAAAACATTTCCAAAACGTTCACCAAAAGGAATTCTTTCAGATTTAAATGTTGATTTGTTCATTTTAAACAAACCGTACCCATAAGATCCTAAAATAAGTTCTTCTTTATTAAGTTCTGCAATAGCTTTTATTTGAATTGTATGATTTTCTTTAGCAGAAAACGCACTATTTAAATTTAAGCGTTTAAAATTATCTAGCTCTTTATTGTAAAGGTTTAAACCTTCATCAGTAGTAATCCAAAAATTGCCTGTTGTATCTTCAAAAATAGAATGAATTAATCCACTATCAATTGAATTAAAATCATCCCACTTATATTCATATAACTTATAATTAATACCATCATATCGATATAGTCCTGCGCCATTAGTTCCAAACCATATAAATCCTTGAGAGTCTTGTTTTATATATGATACAGCTCTTTTAGTTATACCTTCCTTAATATCAACAAACTTAAATTCAGTTATTCCTTGTGAAAAACAGATATTTGATACTAGAAAAATAAATAATATTTTTAAGAGCTTTAAGGTTTTAATCATTTAGGTGTAATTAATACGTAAAAATATTAAAAACTCTATACACATACTAAAACAAATGTTTCAAATACTGAAATTATTGATTCATTTTAAACACCTTTATAAATAAATACACTAGTTAAACTTTAAAATATAATTACTCTAACAAAGGTAAAACTGTATATAATTAATATTATATAAGTTCAATAGCCAACTAAAAAAATTGAATTACTCTTAATAACAAGCGTTATTAATAAAAAAAAATCAACACTAAACTATAACTTTACAAGAAAACCTATTAAATTTTATTTTTTCTAATTATCAATTTATCAAAATAAGTACACTAAATTTAAATACTGTTATTTAAATGTTATTAAAATTTACGAAGTGGTAATTCATTAAACATAAACCTTTAAAACCTTTTATTTTTTTCTTAAAAATGTATCTTTAAGCTATACTAACTTTTATTTTACAAATATGCGAATAGGTATTATTATTGGAAGAATTGGAGGTGTAGATGGTGTTGCGCTAGAAACTGAAAAATGGATTGACGTTCTAAAAAAATTAGGACACGAAATATTTATTATGTCTGGTGAATTTGAATCTTGGAATTTAGATTATGAACACGATTATTTATACCCTACCCTATCTTTTTTCTCTGCGGAAGCAGAATGGGAACAACGTAAAGCTTTTTTTGAACCTGATGAAAGTCCAGAACCTCTTTTGGAACATGTAGAAACTTGGTCAAATGCTATTGAAAAAGAAATGAGAAAATGGGTAAAAGACAAAAAAATTGAAGTTTTACTTTCTGAAAATGCTTCAGCACTACCCTGCCAACTATCTATGGGAGTTGCTATTAAAAAACTAATTCAAAATACAGGATTACCAATAGTAACTCACGATCATGATTTTCATTGGGAACGTGGACAACGCTACGTTTCGGTTCATCCTGAAATTAACAAATATGTAGATGATAATTTCCCACTGTTACTACCAAATGTAAAACATGCAGTTATCAATACTTTTGGAGTTGAAACCTTTAAAAATAAATTTAACATCGATGCTACTTTAGTTCCTAACGTAATGGATTTTAATCGTGTGTACGGTGTTCCTTCATATAGTAATCAATTTTTTTTAAGAGATATTGGCGTTAATGAAGATGAAATTGCTCTATTACAAGTTACGCGTATTGTAAGACGCAAAGGAATTGAAACTGCAATTTCATTAATTGACAAACTTCAAGATAAAAAGCTAAAACTAGTAATTACAGGTAATAATAATGATGACGAAAATAAAGAATATTACAATGAATTGATTGATCAAATTCACGAGTTAAACCTTTCTAATCAAATTATTTTTGCAGACCAAAAAGTACTAGATCATAAAGATCTTTCTGATGTTTATGCACACGGTAGAGCTTGTACTTATTTTAGTACTTATGAAGGTTTTGGAAATGCTTTTGTAGAAAGTGTACTTGCTAAAAAACCAATTTTTGTAAATAACTACAAACCAGTTTACATGCAAGATATTGGTAATAAAGGCTTTGAAACAGTAATGATTGAAGATAGTAATTTAACCAATAAAAGTATACAACAAATGTCTGACATTATTTATAGTCCAAAGCGTTGCATAGAAATTGGAGAATATAACTTTAAACTAGGGAAAAAATATTTCTCTTATGAAGTACTTGAAGAAAAATTAACCGAACTTTTTAAATTTTAGAAATAACGAATGATTAAAAACAAAACAGCGAAAATTAGTAACATTCTAAACGAATTAAATAACGAAAAAATAAATACTTGGTTTGATCTCGGGCTATTTATTGACAAATTTAAAGATCAAACTTCAAAATCAGCATTTAAAGGTGATAAACCTTTATTTGATAACCATCTTGAAAAAGGTGGTATTGCATTTTTAACTTTTTACTATACTATTGATGGTATTACTGTAGAAACTGAAAAATATGCAAAAACGTTTAAAAATATTTATCCTAATATACCAGTTCACTTTATTGCAGGAGATATTAAGCAAGAAGCTGATGAACTCATTCCAAAAACAGCCTTTAAAAAAGTAATCCCAGAAATGGAAGCTTTTGATGCTTGGCCTTTATACAACGACTTCTTTAATATTAAAATGGAAAGAGGTAGTAAAGCTTATAATGATTTAATTGGAAAATTTTGGAACGAAGTTTTAGTATTAGTTGAAAAGTTAGGATCTTACATTGAAGAAAATGATATTTCGCTGTTATATTTAATCAATGTTTGTTCAAACCCAGGAAATGTTTCTTTAGCATTTGCAACGGTTTTAATTTCTGAATATTTAGGTATTCCTGTAATTAATAACAACCACGATTTTTACTGGGAAGGTGGAAATAGAGAAGTTGATATTAAAAAGAAAGGTCTAAAAAAAGGACCAAGAGATTTCTTTTTTCACAACGCTCACGTTGGTGAATTTTTCTCTGTTATTGAAATGTTATATCCTTGGGAAAGTAGATCTTGGATGAATGTAAATATCAATAAAATTCAACAAAATCATTTAATTAATATTAATGGTCACAATCCGGCCAATGTTGCATTATTAGGTACTGCAGTTGACACCAAAACACATCAAATGAGTAAACGTGATATTATAAAAGCGTTTATGCAAGTCTCAACTATTTTTGCCAATAAAAAAGAAACTATTACCGTTCATAAAACTGCTGAACATACCAAAAGTGAACGTTCATTAAAACCTATTTTACTTGGTTATAAAACCATTAAAAAATTCGATTTTGTAAACAACAACATTGTATTTCTTCAACCAACACGTGTTATTAGTAGAAAATCTATCGAACTAAACTTTAAATTAATTAAACGCTTATTTTCGTATGATACCTTTTCTGAAAAATTTGACACAAATCCACAATTAACACTTTCGCTAATTGTTTCTGGTCCAATACCTCACGGACAGCAAAATTATTACCACGAATTAAAAAAAGATTTTAAAAATTTTTTAAAAGATCTCCCAAAAGAATACAGAACAAGAGTATTATTAGGTTTTTTGTTTAGTGAATTTGATAAAAATGAATTCAAGAAAAAATATAAAAAACCATTAGATATTGAACAATTGTATGATGTTGCTTCATTAATACTATTGCCAAGCCAAACTGAAGGAAGAGGTTTACCAATTATTGAAGCTGCTGCTTGTGGAACGCCAATATTTTGTAGACAATACGAGCCAAGAGAAGTTTATGATGAAGTTATTGGACGTCATTTAGATGAGTCTATGCGTCTAAAAGTTTTAGAATTTAAAGGTTCAAAAGTACCGAAAAAACTAGCCGAAGAAATTTGCGATCATGTGTTTTATCCTCAAAATAGAATGTTTGATGTTACGCATAATAGAAATGTAATTAATAAACGTTACAGTATAGAATCTCTTCAAAAAAGTATGGAATACATTTTACAAAGATTGTATTACCAAGTAAACGCTATTTCTGCTAAAGTAAATCCACAAGTAGTAGAACTTTTAGAAAAATACAAAGTAGCTGTTAACTTTGAAAACGATGATTTACAAGCTATTTTAAATAAAAATACCAGACATTATTTACCTGGTTATGGAAGATTATCGTTTATGCTTTACCTAAAATCTTTAATAGATCCTAGTTTTTTTAGAGTTGAAGAACAACTTGTAAAAGGTAAAGTTATGAGTTATGCTAGAATGATGGAAAATGATATTCCAGATTTAGTAAACACAGATCTAGAGCTTATACATAAATATTACAACGCCATAGACGATATTTTTAGCTATGTTGATGGCGAATTTACTATTAGACACGATCACGCATTAGCATATAGACACCGAAACAAAAAATCGTACGCATACCAAGCATTTACTTACCAAGAAGTAACAGGATTGGTAAATATGATTTACAACGAAATGTTTAAACCAACCAATTTAGCCGATTTAACACTGGCTCCACAATTTTTTGCAGATTGGGAATTGGCATTATTTCAGTTAACAAACAGTAAATATTTAGGTATTGATGATAGAAAACTACTAACTAAAAATTTAAAAAGAAATGTACCTAAAGGATATTTTCCAGGACGATACATTAAACACGAATTAGAGTATTTTGTACTTCAACCAATTAGAGCTCAATTAAACTTAACTATTGAAGAAGAGTTAACAAAAGAAGTACTTAAAGAAAGAGGTGAAAATTTAGAAAAAGTATACATTTTTATTCACGAACCTAGAATTACAAAATGGTTCTCTAGTGCAAATATTAAAGAGTATTTAGAAAGTGATAAAGAACCCGAATTAGGTTTGTTATACAAAGCAGGTGTAGTTCAAATAATAGAAACCAAACAATGGTCTGAAGGTGTACATTTCCCTCAAATGGGAGCAAAAGCCATTAAAATTTTACGAAAAATTAAAGAATCAGATGGTTTTATAATTACAAATGGTGAATATGCTGCTATGATGACAGATATTGTAGAAATAGACCATTTTCATATTGGAAAAGTACTGTATGAAATGACTGCAAAAATTATGGGAATACCTAAAGGCAGTGGTTTTATTCAATACGTTCCTGCAGCGGTTAGAACAACTTTAGCATATCCAACACCAATACAAACTGCTAAAGATTTTGAAGTTGCTTTAAAAAGTGAATTATACAATGAGTTAAAAAATACTTTAGGCGAAAAAGAGTTGTTACAACTTATCTCTAAAGATGCAGTAGAAAATGGAACACCAATTGTAAAGTTTTTAGAACAGACAAAAAACAATTTAAAAGAAACAAGCACTGTTGAAAAAGTAAAATCTTCATTTGCAGGCGGAGTTTATAGTGATGGCTTACCTTGGAGTGGCGTTTTAGCAGAAATAGATACTACAAAACACCGTTGGAAATTTGCTGCACATATTGCTAATAAAGAACCTAAAAATGTTCCAGCATTAATTAAAGAATATAAAAAGAAAAGTAAAAATTCTAATAAAATTGAACTAGCTTGGAATGGTGGTTACATTTTAAATCCAGAATTGGTTGGTAAATTAGGTTTACCAGAAACGTATATTGGTTCACCTTTAGGTTTACTAATTATGAATAATAAAGTGTTTTGTCCTCCATTATTTAACAAACCTGCTTTTATTATTTACAATAACGGAAAAGTAGATATACGTAAAGTGAATTGTAAAGCTGGTTTTATTGTAAAAGGAAAACCTAATAACCTTGTTTTTTCAGCTAATAATTACAATAAACATAGCAACACAGAACCTTGTTATTATGATTTAACGCATAGTGAAGAAACCATTGAAGCCAATGGTAATATAATTGTTAGAATTGCAGGAAACACTGTAAAACAAGTATTAAAAACTACTGAAAAAGAAAGTGCAACTATTATACCTGTTGGAATAACTTTATCAATTCCTTCAAAATTATTTTCTAGTGAAGTATTTAAAGAAGGAAAAACAATAGACATACAATTATTAGAACCAGAAACCAACCCTTATAATTGGAATGAAGTTTCTTATGCTATTGAAGCTGGACCAATGTTACTTGATGAAGGAAAACAAGTTTTAAATATGGAAGATGAAGGTTGGAAAACAACCAACTCTATAAAAACACAAGCTGCTCGATTAGATTTTACTGATATGCGTGGACCAAAAATTGCAGTTGGTATTACCAAAGAAGGTAAATTAATAGTATTAATGGTAAATGGTAGAATTAGAGAATCTGTTGGAGCAACGCATTTTGATATGGCCGATATTTTACAAAAATATGGTATGCATAAAGCAATGGGATTTGATCCAGGAGGAAGTAGCACATTGGTTGTTGACAACCAAATTATGAACATTTCTCCTTACAATAAAAATTACGAGAAAGACATTTATTCTTTACCTCCGCAACCTAGGTTTGTAGCAAATGCAATTATGGGTTGGATTGAAGAATAACTTATACCCTATTAAAATTAATTATAAAATAAGGGATTTTAACATTCATTAAAATCCCTTTTATATGTTACTAAAAAATTTATTTAGCTAATACGTTAAAACTACACTTAACAAAAAGCAATCTAGTACGTTTATTCTTCTTCAAAAAAATTGTAAAAATTATTGAATTTAATTTTCAAATCTTCAACTGTATTTTTAGCATTTTCAATAGATTTTTCTTGTATTAACAAATGCATATCACTTTCTACACCATTAAAAAAATTATGTATTTGATCAAATTTATCTCCTGTATATGATTTATCTAACATTATAAATTTAGCTTGTTCAAATATGTTTTTTCCAAATTGATTATAGTCTTTTATGTTATTAGATTTAAAGCTGTATAAACTATTAATTATCCCATCAATTGTTTTAACAGATTCTGATTTTAATTTCCATCTACTACCGTTATTTAACTTTAAATCTCCCATCATTAACATTCTTGTTTTAGGAGCAGCACCAAACTCGTACTTATAAATTGTTTCAGCAATCAATTTTAATTCATCTTGATTATAAATCAATTTTGGCATTAAATTAAACTTTTTAACAGCACCTGGCATTAATGTATTCTCTTCTGATGGATTGTTTACAATAGTTGTAATAGCTTTTATAAAATCTTCTTTATTTTGATAATTAGGTAAATAGTGTTCTTTAATACGTAACATTGGTGGCGCTATCATTTGATTCATTCTAGCAGGATCTGGTGTTTCAAAATGACAGATATAACACTTGCTTTCAAGAAGTTTAAAACCTTTAGTATTTTTAATATCAGACTGGGCAATTATAGTTTCACTTTTTTTATTTGCCTGATTATTACTATTACATGAACTACAAAAAATACTTATTACAATAGTAATTGACAATAATTTTATTAAATCTCTCATTTTATTATCTTATAATTATAACTATTAGGCACCTACAAAAGTACCTGATAAATTTATTGATTCTTTTTAAAATTATTTGCTTGGTTTTTTGCAAATTCTGAAGGTAAAATTACACCATCTGAATTTAAATCAATACTTTCAAAAGATGCTGCACTAGATTTATTTTTCATTAAACCTCCTTTTGCTGCATTTTTATTTTGTCTATCAGATCTCACTTTTTCAAACTCTGCAGCTGTAATTTCCCCATTACTATCAAGGTCAAATGTTTCAAAACTAGCTCTATTTTGCATTCCATTTCTTGTTCCTTGTTTATTTTGCTTATTTCCATTAGTACTAAATCTACTTGTTTGGTGTGTAGTAAATTCATCTTTAGATACTTTTCCATCATTATCCAAATCTATACTTTTAAAAGATGGTGCATTGGCTTTATTTTTCATTATACCTCCTTTTTTAGCGTTTTGATTTTGTCTATTAGCTCTAACTTCATCAAATTCTACTTCAGTAATTGACCCATCATTATTTAAATCAAAACTTTCAAAAGCACCTCTGTTTTGCATTCCTTTTCTTGTTCCTTGTTTATTTTGCTTATTTCTATTAGTATCCAATCTACTTGTTTGGCGCGCTATAAATTCATCTTTAGATACTTTTCCATCATTATTCAAATCTATACTATCAAAAGATGATGCATTGGCTTTATTTTTCATCATGCCTCCTTTTTTAGCGTTTTGATTTTGTCTATTAGCTCTAACTTCATTAAATTCTGCTTCAGTAATTGACCCATCGTTATTTAAATCAAAACTTTCAAAAGCACCTCTGTTTTGCATTCCTTTTCCCATTCCATTACGCTGTGCATACGTATTTATATTAAATAACATTATTGTTACTAACATTGTAAATGTGATAATTTTTGTTGTTTTCATTTTTAATATTTCTAAATTTAATTTTCTATTTATTTTTGAAAGTAATTTCTTATGGTAACGTTACCCTCTAATTACCATTGTTGTATATGTTTGAAATAATTTTACCCTTTGTTTTTTATTATTCTCATTATCTATAACTAACTAATATTGGTTCTTTAAAATTACTGCTTATAAAGATAAGGGTAATATTATTTGGTTGTTTAAATTAATTGCTTTTTTTACACTCTTATAACCAAAATTTATTCATAAAAATTTAATTAAAATAGTTATTATTTACCTAAAGGAATTAACATTGTTCAAGACAGTAAATAAAGTACTTTTAAATTCTTTTTTTTTAGCTCTTCATTTAATTTTGCAAATTCATTATTTAACTATTTGTTAAATTAAGTTTTAAATAGGAATAAGGTTAATATACTCGGTGAAACTTTGATTTCGACAACATTGATAATCCCCTGTGCATACTTATTTTCAGATTTATTTAATGAAAAACAAAAAGTTTAAAAGACATGAATAAGGTTAATATATACGCTGAAACTATAATTTCGTCAACATCGCTAATCCCATTCTTTTAAATGAATAATAATCCAATTTTACCGAATGAATGTTAGTTCTATATTTTAACAATTCTAATATTCTATTCTCTAATCAATTTATTTTGCACATGTATAATTTAAATGAAATTCACGGAGTTGATATTAGTAAAGATTTTTTTGATGTAGTAAACACATCTGGAGAACACTCTCAATTTACAAATAACCTTATTGGTTTTAAAAAGTTTTCTAAAACTTTATCCCGTAATAGCCTTGTTGTTATGGAAGCTACAGGTTATTATCACTATTGTTTAGCTCAATACTTATATAGTAAAAATTATTTGGTTTCAGTTGTAAATCCATTATCTGTTAAACGCTTTATTCAAATGAAATTATCAAAAATAAAAACCGATAAATCTGATGCAAAAGCTATTTGTGAATATGCTATTATTAATAAAGTTCCACTATATACAGCTAAAAATAAAAACCAAGCCGAATGCTTACAAATAATGCGATTGTTAGATATATATTTAAAACAAAGTACTGCATTAAAAAACAAAATTCATGGAGAAAAAGTATTAGGTAATCCTTCTAAAGCTGTCTATCACTCATTAAATCGTTCTTTAAAATTCATTAAAAATGAAATTAAATTTCTTGAAAATAAATTATTCGATCTAATTAATGAACATTATTCAAATCAACTAGAATTGCTTAAAACAATTCCTGGATTAGGAATTAAAACAGCATTAATGCTAATTGTTACAACCAATGGGTTTTCAAATTTTGAAAATGCCAACCAACTTTGTTGTTATACTGGAATAACACCAACTATTAGACATTCTGGAAGTAGTGTTAGAGGTAAAAGTAGAATAAGTAAAATAGGAAATAAAAAACTTAGAAACCTACTGTTTTTATGTAGTTTTTCAGCCGTAAAATACAATAAAACTTGCAAAGCTTTATATAATAGAATTGTTGAAAAAGGAAAAAGTAAAAAACTTGCTTTAATTGCCATTTGTAACAAATTATTAAAACAAGCTTTTGCTATTGTTAAATCTGGCTTACCTTATAATGAAGATTATATTTCAAAATTAATTTAACTCAATTTTTTTTAGCATAATCACATTCCTTCTGAAGTATAATTTTTTTATCTATTTTTTTATAACTAATTAATTTTTGCTCCATACTTAACTTACCGTAATAATTTACAAAATACTTTTCCATTAAAATTCCATTAGGTAATTGTTTATCACGTTTCCATTTTTCGTGTGGAGTTGTATGCGTTAAAATAGGTAAATGAAAACTCGATGATTTGTCTATGATATAATGATTAGTTCCAAGTTTCTTTTTTTTCGTTCTTCTAGGTTTGTTTGAACTTATTTTATAGTGCCAAAATGATTTATTATGAATAATGGTATCCTTCAAATGCTCTATATCATAATATTTAACTTTATACTTATATGGGTTTAATGTTCTAATAACATTTTTACAATCTATATTAATAAATTCAGCTTTATCTAAATCAGATTTTAAATACTCAACATTAGAATAAACTCCATTATAATCTGTAAAAACTAATTTATAATGAAGGCTATCTATATCAGTAATAACAGCATAATAATTGTTGTTTTTTGAATTAGTTAAGTAATACTTATAAAACATTTTATCTGTTTTATTATAATGGTGATTTTTAATTTTAATAGTATCTTTATAACGTTTTACCTGATACTCAAATATATAATCAAACTTATATTGTTTTTGGGAATAACCTATAGTTGAAATTAAAAAACATATAAAAAATAAAAATTTCATCAGCAATATTTAATAAGGTTGTAATTTAAAATTTAAATTTAATACAATATTTTGAGTTTTTGTTGCTCCTCTACCTTTATTTTTCCAGAATTTACTAGTGTATTATTTGCATGGTGATTGTTTTTTTCACCCCATAAAACTGCCACACTTGTAATTGAATTATTTTTAAAGGTATTGCCATTTAGTAGTAAATTAATAATACCACGTGTTTTAATTAAAATATTGCTTTTCTCACTTTTACCACAATTTACAAAATAACTATTTGTTACAGTTAAATAACCTCCAATGGTGGATTCATCATAACCATCTCTAAAAAAATTAATAACATTATTTTGTACATTTTCAAAAGTACATTGATTAAATGTTACCATTTCTGCATTATAATCTCCTCTAACATCAGCAGCTAGCTCAATACCATTTTTACAATTTTTAATACTTGTTGCTTTAAAATTTAGTGAATCTGCAAAAGAACCTTTGGTTGCTTTTAACACATAATCAAAATCCTTTATTGTACAGTTTTCAATAAACAAGTTGTAAGCAGATCCCATGTTTTCTTTTAAAGGCCCAAAAGCATGTTTACCATTTTCACCTTTTAGCATTAGGTTTTCTAATTTAATTGTTCCTTTAGGATACATTTGGAATCCAACAGCATCACTTTTACCAGTAAATAGTAATTCGGCTTTATTTTTTGAACGAAGTGTAATATTTTTATCTATTTTAAGTGACGTTTTAACAGTGTATAATTTATCTGTTAATTCAATAATATCTCCATCTGCAGCTTGCATAATTTTTTTCGCTAAATCTCCTTCAGCAGATGATGCTGTTAATATGGTAGGTTCTACCGCTTCTTTTTCAGTTTTAAACCAATCTGGACCGTAATTTTTCTTATTTATCTTAAATTTTTCAGCAGCAGACAAATTGTTAATGGCTCCAATACTATTAGTTTCTATTCTTGAAGCACCAAAAATATCGTTTTGAATTTTATCAAAATCATAACCCAAAAACACTTCATTTAAAGGTTTATTTTGAACGTTAACAGGAGCGTACAACCAATTATTTATCTTTTTTATTTTTACAACTCCATTTTGTAACACATTGTATTTGGAGTATTGACTACCATTATTGTCTATTAAATTATTTTTAAATAAAATACCATCCATAGAACTATGGTTTAGTATTGGCGTTTTATCTACTTTCGAATTGTAAATTAAATTATTTGCAATAATAGAACGTATTGGTGGTGCTGAACGAATTTCACTTGGAGGTAATACATCGGCACTTTCTAGATTCTGACCTACTCCTATTTGCCAAGTAGATTTACAATCTACCCAAGTGTTATAAGCTATTACAACATCTGAAACTTGCAAATATCTATTTAATGGTGTCATAGGAATCCCGTTCATAACAGCTAGTGGAGCTCTAAATTTTGCTCCATTAATTTTGTAGAAATAATTATTAGTAATCCAATGTCCTGAATTTACAACCCTAATTCCACCGTAAAAATCAGAATCATCATCTCCAATAAAAATATTACCATCAACAATAGCGTAACTTCCGTGCCTTAATACTAAAGAGCCTTCACATTTATAAAAAATATTATTTTTATACGAATTGAAATTTGTTTTATCTGAAATAATTTCAACTTCACCATTACAAGCCTCAAAGTAATTGTTAGATACATTCACAAACCCAGGAGAAACACGTGTTTTACTATCTCCAACTCTAACAGTTTCACCTCTTGGACCACCTTTTCTTGGACGTGGACCAAAATAATTATTTACAATTTGATGGTGCGTATTAATATGCTTATTACCTGTAAAAAACACTCTTATTGTTTCACCATCATTCGATTTCCCTGAAATATAACAATGATCTAATTGGTTGTTTTTACCATAAAATTCTATCCAGTGATCACTTAATAAACGATCTGGCTTTGTAAAACCTTCAATAACTGTATTTGTAACACGGCAGTTAAAAGCAACACTATCTTTTCCAATCATATAGCGTATTACAGCACTATTTGGTGTATATCCATTTCTAAAATAGAATCCTTTAATGTTTAAATACTTACCACCTAAATGAATATATGATTCTCCTTCAATATATACTTTTCCAGAAGTTTGAGCACGTAGTGTTATTGGCTTTTCTGCTGTACCCAATCCATAAAAATCTACTTGAACATTTTTCCAAATACCATCTGCTAATACAATTTCATCGCCAGGTACTGCTTTTTTAATTGCAGTATTTAATTCTTGAATATTTTTAACGTTTATCTGTTTTGAATTTTCAGTACATGAAAATAATAGTATTGTTAGACTTACTAATAGTGCATAATATTTCATTTAAAGCTAATTTATGTTTTAATAATGTTTAATAAACATAAAATTAGTAGCGCAATTTTTTTAGATATTTTATTTTATAATTTGTAATTAAACAACTACAATTTACTTATTAAAATTACAACTAACAATATATGTTTAATTCTTACTATTCTCTATTTTTATTATTCCTGAATTATTTAAGTTATTACACTTATTCTTATTGTTTTTCTATTTAAATGATTGAAAATTATTTTAAAGGTATTATTTTTTAACATCACATTAATACTATTAAGTATTTTAATTAAAAATATTACTTCTCTCACTTTCACTAAATTTATTAAAGAACTATTGGTTACCGTTAAAACATGAAAGGCACTAATGGTCAATTAGGTTTATTCAACTTATAAAAAACATATATATACTAAAACTGCTCTTTGTTTAAAACAAAGAGCAGTTTATTTTTATTTAAAAATTCTTTTTTAGAAATTGAATTTTCCATTCGTATTTTTAGCTTCTGATGCTGGAATTATTTTTTGAATAGCGTCCCAATGTTCAACTACTTTTCCATTCTCAATTCTGAAAATATCATAGAATGATACTTTCTCCTTCATAAAAACTCCTTCAGATACAGATAACACAAAGTTTCCTTCACCAAATATTGCATGATTTTTTTCATAAATCATTGGCATTCCAGCTTCAGCAAATGATGTTAAAGCTTCACCTAAACCTGCTAATCCATCTTTTATCACAGGATTATGTTGGTTGTACTTCTCTGTTGAAATATAATCTGTTATTTTATCTGGAGCTGCCCCAAAGAAAACATCATTTAACATATTATTAACCAAGGTTTTATTAGTTTCAGTTTTATCTATATCAACTATTTCTATTGGTCCATCTACTTGAGTTCTTCCAGAAGCAGTTTTTTCAACTTTCTCTTGTAAATTATCCCAATGCCCTACAATTAAACCTTCTTCAAAACGGAAAATATCAATTCCAATTTTTGGCCCAAAAAAGTTATAATCGGTATGTGCAATTACATAATCTCCATCCGCAAATACACGCACTGTATTAACTTTTGCACTACCTTTAGGTAATTGATGTAATAAGGCTCCAAAGCCTGCTAATCCATCGGCTACACCTTGATTGTGTTGAATGTATTTATTTGGGTTAATATAACCTATAGGTTCTGTTGCTCCAGTTTCAATACTTTTTAATAATTCTACTACTTTTTGTTTATTTAAATCCATTTCTTTTTGATTTTTTGTTACTAAATTATTGCTCTCTTGTGCATAAGTATTTATGCTTACTACAGTTAGTATTATAAAGGCTAGTCTCTTCATTTTAGTTTTGTTTAAATTTTACTTTGCAAATATGTAGCGAATACAAAAGTGAAGAAAGGTAGGTTTGCGCCTTTATATGATATATTTGAGCAAAAACCCATTTACCGTAATGAAAATCAAACAGTTAAGACACTAAAATAAGTTTTTACAATAATTTTAATCAAAATTATTAAAATTGATCTCTAAATTCTGAAGGTGTAGAATTGGTATGTTTTCTAAAGTATTTTATAAAATTTGTAGGCTCGTCATAACCAAGTTCGTAAGCTATTTCTTTTACACTTTGGCTACTGTGAGCTAATAAACGTTTAGCTTCTAATAAAATACGCTCATCAATAATTTGTTTTGGAGTTTTATCTAATAATGCTGTGGTAGCTTTATTTAATTGTTTTGCTGAAAAGCCTAATTCCAAAGCATAATTACTAACAGATTTTTCTGTTTTGAAGTTTTTCTCTAGCAGGTTTTTAAATGAAAAAAGATAGTCTAAATTAATACTTGGTTTCAATTCTACAAAACCTTGATTTCTCATTTCTCGTTCCATTTGCAATAAAAAAACATGAAGCATATTGTAAAGAATATGGTATTGAGTATTATCAGATGCTCTCATATATTCAGTCTCCATTGCATTTAAAATTACTTGTAAACCTGAAACTTCTGGACTTATTTTTAATTTGGTTACACTATACAAATCGCTAAACAATCTGGTTGAATGCAAAAATTGAGAATCGTACGTACTTTTACAAAAGAAACTATCTGTAAATAGTATAGTTTTCCCTTTGTAAACACCATCTTTATCAAACTTATTTACACTGTTATGAGGCACACAGATAATTGAATTATTTTCAATAGTAATTGGTTCAAAATCTACAAAATGAGTTCCTTTCCCTTCTTCAATCCACAATATATGATAGAATTGTGCTCTATGAGGAAGAGTCATCATATCTTTTTTTGTTTCAAAAATTTCTGACAAATCTAGAATTTCAAACTCAAGTTTAAGCTTACTCTTAAACTCATACTTTTTAATAATATCTTTCATTTTATAGTATTAGTCCAGGTAAACTTAATATTCTTTTAACTAAAATCTAACAGAAATACTTATTTTCTCAACTATTTACTCAAGTAAAACTTTTAAATATTTCTTATTCTTTTTAACAGCTTCAATTCCAAAATTACGTTGTAGATTTTTACCTTCTCCTATTTCAATTGTGTATACACCAGGATACATTACAGTTGGCTGATAATTTTCGCCATTTATTCTTAATGAAGAAATAACTTCTTTTGTATACTCATTTCTAACCGTAACTACTTGGTTTGGTTTTGAAATTTTTATAGTAGGTAATTGATAACCATTTTTAATTTTAAAGTTATCTGTTTGAGAAAAAGTAATTGGCCAACCTTTATAAGGTTTAGCACCTTCAGCAAACATATCTACATTACGTTCCCAACATTCATAAGTAATTTCTCTTTTTGGTTTATTGAATTTTATAATTCCATAACCTGCAGCTCTTCCTTTTAATAAATCTTTTCTAGGCTTATTATCTTTATGTGTTGGATTGGCAACAGCATGTACAGTAATTTTATTTTGAAAAGCATCTTTATACTCTCCTGTATAAAATGGTGCGCCTTTAACTTGGTTTTTTCCTGGTTCACTAGGATTCCACCAACGCATCCAATAATTTGCAGCTGCAGGCACCGCGAAAGAATAACCTGCATTGTTCCAATCTTCAATACCATGATGCACAACTGAACCTAAATGTTGATCTCCTGCAATCATACAAGCAAAACTTTTTCTAATTACATTTAAAGCTTTATTTCTTCCTGCTTGTGGCCATCCATTAGAATCTACACTGTAACGTTGTTTTTTATCTATAGTTGGTGAATGTGTTGCCAAATTGGTGAAAATAGTTTGAGATAAAACCGCTTTCATTTCAGCATTTTTCCAATTAGTTGTCCAATCTTCTAAAAAATCTAGCTGACGTTTCCCCAATAAAGTTGCTTCTAACACATCCATATCACGAGTATCTTTATAGCTTCTTTTATCTAAAACTCTTCTAGGTCCCGATTTAAATTTTCTATCTTCAACAATTGCAAAACTAATTCCTCCCCAAGTTAAATCTGTATAATAAACACCAATTCCTTGTTCAATTGGTGTGGCATCATAAGGATCTGGCAAATGCCAAGTTTGTGCTCTTTCAACTTCTTTAAGGTAAGAGACAGGCATGTAATAACCTCCATAATTACCATCTCTAGTTTCCGATTTTCTACCTCCATCACCCCACAGGTTTCCATGCCCAATATCATGATCATCTGGTATTGTAATGGTTGGTGTATTTCTGATTACATCTCCAAAAGATTCTCCAAACTTTAACCAATATTTATAATGCTCACTATGATCATATACTTGATCGCCAGCAAAAAATAGTACATCTGGTTTTAACTTTTTTAAATTATCTACAATATCTGTTTCCGGTTCTTGTCCACCATGTCTTTCATAAATTGACCAACACGAAAATGCTGCCATTACAACTTCATCTTTATATACTGGGTTTTTCTGAATAACTCCTTTGTAAAACTGTGCTTTTTTATATTTAACACGGTATTCCTTTTCTTTTGTGTCATCCCAATTTTCTATTCTGAAATGTGCTGTATATCCAGGATATTGAATTTCACTTTCTTGCACATCTTCCCAATTACCATTGTTATTAATTTGAAGCGTTGCTCTAAATGGGTCGTAGTTTTTAATTGGATAAAACTGCGCAGTCATTTTCATTGTATTCTCGTGAACGGTATACAATGCAAAGCAAATTTTATTTTTAGCTGCCCTTTCTTTTGAAATGTCTAATACATTTTGTTGCCCAAAAGACAAGTTTATTATAAAAACTAAAAGAATTAAAATTGATTTTTTCATAATAGTATATTCTTAATTATTCTTTCCTAAATAGTTATTAATTGAAGGAATCCACACTCGGTTATATTTTTTAACACCTTCAAACTCTATAAAACGGGTTTTATCATTTGAATTTAAATTTTTTCCTTTTTTATTTAGATTTTGTGGAGTTGTACTTGGCCATACACCAGAATCTAATCGTTCCATCATTGTTTCAACAGCCACTAACCATTCTGTAGAGCTAATTGTACAGTGCCCCCAACTATTAATAAAAGCACTTCTAAAAAGTTTAGAATAACCGTTCTTCTTCACTAAATCTCTATACCCTTGAGCCATTGTTGGGTAAACCAAACCATCTCCAATTGTATGAATTCTAAATAAAGGCACCTTTGGTTTTCCAACGTGAGTTCTTCCTGGAGCGCTCCAATACTTTAATGATTTAGCATCTGGTGAAATTCGCTTGAATGCATTTATTTTTTTTAAATCTTTAGATAAACTTAAACCAGATTCTTTATACAATTTTTTAACTGCTTTTTTATAAGCTTCATTTCCATTGTTATAAAGCTCTTTATAATCTAATCCAATATTGGTTTGTAATTGTCCTTCTCCTGCATTCTCTAACATAGAAGTTCCTCTTGTTCTTTGTGATGGAATTAATCTCATTACACTTTGAAACATACTTTCTTGTAATGCTGTTATATTGTTAGGGTTTGGTTGTTCAACAGGAGCTTTTCCTCTTCCTCCCCACGCTGGCCATTGACCAATTGTTATTGCCAAGGCAATTCTAGCTTTACCCTCAGGAGTTTTTTGAGCTTCTGTTAATGCTTTTTCCCAATCTGTTTGAAGCTTTTTTAAATCTTCATTATTTAATGAACCAAAATTTATAATTTTTAATTCTGGAGCTATCAACGATTTTAAAACGAACATAGCATCCAAATAGGTATTAGACATCCATTGGCTTGTAGCAGCACAAGCCGCAATGGCTCCATCAATTCTACTTGAATGTACTTCTGCCATACTTAAAGTAACCGTACCTCCACCTGAACAGCCTAATTGAATAATTCTTTTGGGCTTTCCAAACTTACTCTCGAAAACATCAAATATTGAAATAAAATCGTGTGCTTCATGTGCTGGATCATATTTTTGATATCTATCCGTTCGTCTTACAGTTCCAGATAAAGCATAGCCTTTTTCTAAAAAAAGTAAATTTCTTTCTGAATCAGCATTTTTGAAATAATCTAAATCGTTTAATAAAGTTCCATTCCAATTTTCTGGAACTCTAATTTTGTATTTAGTTTCACGGACTGGTAACTCATCAATTACCTCTTCATATTTTATTTGTGAATTTCCTATAGTAGTCAGTAATAGAAATATACTTAAACAAATTATTTTTTGCATTTTTTAATCATTTTTTAAGAGTAAAAAACATTGAACTTACATCTAAAGCTTCTCTTGTTTTGTTTGTTCCATTAACATCTCTAATAATTGCTTCAACTTTATAGGTTGAAGATTTTGAAAGCTCTTTATCTAGTTTAAATGCTACTTTCATATTTCCATACCCAGGAGAAATATTAATAGTTTGTTCAGCTACTTTTTTGTCCCATTTTACTTTAGTTCTATCGGTAGTTTCAGAGACTTTTATGTAGATAGTTCTTTTTTGATTGGCTTTAAAACTCAAAGGAATTAGTATCTTATTATTTTTTGAAACTTCCAATTCAATTTCTGCTTCTGAAAAAAGAACGCTTTCATTATACAATTTTAAACCTTTTTCATAATCTTGATTAATGCTATCATCTAAAACATCGACCAATTTATAACCTCTCACCCAATCGTAATAAACAGTGTTTTTTGTAGGATCTGCTAACTCTTCATCTGTTGGTAATTCAATCCAAGGAAAAGGATAGGTTTCTGAAACCAAACGCATAAACATAGGTTCGCTAAATGGTTTGTCTACAATTTTATCGTAAAATTTAATATGTTTAGGTTTTCTATTATTGTAATAATAGCTTGCGTTATTTTCATTACGCCACCAACCACCATAAACATTAAAATCTTTTGAGGCTAATTCTTCATTCTTAAATTCAACACTTGCTGCTTTTAAATCGTGTCTTTTTTTATCACAGTCGTTATACCAAAAATGGCCATTTGAGTTCATTCCGCTCGCGAAAAAATTACCTGCAAAATCTCCAGTTCTACCAATACATTCTTGAATATCCCATTCCTGACCATATTTATCACAACCATTTGGACCTTCAGCAGCTCCGTTAGTTGAAAACCAAAACGTTGTAGACATAGTTGTTGCAGCTGCTTTTACACGACATTCATAATAGCCAAGAAAAGTAGATTTTTTAGATACTACAGCACCTCCAGCAATGTTAAATGTAAGTTCACGGCCATACGCTTTTACAATAGTGTCTTTTTTTAGCTTTTCACCTTTAATTTGTAAATAACCATCTTTTACTGAAACTTGTGATGGCAAAAATATTCCAGGTTCTCTACCTTTCCAATTTGGATGATAATCGTACCATTTTGTTGCATCTAATTCAGTGCCGTTGAACTCATCAGAAAAATCAGGATTCATAACCCATCTTTTCCCTGTTGGTGGTTCTGGTGGTCCAAATTTTCCATTTTGTGCAAATAAGCACATACTGAATAGCAACATTATTGATGTGATAAGTAAATTGTAAGGCTTCATAATTTGTTTATTTTTTAACAATTTTAAAGTTTATTGGTTTGTCGGTTTTGATTTTGGCAAAATAAACACCAACTGGTTTATCATTTAAATTCAACTGAACTACTCCTGAATTTACAGTATATACTTCTGAAGAAATTAATTGCCCTTGAACATTGTAAATTTCAATAGGAATGTTTCCTTCAGTTATAGGTAATGTAATTCTAAATTCTCCTGTTGTTGGATTTGGAGTTGGGTTAATTTCCCCATAAAAATCTATGGTTTTAAATAACTCTCCTTCACATTGTTTAGCTGTTTTTATTTTTATAACATCTCCTTGATTTATTTCAATATTGAATTTAGAAGATTTTGTTTCCATTACCAGAATATTATTTACTGAAACACTAAAAGGTGCTGTTCCTGCGGTAATATTTACTTGAAGTTGTTTACCTGATAAGTTTGTTTTTGAGGCTAATTCATCTGCTGAAGCTACTTTAAATTCAAAACACTGTTCTTCAGTTTCTCCTATAATTTTGATACAAATTTGATACGTGTCTGGTTTTATATCTTGAAAAGAAATTTCATCTGTAAATTCATGATTATCTCCATTAAAACTTACTTGATAATTAGCTTCAATATTTGGTATAATTGTTAGTGTTCCGTTGTCTTCATTTGGACACGTTTCAGAAGTAACTGCAATAGAAAATTTTGCATTCAATACTGAAAATTCTTTCTCTAAAAATTCAGGTAACGTTAAATTTGCTCCAGCATTTAAAACTCTGTTCCCTCCTTCTAAAGCACCACAATCTGGAGTTATTGAGCTTGTGATTCCTGGTATTTCAACTCCAGCTCCAACTGCTAAAGAAGAGCTATTTAAACTGAAATTTCCATTTGCAACATCCGCAAAATTTGAATTTTGTTCTGTTGGATTAATAAATACATTATTTTCAGGATTGAAGTGATAATTATAGTTTGCACAATGCGTTGTGTAGGCATCCCAATCGGTTGTTTCTAAACTTGGACTCGGATTAAGCGTTACATAGCCTAAATTTCCTCCAGTACTAGAAAGTTGTTGACGCACATAACTCAATTTAAAATCAGAATCAGACATAAAAATATTGTTGGCAAAATGTCCGTCAGTCATTCGTCCTGAATCAAAATCTAACCCCAATTCTTCCCAGTTATCAATTTCAATATTCCAAATACTTATGCAAGCATCGTAATTCCAAATGGTGTTATTATAATAATTTACAGGATTGTCCATTGGGTTATATCTCGGTCCCAAATACAAGAATTCTCCGTGTTCTACTATTTCCACATCCCCATTATAGTTATTAGCTCTTATGTTATAAATCAAGTTGTGATGTGCTGTATAATTTTCAGTATCTTCCATATAAAAAGCAGTAATTTTTTGCTTGTTATAACTTCCGTCTGAAACCGGAATTCCTGTTACATCGTGAATTTTATTGTATGCAATAACTCCTCCCTTTAGATCTAAAGATTCTATTTTACCTGTACTTGTAGCTTCAATTGGACCAGCATCTTCACCCATTTTCATGGCACCATAAAAATCAGAATCCAAAATATTCACTTTAGCATCATCACCATCTAAACGAATTTGGAATCTACCGGCATCTCCAAATGTGCAATTGTTAATATTTGTATTATCAGACTTATTAATATGTATTCCGGAAGTAAACACACCTACCCATCCAAAATCTTCAATTGTACAGTTTTCAAACGAGTTATTTGCACCACTTCGCAATGCAACCATATTACCCCAACTGTGTCCAATATAAGTATCTTTAAAAGTGTTATTTGAGCTGTCTTCTAAATAAATTCCTTTCGGGTCCGTATCATTTTGTCCATAACCATTAGGAGTCCAAAATGGATGCAAATATCTAAATGTACAGCCATCAATTACAGCATTGTTAGCATCTTGAAAATCTACATTTCCAGCAACAAAGTTGATACCAGTAATTTTAATTCCATCCGTATTATTAAGTACTAATACTTTTTCTCTGGCTTGTAATTCAATTCTATAATCATTTATATTTCCACCGTTTGAAGGGAAATAGTACAATTTATTGTTTTCTATAAACCATTCTCCTGGAGTGTCAACCAAATTTTTATGCAACACATAACCCCAGCTAAACTTAAATCTTGTTGAAGCTATTTCATCATCTTTTATCCAATCGGTATTATTATTAATTGCTTTAAAAGAAACGGTATTTCCAGAGTTAGAAACTATATCACCATACACATAATTACGCATTTTACCTGTCATTGCTCTAACAATTCCACCAGTTAAATCAACACTCGGAATTGTAGTTTGTTCAAATATAATTTGTCCAGTTGCGTTAGCACCAGAAGGTTTAGAACCATTGATTAATGGCGCATATCCTCCATCGGAATGAATTACTTCCATCATATCCTCAATAGTTCTATTTGGATGACGACCTAATTTTTGAATATTTCCATTGGCAAATAACTGACTGTAATCAGTTTCTATATTAAAACCTGAAATATCTACAACTTTCACTCCCGAAGTCATTCCTGTAGCATCACTCCAAGTGCCAGTTACTTTTTCAGCTCCCGTAACCAAAACATACTCTCCATTGTAATTTTGAAGTGTAATATTGTCTTTGTTTACAATTACTTTTTCTCTGTAAACTCCTTCGTGAACAATAATTACATCTCCACTTGAAGCTTGATTTATTGCTTCACTTATCGAATATATTTTATCAATATCTTCTGTTATTGAACCCTGTACCCAAGGGATTTCCGTTGAATACACATGAATTTCTTGTGCATAAATATCGTTCAAAATTGAACCTACAACATTTAAAAAAAGAAGTACTATGAAAATTTTTCTTACAGTCATTTTTTATTAAAAAATATTTTAAAAACAAAGTTGTTTTTAATAGTTTCATTGTAAAACTATTTTATTTTTTTCTTTTATAAGAAGTGAAATGTTTTAATATGTAAACCGTATGTTTTTTATACTACTTTTTAAATATTTCTTCCCAACTTTCTGTTGAAAATGCTGAAGCTGGTAAACCTGCTGTATTAAATAAACTACCTTCTATATAACTAGTCCAGCCATATCTAACATTTTTGGGATTAGAGACTTTGTTGCTCCAAACTTGTAGAATTTTTCCTTTTTCTACAATTTTTGCTTCTGCTAGATGAAAAACTCCATCATCTCCTGCAATTTCAAAATTGGTTAAAGGTTTCCCAAAACTTGCTAGCCCAAGAGGAGCTTCATTAAAACTTATAAATGCTTTATCATTCTCTATTTTAATAGATTTAAATACTGGGCCAGAATGAGTAATTCCTTCAATATTGTAATCCTTTTTTAAAGCCCATAAAGCTAAACGTTCACCAACTTCCCTCTTTTTTGGAGGATGAATTCTGGTTTTATAACCTATATCATTAATTACTGCCATTCCAGTATTTGGAACCGTTAGCATAGTTTTTAATTGTGCTTGCTGAATACCAACCCAACCTTCAAGATTTTTATTTCCATATGGAGCTAACTGCACAAAATAAAACGGAAAATCACCTTGATTCCATTTAGTTCTCCAATCAGTAATCATTGCGGGAAATAATCTTGAATATTGTTCTGGATTCCATCTATTTCCTTCACCTTGATACCAAATAGCACCTTTAATTGTAAAAGGAATTAAAGGATTTATCATTCCGTTAAATAACACAGAAGGCTTTTTAGTTTCACCTGTGGTTTTAGGTATTTTCTTAAATTCAGGAAAATCAGCATCTAAAACATCTTTTGAAGTCCAAGCTTGTACTGGAGTTCCACCAACATTACTTGAAATTAAACCAACTGGAACACCTAAATTTTCTTGAATCATTTTTCCAAAGAAATAACCAACAGCACTAAATTCAGCTGCAGTTTTAGGATTTGATATTTCCCATAGTCCTTTACAATTATCTAAAGGTACATTACTAACTGTTTTAGAAACTGTAAAAAAACGAATATTTGAATTTGTACTATTTAAAATCTCCTTGTTACTTCCTTCTATATGCTGACCAATATTACCTTCCAGTTTCATTGCCATATTAGATTGGCCTCCACATAGCCAAACTTCGCCTAATAACACATCATTTAAAACTATTTTTTTTGAACCAATAATTTCAATTGTATATGGACCTCCAGCTTTAGTTGTTTTAATAGTAGTTTTCCAATCGCCATTAGAATTTGTTTTTGTTTTGGCATCAATTCCCCAGCCTGCTTTTATCTGAATATTTTTATTTGGTGTATCTTTCCCCCAAATAGCTACTTCAGCATTACGTTGTAATACCACATGATTCTTAAAAATGGAGGCTAATTTGGTTTGAGCATTTAAAAATGAAGCACTTAATGAAATTAATAAGGCTACAATTAAAAATTTATAATTGATTTTATTCATAACACTTTTTTAATTATCTACTACCAAAAACTGTCCTACTTGAAATACTTTTTCTGGCTCTAGTTTAACCACCTTTATTGTTGTAATATGTGAACCATCTTTAAGCTCGTTTAAAAAGAAATATTTAGGTCTTGGCGAGCCTTTTCTCGATTTTAAATCAACTATTTTTGGAGCACCTCCATCTGTTGTAACTTCAATTTGAATTGCTCCTTTTTTGTCTAACAAGGTTGTTAATCCTAGTAAAAAACCTTCCCATTTAAATGTAAAACTCGCTCCAACTTTTGAAGTTTGAAAAGCTTTATTGTACAATGTTTTAGCTCCATTATTTTTATCAGTTAAATCATCATTAATGTCTACCTCACCACTTAAATCTACACTTTCCCAGTTTGTGCTAAATTTAGCTTCTGTAACTGGAACCATTTTTGCATTTGAAAATACATTTTCTCTAGTTGGTGATGGAATTTTATTAACTCCAACAACTCCATAATTTTCAATAGATTTCAAAGACCTCACCAAAACATCTCTATAAATATCATGTCCTGCCTCAATTGGGTGCACACCATCTTTACTAAAAATTATTTTCCCGTCAGCTGGGCTATCTCCTTTTTTGAACACTAATTTACCAGCTTTTAACTGCTTCATAACTTCCAATCCAAACTCTATAGAAGTAATTCCGTAGTGATTTGCAACTGGTTCCATCCAAATACCAGCACTTGTTTGTTTTCCTTTTTGAATATCATTCTTCATCCATTGAGCAATAGTATAAACAATACATATTTCAGTAGTTGGATTATGTTTCCAAATTTGAGAAATTAAACCTTCAAAAGCTCTTCCTTGATAAACTCCACCATTATTTACACGATATTCAATAAAAACCATATCAGGATTGTGTTGTAATAAATGATTTTGAATTCTACAAGCGCCATAATCAGGTCCAGTACCACCAATTGCGGCATTAACTTGCGAAATAGTAGCTTTTGGATATTCACTTTTAAACCATTCTAACGATTTTGCTCTCCATAAACCTCCATTTGTAATACTTCCACCAATGTACCCGATAGTTACATTTTTACCTTCTTTCAATTTTTTAAAAAAATTTGGTAAGCCATCTCGGACTCTTAATTCTTCAGTTTTAGTAGTGTCAAAATTGTATTTATTTTGACCTGTTACAGTTAGAGCTATTAAACAGATTATGAATGTAAATAATGATTTCATTTTTAAAATATTTTAATTTTTAGACCAACCTTTTGTTGTACCTTTTAAATAACCAATTGCCCAACCACTTCCTTTTTGTGAAGCCCAAAAAACGTCATCTCTGTATGGATCAGGTTTTAAATCTACAATTCTATCGTGTTGCCCTAAACCTCTGTTGATTTTATTCCAAGTTTTTCCTGCATCCATTGAAACATAAACTCCCGAATTTAGTTTTGCATTTGCATTTTTTGTTCTAAAAGCCAAAGGAGCACTTACCATAATAATATTAGAATTTACTGGTGAAGTTTCACACTGCCATATGTATGGTAAATCAAAAATCTTATTCCAGGTTTTACCATTGTTTTTACTTCTCCAAACACCACTTCCTTCATCAGTAGCACGTTCATTTCCAGAAGATAAATACATTTCTTGGGTGTTTCTATCTATAAAAATATTGTTCACATTTTTTATTTCTGAAGGAATTTCAACTTCATTCCAAGTTCCTCCTTTGTCAGTTGATTTAAATAATCCACCGTTATCATCGTTTACCGCAGCATATAAAGTTTCAGGATTTTTTGGATCCATAACAACTCTTCTAATACTTGCATCCTTATGAAAACCTTTTACACTTAATTCCCAAGTATATCCGCCATCAAATGAGCGATAAAAACCGTAATCTCCTTTTGATAATTCTTTTGCTTTTGGACCTGCTACTTGTGAAATTGGATTTCTGGTAGCACAGAAATACATATTATCAGGATTTTTTGGATCGATAATTAAAGAGTTTAGAAAAACCAAACGTTCGTGAGAAGGCGTATCTGCTGCAAATATTGTTGAAATGTTTTCCCAAGTTTTTCCTCCATCAGTTGACCTACGAACTTTACCTCTATGACTTTGACGATAGGCAATAAAATAAATAGTATTTGGATCGTTTGGATGCACAGCCATTGGTCCAGGCGAATGTGCTCCTCCGTGATAAACTTGTCCTTCAATTTGCTCAACAGCAACCTCCATTTTATCAGGATAATTACCTAATGGTGCAGTTTGCCATAAACCGTGTTCTCCGCTTCCTAATAAATATCTATCTTTTTTTCCAGTTTCTAATAACATATTTCGGCCAGGTAAATTACTTCCTCCACGGCCTACCCAATGCTTACTTCCTGGAGCAGTTTCATTATCATCTATTTGTATCCAAGTTTCGCCACCGTTTGTAGATTTTAAAACTTGTTGATCTAAACAAATGTATGCAGTTCCATCAACACTTAATTCTAAAAAACGATTTCCCCAAACATCTTCTCTTCGGTCCATATCTCCTTGTAAATGCGCAAAAGATGTATTGGTATTTGTTGGATTATTTCTCGATTTCCAATATGCTTTATCTGTTTGGTTTACCCAATATTTTCCAGTTCTTGCAACTGCTTTCCAAGTTTTTCCTCCATCGTTAGATTTCCAAGCATCACCAGTTAAAAAAGCCTTATCGTGTTTAGTATTATGCGATAGATAAATTTCATTTTTGTTTGTTGGATTTACCTGAATTCTATGCCAAATATCTAAAACTTCCGTAGGTAATTCTGGATACTTCACTTTAATAGATTTTACACTTGTTTGAAACCAATACGCCAACGATTTCCAATACCTATTTAATAAGGCTTTACTTGAAATTTTTGTTAAATCTACAGGTAAATTCCCTGTAATATTTTGCCAAGTTTTACCGCTGTCTGTACTTGTATAAACACCTCCTTTTGTTGAAATTGATTTTCCTTTTGCTTCAAAAGCAGTTTGATCAACTAAATACAGAATGAATTCTTTTGTGTTTTTGCTAAAATAAAAATCTAAATCACGTGGTCTATTTACATCTAATCCTTTTGCACTAGATTTCCAAGTTTTCCCTTTGTCTTCACTTCTAAAAACACCTTCGTTTGTAATTGTAATTATTATTTTTGAATTATTTGGATCAACAACTATTCTACCAACATCAATTTTTTCAGAATTTCCTACTTTAAATTTCTGCCAAGTTTTACCGCTATCTGTGCTTCTATAAATGGCATTTTTATTTACTTTTCCGGCTTGACCTTTTAAATGTCTCCAACTCTTTTTTACATTCCAAAAATCTCCAGGACCTATATACCAGTTTTTATCGTTTGAAGGATCAACAGTAATTTCAGAATGACGGCCTTTAAAGGCATTTACTTCTTTCCAACTTCTACCTGTATCTAATGTTTTATATAATTTTCCTCCACCTGTAATAGCAAATCCAAAAGCCGCATTTTGATATGAAAACATAAATTTTCTAACTCTTGCTAAATCTCTTCCATCTCCATCTGCATCTTTTAACGTTTTCCAGGTTTTACCTGCATCCCACGATCCGTAAGTGTTGAACATATCTGGAGACATCATTATCACATTTTTATCTGTTGGATGACACCAAAATTCTTCGCAATAACCAGACATTCCTGGCCCAACTTGTCTCCACTCAACTAAATCTGTAGATTCAACTCTTTTGGAGTTTAATTTTTTAAAATAGCTTTTATTGAATTGAGCATTAAGATTTAAACTCAATACTAGAATAACTATAGAAAATATAAATTTCTTCATTGTAATTATTTTATAACTTTTAAAGGTGAAATTTCTCCAATTCCATTGATTGGAGCATCGTGTTCTGTAGCGTGTAAATCAAATTTTGGTAAAATTGATTTCAACATTTTATATTCCTTCTTTTGTTCTTTAGTTCCGTTCTCTAAATTTTTAATAACTGGAAAACTGATTAAATTTTCTGGATATTCAGATACATTATAAGTTTTACCATTTCCATCAATTAATACATTTTTACTTCTTATTAATTGCTTTTCCATATGGTATGTATAAATATATTCGCGGTGTTCAGTTTGATTTGTAGTTAAAAACGGAATTAAACTTTTTCCATTCAATTCATAATTATCAGGAACTTTTACACCTGCAACTTCAGCAATAGTTGGTAAAATATCAGAAACATCTGCTAATACATCTTGCGCTCCTTTTTTAGTCATATTTAAACCAGGCGCATAAATAATCATTGGAATGTGTGGTCCTTGTTGCACTTTTACACTACCTTTTCCATAACCACTTGTTCCATTATCTGCACAAAAAACCAAAATGGTATTGTCTTCAATTCCCAATTCTTTCAGTTTTTCAACATACTGCCATAATTGATAATCTAAATATTTTACGTGATTGTGAATACCGCCTTCAGTAACAGTTCCGTGAGTATTGTAGTTACCTTTATCTCCAGTAACATTTGGTTCAGTTCGAGTATATTTCCCATTTTCCCATTTAACTATTGGTGTTCCTGGCCATTTTTGTCTTGTTTTTTTATTGATATCACTGCTAAAAAAGTCCCAGCCATCGTGACCTAAATGTGTAGTATGATACACAAAAAATGGTTTGTCTTCTTTATGTTTACGCTCCATAAAATCAAGAATAAAATCTAGCTCAACATCAGGTCCAAAGGTATTTAAACCGTAAGAAGCTTTAGACTCTGGAGTATTTGGCCAATATTGAAATTTATTTTTAGAACTTGGATGATTCATTAATTCTACATGAGGTTTCCAATACCAACCAAATTGTTGGTAATATTCTACCTGAACACCTGTATCGGTATTTATCAGCGCTCTTTTACCGTTCACTTTTGTTTGAAGAATTTTAAAATCGGAATAAGGATTCTTTTTATCATTAATTCCAGGTGTAAAACAGCCTTCATCAAAACCAAATTTATCTACACCATCAATTTGTGTTTTTCCTGCCCAATACGTTGCATAACCACCAGCTTTTGCAATATGACCAATGGTATGTGGTGAACTTTCGTACAACGGATATGTATGTACTTTTTTACCTTTTTTATTAATGAATGTACCTCTGTCTTTTAAATGCCACCATTTATGTATATGGGCATATCTACCAGTCATCATCATTGCTCTACTTGGTGAACAAATTGTTGCTCCCCAAGCCGATTTTATATAAACACCTTCGTTAGCTAACTTATCCATTACTGGAGTTTCAGCTCTATACTTTGGATCTGTGGTATTTCCTCCTTGAGGTGGAATACTCCACTGCGAAGAATTGTAAATTGGCAATTCTCTTGCGCTAATATCATCAGCAAAAACAACAATTATGTTTGGTTTCTTCTGTGCATTAACAGCTGTATTCAAAAGTGTTATTGAAAAAACAGCAAATACTATTTTGAATAAATGGTTCATCTTTAAATCTCTTATTTATAAATCAAATCTTTTTTCTTTATCGAAAATATTGGGTCGTTGTATTTTTTTGCTTGCTTTAACAATTCAGCTTGCATTTTAGTTGCAATTTTCTTGTATTTAGGGTTGTTATAGAAATTAATATCCTCATCCGGATTTTTCTCTAAATCTATTAACCAAGGTTTGTCTTCAGCAGATAAAACCAATTTGTATCTGTTATTTAAGGAAGCAATCCAATTTTGATGAGATGAAGTCATATACGTAATTCTATCATCAACAATTTCTTTTTTTGTTGAAGTAAAATCTGTAGAAGCATCCAAACCATCAACATTTTTAATTTGTGAAGCATCCATTAATCCTAAAATAGTTGGAGCAAAATCTATAGTTGTGTATGCTTTTTTAATTACTTTTCCTGCATTTACTTTGTTTGGATAACGCAATACAAAAGGAATTTTTGCTGAAGCTTCATATGGATTTCCTTTGTTGTGCTTGTGGTGTTCTCCCATTAAATCTCCGTGATCTGAAGTGAAAACCACAATTGTATTATCTGTTAAATTATTTTCATCTAAAAAATCTAAAATTCTTCCAACATTGTCATCAATGCATTTTACCATACCAAAGTAACGCTGCATTTTATCTTGCTCCAGTTCATTTACTAAATTTTTTCCTTTAGCTCCTGCCCATTTTGGCATTTCTTCTAGTGGAGTTTTTAACGTTTTAGGCTTTTCAAAATGTAAATTTGAATACATAGTATCATAAGGAGGACGAACTGTATTTGGAGTATGCGGATCGGGAATAGAAACCATTAAACAAAAAGGTTTATTTTTATCACGTTCTAAAACCTCTAGTGTTTTTGTTACCAAATAATCTGTTGTAAAGTCTTCTGCAGTTGTATTTTTAACGTTAATTGTTTGTCTTTCATTTTTAGGATTGTATTTCCCTGCAAGTTTTGGGTTCCCATTTTCGTCATCTTCTAAACCTTTCCAGTGTCCACGGTTAAACATATATTTATTATCTGTAAAACCAAATTTTCTTTTAGGAGCAAATCCAGGTTTTGCTTTACCATCTAAATGCCATTTCCCTAAATATGAAGTTGCATAACCATCTTTTCTTAAAACTTCAGCAAAAGTAATTACCTCATCTTTCATAGGTATATCATTTCTGTATGAAGCAGTTTCAATAGGATAATTACCTGAAACTAACGATGCTCTTGATGGCGTACAAACTGGTGATGAAGCATAATAATTATTACAAATAGCACCTTCATTCGCAATTCTGTCAATATTTGGTGTTTTAACTTCAACACCTTTTCCCCAAACAAATGCTTGGTCTTCTGTTAATTGATCTCGGTAACAACCTAATGTTCTAAAGTTGTGCTCATCAGTATGAATAACTATTAGGTTTGGCTTCCCTTCGACTCCGCTCTTTTGTGCATTTATGTTTGAAGGAAATAATAGTATTCCTAATATTAGTATTGAAAATAATTTTAATAATTTCATATGAGTATTTTATGTGGTTCTTAAAATTGACAAATTTTCATCAACCTGAATTTGATTCAGGTTCTCATAACCTTTGAGAATAAATTTGATGAGATTCTGAACCAAGTTCAGAATGACGTATTACATCTTTTTTATAAAATATAACCTAATTATTTTTTTACTTTCAATTTATAATCGTGCGCTCCAGGAGCAAAATTACTTTTGTAAATTTTTGTTCCGTCTGCTTTTTTACCCCAACCAACTTCAACTCTATTGTCTCCTAAAACAATATTGATTAGTTTTTCTTTCATTTGTTGAGCAACCTTTTTATACTTTTTATCAAAAGCAACATTGTTTACTTCAAGCGGATCTTTTTTCATATCATACAATGCAGGATCTAATTCTTCATAAGTAGCATTTAATGCCCAATTCATATTTTCTCCACGTTTTTTAGTAGGTCTTGTTTGCATTGAAAACACATAATCTTTAGTTCTAATATATGCTCTAGGACCAGTAACTGCATGACTTTCTCCAATAACATAATCTCTTACAGGAGCTTTTTCTGAAACTACAGCTGCCAAATCCATACCATCTAAATAATTAAACGCTTCTGTTTTTAAATCAACACCTGCAGCTGCTAAAGCCGTTGGTGCAACATCTACAAATTCAGTATAATTTTTCACAACTTTTCCTGCAGGGAATTTGTTTTTATCTGAAGAAATTACAACAATTGGATTGTGTGCGTCTACATCCCAAGGTGTAAATTTTGAAACAGCTCCGTGTTCGTGTAATTTCCATCCATGATCACCATGCACATAAATAATCAACCATTCTTGATTGTGCTTTTCGCTATATTCAATAAAAGAATCAACGGATTGCCCAACTAAATCGTCTCCATAAGCGCAAAAAGCATAATAATCTTGAATCATTTTAATTTGGTCTTCTTCAGAATAATTTTTTGAATAATTAGTTTTCACTTGCTTTAGCATTTGCTTTGCCATTGTTTTCATCTCCGCTTTATCAAATTCTGGAATTTTATATTCTTTTTTCTGAAAACGTTCACGATAATCTGCTGGAGGTAACACTGGAGTATGTGGAAAATTAAATCCTATATGACAAAAAACAGGTTTCGAAGGATCTACTCCATCAAAGTTTTTTGAACCAACATCAAATGATTTGTTTTCATTTTTTAGAAATTTATCTAACATTTTTGGATAGAATCCATCACGAGTATTTCCAGCTTTTCTAGGACTTACTCCTGAAACTATCATACCTCCTTCTGCATCAGCTTCGCGATAAGTTTTAGTAAAACGAATTAAATCATACTTATTTAGAGTTCCTTGGGTTGTTCCTTTCTTTTGAAGTCCCAATTCTTCAGTTTTAAATGAGCAATATTCTAACTTTCCTTCAGGAGTAACAAAATACTCTACATTTTTTAACGGTTTATCAAATTTAGTATCTCCTATTTTATAAAACCAATCTTTTCCCCAAGCAGTATAACCTGCTTTTCCCAATGTTTTTTGACCTATATCTGTTTGATAGATTTCATAAGGTTTTGCTCTTCCGTTTTCAACTGTTTTTATACGAACGCCTAACTTACCAATATGTAAAGTTTGATAGCCTAGTGATTCCATTTGTTCTGGTAAAGTAGGTTTAAAATGTTCAGCATTGTTATTGTAATATTCAAATTCATATACACCAGAACGGAAAGGATATCGTCCTAGATGCATTGAGGTTCTTGAAGGCGCACAACCTTGTGCTTGACAATAGGTATTTATAAAAGTGGTCCCCATTTCTGTTAATCGATCTGTTTGTGGAGACTCTACATAACCAAGTTTACTCATTTCATTACCAGTTAACATTTTATTGAACGACCTAACTGCATCATAACGATGATCATCTGTTAATATCCAAAGAATATTTGGTTGCTTTGTAGATTGAGCTGAAATGTTTTTTCCTATAAATAGTAAAACTATAGCAAAGAATAAAATTCTGTTATTTGTTTTCATAATAAAGCTTACATTTTTTAAATATCTTATCTGCAAGATAGATTTTCTACTAATAGAAGAGTGATTTGAATGTCTATAAAACTAAAACTTATGTTTATGATTCTTTATCAAAAAAATGTGACCTTTTATAACTATTGTATATAAATTGTGTAGTGTATTTCTCTATCATTTTAACTCATAAAACCAATATTAAGAACTTCAAATTAATAACCAGGATCACTACATCACCAATAGAAAGTAAACTTTATAAAAAAAACTATTTAAATGCTGCTTTACTGTTTCAAACATTAATAATATTTTCACTTAAAAGATTATAAGTTTAATTGAAAGTGAAATTATTCTATTTTAACATTACTTAATATTTTCTAATTTTAATTTATAATCGTGAGATCCAGGTGCAAAATTACTTCGATAAACTTTGGTACCAGTTCCCCATTTTTCCCAATTAACTTCTACACGATTATCCCCTAATACAATATTCAATAACTTATCTTTCATTTTTTTTGCAACTTTTTGATACTTTTTATCAAATGCTACATTGTTTATTTCTTGAGGATCTTTTTTAGAATCGTACAACGCAGGATCAAGATCTTCCCATGAAGCTGACAATGCCCATTTCATGTTTTCGCCCTCTTTTTTGGATGGTCTTGTTTTTAATGATAGTACATAATCAGCAGTTCTAATAAATGCTCTTGCCCCAATAACGGCATGTGTTTCACCTATTATATAATCTCTTACAGGTGCTTCATTAGCTACAATTTTGGCCATATCAAGTCCATCTATATAATTATACTTTTCAGAATTTAAGTCTTCCCCTGCTGCACTTAAAGCTGTAGGAGCAATATCAACAAATTCTGTAAACTCTGTAACCAATTTTCCTGCTGGAAATTTTTTCTTATCTGAAGAAACTACAATAATTGGATTATGACTGTCCCATTCCCAAGGTGTGAATTTTGAAGTTGCACCATGCTCATTTAGTTTCCATCCATGATCTCCACACACATAAATAATCATCCAAGGTTGATTTTGTTTTTCGCTATAAGAAATAAAATCATTTGCTGTTTGACCTACAAGTTTATCACCATATGCACAAAACGCATAATAATCCTGAATCATTTTTTGTAAATCTTCTTCAGACATATGATCGGTATATTTATTATTAACCAGTTTTTTCATTTGAATTGACATAGTCTTCAACTCTTTTTCTGTAACCTTTGGGATTTTATAAGTGTGCTTTTGAAAACGCTCTCTAAAATCTGCAGGAGGCAAAACAGGAGTATGAGGAAAGTCAAACCCAACATGTGCAAACACAGGTTTTGAAGGGTCAACACCTTTAAATTTTAATTTTCCTGCATTAAATTCTTTGTTTTCATTCACTAAATATTCATTTAGAAAATATGCATAATAACCATCTCGTGTTTTTCCTGCTGGTTGTGGGCTCACTCCAGAAATAATCATTCCTTTATACATAGACTTTTTTTGCCCTTTTTTATAATGTCTCAACAGATCATACTTTTTAGTTACTTCTTCAGGAACTTTTGCATACTTCTTGTTTTGCTCAATTAATTGCTTTGAAATATACTCGAATTCTCCATTTGCTGTTACAAAGAAATTCATATCTTTAATTGGATTCTCATATTTTACACCATCAACTTCTTTCCACCAGCCACCGCCAGAATAATCTGTTAAACCTTGTTGTCCTAAAGCTCTAAAATTAATATCTGTTTGATACACTTTATGCTCTTTAGATTTACCATTTTTATCCAATCCCTTAAGTCTATATCCCAATTTACCAACATGAAATGTTTGATAACCTAATGAAGCTAGCTGTTCTGGAAAAGAAGGCTTCATATGTTCAGCAACATTGTTATGATATTCAAATTCGTAAACACCAGATCTAAAAGGATATCGCCCTTGATGCATAGTTGCTCTAGAAGGTGCACATCCTGTTGCTTGGCAGTATGTATTTATAAACGTTGTACCTTGAACAGCTAACTTATCAACTTCTGGGGATTCAATATAACCAAGCTTACTCATCTCTTGCCCATCTATTGCTTTGTTAAAAGTTTTTACTGAATCATATCTTTGATCATCTGTCAATACAAACAAAATATTTGGCTGTTGTTGCTTTTGAGCAAAAACTGTTTTACTTGAAATTAAAACAGTTGTGATACTTAATATTATAAACTTTAATCTATTCATTATTTTTTTATTTTAATTTATAATTTTTACTATAAACAGCTTTAGTTGTTATACTATTTACGTTTAATACATTTTCTGTATTATTTAATTCTGGCCAGTAAACACCATCAATATAAATTGCATCTGTAGGTTGAAGTGGAAGAAATTTTAATTCCAATTTCATATTAGAATTATAATCAGATAACAAGTGTTTTGCACTCATATCCCAAACATTTCCGTTGTAATAATTGTCGTATTTAAACGCTCCGTTTTTATAAAAACGTAACGCACTTGCTTTATAATCTACAACAACTCTAACATCTTCTACATTTAAAGGAATTCCTTTTGGAAACGCTAATTCAAGAACAGTTCCTTTATGCCAAACTGAATCTAGTGGACGTGCAATTTTGTTATTAACCTTTCTGTTGTTTGAACGATTTTTGAACGTTAAGTTTTTACCATTCTGTGTTTCTTTTACCGTAATAGGAACTTCTACTTTTTCAAAGTTTATCTCAAACTTATCAAACAAACCATCTTTTGTAATTTTTACATCAGCAATTATGTTTGATGGATACACCCAAACAGAATTTTCAATATTTTCACTTATTACATTAATTGAATTATTCACATTATTAAATGTTAGTACCTCCGCATTTGACAAGTATAATTTATCTTCATTTTTATACATCTGCTTTGCTTGTTTTTGTGACAAAACAATAAATCGAACTATTTTTCCATTCTTTTGCTTTATGTCAAAATAACAGTTCAATCCTGCTTTAGTTATTGAAATCTTTGTAAATCCTTTTAATTTAGAAACTTCAACATTTTCAGATTTTACAATAGCATCTATTGAATTTTCTAACACAAATTCTGCATCTATTCCTTCATTTTGAAAGAAAACATACGTATTACTTTCTTTTAAGGAAAGTATAGGTTGCGCAGTAGCATATTTTATGGTGGTTTCTTGAAGTGTTAAATTAAATGGCCAATAAAAGTAAGAATCAACAGGAATAGTTATCGCTTTTTCTGGAATTGTTAAGGTTTCATTCTTCAACTTTATTTCAAATTGAATATTATTGAATTGATAAGCTGTATCTAATTTTACATGATTGTTTACAAAAATAAATCCTTTTTTACCATCGGTTCTAATAGCTCTTTGCAACCTTTCAGTCATACCCAATTTAAATCCTTTTAACTCATCTAATTCTGAAGGAACAAATGTTTTACAAGGCGCTAAATATTGCCCAAAATCTCTTATAAAATTCAACTGAACAGGATATTCGTGAAAACTTTTACGAACTTGCCCAAACTCTCCAATAGCAGCCTGAAAATCACGACTTATAACACCATTATCATTTGCACCCGATTCAATATCACGATTCATATAGGTTAATTTACCTTTTGGATTGTTTCCTCCAACATTCATAAAATACCCAATCCCATTTGCGCCACTTCCCAGTTCAACTAATGAAAGTGCTCCATTATCTAAATTATCCAAATTTGTTCGTCTGTGATATGCCATATCCATTCCAATACCAGTTTCACAAGTTAAATATGGATTAGAATCATATGAAATTTGTACTCCTTCAGTTTCCTTAGCTCCATCACTTAATTCTGTATTAACATCATTTGATGCTCTATAAATACTAAAACTAAATGCTTCAGGTACGTGTTTTGCATCCGCAGGAATCCAAAAATAATCGGCATATGAGCCATATGATGGAATGGTATTATCTTGCGTATAAGGAGCATCTGCCCATCCTGTTACAGAATACAGTGGAACTTCCATACCGTATTTTAGAGCCGTTTCTTTTTCCCAATCCATTAATGCTGGACTTCCTTTTGAAACGTGGTGTGAAAACTCATTATCTAATTGAATGGCATAAATTGGCCCACCATCTTTCCAATACAAGCCTTCCATTTGTTCTGCTAATTTTTGGAATAATTTATCAACTGAAGCTAAATATTCTGGATCCATTGTTCGTAATTTCCCTCCTCTACCACTGTTTCCAAATGGGTTTTTAGGATTTCCTAATCTTTTTACTAACCAATCTGGATGACCTCCATTTCTACATTCACCGTTTACCCAAGGACCAATACGTGCATAAAACTTTAATCCATGTTTTTGACAAAGTTTAATAAAACGTCTTAAATCATTACTTCCAGAAAAATTCCATTCGCCTTCAATTTCTTCATGCAGTATCCATAATACATAAGCCGAAACTCCATCAAAACCTTGTGCTTTCATTTTCAAAAGAGCATCTTCCCATTGTTCAGCAGGATAACGTTGATAATGAAATTCTCCATAAGAAGGAATCCAAGGTTTATCATTATAAGTCAAATATTGACTATTTACTGTGATTTTATGACCATTTGGTGAAACAGCTGACATATCAGGTATATTTCTAGTCTTATTTATTTCAACATTCGAAAAATCTGATGTTAATGGTAGTTTATACGTAATACTATTTTTATTTGAACTTTGCTGTTCTGTTTTACAAGAATAAAACAAAATTAACATTCCAAATAGAAAGTGGAAATACTTCATATATAAGTCTATTTAAGAGCTTAAATTAATAATAGTATGCAATTTAAAACAATGTTAAATTGAGTGTAAGATTATATGTGTCTAAAACTAAAACGTATGTTTTTTTTTATGAGAATACTAAAAACATCTGTATTTGTAGAGTGTTTGTATACTTTTAAATTTGTGTGTTTTACCTACTAAAAAAATAATTATCAACCACTTAACAATTGAAAGTTAAAAAACACTATTTTAAAAAAGAGTTGATTAGGTGCATTTATAAATGTAAAAAACCCATTAATTATGAATACTAAAAGCACAAATAATTAATGGGATTAATATAAGAACCTAAATAAAATTATTGCTATTTAATCTAAAACAGGTACACGTTTGTCATCCATACGTTTCATTGCGTTTTCTTCATAAACACGTTTTAGCATCCAAAGTGGACGTTCTAATTCACATTCCCAATCCCAAAGATACTTGAACATTTCTCTAACTTTTTCAGGGTGTTTTGATGCCAAATTATTATTTTCCTCTTCATCTTTTTCAATATTGTATAACTCTGCTGGTCTATCTGGGAACCTCAATAGTTTCCAATCTCCCATTCTAATAATTCCTCTGTTTTCTTTTTTCCAGAATAATTTTTCGTGCGGAACAGCTTTATTTTTTCCTGTTACATAAGGAATTAAATCAACTCCATCTATATTTTTAATTTTTGAAGCATCTCCACCACCAGCATTCACAAATGTTGGTAACATATCTAACATGCTTATAGGTTTGTTATATGTAGTTCCTGGTTTAATAACATTTGGCAATTTCATTATAAAAGGAACACGAATCCCTCCTTCAAGGTTATTAGATTTACAGCCACTTAACGGATAATTACATGTCATTGAACCATCAGGACCACCATTATCATTTGAAAAAACAACTAGCGTATTTTCTTCTAAACCAAGCTCTTTTAACTTATCTAAAATTTGTCCACAAGCCCTGTCTAAAGCAATAGTCATAGCAGCTAAAATTTTACGTTTACCTGTTAATCCTTTTACCTTGGCTAAATCTTCTTTTGTTGCTTGAAGAGGTGTATGCACAGCATTAAAAGATACATAGGTAAAGAAAGGTTTATTTTTATTTCTTTCAATAAAATCACAAGCTTCATCAGCAATAGCATCAGATAAATATTTGTTAGCTTCTTGGTATTTTTCATAACCAATCTCTAATCTATTTTCAGGTCTATCTGCTGCTTGAGCTTGTGTTAATGGCCAAAAACTTCTTGCTCCACCTCTAAATCCATAAAATTCATCAAAACCACGATGAAGAGGATGGTATCTCTCAGCATTTCCTAAGTGCCATTTACCTAAAATTTGTGATGTATAACCCAATGGTTTCAAATAATCGGCAATGGTTTTTTCATCCAAAGGCATTCCCATTTCATCACCTAATAATTTTGAAGACTGACTCATATAACCTGGCACGTTATTTTCTTCTATACCAAAACGTTGTTGATATCTTCCGGTTAATAAACCAGCTCTTGAAGGTCCGCATACAGCAGCGGTTGTATAAGCTTGTTTCATTACAACACCTTCTGAAGCTAACTTATCTAAATTTGGTGTTTTAAACGTTTTACTTCCTTGAAAACCAAAATCGTGGTAACCTGCGTCATCTGCAAAAAGGAATACAATATTTTTCTTTTTTTGAGCATATATTGTGAATGAACAAATAACTATTAATGTAATTAATAAAAAGTTTTTTTTTGTTTTCATATTGTTTATATAATTGTTTTATTTAGTATATAAAATTTTCAATTACAGTTCTACCAATTGGTTTATGTCTATAATTTATTTAGTTTGAATTTGAATAGTATTACTATTAAACTCTGTTGAACTTGCCTTAATTTTAACTAAACTTGATTTTTTAAAAGACTGAACTAGTAATAGTGCTCTACCTTTACTTGTTTTTAATGTGTTTGTTTGATAATCTTGAATACTTGTATTTGAACCATTGTCAACTCCTAAAACCTTTATATCGCCATCAACTTCAAAAGTTAAATTTACTTCTGTTGTTTTTACATGGTTACCATCTTTATCTACTAATTGTGCAATAATATGAGCTACATCATATCCATCTGCATCTAATTCAGATTTATCAACTGTTAATTCAATTTTTACTGGTTGAGTGGTAGTTTTTAACTCAACTTCAACCTCTTGACCATCAAATCCCGCTCTAGCTGTTAAAATTCCTGGCTCATATGGAACTGCCCAACGTAAAATTCTATCAGGACTTCCACTTAAAGTTCTCCACCCTAAAGATTTACCATTTAATAATAACTCTGCTTTTGGCAAATTACTAGGAACTTCAACAATAATAGTTTGTCCCTTTTTATAATTCCAAATTTTTTGAGCTCTTTGGTTATTCCACTTTAAAAATTTAGGAGAAGTAATTTTCACTTTTCCACTTAATGGATCAACCATTAACGAATCTTTAACTGGATACGTTCCTAAAGAGATATGTGGTTTATTTACCCATATTGTTTTGAAATGATCCCAACCTACTTTTTTAAACCCAGCAAAGTCTAAAATATCTCCATCCCAACCTTTTTGAGGCCATTTATTATTAGCTTCACCTAAATAATCTATACCTGTCCACATGTACATACTATATATCATTGGGTCTTCTATAATTGAATTCCATTCTTCCCAAGTTCCAGCATTTTCATTACCAGTAAAATGTAGATTAGGGTAATTTTTCTTACTCCAATCGTATTGTTTAATTTGATAACTAAAACCTACAATATCAAGAGTTTGCGCATATCCAGAAGCTAAACTAGCTACAGGGATAATTAAATTTGCAGTTACTGGTCTTGTGTTATCAATTTCACGTGTCCAATTTGCTAATTTTTGAGCTGTTTCTGTTAATTTATATTTTCTGTCTGGTAAGTTTTTATAACGTTCTTGCATTTCTTTTGCTGAAATATTAGGCAATCTGTTCCAATAACCCTTTGCTCCAGGATCCCATAAACCACTTACATGGCGATAGTGTTCATATGTCCATTCAATTTCATTACCAATACTCCATTCAAAAATAGATGGATGGTTTCTATCCCTTAACATAGAGCGAGTTAAATCGCTCTTTGCCCATTTTTGAAAGTGCATTGTTGTATATCCATCTGTAATATCATCTTGTTTTCTTTCTTGCATATTCCAACGTTTGTCTTTTGGATTGTCAAACTCATCAAAAATTTCAGCCTGCACTAATAATCCCATTTCATCACATAAATCGTAAAACTCTTGAGAAAATGGATTGTGAGAAGTTCTAATTGCATTTACTCCGGCATCCTTCAAAGCTTGCAATCTACGTTTCCAAACACCTTTAGGAACTGCAGCTCCAACTAAACCACCATCATGATGAATGCAAACACCTTTTACAAATGTTGATTTCCCATTTAAAAAGAAACCATCATTTTTTATATGTTTAATTGTTCTAAAACCAAATGGAGTTGTATAATTATCAACTGTTTTTCCAGCAACAATTACTTTTGTAACTGCTTTGTACATGTTTGGAGAGTCTAAATCCCATAATTTTGGATTTTCAACATTTATATTCTGAACAATAGCAATTTCCTTACTTGAAGATAATTTAGATTCACTTTTACTACTTGCAACCAAAATACCATTAGCGTCATAAATTTCAGTTGCTAACGTAAATTTCGACCTTTTTTTAGAGTCATTTTTAACTTTAGTTTCTAATTTCACTATTGCATTTTCTTCTGAAATTTCAGGAGTTGTTACATATGTTCCCCAAATTGGAATGTGCAATTTGTTAGTTGTGATTAGTTGTACATTTCGGTAAATACCACTTCCTGTATACCATCTTCCATCAGCATATCTAGAGTGATCTACATGAACAGTTAAAATATTATCTGAACCATCAGCTTTTAATTTATTAGTTAAATCGAAATATGCTGGAGAATAACCATATGGATTTTCACCTAACTTTTTCCCATTTAACCAAAATGTAGCGTTGCAATATACACCATCAAACAAAACATAAGCTTTCTCATTGGCTATATTTATTGGAGTTTTAAAATGTTTTTGATACACTCCAACTCCACCGGGTAAATAGCCTGTACAACCTTCTAAATCATCTCTAAAAGAGTGTTCTACACTCCAATCGTGTGGTAAACGAATATCTCTCCATTTTGAATCTTCTAAAGGAATTTGGGTTGGAATTGTTGTATCTTCTACTAATTTAAATTTCCAATCAAAATTAAAATCGTGTACCCTTTCTTGTGCAAAAACCGAACTACCTAATACTAATACAAAAAGTAGTTTTAATATTGTTTTTTTTAGTTTCATTTTAAAAAATTATATCTATTTTTTTATTAATTGTTTGGAATAATTTCAGATGGTATATCTAATTTTCCATTATGAGCTCCTTCAGCAAAATTACTAATGTTATAGGTATTGGCCTTTGACCAATCGCATTCAACACGACCATCACCTAAAACAATATTTCCAAGTTTAGTTCTAAACCAAACAGCTAATTCTTTGTAAGCTTTATCATTAGCAACGTTGTTACGTTCATTTGGATCTTTTCTTAAATCATATAAAACCAATTCCGCTTTTTCAACTGGACAATTTAAAGCCCATTTTATATTTTCGTTTGGTTCTCTATTTTTAGCCCAAGTTCTTGTTCGCATTGAAAACGCAAAATCTCTTGATCTTAAATAAGCACGATGACCTGCAACTAAATTTATTTCTCCAATTATATAATCACGCTTTTCTTTATTGTTATTTATAAAATCAAATAAACTTACACCATCTAAATAATTATACTTTTCACTTGAAATATCAACTCCTGAAGTTGAAAGAATTGTTGGCGCAATATCTACATATTCTACCAATTGTTTTTGAACTAACCCTTCTGGAACTTTTGCTTTGTCTGATGAAACCACAATCATAGCGCCATTTGTAGATTTATCCCAAGGTCCAAATTTAGCTTCAATTCCTTGTTCTCCTAATTGCCAACCATGATCACCTACAGTAAAAATGATTAAATACTCTTGATTATTCTTTTCACAATAATTTTTAAAAGCTTCAACTCCTTCACCAATTAAAGCATCTCCATAAGCACAAAAGGCATAATAATCTTGAATTGCTTGTTGCTTCTCTTTATTCGTCATTTTACTGAAATTCAAGTTTCTGTATAATTGATGAATTTGAGGCGGTAATTTATCTAATTCACTTTCTTTAAAGGTTGGAATTTTGTAGTTCTTCTTTTTGAATTTATCTCTAAATTCTTTTGGAGGTAAAACTGGAGTATGAGGTAAATGAAATCCTAAATTAACAAGTAGAGGTTTATTTGGATTTACTCCTTTTCGAGTTTCTCCCCACGTTGTTTTAAATTCTGTATTTTCATTTTTTAAATACAGTTTCATTTCTTCAACAATTTTAGCATCAATTGTTTCTCCAGCAGGTTGTGGATTTTCACCACCAATTATTAAATCTTTATTGTATCTGGTATACGACCTTAAAATTTCAAACTCTTTTTCAACATCATTCTTCTTTTTAATATCTTCTGCTGAAATTTCTCCATCTTTTTTACTAATTAAGAAATTAACAATTGTACCATCTGAATATTTAACTCTTTCTTCAGTTCCTAAATTTTTCCAAGTACCTTTTTTATACCTTGGTTGATTCCAAAAATCACCTATATCATGTTTCTGTAAATCGTGTTTAAAACTAACCTCATAATTATAATGGCCAGCATCTCTAAAACCTTGACCTGGTCCCCATTTAAAAATATAGGCACCATCTTTACCAAATACTGTTGTAACATAACCCTCTTTTTGTAAAGTTTGAGGGAAAGTAGGTTTTACAAAATCTGGTTCTTGATGACTCTGTTCAAAACCATAATGTCCATTTCTAAATGGATATCTACCACTAATCATGGAGCCTCTTGAAGGGCCGCAGGCTGGAGAATTGTTGTAAGCGTTTATAAAAAATGTACCTTCAGATGCAAGCTTATCTATGTTTGGTGATGATACATACCCCAAAGCACTACTCTTTTTTCCAGTTAATATTTTATTATAACTCTCAATGGCATCTGCTCTATGGTCATCTGTTACAATCCATAAAATATTTGGTTGGTTTTGTGCTTTTAGAGTTAATACTAGACTAAAACTTGTCAATATTAATAAAATTACTTTTTTCATTTTGGTCTTTTTGATTTCTATTAATTTAATTTACTTATGTATGTATAGTATACTCCATACATATTATCACCTTCTATAAAATCATTTATTAACAATGTTTTTCCTTTTTCTAATTTAACTTTAAATAGAACTTCTTCATCATCAACTTTTATTTCTTTTTCTAAAATTTGATTTGCAATTTGAATTCTAACTTTATCTGGATGTATTGATTTATAATTAAATAATCCTTTCGGATTTATTGCAGGAATTCCCCAAATTGGACCTGAACATTCTTTTGGCCATCTTCTACAAGAAATTAGATATTCTCCATCTTGTTCAACTTCTATTGCATGTGTATTATTTATATTTTTCATTCCTTCGGAAACTTGCTCTGGCTTCCAAATACCTCCACCTTCACCAATGGCATGTTGAATTGTTAATTTAATTTCTTCTTGAGTATCATTTCCAATTACATGAACTGGAAGTTCACTATAAATTGGATTTTGTTTTGTGGCTTTTAAAAATTCTGAATTATCTGCTAACAACTGTTTTACTAATTCTGGGTTTTCGACAGCAACATCATTTTTCTGCTTTGGATCTTTTATTATATCATACAACTGCTTTCCGTTTACCAAACGCCATTGATTTTTTAAAATACACGTTTGATCTTCATCCATTGGAGGTCTCCAATCTTGACGGTTATGTAGAAATACAGTCCTTTCGTCTAATTCACCACTTTGAGGTTTCAACAATGAAGAAAAATCAACTCCATCTAATTTTATGTCTTCCGGAATTGAAAGTCCACATAATTTTGCTAATGTTGGAACTAAATCTACGTGAGCCGTAAGTGTATTAATATCTTTTCCACCTTCAATTTTTCCATTTGGCCAACGAATAAAAAATGGAGCAATATGTCCGCCTTCCAATTTACTTCCTTTTATACCTCTGTAACCTCTATTGTAACCTAGTTTACCATCTGCACTATAACCATAACGCGTTCCGTTATCGCTCATAAAAATAAGAATGGTGTTTTTATCTAAATTCCGATCTTTTAAAAATGCATCAAATTTTCCGAAATTCTCGTCAATATTAGCAATCATACCATAAAGATTGGCGTTAATAATTTCTTTGCCTTCAAATTGTTTGTAAGGCTCTGCATATTTTTCGGCTACTATCAATGGATCGTGTGGTGCATTTGTAGGTAAATAGACAAAGAATGGTTGCTCACTATCTTTGTTTTTATCAATATATTTCTTGGTTTCATTAAACCAAACATCGGTACAATAACCCTCGAATTGTTTTGGCTCATTATTCACATAATACACATCATCAAAATAGCTATTTCCCCAATAATCTGACAATTCACCAACGCCGCCAGCTAAATGATGAATTGCTGTATCAAAACCACAATCTGTTGGGCGTACAGGATAATTGTCTCCTAAATGCCATTTACCAAACATTGCCGTTTTGTATCCGTTATTTTTGAATATATTAGCCATTGTTTGCGTATTTCTAGTTAAAGCATCTCTACCTTTAAATGTAGCCCAAGCACCGTTATTTATTGGATATTGCCCAGTCATAATTGCACTACGTGTTGGTGTACATAAAGGACTCACGTGAAAATCAGTCATTCGAACAGCTTCACTATAAAACGAATCGATATTTGGTGTTTTTAACCAAGGATTTCCATGGCAACCTAAATCGCCAATTCCTAAATCGTCTGTTAGTATAAGAACAACATTAGGTCCTTTTTCAGTTTTAACTTCTGTTGTTTTTTCTACACATCCTGTTAACTGAACAAAAACGATACAACTTATCAATAGCTTTTTAATCATACTATAAATTTATTCAATTCTAATTTCTTCTATTTCCCAAGAACCTGAATCAATATTTGCTGCAGGTTGAACTGCCACTTGCATTAAACGTTCATTAATTTCTTTAAACTGATTTAAGTTTATGGTATACGATTTAAATTCAGTATCATTTGCTGAAATTGGAATGGTAACCCATTCTTTTGAATCCCAATCAACTTCACCTGTTTCTGTTCTCCAAAAATCACCACTTTTATTTCTGGTGAAAATTGAAAATTTCATCTGATTGGCGTTACTATTATTTTTAATATTAAATGTAACCTTTGAACATAATTTAGTATCTGTATATAACCACGGAGCACTTCTTATAACAGCATTTTTTGCTGATATAGTTCCTTTTAATTTACCATCTTTAAATTCAACAGTAGTACCTTTTAGTGCCTTCCAACCCATAGTACTATTTTTAAATTCAAAAGGCCTTCCAGGTTCAGGATACATTCTATCATCTGCTGGAATTATTATAGTTCCATCTTCATTAAAATTTACTGGTTTTAAACTTGCTCCACGGTAAAATGCACTTATGTCATGATTTTCTTGAAGTACGTATTTTTGCCCTTTCCAATCAAAAAAACTAGTATGTCCTCCTCTTAAAAAATCTCCTTGAAACTCATAAGGTCCATATAAATTTTTAGACATTGAATATCTACTTCCATATACTAAATAATACCAATCATTGCGTTTAAATAATGTAGGTTTATCTTCAGCATTTAATCTGTTTCCATTTTTATCTTGAATTATGATATCTTTAGGTTCAGTATCTAGAGATTTCATGTTTTTAGCCAACGTTGCCATATAATAAGTTCCCGAACCAAAACATATAGTATAAACGTCATCTTCAATATAAATTTCAGGATCATAAGGGTGAACAGGTACAATTCCTTTTGGCAACAATGGTTTTCCTAATAAATCTTTATATTCTCCTGTTATTTCATTAGCAACCATAACACCTGTGTCTATATTTCTGTTTGAGAAAAACCAATAATATTTCCCATCTCTTTCGCAAATATCACCAGCCCAACAGTTTGGTTGATCTCCAATGTAAGTATCTTTTGGAAGTATATTTCTATGAAATTTCCAATTTTTTAAATCTCCTGTAGACCAAACTTCCCAACGATCCATTCTAAAAGAACCTTTACCTTCCCAAGATTCATCGTGACCGCAAATAACGTAAAGCGAATCGTTCTGAACCCACGCATGTGGATCTGCCATTCCGTGTTCTGGAACAATAACATCAATACTTAAAGGTTTTTCAGTTTTAGTTTCTGAAATTATTTTTATATTTTTTTTAGTTTGATTACAACTATAAAAAATTGCTACTAGAACCAAAATTTTGAATATATTTAATTTCATATTATTATTTAATAATTATTTTTTGAGATGCAGAAAAATGCTCATTTTCAACTTTTAAAATATAAATTCCCGATTGTAAGCTTGAAATATTAATTTTTTTATTTTGATTGTTAACCGTTTCATAACTTACCAAATTTCCGATACTACTGTATATTGAATAATAGGAATTTGAAAGGTCTTTATCTGTCTGTATAAAAATATTTTCTGAAGCAGGATTAGGATATATTTTACCAATAACATCTTTAAAAATACTTACAGAAGCTGTTTCTGCTTCTACTTGAATTGGTTGTATTCCCATTGTAGCTGAAACTCCATTTGTATAAAAAGCTTTTACAAATAAAAAGTAAAAATGACCATCAAGTAAATCTGCACTCGGTAAAATATCTGCCAATTGTAATGTTGCAGAAGCAGTACCTGATTTAGTACCATTATGTTCGATAACATCAATTACATCAATATCTTCAACTACGCTCCAATTTTCATCTATATGTCTAAAATAAAATCTAATTTTGTCATCTACCGTTTCAAAAGAACCTGCATTATAGTTTACAGTTACATCAATAGTACCATTTACGTAAAAAATTCCATCTTTATATTTTGAAGTATCATCAAAAGTAACAGAAGGTTCCACAAGCTCTGCCACATTTACTGTAACTTCATCATATTTTGTATTATCTACTATTGAAGTTGCACGTATTATAGCGCTTCCAATCCCAACACCTGTTACCAATCCGTTTTGATTTACAGATGCAATACCCGAATCACTACTTGACCAAGTTAATGCAGTATCATCAGTATCTAAAGGTGTAATTGTTGCAGTTAATTGAAGTTCTTCAGTTTCAACAATATTATTTTCTTCAGGAGTTACAGTTACATTTTCTATAGTTATAGCATACCACTCAACAATGGTTAACACACTACTTGAAGATAAACTACCATCAATATCACTTGTTGCCGTTATAGTTGCTGTTTCTCCAATTTCTCCAACTGCAGTAACCAATCCATTTTCATCAACTGTAAAAATACTTGTATCAGAAGATAACCAAGTCACATCTTTTTTTGCATTAGAAGGTTGCCAATCTATACTCAACTGTATAGACTCTCCTTCTCGTACATCAGCAGTTTCAGGAACTACAGTTAAATCGGTTGGATCAACAAGTCCTAATCCTGGTCTATGAGTTTGAGGCAATACCAATGCTAAATCTTCTCCTCCACTTACCCACACATTTGCTTCGCCTGCCAATTCATAAATTACAATATAATCTATACAAGTTGTTGGTGAGCGTCCTTTCATTTTTAATGTATATTCTTCACCTTCAGTAAGCGCATATCTTGGCGGATTCTGTTGTGTATTATGAATATCTAAATTATATAAAGCTCCCCATTTATTTGCAGCTCTACCAAAGTATTTTTCGTAGGTTTCTAGTTGCTCCGTAGAAAAAACTGTAGAAGCAGTTACAAAATTACCTTCCATTTTAATTCTTACATCGTTACGCTGATCAGCAGCTTCACCATCTCTCAAAGGAGAATGCATACGCATAGAAACTTGATAATTTCCAGATTTAGGACAAATAAACGTATATTCCAATTCATCTACGGCATTATCCCAACCTCCTTTGTATTCAATATAAGTATCATAAAATGGTTCTATTCCAGGTGTTGGATCATCCACATACTCCTGATAAGTTACTCCGTCTGCTGGAGTTCTAACTTTCCACTCACCTGTTGCTGAAAATGAATTAGTTGTTGCTTCTCCCTCAAAAACCACAAAGTTATCGCCATATTCCTGTGCATTCAAAAAAAATGAAATACCCATAAAAACAAGAAATGTAATTTTGTGTATTAGTAATTTTAGTTTCATAATAATAAGGTTAAGTTAATATTAATTATGTTATAAAAACCATTTAAGTGCAATCTCTCCATAAACAATTTTTCCTTTAATAGTGTTATTCTTTAAAAGCAAAATAATTGTACTTACCAGTTTTATTATTTAATTTCATTTTTAGTAAAGAAAACTTGTCTTCCATTAGTTAGAATTACATCTTCTCCTTGTAAATCAATAGTTCCGCTTAATTTAATATCTGTACATGAAGCTCCAATTTTAAACACATATTCACCAGATTCAATAATCCACTCGTTGTTTTTGTATTGTGCTAATTGTTGAGGCGAAACATTAAACGTAACTGTTTTTTCCTCTCCTGCTTTTAATGAAACTCTTTCAAATCCTTTTAATTGAATTGGTTTCATTGCTGAATTTGAATTAACCGGCGAAACATATAATTGTACAATCTCATCTCCATCAACTTTGCTTGTATTTTTTAAATTTAATGAAATTGAAAAACGAGTATCTGTAAGGTTAGATTTAGTGTCCATTTTAAAATCCGAATATTCAAAAGTTGAATATGATAACCCATAACCAAAAGGATATTGAATTAATGCTTTATTTGGATAACCATCTTTATAATTAATTTCAACCTTTTCTTGAGTTTTAGGATATGAAACGCATAACTTTCCTGAAGGATTTACATTTCCTAGTAAAATATCAGCAACAGCATTTCCACCTTCTTCTCCTGGGAACCAAGCTTGAATAATGGCTGCACATTTACCTTCTAACTTACTAATTTCTTCTTGTCTTCCGCTAAACATTACCAAAATAACAGGTTTTCCTGTTGCAATTAACTTTTGAACAAAAGCTTCTTGTTGACCCGGCAATCCAATTCCATTTCTCCATCTACCTTCACCATTTAAGTACAAGTTTTCACCCATTGCGGCAATAATTACATCACTGTCATTTGAGATTTTTAATGCATTTTGTAAATCTGGTTGAGGCTGATCTTTAATAGTTAAAAGTTTTAGTTTTTCAATTCTACTATCGCCAAAACTCTTTTTGTCTATTTTGGCTTCTAATTTTGCACTCCAATCACAACCACGTTCATAAGAAAGTTGGACATTTTTACCTAATCTGTTTTCTAAACCTTCTTTTAAAGTTACTAATTTAGGGTTGTTACTATCAAACTCCGATTGTTTCCAAAAAGCACGCATTCCTTGGTAGGTATAATCACCTAAAAGTCCGTGAACTGCGGCAGCATTTGGACCAACCAACGCAATCTTTTTCACATCATTTTTTATTGGAAGTACTCCGTTATTTTTTAACAAAACAATAGATTGACTCGCTGTTTCATAGGCTAATTTTCTATTTTCAGGTGGATCAAAATCTAAATTCCCATCCTTTCCAAAAGTTGGATTTTTATCTAACAAGCCTAAACGAGCCTTCATAATTAAAGAACGCTTTACAGCTGTGTTAATTTGTTCTGCGGTAACATGACCTTGAGCTAAAGCTTCATCTAATTTAGGGTACATTGTTGGTGAAGACAATTCAATATCCACTCCAGCATTTAAAGCCATAGCACCAGCCATAACAGAATCTTTAGCTACTTTGTATTTTTTATACAGCATATTTATTGAACCGTAATCGCTCACAATTAAACCATCAAAACCAATTTCTCTACGAAGCATTCTATCTAACATAATTTGGTTTGCTACCACAGGAATTGTTTTATAAACTCCGTAAGAAGGCATTACACTTTTGGCTCCACCAATTTTAATACAAGCTTCGTGTGGCATTAAATATTCTTCATATAATTCTTTTGAATTATTGTTAGCTGTTCCATAACCTGCAAAATGTTTTACAGTTGCCGCAACACCAGTTCTAAAATCATCTCCTTGTAAACCTTTTACAAAAGAAACTCCCATTTTTGAAGTTAGATAAGCATCTTCACCATAACTTTCTTGATGTCTATTAAAGTGTGCGCTTCGGCTAATATCTAACATTGGAGATAAGGCAAAAGTTGCTCCTGCAGCTCTCATACTAACTGAAGTTGACTTGGTCATTTTAGTTACCAATTCTGGGTTCCAAGTACAGGCAACACCAATTTGTTGAGGAAATGTTGTTGCTCCTTTTGTTGCAAAACCAGTAATTGCTTCTTCATGAAATATTGCTGGTATTTTTAACCTGGTTTCTGTTACTAATAAATGTTGAATTTCTCTAACTAAATCTCTTAATTCATTAGGCTCCAAATCTTGACCAGAAGAAAACTGACAAAAATGCCCAATTCCATAAGGAATATGTTCTTTAAATTTTTCAACAGAAATTTTTCCATCCACCATAATATCTCTAATACGTGTTCCTTGTATTTGAGCTAATTTTTCATCCATTGACATTTTAGACATTAAATCATCTACTTTCTTATCAATTTCAGGTGTAGAAAATGGTGCTGTTTTTACTGTTTCAACTACTTCATTGTTAGTTGTATTGCATGCTAACAATAATGTTAATAATACGTATGTTAACTTTTTTAAAAAATTCATCTTTTATAAGTTATTAATTTGGCTCTAAATTTCTGATAATTAAAATAGCATCTGCTTCATTTCTCCAAGGACGAAAATCCCAGAAGCCATATTTATGTTCAAATTCTAATTTTACTTCTTCTGTATATTCTCCGGTAATGGTATTAAACCATTGTTTGGTTGCATTCGAATACTTATACTCTGTATCCAAATGACGCTTAATATCATCACTATGAACTTCTTTAGGGAAATACTGCATTAAAATTCCTTCTTCATTATTTACTAAAGTGTATGATCTTGGATTGTATTTTGTAACAGGTTTAAACTTCTCAAAATTTATTTTACTAAATAAACCCTTCATGTATTTAAAATACTCAAAGTGAGGTTTCTTAAATTCTTCTGGTAGTTCAAATGGGTTATGAATAATCGCATTCCAAGAAGTTGCTTGCCAATAGTAGGTTGTATAAACGCCAGCAAATAGACATTCGTAATTTCTTCTTAAACATTCTTCGGCATTGGAATAACCTCCGGGAAAAACATTGTATGGAGATTCTTCATAACCTCCGTGTTCAATATTAAATACAGGTTTATCTGGAAAAAGGTTATATACATTTAACATACTTTTATGAAGCGATAATTTCCAATCTTGTGTGGATATAAAATCAACATCATCCTTGTGATTTTTACAAAAACTATAAGCGTGTACTGATAATAATCGATTAAAAGCATCAACTTTTCTGGTTCGTTCAATACGTTCTTCAATATGTTGAACTATGTTTTTATTTTGTGCAACTGCAATTTTATTTGTTGCCTCTTTCGATACATCCCAAATAATATTTGGAAAAGCTTGGTATCTTTTAATTATATGATCATAATACATATTGTCTGCATCTGAACCTACTTCTGGCCAAGAAACACGCTTATTCCAAACATAAATCATTAAATGACTTACAATTTCTTTATTGTGCATTTCAGAAATAACCTTATCAAAATGTTTGAAAAAATCATAATTTAAATCGCTATAATCTGGGTTTGAATTAGACCCTAAAAATGGAAAGATATCTTCTCTAGCTCCATAATTGTGTTGAGGATTTTCTTTCAAACGTTCATCTTTAACCCAATCTAAATCAGGATCATAAGCGTAAACATTCATCACTACTTGATTAAATCCATTTTGATTAATTAAGTTTAAAAGATGTTTTGTTTTAGAAATCTCTTTTTCTCCATAATCTAAAGCAAACAACCAATCACATTCAAACGCCAAATTGAAGTAATGCGAACCATCTTCATAATAAAAATGCCTTTTATCTTCTTTATTTTTTACAATTCCACCGTGACGATTTTCTTTTTTGTTATCGGATATTATAAACTTTCCTCTTTTTCCATTTAAATCTCTCAATTCAGATTCTAAAACATATGTTTTTTCTCCAATGGTTGAACTTGAATAACGAAAAACCCATTCTTTATTTCCATTGTAAAATAATGGTATTTTTTGTTCTCCATCTTTTCCAGACACAACTGCAAAAGCAGTTTTTTTATGGGGAGAATGTACTTCTTTTCGTGTTTGAAAAACCAAATCATTTACTTCCCATTGAACTATTTTAACAGATTTATTTGATTTAGGATTTTCAAATACTTTGATTTGTGCAAAGCTAGTTTGCACAAAAATCAAAGCAAGAAATGTAATAGAGAAATATTTATTCATTAGATATTTTATTTCAATTGAATGGTTGCTTGTTGAGGTATTGCTGCTCCTAATTTAACACTCAAATCTCCTGGAGAAGCATTACCTACAACAATAGTATAGTTTCCTTTTCTCCAAACTTTTTCACCATCTTCATTAAAAACTTTTAAATCTTCAGAACTTAATGAAAAAGAAACTTGTTGACTTTTACCTTTTTTTAATGAAACTCGTTTAAATGCTTTTAAACTTTTTAAAGGAATTCCACCTGAAGTACTTTCTGGACAAACGTATAATTGCACTACATCTTCAGCATCCATTTCTCCATTATTTGCAATAGTTACAGAAATATTTAAATCATCTTTTTTCTTCAGTTTTGTTTTATTTAATTCTAAATTATTAATAGTAGAATTAGAGTATGTTAGTCCAAATCCAAAAGGATACATTGGATCTGAAGTCATATACTTATAAGTTCTTTCCTTCATAGAATAATGACTATAATCAGGAAGTTGAGCCGTATTTTTAGGAAATGTAATTGGCAGTTTTCCAGAAGGAGATACTTTTCCGAATAAAATGTCGGCTACAGCATTTCCACCTTGTTCTCCAGGGTACCAAATTTGCATAATAGCATCGCAATGTTCTTCTATACCTTCTAAAGAAACTGGTCCACCACTAGCAATTACTAAAATTAGAGGAGCATCTTTTTTCTTTTCAACTAATTGATGAATGTATTTAATTTGATTTTCTGGTAAGGTTAAAAACTCTTTATCACCTCCCCAAGTTGAAGCAATCGCATCAACTGATTCTCCTTCTAAATAACGTGTAGTACCTACTACACAAATAACAGCATCAGATTGTGCAGCTACAAATGGTCCAAAGTTTTTTGGATTTGGATTGATTTGAAAAGGTAAAGCGCCTGTTCTATAATTTAACGAAGTTCCTAATGCAAGTGCATCCGTGACTCCTTCTAAAATTGATACCATATTAGGACTAACCCCGTAATAACTACCTAATAAAACATCGTTAGAATTTGCAAAAGGACCTGTTAAATAAGGTACTTTAATGTCAGGTGATAATGGTAAAGTGTTGTTTTTGTTTTTCAATAAAACAATTGATTTTTGAGCAACCTTACGAGCCAACTCAATGTGTTTTTTACTATGAATATGTTCTGGTCCTATTTTAGTATAAGGATGATTATTGTTTTTATCAAATAAACCTAAACGAAAACGTGTTTTAAACAGTTGAGTTACTCTTTGATTAATTAATTCTTCTGTAATTAACCCTTTTTCAAGCGCTTTTTTTAATTGTTTATAAGCACTTCCACAATTTAAATTTGCTCCAGCTTTTAATGCTAATGAAGCGCCTTCAACTGCTGATTTAGCGTATCCTTGTTTTCCAGACACACCATGTATTGCACCACAATCTGAAGTTACATACCCATCAAATTTCCATTTTTCACGTAGCGTTTCTTTAATTAAAAACTCACTAGTAACTGAAGGTTTACCATATACCATATTGTATGCAGTCATTACACCTTCAACTTTAGCATCTTCAACCAATGCTTTAAATGCAGGGAAATAAGTTTCGTTCAAATCTTGTTTTGAAACATCAACATTAAATGTCATTTTACCGTGTTCTGGTCCAGAATGCATAATAAAATGTTTTGCACAAGCTGCTGTTTTTAACATATTTGGATCGTCTCCTTGTAAACCATTTACAAAGGCAACGCCAATTTTAGACATTAAAAAAGGATCTTCTCCATAACACTCTTGCCCTCGACCATATCTAGGATCTCTAAATAAATTTACTGTAGGTGACCAAAATGTTAAACCAGCATATTTACTGTAATTTTGCTTTTGTTGTGCAATAGAAAATTTTGCTCTTGCTTCTGTTGAAATAGCATCTGCCATTTCTTTTACTAATTCAGGATCAAATGTTGCACCTAAACCAATTGCTTGTGGAAATATAGTAGCTTTTCCGTTTCTTGCAACACCATGCAAGGCTTCACTCCACCAATGATATTTAGGGATTTTTAACCTTGGAATTGCTGCCGCATCAGATGTCATTTGACTAATTTTTTCATCCAATGTCATTTGAGAAATTAATAGTTTTGCTCTTACATCAATTGGTAACTCCTTATTCATATAAGAAAAATCTACAGTTTGGGCTTTTGATAAGAAAGATGAAAAGATCAATACTATTAAAACTATATTACTAATTTGTGATTTTTTCATTATTTTATATTTTGTAATTATTTATTTTAAAGTAATACTATATAGATTCCAGCCTTTGCAAGAATGAAAGGTTATACTTCTATTTTAGTATTGCCTTAAACCATCCACTTCCCCAAGCTGCACTCCAAATAATATTTTTGTTATACGGATCTGGTTTTACATCTACCATTTTATCTGGTTGACCTATTCCTTTATTTATTTTCTCCCAGCTTTTACCTCCATTTCTGGTTAAATAAATTCCAGGGTTTTTAAATTGATCAAATCTAGTTTGAATTTGTGCAGGAGCTGTTACTAAAATAATATCAGAATCAACAGGTGAAACCTCTGTTTGCCATACATAAGGAGCTATAAAAAATTTATTCCAAGATTTTCCATTATTTGTACTTTTCCAAACACCTCCAGATTCAGAAAGTCCGTTTCTATAACCAGCAGATAAAAACATATCTTTTGTTTTTCTATCTATAAATAAGTTATTTACACCTTGAATTTCTGAAGGAATTTCCATTTTTTCCCAAGTTTTTGCTTGGTCTTTTGAAATATAGAGTCCATCTGGTTCTTTTCCTTGAAATTTGTTTAAGCAAGCGTATAAAATATTTGAATTGTTTGGATCCATTTTTAATCTTCTAACACTTGATTTTTCTGGTAATCCATTGTTGTGTAATTTCCATGTATAACCAGCATCTGTAGATTTGTATACACCGTAACCTCCTTTTGTTAATACATTTTCTTTTACGGAATTACCAACTTCAGAAATTGTTCTTCTAATTGAGGTAAAATACATGTTATCTGGATTGTTTGGATCAATTGTTAAATTGTAGGTCATTGCTAACCCTTGATAGCTATTGTTTTTACCTTCAAAAATGGTTGAAATATTTTCCCAAGTTTTACCTCCATCAGTAGTTCTTCGTAATTTACCTCTGTGTTCTTGTCTCCAAGAAAGAATGTAAATTGTATTTGGATTATTTGGATGAACTGCAACTGTTGAAATAGAATGAGCTCCATGATTTCCACTGTGATCGTGTACTTGACCTTCAATTTGTTTTACTGCTACTGCTTCTTTATCTGGATAATCACCTAAATCAGCTGTTTGCCATAAACCATGTTCACCAGAACAAAGTAAATAACGTTCTTTTATTCCTGTTTCTAATAACATAAACCTTCCGGGTAAATCACTATCTCCACGACCAATCCATGCATTACTACCTGGTGAAGTTTCAATATCATCAATTTGTTGCCAAGATTTTCCACCATTGTTTGATCGTTGTGTTTGTTGACCAACGCCAATAATTACTTCTCCTTTTGAATTTATTGCTAATGAACGACTACCAAATCTAGTTTCGCTTAACTCTTCATAAGAACGGCTAACGTGTGAAAATTCAACATTTACACCTATTGGATTTCCTTTAGCTTCCCAATATGCTTTATCGGTTTTATTTAACCAATATTCACCTGTGCGAGCACAAATTATCCAAGTTTTTCCACCATCTTCAGTTTTCCAAGCATCTCCAGGACCAAAACTTTTATCGTGACGTTGATTAGCAACCAAATAAATTTCGTTTTTATTTATTGGGTTAACTACAATTCTATTAAATATAGAATAAGTATTCTCTGGAAACTTTGGATATAGTTTTTTTGAATTTTCACCTAAAAAATAACTTAACGCTTTATGATAATTATTTCTATGAGAACCATTATTAATTTTATTAAAATTAACTCCTAAATTACCAGTGATGTTTTCCCAACTTTTACCATTATTAGTGCTTTTATAAACACCACCTTTTGTTGAAATACTTATTCCTTTTGGCTCGTAAATAGTTTGTTCAACCAAAAATAAAGTGAACTCTTTTGTTTTTGGGTTGTAATGATATGTTAAATCACGAGGCAAATTATTTGGTAAGCCTTTTCCACTAGACTCCCATTTATCTCCACCATTATTGCTTACAAAAACTCCGTAATTTGTGGCTATAAATACTTGTTTTGGATTCGCAGGGTTAAAAATAATACGAGCTACATCTAAATCTTTAGAAATATCTGTTGCTACTTTTTTCCAACTTTTACCGTGGTTGGTAGTTTTTAAAACATATCCGTATTTTGCTCTAGGATGTTTTTTTCCGTGAATATTTTCTTTTGACCTATGATTCGCTTTTACATTCCAAAAATCTCCAGCTCCTACAAACCAAATATCATCATTTGTTGGATGAATTACTATTTGAGTATGTACATTAGTTCCTCCTTTTTTTGCTTCTGGAATTGTATAAACTAAACTCCAAGATCTTCCTTTATCCTTTGTTTCAAATATTTTCCCTCTTCGTTCTAAAGCAAGACCAAAATCTGGGTTTTTAGTTGAGAACACAATATCAAGCACACGTTCTAAACCTTTTCCAAATCCATCGCTGTCTTTTATAGTTTGCCAAGATTTCCCATTATCCCAGCTTCCATATGCAACATGCATATCTGGCCCCATAAACATTACATTTGTATCTGTAGGATGACACCAAAATTCCTCGTTGTAACCAGACATTCCTGGTCCAAAGTTTTTCCATTCAATTGCTTGGTTAGAAATCACCTTTTTATTTGCAATTTTTCTAAAAAAAGGTTTGTCTATTTGGGCATTTGCTAAAAAAGGAATTAGTAATAGCACGTAATAAAAGTTCTTCATTTTTTATCTATTTAGCTTAAGTTTAATTTAATTACATGCTAAAATATAGATATTAAAATTTAGGACTTAACACTTAAGTTCAGAATAGTACCACTTATGTTTTTTAAAAACTCTATCTACATTCAAACAAACCTATTTATTGTATAAAACATATATACTTTTATTACATAAAAACTATTCTAAAAATTAAAATAGAATTAAATATACCACCTATATATATATAAGACATATTTAATAAAAATAGTCCTACGTTTATTGTATAAAATTACTTGTGTACATTTTATTTTGTTGAGTTTAACTAGACTAGATATTCAAATATCTTTTTGTTTTTTACTTAAGTCTCTCAAATTATTATAGGTAACATACACTTTAGATGACTATTACATAAATTAAAATAGATAAACAGATTGTTTGAGTTTTTTATTTATAAATTAAAATTAATTTAAATTATTGTGTATTTTTATGAAAATTAATTGCATAAATCTTATTAAAATATAGTAAAACAACTCTATGCCTAACATTTATTTTGATCAAATTTTATTTTTATTCCTTCAATGTTTCATAGTTGCTACACTCCTATTATCTCTTTTTAGATTAAGAACTATTTTTGGTTTAAGTTTATTATATACTGCTTTAGGTGTTTTTCAATATATGCAAGTATTTTTAGCGAATGCACTTTATTTTGAAATAATGGAAGGAGTTTATATTTCTTCAGGTTCTTCAGTAATGTTTACAGGTAGTTTATTTGCCATTTTAATTGTTTATATTAAAGAAGACGCATTAGAAGCTAGGAAAATAATTTATGCCATTTTATCTGCTAATATTGTATTGTCTATTTTACAATTTATGGTAAGTATTAATTTAGATGGAGAAAGAACACTTAATATTTTTAATATTCCTAAAGAAGTTTTTATTCAAAATAGAAAAATACTAATAACTGGAACCATACTATTGTTTATAGATACTTTTAGTATTATTTTTTTATATGAAACAATATCTAAATACACAAAACATTTATTTTTTAGAATACTAATTTCTATGGTTTCTATTATAGCTATAGACACTATTTTATTTACATTTATTGCTTTTTATGGAACTAAAAAAATCTACCCAATAATTATATCTGGATTAGTTTCAAAAAGTTTTGCAGCTTTAATTTACGCCATTTTATATACGCTTTATCTAAAATTTGTTGAAAATAAAAATTTAATACTTGAAATCCATGATAAAGCCTTTAAAGATATTTTTCACACACTCACATTTCGTCAAAAGTATGAACATATTTATCAAGAAAACATTTCAAAAACCAATAAATTAGATGAAGCTACTACTATTATTAATAGAAGTCCATCTGTTGCTTTTTTATGGAAAAATGATGAAAATTGGACTGTTGAATATGTATCTAAAAATGTGGTAGAATTATGTGGTTATAGTGAACAAGATATTTTGGAAGGCACTATAGATTATAAAATATTAATTCATCCCGATGATTTAGAAAGAGTTATAAAAGAAGTTCGAACTGCAAAAAATAACCCTGAAATAACAAAATTTAGTCATCTTCCTTATAGAATTATAACTAAACAAAATAAAATTAAATGGGTTCAGGATGACTCTTTTATTAGAAAAGATGTTTCAAATAATATAACTCATTTTGAAGGAATTATATACGATATTACAGAGAAAGTTGAAGCTGAAAAAAAATTAATACTCAACGAAGAAAAATATAGAACCTTATTTGAATATGCACCTGAAGGAATTTTAATAGCAAATAAAGATGGTTGGTATATAGATGCAAATACTGTTATGTGTAAAATGTTAGGGTATACACATAAGCAAATTACCTCCTTTCACTCTTCAGAAATTCTTATAGAAAATGAAATAAAAAATATCAATAAAGCCTTAAAAACTATAATCTCTAATAAAACACACTCTAAAGAATGGAGATTTAAAAGAAAAAATGGTTCTGAATTTTCAGCTGATGTTACAGCAACATCAATGCCTGATGGTACTATTTTAGCTATTGTAAAAGATATTACAGAACGCAAAACACTTGAAAGTGCTTTATTAAATGAAAAAACTCAATTAAAAGCTATTATTGACAATATTCCGGTAATGCTAACCTTGTATGACCCTAATATTGAAATGCTATTTTTAAATAAAGAATTTAAAACAAAACTTGGAGTAACAGCTAAAGATAATTCAGAAATTAATTTTATGGAACTTTTTTATCCAGATCCTAAAATTAGAAAACAAGCAGAAGAATTTATGTTAAAAGCCCCAAATGAATGGAAAGAATTTCCATTAACAACTAAAAAAGGAAACGTTTTAAATACTGAATGGACAAATATTATATTAGAAAATGGTACTAAAATTGGAATTGGGTTAGATATTACCGAAAAGAAAAAAACTAAAATAGAATTAAACAAAACTAAAAACATACTATTAAATACTTTAGAAAACATGACTGATGGTTTTGTTTCTTTAGATCCAGAGTGGAATTATAATTTTGTAAACAAAAAAGCCGGTGAAATTTTTGGAAAAAAACCAGAAGAATTAATTCATAAAAATATATGGAAAGAATTTCCTGAAGGAATAAATCAACCTTTTTATAAAAATTATTATAAAGCTTCAGAAACTCAAAAACCAATAATTTTTGAAGATTATTATTCTCCAATGGATGAGTGGTTTGAAAATAAAATAATTCCTTCAAATGATGGATTAGCAATATTTTTTCAAAATATTACAGATCGAAAAAATAGCGAAAAAGCACTACTAGAATTCAACAAAAGGTTAAAAATATTACACAATATTGATTCTGCTATTTTAAATGCTGATAGCCCAAAGCAAATTGCAATTAATGTGTTATCTAAATTAAAAAAAATAATACCATATACCCATGCGTCAATTACTGAATATCATAAAAATATAGATGCCTTTAAATTTTTAAATGTTAATACGGAAATACCAGATTTAAATGTTCCTAATGAATTTGTACCAGCTTCACAATTCGATTTTTTAGATAAAGAACTTTTATTTAAGGGTAATAATCAAATTATTAAAAATTTAAACAACTTACCTATAAAATCTAGTTTAGTAAAAAAAGCAATGGATTTTGGATTAAATTCAGTAATAGTAATTCCTCTAACTTCTGAAAACGTATTAGTTGGAACAATGGCAATTTTCTCAAAATCTATAAAAATATTTACAAAAAACAATATCAAAATATTAAGAGAAATTGGTAATCAATTAGCAATTGTAATTCATCAAAACAATTTAAAAAATCAAATATTAAAATATACTGAAGATTTAGAAGAAAAAATAGCTGAAAGAACAGCTCAATTAGAGTTTTCAAATAGAGAACTTCGAGATTTTGCACAAATTGTATCACACGATTTAAAGGCTCCTTTACGAGCTATTAGTCAATTAAGCCATTGGGTATCTGTAGATTATTCAGACAAATTAGATGCTGAAGGAAAAGAACATTTAGCTATGTTAGTAAGTAGAGTTAAACGTATGGATAACTTAATTGAAGGCGTACTTAAATATTCAAGAGCAGGAAAAGCTAGAGAAAAAGAAATCCCAATAAATTTAAATACTATTGTAAAAGAAGTTATTCAATCATTACATCCTCCAAAAAATATTAAAATAACTATAGATCATAAACTTCCTGAAATATCAGGAGACCCCACACGTTTTGGGCAACTATTTCAAAATTTAATAAATAATGCTATTAAATTTATAGATAAACCTAAAGGTATTATTAATATTGGGTGTGAAAAAATTAATAACAACTGGCAATTTTATGTGTCTGATAATGGCCCTGGAATTGAAGAAAAATACCACGATAGAATTTTTCAAATTTTTCAACGTCTAGAATCACGTGACAACCAAGAAGGAACAGGTATTGGATTGACTTTGGTAAAAAGAATATTACAAATTTATGGTGGTGAAATTTGGATTAAATCAGAATTAGAAAAAGGCTCAACATTTTATTTTACATTACCAATTAATAAATAATTTATAAATTGTACCAACTATGAAAAAATCAAAATTATCAATTTTATTAATAGAAGATGATAAAATTGATGTGTTAACAATTAAAAGAGCTTTTAAAGAACTTAATATTACCAACCCTCTTCATATACGTGAAAACGGAATTGAAGGTTTAGAATTTTTAAATAATTCTAAAAATAACAAACCTGGAATAATTCTATTAGATTTAAATATGCCAAAAATGAATGGTATAGAATTTCTACAAGAAAGACAAAAAAATGATTTATTAAAATTAATACCAGCAGTAGTATTAACCACCTCAAAAGCGGAACAAGATAAAATTGAAAGCTATAAACTTGGAGTTGCAGGCTATATGATTAAACCTGTTGATTATATCCAATTTGTTGAAGTAATTAAAACAATTGAATTATACTGGACATTAAGCGAATTACCAAACAAAACTAACTACTAAAAAAATGAAACATCTATTAATAATTGAAGATGATAAAGTAGACCAAATGGCATTTGAACGTTCTGCTAAATCTCCAGAATTTAATTACACATATACTGTAGTAAATTCTATTTCAGAAGCTATAAAATTTATTAAAACTGAAAAATTTGACGCAATTGTATCAGATTATTTTCTTGGTGATGGAACAGCTTTTGAAATTCTTGAATTAAACATAGATATTCCAATAATTGTTACCACAGGTACCGGTAGTGAAGAAATTGCAGTTAACGCTCTAAAAAAGGGTGCTTATGATTATTTAATTAAAGATGTAGATGGTTTATATCTTAAAATGCTTCCTATAACAGTTAAAAATACACTTCATAGATATAACTCTGAAAAAGAGCTTAAAAAATACCATGTAAATTTAGAAAAACTGGTTGCTGAAAGAACTGTAGAATTAAAAAAAGAAATTAAACTTAACAAAGAAACATCAGAAAATCTTTTAAAAATGAATATGATTTTTAAAAATTCTAATGATGCTGCTTTTATGACCGACGTAAATGGGATTTTTACTTTTATAAATCCAAAATTTACAGAATTATATGGTTACCAACCTGAAGAGGTTATTGGAAAATGTACACCCAGAATTTTAAAGGTTGAAGACTCTATTCAACTTAATTACAAAATATTTTGGGAAACTTTATTGAATAAAAAAAGTATTTCTAACTACAAGTACAATAACAAATGTAAAGATGGAACTATAGTACCTATTGAAAGTACCTTTGACCCAATTATTAATTCTGACAATACATTAATTGGTTTTTTAGCAATTCAACGTGATATTTCTGAACATATAAAAAATCAAAAAATACAAAAAACACTATATAATATTTCAAATACAGTTAATACTGCAAACAATTTAAATGAACTTATAAGCTTAATTAAAATAGAACTCCATGAAATAATAGATACAACAAATTTTTATGTAGCACTTGTTGATAATGAAAGTAAAAAAATAACGCTACCTTTTTTTAGCGATGAAAAAGATAGTTTTAAAAGTATTCCATTAGGTAATTCTTTAACTGAATATATTGTAAAAACAAAAAAACCTTTATTAGCTGATTCTACAACTATTTCTAAATTAATTAAATCAAATAAAATTAAAGTTCTTGGTGCAATTCCTAATCAATGGTTAGGTGTACCTCTATCAATTAATGGAAATATAAGTGGTGTTTTAGCAGTCCAACACTATAAAAATAATAATATATATAATAATAAAGATAAGGATCTTTTGGTATTTGTTTCAGACCAAATAGCAAAATCAATTCAAAATAAAAAAATTGAAGACGAGCTTAAAGCAGCTTTAGAAAAAGCAAAAGAATCAGACAGATTAAAAACTGCTTTTCTTCATAATATTTCTCATGAAATAAGAACACCAATGAATGGTATTTTGGGATTTTCTGAATTATTAAAAAATCAAGATCTTACAGGTGAAAAACAACAAAAGTTTATTAATATAATTACTAAAAGTGGAGAAAGAATGCTTGGTACATTAAATGATTTAATGGATATTGCTAAATTAGAGACTTGCCAAATAAAACCTAAACTAGTTGAAATAAATATTTATAAAGAATTAGAATATTTAGAAACATTTTTTAAACCTGAAGCAGAAAATAAAGGAATAACCTTAAAATTTAACTCACTCCCAAAAAATAAAGACTTTTTAATTAATACCGATAGAGAAAAACTTTACGCAATTTTAAGTAATTTAATTAAAAATGCCATTAAATACAGTAAAAAAGGGAGTATTGAATTTGGTTATAGAACAAAAGAAAATATGCTAGAGTTTTATGTAAAAGATACCGGAATTGGAATTCCTAAAGATAGACAAATTGCAATTTTCGATAGGTTTGTTCAAGCAGATATTCATGACAAAAATGCATACGAAGGGATAGGTTTAGGATTATCAATCACAAAATCGTATGTTGAAATGTTAGGTGGTGAAATTTGGTTAAAATCAAAGGAGTTAGAAGGTTCTACATTTTATTTTACTATTCCCTCAAATATTAAACAACTAAACGAAATTATAAGTAAAGATTGTGAAAAAGAAAACATTAAAATTCAGAAAAAACATTCAATACTAATTGTAGATGATGATGAAATTACAATGTCTTATTTAACAACCGTTTTAGTAGATTATAGCTCCACTATTTTTAAAGCCACAAACGGAAAAGAAGCTGTTGAAATATTCACTAACAACCCTACTATAGAATTAATTTTAATGGATCTTAAAATGCCTATAATGAATGGTTTTGAGGCAACTTCTAATATTAGAAAAATAAGTAAAAGTGTTGTAATAATTGCTCAATCTGCTTTTGCAATGGGTAATGATAAACGAAAAGCTATAGATGCAGGTTGTAATGATTATATTTCTAAACCTATTCAATTAAACAATCTATTACAATTAATTAAAAAACATTTAAAATAAGTTGAAGTAAATTTATTGTAAACAAAAAACTGTTTTCTAACTTTTTATACTTGGTAACGTAAACACAAATTCTGTTCCTTTATTTAACTTACTATTTACCCAAATTTCTCCATTGTGTTTTTCAACAAACTCTTTACATAAAATAAGGCCTAGCCCAGTACCATGTTCATTAGCTGTACCTTTTTTTACTAGTTTATTTTCTAAACTAAAAAGTGTTGAAATTGTTTCTTCACTCATCCCTAAACCATTATCTTTTATTATAATTTCAATATGGCTATTGGTATATTTAGCATTTATTTCAATCAATCCTTCTAATTTTGTAAATTTTATTGCATTTGATAAAAGATTTCTAATAATAGTTTTTATCATATTTTCATCTGCAAAAACTTTTACATTTCCATCAATAGAATTTTTTACTAAAATTTCTTTCTTTTCTGCTTGAACATGCAATAAAGAAATTTCACTTTCTACTATATCGTATAAGTTAATTGTTGAAGGTGAAAACTTTAAACTACCAGATTGAGAACTTGCCCAAATCAACAAATTATCTAACAATTCAGAAGCTTGTCCTGCAGACTTTTTTATTATTTTTAAAAAATTTAATTGTTTATCTTCTGGATACATTCCAATATTTTCAATCATTAATTCTGAAAACCCATTTATTGAATTAAATGGATTTTTTAAATCGTGTGCAATAATTGAAAAAAACTTATCTTTTGTAACATTCAAAGATTTTAAATCATCACGTTGAATCTCTATTTCTTGATTCATTTTTCTTATTTGATGATTTTTAAAAGCAAGTAAATTATAGGCCTTCTTTTTTTCTGCTTGTTGATTAATTAATATAATAAGTAGAATACAAAAAATAGTAGATGCAGCAATAAGAAAATAAATAAGTTTTCTTTCATTTTTATACTTTAAATCTGCTATCTCTTTTTTACTTTGAAGTTCTTTTAATTTAGAATCTGATTTTTCAAGATTATTAAGAGCGTTAAATAATTTAATTTTCTTTTTATTATCCTTTTTTATTAAACTATCCTGGAGTTTTCTATATTTTTTTAAATACTCTAAAGATAATTTTTTGTTACCAATCATTTCATAACTAGTAGCTAAACTTTTGTAATTATCTATTAAATAGTTTGTATTTCCAATTTTTTTTGAGATTTCAAGGCTTTTTTTAGATGTCTCAATTGCCTTTTTATATTGTTTTAAATCTAATTCAGCCTGTGCTTTATTTAAATGTATAATTGATTCAAGATCCCTACTATTTGCTATTGTATTAAATTCTGTTGCCTTTTTAAAATATTCCAACGCTTTTTTATATTCCTTCATTTGAATATAACAATCTCCAATATTATTATAGTTAATAGCTAAACCTAATGTGTCTCCAATTTTTTCTTGAATCTCTATAGATTGTATAAAGTAAGCTAGTCCATCATCACAATTACCTTTATCAGAAACTGCTCCTCCTATGTTTGTGTATGTTCCAGATATACCTTCTAAATCATTTAATTTTTTATAAATTTCTAATGCTTCCTTATATTTTTTTATTGCAAAATCATAATTTTCAAAATCGTAATATAAACTAGCTATATCAGTTAAATTAAGTGCTATACCTTCTTCATCTTCAAATTTTCTATACAAGGCTATAGACTCTAAATAATGTCCAATTGCTTTATCTTCATCAAATAAATGCATATAACAATAACCTATATTATTTTCAATTTGAGCTATTCCAAGAGAGTCTTTATTTAAAATATATCTATCTTTAGCTTTAAAATAAGTTTCTAAAGCTATTTTATGGTTACTGTCAATATCATATTTATAACCTAAATCATGAAGAATATAACCTTTACTTATAGTGTCTTTTATTTTTTCTGCTAATTGAAGTGCTCTTAAATAATAAAAGTATGAAGAGTCTGTTTTAGAATTTAAGTAATATTCTCCTAATTTATAATTAACAGATATTCTTGCACTATCAGTAATACTATATGATAATTGCTCTATAAGTTTTGATGATTTTACGGATTCTTGTGCTGAAATTACTAGCGAATAAAAAAAGATGAAAATATAAAATTTCCGTATTATCAATTTAATTATTTTGGAGTTAAACGGCATTAAAAATTAACTTTTACAATTGATTATTAATCAATTACAGCTCGCTAAAATACTACAATTTTATTAAATTTAAATATTTTAGTTAAAACAATTTGGATTAATATCTAAAATATTTTCTTTTTTATATTTATTTAGAAATTGCGATGTGAAATGTTCAATGCCTTTAAGTTTATTGTTTTTTAATATTTTTTTATAATCTATACTTAAAAAATGTTTTAACATTGGTTTAGAAATTGGCTTATAGGTATAATGCCATGGCTCAAACTTAAAGCCTTTTCTATTTACTTGGTTGGTATATACTAAATAAAAACCGTAAGTATTAGCGTTATTATCCATCCATTTTTTTAAATTAGAGTAAGCTCCATCACCTTCAAAATTACGTTCATTCAATACATTTTTAATATGCTTTTTACCTCCTTCAATAATATCTATATCTGTTCCCCAATGGTGTCTTGAAGTTCCTGGAATAGTAGAATATTCTATTATTTTCTCTATTGCTTTTTCTGGAGAATAACCTTTTTTTATATAAGAAGTGTATTTTCTATTCCAAATACTTTTTTGTCTCTCAAAACTTCTATAAGCTGAAACAATATTAATTTTAATCCCATCTTTTAACGCTGCTTTTTTCATTTGCTGAAAGGCATCTAAAACCTCTTTCTGAAGTTTATAATTTTTTCCAACCAACTCTAAATCGCCTCTACCTGTTAAAGCTTTTTCAGAATAACTATTTTGAGTGAATCCAAAAAAATGAATACAACAAAGTACTAAAAACAAACTTTTTTTTATCATAAATATTTATACATTACATAATGTGTACCTATATAATCTATATCAAACTTACTGCCAAAAATATTAAATCCTAGTTTTTTATAAAATGGTACAGCAATTTCACGTGCATTACACCAAATACAGTTAATGTTTTTATTTTTTAAAATTAAAAATGATTTTTCTATCATGGCTTTTCCTGCTCCTAGTCCTTGAAACTTTTCTAAAGTTGCCATACCTCTTAATTGGTACTGAAAACCTTTAAAGTTAGAATTTATAACTCTCATATAACTTGAAACTGCAATTAAATTATTATTACTATAAGCTCCTAAATGTATAGTATCATTATCAAAATCACCGTCAAATTTAAATGGCTTGGGAATATTTTTACGTAACACTTCTAAACGAATTTTGTACGTATCTTCTGTGCTAATTTGCTTAACTTCTATCATTTATTTTTTGGTATAAAACTGCGGATTCATTATCATACATAAATTCTTTTATAAAACTCATGTTACATTTTTCTAAAACTTTTATTGAAGCTTTGTTAGTTTTGTATGCTCTACCTACTATTTTACTCAAATTTAAAACATTAAAACCATATTCTAAACATGCAATAGCAGATTCTGTTGCATAACCTTTATTCCACTCTTTTTCAAAAAATCGAAACCCTATATCAACTTCATTTTTAGGTTCATCATATTTTAATCCACACCAACCTAAAAATTGATTCGTATTTTTTAAACAAACAGCCCAGCGCCCAAATCCATTAATTTTATAATCAGAATATTTTAAAATAAACTGGTTTGCTTCTTCTAAAGATTTGAAAGAAACATCACCTGTATGTTTAATTACATTTGGATTATTGTTTAAACGGAAGAAATTAGCTCCATCAAATGGTAAAAACTCCCTTAAATACAACCTATTTGTTTCAAAAATCACCTTCATAAAAAAAAGTTTGAGTAAGTATTATTTTCTAAAACTTTGATATTAAACTAACTATATTTAAAGATTAAATTTATTCTATTTTTTTTTAAAAAACGTTTGCTAAAATGCAAAAGCATTGTATATTTGCCTCACCAATGCGAGAGTAGCTCAGTTGGTAGAGCTTCAGCCTTCCAAGCTGACTGTCGCCGGTTCGAGCCCGGTCTCTCGCTCAAAAAAAGCCAAACTTTTAGTTTGGCTTTTTTTATTTTAGTTTATGCCCAAATACAAGTAACAACACTATTGGAATTCCTAAAAGTAGTACTGTTGTTAAACTTATTGAGAATATTGCCGGAAATACAAGCAACATTAAAGCATAACCTCCAATTGCACCTCCTAAATGCGCTGAATGTCCCACATTACCCAATTGTTTTTTCATTCCATAAATAGAATACAGTAAATACCCCAATCCAAAAATATAGCCTGGTATTGGAATTGGTAACGGAATCATAAATAATTTCATGGTTGGATCTAATAAAATAGCTCCATAAATTACACCTGCAACTGCTCCTGAAGCTCCAACTGCGCTGTAATACAATTCATCTTTATGAAAAAATAATGTATATAAATTTCCTGCCAACAAACTTCCAAAGTAAATAATTAAAAATTTAATTACTCCTAAATTGCCTATAAGTATTGGAGCAAATATATACAATACATACATGTTTAAAATTAAATGCATAACATCAACATGTAAAAAACCTGATGTTAACATTCTAATTTTTTCTCCTCTATTTATGGCTCCAATTTGAAACTTAAATTTATCGAAAAATCCTTGATCACTAAATCCTTTTATGGAAGCAATTACGTTAATAATTATAATTGCTAAAAGTGCTTTATCTATATTCATACGTCTATTTTCTTATTAAAAACGAATGTATAAAAAAGTTATGACATTCATTTTAAAATTTAATCCGATATTTGCATTTCGAATTATGGATTTAATTATATATATACTTGTTTATCCACTTATCTGGATTATATCGATTCTACCTTTTAGAATTCTTTATTTATTTTCTGATTTCTTATATGTAATAGTATATTATCTTGTTGGGTATCGAAAAAAAGTGGTTTTAGATAATTTAAAACTTGCCTTTCCTGAAAAAGAAGAAAAAGAACTTTTACTAATTAGAAAAAAGTTCTATCACCATTTTGTTGATGTTTTTATGGAAATGATAAAATCGTTCACTATTTCAGAAAAACAAATCTATAAAAGATATAAATATACCAATGTTGATTTTTTAAATGAACTCTATAACAATGGTAAAAGTTCTATTTTGGTAGGTGCACATTATGCTAACTGGGAATGGATTATGTGTTTAAATCAATTAGTAAAATATAAAGGTGTTGCTGCATATACTAAAGTAAACAATGTTTATTTAAATAATGCTATTTTAAAATCGAGAGGAAAATTTGGAGTATTATTAAAACAAACATCAAAAATAATTAAGGAAATGGATTACAATCATACAAATAATATACAAGCTATGTATGGTTTATTAAGTGATCAATCACCTCAACTTAAAAAAACACATTATTGGGGTCAATTTTTTGGAGTAAAGAACTTACCTATTCATACTGGAGCCGAGATGCTTGCTAAAAAGTATGATATGAATTTTCTTTATATGAATGTAGAAAAAATAAAACGTGGTTATTACGAAATTACTTTTGAACTAATTACCGAAAACGCAAAAAAATATGCCAATTATGAATTAACCGACATATTTTTAAATAAGGTTGAGAAACAAGTTAACACTAAACCTGCTTATTATTTTTGGACGCATAAACGCTTTAAACACAAAGATAAAGCTCCTACAAATTAAATTTATATCCAAATACGTACATATTCTCAAAAAAAGTAAAATCTTGTTTTGCTGAATCTGTTGAACTTGCTGTTGTTCTAATATCGTTCATTTTTATATATCCAAATTTCATATTAGATTGAATAAAAAAGTGTTTAAAAAATGTCAAATTTAAACCAACATGTCCTGAAATTCCATAACCAGAAACATGAAATTCATCATAACGTTCTTTCCCTAACAATTTAGTATTTGTTTTTGGATATAAAACACCAACTCCAAACCCTTCAATTAAGTTAATATCAATGTTTTTTGTTTTTAACTTAATCCATTCATCTACAACATCACTTCTATTAATTTCAACGTTAACATAGTTTAAACCATCGGTATGTTCAAAAGTTAAAAAGTCTTCATCTAAATTAATAATACTACCTGATGAAGTATATATTTCACTACCAACAGGTAAATTTCCATTATAATTTACAGATTGATTGTTACGCATCACATATTTCATGTGGTCAACTCCTAAAGTAACATAATAATTATCATGAAAATAATAACCAAATCTCATATTTGTTTGAGGAATAGTTAATTCATCTGGCTTAAAATAATAAATTCCAAATGGTTTTGGTTTATCATCTGCTTTTACATTTTCAAGACTAAATTTATAGCCATCTCCTTCAAAAGTAATATCAGATGTAGAATAATTTGCTCTATTCCATCCCCAATAGAAGAAAAATTTACCTTTATTAGTCTCAACATCTCTATATGGATTTTTTTCTTTGTTTTGAGAAAAAACAACAATAGATGCTAGCATACAAAATGCTACTACTATTTTTTTCATAATGAAAAATTTTTATTTTTTTAAATAGATTTAATTTCGGCAATAATTTTATCAGCTAAATTATCTGCATTTTTCTGCGATGTACTTTCTGTATATACTCTAATAATTGGTTCTGTATTAGACTTACGTAAATGAACCCATTCCGAAGCAAAATTAACTTTAACACCATCAATAGTACTTACGTCTTCATTATTATAATTAGAGGCCATTTGAATAAGAATTGCATCTACATCTACATCTTTTGTTAATTCAATTTTTTTCTTACTCATAAAGTAATTTGGGTACGATGCTCTTAATGCTTTACATGAAACTTTTAAATGAGCTAAATGCGTTAAAAATAATGCTACTCCAACTAAAGAATCTCTTCCGTAGTGAGCTTCAGGATAAATAATTCCACCATTACCTTCACCTCCAATAACTGCATTATTCTCTTTCATTAAATTTACTACATTCACTTCTCCTACTGCACTTGCTTCGTAAGTTCCTCCGTGTTTTTCAGTAACATCTCTCAATGCTCTAGACGATGATAAGTTAGAAACCGTGTTACCTTTTACTTTACTTAATACATAATCTGCACAAGCAACTAATGTATATTCTTCTCCAAACATAGAGCCATCTTCACAAACCAATGCTAATCTATCTACATCTGGATCTACAACAATTCCTAAATCGGCTTTTTCTTTAACTACCAATGAAGAAATTTCTGTTAAATGCTCTTTTAAAGGTTCTGGATTATGTGGAAATTGTCCATTAGGTTCACAATATAATTCCACACATTCAACACCTAACTCTTTTAATAAAGCAGGAATTGCAATTCCACCAGTAGAATTTACTGCATCAACAACAACTTTAAATTTTGCTTGTTTAACAGCTTCGGCATCAACTAACTCTAATTTTATAACTTCTTCTATATGTTTTTGAATATAACCTTGTTTCTTTTTATACACTCCTAAATCATCCACTTCTGAAAAATTATACGAACTATCTTCTGCTATTTTTAAAACATCTTCTCCGTTTTGAGCATTTAAAAACTCTCCTTTTTCATTTAATAATTTAAGTGCATTCCACTGTTTTGGATTATGGCTGGCTGTAATAATTATTCCTCCATCAGCATTTTCCATCGGAACCGCAACCTCAACTGTTGGTGTAGTAGATAACCCAACATCAATTACATTTATTCCTAAACCTACTAATGTATTGCAAACTAAACTACTTACCATTTTTCCTGATATTCTAGCATCTCTCCCAACTACAACTGTAAGTTTACTATTATTTGAATTCTTTTTTAACCAAGTTCCATAAGCTGCTGCAAATTTTACAGTATCTATTGGAGTTAAATTAGTATCTACAACTCCACCTATAGTTCCTCGTATTCCCGATATTGATTTTATTAACGACATAGTGTTTTTTTAATAACTACAAATATAGTTTTATTTAAATGTAGGGTAAAAAAAAACTGCACCAAAATTGATGCAGTTTTAATATGATATTAATAGAATGAAAATTTTATTTTCCTTCCATTTTTTTCTTTAAAGCAGCTAAATCACCACCTAAATCACCTAAAGTTGTTTTTTCAGCTGAATCGGCTTTCTTTTGAGCTGTTCTAATATTCTTCTCTTCTTGAGCTTTGAATATTGATGTATGAGAAGCCACAATTCTTCTGAATTCTTTATTAAATTCTATTACTTTGAATTGTAAAGTTTCTCCTTTTTCAATTTTAGAACCATCTTCTTTAGTTGTAAAACGGCTTGGTACAAATGCTTCAACACCTTCTTCTAAAGTAACTACTAAACCTTTATCACTCTTGTCTTTTACAGTACCTTCGTGAAGTGAATTAATTGCATACTTTTCTTCGTGTTTATCCCAAGGGTTTTCAGTAGTATGTTTGTGACCTAAATTTAATTTACGTCCTTCAACATCTAATTCTAATACTTGAACTTCTAATTTATCACCAACAGCAACAAAGTCTGATGGATGCTTAATTTTCTTTGTCCAAGATAAATCAGAAATATATACTAATCCGTCAATACCTTCTTCTAACTCTACAAATACACCAAAGTTTGTGTAATTTCTTACAGTTCCAGTGTGTGTTGAACCTACAGGGTATTTTTCAGCAATATTAGCCCATGGATCTGGGTGTAATTGTTTAATACCTAAACTCATTTTACGTTCTTCTCTGTCTAAAGTTAAAACTTGTGCTTCAACTTCATCACCAACTTTTACAAAGTCTTGTGCAGAACGTAAGTGTGTAGACCAAGACATTTCAGATACGTGAATTAATCCTTCAACTCCTTGTGCTACTTCAATAAATGCACCGTAATCAGCAATAACTACTACTTTACCTTTTACTGTATCACCTACTTTAATAGTATCGTCTAACGCTTCCCAAGGGTGAGCGTTTAATTGTTTTAATCCTAATTGAATTCTTGTTTTCTCATCATCAAAATCAAGAATTACAACGTTTAATGTTTGATCTAATTCAACAACCTCACTTGGGTGGTTAATTCTAGACCATGATAAATCTGTAATGTGAACTAAACCGTCAACACCACCTAAATCAACAAATACACCATAAGAAGTAATGTTTTTAACAACACCTTCTAATACTTGTCCTTTTTCTAATTTACCAATAATTTCTTTTTTCTGAATTTCAATATCAGCTTCAATAAGTGCTTTGTGAGATACAACAACATTTTTAAATTCTTGGTTGATTTTTACAACTTTGAATTCCATTGTTTTCTCAACGTATTGATCGTAATCTCTAATTGGTTTCACATCAATTTGAGAACCTGGTAAGAAAGCTTCAATACCAAATACGTCAACAATCATACCTCCACGAGTTCTACACTTAACAAAACCGTTAACTACTTCACCAGTTTCGTGAGCGTTGTTAACTCTATCCCAAGCTTTAATTACTCTTGCTTTTTTGTGAGATAATACTAATTGACCTGTGCTATCTTCTCTTTTATCAACCAATACTTCAACTATATCACCTACAGCTAAATTTGGGTTGTAACGAAATTCGTTTAATGAAATAACACCTTCTGATTTTGAGTTAATATCAATAATTGCTTCACGTTCAGTTTTTCTAACAACTGTACCGTCAATTACTTCTCTTTCATTAACTAATCCTAAAGTACCTTCTAAAGCTGCTTCAAAAGCTTTTAGATTTTCTTCGTCTACAGCTTCAATACCTTCTTCGTATTTGTGCCAGTCAAAATTTTCTAAAAATTCTTCAGGTTTAACTTCAGTTTTAGGAGCTTCTGCTACTTCTTCAACTTCTTTTTTTACTTCTTCTGTAGCTGGCGCTTCAGTTTTTTGTACTTCAGTAGCTTCTACTTGCTCTTCAGTTTTTTTTGTTTCTTCAGACATATTGCTGATGATTATTATTTGTATCTTATTGTTATACAGATTTTTAAACGATTACAACTCCAAGAGATTGTTTATATAAAAATTAGTTTTTTTCCTTTCCAAATCTGTTCTCGTAAAAAGGAGTGCAAATTTAGTGAAAACTATTTAAAATAACAATGTTAATTAGCTGAAAATGTGATAGAAGGTTAATAAATATACTAATTATAGTAAAACCAAACAACCTTTACGCATAAAACAAGTAAATTACTTTGTTGTAACAATTTCAAAAACAAACGGATTAAATAAATAAGATAGCTATAAATTAGTTAGCTTTTTTATTATATGTTATATGTAAAAAAACACAATATATACATTAATAACATACTTATTTAGAATAAAGTTAATTGTAATATTATATATATTTGTTATGTTTATTAACCGAACTCCAAAGAGCATATCCTAATTAACAATGAAAAAAATAGCACCTCTACTTACATTAGCACTTTTAATAACTTTTAATGTAGCTTCTCAAAAAAATACTAACAAACCGAATATTATTATTTTTATGGCAGATGACATGGGTTATCAAGACACTGGTTTTACAGGGTCAAAAGATATACTAACTCCTAACCTCGATAAGATTGCCGAAACTGGAGTTATTTTTGAACAAGGTTATGCAAACCATCCGTTTTGCGCACCTAGTCGTGCTGCTTTACTTTCTGGTCGTTATCCCTATAGGTTTGGATTTGAAACTAATCCAGCTTACGATCCAGCAAATCCATTGATGGGAATTAGCCCTGATGAAAAGCTATTTCCTGAAAGATTACAAGAAGTTGGTTATACAACTGGAGCTATTGGAAAATGGCATTTAGGAGCTTCAGATAAACATCATCCTAACAATCGAGGGTTTGATTACTTTTATGGTTTTCTAGGTGGTGGACACGATTATTTTCAAATTGATTTAACAAAACGTGTTTGGGAAGCCTATTTACAAGGACTTGTTAGAAACAAAAAACCTGCAAGTTTTGATGGTTACCTTACAACTGCTTTAAGTAAAGATGCTGCAAAATTTGTAAATGATAATAAAGATAATCCTTTCTTTTTATATGTTTCCTACAACGCTCCGCATATGCCTTTGCAAGCTCCTAAAGCAGATATTGAACGATACAGCCATATTAAAGATAGAAAACGTCGAATTTATGCTGCAATGGTAGATGTTATGGATAGAGGAATTGGTGAAGTAATTAATGCTTTAAAGGAAAATGAAATCTATGAAAACACTTTAATATTCTTTTTAAGTGATAATGGTGGTCCAATTTCTTCTGCAAAACAACCAACTAAAGGAAATGGATCTAGCAATAAACCTTTTAGAGGTGGCAAGGGAAATTTTTATGATGGTGGTGTCCATGTTCCTTTCATTGCTTCTTGGCCTGCAAAAATACCTGCTGGCACATACAATTACCCGGTTAATTCTTTAGATATATCTAGAACTATTGTAGAAGTTGCAGGAGCTAATGCTTTAACTTCGAATAAAATGGAAGGAGTTGATTTAATTCCTTTTGTTTTAAACAAACAAAAAGATGCTCCTCATAATGCTATATTTTGGAGAAGTGGATCTAATTTTTCTGTGCTAGACTCTAATGGAATGAAACACGTGAAAGATAAGGATAGTAAAAATTCTGAATTATTTAATCTTTCAAACGATAAATCTGAATCTTCTAATATTATTGAGAGTAATTCTGAACGTGCAGAGGAACTTCTTTCTAAATGGAAAGAATGGAACAAGGATAACATTCCTTCAAATATGGCTGGTTATAAAGGCTATCATAAATTAAGAGATCAGTTCTATAAAAATGCTATTCCAAAAGGCGCTAAAAAAGCTAAAACTAAAGAATAACATTTTATTAATTCTTTAAACTTTAAAATAGGTTAAAAAATAGTTATTAGAACTACTTTTAACCTATTTTTTAATGCTCCACCTCTACATTTTCTATTGTTAAAGAATAAAAACCTATCACTTTCGCTATATTTGTAGACTCAAAAAAATCTATTAAATAAATGTCAGTACTATTAGAATTTGCAATGTTTCCAACCAACAAAGGTGAAAGTATAAGCCCTTATGTAAGTAGAATAATAAAACTAATACGTGAAAGCGGAGTTACATATCAACTTACAGCAATGGGAACTATTATAGAAACAGAAACTTTAGCTGAAGCTTTAGCTGTTGTTCAACAGTGTTATAATGTTTTAGAACCAGATTGTGATCGCGTGTATTCATCGTTAAAATTTGATATAAGAAAAGGTAAAAGTAAATGTTTATCTGAAAAAATAAAATCTGTTGAAAACATTATTGGTAAAGTAAATACATAAATTTTATAACTTGAATATTTTTTAAGCAGCTAATTTAATAAATAGAAATATTCTGAAAACCTAAAATTTCCTATTTTCCTTTTCGCTTTTTTAAAAAACATAAATTATTTGACCCCGAAAGTATACTTGTACTATTTGAAATTTCTAGAATAGCTTTGTTATAATTTTTATTAAAAGTAACTCTTGAAAAGGACAATAAAACATGAAAATATTTGTACTTTCTTGTTCTTTTTATTGATTTAATATGTTCATCTGTTAACTCTATTACATCACTACATTTTTTAAAATATTTTTGAGTATATTGCAAACATAAAATTGGTTAACCAATTTTAACGCACCTAATAGATTTTAAAATGAAAACATATTTTCAAAGTCGTATCCTTTTTTTTAAACTGCTTGTTTTAGTAGTTTTTTTTAATTCTTACTTAACAGCACAAGTAGTACCATCTGATCTTATGGTTAATTGTAATCAATGGAAAATTACATATCCAAACGGAGAAGAAGATAAAACGTTATGTGGTGAACCTAATAATGAATATTTTTATGTAAACGATACTGAAGATGCTATAGTTTTTAAAACACCTATTAGAAGTGATAATGGAACAACTCCAAATTCTGATAATATACGATCAGAACTTCGAGAAAGAGTGCAAGATGGAAGCGTTGATATTTATTGGACTACTGAAGGTTCTCACATGGTTTACGTAAAACAAGCTATAACACATTTACCAATTAATAAATCCGAATTAGTAGCTACTCAAATACATGGAAATAAAGATGACGGTATTGATGATGCAATGGTTATGAGACTTGAAGATTCTCACCTTTTCCTATCGTTTAATGGTGGAGTTTTAAGAGACGATGTAACCATAAAAACAAATTACACTTTAGGAACCATTCATGAAGTAATTTTTTTAGTTGTTGAAGGCAAACATTATTGTTATTATTCTGAAGATGGCAACCTTTTAACTGCTTACAATAATGGAAATGCGGCTTCATACTTAATAAAAGACAATGGTAATGATTATGTTATGGACATAGATTATAACGATTCTTATTTTAAAGTTGGAAATTATACCCAAAGTAATGCAGATGAAGAAGGAGACGATACCGATGATCCGAATAATTATGGAGAAGTTTTAGTTTATGATTTTTTTGTTGAACACGATGATGTTACTGTTACTGGTTTAAATGTATCTCCAGCTACTATGGATATTTTAGTAGGTAACACTTACCAATTGTCAGCATTAGTTAGCCCAGTAAGTGCAACAAATTCAGGAATTAACTACAGTAGTTCTAACAACAATGTAGCTAGTATAGATGTAAATGGAGTTATAACTGCTGTTTCAGAAGGCAGCACTACAATTACAGTAACATCTGAAGAAGGAAGTTATACAGATACAAGCATTATTAACGTATATAATTCTGCATTAATTTCAAATATTGCTTTAAACAAATCAATTTCAGGAACTGGGACACCCGATGGAGATAATGTAGCTTCCAACCTTGTAGATGGCTTAACAACTACAAGATGGTCGGTTTCTGGGTTTCCGCAATCTGCTATTATAGATTTAGGTGAAATTTATTCATTAGAAAGAACAGAATTAGTCACATATTCAGAAAGAGATTATCAATATACTATCGCGGCTTCATCTACAGAAAATGGGACTTATACTACTATTGTAGATAGATCTGCAAACACTTCACCAACAACAGAATTAAATCCTAATATTAATATTTTTTCTAGTATTAACGGACGCTTTGTTAAAATTACAGTTACTGGTTCTGAAACTTATACTGGAGATTGGATTAGCTTATTAGAGTTAAGAGTATTTGGAACCTCTATTTCAGAAACACCAAATGATAGTGATAATGATGGTATTTTAGATGAAAATGATAACTGTCCAAATACTTTAGCTGGAGCAATTGTTGATGCAAATGGCTGTGAGCTTTTAGACTCTAACAACTTTACAATTGAAGTAATAGGAGAAACATGTCCCAATACAAATAATGGTCAATTAGTAATTACCGCTATTGAGAATCAAAATTACACACTTAATTTTAATAGTGAAACATATAATTTTACTTCTGAAAAAACGCTAAATAATCTAGAACCTGGATTCTATGAATTTTGTATTGAAGCAATAGGTGTTACATCACCATATTGTTATACTATTGAAATAGCTGAAGCAACTCAAATTTCAGGAAAATCTAGTTTAAATAATAAACAACTAACTGTTGAAGTTACTAAAGGAACTTTACCCTATAAAGTGTTTAAAAATGAAAAATTTCAATTTGAAACTTATTTAAACAATTTTAATATAGAAGTTAATTTTGGAGATTCTATTGCAGTAAAAACTAAAAATGAGTGTGAAGGTGTTTACACACAAAAAATAGCATTATTTAATAGCTTAATTGCATATCCAAACCCATCTAAAGGTCTCGTTTCAATTCCTATTGAAACAGATACAACTGAAGTTGAAGTTAACGTATTTAATACTGTTTCACAATTGGTACAATCCAATACTTATAAAGTAACAAACTCTGCAGTACAATTAGATTTAACCCATAACAAAAAAGGAATTTATCTAGTAAAAATCTATTTAGACAAAGAGTACCAAATAAAAGTAATAAAACTATAATTTAGATAGTCTGATTTTGATAATTACATTTATCGTTTACTTATCTTGTTTCCTGTAATTGCCTTTTGGCGTGAACATTTAAAACGGGAAATATTTGAATTACGTTTTTTTAAATGTTTACAACTAACACCACTATTTACACGTTTACGCCAACGTTTAAAACTAGACTCCTTTAAATTGCTCCGCATTACTTTAACTACCTCTTTTTCTAGTAATCCGAACTGAAAAAGGATAGCTTCAAAAGGTGTACGGTCTTCCCAAGCCATTTCTATAATACGATCTAGTTGTAATTCTGTAAATTGATTTGTTTCTGTAGACATTAAAAAATTATATTTTTTCCCAAATTTGGTCTGTGTTTAAATAAAAAATACCCAAAGCGTTAAAACTACATTCGTGAGGTGCTATAATAGATAAAAATGTTTTACCATTGTCTCTTTTATATAAATAATAAACTTCACCAATAATAGGTTCAAAATTAAATTCAGCTTCAAAAATGAGCTTATTGTACTCAAATTCTTGCATCATTTTCTCATATTCAGCTTTTAACTCTAAAAATTTTGCTTCTACTTTATGGTTTACTTTGTTAATGCTTCTATTTTTCCATCCAATTGTATCAGTTGTAGTTATAACTGGCGCTCCAACTGAAGTAGCATAAGGTTTTAATGCTGCATCATATTTTTCAGTTTTAGAATCGAACACTACATTATCAGGCTTCTTTATGTTTTCCATTTTAAATTAAACTATATTAATTCAAGTTTTCAAGTTTCTTTAGCACCTCTTCCGCTTCGTAAATTTTTTGATCACTCATTTTTCTATTTGTGGTAGATAATTTATGTGCTTCTTCTAAAAGCTTTTGATATTGAGCTTGTAGCTTTTCTTCTTCTGATTTCTTTTTAAATAATCCAAACATATTTCTTTTTATTAAATTATTTGATAAAGATACATAATGTTTAACTAATTTTAAAATATGTTAAACGTTTTTAAATTTATATACTTTTATAAAGTAAAACAATTTACACTAATATATAGCTCTTTTTAAAGTAGTTGAAAGTTTATTTCTAAAATTACTTCTTTAGATAATTGATAAACTGTGAATATTTTTGTACTTTTGTTCCATATGATTAAAAAACTTCAAGACAAAAAAAATAAACGTATTTTTAGTTTTAACTTTCTTATTTTCCGTGTTCAATCGGATAAATTTATACCACCTACAACGTAATTTCATTTCTACTGATTAATCAGTAACTACCCTATAAATTTTTATTATATAAATACACTTTATGTGTAATTTATTCACATTTCTATTATCAATACTAATGTTGTATTAGTAGCTGATAGTAGTATAAACACATCTAAATAAATGAAATTATTTTATATCAAAAGAGAAACTAGAACTGAAAATAGGTTTTCACCAAAAATGGGAAGATTAATAACCCGAGTTACTTATATTAAAAGATACTTATTAGGAATCCCTCTAAAAACACTTCATAAATATAGAGAAACTTATTATGGAGAAATTAAAAATGAAGACGACTGCCATTTATATATCTAAAACTAAAATATGAAATTTATTACATACGATGCTTTTAACAGAATAACTCCATTAGAAATGGAAAAAGTTTCAAATTTTCTTTTCGAACATTTAGAAAAATATGGAGACCCAAAAAAAGCAATTAGAAAAGCCATTGACTACGCTGCAAAAGAGCGAACAGGTTTGGGTGGCTACATATTTACTTTGGAAGAAAATGAAAACATTATTGGAGCTGTAGTTATTAATAAAACGGGAATGGATGAGTATATTCCTGAAAACATACTGGTTTATATAGCTACACATAAAAACTACAGAGGCAAAGGTCTAGGAAAAAAACTAATGCAATATACTATTGATAATTGCAAAGGTGATATTGCTTTACACGTAGAAAAAAATAATCCTGCCAAATTTCTATATGAAAAATTAGGGTTTACAACCCCTTATTTAGAAATGAGGTTAAATAAAACTAAAAAATAATTATATGCTAATAACAAAAGTAAAAGACGGCGAAAACATTGATAGAGCCTTAAAAAGATATAGAAGAAAATATAAAAATACTAAAGTACTTCAAGAGCTACGTAAAAGAAAAGAGTTTAAAAAACCATCTATAAAAAAACGAGAGCAATTAATTAAAGCTCAATATAAAGAACTACTTTATCTAGAAGAAAATAAATAGTAACTTTTATAATATTTCAATTTTATTATTCTAAAAAAACACAGTGGCAGAACTAATAATTCACTCAAAAAAAATAAAGAACAACATCATGTTCTTAAGTAAATACTTTGAAAAACATAACATAGCCTGGAGTTTAATTACAAAAGTATTTTCTGGCGATAAAACTTTTTTAAAAACAATTTTAACAAAAGATGTAATTGATAAAATTAACTCAATTGGTGACTCTAGAATAACTAGTTTAAGAAACCTTCGTGAAGTAAATCCAAATATAAAAACTATCTATATAAAACCTCCTGCTGAAATTTATGTAGATGATGTGGTAGAATATGCAAATATCTCTTTAAACACTTCTCTAACTACCATTAAAGCACTAAATAAAGCTGCTAAAAGAAAAAATAAAACTCATAAAATTATTATTATGATTGAGTTAGGGGAATTAAGAGAAGGTGTAAATAGAGAAAACATTATAGATTTTTACAATCAAGTATTTCGTTTATCAAATATTGAAGTAATTGGTATTGGATCAAATTTAGGCTGTATGTATGGTGTTGAACCAACATTTGATAAATTACTTCAGTTATTTCTGTATAAAGAACTTATTAATACAAAGTTTAATAAAAATTTAAAGTTTATTTCGGGTGGTACTTCAATAACACTTCCTTTAATAGAAAGTAATAGCATACCAAAAGACATCAATCATTTTAGAATTGGAGAAGCTGCTTTTTTTGGTGTTAGCCCATTAGATGGTAAGCAATTTAAAGAATTAAATACAGATACTTTTGAATTTTATGCGAACATTATTGAACTTGAAGAAAAAAATCTTGTTCCTGATGGAATTATTAACCATGCAAACATAGGCCACACCTCTGATTTTAAAGAAAATGATATTACAGAAAAATCGTACAAAGCTATTTTAGACTTTGGAATGTTAGATGTTGATAAAGAAGATATTGAAACTAAAGATACTACAATTTCGTTTGTAGGTATTACATCTGATATGTTGGTGATTGATGTAGGCGATAATAAAACTAAAGCAGGACACCTAAAATATAAAGTTGGTGATAAAATAAAATTTAAACCAAACTATATGGCAGTTGCTAGATTATTAAATTCAAAATTTATAGATAAAGTTTATACAAATTAATTAAAAATAAAAATTATTAGGGAGCTATAAGAAGAATTATAGATCGTGCTTTTACAGTATAATACTTTCCGTTAATAATTTTGGTTTTATTAAGTAAAACAATATCATCAGGAGATGATAAGGAAGTATCAATTATTCGATACCAATTCTTTTTTTTAAAATTTTGAGGCTCTGGAATTTCAAAATCTAAATCCTTTGAATAAGCATTACATACAATATACAAAATAGGATCATTCTTTTTGGTTCTTACGGTACCAGCTAAACTGTGCGATATTGAACTCCAATCTGGTTTATCCAATTGAACACCATGCCAGTCTATTTTTCGTCTTTTTTGAAGAAATTCTAATAACGGTGGCTCAACATCGTCTTTACTAGAATCTCTATTTATCCTAAACATATTCAACATTTTAATAAACCTAAATAAATGTTTATTTGTTTCTAAAAGCTCCCAATTAAACCAACTTATTTCATTATCCTGACAGTATGCATTGTTATTTCCTAATTGCGTTCTTCCAACTTCATCACCCATCAAAAGCATTGGAGTACCATAAGAAAGTAGGGTAACCACCATAAAATTTTTTATTTGTTGTTCCCTTAATTTTATAATAGAGGAATCTGCTGTTAACCCTTCAATTCCACAATTCCAGCTTAAATTATCGTTATTTCCATCTCTGTTATTTTCTCCATTAGCTTCATTATGCTTTTCACTATAGCTAACCAAATCATTCAATGTAAATCCATCATGGCATGTAATAAAATTTATACTTGTTCCGACCGATCTATTTTTACTGCCATATATATCTGGACTAGCCAATACTCTGGCTGCAAAGTTTGAGATAGCACCTTCATCTCCTTTTATAAAACTACGCACATCATCTCTAAACTTACCATTCCATTCTTTCCATTTACCACCAATAAAAGTTCCAACTTGATAAAGGCCAGCAGCGTCCCATGCTTCAGCAATAAGTTTAGTTCCTGCTAAAATTGGATCTGATTCAATTTCCCAAAGTATTGGAGGGTTTTTTTGAGGAACTCCTAACTCATCACGCGATAAAATAGAAGCTAAATCAAATCTAAATCCATCTACATGCATTTCTGATACCCAAAATTGTAAACTATCCATAATCATTCTTCGTGCTACCGAATTATTAGGATTAATAGTATTACCACAGCCAGAATAATTACCATAACTATAAGTTTCTCCTTCTAACAAATAATAAGTTCTATTCTCTATACCTTTAAGACTAAAAGTTGGTCCGTTTTTTCCACCTTCAGAAGTATGATTATATACAACATCCAAAATAACTTCAATACCTGCCTTGTGCAAAGCCTTAACCATATCTCTAAATTCATCTAAAGGTCCCATTATATTTTTAGAGGAACAATAAGAGCTGTGCGGTGCAAAAAAAGATACTGGACTATACCCCCAATAATTTATATTTCCTTTTGGAGCATCTTGCTCATCAAACTGAAAAATAGGAAGAAGTTCTATGGCTGTAATACCTAAATCTTTTAAATAGGGTATTTTTTCAATTAATCCAGCGTAGGTACCTCTTTTAGAATTTTCAATACCTGAATTTGGATGTTTTGTAAAACCTTTAACATGCAGTTCGTAAATAATGGTTTTTGAAAAAGAGCGACGAGGATAGTGATCTCCTTCCCAATTATAAACGCTAGTATCTACAACAACACTTTTCATGGCGCTGCTTAAGTTATCACCAGGTTTTATAGCTAAATCGCGCTGATATCCTTTTGGAGTAACTACTAATTTACTATAAGGATCTAGTAATACTTTTTCTGGATTAAAACGAAGGCCTTGATCTGGAAGAAATGGACCATGCACTCGGAATGCATATATTTGCTCCGCCTTAAGTCCTTCAATAAAAATGTGCCAATAAAAATCTGTTTTATGCTTTTTTTTATCTAAAACTATTATGTGGCTTGGTTTATTATCCTCTATATTATTAAATAATAATAACTCAATTCCAGTACTATATTTAGAATAAATACTAAAATTAACTCCATTACTTTGTATGGATGCACCAATAGGAAAAGACTGACCTTTACCAATATTTTTATGTATGTTTAACATTCATAATTATTAATAATTCTATACTTTATAATCAAATTTTGCCTTTCTATTTAAGGTTTATTAACAATAAATCAAAAATAAAATTATAGCAGAAACCTCTAATTTTTATTTAGTTTTCCCCTATAATTGTATTACTTATTTAAACAAATTAGTTTGGTTCAGCAATTCCACTGTAATTATAGCTAGCTATTTTCCACCCAGCAATATACTTTGCCTGCATTTTAGTTATTTTAAATCCATTTTCTTCAATAATTAATGGAATATCTCTGTTTAAATTACATCCACCTCCAAGTCGTTTCCAAAACGGATTAATCCTATTCTGCCACTTTTGAATATTTTTATTAAGGGCTTTACCATGTTCACAAAACAATAATCTTCCATGTGGTTTTAAAACTCTTCGTATTTCTTTAAAAGCCTTATTTATATTAGGAATTGTACAAAGTGTGTATGTAATAACAACTGTATCAAAACTATTATTTTTTTTGGGGATATTTTCGGCAAATGCTTTTTCAAAGTTAAACACAAATGGTAAGGTTGTTGTATCTACAACCCTCTTTCTCCACATTTCTACTGATGGATCAATACCAGTTAAATGCTTGATGTTATCTCCATTATAAAAAGGTAAATTTAAACCTGAACCAACTCCAATTTCCAAAACATTACCAGTAGCTAATGAAATTAACTCTATTCGTTGGTTCATGGTAGATTTTTGTCTACAAGTCCAATCAACTACTTTAGGAAGAATGTACTTGTTGTAAAGTCTCATAACTATTTTTATTTAATACTTTCTCTGAAATTGGACAATAATTTATAACCATATCAGATATTTTAATGTTTAAAGTTAAGCTTTTTTTACTTTACAAACATTTTATTTTAATAAATTATGTATTGTCCAAAACAGTTAAAAATAATAGTGATTTTAGTTTTTAATCATCTTATTTTCAGATACTAAACTATAATATTGGGTGTTTTTAAATAAGTTAAAAAATTACAAATACACTTCTAAAAGTGTTGAATTATCGGATTTTAAACTTACAGAATTAATAACTGCTGGGATTAAAATAGTTTCACCTTTATTTAATTTATACTCCTTATTATTGCATGTAAGTATTAAATCACCTTCAACACACATATATATTACAAAGGAATCTAACTGACTATAATCTTTAATTAATTCTCCAGACAATTGTATAATATCTGTTTTAAAATATGGTGAATGTACCAATTTAGACGAATCATTTTTTATTAACTGATAATCTGTTTTATATGTACTGTATAGTTTATAATCTATAGCTTCTAAAGCTAATTCAGTATGCAATTCACGCTCTTTACCTGTAGCAGCATCTACTCTATTGTAATCGTAAATTCTGTAAGTAACATCAGAAGTTTGTTGAATTTCGGCTAAAACTGTTCCTGCACCAATAGCATGAACTCTTCCGGTTGGAATATAAAAAGTATCTCCCGTTATAATTTTTTCTGAATTTAAAATATCTAAAACTTTCCCTTTATTTAATGCTTCAACATATTCTTTTTCAGAAACATTTTTACTAAACCCTACAATTAGTTCAGCATCTTTATCAACATCCATAACATACCACATTTCATTTTTACCAAATGAATTATGGCGCTCTTTTGCTAATTTGTTATTTGGATGTACCTGAATAGATAAAGGTGTTTTAGCATCAATAAATTTAATAAGAATTGGAAAGTTTTCTCCAAACTGTTTGTAGACTTTACTACCTACAAAATCTTCTTTATATGTTTTTATTAATTCTTTTAACGTGGTTCCTTTAAGTGCTCCATTTGAAACAATAGAAACATCACCTTTCACATCTGAAATCTCCCAACTTTCTCCAATATTATTTTTATTAGATTGTTTTTTAAACGTAGTAATTAACTTTTCTCCTCCCCAAATTCTTTCTTTTAGAATAGGTTCAAATTTTATTGGGTAATTTATTATATCTTTTTTCTTCATAAAAATTGTACTGTAAAATTACTATAAAATAATTAGTATCACTAATCAGAACTATATTTTTTAACTACAATTAAGCGTTGATTAGTTCTAAATCTACAATAAAAAGTATTAGCATAAAATTTTAAAAACTCAAATATCCACAATAAATAAGTTTTTGTAATTTTAACATTCTTAATTTATAACTTAATTAATGATTCAGATACTTAAACCTATAGATATTCCAAAAATTCTATTGTTAGTAAAACAATTAAATCCTACTATTTCAGAAACAATTTTAGAACAACGTCAAAAAGAGATGTTTAAAATAGAAAATTATTATTGTTTTGGTTTTTATATTAAAGCTAAATTAATTGGAGTTTCTAGTGGTTGGTTAACCACAAGATTGTATAGTGGAAAACAATTAGAAATTGACAATGTTATTATCGATTCTAGCTATCAATCTAAAGGTTTTGGAAAGGATTTTTTAAACGAAATTGAGCTCTGGGCAAAAAATAATAAATGTAATACTGTAGAACTTAATACCTAAGTGCAAAATAGTAAATCTCATAAGTTTTACTTTAAGCAAGATTACAAAATTTTAGGCTATCATTTTCAAAAAAAAATTCTATAACTTAAAATTTACAGCTTACTTTTTCCAAATAAATAACCATACGGCATTCCTACAAAAAGAACACCTCCAACTATATTTCCTAGTGTGGCCGGAATTAAATTTTTTACAATAAACGTTGTCCAAGTTATATCTGCTCCTTCAAAAATAGCAAGAGGAATAAAATACATGTTTGCTATACTATGTTCAAAACCCAAAGTAACAAAGGTCATTACAGGTAACCAAATAGCAACCATTTTACCCATTGTATTTTTAGCTGCCATACCTTGCCACACGGCTAAACAAACAAGCCAATTTGCACCTATTCCTTTTAAAAAAGTAACTAAAAACGTATGACTTGTTTTTCCAATTGCAATGCCATGCACAGAATCAATAAAAGGTGAAGCACTTACAATATGTGTTAAATGTGTTATTACATATGCTACAAAAACAGCGCCTATAAAATTTCCAAAATAAACCAATCCCCAATTTTTAAACATCTCTTTTATTGGCTGCTTTTTATTTAGAATTGTAGGAATAAAATAGGCATTATTACCTGTAAAAAGTTCTGCTCCAACTACAACTACTAATATTAAACCTACAGGAAACATTGCTCCAAAAAGAAACTTTGTAATTCCAGGGTTAGTTGCTGCAATACCTGGTGTTCCACCACCAACAACAATAGCTAATAAACCTCCAAAAGCAATATATGCTCCAGCTAAAAATGCAAGTACTAAAGTTTTGTTAACCTTATACTTTCCTTTATTTAAAGCCAATTGACTAACTATACTTATAACTTCTTTTGGGGTATTCATACTATTAATTTATTTTCACTTCTTTAAAATACTGTTCCAAAATGGCGACAGCGTCTTCTATTTCCTTTTCTGTATTTTCTCTAGCATCTTTTAATTGATACTCCCAACCTAATGCTTCCCATTTATGAATTCCTAATTTATGGTAAGGTTGAATTTCAATTTTTTCAATGGTTTTGTAATTTTTAAAATACGCTCCCATTGCATGTAATAATTCTGGTTTGTTAGTTATTTCAGGAATTAAAACATAACGTAACCACATATTTTTACCTGAAGCTTCTCTATGTTTGGCAAAGGTAAATGTGGTTTCTTTATTACGCATTCCTGTTAAATACTCATAACCATCTTCAGTCATGTGTTTTATATCTAACATCACCAAATCAGCATATTCATCTAATAATTCTTTAGTAAAATGATTTAGTATTCTTCCATTAGTATCAATATTTGTGTGAATTCCTTCCTCTTTTAATCTTTTAAAAAAGGGAATCAATTCTTTTGATTGTAATAAAGGTTCACCTCCTGAAACGGTAACTCCACCTTTTTTTCCAAAATAAGGTTTCATTTTTAAGGCTAATTCAACCAAATCGTCAGTTTTGTATTCAGTTCCACCTGACGTTTCAATAGTATCTGGATTATGGCAGTATAAGCATTTTAGCTTACAACCTTGTAAAAATATAACCATGCGAATTCCTGGACCATCATGTGTTCCAAAAGATTCTATTGAATGGACTCTTAATGTGTTTTCTGTAGTTTTAATAGTAGTAGTAGTTTTATTTAAAAAAAATTAAGCACCCAAAAATAGATATAATTTTAATTTTTGAATGCTCAATTTTAATATTTATCAGTTAATTACATTGATTCGTGGAACGAACGTGTAATAACTTCTAATTGTTGTTCTTTTGTTAATCTAACAAAATTAACAGCATAACCAGATACTCTAATTGTTAATTGTGGATATTCTCCTGGGTTTTCCATTGCATCAATTAATGTTTCTTTATTTAAAACATTTACGTTTAAGTGTTGTGCATTTCTTGAGAAATAACCATCTAAAGTAGTTGCTAAATTGTCGATTCTTTCTTCTTCAGTTGCTCCTAAAGATTTTGGTACAATTGAAAATGTGTTAGAAATTCCATCTTTTGAATCTTTATAGTCAATTTTAGAAACAGAGTTTAATGAAGCAATTGCTCCGTTTTTATCACGTCCGTGCATTGGATTAGCTCCTGGTGCAAATGCAACTCCGTAAGCTCTACCATCTGGTGTTGCTCCTGTTTTTTTACCGTATGAAACATTAGAAGTAATTGTTAATACTGACATTGTAGGTTCAGCATTTTTATAAACTGGTAACTGTGTTAATTCATTATTAAAATCAGCAACTGCTTTAGAAGCTAATTCATCAACTCTATCATCATCATTTCCATAACATGGAAATTCACCTTCAATTTTAAAGTCTACTGTTAAACCTTCTTCATTTCTAACTGGTTTCACTTTAGCATATTTAATTGCTGATAATGAATCTGCAACAATAGATAAACCTGCAATACCATAGGCAATATTAATACTTGGATTAGTATCGATTAAAGCCATTTGAGCTTTTTCATAATAGTATTTATCGTGCATGTAGTGAATAATGTTCATAGAATCATTATAAACACGTGCTACTTCTTTCATTGCTATTTTAAAGTTAGCCATTACTTTATCAAAGTCTAAATACTCATCGGTATATTCTGGAATTCCTTTTACAACTTCAGTTCCTGTAAACTCACAACGTCCGGCATTTAAAGCTAATAATAGTGTTTTAGCTAAATTTGTACGTGCTCCAAAAAATTGAATAGATTTTCCTAATTCTTGGTAAGATACACAACAAGCAATTCCATAATCATCAGAACCTCTGTTTTCTCTCATTAAGTTATCGTTCTCAAATTGAATTGATGAAGTATCTATTGATACTTTTGCACAATAATCTTTAAAATTTTGAGGCAATGTAGCTGACCATAAAATAGTAATATTTGGTTCAGGTGATGGGCCTAAATTGTATAACGTATTTAAGAAACGGAATGAAGATTTTGTAACTTTAGTTCTTCCATCAGCAAACATACCTCCAATTGCTTCAGTTACCCATGTTGGATCTCCTGCAAAAATTTCATCGTAAGCAGCCATACGTAGGTGACGAACCATACGTAATTTCATTACAAATTGATCGATATATTCTTGAGCTTCATCTTCAGTAATTACTCCATCTTTTAAATCTTGTTCAATATATATATCTAAAAATGTTGAAACGTTACCTAGAGACATTGCTGCACCATCTTGAGATTTTACAGCTGCTAAATAAGCCATATATGTCCATTGTACTGCTTCTTGAGCGTTTTCAGCAGGACGAGATAAATCTAATCCATAAATTGCTCCAAGCTCAATCATTTCTTTTAATGCTTTAATTTGTTCCGCAACTTCTTCGCGTAAACGAATTACAGCATCCGTCATTGGACCAGTAATTGCTTCTTTATCGGCTTTTTTAGCTTCAATTAAAAAGTTAATTCCGTATAAAGCAATTCTTCTATAATCACCAATAACTCTACCACGAGCATAATTATCTGGTAAACCTGTTAAGAAACCTAACGAACGGAATTTTTTAATTTCTGCAGTATATGCATCAAAAACACCATCATTATGTGTTTTTACATATTTAGAAAACAAGTTTGTTAAGTTTTGGTTTGGTTCAACACCATGTTCTGATAATGCTTTTTGAACAACTTTAAAACCTCCAAAAGGTTTCATTGTTCTTTTAAGTAATTCATCAGTTTGTAAACCTACTATTACTTCATTTTCTTTATCAATATATCCAGCTTCAAAGGCACTTACCGTTGAAATTGTTTCAGTATCTAACGATCGAACTCCATTATTTTGACGCTCTTCTTCAACAGCTTGCTTACAAACTTCCCATAATTTTTGAGTTTTTTCTGTTGGTCCAACTAAAAATTCATGAGTTCCATGGTAAGGTGTAACATTGTTAATTACAAAGTCCCTTACATTTACAGCTTTGGTCCAAATTCCTTTTTTAAAACTTTTTATTTCCATCGTTTTAATTTTATTTAATTTTAAGAGTTACTAGTCTTTATTTATACTGCAAATTTACAATATTTAGTTCTAATAAATACCTATTTTAACATTTTAAAAAACACCAAAAACCCTTTGTTTATGAGGCGTATAGCTACTAAAACGTTTGAAATTAGTAGCTGGGTAATTTTAAATATTTTAAATTATTTTTAGTTATTATGATAATTATCATGTTTAACGCTTAATTTCAATTGAAATTTGATATGTTTTTTCTAGTAAGCAGTAAAATACACTTCATTTTTTTTGAATAAAATGCTAAAAAAATCAAATTTTGAAATTTTAAATGTATTTTTCTCACAAGAATTAAACATTAAATAGTTATTCAGTAATATTTTTAATTCAAATAGTTATACATAATTATTAAAATTTAGATAAATCACCATTCATTTTTTTTTAGTTCTATATAAACACCTTTAGATCAAATTAAATTCCAACATAAATGTTAACTTAATATTCTTTAATATTAACTTATAAACATACTTATGTATAAAAATTTAAAATTTGCAACTATTAAATAGATAAATATGTTAATTATCAACAGATTAAAATAATTTATTATTCATAAATTTGCCGCTAATTTAAAATCATGAAAATTATGGCTAGCGAATATAGTAAATGGCATCACCCATATAAACCAGCAAAAAAGTTTGATAAAAAAGTAGCTTACTTTAGTATGGAGTTTGGAATTCACCAAGCTTTAAAAATTTATTCTGGAGGATTAGGATTTTTAGCTGGTTCACATATGCGATCTGGATATGAATTAAAACAAAATATGATTGGTATTGGAATGCTTTGGAAATATGGATACTATGACCAAGGTAGAAATGAAGATCAAACAATGAGAGCTAACTTTGTTGAAAAATCTTATAGCTTTTTGGAAGATACTGGAATTGAAGTTGAAGTACCTTTACATGATAACCCAGGAGTTAAAGTTAGAGCATACGTATTAAAACCAGAAATATTTGGATGTGTTCCAATGTATTTTTTAAGTACAGATGTTGAAGGAAACGATCACTTGTCAAAAACAATTACAAATCATTTATACGATTCTAATGAATTAACACGAGTTTCTCAAAGTATTATTTTAGGTATTGGAGGAGCTAAAGTTGTTGAAGCTTTAGGAGGTGCAGATATTTATCACTTAAATGAAGGGCATGCATTACCTGCTTTTTATTATTTACGTGATAAAGGTGTTACTAAAGACCAAATGGTATTTACAACTCATACACCTGAAAAAGCTGGAAATGAAGAACGTGATGGCCGTCATTTAAACAGATGTGGTTTCTTTGGAAGAACACTTTCAGAACAAGAATTAAGAAAAGAAATGGTAAACGATGGTATGATTAATTATACTGTTTCTGCTTTAAGAATGTCTAAACGCTCAAATGCTGTTTCTAAACTACACGCTGTTGTTTCTAACGATATGTGGAAAGATTACGAAGGTATTAGTGAAATAATTCCTATCACAAACGCACAAAATCAAAATTTCTGGCAAGATGATGAAATTAAAGAAGCATGGGAAAAGAAAAGTGCCCCAAAATTTAAAAAGCGTAAAAAAGAACTTAAACAAGAATTATTTGAAGAAGTTTTAGAGCAAACTAAAAAAATATTTGATCCTAACGTAATTACTATTGTTTGGGCAAGACGTTTTGCAGGCTACAAAAGAGCAGATATGTTCTTATACGATTTAGAACGTTTTGAAAAACTATTATCAAATAAAAAATATCCAATACAAATTATTTGGGCAGGTAAACCTTATCCAAAAGATTACTATGCTATTGATATTTTTAACCATTTAGTAAACTACTCTAAAAAATCTAAAAATTTAGCTGTTTTAACTGGTTACGAAATGGACTTATCTAGATTGTTAAAAGAAGGTTCTGACATATGGTTAAACACACCAAGAATTACTCGTGAAGCATCTGGAACAAGTGGAATGACAGCCGCTTTTAATGGTTCAGTGAACTTATCTATTAACGATGGTTGGATTCCTGAATTTGAGAAAAACGGTAAAAACTGTTTTGTGTTACCAGCATTAGATCACAAACTGCCAGTTTGGGAACAAGACGAGCAAGACTGTGCTAATCTATTTGACATTTTAGAAAATGAAGTTTTACCAACATATTATGGTAAAAAGAAAAAATGGCAAGAAATTGTATGGAACAGCATTGATGATGTAATTCCTGAATTTACAAGCGCAAGAATGGCAACTCAATATTATAAAGAAATGTACAACAAATAATATATCGTTGTTAATTATATATAAAAACTCTTACTACTAAAAAGTAGTAAGAGTTTTTTTTGGTTACAACATACAACTGTAAAGCAAATTTAAATACATTTTAAAACCCTTATACTTGTGTGTAAAAGTTTTTTTATATATTAGCTAAAATTATTAGCAATCAACTCCAATTATTTTAGCTTAATGAATAAACTTACTACCAACATTAAACATTTAAGAGCTTTAAAAGGCTTAACACAAGAACAATTTGCTAAAGAATTTAATGTTCCACGCTCAAGAATTAGCTCTTATGAAGAAGATAGAGCAACACCTCCAGTAGATTTTTTAATAGAGCTTTCTAATTTTTTCAACATTCCAATTGATGCACTTATAAAAAACGATTTAACAAGTACATCAGAAGATAGTTTTATAAAAATTGGAAATGAAAGAGTATTATTTCCTATAACTGTAGATTCTGAAAACGAAGAATTAATTGAAATTGTTCCAGAAGAAGCTTCTGCTGGTTACTTGCGTGGTTATTCCGATCCAGAATATATAGAGCATTTAAACAAAATTAAACTTCCTTTTTTACCAACAGGAACACATAGAGCATTTCCAATTAAAGGAGATTCTATGCTACCTGTAAAAAGCGGCTCGTACATAGTTGCACGTTTTATCGAAAATGTAAATTATATTAACAATGGAAAAACCTATATTATTCTTTCTAAAAGTGAAGGAATGGTATACAAAAGAGTATTTAAACAAATTGAAGAACACAATATGCTTTTAATGGTTTCTGACAATAAAAAATACGATCCATATTATTTACCAGTTCAAGATGTTTTAGAAATTTGGGAATTTACATGCAGTATAAACACACAAGAATATGATGAGCACGAACTAAAAATAAGCAGTATTGCAAATATGCTCACTCAATTAGGTGTTGAATTAAAAGAACTACAAAAAACACTGAATTAATGTACGCAATTGTTGATATTGAAACTACGGGACACACAAATAAAATAACAGAAATTTCAATTTTTATTCATAATGGAGAACAATTAATTGATGAATACACAACACTTGTAAACCCCGAATGTTCAATTCCTCCATTTATTACAAATTTAACAGGTATTAACAACGCTATGGTTGCTAATGCTCCAAAGTTTTTTGAAATAGCTAAAAAAGTAAATGAAATCACTGAAAACTGCATTTTTGTAGCTCATAACGTTAATTTTGATTATAACATTATTCATAAAGAATTTAAAGATTTAGGCTTTAGTTGGAAAAGAAAAAAATTGTGTACCGTTAGATTGTCTAGAAAATTAATTCCAGGGTTAAAATCATATAGTTTAGGAGCTTTATGCACTACTCAAAACATTGTAATTAAAGATAGGCACAGAGCAAAAGGCGATGCCGAAGCTACAACCATTCTGTTTGAAAAATTATTAAAATTAGATAATAATCAACAAGTATTTCAATCGTTTTTAAATCCAAAATCTAGACAAGCTACATTACCTCCACTACTCTCAAAAAAAATAATTGACGGTTTAAGCTCTAACACTGGAGTATACTATTTTAAAAACCTAAAAAACGAAATTATTTATGTAGGTAAAGCAAACAATATTAAAAAACGTGTTATAAGTCATTTCTACGATAAAGCAAAAAAAGAAGTAAACATGTGTTTAGAAACTTCAAATATCACATTTACTGAAACTGGAAACGAGCTTATTGCTTTATTATTAGAATCTTCTGAAATAAAAAGGATTTATCCAAAATTTAATAGAGCACAACGCAGATCTCAAGAAAGTATTGGATTATTCTCATACGAGGACAGAAACGGAATTAAACATTTAGCTTTCAATAAGTTAAAATTAATTTCAAATCCATTATTAAAGTTTTACAATACCACACAATGCCGAGAATTTTTAGAAAAGTTATGTGACGAATTTGAATTGTGCCCTAAATATTGCCATTTACAATCTAATGTTACCTCTTGTTTTCATCATCAAATAAAAAAATGTAGAGGTGTTTGTAGCGAAAAAGAAAGTGTTGCCCTTTACAATTTAAGAGTTAGCGAAGCTATAAATTCTATACAATTTCAAAATCAGAATTTTGTAATACAAGAAAGTGGAAGAACTGAAAACGAAATGGCCTTTATTTTAATTTTAAAGGGAATTTATAAAGGTTTTGGCTATACTTCAAAAAAAGATTTTTCAACATCTGTAAAAAACTATATTGATAAATTAGAACCACATAACGATAATAATGATGCGCACCGTATTTTAACCTCCTATTTAAAAAACGAAACTTCTATTCTTAATTTAAATACTGAAAACTACGAAGAAACCGAATCGTTTGATTTATTTTCTGCCTAATATATTATTTATGAAAACTGCTTCGGTAAAAGAACTTAAAAACGAATTAAAACACATTCCACAAACTGAATTAGTAGAACTCTGCTTAAGTTTATCCAAATTTAAAAAAGAAAATAAAGAACTACTTACCTATTTACTTTTTGAAAAATCTAACGAAGAACGCTTTATTGAATCTGTAAAAAATGAAGTAGATGAATTGTTTAATGAAATAAACACAAAATCGTACTTCTACATTAAAAAAAGTGTGCGAAAAATTCTTCGTATTATAAAAAAATATATACGCTACTCTAAAAAGAAAGAAACAGAAATTGAGCTACTACTCTACTTCTGTAAAAAAATGAAAAACTTTCAACCTTCAATTAAAAAATATACTGTTTTAGAGAATATTTTTGATAGAGAAATTAGCGCCTTAAAAAAGAAAATTCAAGGTGTTCATGAAGATTTACAATTTGATTACGGACAAGAACTAAATTCATTAAACAATTAATTATCAGAATATTAATTGTTTAAATTCATGTTTTTTTTTATATTACACTAATTAAAAAAATCATTATCTCCTTTTTACACCTAAAAAAAGAGAATTTTTTCACACAACTCCACCATACAATCCCATAATTTAACATCACTATCATTTAATATCTTATTAAGTGTAGATATATAACTATTAACTAACCTAAATCAAATAATTATGAAAGCTAAAAAAGTTGGATTATCAGTGTTGCTTTGCGGTATAATGCTTTTTGCATTTACTGGAATTTCGCAAGAAAAAGAAGTTGTTGTTCAATCTGAAAAACCTGAATACTTTTTGCTTCGACCAGAAGTAGAAAAAGCTTACGGATATTCTCACGCTGTAAAAATTGGAAATGATATTAAAATTTCTGGAGCTGTAAGTATGGATAATGAAGGAAATCCGACAGCAATTGGAGATTTAGGACAACAAATGAAAAACTGCTACACAGATTTAGAAAAAATACTGAAACACTATGGCTGTACATTTGATGACGTAGTTGTGGAAAATATTTTCACAACCAATATGCCATTGTTTCTTGAAAACGCAGGTTACAGATCTGAAATATACACCAAACAATTTCCAACTGGCTCTTGGCTTGGAGTAAAAGAATTGGCAATCCCCGAATTTATGATAGAAATCGAATTAGAAGTTTATAAATCGGAATAAAGTACAAAAGCACAACACCGTATAAATTTATTACAAATTATACATAATACGGTGTTTTTTTAGACTTTCAACACCAATTCATCATACGCTAAAAACACATTTTTGGGAAGTGTTTTTTCAACTTCAGCATGAAAACCTAATAAATGACTTATGTGTGTTAAATATGTTTTTTTTGGTTTTAACTCTTCAATAAGTGCCAATGCTTCTTCTAGATTTAAATGCGAATGGTGTTCCTTATGCCGAATACAACTTAAAATTAAAACATCTAAATTTTGAAGTTTTTGTTTTTCTATTTCAGAAATAGTTTTAACATCCGTTAAATAAGCAACTTTACCAAATCTATATCCTAATATCTTTAGTCCTCCATGATCTACTTCAATAGGCACAACTTCAAAACCATTTAATTTAAAAGGTAATTTATCAATTAAAATAGGCTCAACACTTGGGGCTCCTGGATACCTGTTTTCCGTTCTAAAAATATAATTAAATCGTATAGATAAATCTTTAATTACTCTTTCTAGAGCGTACATTGGAACTTTTCCCATTTTAAAACAAAACGGACGTAAATCATCTATTCCTAAAATATGATCGGCATGCTCGTGCGTAATTAAAACTCCATCTATTTTAGTTACGTTAGCTCTTAACATTTGATATCTAAAGTCTGGACCGCAATCAATAACATATCTATAATTTTCCCATTCTACCAAAATAGAAACTCGCAAACGTTTATCACGCTGATCTGAAGATAAGCAAACTGGATGATTACTACCAATAACAGGAATACCTTGTGATGTTCCTGTTCCTAAAAATGTAATTTTTAAACTCATTACTTTAATTTTAAAGCTTTACAAATATATCTATATTAAATATTTTCAAGAATTAAATTAAGAATTAAAAAAACATACAATAAATAGTAACATTAATTACATAAATACACAAATAACAGTCATTTTTAATAGATTCTAACAATGTGTGATTTTTATCAACTTTTAGTAATCAATTAATATTTAAGTTTACCTTTGTCAATTCATTATATAGTTAGTATTAACTACTACAATTTTAATTACAAATAATTAAAATTTCTCATGTAAAAAATAGTTTTAAAAATTAAAATAATTAAAACAAATCTATAAATTATAAAATAACCTAATCTTATGAAAATAGGCATATTAAAAGAGCATAAAGATGGTGAAAAGCGTGTTGCTATTTCCCCTAAAATTGCTGGACAATTGATTGCTAAAGGTTTTAAAATTCTTATTGAAGAAGGCGCAGGAGAAGCCTCTTCATACAAAAATTCAGACTATACAGAAATTGGAGTAACCGTAGAAGCAAGAGGTGTTGTTTTTAAAGAAGCAACCATACTTATAAAAATCAACCCTTTTGATGAAGAAGATTTAAAGTTAATTGACAGTCACCATATATTAATGAGTCAATTATTTCACATTTCAAACACAAAATTAATTGAAGCAATAGCTGCAAAAGGAGCTACTGCATTTTCAATGGATGCAATGCCAAGAATAACAAGAGCACAAGATATGGATGTATTAAGCTCTCAAAATAACCTTGCAGGTTATAAAGCAGTTATAAAAGGTGCTTATGAAATGACAAAAATTTTCCCTTTAATGATGACTGCTGCTGGTACAATTACACCATCAAGAGTACTTATTTATGGTATTGGTGTGGCTGGCTTACAAGCTATTGCAACAGCAAAACGTTTAGGTGCAGTTGTAGAAGCTACCGATATTAGAATGGAAACTAAAGAACAAGCTGAATCATTAGGAGCTAAATTTATTACGGTAGATAATTCTGGAGAACAAGAAAGTGAAGGCGGCTATGCAAAAGAAGCTTCAGAAGATTATGTGAAAAGACAAAAAGAAGCTGTAAATAATTCACTTTTTAAAGCAGATTTAGTAATTACTACTGCAATGGTTCCTGGTAGAAAATCACCTGTATTAATTACAAAAGAGCAAGTAAAACAAATGAAAAATGGAGCTGTAATTATAGATTTAGCAGCTGCTCAAGGTGGAAATTGCGAAATAAGTGAAATGAACAAAGCTGTTGTAAAACATGGTGTAAAAATATTTGGAACCACTATTGCGCCTGAAAGCGTTAGTACAAATGCTAGTGATTTATATGCTAAAAATATGTACAACTTTTTAATTCATCTAACAAATGATGAATGTGAATTCAAATGGGAATTAGAAGAAGAAATTACAGACGGAACCTTAATAGTAAAAAACGGAAAAATTAGAAAAAGTTAAAAATCATGAATGAATTTATAGAATTTATTAAAGGAAATCTTCAACTAATATACATCCTGATTTTAGCGATATTTATTGGTGTTGAGTTAATTAAAAATGTTCCAACCGTACTGCATACTCCTTTAATGTCTGGAGCAAATGCTTTAAGTGGTGTTGTAATTGTTGGTGCTATTTTAGTAATGCTACAATCTGACCCAGAAAACTATTTAGCTCTTGCTTTAGGTTTTATAGCAGTAGTATTAGGAATTATTAATGTTGTTGGTGGTTTTGCCGTTACCGACAGAATGTTACAAATGTTTAAAAAGAGAAAATAATGGATATCACTTTAAGTATTATATATTTAATTGCCACAATTACATTTGTAGTTGGTTTAAAAATGTTAGGACATCCTGAAACTGCAAAAAAAGGAAATTTAACTTCTGCAGTTGGAATGGGTATTGCTATTTTAGGTACAATTTTTCTTGCTGAAAAAGAGGTTCCAACAATAATTTATGTATTAATTGGTTCTGCAATTGCAATAGGTGGAATTATAGGATGGATTATTGCTGTAAAAGTAGAAATGACCAAAATGCCAGAACTAGTATCCTTATTCAACGGTTTTGGTGGTGCAAGTGCACTTTTAATTGGTTTAGTTGAATTTAGTAAAAATATTGGTGTTGCTGAAGCTGATAAAGCTTCTTCATCAATTATTACAACTGTAATTGCCGCAATTATAATTGGAAGTATAACTTTTACAGGAAGTTTAGTTGCTTGGGCTAAATTAAATGGAAGTATGAAAGATTTAAGGCTTCCTAAATACAACCTAATTAATAATATTTTGTTTTTAGCTTTAGTAGCTTTTGGAGCCTATATAGTTTTAATGAACACAGATAGTACATTATTAATATACGGATTACTAGCAGCTTCATTAGTTTACGGTTACTTATTTGTTGCACCAATTGGTGGAGCAGATATGCCCGTTGTAATTTCATTATTAAACTCTTTAACAGGTATTGCAGCTGCCATTACAGGTATTTTATACAATAATATGGTAATGCTAGTTGGTGGTATTTTAGTAGGTTCAGCAGGTTTAATTTTAACTTTTGCCATGTGTAAAGCTATGAATAGATCTTTAGCCAGCGTTATATTTGGTGCTTTTGGTGGTGGTGCTACTGATGGTGTTGAAGGAGGCTCAAAAATTGGTGGAAATGTTAAAAAAACAACTGCAAGTGATGCTGCTGTATTAATGAATTATGCCAATCAAGTAATAATAGTTCCTGGTTATGGTTTAGCAGTTGCACAAGCACAGCACGTTATTCATGAATTAGAAGAATTATTAACTAGTAAAGGTGTTGAAGTTAAATACGCAATACATCCAGTAGCTGGACGTATGCCTGGACACATGAATGTTTTGTTAGCTGAAAGTAATGTAGAATACTCTAAATTGGTTGAAATGGATGATATTAATCCTCAATTTCCTAATACAGATGTTGTTTTAGTTGTTGGAGCAAATGATGTTGTAAATCCTGCAGCACATAATGATCCTTCATCACCTATTTACGGAATGCCAATATTAGATGTTGAAAACGCAAAACACATTATTGTAAATAAACGAAGTATGAAACCTGGTTATGCAGGTATAGAAAATGAATTATTCTTCAACCAAAAAACAAATATGCTATTTGGTGATGCAAAAGCTGCTTTAACAGAATTAGTAGCTGAATTAAAAAATATGTAATTCATAAAATGAATACAATTTATAAGGGTGAAATTAAATTTTCACCCTTTTTTTATGCACTTATAAATCTTAATTTACACCTTATTTTTACTATTTTTGTGAAAAACCAACTTTAAAATAAATTGTATGACGCTTAAATTAAAAGGAGATATTGAAATAAATGATATTCCTAGTAGTAAAGCTAAAGCTTTAAAACTAAACCTAAACAAATACATTTATGGAACTTTTGCTGAAATTGGAGCCGGACAAGAAACTGTTCGTCACTTTTTTAGAGCTGGTGGTGCTTCTGGTACTATTGCTAAAGCAATGAGCGCATACGATAAAGATTTTTCTGATGCTATTTATGGAATTGAAGATGATGGACGCTATGTTACACAGGTTAGATTAAAAAAAATGATAACTCATGAAATTGAGTTAATGGAAGATAGATTGAATAGAAAAAAACATCCAGGAAAAATGTTTTTTTCTTATGCTAACACCGTAACTACTATAGATTTTGCAAAAGTATTTAAAGGTCATGGTTGGGTTGGAATTAAATTTCAATTAGATCCTTTAGAAAAATACAACGAAATTATTTTACACGTTCGGTTTAAAGAAACAGACGCAAAACTTCAACAAGAAACTTTAGGTACACTTGGAGTAAATCTAATATATGGCGCGTTTTACATGTATGATAAACCTAAAGAATTACTGAAATCGCTTTACGATAATTTACACAGAGTTCAAATCGAACTTGATATGATAAACTTTTCTGGTCCTCGTTTCTCGTATGTAGATAATAGATTAATGAGTTTGCTTTTAGTAAAAAATGGCTTTACTAACGCAGTAATGTTTGGTCCTGACGGAAATAATTTATTACCTGCGCAACAATTATACAAAGCCAATATTCTAGCTTTACGTGGTAGTTTTAGACCTGTTACAAAAGTAAACATGGATATATACATGCAAGCTCAAAAATTATTTTTAAGCGAAAACAAGGTAAACGAAAAAAGAACTAAAATTATTTTTGAAATTACACTTTCAAACCTAGCTTCTTCTGGAGAAATTGACGAAAGAGATTTTTTAGACAGAGCCGAACTACTTTGCTCACTAGGGCAAAATGTAATGATTACTAGCTATCAAGAGTATTACAAACTAGTCGATTACTTTTCAGAATTTACCAAAGCTAGAATTGGATTAGCAATGGGTGTTGCTAGTTTTATTCAAATTTTTGACGAAAAATACTATCGTAATTTAAGTGGTGGTATTTTAGAAGCCTTTGGTAAATTATTTTTTAAAGATTTAAAAGTTTATTTGTATCCATTTAAAAATCAAAAAACCAACGAACTTGTTACTAGTGAAAATTTACGAGTACATCCACGAATGAAAGAATTATACAAATTCTTCAAATACAATGGTAAAGTTGTTGATATTGTAGATTACAATCCTGAAATTTTAGAAGTTTTTTCGAAAAAAGTATTAGATATGATTACTAATGGTGAAGAAGGTTGGGAAGAAATGTTGCCTAGTGGAATTGCAGAAACAATTAAAGATCATAGATTATTTGGTTATTCGCGAAGAAAATTTATTAATAAAAAATAATTTTTACTATTGTAATTAAACTTTTTACCATTAATGAAGTCTAACTCAAAATTACATTTGTGATTGACGAAAAATTATTAGTAGCTCAACTTAAAAACCCTTCAACTCAAGAAGCAGCTTTTAGAAGTTTAATGTCGCATTATAAAGAGCGATTGTATTGGCATATCCGAAAAATTGCTTTAAACCATGATGATACTGATGATATACTTCAAAATACCTTCATAAAAATATTTAAAAACATAAATTCTTTTAATGAAGATAGTAAGTTATTTACCTGGATTTATAGAATTGCTACAAACGAAGCAATAACATTTATAAATAAAAGAGCCAAAAACACACATGTAGATATTAGTGAATTACAGTACAAAATGGCTGAACAATTACAAGAAGATAATTTATATAGTGGAAATGAAATTCAAATAATTCTTCAAAAAGCAATTGCAACTTTACCTCAAAAACAACAATTAGTGTTTAATATGAAGTATTTTGATGAAATGAAATACAATGAAATGTCTGAAATATTAGAAACATCAGTAGGAGCTTTAAAGGCATCTTACTTTCATGCAGTTAAAAAAATTGAAGATTTTATTAAAAAGCATTAAACTTTTTTAGTTTTATAAAGTCTTATAATTAAATGGAAAACAAAGAATTACATAAAATAGCACCAACTTTAAGTAAATTAAAGGAAAAAGGAACTGGATTTACAGTTCCTGAAAACTATTTTAATACTACTGAAGAACATATAATTAGAGAATTTAAGCTTAAAAAAATAACAAAAAACAATTTAACTTCAGAATTTAAAACTCCAAAAAATTACTTTGAATCTTTAGAAAATAATGTACTATCAAATCTTCATTTAGAAAAATTACAACCAAAAAACAAACTAGAAGTTCCAGATAATTACTTTGACTCAATTGAAGATAATGTTTTTGAAAAATTGAAAATTCAACAAAAACAACCTAAAGTAATTTCGTTAAAACAACGTTTAACTAAAATTTTGGTTCCTGTTGCTATTGCTGCATCATTATTATTAATTTTCACCTTAACAACTAATTCAAACAATAATTCGTTTGAAGCTATTGCTACTACAGAAATTGAAAACTGGATTGATAATGGACAAGTAGATATTGACGCATATCAATTAGCTTCTATTTACAACGATATTGAAATTGATGACAATTTTATTGCTGAAACTATTTCTGAAGATGATTTAATGGAATACCTAAACGATGAAAATATTGAACAACTTATACTAGCTAATTAAAATACATAATGAAAAAAATAATACTTATTCTACTTATACTTGGATTAACCACAAGTATGTCTGCTCAAAAAATGGGTAGACAACGTATACAAGCTTTAAAAACAAGTTATATAACTACATCTATTAATTTAACTACTACCGAAGCTGAAAAATTTTGGCCAGTTTATAATCTGTACACTGAAAAAATTCAAGATTTAAAATCTAAAATAGAATCTGAATCCTTTCGGAAAGCTCAAGAAACAAATAGTATTAATTCTATAACGGATGAAAAAGCAGAAGAAATTTTAGCGAATAGAATTAAATATGAAGAAGAAATTTTAAGAAATAAAGTTATTCTTATTAAAGAATTAAAAAAAATAATTTCAGCTAAAAAAATTCTTAAACTTCAAAAATCTGAACGAGACTTTAATAGACGTTTGTTACAAGAATACGGCAAACGAAGAGGTATAAATAGACAATAAAAAAGGGAGCATTTAGCTCCCTTTTTTTTTATAATTTAAGAATACATTTTATCACGTAATTCTTTTACTTTATCGTTATCTAAATATTCATCAAATGTTGAATATCTATCAATTACACCTTTTGGCGTTATTTCTATAATTCTATTTGCAACTGTTTGTGCAAACTCATGATCATGAGTTGTAAACAAAACAGTTCCTTTAAAATTACTTAATGAGTTATTAAATGCTTGAATAGATTCTAAATCTAAATGGTTTGTAGGTTCATCTAACATTAAAACATTCGCTCTCTTCATCATCATTCTAGACATCATACATCTCACTTTTTCTCCTCCAGAAAGCACATTACATTTTTTCAAAGCTTCTTCTCCACTAAAAATCATTTTACCCAAGAAACCTCTTAAATAAACCTCTTCACGCTCCTCTTCAGTTTGTGCATATTGACGTAACCAGTCAACCAAATTTAACGATGAATCTTTAAAAAATTCTGAATTATCTAAAGGCAAATACGATTGTGTAGTTGTAACTCCCCATTGAAATTTTCCAGAATCTGGTTTTATATGTCCGTTTAAAATTTCATAAAAAGCAGTAACAGCACGTGAGTTTTTAGAAATTAAAGCAACTTTATCTCCTTTATTTAAATTAAAATGCACATCACTAAAAAATACTTCTTCCTCTGTAGCTAGAGATAAATGTTCAACATTTAATATTTGATCACCTGCTTCACGTTCACGATCAAAAATAATTGCTGGATATCTTCTACTTGAAGGTCTAATATCGTCAACATTTAATTTCTCAATCATTTTTTTTCTACTTGTTGCTTGTTTAGATTTTGCAACGTTTGCAGAAAAACGACGAATAAATTCTTCTAACTCTTTCTTTTTATCTTCTGCTTTTTTGTTTTGTTGAGCACGTTGTTTAGCTGCTAACTGACTACTTTCGTACCAAAATGAATAGTTACCAGAATAATGATTTATTTTTCCAAAATCAATATCTGAAATATGCGTACATACCGCATCTAAAAAGTGACGGTCATGCGAAACAACAATAACTGTGTTTTCATAATGTGCTAAAAAGTTTTCTAACCAACCAATTGTTTCAAAATCCAAATCATTGGTAGGCTCATCCATTATTAATACATCTGGATTTCCAAACAAAGCTTGTGCTAATAACACACGTACTTTAGATTTACCATCCAATTCGCTCATTAATGTATAATGCATATCTTCCTTAATACCTAAATTAGATAACAAGGTTGCAGCAGAACTTTCGGCATTCCAACCATCCATTTCTTCAAACTCTACTCCTAGTTCACCAGCTTTAATACCATCTTCTTCACTAAAATCTTCTTTTGCATAAATGGCATCCATTTCATTTTTTAAATCGTATAATTTTTTATTACCCATTAAAACGGTATCTAAAACAGCAAAATCATCAAAAGCATTGTGGTTTTGCGATAAAACACTCATACGTTTACCTGGCTCTAAATTTACTTGACCCGATGTTGGATCAATTTCACCCGATATTATTTTTAAAAATGTAGATTTACCAGAACCATTTGCTCCTATAATCCCATAACAATTACCAAGAATAAATTTGGTATTAACTTCATCAAACAAAACTCTTTTGCCAAATTGAACTGATAAATTTGATACTGAAAGCATTTTAAACTATTTTTTTAAATTCGCTGCAAAAGTAATCATTTAGAGTTAGTATAAAAATTCTAATTAAAAGTTAATTTTTTTTGCATTAAGATTTCTAAAAATACATTTAACAACTCCTTAACAAGCTATCAATTAAGCAGTAAGTACATTTGTAGTAATTGATTTTACAATGAAATATTTTTTAATCTTACTTATAGCATCATTTTCAGTTAGTTGTAGTTCTACTTCTGAAAATTCAAAAACTATTTATTTTGGTGGTCATATTGTTAATCCAAAATCTAATAGTATTTTATTGCTTAAAAACAATGTAGTTATAGATACAATTAGATTAGATAATAAAAATAACTTCATTAAAAAATATATAAATTTAAAAGAAGGTTTATATACTTTTAAACACGGAGTTGAGTTTCAATATATTTATTTTGAACCTTCAGATAGTATTCTGGTTAGACTTAATACATGGGATTTTGATGAATCTCTAGTTTTTAATGGAAAAGGAAGTAGCAAAAATGAGTTTCTAATAAATCTTTTTTTACAAAATGAAAAGGAAGAAAATGAAATCTACAAGTATTATAATTTAAATGAAAAAGCTTTTGAACTTAAAATAGATTCACTTGCTAACGAGCGTGTTCAAATTTTTAATAATTTTAAACTTACTCAACCTCATTTAACAGACGAATTTAAAAAACTAACAACTACAGCTATACATTTTCCTTTATATAGATTAAAAGAAATTTACCCGCTGTATCATAAAAAAGCTGTAAAATCAAATGAGTTTCCAAAATTATCTGCAAATTTTTATAATTACAGAAAAGATATAAACTTAAACGAAAAAAAACTGGTTGCTTTTTATCCTTATCAAAACTACATTATAAGTCATTTTTATAATTTAAATTATCAACTACAAGAACAGGATTCTACCAAAAATAATAGTACTGAAAACCTATTAAATATAATTTCAGAAAATATAAAAATTGAAGACTTTAAAAATACACTATTAAAAAAAACAATAGTAAACGATTTTTTAAAAAGTGAATCTTCATGCAGTATCAACCGCAAAGCTTTAGAAGTTTTTAGAGAAAATTGTACCGATAAAGAAATTCTTTCTCAAGTAGAAAAATTAGTAAACGATAGTCAAAAAGTTGAACCCAAAAAACCTTTAAACAACTTTACTGTAACTAATTATAAAAATAATGAAATACCTATAAATAAAATAATTAAGGGTAAAAAAGCAATTATATATTTTTGGTCTACAGAATATATGTCTTCAGAATATTTAGTTAAAAGAATTAAATATCTAGAAAAACAGTATCCATCCGATTTATTTATAGGAGTTAATATACAACCAGAGTCCATTGATATTTTAAACGAACCCAATTTAAAACTGTTAGACACATCAAAACAGTTTAAATTAACAGCCAACAGTGGAGCTTATCAATTTTTAACTAGTAAATACCCAAGAACTATAGTAGTTAATAAAGATGGTATTGTAGAAAACGGTTTTGCTTATTTAGATTCTCGCAAGTTTGATAAAGCCCTAAAATTAAAATAAAAACCTTTTTATAACTATTGACTCAAATATAAGTGTACCTTTGCACGTTTTTTAACCGGTTTATAGATGGGCATCTGTAAATCAATAATTTATACAGAATGACGACATTTAAAGACCTAGGGCTTAATGAAAATATCATTAAAGCTCTTACAGATTTGGGATATGAAAATCCTACAGAAATTCAAGAAAAAGCAATACCACAAGTAATTGCTTCCAAAAAAGATTTAAAAGCTTTTGCACAAACAGGTACTGGTAAAACAGCTGCTTTTAGTTTGCCAATTTTAGAACAAATTGATACTAATAGTAAAAATACACAAGCAATTATTTTATCACCTACTAGAGAACTAGCACTACAAATTGCAAAAAACATTGAAGAATTTGCTAAACATATTAAAGGGTTTAGAGTTTCCGCAGTATATGGAGGTGCAAGTATTGAAGATCAAATACGAAAATTAAAAAAAGGAGTACATATTGTAGTTGGTACTCCAGGAAGAACTGTTGATTTAATTAACAGAAAACAATTAAACCTTAAAAACGTTGAATGGTTAGTTTTAGATGAAGCCGATGAAATGTTAAATATGGGTTTTAAAGATGAGTTAGATAAAATTTTAGCCGTTACTCCAGAAGAAAAGCAAACCTTATTATTCTCTGCAACTTTTCCTAGAGAAGTTGAAAGTATTGCAAAAAACTATATGCATAAACCTGTTGAAATTACTTCAGGTGAAAAAAATAAAGGTTCTGATCAAGTTTCGCATCAATTCTATGTAGTTTCTGAAAGAAATAGATACAATGCTTTAAAAAGAATCGCAGATGTAAATCCAGATATTTATAGTATAATTTTTTGTAGAACTCGAAGAGAAACACAAGAAATTGCTGATAAATTAATTAAAGATGGTTACAATGCAGACTCATTACACGGAGATTTATCCCAAGCACAACGTGATAGTGTTATGGAAAAATTTCGTAAAAAACATTTACAATTATTAGTAGCTACAGATGTTGCCGCTCGTGGTTTAGATGTAACAGATTTAACACACGTAATAAACCATAAATTACCAGATCAAATTGAATCTTATACACATAGAAGTGGTAGAACAGGACGTGCAGGTAAAGAAGGTATTTCAATTGCTATTGTAACAGGTAGAGAAAAAAACAAACTACACCCAATTGAAAGAATTATTGGTAAAAAGTTTGTGAAAACTCCTATTCCAACAGGAAAAGAAATTTGTCAAAATCAATTATTAAAGTTAATTGATAAAGTTCACGATATTGAAGTAAACGAAGCTGAAATTAAAGATTTTTTACCAGCTATCTACAAAAAATTAGAAGACTTAACTAGAGAAGAATTAATTCAAAGATTTGTATCTATCGAATTTAACACCTTTTTAAGCTATTACGAAAATGCTCCAGATTTAAATGATAGTGAGCATATGCAAAGCGGCAGAGAAACTAGAGGAAGAAGAAATGATGAAAATATGAGTCGCTTTTTTATAAATATTGGTAAAAAAGACAAATTAAACCCTGCAAGATTAATTGGTTTAATTAACGATCAAGACATTGCTAAAAATATTGAAATTGGTCAAATTGAAATTTTAGATACTTTTTCATTCTTTGAATTAGATAAAAATTACCAAGAAGAAACTCTTAAAGCCTTTGAGAGTAATGATAACTCTTTTGAAGGTAGAAGTGTAAATGTAGAAATTACAGAGAAAAAACGTTCTGGCCGCGGTGGAAGAAGTGGAAATCGCCGTAGAAGAGATAACGGAAGTAACAATAGAAACGAAAACTCTAGAAGTGGCGGAGGAAAAAGAAGAAGTAAAGATAGAAAAGAAAACTCTTCAACACCTAGTGGATTTGGAAGAAAAAGATCAACTAGACGAAAAGGTTAAAACCCTATAATAAACAAATAAAAGGCTACATATTTACGTAAATATGTAGCCTTTTTTATTTTTAAACATTCCCTAATCTCAAACGTTTTCAGCCTATAAAAAAACACTTTAAAAAAACCCTAACATTAGTCATATTTTTATAAATAAAAGTTTGTAACTTTAAAGAACTTTTCACTTAAAAATTTTTGATTTATGAAAATATACGACGATAAACACATTAAAAACGTAGCTATTGTAGGGGCCAATAAGTGTGGTAAAACTACTTTAGCTGAAACAATGCTCTTTGAAGCTGGATTAGTCACACGACGTGGTACCGTAGAGAATAAAAATACCGTCTCTGATTATCACGAAATCGAACATGAAAGAGAAACTTCCATTTTCGCCACACCACTTCATACCGAATGGCGTAATTACAAAATAAATATTTTAGACACACCTGGATTAGATGATTTTATTGGAGAAATTGCTTCAACAATGCGAGTTGCCGATTCAGTTTGTATGGTAATTAATGGCCAACAAGGTACAGAAGTTGGAACCGAAATTATATGGAACTACGTAGATCGTTTTTCAAAACCAACTGTTTTTGCAGTAAACCAAATTGATAGTCCAAACTGTGACTTTGATGAAAGTTTTAAAAGTATTGTAGACCTTATTGGAAATAATGCTGTTAAAATTCAATATCCTTTAATAGTTGATGGAGCACAATGTATTATTGATGTTCTAAAAATGAAAATGTACAAATTTGGTACTGAAGGTGGAAAACCTGAAAAATGTGAAATTCCAGACGACCAAAAAGATTTAGCTAACCAATTACAAAATGAGTTAGTTGAAAAAGCTGCTGAAAATGATGAAGACTTAATGGAACTTTATTTTGATAAAGGAACTTTAAATGAAGATGAAATGCGAGAAGGAATTAAAAAAGGAATGTTAAATCACGAATTATTCCCTGTTTTCTGTTTATCTGCCTTAAATGATATGGGAAGTGGACGTTTAATGGGATTTATTGATAACGTTGCTCCTTCTGCTGCAGATTTAAAACCTGAACAAACAGTTGAAGGCGAAAGTTTAGAATGTAAACCAGATGGACCAACAGCTTTATTTATATTTAAAACTTTATTTGAACCTAATTTAGGTCAAATTAGCTTTTTTAAAGTTAAATCTGGTGAAATTAAACAAAACGACAGATTAGAAAATTCTAGAAACGAAGAAATAGAAACTCTAAATCAATTATACATAATGGACGGTAAAAACCGTCAACCTGTAGATAAACTTTCAGCAGGAGATATTGGAGCTACTTTAAAATTAAAGGATACAGAAACTAATGATACCTTAAGAACTAAAGACTCTAACATAACCATTAAACCAATAAAATTTCCAGAACCTAGAATTAGTAAATGTGTAAGTGCTGAAGATAAAAACGACGAAGAAAAATTAAATGAAGCGCTTAAAAAAATTCATATTCAAGATCCAACTGTAATCATTAAGTATTCAACTGAATTAAAACAACAAATACTTTCATGTCAAGGCGAATTACATTTAGCAACTATAGATTGGACACTTAAAAATATTTATGGAATTAAAACCAAATTTGAACAACCAAAAATAGCTTACAGAGAAACAATTCAACGTTCTGCTACAACAAGCTATAAACACAAAAAACAATCTGGTGGATCTGGTCAATTTGGTGAAGTTCATTTAAAAATTGAACCGTGGTATGAAGGAATGCCTGAACCTGAAGGATTTAATATTAGAGGAAAAGAAGAAGTTGAACTAGATTGGGGAGGAAAATTAGTATTCTACAACTGTATAGTTGGTGGTGTAATTGATACTCGATATTTACCGTCAGTTTTAAAAGGATGTTTAGAAGTAATGGAAGAAGGCCCTTTAACAGGTTCTTACGCTAGAGATATTAGAGTTATGGTATTTGATGGAAAAATGCACTCTGTAGATTCTAATGATATTTCGTTTAAAATTGCAGCAGCTCATGCCTTTAAAGATGCTTTTTTACAAGCAAAACCAAAATTACTAGAACCTGTACAAGAATTAACTGTAAAAGTTCCTGAAGAATTAATGGGTAATGTAATGACCGATTTACAATCACGTAGATCTATTATTTTAGGTATGGATAGTGATGGAAAATATCAATCTATTAAAGCAAAAACTCCTTTAGCAGAAATGTATAAATATTCAACTACACTGCGTTCTATAACACAAGGTAGAGGAAGTTTTAGCACTAAATTTTCAAATTTTGAACTAGTACCAAATAATGTTCAAGATGAATTAATAAAATCGAATAGTTAACTTATATATAAAATAAAAGCAAAAAAGGCTCGTTTTCACGAGCCTTTTTTTTGTTAGTAGTAATAGTTGATACTTAAATATTTAATTCAATCAATTATTTCAAAGTTTTAGTACTATTTTAACATAATTTTACTTTAATAAATACCAACCATTTCAAATATAGTAATCATTACGCTTATAATCAATATTTTAAGCAACTTTTTATATGCACACATAGTATATTTGTATTTATTTAACAACATATTTAAATATAATGTAGTTTAAGAAAATATATTATATAATATATCAAAAAGAGAATTATTAATTATATTTGCACAAATTTTATACAATGAAACTTCTATTTTTAACATTGGCACTTTTAGGTGTTGGAGTTGCAGGAATTGCCATAAAAATTTGGGCAAAAAAAGATGGGAAATTTGCAGGAACTTGTGCTAGTCAAAATCCTCATTTAAACAAAACTGGTGAACCTTGTGGTTATTGCGGTAAAACTGCAGACCAATGTGAAAACCGTTAATAATGCTTGAATACATATTTATTGCTTTTGTAATAATTTTCTGTATTCAAAGTATCTACTATCTACTTTTTTTTGGAAAATTTGCTTTCAGTAAAGTTTTTTCATTAAAAAATAAAGAAAGTACACCTATTTCTATAATTATTTGTGCAAAAAATGAAGAGGAAAATCTTCAAAAAAAACTACCTCTTTTTGCTTTACAAAAATATTCTGAATTTGAATTAGTTCTTATAAATGACGCTTCTACAGATACTACGTTAGAAGTAATGGAAGAATTTAAGAAAACATCAAAAATCCCCGTAAAAATTGTAAATATAATTCCTAATGAACAATTTTGGGGAAGTAAAAAGTATGCCTTAACTCTAGGTATTAAAGCAGCTTCTTATAAGCATTTGTTATTTACCGATGCTGACTGCAAACCAATTTCTAATAACTGGATTCATAAAATGGCTCAACATTTTTCATCTGAAAAAGAATTAATTCTTGGCTATGGAAAATACAAAAACATTAAAAACTCTCTTGTTAATAAATTAATTAGGTTTGAAACTTTATTTACAGCTATTCAATATTTTGGTTATGCAAAATTAGGATTTCCATATATGGGCGTAGGAAGAAATATAGCCTATACAAAATCATTATTTTTTAACAATAATGGCTTTGTAAATCACATGAAAATAAAATCTGGAGACGATGATTTATTTGTAAATGAGGTTGCAACAGTAAAAAACACAACCATCTGTTTTTCAAAAGATAGTTTCACTATTTCTGAACCAAAAAAAACATTCAAACAGTGGATTCAACAAAAAAGAAGACATATTTCAACTGCCAACTATTATAAAAAATCTCACAAATATTTGTTAGGGTTATTTTATCTATCACAAATATTATTTTATATACTAGCTACGCTTCTACTTTTATTTCTATATAATTGGAAAATTGTACTATTATTAATACTAATCCGTTTTAGTTTTCAATATATAATTATTGGTTTGTCATCAAAAAAATTAGACGAAAAAGGGTTAACTATTTTTGCTCCTTTTTATGAAATACTTTTAATTTTAATTCAATTGTTTATCTTTATAAAAAATCTCACTGAAAAACCCACACATTGGTAAATAAAAACATCGATATTCAAGAACTTATTGAAAAAGCTAGAAATAAAGATCAAAAAGCCTTTAACGCTTTATTAAATAATTATTGGAGTGACGTATTTAGATTTCAACTTTCTAAAAGCGATGATGAAGATGAAGCTGAAGATATTACCATTAAAACATTTTCTAAAGCTTTTGATAAATTACATTTATACAATGAAAAGTATAATTTTAAAACCTGGTTAATTTCAATTTCAAAAAACATTTTTTTAGATCATATTAGAAAACAACGTACCAAAGTTATTTCTATTAATAAAAAAGAATCTGAAGCTTATAAAATTTTTGATGAAACTCCATCTGCTGAAGATCAATTAATTATTGAACAAAATTTAGCTCAATTATTAAACTTTATTAAACAATTAAAACCACATTATCAAGAAATAATTAACCTGCGTTATTTTAGAGAAATGAGTTACAAAGAAATGGCTGACACTTTAAATGAACCCATGAGTAATATTAAAGTTAAATTACTTCGAGCAAAAAAATTACTTGCTGAAATTATAAACAAGTCATCTTCTAATTTGTAATAACTGTTTATTTTTTATTAATCAACAATTATTTACATTAAAATAAACACCCTAAACACAACAATTATTTAGCTTTATAAAGGTTTTAGCATTTGATATGGTTTGAGTTTCTAAAAACTTTGTATTTTTGCGTTCTATTTTTAGATATATGTCAGAAGATACTACTATTAAAAAACCAAAATGGCTTCGAGTGAAGCTTCCTGTTGGGAAAAAATATACCGAATTAAGAGGTTTAGTTGATAAATACAAATTAAACACCATTTGTACTAGCGGTAGTTGTCCTAATATGGGAGAATGTTGGACTGAAGGTACAGCTACTTTTATGATTTTAGGAAATATTTGCACGCGTTCTTGTGGATTTTGCGGTGTTAAAACCGGAAGACCAGAAAGTGTAGATTGGGAAGAACCTGAAAAAGTAGCGCGTTCTATTAAATTAATGAAAATTAAACATGCTGTAATTACTTCAGTAGATAGAGACGATATTAAAGATGGTGGTTCTATTATTTGGGTTGAAACTATTAACGCAATTAGAAGAGCAAATCCTGAAACTACTTTAGAAACTTTAATTCCAGATTTTCAAGGAAACAAAACAAATATTGACAGAATTTTAGCCGTTGCTCCAGAAGTTATTTCTCATAATTTAGAAACTGTTAGAAGACTAACTCGAGAAGTTAGAATTCAAGCTAAATACGATCGCAGTTTAGAGGTTTTAAAATACATGAAAGACCAAGGTCAACGTAGAACAAAGTCTGGAATAATGCTTGGTTTAGGCGAAACTGAACAAGAAGTTATTGAAACATTGCAAGATTTAGCAAATGCTAAAGTTGATATTGTTACTATTGGACAATATTTACAACCAAGTAAAAAACATTTACCTGTACAAGCGTTTATTACTCCAGAGCAATTTAAAAAATACGAAGAGATAGGTTTAAAAATGGGCTTTAGACATGTAGAAAGTAGCGCTTTGGTTCGTTCGTCATATAAAGCACAGAAACATTTAAAATAGTTAATAAATATTTAACACTAATTAACTTCAAATTAACATCTTACACATAATTTTAGGATAACAATGGAGTTATATATGAAACGAGTTTTAAACTTTGTTTTTCATAATATAATTTTGAGTTTGATTAATAAAAAAATGCACTTTTGGTTGAGGTGCATTTTTTTATTTTAATATTTTTCCATCTTCTAACAGAATATCATACACATAATTGTAACCAAAATCCTTATCCAAAACTATTTTCCCTTTAAAAACTAACGTATCTCCTACTTCTGCCATCTCTTCAGATGTAATAGTTAAACTGCTTTTATCTCCTAATTTTGTTCCATCAACAATATGAATCCAATTTCTATCTAAAATTTTCTTGTTTACTTTAACTACAATACCTTTAATTTCAACATTAGTATTTGCAAAACTATTTTTATTTTTAAAAATATCTGAAAGTTTTAATTCTCCTGAAGCTTTTTCAATTTTAGAACCTGCAACTGTTAAATCACTTTTTCCACTATTTTGATGAGCTTTTGCACTTGATTTTGCTACAACACCACTATTTGATTCACTAATACGCTCAACAAATTTTATTTTATCAAATGTTTTTTTCAACGTTTTACTTTCAAAATTTTCCATAAACATTCCACCACTATAATAATATGTTTTTCCAATTTCTACTTTAGTTGGAGGAATTGCCATCCAATACTCTTCAATACCTTCTGTAACTTTTAAATAGGTATATCCTCCAGCATCCAAAAATTCATTAACAACAAATTTTTTAACTGAACTTTTTTCAACTGAAACTTGCTGACTATTAACTTCATTTATTTTTTTATAACTATTATTTTGTTTACAACTAACAACAAAAAGTAAGCTAACTATTATTACTAAAATTGATTTATAACTCATTCTCTTTTTTTTAAATTACCAATTAATTAACTCTACTTTTTTTGATTTTAAATAACTATTTACTTTACTAAAATGCTTATTACCAAACCAATAACCTCTATTTGCACTTAAAGGAGAAGGATGACCTGACTCTAAAATATGATGCTTATTTTTATCAATTTTAGCTCCTTTCTTTTTAGCGTAACCTCCCCAAAGTAAAAACACAACATTTTCGTTTTTTTCTGAAATAATTTGAATCACAGCATCAGTAAACTTTTCCCAACCTTTTTTTTGATGTGAACCAGCATTGTGAGCTCTCACAGTTAAAGTTGCATTTAACATTAAAACTCCTTGCTTTGCCCAACGTTCTAAATTTCCACTTTTTGGATATGGAATACCTAGATCAGTTTTAATTTCTTTAAAAATATTTATTAATGAAGGTGGATGTGAAATACCTTCGTTGACTGAAAAACACAATCCATGTGCTTGACCATCTCCATGGTATGGATCTTGACCAATTATTACAACCTTTACATCATCAAAATTACATAAATTAAAGGCTTCAAAAATTTGATTTCCTTTAGGAAAACATTTTTCATTCGCATATTCGTCTTTTACAAACTCAATTAATTCTTTAAAATATGTTTTTTTAAATTCAGGTTCTAAATAAGGTTTCCAACTTTCTGCAATGTTTACATTCATGATTATTATTAAATGATTTTAAGAATTGAAAGTTCAAATACAATTCAAAAAATTTATTTATCTATTTTTTTCTATTATTCCTGTTAAAACGTAAATCTACACATTTTCTAATGTTTATATACGTATTAAAAAATAGATAACTACTTATCTGGTATTACAAATTAGCTTAATTTTTTATTGCCTATACTGTTTAATCTATTATATCAATTATCAATTCTATATATTTGCAAAACTATTCAAAAGTAGCATATTTTATGAGTACTATTTCAGAAAAAACACTAATAGATTTAGAATTTAACACCATTTTAAAAACGGTGAGTGAATTTTGTATTTCTGATTTAGGAAAAATTGCTGTTGCAGAAATAAAACCTTTTCATAAAAAAGAAACATTACAGTCTGAACTACAACAAGTAAACGAATATTTATCATCATTTTATAATGATAATAGAATACCCAATCATTATTTTGACGACATTCAAAAAGAAATTCATTTATTAAATATAGAAAACAGTTATTTAGAACCTGCAAGTTTTTTAAAAATTCAAAATACAGTAAATACCATTTTTGAATTAAAAGTATTTTTGAAAAAATTTAAAACGCTCTACCCTACTATTTTTGAAGTTTCAGAAACTGTTGAATACAAAAAAGAAATTGCTGATAGTATAAAAGCTATAATTACTTCTTTTGGTGAAGTTGATGAAAATGCTTCAGCCCTATTAAAACAAATTAGAAGAGCAATTAACGATGTACGATCAAAAATTGGTGCAAGTTTTACCAGAGCTTTAAGCAAGTATAATTCTTCGGGTTATTTAGACGACATTCGCGAATCTGTTGTGGACAATCAGCGTGTTTTAGCTGTTTTAGCTATGCATCGAAGAAAAGTGAAAGGAAGTTTATTAGGAAGTTCTAAAAGTGGAAATATTGTTTTTATAGCTCCTGAAGCAACGTTACAACACAGCCGTGAACTTCAAAATTTATTGTACGATGAGCACGAAGAAATTATAAGAATTTTAAAAGAATTAACTAACGTTATACGTGAGTATATTCCTGAATTAAATAATTATCAAGCTTATTTAACTAATTTAGATGTTATTGGAGCAAAAGCTAAATATGCTGAACGAATTAATGCATGTTTACCAAAAATAACCAATACAAAACGTATTTTTTTACGTGATGCTTACCATCCAATTTTATGGTTAAAAAATAATGAGCAAAAAATTGAAACTATTCCACAAACTTTAGAACTAAATAATAATCAGCAAATTATTGTAATTTCTGGTCCAAATGCTGGTGGAAAAAGTATTACATTAAAAACCATTGGTTTATTGCAAGTAATGCTACAAAGTGGTTTATTAATTCCTGTTCACGAACGTTCTTCAACTTATTTTTTCGATAAAATATTAACTGATATTGGAGATAATCAATCTATTGAAAATCAATTGAGTACATATAGTTACCGATTAAAAAACATGCGTACATTTTTACGAAAATGTAATGCAGACACTTTATTTTTAATTGATGAATTTGGTACAGGTTCAGATCCTGAATTAGGTGGTGCTTTAGCTGAAATATTTCTTGAAGAATTTTATACTAAAAAAGCTTTTGGAATTATTACCACACACTACGCTAATTTAAAAGTTTTAGCCGATGAGTTGGAGCACGTTTCCAATGCTAATATGCAGTTTGATGAAAAAAGTTTACAACCGTTATTTAAATTATTTATTGGGCAAGCAGGAAGTTCATTTACATTTGAAGTTGCACAAAAAAATGGGATTCCTTTTAGCTTAATTAATAGAGCAAAAAAGAGAGTAGAATCAGAAAAAATTAGATTAGATAGAACTATTTCTAGACTTCAAAAAGAGCGCAATAAACTTCAAAAAACTTCTGAAACACTAGAAAAAGAAAAAAATAAGGCAATTGAACAAACAGATAGTTTATCAGACACTCAAGATAAAATTCAACAAAAATTAGAAAACTTTCAAGAGTTATACGATAGTAACCAGAAAATGTTAGTTTATGGAAGAAAAATAAACGAACTAATTAATAAATACTTTCAAACAAATAATAAAAAAGAGCTAAACGTTGAATTTAATAAATGGATTGTAATTGAAAAAACTAAACATTTAAAAAAGAACCCTCCAAAACCAAAAACTAAAGCTCAAAAAAAAGTAGTAAAGGTTGAAAAGAAAAAAGTAGAACAAAAACTTCAAAACACTGAAAAAGAAGTATTACAAGAAGTAAAAAAAGTACGAGAAATTAAAAAAGTTGAAGCTATCAAAATTGCAAAACAAAAAGCTGATTATGTTTTTAAATTAAATGATAGAGTTCGTATAATTGGAAGCAATTCAATTGGTACTATTGAAAAAATTGAAAAGAAAAATGTAATTCTAAATTATGGTGTTTTTACTACAAAAACTAAATTAGATAAATTAGAGTTTGTAGAAGCTGCAAAAAAAAATAAATAGTATAAAATGTTAAGTGATAATAAATCGCTTAATTCAATCCTTTTTATTAAATTTAGCGTGGAAAAATTAATTTATGCTAAATTACTTAAAAGCTTTTGTTGTTTTTTTAATTTGGGCAGTAGTTGCGTTAACTACGCACTTTTATATTACGCACAAAAAATTCGATAATTGCACAGCTCTATCCAAAGCAGTTAATACTAAATTAGTTGAAGTACCTCCAACTTATTTTTTAGTACTAAATAAAACTGATACCATATACAAATCTCTAAAAGGAATTACTATTTTTAAAAATGAAGACAAACTAACAATTCCAGAAAATTTAGCACAAAATTTAACTAATTTTATTTCAAATAATTATACTAAAAATTTTAAAATCACTTCATTTTATTCTTCTATAGAAAATAAAACTATTGGAGATTCTCGAAATAAAAATATTGTAAATCAATTTGAGAAAAATGGAATTTCAATTGATAGAATAACAACAAATTCAAAAGTAAAAAAAATACCTTTTAATAAAGATAATTCTTATAATAATGGAGTTAGTATTTCTATAATAAATAGAAGTCTAGAAATAATTGACAGTATTGAAAAATCATTAATTACAAAACGTTTGTATGTAGATTTATTTAACAACAAACTTCAAACAACAGACAAATTAAAAGCTTATACTAAATTAGTAAAACAATATTTAAAACTTCATCCTACAAACACAATACACATAACTGGACATACCGATAATAAAGGATATTTTCAAAATAACCTTGCAAAAGGATTACTGAAATCTAATAAATTAAAAGATTATTTTATAGCAAATGGAATTGAAAACTCTAAAATAAAAACTTATTCAAAAGGTGAAGCCGAACCAATTGCAAATAAATACACCGAAGAAGGAAAAAAATTAAATAACCGTATAGAAATTAACATCAACTAACTTACTCAATGGACATTTTTACAAATCAATCATTCACTCACTTACTAGAATTATTTTTCTGGTTACTTGGAGCTTTTATTATTGGCTTTGTTTTTGGAAGAATTTCAACTCCTAAAAAAGAAACACCTCAAATATACTTTGACAACCCTGACGATATAGAAGATTTAGAACAGGATACCTCTCAAATTAGAGCTACAAAAACATTTGAACGAGGTGGTAAGCAAATGGTACAATCTTATTTTGAAGAAGAAGTTGTTTTTGAACATGTTCAAAAAGGTTTAAACTTTGATAATATTGGAAAAGGCTCTGAAAAAAACAAAGATAATTTACAATTAATAAAAGGCGTTGGTGCTTTAATTGAAGAAAAATTAAATAAAATTGGAATCTACAACTTTAAACAAATTAGTAAACTAACTTCAACTGACATTGACAAAATAACCGAATTAATCAAGTTTTTTCCAGGTAGAATAGAACGTGATAATTGGGTTGAACAAGCAAAAAAATTATTAAAATAAATCTATTCTTCTTCGTAAAGCTTCATTTCTCTATCATAAAAAGCTGAAGCTTCTTCAATTAAAGTTGCTACTTGTATCTCTAGTTCATCTTGATCTTCGCCTTGAAAATCTTCTAACCATTCTATTTCATCGTCCACTAAATTGATTATAAATCTTGGAAATTCAGTATGAATTACAAATATATCGTTAGGACAATCTGTATTGTCTCCCATTAAAAATTTAGGTAAGTTCATTTTTTTCTTGAATTAATTTTTTTGATAAATAATTGAATCGTAAAAGTAACATAATTGCTGAACTTGTCAAGGCTGTTAACAAACCAATCCAAATTCCCCAAGTTCCCATTTCAAGTTCTCTTCCCAAATACCAACAAACAGGAAAACCTATAACCCAATACGCTATAAAAGTATAAACTGATGGCATATTTACATCTTGTAAACCTCGTAAAGCTCCCAAAACTACGGCTTGTATTCCGTCAGAAAGTTGAAAAAACCCTGCAATTATTAATAAACTTGAAGCAATTCCAACAACCTCTATATTTTCAGTAAAAGCTAATGGTAATATATCTTTTAGAATAAAAAAGGCAATACTAAAACAAAACATTATGCAAAAAACCATTAAAAAGGTTGAAAATGCAATACGTCTTAATTCAACATAATTCTGCAACCCTTTTTGGTTTCCTACTCTAACAGTAGACGCAACACCAATTCCAACAGCAATCATAAAAGTTGTAGAAGCCATTTTTAAAGCTATTTGATTTGCTGCTTGTGCATAAGCCCCAAAAGTACCAGCTAATAATACCGAAGCTACAAACAAACCAACTTCAAACAGCATTTGTAAAGCTGTAGGTAAACCTAACTTTACAATTCTATCAATTACCGATTTTTTAATTTCATTAAACTTTAATCGTATTAAATATGGTTGAAATACTTCTTTTTTACTTAACACAATGTATATAAAAAATAACATAACAACTCTTGAAATTAAGGTTCCAATTGCTGCACCAACCAATTCTAATCTTGGAAAAATCCAAAAACCATAAATTAAAGCAAAATTCAACAATACATTAATAACGTTCGCCATAATGGTAGCATACATGGCGTATTTAGTTTGAGCCAAACCATCTGTAAACTGTTTAAAACCTTGAAAAATCATTAATGGAATCATAGAAAACGCCACTATTTCATAATAAGGAATGGCTAATTTTACAACTTCTTCGGGCTGATCTAAATGATATAACGCAGGTTTTAATACTAACAGCAAACCAAACATTATTACTCCCATTATAGTAGTTAACAATAACCCATGTTGAAAAATTAATCTTCCTTTAGGCTTATCTCCTTCTCCATCAGACTCCGCAATTAAAGGAGTTATAGCAAAAGAGAAACCCATTCCAATAGAAAATGCAATAAAAATTAAACTGTTTCCTAATGACGTTGCTGCCAACTCTACAGCTCCCAGTCTACCAACCATTATATCATCAATTAAACCCACTAACAAATGCCCTAAAGACCCCATCATTACTGGAGTAGCAAGTTTTAAATTGTTTTTAAATTCAGATGTGTAATTGCTTAACTTCATTTCAAAAATTTCGCTGCGAAGATAACAGATTTAATTTCCTTATAAATTATTTAGCAACTAATTCTTTAATTTAAAGACATAAAAAAAGGTTGTTTAAAAAAAATCACGAGTATTTGAATTTAGTTTCTAATAAAAATCAAATATCCGTATAATGAGATTCTGAATTAAATTCAGAAAGACTCATTTTATTACTTTTTAAACAACCTTTTTTTATAAATTATACAATGCGATAATCAAGTAATAACTCACCTTCTATTGAAGCTTGTATATGGTCACCTTTAAATGTATTACCAGTTCCATGCGCTGGAGTTCCAGTAAAAATCAAATCTCCAGGTTCTAAAGTCATATATGTTGAAATATAACTAATTATTTCTGCAAAATTATATATCATTAAACCTGTATTACCAACTTGTAATTTTTTTCCATTAATTTTTAAATCAAAATTAATATTATTTGCATTTTTAAAATTTGAAATTGGTTTAAAAGATGAGATTGGAGCTGCACCATCAAAACCTTTTGCTAAATCCCAAGGACCTTTAACATTTCTATAATTAGTTAAAACATCTTTTGCTGTATAGTCTATTCCAATTCCAATTTCTGACACATAAGACAATGCATCTTCTACTTTTATATTTTTACCAATTTTCCCTATTTTAAGAACCAATTCAGCCTCATAAACTAGCTCATTCGTAAATTTTGGAAACTCAACATCCTTATTATTTTTTACCAAACTAGATTCAGGTTTCGAAAAAATTATTTGCTGCCCGTTTTTACTAGCTTCAATATCACTTTTATCATTCACATAATTTTTTCCTATTGCAAGTATTTTCATTGTTATTATTATATTAAATTAATACCATAAAAATACAAAAATTAACACATTAAAAAACATTCCTTCATATCAATATTTTACACCTATAAATAAAATCTATTTAGCAATAAAATTTTAAAATTAACTTCATTTTATTAAAATTTAATAATACTTATATTTGCAAAATTAACTTAAACAAAATTATTAAAATGGCAGTATTAGTAGGAAAAAAAGCACCAAAATTTGAGGCTCAAGCAGTAGTTAACGGAATGGAATTTGTTGAAAATTATTCATTAGAACAATTTGAAGGGAAAAAATATGTAGTATTATTCTTCTACCCAAAAGATTTTACTTTTGTTTGTCCAACTGAACTATTTGCTTTTCAAGAAAAATTAGCTGAATTCAAATCTAGAAATGTTGAAATAGTTGCAGTTTCAACTGATACTGAACAATCTCACTGGGGCTGGTTACAAATGCCTAAAAATGCTGGAGGTATTCAAGGTGTTACCTATCCTCTAGTTGCAGATACAAATAAAACTATTTCTAAAAACTACGATGTTTTAGCTGGAGATTATTTTTACGATGACAATGATGAATTACAAGCAAGTGGAGAATTAATTGCTTACCGTGGTTTATTTTTAATTGACAAAAATGGTATTGTACGTCACCAAGTAGTTAACGATTTACCTTTAGGAAGAAATGTTGATGAAGCTTTACGTATGGTAGATGCATTACAATTCAACGAAGAGCATGGTGAAGCTTGTCCTGCAAACTGGAACAAAGAAAAAGAAGGTTTAAAAACAACGCATGAAGGTATTGCTGATTACCTTTCTAAAAACTAATAACAATTTAGTATTACTATAAATTTTATAAAAACTCTCGTATTTTATTCGAGAGTTTTTATTTTTTAATCTAACTTTGAGAAATCAATAAAAAAATATAAAAGAAATGGCAAAAATAACCTTAAAAGGAAATCCCTTTAAAACAGTAGGAAAATTACCGAAAGTTGGTAAAAAAGCACCAAAATTTAGTTTAGTTAAAGCTGATTTATCTAAAGCAAAATTAAAAGATTTTAAAGGATCTAAAGTAGTATTAAATATTTTCCCAAGTATTGACACGGGTACTTGTGCAGCTTCAGTTAGAAAATTTAATGAAGAAGCAGGGAAATTAGAAAACACTAAAGTTTTATGTATTTCAAGAGATTTACCGTTTGCTCAAGCACGTTTTTGTGGAGCTGAAGGATTAGATAGTGTAATTACACTTTCAGATTTTGCTAAAGGAAAATTTGGTAAAGCGTATGGTTTAACAATTGAAAATGGACCGTTAGCAAATTTACACTCTAGAGCTATTGTAATTTTAAATGAAGAAGGTGTGGTAACATACACACAACAAGTTCCTGAAATTGTTGACGAACCAGATTACGAAGCTGCTTTAAAAGCACTTTAATATGCAAAAAATAATTGATTTTTTAATCAATAGAATCCGAGCCTTTAAATTTGCTTTTAAAGGCTTTTGGATTTTAATTACAACCGAAAATAGCATTATTGCACAAGTAATAATAGGAAGTATTGTTACAATTTTTGGTTTTATAATGAATATCTCTGCTACCGAATGGATGTTTCAAACGTTAGCTATTGCCTTAATTTTAGTTGCAGAATCATTAAATACTGGTATTGAAAAACTTGCTGACTTTGTACATCCAGACTACCACAAACAAATTGGGAGAATAAAAGATATTTCTGCAGGAGCCGCTTTTTTTGCTGCAATATTTGCTGTTATTATTGGTTTAATAATTTACATTCCTAAATTTATCTAGTAAATTAAACTCAATCACATTAATTTTATATTTTTGTGACATAATTTAACAAATGGCAAAAAACAATAAAAAAACATCTAAATCGCCCAAAAAACCAAGATTTCAGAAAACAAAAGCGTTCTTTGGTAATAGACAAACTCAAACCATTATTGGTTCATTTGTTGTGTTATTTGCTATTTTTTTATTTATATCATTTATATCCTATTTATTTAATTGGCAAAACGACCAAAGTCAGCTTTCAAATTTTACAGATAAAACCGTAAAAGTAAAAAATTTGCTAGGTAAAATTGGTGCTAGTTTAAGTCACTTTTTTATATACAACGGTTTTGGAGTTTCAATTTTATATTTACCCTTTTTAATTCTTTTTTCTGGAGTTTTAATTTTCTTAAAAGGAACCTTAAAGCCAACTAAACAAGCTTGGGGCTGGGGAATTTTAGGAATTATTTGGTTATCTACAAGTTTTGGATTTTTAGCTTCAAAAAATGCATTATTACCAGGAATTATTGGATTTGAAGTAAATAATTACCTACAACAATTTTTAGGTAAAACAGGATTAACTTTAGTGTTACTATTCTTATTAATATCCTTTATAGTTATACGCTTTAAAATAACACCCGAAAAATTAAAAAGAAAAGCAAAGGCAATAAGTGAAAATGTTCCTAAAAAAACAATTCCTTCAGAAAAAGAAACAACTACTACTATTATTGAAGAAAATAGTGTTCCTGAAGAACTTGAGTTATCGCTTGATAATTTAGAACCTAAACTTAAACCAAAAGAAAATAGCACTTCTAAAAATTTAGACCTAAATATTACACCAACTGCTGAAGAAAAAGAAGATGTTGCTATTGATGTTGAACAAGTAGTTGAAGAACAACACGTTTCAGAAAATTTATCAGATAAATTAATTAAGGATTTTGGAGAGTTTGACCCAACGTTAGAATTAGGTAATTACACCTTCCCTACTTTAAATTTATTAAAAGATTACAACGAAACCATCTCTATTAATCAAGAAGAGTTAGAAGCCAACAAAATTAGAATTGTTGAAACCTTAAACAACTATAAAATTGGTATCGCTAAAATTAAAGCAACCGTTGGACCTACGGTTACTTTATATGAAATTATTCCTGATGCAGGAATCAGAATTTCTAAAATTAAAAATTTAGAAGATGATATTGCCCTATCGTTATCAGCTTTAGGAATTAGAATTATTGCACCTATACCAGGAAAAGGAACAATTGGTATTGAAGTTCCTAATAAAAAACCTACTATGGTTTCTATGAAATCGGTAATTTCTTCTGCTAAATTTCAAAATAGCGAAATGGAATTACCAGTAGCTTTAGGTAAAACTATTTCAAACGAAACCTTTGTTGTTGATTTAGCTAAAATGCCTCACTTGTTAATGGCTGGTGCAACAGGACAAGGAAAATCTGTTGGATTAAATGCTGTATTAACTTCATTATTATATAAAAAACATCCTGCAGAAGTTAAATTTATATTGGTAGATCCAAAAAAAGTAGAATTAACGTTATTCAACCATATTGAACGCCATTATTTAGCAAAACTTCCAGATTCAGAAGAAGCAATTATAACCGATACAACCAAAGTAATTAATACGCTAAATTCACTTTGTATTGAAATGGATGCTCGTTACGATTTGTTAAAAACAGCAATGGTACGTAACATTAAAGAGTACAATGCTAAATTTAAAGCACGAAAATTAAACCCAGAAAATGGTCATAAATATTTACCATATATTGTATTGGTAATTGATGAGTTTGCGGATTTAATTATGACTGCTGGTAAAGAGGTTGAAACACCAATTGCTCGTTTAGCACAACTTGCCAGAGCTATAGGTATTCATTTAATAGTTGCAACTCAACGCCCTTCGGTAAACGTTATTACAGGTATTATTAAAGCAAATTTCCCAGCAAGAGCTGCATTTAGAGTTACTTCAAAAATAGATTCAAGAACAATTTTAGATGGTTCTGGCGCAGATCAATTAATTGGTAGAGGAGATATGCTTTTTACAAATGGTAATGATGTTATTCGTTTACAATGTGCATTTGTTGACACACCTGAAGTTGAAAAAATAACCGACTTTATTGGTTCGCAACGCGCCTACCCTGAAGCACATTTACTGCCAGAATATAGTGGTGAAGAAGTTGGCACAAGTCTTGATATAAACATAAGCGAACGCGATAAATTGTTTAGAGATGCTGCTATTCTAATAGTACATGCTCAACAAGGATCCGCTTCATTATTACAACGTAAATTAAAATTAGGTTACAACCGAGCAGGTAGATTAATAGATCAATTAGAAGCTGCCGGAATAGTAGGTCCATTTGAAGGAAGTAAAGCTAGACAAGTTTTAATTCCAGATGAAATGGCTTTAAATCAATTATTAGATAACGAAAGAGAATAATATACATGAAAAAAATAGTTTTAGTAATTACCATTTTATGTTTTGGTTTTATAGGTTTTAGTCAAAATAGCAATAGTGCAAAAGCTTTACTTGATGAAGTTGCGGCAAAAGTAGAAAGCTACAATAATATTTATATTGAGTTTAATCATAAATTAGACAATGTAGATGCAGATGTTCATCAAGAAACTAAAGGTAATGTTACTCTACAGGGTGATTTATACCATTTAAATTATATGGGAACTGAACAAATTTTTGATGGAAAAAAAGTTTATTTAATTATTCATGAAGATGAAGAAGTTATTATCCAAAATCCTTCTGACAATGAAGAAGAAACCTTAACACCTTCTAAAATGTTTTCGTTTTATAAAAATGGATATAATTACGAAATGGGTGAATTGAAAAACGTAAAAGGAATTAAAATTCAATACGTAAACTTATCTCCTATTGATAGTAATTCTGAAATTTTAAGTATACAAGTTGGTGTTGATGTAAAAACTAAACACATATATAATATTATTGAAACTGGTGAAAATGGAACTATAACAACGCTTAATGTTACAAGTTTTAAAACCAATCAAACCATTTCATCAAAAATTTTCAGCTTCGATAAAGCTAAATATCAAGATCAAAAAAAGTATACAATTTCAGAAACTAATTAGGTTCCTTTGAAAATATTTGACAAATACATTTTAAAAAGTTTTTTACAACCTTTTTTGGCCACTTTTTTAGTGGTTCTTTTTGTTTTAGTAATGCAAGCTGTTTGGCTAGCTTTTGATGAAATTGCTGGTAAAGGAATAAACACCATTTTTATATTAAAATTTCTTTGGTATTTAGCACTAATTCTTACACCAACAGCATTACCTATAGGTATTTTACTCTCCTCAATTATGGCATTGGGTAATTTATCTGAAAACTACGAATTTGCTGCTATTAAATCTTCTGGAATTTCATTAAAAAGAATTATTAGACCACTTATTATATTAACATTATTTTTAAGTGTTGTTAATTTTGTTTTTATGAACAATATTTATCCTTGGGCTACCCTAAAGCAAAAGAATTTATATATGAACATGAAAAAGAAAAAGCCAGCATTAGCACTAGTTCCTGGCGTTTTTAATACTGAAATTCCTGGTTACACTATTAAATTTAAAGAAAAATACGGCGAAGAAGAAAATTTACTAAAAGATGTTCAAATATCAGATTTAAGTGCTGGAAAAGGAAAAATAAAAGTAATTACAGCTGAAAAAGGAGAAATATCTAGTGATGAAGGAAGTAAATACATGACCTTAACGCTTGAAAATGGAAATTACTACGAAGAACATATTAAAAGTGGTATGACTAGTAAAGAGCGTGAAAAAATGCCAGCTTCCGCAGCTACTTTTAAAACGTATACCATAAATATTGATATCTCATCTTTTAATGATGGTGATAATCTAGATGATGAAAATTACAAACAACATCATGGAATGTTAACCATTAATCAACTAGATTCTATTTCTGATGTTAGAAAAATTGAATACGATATCTATATAGAAAATCAAACTAAAAGTTTTATACATTCAGTACATTCAGATAATTTACATAAATATCCCGACACTTTAAATATTAAAAACTTACAACCCGAAATTCTTGATAACTTTAACCTAAACAATAAAATTTTAGTAGTTGATCAGGCATTAAATATGTTGAAAAGAATTGAGGATAAAAATAAAAACCAAATTAAAAATTTTAAAGATCGAAGAAAAGTATTAAACCTTTACGATCATGAGTTTAGTTATAGAATTACATTTTCACTAGCTTGTTTAGTTCTCTTTTTTATTGGTGCTCCTTTAGGCTCTATAATAAGAAAAGGAGGATTTGGATTACCTATGGTAATGGCTATTGTAGTATTTGTTATTTATTTCTTTATCTCTCAACTTGGAAAAAATTTGGCAGAAGAAAGTGCTATCTCTTCATTTTTAGGAAGTTGGCTTTCTACAATTATTTTATTACCTTTTGGAATACTTTTAACTAGAAGAGCTACTGAAGGAATGGGAATATTTAATATAGATTCAGTTTTAGATAAAATTAAAAACTTTTTCAAAAAAATTAAACTTAAGAAAACGTAACCAAACCAATGGAAAACACTAAAAATAATACTATTACATTAAACACTATTGAAGAAGCAATATCTGATATAAAAAAGGGTAAAGTAGTAATAGTTGTTGATGATGAAAACAGAGAAAATGAAGGCGATTTTATAGCAGCTGCAGAATTAGTTACTCCAGAAATGATTAATTTTATGGCTACAAATGGTAGAGGATTAATTTGTGCTCCTATTACCGAAAGTAGATGTAAAGAACTAGATTTAAACCTAATGGTTGGTTTAAATACAGATCCACTTGGTACTGCATTTACTGTTAGTATAGATTACAATGGTAAAGGTGCAACAACGGGCATTTCTGCTAGAGATAGAGCGCTTACTGTAAAAGCCTTAACCGAAAAATCTACACGCCCAATAGATTTAGGTAGACCAGGACATATTTTTCCATTAAAAGCAAGAGAAGGTGGCGTTTTAAGAAGAACAGGACATACCGAAGCTGCAATTGATTTAGCTAAACTTGCTGGTTTATATCCAGCTGGTGTTATTGTTGAGATAATGAACGAAGATGGAACCATGGCTCGTCTTCCTCAATTAATTGAAATTGCAAAGCAATTCGATTTAAAAATAATTTCAATTGAACATTTAGTTGAATACAGAATGCAACATGACTCTTTAATTGAATTAGCCGAACAATTTGATATTAATACCAGATTTGGAGAGTTTCAATTAAAAGCTTACAAACAAACTACAAATAACCAAGTACATTTAGCAATAACTAAAGGAACTTGGACTAAAGATGAAGAAGTACTTGTAAAAGTAAATTCTACTTTAGTTAATAATGATATTTTGGGAACCTTAACTAAAAACCCTGATGGTAAATTAAAAAGAGTTTTTGAAGCAATAAATAAAGCTGGTAAAGGCGCTGTAGTTTTTATAAATCAAGAAAATCAATCGTTTAATTTATTAGCTCGATTAGATATATTAAAAGAAAGCCAATCTAAAAATGAAGATTACCTTCCTAGTTTAAAAATGGATGAAAAAGATTTTGGAATTGGAGCTCAAATTTTACACGATTTAAACATTACAAAACTTAAAGTACTTTCCAATGCCGATAAATATAGAAAACGCGTTGGAATGACTGGTTATGGAATTGAAATAATAAAATATGTGAATTATTAATTTTTATAATGAAATGGTTTTTATCTTTTAGTATAATTTTTTTACTGCTATTTTCATGCAACAAAAAAACAGCAATTCAAAAAGAGGCTCTAAAAACTAAAACAGTCGCAAATTTTGAAATTAATGGTACTTTTGAAAACTTTTACCCTAAAAAAGTATATTTAAATAAAATAATTGAGAATAGGCTCTACCCTATTGATTCTGCTATAGTTTTAAAAAACAAATTCAATTTTAAAGGAATTGTAACATATCCAGAACGATTTGCATTTACGTATGAAAGTTCAGCTTTATCAACTATTTTAATTATTGAAAATAAATCATTTCAAATACAATTAAATGGTAGAGACCTTCAAGAACCTATAATTATTAACTCTCCTTTAAATACCGAATTAGAAGTATACAAAACCAACTCAAAAAATATATTCAAAAAAATAGATTTTTTATTCCCACAATTTCAAAAAGCACGTTTAGAAAATGATGCTGATAAATTATTTGAAATAGAGAAAAAAATGAAAGCTATTGAAAATGAATTTACAAAATTCACTTTTAACTACATTCAACAAAACAATACGTCATTTATTTCTGCAATGCTTTTAAGAGATCAATTAAAAGTTTCAAAAATAGATTCTCTAAAAATCTCTAAACTCTATAAAAATCTTTCTTCAGAAGTTAAAAACTCTCCCGATGCTTTAATAGTTGCAGATTATTTAAAATTACATTAAAAAACTTACATCGGTATTTGGTGGAAGTTCTTTGGCTGCTTTTCCTTTCTGAAATAATCTTGCGTTTAAATCGCCTTTTAATAGTACTTTACTTCCATCAACTTTTAACCAACTACCTTCTCGTAAACCTAAAACAGGAATTTCATTAAAATTATGATACTCTTTAATTCTTGTTTCTCTTGTTTCTCCCATATGCTTTGAACTTGGGTCAGGATCTAAATAATGAGGATTAATATTAAAATTAATAAAACCAAAGGTGTTAAAACTTGGAGGATATACAATAGGCATATCATTTGTATTCATCATAGTTAATCCTGTAATATTGCTTCCTGCGCTGGTACCAAAATAAGGAATTCCATTTTCCACAACATTTTTAACCACAGAAATTAAGCGATTTTCGTACAATTGCTTCACTAATAAAAAAGTATTACCTCCACCAATAAAAATCCCTTTTGCCTGATTAACTGCATTAATTGGATTGTCAAATTCGTGAATACCTCTCACTTCAATATTAATTTTTTCAAAAGCTTCTTTAGCTTTGGCAGTATATGCTTCATGAGTTAAACCACTTGGTCTTGCATACGGAATAAATAAAATCTCATGTACACCTTTAAAAAAACTTGCTAAATCAGGTAAAATATACTCTAAATATGCTTTACCGTGTACTGTTGATGTACTTGCTATTAAAACTTTTTTCATTTCTTGGTCTTTTCTCAAATTTACTAATTTTCAATGTTTAACAAAAGTTTACAACCCTATTAATACAATTTTAAGATTTCAAATGTTTTATTTGTTGTGAATGAAAACAACAACCAACTTATTTCTATTTCTATTTTTTTCTATTAATACTTTTTCGCAAGAATCTAAACTTGTTGAAATTGAAGGAATAATTACTTCATCAAATAAAGCAATTAGCAACATTCATATTGTTAATTTAACTAAAGGTTTTGGAGCAATAAGTGATGATGATGGAAATTTTAAATTAATGGTTGAAACTAACGATGAAATCTTATTCTCATCAATTCAATATGAAACAAAAAGAATTATAATCAATAAAACTTATTTTAAAAGTAAACTAATAACCGTTAAGTTAACACCTGCTGTTACCATTTTAGATGAAGTTTTTTTACATGGTTTATCTGGAAATTTAACTGCTGATATTTCTCAAGTACCAATAGACACTATTCCTAAAGCAAATTTTACTTTTGACAAACAAGATATTTATAGATTTAAAAAATCATACACAACACATTACGATAAAACACCTAATTCTTTAGCTTTTACAGACCCTACATTTATGGGTGGTGGAATTGGTGGTAGTGCTTCTATACCAGATTTTAGATTAATTAAAGAGCAACGATTAAAACGAATGCTAAAAAAGAAAATGAGTTTTTCACAAAGACTTATTTCAGAGTTTGGAATGGACTTTTTTCTAAAAGATTTAAAAATAAATAAAGATAGTATTGAACTTTTTATTAACTTTTGTGAAAATAAAAATCTATTTTCGGTCTATGAAAGTAATCAAAAATTAAAAGCAATTGAAATATTAACTGAACAACGAAAAAAATTCTATGAACTCAATCATTAAAATTCTTCTTTTAATCTCATTTTTCTTTATTTCTATAGTTTCAAAGGCACAGGATAAAGAAACAATTCTATTTGGTAAAGTTAAAAACGACACCTTGCTATTAGAAAATATTTTAGTTGTAAATATTAGAACTAATCTTGGTACTTCAAGTTTAAAAAATGGTGAATATTATATTAAAGCCAAGTTAGGTGATTCAATATATTTTAAATCTTTAACACATAAAAACAGAAAAGTTAAAATAACTGAAAACCATATTGAAAAAAGATATATTGAAGTATTTTTAGAACCTCAAGTAAATGAATTAGAGACTGTTAACATTTCTAGCTCCATAAAAGTTGATTTAGACAATGTTTATAGAGATAAAAATATGGTTTTAGATAACGATGCTAGGTATTATGCTTCGCCTCCAAGTGTTCTAAATCAAGTAGATCCTAATGCTGGGCAAGCTGGTGTTGATATGTTAGGTTTATTAGTAAGAGGTATTGATGCACTTTACTTTAAAAAGAAACGAGAAGAAAAACGCGATTTTGCTGTTATTGAAAGAAAAAAAACGTTGTTTGTAGATAATATTGTTTACAATTATGGTGAGAAATTTTTTAAAAGAGATTTAAAAATTCATAAAGATAAAATATATCAATATATAGATTATTGTGATGCTAAAGGATTAGGAGAATATTATGATAAAAGTGAAATTGAAATTAAAAACTTTCTTGTAATTCAGAGTAACGAATTTAAAGCACTTCAACAGTAATGTACTATAAATAAGAAACTAAATAGTTGCTTATTGTAGTAGCGACTTAACTTTAAAAAATTGCATCGCAGTACAAATACAAAAATGAATCGTTCAAAAATCTTTTTTCTAATACTACTTATTCCTGTATTTGCATTTACTATGCACAAATATTATGTAAGTATGTGCGAAATTGAATATGTTAAAGAAAAGCAATCTGTTCAAATTATTTTAGGACTTTTTATTGATGATTTGGAAGTGTCTCTTAATAAAATTCACAATACAGAATTAAATTTAGCTACAAATGAAGAATTTAAGCAAATTGACTCATTGTATATTCAATATCTTGAAAAACATTTTCAATTAAATATTAACAACCTCCCAAAAAAATATTCTTTTATTGGTAAAGAATATAACTCTGAAATTGTTCACTTTTATTTAGAAATAAGCAATATTTCAGAGTTAAATCAATTCGAAGTTAAAAACACTTGTTTATTCAAAGATTTTGAAGATCAAAAAAACATTGTTAAATTAAAAGTAAACAAATTCCATAAAACATTTTATTTAGACAATAAAAACCCTAAAGGTTTGTTAAATTTTTAGAGTTTTAAATAATTTTTTGTTAAAAATTAAGTATTTTCGAATCTTCAAAATTCAAATATTTTTTTAATGAAAAGAATTCTACTTTTTGCAATTACTTCAGTTTTTGCAATTACTTCGCTTATTGCACAAGACACAGAATTAAAAAAAGAAAAACAAGCCAGTCATTACAACACAAGTAAGTTTAAACAACTTCAAGAGCTATTACCTACGCCAAATAAACAACACACAGCTTCTGGCGCTCCTGGTTATGAGTATACTCAACAACAAGTTGATTATGTAATGGATATTGTTTTAGACGATGAAAACAGAAAACTATTTGGTAAAGAAACCATTACATACCATAATAATTCAAAAGATGTATTGGAATATTTATGGGTTCAATTAGATCAAAATATGAGAGCTCCAGACTCTAAAACCCCTGAAGTTAGCGGTGGTGGACCAAGTGTATTGTATTCTCCAACAAAATTTGCAGGTGAATTTATGGGGAAACCGTTTGATGGAGGTTTTAAAATTGACTATGTTAACGATATACAAAACAAACCGTTAGATTATATGATTAATCGTACTATGATGCGAATTAATTTACCCAAACCTTTAGCTTCTGGCGAAAAGTTTGTATTCAAAATTAAATGGTGGTATAACATTAATGATTACACTTCATTAAGAGGTCGTTCTGGGTATGAACCTTTTCCTGATGGAAATAATTTATATGTAATTGCGCAGTTTTTCCCACGTTTAGCAGTGTACAACAATGTAGAAGGTTGGCAAAATATGCAATTTTGGGGACGAAGTGAATTTGCGTTAGAATTTGGAAACTATCAGGTAAATATTACTACTCCAAAAGACCATACTTTAAATGCAACTGGGGTTGTACAAAACCCTAAAGATGTTTTTACCAAGAAACAATACAAAAGATATGCTGATGCTAAAAATCATTTCGACAATCCGGTAATGATTGTAACACCTGAAGAAGCAAAAGAGGCTGAAAAAGGGTTTTCAACAAAAACTAAAACTTGGAAATATTACGCTGAAAACGTACGAGATTTTGCTTTTGCTTCATCAAGAAAATTTATTTGGGATGCAATGGCTGTTGATATAAATGGAAAAACTGTAATGGCTTATTCTCTATATCCAAACGAAGGTAATCCATTATGGGAAGAACATTCTACAAGAACCGTAGCCAATACTTTAAAAGTATATTCTGAACATACTTTTGATTATCCATACCCACAAGCAACTTCAGTAAATGCAAAACAACAAGGTATGGAGTACCCTATGATTTGTTGGAATTTTGGTAGACCTAGAAATGGAGTATATACTAACAGAACTAAAAAAGGAATGATTGGAGTTATAACACACGAAGTTGGGCATAACTTTTTCCCTATGATTGTAAATTCTGATGAACGTCAATGGACGTGGATGGATGAAGGAATTAATTCTTTTGTTGAAATTTTAGCTGAATATAAGTACGATTCTGAATTATTTCCTTTAGAAAAATACCCTAAAAACATTGTAGGTTACATGAAAGGAGACCAAAGTAGATTATCTCCAATTATGTCTCAAGGTGATAATGTTTTTAACTTTAGCCCAAACGCTTATTCTAAACCTGCCGCTGGTTTATTTATTTTAAGGCAAACTATTATGGGACCAGAATTATTTGATTATGCATTTAAAACATATGCAAAACGCTGGAAATTTAAACATCCAACGCCTGCAGATTTCTTTAGAACAATGGAAGATGCTTCGGCAATGGATTTAGATTGGTTTTGGAGAGGCTGGTTTTATACAACAGGAAATAATGATATTGGTATAAAAGAAGTTAAAAAATACTATGTAACCGATAAACCTACTGAACGTGCTGAAAACATGGCTAAACGTTATGGAATAACTGCAGACCAATTGCCACCATCATTATATTTAGTTTCTGAAAGTAGTGATGAATTTTCTGAAGAACTAAAATCTAAAAAACCTGAAGATTATACTGTTTTAAGTGATTATATTGATAAAAACTTCAGTTCTAATGAAAAAGAAACTATTAAAGCTCCTAAATATTTCTACGAATTAACTTTTGAAAAACCTGGTGATTTAGTAATGCCAATTGTAGTAGAATTTGAGTTTGAAGATGGAACTAAAGAACGTAAACAATATCCTGCTCAAATTTGGAGATTGAATGATAGTGAAGTTACCAAAGTATATCCTTCATCAAAAGCAATTAAAAAAATTACTATTGACCCTGACGAACAAACTGCTGATGTAGATTTAACAAACAACAGCTGGCCTAAAAATACAGAAACTAAATTCGATAAGTTCAAAAAAAATCAAATAAAAGGATAATTAAAAAAGGTTATATCAAAAGTGAAATTTTCATCAACCTAAACTTGGTTTTGGTTCGCATAGTGACTGATTATCAATATAATGAGATTCTGAAATAAATTCAGAATTACGGCTTTTAATACTTTTAGACAATCTTAATAGTTTTTCTAAAGCTCCATAAACTAAATAAAACTTATGAAATACTTTTATCAAATTTCAATAGTAACATTACTTATTTCATTTTCATCTTTTGCACAAGAAAAACAAAAGAGTCATTACAATACCAGTAAATTTAAACAACTTCATGAGTTGTTACCTACTCCAAACTCACAACACACAGCTTCTGGAGCTCCAGGTTATGAATATTCTCAACAACAAGTTGACTATAAAATGGATATTGTTTTAGACGATGAAAATCAACGTATTTATGGAGAAGAAACAATTACGTATCACAATAATTCAAAAGATTATTTGGAATATTTATGGCTTCAACTCGATCAAAATAAAAGAGCTAAAAACTCTAAATCTCCTGAAATAGCAGAAAATAGAACAAATACGCTATACTCACCTTCTAAATTTGCTGAAAAATTTATGGGTAAAGGGTTTGATGGCGGTTTTAAAATAGAGTATGTAAAAAATATTGACAATTCAAACGCCTCGTACATGATTAATCAAACCATGATGCGTTTAAATTTAGACAAACCATTAGCGCCTGGTGCTAAACATTTGTTTAAAATAAAATGGTGGTACAACATTAATAACCATGTAACCCAAGGTGGAAGGTCTGGTTTTGAACATTTCCCTAAAGACAATAACAATAACTATGTAATTGCCCAATTTTTTCCAAGACTATGTGTTTATAATAATGTTGAAGGTTGGCAAAATATGCAGTTTTGGGGACGCAGTGAATTCGCTTTAGAATTTGGTAATTACGAGGTAAATATTACAACACCAGCAGATCATATGCTAGGTGCAACTGGTGTTTTGATGAATGAAAGTGAAGTACTTACCAAATCACAAAAAAGAAGATTAGACAAAGCTAGAGAAACTTACGATAATCCAGTTCTAATAGTTACACAAGACGAAGCTATAAAAACTGAACAACAAAAATCTAAAAAAACAAAAACCTGGAAATTTTACGCTGAAAATGTAAGAGATTATGCGTTTGCAAGCTCAAGAAAATTTATTTGGGATGCAATGGCTGTAGATATTAATGGAAAAACCGTAATGGCCTACTCCTACTATTCAAAAGAAGCAAATCCACTATACGGAGATCATTCAACAAAAGCAACAGCACAAGCTTTAAAAACGTATTCAAAACATACATTCGATTATCCTTACCACAAAGCTATTTCGGTAGATGGACAAATGGGAATGGAATACCCTCAAATTTGTTTCAATCCAGGAAGACCTAGACCTGATGGAACTTACAGCGATAGAACAAAATATAGAATGATTGGTGTTACCATTCATGAAGTTGGGCATAACTTTTTTCCAATGATTGTAAATTCAGATGAACGCCAATGGACTTGGATGGATGAAGGATTAAATTCTTTTGTACAAATGTTAGCACAAATGGAATATGAAGAAAATTATCCACTCTCTAGAGGTTTACCAAAAACAATTGTAAGTTATATGAAAGGTGACCAAACTAAACTAGCTCCAATAATGACTAAAGGTGATTATTTATATGAATTTGGTAACAACGCTTACGCAAAACCTGCTGCTGGTTTATGGATTTTAAGAAATACTATTATGGGACCAGAATTATTTGATTACGCTTTTAAAACGTACGCAAATAGATGGAAATTTAAACATCCAACACCTGCTGATTTTTTTAGAACAATGGAAGATGCTTCGGCTATGGATTTAGATTGGTTTTGGAGAGGTTGGTTTTATACTACTGGAAATAATGATATTGGCATTAAAGAAGTTAAAAAATATTATGTAACTGATAAGCCTACTAAACGTGCTGAAAATATGGCTAAACGCTATGGAATTACTGTAGATCAATTACCACCATCATTGTATTTAGTTTCTGAAAATAGTGAAGAATACTCTGAAGATTTAAAAAACAAAAAACCTGAAGATTATAGTGTTTTAAAAGATTTTATTGATAAAAACTTCAATTCTAATGAAAAAGAAACTATTAAAGCTCCCAAATATTTCTATGAATTAGTATTTGAAAAACCTGGAGATTTAGTAATGCCAATTGTAGTTGAATTTGAGTTTGAAGATGGAACTAAAGAACGAAAACAATATCCTGCTCAAATTTGGAGATTGAATGATAATGAAGTTACTAAAGTATATCCTTCATCAAAAGCAATTAAAAAAATTACTATTGATCCCGATCAAGAAACAGCTGATGTTGACACATCAAATAATAGCTGGCCAAAAAATACAGAAAGTGAATTTGATAAGTTTAAAAAAAATAATGTAAAAGGATAAACTTGATTAAATCTACAAAAAGGATTATGTAATATTATATATAAATTACATTACAAGATTTAATTGTTATTGTATAAATGAAAATAAAAAAGACCACTAAGAAATTAGCGGTCTTTTTATTAATAAACTAAACAAAAACTAATAAATATTATTCGTAGCCAGGATTTTCTACTAGTGCTGGACTTCTTTGTATTCTTTCTAAACCTATAGGAAAGTAGTAATGATGTTCTTCAAAAATTCTATCCCAACTATCAGTTGCAACTCCAGTAGTTGTTAAAATAATTTCATACATACCAGGATTATCATAGTCTTTGCGCCATCTAACTCCTGAATACTTATTTCCTTTACTTTCTCTTCTATCTAATTCAATATGCGCAATTCTCCATCTTCTTAAATCCCAATATCTATGCTGTTCAAAAGCTAATTCTACAGCTCTTTCATTTTGAATAACTTCCCAATTTATAGCAGGTTTATCTGGCATTAACACTCTACGTCTAACAGTGTTTAAGGCTTCTAAAGCTTCTCCATCCTTCTCAAGTGCATATGCTGCCTCTGCTAAATTTAAATAAATTTCACCAAGCCTAAAAACCATGTAATCTGTAGCACCTAACCCAAAACCATTTCCTACTTGATAATCCTCATTAGATCTTTTTTTGTTAAAAAATCCTGTTCTTCCTATATCACGAGATGGGCCTTTTGCTGGAGTATCAATTCCTTCAATATCACTTGTTTCTAAAACACCATTAACATATAAACCTTCGTGCATCCAAGTTGTTACTCCTCCATATTCTACCTCTGGTAAAAATATGTTAGCTCTACATCTAGGGTCTTTTTTTCCAATAAAATCTGCCATATCATGAAAAACACCTTCTACTAAAGTACTTCTATCTAATGTTCCTGGTGTACCATCAACATATTCATACATTTCAAATGTTTCCAAATATGTATTTAAAAAAGTGGTTCCATTTACAGATGCTGGAGCACACCAACGTTCCCAATCTTCAGATTTTTCACCTTCTCCTGTGAATACTTCAGCAAAAATAGTTTCGTTATTACCTTCTGCTTTAGTAAATAATTCATAATAAGAATTTTCTGCTTCTTCAAAAGTACTAGCGCCTGTTCCGTATAGTGCAAATGGTCCTTCATTAATAATTTTATTAGACGCATTATAAGATAATTGCCAAAACTTATCAGCATCACTTATTCCCAACAAACCATCTAATTGCATAGTACCAAATTCACCAATACTTCCGGCATACATCATAGCTCTACTTTTTAAAGCTAAAGCAGACCAAGAAGTTGCTCTACCCCAATCCATAGTTTTACCTTCAAGAAGGCTTTCTGCTATATCGCATTCTTCTGCAATAAAATCATAAACTTCTTCTTCAGAGTTTCTAGGTACAGATATTTCTTCAAAAGATTGTTCCAATATTTGTGGATCTTCAATAATTGGAATTCCTCCATATCTTTTTACTTTTTGGAAATATACCCAAGCTCTTACAAAATGTAATTCTCCTAAACGAGCCTCTCTATATTCTAATGGTAAAGTACTTTCTGTATTACTTAAAGCTTCAATTCCGGTATTTATATCTCGAACCAAATCCCATTTCCAATATTCATTAGATGTATTACCTGTTCCTTGTGATGAAAATGCTCCTTGGGTAAATGTATAACCTGTTGGCCAACTACCAAAAGCTCTAGAATAACCACCTGCACAAGCGTCTACAATTAATTGTCCTACATCTTCATTTCCTGCTCCTGGCAAAAATAAGGTTCGTGCAAATACATTTGCTACATAAAGATCTGTTAATGCTTCATCCTCCCAAACATTCTCTTCTGAAAAAATACCTTGAGCTGTTCTGTCTAATGGATCTTCACATGATGCCAAAATTCCTGTTAACACAAAAATTAAAGTGTATATTTTTATATTCTTCATTGTGATAATTTTTATTTTGTTTATAGTCCTATATTAACTCCTAAGCTTATGTTTCTTTGCAAAGGATAAGCTTTTAAACCGTCGGTTCTTAATTCTGGGTCAATTTCAAAAATACCAGTATCTTGGATAGTTAGTAAATTATAACCAGATATATATATTCTAGCTTTTTTAATTTTTACTTTTTCTAAGATACTTTTAGGGATATTATAACCCAGTGTAATAGATTTTAATCTAAGGTAAGTTCCATCTTTTTGATAAATATCGAGAATGTTTTTATTATGGGTGTTAAGTCCACCTGTATTAGGTGCTGGTAATTGAGCTGCTGAAGGGTTAGCGGCATTCCAAGCATAATCTGCTTGATATTCTAACGGTATTTGACCAATACTTGTACTTGCTGCAATTTCTTGACCACTCATTTGAACATCAAAATTTCCTGCTCCTTGCCAAAGCATACTAAAATCAAATGCTTTATAGTCGGCGTTAACGTTTAGACCAAAAAATAATTCAGGTGTTGCATTTCTACCAATAACTACTTGATCTCTCCAATCAATAGTTCCATCTTGATTAGTGTCAACATACTTAACATCTCCTAAGGTAGGTTCTCCAATACTTGGATCATAAATAATTTCATCACTATCAATTTCGTCTTGACTATCGTAAAACCCATCTGTTTTGTAACCAAATCTACGATTTGCCCATTGTTCATTAGTTTGATAAATTCTAGCATCATCAGGATCATTAGCATCAAATTCTCTTTCTACATTGTCTATTATTTTTTCTCTTGTCCAAGTAACATTAGCGCTTATATTTAGATTTAACTCGCCTATATTATTTCTATGGTTTAATACTAATTCAAAACCTCTATTGCTTCTAATCCCTGCATTTTCTTGAGGTAAATCTGCTCCAAAAGTATCTGGGTATTGATCTTGACGATCTCTTAAAATACCTGAACGTCTTCTGTAAAATGCATCAAACTCTACACCTAAAAGATTATCCCATAGCCTAGTATCAACACCAAAATTATATGTCTCCATAGTTTCCCATGTAATTGACGGATTTGCTAAACCAATAGTTTGTAAAGTAGAAGTAACACCCGTATTATTATATGCGTATGTATTTTCTCTTCCATTTCGAAGCTCATACCCTGTTAAATAATCAAAACTAGAAGTACCATCATATCCTAAGCTTGCAAATGAAGCTCTAAACTTTAAGAAATCTATAGTTTTAGAGTTACTTAAAAAATCCTCATTAGATGCAACCCAACCTAAAGATAAGCCTGGGAAATATCCCCAACGTGTTTCTTCAGGAAATTGGATATTGGCATCTGCTCTAAAAAGAGCCTCTACTAGATATTTATCTTTATAACTATAGTTTACACGTCCAATAATACCTTGTCGTCCTTCTTGCAGAGGTACCGCATTACCACTATCATCTAATAATAAATCTGAAGTAGTAACAGTACCTGTTGCTCCAAACAAATATGGAGTGTCTGAAGATAGAAGTTGTGTAACTTGAGAAGTAAAATAATATCTATCTACATACCTATTTTCTAAAATTGCCTTCCCTTCTATCTTATGATCATCAAATTGGTTTTTATAGTTAATTCCAATTTGAGTAGTGGTCTGCTTTGTTTCATTAGTTGTAGATCTCACATAATCATCTGAAGTTGTAAACCTTGGAGTACTTTCTCCAGTTTCATAATTATAATCATACGTAGTGAAAGGAGTTCTTGTTAATTGATTTAATGAATTAACTGTCTGATGAGCTAATGTTCCAAAAACACTTAATCCTTCTACATATGGTAATTTATAATCAAAACTAAGAACAGCGTCAAATTGTCTACTTTCGGTATTATCTATACCTGTTATTGCCTGTGTTGAATAAGCTACTGCATTAGTTTCTAAATTGTGAGCAGCTGTAAGTGTTCCATCTGGATTTTGCTGAACCGTAGGATCCATAGATGTTATGTGATCAAAAATTCTATAATAACCATCATCATCTCCATCTCTACCACTTGGAGTTTCATTATCGGATTCTCTATATTTAAGATTAACTCCTACATTTAGTCTTTCGGATACTTTAATATCTATAGTTGCACCTATGTTGTATCTTTTAAATTGACCGTCTCCCGACTCTAAAATAGATTTCTGGTCTAACTTACCAACTGAAGCAAAGTATTTTACAAAATCAGATCCTCCTTGTATATTAAAATTATGCTGTTGCATAGCAGACCAGTCTTTCAGTACAACATCTTGCCAATCTGTACCTTTATATCCTTCTTCCGTTCCTGCTTCATATTTAGCTATATCTTCATCTGAAAAAGTTAAATCTGCTACAGCTACTCCTTCTAATAGTTCCGCTTGTTGCTGATATCTAGCATAATTAGCTGCATTAGCTACTTTAGGTAAAACTGTTGGTTGTTGAAAAGTGTAACTTCCAGAATAATTTATTTTTGGCGCCCCTACTTTTCCTCTTTTAGTTGTTACTAAAATAACTCCATTACCTGCTCTTGCTCCATAAACTGCTGCTGAAGCATCTTTTAATATAGAAATTGTTTCTATTTCATTAGGGTCTAGTTGCTGGTAATCTCTTGGTACACCATCAACAATTACTAAAGCACTTCCAAATCCTCTAATACTAACACTAGATTGATCTCCTCCTGGTTGCCCATCGTTTTGAGAAACTACTACTCCAGGTAAACGCCCTGACAACATTGCTGTAGTGTTGGTTGTTGGCACTTGGGTAAGTTCTTTTGCTTTTACAGTAGCAATTGAACCTGTAATTGTTTCTTTTCTTTGAGCTCCGTATCCTACTATTACAACTTCTTCTAAACTAGCAGCATCTTCTACTAATATTATATTTAAAGTTTTTTGATTATTAACAGTTACTTCTTGAGTTACAAAGCCTATATAGCTTACAATCAATATGGCATTACTATCTTTAATTTCAATAGAAAACTTTCCGTCAAAATCTGATTGTGTTCCATTTATAGTTCCTTTTTCTAGAATGCTGGCACCAGGCAAAGGAAATCCAGACTCGTCAACAATAGTACCACTTATTGGAATAGGCTCTTGCTTTATTATTGGATTTACTAAAGCTTGCTTTATCTCTATGGCTTTTTTTGCTTTCAAAATAATTTGTCTGTCAACAATTTTATAGCCTATTCGAGTACCAAAAAACACTTTTTTTAATACTTTATCAATTGCTGTTTTTTTTGTTTGAATACTGATTTTTTGATTAATTAACAATTCTTCCTTACTGTAAAAAAATCTGTATTCAGTTTTAGATTCAATTTCTTGAATAACTTCAATAATTGAAGCATTTTTCATGTTTAAATCAATCTTTACTTTTTGAGCATATCCTGTTGTTGCTTGTAAATTAAATAATGTGGAAATAAACAACAGAAAGAAAAGTCTCATTTTAAGATCAATTTTTAATGGAATGAAAGAATATCCCATTAGTAGGTTCGATAATTTTTTCATAATTTCGTTTTGATTTTAAGTTGATTCTATAATTCTTTTAATCACTATTAATTGAGGAAAGTGTGGCAGCACTTTCCTTTTTTTTTATTACTATTTTATTTCATATTTATAATTTTTTTTATTTCTAGGTTAAACATTAGGTGTACTAAATTCATTTATTATAAATCAAGGTAAAATTGTAACTTGATTTTTATTTATTGTATAATTAAATCCTGAATGTTCTTTAAATACATTTAAAATTTGATCTAAAGATTCTTTGGAAAATGTTCCTGTAAATACTTTTCTATTTAGTTCTGGAAAATTATTAGTTATAGAAACATTAAAATGTCTTTCTAATTCTTTAACAATTACATCAAATCGATCATTTATAAATATCAATTTTCCTTCTTTCCAAGATATATATTTATTTACGCTTACTTTATTAACCTCAATAATACCATTCTCTAATACTGCTCGTTTTCCAGGTTTAATTATAATTGGAGTATCTCCTTTATCATTATTAGACTTATAAACGCCTACACTTCCTTCAACTAAAACTGTAGAGGTATTATTTTCATCTTTATAACTAGAAACATTAAATTCTGTACCGTAAACCTTTGTATTCATATCATCTGTTATAACCGTGAAAGCTCTTGAATTGTCTTTGGCTACTATAAAATAAGCTTCTCCATCTAAAAAAACGTCTCGTGGTTTATCTTTAATAAAATTAATTGGATATCTTAACTTTGTGCCTGAGTTTAAAAAAACATGAGATCCATCTGACAAAATAAGTTCAAACTTTTTACCATATGGTACAGCTAATTCATTATAAACTAAAGTTTCAGTATTTTTACTTGAATTACTTGAGTACGAAAGTGAGGCTTGAGTCTTTTTTATAATTGTTTGTCCTTTTTTGTCTGTTAATACTTCTGTAGAAACTTCATCTAAATATTTAATTGTCCCATCTTGCATCTCTAAAGTTATTCTAGGTTCAGTAATTTCAGGAATATCTTTAAGATTATTAAATATACCTGAATAATAAATGCTATAGGAAAAGACTATACCTATAACTAAAATTGCTGCTACCTTTTGAAAATTGTTTGATAATTTCTTAAAAAATGAAATTTTATAATTATCGTTGGGCACTTCTCTTTTTTGAACAATAAATTGCCACATCTCATCAAAATCTTTTTTTGGTAGTTCTTTTTCATTTTCATGAAGGAGCTGAATAGCGTAAGATGCTTTTTGAATAACTTGTTTTTTCTCGGGGTGAGCAGATAACCAATTATTCCAAAAATTAATTGTCATTTCATCAGGATTCAATACCCATTTCTGGAAATATTCATCCTTAATAAAATCTTCTTTTTTATAATCAATGTATCTCATCTACACTTAAATAATTCTTTTGAAAAACAAACGTCTATACTTACTAGAGAAGATAATTTAATTTTTACCCCATGTATTTTTTATTATTTTAAAAATAATACAGGTATTTTTATGGAAATAATAAACGAAAACGTTTCAGAAATGTATAAATAGTAAATGTGAAGATTTTTTAAAAATTCTTTTTAAGGCTTTTAATGGCTCTATCCATTAATTTATATGCTCCTTTTTTACTTAAAGCCATAATTTGAGTTATTTCATTATAACTTAATTGAGCATTATACTTAAGGTAGAGTATTTCTCTCTGTTTACTTGTAAGTTTAGAAATTGCTTTGTTTAGTAATTTTTTTTGATTGTCAAAATTCTGCTTTTCTATAAGTTTTCTTTCTGTAGATTTTGAGCATAAACAATCTTCTGCTTCATTATCTTCTGGAATACTTATATTCCTCCTATTCTTACGTAATTCTGAAATTAATTTTCTCCTAATTGAAGTATACAAATAAGATTTAATAAATTTTACTTTCCCAAGCTTCTCTTTATTATTCCATAATTCAACAAAAAGGTCTTGAATACAATCTTTAACCAAAGCTTCATTATTTACTATTTTCAATCCGTAATTATAGAGTGCAGAAGCATTTTTTTCATAAATAGTAGCGTAAGCTTTTCCATTACCAATTTGAAATTCATTCCAAAGTTGAAGGTCTCCAATTTCATTTGGAACTTTACTCTTATCAGTTTTTCTCGGAGAGAAATCTTCATTAGAAGTATGCTCTTTATGTAGCAAGTTTAATATCAAAAAAAGGCTTGGTTAAGCTTATTATTGTACTAAAGTATAAAAAAATCTTAACAAAAGATTAAAAAAACACAAAAACATCTTTTAATACTTTTTATACAATCTTAATAGTTTTTCTAAACTTCCATAAACTAAATAAAGCTTATGAAATACTTTTATCAAATTTAAATAGTAACATTATTTATTTCATTTTCATCTTTTACACAAGAGAAACAAAAGAGTCATTACAACACCCGTAAATTTAAACAACTTTATGAGTTGTTACCTACTCCAAACTCATAACACACAGCTTCAGGAGCTACAGCTTATGAATATTTTTAACAACAAATTGACTATAAAATGGATATTATTTTAGATGATGAAAATTAGCATATTTATGGCGAAGAAACAATTACGTATCACAATAATTCTAAAGATTATTTAGAGTTTTTATGGCTTCAACTCTACCAAACTAAACTAGCTCCAATAATGACTAAAGGTGATTATTTATATGAATTTGCTAACAACGCTTACGCAAAACCTGTTGCTGGTTTATGGATTTTAAGAAATACTATTATGGGACCAGAATTAGTATTTGAAAAACCTGGAGATTTAGTAATGCCAATTGTAGTTGAATTTGAGTTTGAAGATGAAACTAAAGAACGAAAACAATATCCTGCTCAAATTTGGAGATTGAATGATAATGAAGTTACTAAAGTATATCCTTCATCAAAAGCAATTAAAAAAATTACTATTGATCCCGATCAAGAAACAGCTGATGTTGACACATCAAATAATAGCTGGCCAAAAAATACAGAAAGTGAATTTGATAAGTTTAAAAAAAATAATGTAAAAGGATAAATAAAAAAGCCACTTACTTAAGTTGAGTGGCTTTTTTATTATTAAATTTTTAATTCTTTTAATACTTTAATTACCGTATCTAATTCTTCTTTAGTATTAAACTTACTAAACGAAAAACGAATAGATGTTTTTTTAGCTTCATCTTCATTCAAAATAGTATTTAACACATGTGAACCTTTATTACTTCCACTTTGGCAAGCACTTCCACCAGAAACAGCAATACCTTTTAAATCAAGACTAAAAAGCATCATGCTATAATCTTTTGGAAAACGAACATTTAATATTATATAGCTACTTTTTGTAATATCTTCAGAAAAACCATTGAATTTAACTTCGTCTAAATTTTGTTTTAATTGAGCAATAAAATAGTTTTTTAAAGCTTGTATTTTAACAGTTTCAATGTTTATATTTTGATACGCAATTTTCAATGCTTCCTCCATACCTAAAATACTGTGCACATTTTCAGTTCCTGCTCTTGCTCCTCGCTCTTGCTCACCACCTAATAACAATGGTTGAATACCAATTCCATTTTTTATATACGCAAAACCAACCCCTTTTGGACCGTGAAATTTATGTGCACTAGCCGCAAAAAAATCTATTGGAGTTTGTTGTACATCAAAATTAAAATGTCCAACTGCTTGAACAGCATCTGAATGAAAATACGCATTGTTTTCAATACATAAATCTGAAACTTTTTGAATATTTAGAATATTTCCAATTTCATTATTTACATACATTAAACTTACCAGTTTTTTTGAACTATCTAACTTTAAAAAACCCTCTAATTGATTAAAATTTATAACTCCATTTTCATCTATATCTAACCATTTAACTTCAACGTTATAATTTTTTTCAATAAATTCAATAGTATGTAAAACTGCATGATGCTCAATTTTAGAAGAAATAATAGTTTTCACTCCTAAATTTTCAACAGCATTTTTTAAAATTAAATTATCTGCTTCACTTCCACCTGCAGTAAATACAATCTCATTAGGTGCTGCTTTAAAATGTTTTGCAATATTTTTACGTGCAGTCTCAACTAAACTTTTAGATTTTCGACCAATATGGTGTGTAGAAGAAGGGTTACCATACGTAGTTTTCATTAAATCGCTTACCAAATCAATAACTTCTGGCAACATTGAAGTTGTAGCTGCGTTGTCTAAATATATAGTTTTCATACTTCGCAAAATTATAAAATATATGTCTAGTTGTACCGTTGAATACTTTAAAAGTTTATTTTTGCTTTTTAATATACTATTCCAATGAAAAAAATATTAATTTATACATTGATTTTACTCACTTTTATTACATGTTCTGAAGGTGATATAGATATTCCTACATTTGATTTTGAAGATACTATAACTAGCTGTGATGATTCTGTTTTCTACATAACTAATGATGATGAAACTGAAGCTTTAGTTTTAACACTTTCAGATAGCGATTTTGAAGAAGTTGACGGAAATACTGAAACTATAAGTATTAGTACTAGTAATACTTTAGTGTATCGTATTTTTGAAAGCGAAATTGATAGTGATTATTTTTGTCAAGATGTTCCCCCAACTACACCAAGCGTTTTAAAAGAATATAATGCCGAAAGTGGATACATTACTATTACAACTACTGAAACTACTGATTTTGATGAAGATAGTGATGATATTGTGGTACAAACTAGAACTTTTGAACACGAAATTACCTTTCAAGATTTAGTTTTGTATGATGAGGACAATACTACGCTAACTTTTGAAACATTCGATTTTGGTGAAATAACAACTACTTATAGTAACAGTTCAACATTTGACTTTATTGATGAAACCTATTATTGTGGTGAATATACTATTTACCAAACTACTAATTATAATTATGAAGCTATTGTATTAACATTAACTTCAAATGATATTACAACTAACGTTGGAGAAACAACATATATTCTAGATCAAGAAGATAGAACTCTTTTTTACAGAGTTTTTGATGGAAGTATTGATGAAAATTATTTCTGTTCCAGTATTCCCGCTTCAAGTCCTTCTGTTGAAAAAGAGCTTTTTGCTAAAAATATTGATGAAGATACTGATATTACCATAACAATTAACACAAGTTTAGGTACAACAGCAAATGCTAATGAAGGATATACATATTTAATAACAGTATGTAATTTTATGTTTGTAGATGATTACGAAAATGTTGAATATGATTCTTATGAATTTAGTTTTGAAGTAGAATAAATTATTAAGGATTTTGTAAAATATAAACTTCTGTAGCACCTAAACCATATTTTTTAAAAGAAGCTTCTTGCCATTTTACAGGATATTTTCTAAACAAATAATCCAATTCAGTTTTTAAAACACCGGCACCAACACCGTGAATAAATACAACTTTTGGAATTCTATTTCGTATAGCAAATTCTAATTTATATTTTGCTGTATCTAATTGAATTGTTAACATATCAAAATTATCCATACCTCTTGTTGAGTCTGTTAAGCTTGTTATGTGTAAATCAACTTCCATTGGTGGCATTTTATCTGGCTTGTTATCGCTTTTAAATTTAGAAACAGACTTTTGTTTTACATCTACTTCTTTATTTAATAAATGCTCGTTAGCAATATCAGAATATCTAGCTAATTCATCTTGATTTTCTTTAACAAGAACAATTTCGTTATGCTTATATTCCATTGGAAACCCGTTTTCATCTTCAATAATAACAGTATTGTTAGTTAACTTTATAATATTTCCTTTTATTACATCATCAAGTACTGCAACAAAATCACCTACTTTTAAATCTTTCATTCTTAACTTTTAATTAATTTTATCGCAATATTATAGATACTGTGATTTGTTATTATTGCACAAAAGTAATATATGATTAATTCTGTTTCAAAAAGTACACAAGATTTTTTTGAAAAATCTTTTAGCTCATTAAATTTAGAAAACTCAAGAAAACAACTTTTAAAACAAATTGCTATTTATATTTCTAATGAAATTAGAACTAAAAATAAAATTAATTTAATTTTTATTTGTCCTGATAATAACATCCGTAGTCAAATTTCACAAGTTTGGGCAAGTTATGCTGCAGATTTTTTTAATTTAAAAAATATAACTTGTTTTTCTGGAGGAACTAACGTTACTTGCTTCAGTAGAAATACGGTTAAAACTTTACAACATGTTGGTTTTCAATTTCAAATACTCGAATTTTCTCATCAAAATCCACAATATTCAATTAGCTATAAAAATTGTACTAAACCAATTATTGGATTTTCTAAATTGTATGATAACCATTACAATCAAAAACCTTCCATAGCAATAATTACAAGCTCTAGCACTGAAAAAAATCACCCTTATATCACTAATAGTATTAAACATTTTAATTTACATTATATAAATGCAAAACAATTTGATAGTAGTTTATATAGGTCAGAAAAATATTTAGAAATTAATCAAGAAATTGCTGGTGAAATTTACTTTATCTTCAAAAAAATAAGTGAACTGCTATAATTTTTTGTATTTTCGATTACTTTAATAGCATAATTAATTTAAAATAAAAAAAAATGGATCAAAACAGACCAAAAAACTATTTAATCGAATCAATTTAGTAACTATTTTTTGTTGTTTACCTTTAGGTATTGTAGGTATTGTTTATGCAACTCAAGTAAATTCAAAATTTGATTCTGGTGATTTTGATGGTGCTATAAAAGCTTCAAAAGATGCTAAATCTTGGATGAAATGGGGATTAATTGGAGGTGCAATTGTTGTTGTTTTATACCTTGTTTTTATTTTTGCTCTTGGAGGTTTAGCTTTATTAGGATCAGGTGAATTTTAAAATATCAAAAAAAATAAAATATACAGGAATGCTTCTGCTAGGAATAGTTTTAGCATTCCTTTATTTTTCTATCAATCCATCAAACGTAGATTTTTTACCTAAATGCCCTTTATACCTAACAACTGGCATTTATTGCCCTGGTTGTGGAAGTCAAAGAGCTACACATCACTTACTAAATTTCAACTTTTTAGGAGTTGTACATCAAAATATTTTATACATTTTTGGCCTACTAATTTTAGCCTATCATAGTATTATTGAAGGTATTAACTTTATTTTTAAAAAAAATATTTACAATTATATTTACCATCCAAAAACACCTATTGTTATTCTTATTATTGTTATTCTATTTTGGGTTTTAAGAAACATTCCCTATGAACCTTTTAACTGGCTAGCTCCAAACTAAATTTATGACTGCATTTATAATTGCTGCAGCTCCTGTAGTATTCATAATAATTTACATTTATATAAAAGATAAATTTGAAAAAGAATCTAAACGAGTTCTTTTTTACAATTTTCTATTAGGAGCTATTTTAAGTATTTTAATTAGTACTTTATTATATTTTTTACAATCAAAATTATTTAGTCCAGCAGATGAATTTAGTGTTGTTGATCAATTTATTCAGGCATTTTTTGTTGTTGCACTTATTGAAGAATTTAGTAAATATATTCTAGTTTATTTAGGAGCTCAAAAAAGACCTTTTTTTAACGAACCTTTTGATGGAATTATTTATTGCGTAATGGTTTCTATGGGTTTTGCCTTTGTAGAAAATATTATGTATGTTCTAGACGGTGGACTTTACACTGCAATTTTAAGAGCTTTTACAGCCGTACCAGCACATGCAACTTTTGGAGTAATTATGGGCTATTTTATGGGTAAAGCTAAATTTTCTAATAAAAGAATACTTTGGAATCTAATTGGACTTTCGGCCGCAATTCTTTTTCATGGAGCTTATGACTTTTTCCTATTTATTCATTTTATACCGGGAATTTCAATTGGTGCTTTTGTATCGTTAATTATTGGAATTGTTTTATCACGAAAAGCTATAAAACACCATCAAAACGCTTCAAAATTTAAATAAGAAAAATTTTAAAAAGTACCTACAACACCAATAGTTCCAACTCCCGCTTTTAAATCCCATTTAACCATTTTCTCTTTTTTATGAAGATACATATTGTTTTTATGGAAAAAATTATCAATTCCATCTACAACAACAATACTAATTACACCTCCTAAAACCACATCTGTAAGCCAGTGTGCACCTTCCCATAAACGAGAAACTGGAGCAATTAACCCAACAGCATAAATTCCACTTTTTACCCAAATATTGTCAAATTGTTTAGCTATGGCATGTGAAGCTGTTATAGACAATATAGTATGACCAGATGGGAAGGAATGATAAGCAGGATCTTTACTAAATAATTTAAATTGATTGCTTCCAACACCTGCTGTTGGTCTAGCCCTACCAAACGCATTTTTAGATAGTGTTTGAATAAAACCAGTAGCTACAGCTGAAGTAACAATTAAAATTCCGGCATCTCTCCAAGCTTCATTTTTAGCTAATAAACCATAGCTATAAATTCCTGCAGTAATCATAAAAAAGTTTTGAGGACTTCCATAATACCAACCAATCTCCTTTAAAACTTGTGGCGCATCTTCTTCTTGATTTATAAAATATTCTGAAGTATCTTCATCGTACATATAAAGTATTGCAGTTCCAGCAGCTATTCCTCCAAATGTTAACCAATCATCTTTTTTCCATTTTAAAGGTTGTGTATAAGCATGTTTTAATCCTCCCCAAACTTTTACACCATCTTGTTTAACATCACTCCAAAGATTTCCTTTTAAATTGTGTTTTTCTTGTGAAATTGAGCTAGTTGCGTAGCAAAACAATACTATAGCTATTAAATATTTAGTCATTTTATAATTTTAAGAAAAAAAAATTACTTTATTTTTCAACAAAGTAATTTTTTAATATTTTAAATTTTACGTTTTCTATTTCTATTTAAAATCTGTATCCATTTTTATATAGTCTAAAAACTCTCTTTTAACTTGTGGATCTTTAAATTTTCCGCCAAATTCTGAAGTTACCGTACTACTATCAATATCTTTAATACCTCTAGAGTTTACACATAAATGTTTAGCATCAATAACACAAGCTACATCTTTTGTTCCCATTGCTTCTTGTAATGCTTGAACTACTTGCATAGTTAAACGTTCTTGAACTTGTGGACGTTTTGCAAAATAATCAACAATTCTGTTCATTTTAGATAAACCAATTACATTTCCATTTGAAATATATGCTACATGAGCTCTACCTACTATTGGTAATAAGTGATGCTCGCAAGTTGAATAAACTACAATGTTTTTTTCAACCAACATTTCGCCATATTTATAATTATTTTCAAATGTTGATAATTTTGGTTTATTAGCAGGATTCAAGCCTCCAAAAAGTTCATTTACAAAAGCTTTTGCAACTCTTCTTGGTGTACCTTGTATACTGTCGTCTTCTAGATCCATACCTAAAGTATCTAAAATATCTAGAACACTTTTTTCGATACGATTTCTTTTTTCTTCGTCTGAAATGTCAAAAGCGTCTGCTCTTAAAGGCGTTTTTGCTGAAGTACCTACATGGTTATCTCCAATTTCATCAATACTATTTGCCATATTATTTTTAGTTTCAAACATTTTATTTAGATTTAATAAAGATGCAAATTTACAATTTTGTTTTAAGTTATTTAGTAATTTTAACTAATTCTTCTAAAGTACAAACCTGCTGTTCACCACTTTGCATATTTTTTAATGTATATTTATTTTCTTCAATTTCTGATGTACCTGCTAATACAACAAATGGAATTTCACGACGATTGGCATAATTCATCTGTTTTTTCATTTTTGCCGCATCAGGATATAATTCTGATTTTATGCCATTTACTCTTAATTTTTGAACTGCTTTTATACCATAAGCTGCTTCAATTTCTCCAAAATTAATAAACAATACTTTTGGCATTGGCAGCTCTACTTTATTAAATAAATTTAATTCTTCTAGTACTAAATAAATTCTATCTAATCCAAATGATATTCCAACACCACTAATATCTTTTAATCCAAAAATTCCAGTTAAATCGTCATATCTTCCACCTCCACCAATAGAACCCATTTTTACACCTTCAGGTGCTGAAACTTCAAAAATTGCTCCAGTATAATAGTTTAAACCACGAGCTAAAGTTACATCTACTGTTACACTTGCAGATTCTAAACCTAAAATTTCAATTTGATTGCAAACAAACTTTAATTCTTTTACTCCTTTTGTACCTTCCTCCGAAGCTTCCAACATTTCAGCTAACTGATTCAATTTTTCTTCATTAGAACCATTAAAACTATACAGTGGCTGAACTTTTTCTATAGCTTGTTCCGAAATTCCTTTTGATAACATTTCATTTGTAACTCCTTCAGCACCAATCTTATCTAATTTATCTAAAGCAACGGTAAAGTCTATTAATTTATCTTTTGCTCCAATAATTTCAGCAATTCCTGCCAAAATTTTTCTATTGTTAAGCTTGATAGTCGTACCTGTTAACTGTAACTTACTAAAAACTGCATCGTATAACTGAATAAATTCAACTTCTTGCCATAAGCCATTACTTCCAACCACATCAGCATCGCATTGGTAAAACTCTCTAAACCTTCCTTTTTGTGGTCTATCTGCACGCCAAACTGGTTGCATTTGATAACGTTTAAAAGGAAATACAATATCGTTTTGGTGTTGTACAACATAACGCGCAAAAGGTACTGTTAAATCGTATCGTAACGCTTTTTCTGAAATACTTGAAGTAATTTTTAAGCTATCTTTATTTGCTAATAATTTAGCATCTGCTTTTTTTAAATAATCTCCAGAATTTAAAATTTTAAAAATTAGTCGGTCACCTTCTTCTCCATATTTTCCCATTAAAGTAGATGAGTTTTCAAAGCTTGGGGTTTCAATAGCCTGAAATCCATATACTTCAAACACTTCTTTAATAGTAGAAAAAATATAATTTCGTTTTGCTACTTCTACAGGTGAAAAATCACGAGTTCCTTTTGGTATACTAGGTTTTTGTGCCATTTTTAAAATTTAGGCTGCAAATATCTAAAATTTAGTGCAGTAAATAAAGCTTTTCTAAAATCGTTTTTATTTCACTTTATATTTACTTATTAATTTGAGCTTTTTTAGGTTTTAATAATTTAAAAACTCTAAAAATTAACCAAAAAATAATTATTACACAGACAATTGCAACTATTGGAATAAATATTGAAAATACTGACATAATAATAGAAGTCCCAGTTTCTACTGTTGAAATAACAGGATTTGCGATACCTGCTGTGGTAGCTGTACTTGTTAGCCTTGCTGTACTTGTTGAACCTTTTATTGCTGCTGCTGTACCACCTCCAGCTATAATTGCCAAAGCCCAAGTTATTGTTGGATCTAAATTAGCTACAGTTGAAACCATTACTGCTGTACCAGCAACTGCTGCTAATGGAACTGCAACGGTATCCAATAAATTATCGAGCCACGGAATAAAATATGCTAATATTTCAACAATAGTAGCAACACCTAAAATTACAATTGCAGTTGAACTACCAACCCATTCCCAACTTTCATTTAAAGGAATTATACCGTAATAAGAAGCAATACTTAACGCAAAAAGTGGAACAAAAATTCGAAAACCAACCGAAGCGGCTAATCCAATTCCAATAATAATACTAAATAATGTTTCGGGTGAAAAACTCATAATTTGCTATTTTTTATAAATTGCTATGGCTTTTTCTAAATCTTCTGGAGTATCAATACCAATGGCAATTTGATTAGTTTCTACCATTTTAACTTTCAAACCGTGTGCCAAAAAACGTAAATTTTCTAATTTTTCTGCAGCTTCTAACTGATTTATAGGTAGTTTAGTGAACTTTAATAAAGCTTCTTTTCTAAAAGCATATATTCCAATATGCTTAAAATATTCGGCTTTTGATTTTTCTCTAGGATACGGAATTGGTGAACGTGAGAAATACATAGCGAAATCAGTTTCATCACAAACTACTTTTACGTTGTTTGGATTGTTAATTTCTGCTTCATCTTCCATTTTTAATTTTAATGAAGCTATATCTATATTTTTTGCTTCATCGTTTTTAAAAACTTCAAGTAGTTTTTTTAAAGGTTTTGTTTGCGTAAAAGGCTCGTCTCCTTGTACATTTACAACTATATCTGTATCTATATTTTCAACTGCTTCAGCAATTCTATCGCTTCCACTTTCGTGTTCTCCAATACTTTTTATAGCTTTTCCTCCTTTTGATATTATTTCATCAAAAATAATATCACTATCAGTTACTACGTAAACATCATCGAATAAATTTGAATTTTTTGTAGCTTCATAGGTTCTAACAATAACAGATTTACCTGCTAAATCTTTCATTAATTTACCTGGAAAACGACTTGCTTCGAAACGAGCAGGAATCATTGCGATTGCTTTCATATAATTATTTAAAAATTATAGAATTGAAAATTCTATTTTAATTAAGTTTTTTAATTTTCAATTACTTCTGTTTTTTTAGAGGTTTCTTCTAAAAAATGAATACTTTTTAATCTATTTAAACTTGCATTTAGCTCAAAACCTAACAATAAAATTATGGAATTTAACCATATATACAACATTAAAATAAGTAATGTTCCAATGGAACCATATAACTCGTTGTATTGTGCAAAGTTTTTTACATAAATTCCAAATAAATAAGTAGTTAACATTACTAAAATTGTTGTTAACATAGCTCCAGCTGAAAAGAATTTAGCCTTTCTACCTTCTTTAGTTCCAAAAAAATACAGTATTGCCGTACCTATATAAATCATTAAAATAAAAAATATGTATTGCGCTATTTGAATTCCAAAAACGTCTCCACTTTCTACATTTATTCCTGCTGTTTTAGATGCTAATTCACTTAAATATTGTACTACATAAACTTCAACATACACCAATGTAGTAATTGTAAACAGCATTAAAAATGCTAATAATAAACCAACTCCAAAAGAGTACAAATACATTGAAAATATATTTCTAGTTTGTTTGATATGGTATGAATACTCAAAACCACTAAAAATTGAATTTACACCATTTGCCATTAAAAACATGGCTAAACCTAATGTTGATAATAGTAAACCTTCGCGCTGATGACTAATAATATCTTCAACTATTGTATCAACAAAATCTGCTGTTTTTGGAGGAACCAAGTTATTAATAACCGCCATAAACTCGTTAGAATCTATGGGTAAAAAGGGCAATAAATTCAACATAAAAAGCAGAAAAGGAAAAATTGCCATAAAAAAACTAAAAGAAATTGATCCAGCACGTGATGTTAAAGCTCCTTTTACAATTCCAGTAACGTACATTTCGATAACATCGTATAACGACATACCTACCATACCTGGAAGTTTTACTTTTTTCAAAAACTTTACAATCCAGTTTAGTACAGGAATTTTTAATAATTTATCTTCAACCTTTTGAGTCATAGCACTACTCTACTTTTATCTGAAATTCTTTTAATAATCCTTCTAAATTTTCTTTTGAAAATACTGAATTTTTCATTTTATTTTCTGAAGGATTTATATTGAAATTAAACGATGTACTAAAATTAACACTTTCTAAATTAGTTTGTTGAAAAATTGCATTTTTTAAATCGCAATTATCAACTACAGTATTAGACATATTAGCTTCTGTAAAATCTACTTCTTGTAAATTACAGTTTTTAAATACTGTATTTTTAATATTTAATTGATAGAAAGAAGCTACATTTAACTGACAATCAAAAAATTGAAAACTCAACAAAAACTGATCACATTCATTAAACTTAACACCTAACAATTTACATTCAGTAAAACTTGCTATTTTAAAAGCTGTATTTTTCACAATAGTATTACTAAAATTACAATTAACAAACTCACATTCTACAAACTGAATATTAGAAGCGTGTACATTTTCAAAATTACAATCTATAAATGTACAGTTATCATACTCACCTTTTACCAATTTTGATTTGGTATAGTCTATTCCATTAAATGTTTGATCGTCGAAAAAATCTAGCATCTACTCTACTGCTTTCAAACTTAAATCCATATTATAAACAGAGTGTGTTAATGCACCTGAAGAAATATAATCTACACCACATTCTGCATATTTACGAGCCGTTTCTAAATTAATTCCACCTGAAGATTCTGTTTGGCATTGATCACCAATTAAAGCAACAGCCTCACGTGTTCCAGCATAATCAAAATTATCAATTAATATTCTGTGAATTCCGCCAACAGCTAAAATTTCTTTAATTTCATCCATACTTCTAGCTTCCACAATAATTTTTAAATCTAAATTATTGTCTTTTAAGTATTGTTGAGTTTGCTGAATAGCTTTTGTTGCTCCACCACAAAAATCGATATGGTTATCTTTTAACATAATCATATCATACAAAGCAAAACGGTGGTTTTCTCCTCCACCTATTACAACTGCCCATTTTTCAACAGCTCTAATTCCTGGTGTAGTTTTACGCGTATCTAATACTTTTGTTTTGGTTCCTTCTAAAAGCTTTGCAAATTCTTTAGTTTTAGTAGCAATTGCACTCATACGTTGCATTAAATTCAACACTAAACGTTCCGATTTTAGAATGGATTGTGAACTTCCTGATACATAAAATACAACATCGCCGTAGTTTACTTCTTCACCATCGTTTATTAAAGTTTCAACTTTTAAGTTTTTATCTACGTAGTTAAATACTCTTTTTGCCATTTCAACTCCAGCTATTACACCATCTTGCTTTACTAATAATTTTGCCTTACCTGTTGCAGATTCTGGAATACAAGCTAACGAGCTGTGATCTCCATCTCCAACATCTTCTCTAATAGCATTTTTAATAGTAATATCTAGTTCCTTTTCAAATTGTTCTTTTGTAATCATTTTATCGTAATTATATCACACAAAAATAACTTTTTCTAAACAAAATTTTCAAGATTAATTATTTTTATATTTGCTGAATGAAAATTAAGCTTTTAGCCATTGGTAAAACCGATGATAAACATCTTCAAAATTTAATTGATAATTATCAAAAAAGGTTGAAACATTATATCAACTTTCAAATAGAAATTATTCCTGATATAAAAAATGTTAAAAATTTAAGTGAAACTCAACAAAAAGAAAAAGAAGGAGAATTGATTCTTAAAAAAATAACAACTTTTGATCAATTAGTTTTGTTAGATGAAAATGGTAAAGATTTTACTTCGGTAGCATTTTCAAAACATCTTCAAAAAAAAATGAATGCTGGAATTAGACAGTTAGTTTTAGTTATTGGTGGACCTTATGGTTTTTCCCAAGAAGTGTACAAAAAAGCATCGGGGAAAATTTCCCTTTCTAAAATGACATTCTCCCACCAAATGATTCGTTTGTTTGCTGTTGAACAAATTTATAGAGCTTTTACAATTTTAAGAAACGAACCCTACCATCATCAATAAGTTTTGTATTTTTGCGCATCCATTTTTTAGAATTATATGAAATTAGTTTTTGCTACAAATAATAAAAATAAACTAGAAGAAGTTAAAGCAATGCTTACCAATTTTGAAATTGTAAGTTTAGCTGATATTAATTGTTTTGAAGATATTCCTGAAACTGCAGCTACTTTTGAAGGAAATGCAAAACTAAAAGCAAATTATATTACAAAAAAATATGGATTAAATTGTTTTGCTGATGATACTGGATTAGAGGTTGAAGCTTTAAACAATGAGCCAGGAGTTTTATCGGCTCGTTATTCTGGTGAACATCACAATTCTGAAGCTAATATGCAAAAACTACTTCATAATTTAAAAAACATTTCCAACAGAAAAGCACAATTTAGAACAGCTGTTGCTCTTAATATAAATAACAAACAATTTATTTTTGAAGGCATTTGTAAAGGAGAAATTTTAGATGAAAAAACTGGAGAAAATGGTTTTGGATACGATCCTATTTTTAAACCCATAGGTTATAAAAAATCCTTTGCACAAATGGAATTATCCGAAAAAGGAATTATAAGCCATAGAGGAAAAGCAATAAAAAAATTAGTAGATTTCTTAAAAAATAAAACTTGGTAACAGCTACAAAATCATATAAATCTACATTTGGTATTTTATTAATTATTCTACTAACAATTTGTTTAATTAATATTAGCCTTGGGTCTGTGTTTATACCTTTTAAACAAATAATTCTATCATTAATTAATGGTGAAGTTGATAAAGAGAGTTGGAAAACTATTGTTTTAAATTACAGATTACCAAAGGCTATTACAGCTATAATTGTAGGTTCTGGATTATCAATAAGCGGATTGTTAATGCAAACATTATTTAGAAACCCTTTAGCAGGACCATTTGTTTTAGGAATTAGTTCTGGAGCTAGTTTAGGCGTTGCAATATTAATATTAGGAGCATCATTTTTTGGGGCAACTTTAACCAGTTTTGCTTTTAGTAATTGGGGATTGGCAATTGCTGCAAGTTTAGGATCTTTTCTTGTGCTTTCTGCAGTAATGTTAGCAGCAGTTAAAGTTAGAAATACCATGTCTATTTTAATTATAGGTTTAATGTTTGGAAGTTTAACTTCAGCAATAATAAGCATTTTAGCGTATTTTAGTAGCGCTTCACAATTACAACAATATATGTTTTGGAGTTTTGGTAGTTTAGGAAACTTAAGTTGGTTAGAAATTATTGTTTTAGCAAGTATTTTTATTATTGGAATACTGTTAGTTGTATTTATTATTAAACCTTTAAATAGTTTATTGTTAGGTGAAAATTATGCTGTTAGTATGGGAGTTAATGTTAAATCAACTAGAAATATTACACTAATTGCAACTAGTTTATTAACTGGTGTTATTACAGCATTTTCTGGGCCTATTGCATTTATTGGATTAGCTGTACCACATATTACAAAATTGTTATTTAACACTTCAAACCATAAAACATTATTACCTGCAGTTGCTATTTGCGGAGCAATTATTATGCTAATTTGCGATAGTATTGCTCAACTTCCATCTAGTGAATTTACATTACCAATTAACGCTATAACCTCTTTATTTGGCGCACCTATTATTATTTGGTTATTAGTACGAAAAAGAAAAGTGTATTATTAATGAAAGAAGCTAAAAAACATATTATAAAAACTACCAATTTAAGTATTGGTTATACTTCAAAAAAGAAAAATATTGTTATTGCTTCAGATTTAAACATTAAACTCGAAGCTGGTAAAATGGTTTGTTTATTAGGTAAAAATGGTATTGGTAAATCCACGCTTTTAAGAACACTTACAAAAGTTCAAAACGCTTTGGATGGAGATATTTACTTAAATAACCAAAATTTAGAAAAATTCTCAAATTTAGAATTAGCTAAAACCTTAAGTTTAGTTTTTACAGAACGTTTACCTGAAAGTAGCTTAACGGTTTTTGAATTGGTAGCTCTAGGTAGACAGCCACACACTAATTGGATTGGTTATTTAACAAATGAGGATATGAAAATTATCCAAAATGCTTTTAAAAAAACCAAAACAGAGCATTTAATGAATTCAAAGTTTTATGAATTAAGTGACGGACAACTACAAAGAGTTATGATTGCGAGAGCTCTTGCACAAAACACATCTATAATTATTTTAGATGAACCTACAGCACATTTAGATCTTCACCATACTATTAATACGTTTTCTTTATTAAAAAATTTAGCTTCAGAATTCAATAAAACTATTATAATTTCTACACATGAAATTAATTTAGCACTTCAAATTGCTGATGAATTATGGTTAATGTCTCCTCAAAAATTTGTGAGTGGAAAAACAGACACACTTATTTGCAATAACGAACTAAATTCACTTTTTGATTCCGATTTAATTAAATTTAATAAATCATTAAAACAATTTACTATATAGGTATTTTTTAATGTAAAAGATTTGTTACTTTACATTAAAATTTAATAATTAATTATTTTTAATGTTACGCTATTTAAAGCATCTATACTCCAAATGTATTTCATTTCTGTTTTTGTTTACATTTTTTTATTGCGCAATTTCGTATAGTCAAAAAAATGAAAAAGTAAATTATGAGAAATTTATAGATTCTGCTTACAATAATATTGATAACTTCCCAAAAATAGCTGTTAGCTTTTTAGATTCTATTCCAAAACCTTTAGCTAAAACAATAACAGGTAATATTTCAGATTATTATCATATAAAAGCCGTAGCTAGTAATTATTTAAATAAAGAAGCAGAAGTATATCATTATAACATACTTGCACTTAATTTTGCCGAAAAAGAAAAAAATTACACTATTGCAGGCACTTCTAGTTTAGAGTTATTTTACAATCTTTATATTGTAAAAAAAGACTCAACTGCTTTTGATTATCTAAAAAAAGCTAAAAAGTTTTATACATTAAACAATAATGCTAATGGACTTACGGAAGTTATGCAAATGGAGGCTTTTGTTGAGTTTTATAATAACAACTACGCAAAAAGTAATGCTCTTATACTTCCTAAATTAAATCATTACCAATCTATTAAAAACGATCAGTACTATTATATGTATGCCTTATTTATGCTTACATCTAATTACACTTATTTAAATGATAAAGAAAATTTTAGAAAATATTTTAACGAATTTAAAAAACTAGAAACAGATACAACCATTGCACCATTATTATATAAAAAACATAAAGTAACACTGTATAATTGTTTGGCAGAAATGTACCTAGAAAATAAGCTTTTAGACTCAACTATAATATATATTGAAAAAGCAAATAGTCTTAGAGAATATATGAACAATTCTGATATTGAAAATTATTTAAAAAACAATATTGCATATTATACTGCTTCAAAAAATATAGAAGCCAAAAGTAACTATGTAGACTCTTTAAAGGTATTTCAGCAAAATATAATTAAAGAAACTATTGATGCTAGTTTTAATATAAATAAAACATTAATTGAAACTAACCAAAACCTTAAAGACGAAACCGAAAAAAATCATTCAAATAGAAACTGGATATTAGGTTTAATATTTATTTTAACAGCATTTATTGTGTTTGTTTTTATACGCTATAAAAATATAAGAAATAGTTTAAATGAATTTTCTAAAAGAAAAGATGAATATTCATTTCTTCAAAATAACCATGATAAACTAAAAGCAAAAGTAGTAGGATTAGAAGATTATTTAACTGAACTAAAAAAGGAATTTAAACGTATTTCAGTTGTTTCAGATCCTGTAGAACAACGAATATTAGTTGTGGACTTTTACAAAAAACTTCATGGAGATTCCTCATTTGTTATAAATACTAATGAAAATTTTATAGAAAAATTAAGTAAACAAAATAAAGAGTTTTTTTCAAGCATAAGTACCAAATTCCCTAAACTTAATGTTGATGAAAAAATTATTTGTTATTATGCTTATACAGGATTTAAAAATAAAGAAATAGCTGTTTTTCTTAACACTACCATAAGAGCAATTGAAAGTAAACGATATCGAATTTACAAAAAAATTGACTTTAGTAATAAAAATGAATCATTTACTGAATATTTAGATTTTGCTCTAAAAACCTGAATTAAAATCTTATAGTTAGCTGTATTCACCTTGTTTTTCTTTTTGAGTAGTTATTGCGTAGTTACTATTTAACTTATAATTTTTATGATATTTCATTAAATATCATATTTGTAAGTCAAATATATTTAGCTATAATAATATGAAAAAAAACTACTTACTACTATTATTTACCTTATTGATTATTAATTCTTATTCTCAAGAATACAGCCGAATAATTGAAGCAGGAACTTACACTGTTAAAAATATTCAAAAAGAAGTTGAAGCTTATTTCAACATTCCTGGTAAAGAAAAAGGAACTGGATACAAAAATTACAAACGCTGGGAATACCACGCTTTAACATCCATGAAAGACAACGGTGTTTTAAAACCTATATCATAGGTATATAACGAACTAGAAAAATACGATAATTACTCTAAAAATGTAAACATCTCAAATAACTTACAAATAAATACATCACAGTTTTCATCTGGATTGTATTTTGTAATAACAAACTCTAAAGAGGGTATTTAAACTAAAAAATTAATAATAAAATAAAACACTATAATTAAAAAAACAAACAAATGAAAAAAATCTACATTCTAGCATTTACCATGTTATTTTCAATTTTATCATTCGGACAGAATGATAAAAGTTGGGCTAAAATGGGAACAAGTAAAAGTGGTAACTTTTATGAAGTTCAAGCAAAATTCAACAAATATTGGAAGAATAAAACACCTGAAAAAGGACAGGGTTATAAAATTTTTAAACGATGGGAAAATCAAATTGAAGATAAAATTTATCCTTCAGGTGATTTATCTTTACCATCACACACATACCCTAATTTTATTGAGTGGCAAAAAAATTATAACAACAATAAAGCTAAAAATAGTAATAACCAAATGAAAGCTTCCATGGCAACATCTAATTGGATAACTTTAAATCAGACTTCAATAGCATCTGGGTATGATTCTGGTTCTGGAAGAATAAACTTTGTGACTTTTGATCCGCAAAACCCATCTACTACAATGTATGTTGGTGCTCCAGATGGTGGTTTATGGAAAACAACAAATGGCGGTACTTCATGGACTACAAATACAGATTATTTACCTATAATTGGATGTGCTGGATTAGTAATAGATCCTAACAATACAGATTTAATGTATTTAGCTACAGGAGATAGAGAAAGTGATAGAAGAAGCATTGGTGTTTTAAAATCAATAGATGGAGGTTTAAACTGGAATACTACAGGTTTAGTATGGACTGCTACTGATAATTATAAAATCACAAAAATAATAATGGATCCAAATGATCCACTTAAAATGATGATTACTACAGATGGTGGCGTTTTCAGAACTGTTGATGGTTGGAACACCGTTGAGTCTCAAACAATATATGAGTATCTAACTGATATTGAATTTAACCCAACTAACTCATCAGTAATTTATGCCGCTGGAAAAGAAATTTATAAATCTATAGATGGTGGTATTAATTGGACAGCAAACCCTAATACTACAGGAAATTTACCTAACTCAAGTGATGTTGAACGTATTGAATTAGCCGTAACAGCTGCCGATGCAGATTATGTTTATGCAATTATTGGAAGAAGTAGCGATCAAGGGTTAGAAGGTTTTTATCGTTCAACGGATAGTGGTGATAATTTTTCTAAACAATCCACAGCATCTACACCTAATATTTTACACTCTGATGCGAATCCAACTTCAGCTTCTGTTGGAGGACAAGCGTTTCATGATCTTGCTATCGCTGTTTCTCCAATAAATAAGGATAAAGTAACTATTGGTGGTATAAATCAATGGCAATCTACAGATGGAGGTGTAAACTGGAATCGTATTACATATTGGTTAGGAACTAAACCTGGGCATACTTATGATCCTTCATATATGGAACCAGAACCTTATATACATGCAGATATTATTTATATTGAATATATGCCAGGAGGAAATGGTACTACTTTTTTTACTACTTGTGATGGAGGTATTTCAAAAACTACTGATGATGGTGTTACATGGACAGATGTTACAGCAAATATAGCTGTAGGTCAACAAACTAGTCTTTCATCATCTTCAACAGAAAATATTTTCTTTACTGGATTACAAGATATTGGTTCAATAAAATATACTAGTGGATCTTGGTCTGTGATAAGTGGTGGTGATGGTGAAGATGGTTTTATTGATAGTGCTAATGCTGATTTTATTGTGTCTTCTACTACCAATGGTCAATTTTTCTACTCAACAGATGGTGGTGCAACTGCAGGAATAGATATTCCTTGGTCACCTCATCCATACCACCAGTTCCCTGATAATTCAGAAACTGAATGGTTTAGTCCTATTCACCAAGATCCAGGTAATGTTGACCATATTTATATTGGCGGTAGACCATTTTTGTATAAATGTGAAGATTTATTTTCAGCGGTAACTAATAATACATCAGCTACCTTTGCAAAAACAGGAACTACTGCACCAAGTCCAGCTACAAAAAACATTTTAAGATTTGAAATTGCACCAAGTAACAATGCCATAATTTATGTTATTAAAGATAATGTTATTTCAAAATCTATAAATTCAGGATCAACTTGGAGTGATATTACATCGGGACTACCAGTTAGTGTTGCTAAATTAAAAAACTTAACAGTTTCTAATACTAATGCTGATAAAGTTTGGGTTATATTTTCTGGATATGAAGATGGAGAAAAAGTATACAAAACAACTGATGGAGGTTCTAATTGGATAAATGTTTCTGCTGGACTCCCTAATATTCCAATGAATACTATAGTTTACAGAAAAAATAATGTTAATGATGAAGTATATATAGGAGCAGATTTAGGAGTTTATGCTATAGATAATATTGTTACTTCTGCTGTTCCATTTTTAACTAATTTACCAACATGTTCGGTTCAAGATTTAGAAATATATTACCCTACTCCTACAACAGGAAAATTGAGAGCTGCAACCTATGGTAGAGGTAGCTGGGAAACAGATTTAAACACGCAGACACTTGCTGTTCAAGAAATGTCTTATACAGATGTTAATGCACCTGTTTTATATCCAAACCCAGTAAGTAATGGTGTTTTAAATGTAAAACTAATAGACAACAATTCTATTTACGAATACTATTTATACAACCTATTAGGTGAGCAAGTACATAAAGGAACTTTAAGTGTTTTAAATTCTGTTATTCCTTTAACAGATAAATCAGCTGGAACTTATATTTTAAGAATGATAAGTAAAGAAACGGCTTACACTCAAAAAATAATTATTAAGTAGTAATTAAATTAGTAAGTAATTAGTAATAAAGGCTCTCTAAATTAATTTTAGAGAGCTTTTTTTATTCTTTCAAAAATTGTTTTCTATATTTATAAATTGAAATTAAAACAATAAATGCTCTATATTAATTATAAAAAATTATGGATTATTTTATATGTATCCATAATTAGTTGTGGCTCAACAGCAACCATAAATAATAAACAAAAACATATACCAATTGAAGCAAATGCTCAAACAGCTTCAATTTATGCAAATACAATTGTACCTAGTAATTTAAAAGAACACTTATACACTATTGCTTCAGATGAATTTAAAGGAAGAGCAACAGGAAAAGAAGGTCAAAAAAAAGCTGCTAATTATTTAAAGGATTTTTATTCACAAAATAATATTCGTCATCCTAAACAAATGGATGATTACTTTCAAATTATTCCAAGTAAAAATTTAGGTTCCAAATACCAAGATAGTGAAAACGTATTGGCATTTATTGAAGGAACGGAAATTCCAGAAGAAATAATTATAGTTTCTGCACATTACGATCATTTAGGAACTAAAGATGTAGATATTTATAATGGTGCTGATGATAACGGTTCTGGATCTACTGCTTTAATGGCTATTGCCAAAGCTTTTCAAAAAGCTAAAAACGATGGTAATGGTGCAAAAAGGTCTATTCTAATTTTACATGTAACTGCCGAAGAAATTGGTTTGCTTGGCTCTAAATACTATGTTGAACATCCTATTTTTCCTCTAAAAAATACTGTAGTAAATTTAAATATTGATATGATTGGAAGAGTTGATGACATTCATGAAAACAATTCAAACTATATTTATTTAATTGGCTCTGATAAATTGAGTACTGAATTACATCAAATTTCTGAAGCTGTAAATTCTAAATTCACTTCTATAAATTTAGACTACACATATAACAGCAAGGATGATCCGAATCAATACTATTATAGATCAGATCACTATAACTTTGCTAAAAATAACATTCCAATTATATTTTATTTCAACGGAACGCATCAAGATTATCACAAACCGTCAGATACACCAGATAAAATAAACTATAATTTATTAGCTAAACGTACTCAATTAGTATTTTATACAGCTTGGGAATTGGCAAATAGAGAACAAAAAGTTTTGGTAGACTAGTAACCAAAATATTTTATTACTGAAACAATTTAGATAATTTAAAGCCTAAAAATGCCATAGGAATGTAGGCTCCAACAATATCTAAAATAGCAAACCACGTTGGTGATGGCAACATAACCACATTCATTATTCCACCAATTAAAAAGAAAACTCCAACAGCTAAAGCTAATTTTAATTTATAAGTTTTAGCTATTAAACTAGCAATAAAAGCCCCAAATAAAGTACCTAAAGCATGTGCTAAAAATGGCATTAAAAAGTTTTTAGGTTCAAACAAATGCATGGATTCTTTTAAGCTTTGCATACTGCTTGGATCAACACCTTCAGGTAAAGGAATTACAGAACTACTAACCATTACAATTCCCATGTTAACTATTCCTCCTAAAAATAAACCAGCTACTACTGCTAATACATTTCTAACAATTGGATTCATATTATATGGGTTTTAGTTTTCTGAAATTTAATAAATTATTATTTAATGAATAATTTTAAAAAGTAATTCTTTTAAAATATCTCCTGCTGGTAATGCATTTGCTCCTACTCCTTTGCTTTTAACATCAGCATCACGTAAAAACCCAATAACTTGTGATACTTTTCGCATAGGATAATTTTTTGCAGCAATTGAATAATCTGTTACAAAAAACGGATTAACACCTAAAGCTTTGGCTACGCTATTTTTGGATTTATCATTTAAACTGTGATAAATAAGTAGCTGTGTAAAAAAACTATTTAACAAAGAAATAGTCATAACTATTGGATTCGATTTTTGATTTTGTCCAAAATAGTTAATTATTTTATTTGCTTTTAGTACGTTTTTTTCACCAATAGCTTTACGCAATTCAAAATTATTATAATCTTTACTAATCCCTATATTTTGCTCAATAGATTGTGGAGTAATGGTAGCTCCTGCCTTTAAAATTGACATTAATTTATCCAGCTCGTTACTTATTCTACTTAAATCAGTGCCTAAAAATTCAACCAACATTAAAGCTGCTTTACTTTCAATTTGGTATTTTTTCCCAGCAACTACTCTTCTAATCCAATCAGCTACTTGGTTTTCATACAATTTTTTACTTTCGTATACCAAACCAACTTTATTAATAGCTTTATAAACTGCTTTACGTTTATCTAGTTTTTTGTATTTGTAACAAATAACTAAAACTGTAGAAGGTTGTAGGTTTTCGGCATACGCCTGAAGTTTGTCTATGCTTCGAACTAAATCTTGAGCTTCTTTGACAATAACAACTTGCCTTTCGGCCATCATTGGAAATCGTTTTGCAGTATCTATAATTTGTTCAACGGTAACATCTCTACCGTACATTACCATTTGGTTAAAACCTTTTTCCTCTTCTTGCAATACATTATCTTCAATATAATCTGATATTTTATCAATATAATAAGGCTCCTCACCCATTAAAAAATAAATAGGTTTTATAGTACCTTTATTTATATCAGAAACAATTCTTGCTACGTCACTCATTACTCAAAAAAAATTAGCATTTTTGTGATATGCAAGCGTTAAATTTACCTACATATCCGTTTAAAATCAAAAGTAACGAAAATAAACTTTTCATTTTTGATATTGTACGAAAAAAATATGTGGTACTAACTCCAGAAGAATGGGTTCGACAACATTTTTTACATTATTTAATTTATGAAAAAGAATATCCATTAAGTTTAATTGCTGTTGAAAAAAAATTAACCATTAATAATTTAACAAAACGAACCGATATTTTAATTTTCAACACGCTTGGTAATCCTGAAATAATTGTGGAGTGTAAAGCACCAAAAGTTCCAATATCACAACACACTTTTGACCAAATAGCTCGCTACAATCTAAAATTAAACGCTGCAATTTTAGTAGTTACCAATGGTTTAGACCATTATTATTGCACTTTGGATTTTGAAAATGAGTCGTATCAATTTCTAAAAGAAATTCCTGTTTTTAAAAAACAACATTAAGAAAACTTTTTAACTTACAACTTTCCAACCTTATAACTTTAACTTAAGTTTGCATGGTGAAAATAGCCTTGGTCATATTAAACTGGAATGGTGAAAAATTATTAGAAAAATTTTTACCTTTTATTGTTGCACACAGCTCTATTCCAAATGTTTCAATTTGGGTAGCTGACAATGCTTCTACAGATAATTCCATTAATTTTTTAAAAGATAATTATCCCGAAATAAATATTGTTCAAAATAAATCTAATGGTGGTTATGCTAAAGGCTATAATGAAGCTTTACAACATATAAATGCTGATGTTTACGGATTAATTAATTCTGATATTGAAGTTTCTAAAAATTGGTTAAAACCTATTATTTCAACTTTTAAAAACGAAAAAGAAACAGCTATAATTCAGCCAAAAATTTTAGATTATAAAAACAAATCTAAATTTGAATATGCTGGTGCAGCAGGTGGTTTTGTTGACAAATTTGGATACCCATATTGTAGAGGACGTATTTTTAATGAACTTGAAACCGACCATAATCAGTTTAACGATGTTACTGATATTTTTTGGGCTTCTGGAGCTTGTTTATTTATTAAGAGTGATGTTTTTCACCAATTAAATGGTTTTGATGAAGATTATTTTGCACATCAAGAAGAAATTGATTTATGCTGGAGAGCTCAAAATCGAAATTATTCTATAAAATATGTTGGAACTTCAACAGTTTACCACGTTGGCGGAGCTACTTTGCAAGAATCAAATCCTAGAAAAACATTTTTAAATTTTAGAAATAGTTTAAACAGTTTAATTAAAAATGTTCCTACTTCAAAAGTGTTTTTTATTGTTTTAGTTAGATTAATTTTAGATGGAATAGCTGGAATAAAATTTTTAGCTGAATTGAGACCTATACACACTTGGGCAATAGTAAAAGCACATTTTAGCTTTTATTATTATTTGCCAAAAACATTAAAAAAACGAAAAGCAATCCAAAAAAAAGAAAGCTACTTTAGCTTAAATAGCATTGTTTGGGAACATTTTATTAAAAGAAAAAATAAGTTTTCAGAATTATAAATCATCAATTGCTCCTAAACCTTCTCTTAAAATAACAACCTCACCTTCAGTTAAATCTATAACTGTTGAAGGAATATTACTTCCAAAACCACCATCAATAACAACATCAACACGGTTTTGCCATTTTTCAAAAATTAGTTCTGGATCTGTTGTGTATTCAATCAAATCATCTTCATCGTAAATAGAAGTTGAAACTATTGGGTTTCCTAACCTTTTTACTAATTCTCGGATAATAATATTATTAGGTACACGAATACCAATTGTTTTTTTTCCTTTAAAGGCTTTTGGTAAATTGTTATTACTAGGCAATACAAATGTATATGGACCAGGTAACGATTTTTTTAAAATTTTATAGGTTGGAGTGTCAATCTGTTTTACATAATCAGAGAGGTTACTTAAATCGTAACAAATAAATGAAAAATTAGCCTTTTGAAGTTTAACTCCTTTAATTTGAGCTACTTTTTCCATTGCTTTTGTATTAGTTATATCGCAACCTAATCCATAAACAGTATCTGTTGGGTAAATAATTAAACCTCCTTTTTTTAATATAGCCACTATTTTATCCAATTGCTTTTCGCTAGGATTTTCATCATATATTTTTATAAGTTGACTCATATTTTTAATATTTTCTAAACATTAAATTTACTATGAAAAATTCATTCTTCAAAACAAAATAATAGATGGTTTAGATATTAGTATTCTTTTAAAAAAAATTGTGTTTCTAAAATAAGGTTTTAAATAAAAAAAGTGCCACTATAAAGTGGCACTTTTTTTATTTACTATGTTTATTGTGGGTGTTAACTTTTATCAATTAATCTAAATCCTTCACCATGAATGTTTAGAATTTCTACATTTTCATCACTTTTTAAATACTTACGTAATTTTGCAATGTAAACATCCATACTTCTAGATGTAAAATAATTATCGTCTCTCCAAATTTTTGTTAATGCCATTTCTCTTGGCATTAAATCATTTTTATAAACTGCAAGCATTTTTAGTAGCTTACTTTCTTTTGGTGACAATTTCTGAATTTCCCCTCCATTAAATGATAAATGACGAAGTTTAGAGTTAAAATCAAAAGCTCCAATTTTAAATTCAAAAGTATCTTCTTCTTCACTTTTTTCAGTTTCTTTACGCTGTAGAATTGCTTTAATTTTATACAACAATACTTCAGAGTCAAAAGGTTTATTTAAATAATCATCAGCTCCAACTTGATATCCTCTTAAAACATCTTCTTTCATTGTTTTAGCTGTTAAAAATATAATAGGTATTTCAGCATTAGTAGCTCTAATATCTTCTGCTAACGAAAAACCATCTTTTCTAGGCATCATTACATCTAAAATGCATAAATCAAAATCATCGTTTTTAAACATTATTAAGCCTTCTAATCCATCTTTAGCATGAGTTACATTATAATCATTTAACATTAAATAATCTTTTAAAACTGTTCCAAAATTTGGATCGTCTTCTACCAATAAAATTCTTTTGTTCTCCATTTTTCTATTTTTTAAATCAGTGGTATTTTAATAGTAAAAGTACTTCCTACACCTTTCTCACTTTCTACTGAAATATACCCTTGATGAATTTCTATTATTTTTTTCACATACGAAAGACCTAAACCGTGACCTTTTACATTGTGAACATTTCCTTTTTCTTCTCTATAAAACTTTTTAAATATCAATTTTTGAGCTTGTTTGCTCATTCCAATTCCTTGATCTTGAATTTTCAAGATAATATTTTTTGCTGTATTTTCTGTATAAATATCAATTTTTGGTTCTTCAACAGAATACTTAATTGCGTTTTCTAATAAATTTGCAATTATGTTTGTAAAGTGAAATTGACTACCTAAAAACTCTGTTAATTTAGCATTAAAATGTGTGTCAATAGTTCCGTTTCTATCATTAATTAATAAACCAACATGCATAATTGCATCTTCTATTAATTCGTGTATATCAACTTTTTCTTTACTTATATCTAATTGATTTTTTTCTAATTTTGAAATTCGTAATACATTTTCAACCTGCCCATGCATTCGTTTATTTTCATCACGAATCATTTTTACATAACGAAATACTTTCTCTTTATCATCAATAATTTTTGGGTTTTTAATAGCATCTAAAGCCAAATTTATGGTAGCAATAGGTGTTTTAAACTCATGTGTCATATTATTAATAAAGTCTGTTTTTATTTCAGAAATTTGTTTTTGCTTTATTAATTGATATAAAGCTACAACAAAAGCTGCAATAATAATAAGAATAAATAGACCTGATAAGCTTAATAGTGTAGCCATAGAGTCTATAATAAAATTCTTTTTTTCAGGGAAAGTAACAAATAATTGAAAATTACTATTACCGTTATCATCAGCAAAAATAGGAACCATATAACTTTTTCCTGCTTCTTTTCTAAAGTATCCAGATTTAACTGGTGTTGCTAATCCGTTGCTATAAATTCCATATTTAAAATTGGTATTTATACCTCTACTTTTTAATTCATTTTCTAATCGAGACGTAATTTCTCTATTACTTACTCTTTTATGAATTGGAATTCTTGAAGTAATTGCTGTATATGCTTTTTGAATATTTGCTTTTTCAGCTGCATTAAACCTACCAACTTTTTCAATCCGTTCTTCTGGATTTGTTTCGTTTAAGTTATCTAAAAATAAATTTTTTGTAATTACAAACTCTTCTTTTGTAAATATTTCTTTAAAGTCTATAGAATCATTTTCAAAGAACTCTGTTGGTACTTTATAGTTAGCTTCTATTATACTTTGAGAATAGGTAAATCGCTCGTTTGTAGCGGTATCAATTCTTTCAAATATATATTTTCTAACATCTGAATATTCTAAACTTTTTCCTTCTTCTTTGTATCTTTCTGCAATATCATTATAGAATTCTTCGAATTCTCTATGTTTTATATCATCAGATACTTTTGCTAAAGAAAATTTTACATTTGATGTGAATTGTTTTTCAGTTATTTCGATGGTGTTTTTTATCCAAAAATATTGAACTGAAATTATTCCTATCAACGCAATACTCATTAAAACTATAATGAGTATGAATATCCGTTTTCCCATTATTCAAAATTAGAATTTTAACATTAAATAGAGCTGTTTTTAACGTAGATTAACAATATTTATATTTTTTTAACAGATTATTAAGAGATTTATCAATCTTTGTTTAATTTTAAAAGTAACTCAAAAACTGTATTAACTTGCTCTTGTGTTGCTATTAAGTTATTATTTTCAATAACAAAATCTGATTTACTAACTCGTTCAGCATCACTAATTTGATTGTTTATTCTAGCTTGTATTTGCTCTTTAGAAATGCGGTCTCTTTTTTGAATTCTTTTAATTCTTTCCTCTAAATCAGCTGTTATTGTGATTACATAATTACATATTTTATCACTTCCGCTTTCAAACAAAATTGCAGCTTCATAAATAATTATTTCTTTTTCTTTTCCTTTTGAAAAATTATTGAAATATGCTCTTACTTTTGGATGTACTAAGGCGTTTAATTTATTAAGTTTTTCTTTATTATTAAACACTTTTTCTGCAATGTAAGCCCTATTTAATTCACCATTTTTATAAGCTTCATCTCCAAAAACTTGCTTTATATTTAAAACTAACTCTTCATCAGAATTCATTATTTTTTTAGCTTCAATATCTGCTATAAATGATTGAGCTCCTAATTTTTGAAACATTTTAAGTACTGTACTTTTTCCGCTTCCAATTCCACCTGTTAAACCAACTATCATTTTTTCTTTTGAATTAAAAATTCTATTTGTTCTGGTACAATTTTTAACGTAGAAATATACTCACTTCTATGTTGTACAATTGGACTTAATTTAGTGATTAAAGTATCGTTTTTATATTGATTAAAATCAAAAACTATTTCTAAATTTTCTTTTGAAATTTTATTGAAGTTAGCTAAACCTGCTATATAATAAACTTCAATTTCTTTTGGAAAAGGTTTTACTAGTATATTATCTGGTTGATTTATTATTGCTACTGGAATTTTAAATTTCCCTTCAGTAAACTTATCTACTTTAGAAATTATTTTTACTTTATTTACAGTAGCTTTTACATTTGTTTGTTTTGCAGGAAGTTGAAGTTTTAATTCCGTATTTACATTTTCAGAAACCTCTTTTATAGCTTTAACCTCTGTAGCAATTTCTTGAATAGAATCTATATATTTTTGTGGACCTTTTATTAAAACTGAATCTGGTTTAACCTGATAACTATTTATTAAATTATAGCCCATTTTAAATTCTAAATCTAACAATACGTTTACGGGTACTTTTTTAGATATGTTTGCTCCAAGATCAATATAAATAGTGTCTTCTTGTACTTTTATTACTTCAACATTACTAGATAATTGTTTTGTTATAAATGCCTTTTGATTGTTAGTTAAAATATAATATCCTTTTTTATTTTTACTTAAGTTAGCAAGGCTCAAATTTATATCTCTATTTAAAGTTTTGTATTTAAGCAAAGAAAATCCTGGAGCTTTTAATTGAATATCTACAATACTTATAGGTTTGTTTTGTAACAATAAATTTTCTGGAATATTTTTATATTTCACATTAAATTTAGCTTCGCTAGTGTATGTTTTAGACAATTCAACTAATAGCCATATAATTGCTGTTAACACTAAAAAAAATAGAAAAACTTTAAGTTTTCTATTTTTTAATAATGTGTTGCTCGCACTTTGTATATTACTCCTCATTATTTAATTATAAAACTTAAATATACAAAAAAAGTGAGCTTTTGGCTCACTTTTAATATCAATAAAAATTATTGTTATTTTTTAGCTATTGGAGTAGCGTATTTTTTACTCAAATCCATTGAAATAGCACTTCTCTCGAATTTTATTTTTCCAGCACCAGTTTCAATAATTACAGTGTTATCGCTATCAACAATATCTACAATTTTACCGTGAATTCCGCTTGTTGTAACTATTTTATTTCCTTTAGCTAATTCGCTTTGAAATTTCTTTTCGTTTTTGGCTTTTTTCATTTGTGGGCGAATCATAAATAAATAAATCACCACAAACATTAGTAAAAATGGTAACATTTGTGTTAAATCCATTCCTCCCATTTGTAAAACTATTGTATTATACATATTTTCTATTTTTAACTATTAACTCTTTTTTTCTACCATTCCCGAAATACGTAGTGTTTCAGTAACCTTACCTGTATTTGTTTTTAAGGTAATTGATTTTGTTTGCTTTCCTGATCTTCCTCTTGAATTAAATGTAAATTTTAACTCACTAGACTCTCCTGGTTTAATTGCTTCTTTAGGCCATTCTGGAACTGTACAACCACAAGTAGCTCTTGCACTTACAATTACTAAATCAGCTTTTCCTGTGTTTTTAAGTTTAAAAACACCATCAATAATTTCTCCTTCTGTAATAGTGCCAAAATCGTAATTTGTTTGATCAAATTCTATTTTAGCGCTTCCTAAAGCTATTTTTGCATCTCTTTGTTTAGCTACTTCAATATTTTCTGTTTTAATTTTTGACGATGCATTGTCTTTACATCCAATAGTTGCAATTGCTATAACAGCTAGAAATAATACTTTTTTCATTTTTTAAAATTTTAGTAAAAATATAAATTTATAATAATCCTCTACCTATTTTATTAATCCTTTTTGAAGATTCATACTCTTTAAGCAGTTTATCTAAAACACCATTTATAAAAAAGCTACTTTTTGAAGTTGAATAATCTTTTGATATTTCAATAAACTCGTTAATGGTAACTCTTGAAGGAATTGAAGGAAACTTCAAAAACTCACATATTGCCATTTTAATAAGTATCATATCTATTTCGGCAATACGTTCAGTATCCCAATTTGGTGTTTTATCTTCAATATCTTTTTCAAACTCCGTGTGGTTTAAAACTGTTTTTCTAAATAAATCTAACACATATTTTTTGTCATCTTCATCTTTATATAGCTTTCCTAAAATAAAAGTCTCACCTAATTTAAGCTTATTGATAGTTTTTAAAACCCATGTATTTACAAAAGGAATATCGTCTACCCAACTTAAAGTTTGACCTTCAAAATAATCTGCTAATTTATCACTTGGCGCAATAATAGTTTTAAAAACAGAAGCTATAAACTCTTTATCTTCTTGAAATGAAGATTGTTCAGATTGCATATATTTTTCATACGCATCACTTAACTTAATTTGTTTCCAAATATCTTTTACGTAATCCACATCTAAATACCAACAATTCAATTTGTGATCTTCAATATAACTACTTAATGAAACACTTTCAAAAAGCAGTTTAAGAACAGCATTATTAACAAATTTGGTATTTGGGCTTAATTCTTCTTTAGTAGCAAGAATTTTCTTTTTAGACAACTCTAAATGATTTTTTTCTAGTGTTCTAACTTCAACTAATAATTGAAGTAAAATTGCGTACAAATCATACATTTTATCTATACTTCCGTATAAAAACTTTTCTTCTTTTACTAGATTATCACTTTTAGATTGAAGCATTGCATAAACACTCTGCATTACCTTAACTCTAATATGTCTTCTATTTATCATTTAAAGAACTTTTGTTAATTATTAATTTTAACTGCGCAAAAATAGTATATTTTTTTTAGAATCTACACAACAAAAATGAAATTTACTGTTAGTTAAATGTATCTTAAAATAATATCATTTACCATAATATTAATGTATATTCGTGCGGTTAAATTACTACACCAAATTGTTTTTATGAAACATCAAAAACCATGGTTATATCTTGTTTACCCGCCAAAAGGCACGGTAAATAAATAATTGTATTTGATGTTACATGTAACCTTTAAAAAACAATAAATATAAATACATGAAAGCATTACGCTACTTAAATAAATACTTTATAAAATATAAATACCGATTATTAATTGGTATTTTAATTACAATATGCTCTAAAATACTTGCCTTACAAGTTCCACAATTAATTAGAGAAACTATTAACAATGCCGAAGATTATAGCAAAGATATTGTAACAGATGTTGATTTAGTTAAAGAAGAACTTTTAAACAATATTCTATTAATAATTGGTGTAGCCTTACTTTCAGGTTTTTTCACTTTTTTAATGAGGCAAACTATTATTGTAATGTCTAGATTAATTGAATTTGATTTAAAAAATGAAATTTACCAACAATACCAACGTCTTTCATTAAACTTCTATAAAAAAAATCAAACAGGAGATTTAATGAACCGTATTAGTGAAGATGTTAGTAAAGTACGTATGTATTTTGGACCAGCAGTAATGTACACAACAAACATGCTTATTCTGTTTATTGTTGCCATTATCAAAATGTATGATATTGATCCTACATTAACAATCTACACATTACTTCCACTTCCTATTTTATCAATTTCTATCTATATTTTAAGTAGAATAATAAACAAACGAAGCACTATTGTACAACAATATTTATCAAAATTAACTGCAAACGCACAAGAAACATTTTCAGGAATTAGTATTTTAAAATCTTACGGAATAGAATACCAATCTATTACAGAATTTGAAGAACTTACAAATACCACAAAAGAAAAAAACATAGATTTATTTAAAGCTCAAGCATTATTTTTTCCTTTAATGATTTTATTAATTGGAATTAGCAACGTATTGGTAATTTATATTGGTGGTCTACGTTATATAGAAGGTTCTATAAGTTTAGGTGTAATTGCAGAATTTATTATGTATGTAAATATGTTAACATGGCCCGTTGCTGTTGTTGGTTGGGTTACTTCTATAATTCAACAAGCTGAAGCTTCACAAACTAGAATTAATGAGTTTTTGAAACATAAACCTGAAATTCAAAATAACATAACAACACACTCCAAAATAAACGGAACCATTGCCTTTAATAATGTTTCATTTACTTATGACGATACAAATATTACTGCCCTTAAAAATGTAAGTTTCGAATTAAAACAAGGAGAAACTTTAGGTATTTTAGGAAATACAGGATCTGGAAAATCTACTATCATTAACCTTATTGCACGCTTGTACGATGTTAAAAGTGGTGAAGTAACTATTGACCATAATAATATTGAAAATTTAAATTTAGATGATGTAAGGCAAAGTATTGGCTTTGTTCCTCAAGAAGCATTTCTGTTTTCAGATACCATAAAAAACAACATTAAATTTGGCGACCAAAACGCGTCAGATGCTAAAATTGAACAAGCTGCAAAAGATGCATACATTCACCATAATATTATAAATTTTAATGAAGGCTACAATACCTATGTTGGAGAAAGAGGTACAACTTTATCTGGTGGACAAAAACAAAGAATTTCTATTGCCAGAGCAATTATTAAAGATCCAAAAATACTAATTTTTGACGATTGCCTATCTGCCGTAGACACTGAAACTGAAGAAGTTATACTTAACAACCTGTATAAAATTAGTAAAAACAAAACTACACTAATTATAAGTCATAGAGTGTCTTCAGTAAAAAATGCAGATAAGATTATTGTATTGGAAAATGGCGAAATTATACAACAAGGAACTCACAATGAATTAGTTAATAAACAAGGCTATTATAAAGAACTTTTTGAACAACAACTTTTAGAAAAAGAACTCTAAAAAAATGTGCGTACTTAAATTATTTTTATAGCTTTGTGTAAATCTAATTTAAAGATGAATAAAATAGAACGTTAATTATGAATGACAAAGAACATTTAGAACAAGAAGAGATATTCTCTCAAGTTCTTAGAGCAGGAAGAAGAACTTACTTTTTTGACGTAAGAGCAACAAAAGCTGATGACTATTACTTAACTGTAACAGAAAGTAAAAAATTCACTCACGACGATGGATCATTCCATTACAAAAAACACAAAATCTATTTGTATAAAGAAGATTTTGCTGAATTCAACGAAATGTTAAAAGCAGCAACAGACTTTATTTTAACTGAAAAAGGCGAGGAAGTAATTTCTGAACGTCACCAAAAAGATTTCAAAAGACCATCAGAGCAAGAAAATGTTTCTACATCTACTGAAAACTTTACAGATGTTAGTTTTGAAGATATTTAAAATCTGACTATGAAAACAAAAAAAAACCGAGCAATGCTCGGTTTTTTTTTGTTTATTATACTTTTAATATATTTAAGCCAATACCGCTTGTACTTTATCTGCCGCCTCTTTAAATTCAGTAGCGGAAATAACATCTAAACCACTAGCATCAATTAATTGTTTTGCTTCAACAGCATTTGTACCTTGTAAACGAACAATAATTGGAATTTTAATAGCATCTCCCATATTTTTATAAGCATCAATAACACCTTGCGCTACTCTATCACAACGTACAATTCCACCAAAAATATTTACTAAAATAGCTTTTACATTATCATCTTTTAAAATAATTCTAAAAGCAGTTTCAACACGTTTTGCATCTGCAGTACCACCAACATCTAAAAAGTTTGCAGGTTCACCACCAGATTGTTTAATTAAATCCATAGTACTCATTGCTAAACCAGCACCGTTAACCATACAACCAACATTCCCATCTAAATCAACATAATTTAAACCTGCAGCATTTGCTTCAACTTCAATTTCATTTTCTTCACGTAAATCTCTTAATTCTGCTAAATCTTTATGGCGGAACAAAGCATTATCATCTATAGTTACTTTAGAATCAACAGCTAAAATTTTATCATCTGAAGTTTTTAAAACTGGATTTATTTCAAATAATGAAGAATCTGATTTTACAAAAGCAGTATATAAACTAGAAACAAATTTTATCATTTCTTTTAAAGCTCCACCTGACAAACCTAAATTAAAAGCAATTTTACGCGCCTGAAAAGCTTGTAAACCAATTAAAGGGTCTATTTCTTCAGTAAAAATTAAATGAGGTGTTTCTTCAGCAACTGTTTCAATATCCATACCACCTTCAGTAGAGTACATAATCATATTCTTACCAGTAGCTCTATTCAAAAGCACAGACATATAATATTCTTCAGGTTCGTTATCGCCAGGATAATAAACATCTTCAGCAATTAATACTTGATGTACTTTTTTACCTTCAGCTGATGTTTGAGGTGTTTTCAACATCATTCCAATAATGTTTTCTGAAATTGTTTCAACTTCAGCCAAGCTTTTAGCCAATTTTACGCCTCCGCCTTTTCCTCGACCACCTGCGTGAATTTGTGCTTTAACTACCCACCAGCCAGTGCCGGTTTCTGTAGCCAATTGTTTAGCGGCTTCTACTGCTTTTTTATGATTATCAGCAACAATACCTCGTTGAATTCTTACTCCAAAACTGTTAAGTAATTCTTTTCCTTGATATTCGTGTAAATTCATTAGAGATTAAATTTTAATTAGGTTTCAACAAATGTAATAAATCAAATTGTATTTTTAATGTGGATTTTTTAAAAAATATCTTAAATTAACTCTAATAATGAAATACCTTAAGTTGATAATTAACATATATTTAAGAACCTAAAAATAGCAAGTTAGTAACTTTAACGCAACTTAATCAAACAGCTTCATTCTAAAAATGAAAATAAATAATTTTCTATTCCTATTTCTATTTGTTTTTATTTCACATGCACAAATTAATCTAAATCCCAAAATATTAAATATTACTCGAACTGAAAAAGCACCAAAAATTGATGGAGTTTTAGACGAAAATTTTTGGCAAAATTCTGAAGTAGCTAAAAACTTTGTAATGTTTAGACCTGGATTTGGAGATAAAGAACATCCAAATAAAAAAACAGAAGTAAAAGTTGCATATGATAACGAAGCTATCTACTTCGGAGCTTATTTATTTGATGATGACATTAAAAATATTGCTTTAGAATCTAGCACTAGAGATAATTTTGGACAAGTAGATTGGTTTGGAATTATGATTAATCCTTTAAACGATGGATTAAACGATACCGAATTTTTTATTCAAGCAACAGGAAATCAAGCAGACGCTAAAGCTACTGTAGATAGCGAAGATTTTAGCTGGAGCGGCGTTTGGGAAAGCGCCGTAAAAATTGATGCCGATAAATGGGTAGTTGAAGTTAAAATTCCCTATTCTGCTTTACGCTTTTCAAATAATAAAGAACAAATTTGGGGTTTAAATTTTCATAGAAGAATTCAGAACACTAAAGAGCAATTTGTTTGGAACCCTATAGATAAAACCAAAGGATATATTCAACAATACGCAGGTATTTTAAAAGGATTTAAAAATATTAAACCTCCTGTGCGCTTAAGTTTCTCACCTTACGCATCTGCAAATTATTCAATTTTTGATAGTGACAAAAAGTTTGACACTAGTTTTGGAATGGATGTAAAATATGGAATTAGCGAAAGTTTTACACTAGATGCTACATTAATACCAGATTTTGGGCAAACTGCATTTGACAATCTAATTTTAAATTTAAGTCCTTTTGAACAAGAATATTCCGAGAAAAGAGCATTTTTTACTGAAGGAACTGAATTATTTAGTAAAGGAGATTTATTTTACTCTAGAAGAGTTGGAAACTCACCTTCTACCTATATTAATACAAATGAAGATTTAAACAGTAATGAAGAAATTTTAAACGAGCCCTCAAATGTAAAAATGTTGAACGCCGTTAAAGTTTCTGGAAGAACAAAAAATGGTTTAGGAATTGGAGTATTTAACGCCATAACCGAAAAAACTGAAGCTACCATTAAAAATACCAACACAAATGAGCTTCGAAAAATAATAACAGAACCTTTTGCAAACTATAGTGTTATTGTTTTAGACAAGCAATTTAATAAAAACTCATCAATCTCTTTTGTAAACACCAATGTTTTGAGAGAAGGTAAGTTTAGAGATGCAAATGTTTCAGCATTATTATTCGACTTAACTAATAAATCAAACAAATTTAAAATTGAAGGTGGTAGTAGCTTTAGTTATTTAAACGAATTTGATAAAACCACCAAAGGTATTTCAACCGAAATAGCACTCCGAAAAATTAGCGGAAATTGGCAATATGGTATTGAGCATAGCCTACAAGATGAAAATTTTAATAAAAATGATTTAGGATTTCAGCAAAGAAATAATTTTAGCAATTTTGAATCTTACCTAACCTATGAAATTTTTGAACCAACAAAAAACTTTGACAGTTACCGTTTTGCATTTTGGGCTGATATAAATTACCTACACAAACCAAATACCTATACAGATAATGAAATTGGTGTAAATTACTATTTTCAAACTAAAAAAGGTAGATTAGATTTTGGTGGTTATTTTGAAACTAGTTTAGGAAACCAATACGATTATTATGAACCTCGAGTTGAAGGTAGATATTTTAAAAAGTCTCCCCGAATAGCTTCTAACAATTGGATTTCTACCGATTATAGAAAAAAATTTGCTATTGATTTACAAGTATACATTTCTAAAAGAACACAAAACGACAATTATTATATTTCAAGTAGTATCTCGCCAAGGTTTAGAATAAACGACAAACTATCATTTATTCACGAATTATCTTACTCAAAAGACTCTAATGATTATGGTTATGTAAATGAGTTAGAAAATGGTGATATTATTTTTGGAAAAAGAGACACAAAATCTATTACAAATTCATTATCTGGAAAATATAATTTCAGTACAAAGTCCGCATTAAATTTAACTTTTCGCCATTATTGGTCACCTGTAGAGTATAACACCCAGTTTTACTTATTAAACAATGAAGGCGTTTTAGTCGAAAACAATTATTCTAGTAATCATAATATAAATTACAATATTTGGAATTTTGATTTAAATTATACTTGGGAATTTGCCCCTGGAAGTCAATTAATTGCCCTATACAGAAACTCAATTTTTAACGAAGATCAATTATCTAACTTAAGTTTTAGTGAGAATTTAGATAATTTATTTGACGAATCTATACTTCATAACCTATCCGTTAGGTTCGTGTATTATATTGATTATAATAAAGCTAAAAATTGGCTCTAATCAATATTAATTGTATTTTCACGGCTATTATTTTTGCATAATGATTGAAGCTAAAAACATACATAAATATTACGGAGAATTAGAAGTACTTAAAGGTGTAGATTTAAAAATTAATACTGGTGAAATTGTGGCAATTGTTGGACCATCAGGTGCAGGTAAAACAACACTTCTACAAATTTTAGGAACATTAGATAAACCTAATAAAGAAAACAACACTTCACTTACTATTAACAATCAAAGCCTTTTAAATTTAAAAGATAAAGGTTTATCAAAGTTTAGAAATGAACATATTGGTTTTATTTTTCAATTTCATCAATTACTACCAGAATTTAGTGCTTTAGAAAATGTCTGTATTCCAGCATTTATTGGCGGAAAAAATAAAAAAGAAACAGAAATAAAAGCTAAAGAATTACTCAAATTTCTAGGTTTAGAAAATAGAACCCAACATAAACCAAATGAGCTTTCTGGTGGAGAACAACAACGTGTTGCAGTTGCCAGAGCTTTAATTAACAATCCAAAAGTGGTTTTTGCAGATGAACCAAGTGGTAATTTAGATTCTGCTTCTGCTAAAAACTTACATCAATTATTTTTTGAATTACGAGATAAATTCAATCAAACCTTTGTAATTGTAACGCATAACAATGAGTTAGCAAACATGGCAGATAGAAAATTAGAAATGAAAGATGGAAAAATAATCAATTAAAAAGCAGTAAATGATTGGAATTATTAGCGCAATGCAAGAGGAAGTACAAGCACTTCTGCACGAATTAAAAAACATATCAACAACTGAAAAAGGTAAAAGAACATATTATCAAGGTGATTTATTTGGTAAAAAAGTAGTAATTGTTTTTTCACGTTGGGGAAAAGTAGCTTCAGCAGCTACAACAACACAATTAATTAATGATTTTGATTTAAACGAACTTATTTTTACTGGAGTTGCAGGAGCAATTCAACCACATTTAAACATTGGAGATGTTGTAATTGGTAAACATTTATATCAACATGATTTAGATGCAAGGCCATTTTACAATCAGTTTGAAATTCCAATTTTAAAACAATTGTATGTTGAAACAAAAGACTCTTCAATATTGCTAAAAGCTACAAACAATTTTATTGAAAATTACTCAACTTATGTTGAAAAAAATGAAGCTAATACATTTAACATTACAAAACCTAAAGTAATTAAAGGCGATATTGCAAGTGGAGATTTATTTGTTTCAAGTAAACAAAAAATTGCCGAATTAAATAAAGGAATAGCTTCGGCTGTTTGCTGCGAAATGGAAGGAGCTTCGGTTGCACAAGTTTGCTTTGAATATGATGTTCCTTTTTCTATTATTCGAATTATATCTGATGAAGCAAATGATAATGCAAATATAGATTTTGCACGTTTTGCAAATACAATTGCAAGTAATTATGCATTAGGTATTTTAAAATATTACTTTAGTTAATTTCATATATTTGATAAACCTTATTAAAAATGCAGTTTAAATATCCTGAACTTTTATACGCACTATTTTTATTAATTATTCCAATAATAGTGCATTTATTTCAACTGCAAAAATTCAAAAAAACTCCATTTACAAATGTTCAATATTTAAAAAAAATAGAACAACAAACTCGTAAAAGTGCAAGGCTAAAAAAGTACTTAATTTTAGCTACAAGAATGTTAGCTTTTACATGTATTATTTTTGCTTTTACTCAACCCTATTTTTCTAATATTTCAGCCGATCAAAAAATTGCAACCAGCATCTATTTAGATAACTCGTTAAGCATGTCTGCTAAAAATGAAAATGGCGAAATTCTAAAAAATACTGCACAAAATATTATTGATAATTTTTTAGAAGGTGATGAAACCGTTTCGCTACTCACAAACAACAGTAGCTTTAAAAACACTACTAAAAATAATATTAAAAATGAGTTAACAAAGTTAGAATATACCGTAAAAAAAGAAGATATTAATACTGTATTACTAAATTTAAACAACAATAAAAACACTAAAACTAACACTTCACTTAATTATATTTTATTTTCTGATTTTCAAAATGTTAATTTAAAAAACAAAAGCATAGTTACAAATGTAAACTCGCAAATTTCTCTTGTAAAACTACAACCAACAACCAACCAAAATATTTTTATAGATAGTATATTTATTGTATCAAAAACCAGCAATAAAACAACCCTTAAAACAAGTCTAAAAAGTATAAAACCAATTGATGATAGTTTTGCTATTGCCCTTTACGACTCAAATAAACTGGTTGGAAAAACAACAGCTAACTTTAAAAACACTACAACTTCTGAAGCAACTTTCACCATTCCAAATAAACAAAATTTCAATGGAAAAATTTCAATTTCAGTTGATGATTTAGCGTTTGATAACGACTTTTATTTTTCAATTTCTAACCCTGAAAAAATTAACATTTTAAGCATTGGAAACACCTCCAAATATTTAAGTAAAATCTATTCAAATAACGAATTTAATTTTACCCAAAAACCTCTTCAAAATTTAAATTACAACAACATCCAAAGTCAACATTTTATTATTTTAAACGAACTCGATATTATACCAAACGAGTTGGTAAATAGTATAGATAACTTTATTAAAAATGGTGGAAATATTTTAATTATACCTTCGGTAAATACAAACATTAACTCTTACAATAAATTATTTCAAAAAATAGGTTTAGGCACCATACAATCTAAAATTGAAAAAGAACACAAAATCACATCTATTAATTTTGAGCATCCACTTATAAAGGATGTATTTGAAAAAAAGATATCAAATTTTCAATATCCAAATAGTAAACTACACTTTTCTTCAACATTAAAAAACACAACATCAATACTTAAATTTGATACTAACAACGCTTTTATTGCTGCAAAAAACATTGGTAAAAGCAATTGTTATTGGGTTGCTTCACCTCTAAATATTAAAACTAGTAATTTTATCAATTCACCTCTTATTGTTCCTGTTTTTTACAATATGGGAAAAACAAGTTTTAACAACAATACACTATATTACACTATAAAAAACAATCAAAACATTACCATAAATGCATCTATTGGTAAAGATGAAGTTTTAACACTCTCTAATAAAAATTCAGAATTTATTCCATTACAGCAAAGTTCACAAAACAAAGTTGAGCTTACACTTCAAAATCAACCTTTAAAAAGTGGTTTTTACAGCTTAAATAGAAATAAACAGCACATTCAAACCATTGCTTTTAACTACAATAGAGAAGAAAGCGATTTAAATTATTTAGATATTGATGCTTTAACCAACAACCAACCAAACATAAAAGTTTACAATTCAGTAGATCAAGTTTTTGAAATAGTTAATAACAATGTTAAAATCAATTGGCTTTTTAAATGGTTTTTAGCATTTTCTATCCTATTTTTGTTTCTTGAAATGCTTATTTTAAAATATTTCAAACTATGAAACTACTTCTTAAAGCTGCTAAAATAATAGACAAAAGCAGTCCTTACCATCTTCAAACAAAAGATATTTTAATTGAAAAAGGAATTATTTCTAAAATTGAAGATTCAATTTCTGAAGCACATTCTGAAATTATTCAACTTGAAGATTTACATATTTCACAAGGTTGGTTTGATACTTCGGTTTGCTTTGGAGAACCTGGTTTTGAAGAAAGAGAAACAATAGATCACGGTTTACAAGTAGCTGCAAAAAGTGGATTTACAGCAGTTGCTATTAACCCAAACACCAACCCAGTTTCAGACAATAAAGCGGTTATTGAATTAATGATAAATAAAGCTCAATATTCTGCTACTAACATACACCCAATTGGAGCTTTTACAAATGGAATGAAAGGTGAAGATATGGCAGAATTATTTGACATGCAAAATTCTGGCGCCATTGCATTTGGAGACTACAACAAAGCTATTTCTAATCCTAATTTATTAAAAATAGGACTTTTATACACTCAAAACTTTAACGGTTTACTAATTAGTTTTCCTCAAGAAAATAGAATTGCAGGTTCCGGATTGGTAAATGAAGAAGTAAATAGCACGCAACTTGGATTAAAAGGAATACCAGCTTTAGCAGAAGAAATACAAATTGTTAGAGATTTATTTTTAGTAGAATATACCGAAGGCAAATTACACATTCCAACAATTTCAACAAAAAAATCAGTAGAATTAATTAAAGAAGCTAAATCTAAATGTTTAGATATTACTTGTAGTGTTTCAGCGCATCATTTAACTTTAACTGATAATGAAATTAAAAACTTCGACGCTAACAACAAAGTACTTCCACCTTTGAGAACACAAAAAGATTGCGATGCTTTAATTGAAGGTGTAAAAGACGGAACTATTGATATGATAACTAGCGACCATAACCCAATTGATATTGAACACAAAAAAATGGAATACAACAATGCAAAGTTTGGATCCATTGGATTAGAAAGTTTATTTGGAAGTTTAAATCAAGTTTTACCTTTAGAAGTGCTAGTTGAAAACCTTTCAGAAAAACCAAAAAAACGATTCAATATTGAAGTAAATCCTATTAAGGTTGGTAACAAAGCAGAGTTATCACTCTTCACTCCTACAGCTGAATATATATTTAGCGAAGAAGATATTTTATCATCTTCAAAAAATAGTATTTTTATGAATAAAAAAATGATAGGTAAAGCTTATGGAATAATTGCAAACAACCAAGTAATATTATAATTATAAACCACTAAAACTAAAAATATGGAAAATCAAACAGTTAACGAAGGTAAAACAGCAGCAATAGTATCATACTTATGGTGGATTGGGTTTATTATTGCCTATTTAATGAACAACAGTAAACGAAATGCTTTTACAGGATTTCATTTACGCCAAGCATTAGGGCTTAACCTTTTAAGTTTAGCTGCATCCCTAGTTTCGCGCTATGTTAGCGGAACTGCAGGAGCGGTAATTGCTGTTGGAGCACTTGTACTTTGGATTATGGGACTTATTGGTGCTGCTCAAGGAGAAGAAAAAAAAGTACCTTTATTAGGAGATCAATTTCAAGATTGGTTTAAAGGAATTGCTTAATTAACAAAACATTTATCAATGTCATTCTAAACGAAGTGAAGAATCTAAACAATATTTCACTTTATTTAAAATGACATTTTTTTATTCTTATTTAAAAAATGGAGAAATTATCACTAGAATACCTGGTTCAAGAACCAAACGAAATAAACGAACAAACTAACTTATTAATTTTAGTACATGGTTATGGAAGTAATGAAGAAGATTTATTTTCATTTGCAGCCGAATTGCCAGAAAATTTAATTATTGTAAGTACTAGAGCTCCAAGAACATTAGGTTTTGGAAGTTATAGCTGGTACACTATTAATATGGATAATAGTGGTGGTAAGTTTTCAAACGATGAAGAAGCTATCGAATCTAGAGATTTAATTTCTAAATTTATTTCTGAAATTCAAGAACGTTACGCTAAAACACCTAAACAAACATTTTTATTAGGTTTTAGTCAAGGTTGTATTTTAAGTATTGCAGTTGCTTTAAGCTATCCAGAAAAAATTCAAAAAGTTATAGGTTTAAGTGGTTATGCTAATTTTGAGATTTTACCTGATAATTACAACAATCCACTTTATGCTAATTTAGATTTCTTTTTATCTCACGGAAGTGTTGACCAAGTTTTACCAGTTGAATGGGCTAGACAAACCGATGAATTTTTAACTCAAATTGAGGTAAAACATAGCTATCAAGAATATCCAGTAGGTCACGGCGTTGCACCCCAAAATTTCTTTGCATTTAAAAAATGGATTGAAGAAAGAATGTAACCTGTAAACTATTTTTTAAAAATTTCTTTCCTCTTCAAAATCAAGTAAATAATTCCACCTAATAAAAACGAATCGATAAAATAAGCGTGCGTAATATGAAAAACTTCAAGATACGTAAAAACAGTAATTACTGAACTTACCACCCAACTTATTAATGCTGCTGGTTCCCATTTATTTATATCTTCCAGATTATATTTTTGTTTTTTAATCCAAAAGAAATGAATAAAATAGATTGAAGATATTGATGGAGCTAAAATCCCTAAAAATTCAAGAAAATCAAAAAGATATTGAGCAAAACCCAATAAAGCCAAAATTGTACCGAATATACTAGACACAATTGCAACCATTTTGAAACTCCATTTTTTGTTTATTGTTGCAAAAGTTAAACTAGCAGAATACAAATTTGTAGCATTGGTGCTCCAAGTTGCAATAAAGAGTAATAAAAAAGCAGGGATAACCATATTGTACTGCTCCATTATTTTAATAATATCTACTTCACCTGTTTGAATAGATGGTACAGCACTTAATATAAGTGCTAACGGTGTACCAATTGTAAGTCCAAGTACGGCTCCTAAACTTTGTTTATCTGTTTTTACAAACCTAGAAAAATCTGCCATTAATACAGGAAACAAGATTGCTGCACCTACTAAAATTGATGTTGCATCAAAAAGGGTCATTGTACTTTTGGTTGGAACATAATTGAACAGCTCAACCCAAGGGTTTTCTAAATTTTTTATAGAAAGATAAAATACATAGATTAAAAATCCGGTTAAAATAGGGATAGAAATATTGGCAAGCTTTTCTATACTTCGTATACCGTAAACCGTTGTTATTGTAATAAATATACTTGTTACAATAATAATTAGCTCTTTGGAAACTTCAACTTTAAATGTACTTATTGTAGTATCAAAAATTGCAATAGCCAACAATTCTAAAGCAACAGCAAACCAACCTATTAAAGTAACTCCAAATATAAAATTTACAATTTTAGCTCCATATTCTCCAAAACTAAAATGCAAAATCATATAGGTTGATAATCTTGAACGATTACCAATTAAGGTAGTTGCCATACACATTATGGTTAATACCAATGTTGACACACCAAATGCAATTAGTGCTTTTTTAAGACCTAAATTAAGCGCAATTTCTGAACCTAAAAACAATGTGGAAACAGAAAGTCCAGTACTTGCAATAATTAGAGCAACAACCCAACCCGAAACAAAATCTTTTGGTTGAACCTTACTAGTAGCATATTGATCTCCTTCTTGAGCCATTATTAATTTTTTAGTAAGTTTTGTGTTAACGGTTTTAAATCTGGATGACATACTTCGCCACTATCAAAAATTTGAATATCGTCTAAATAGATACTCACATTACTTACAACACCATCAAAATGCGATTTTGCTTCTTGCCCAAACGGTGGCATATCCATAGCACTTGTATGTCCAAAACCAAAATCAGCACCTCCCCAAATACGCTCATCTTCAACAAGTTCCCCAGTTAATTCATTAACTTTCGGGTTTAAACCTAACATATTATGAGAGATTTTATACATATTTTCATCTTCAAAAGAAGCTAGATATTTTTTAAAATTTTCTGAAGCTTCTTTCCCTCCTTTTACATCACTAATTGCTCCATTTGCCATTTCAAAACCTAAAACACTGTTTGTATTAGCATTTTGCAAGTAATCGAAAACAATAATCCCATTCATACTTGCTAATTTAGGAACTATATTTACAAATCCTGGAGCTGTACCAAATTTTGGTTGAGATAAATCGCCATCGTCAATATCAAAAGCGTAATTCAAATCTATATCATATGAAACATCTGTTCCGTTTTCACTAGTAATTCTCACTGTTTTACAATCCATTACCATTTTTCGAACTTTATTCAACAATTGCTTTAACAATTGAATATCAAACCCTGTAAAAACTCTGTGTAACGATTTTATGGTACTATCTGCAATAATTAAATAACGTATTTTTTTGTTATCTCGCATTGCAGTTTCCCAAATATCTGAATACAATAACACTACTGAATTTGCTTCAATCCAAACATCAACATTGCACAACGCTGCAGTTAATGCTTCAGAAGGCCAATCTTTCATACCTGCCTGACTATCTTTTTCTGCTTTAGGAATCCACATTATCAAAGGTTTTGCACCTAACTTTAAAGTTGCTGCAGCTAAAGCATCAACAATTGTATTATCTGAACCTATATCTATAGTAATTGCAACTGATTCTCCTGGTTGAACCTTAAACATTTCTCCCATTAAAATTTCTGAAAATTCAGCAACCATTTTTTGATTCTTATTCAACATACTTTTAGTTTAAAAAGAGGAAATAATATATTTCCTCTTAAATAATTAATTCAAAATTTACTACTTAATTTTTTTTAAAACTTAACTGAAATTGCTGTTCCAAAACTTAAAGGTTGTCCTCTCCAAGCTACATCATCAGGACTACCAACAAATTCTCCTGGTGAAAATTCTTGATAATATTGCTTATCTGTAAGGTTTTTACCCCAAATATCTAACTTCCAGTTTTTGTACTCTAGCCCAATACGAGCCTCTAATAAAGAATAAGCATCTGTTGTAAATGCATCTCTATTACTTTCGTGCCAATATGTTTTTGCTGTTGTATCTAAATTTAAAAATCCATTAAACTTTAATTCAGAATTTATTTTAAATGAAGATTCCAATCCTACACTAAAATTACTTTCAGGAACAAAAGGTGTTTTATTACCATTATAAACCGTATTATCCGTTGTATCACCATTGGCACCTCCAGTTTTTCCACCATCTACTATTTCTGTATTTGTATATCCATAGTTTGCAAAAACATCTAAAAACTTTGTTAAACGTAAGCGAGATTCTAACTCAAACCCAACAAATTTACTTTCATTATAATTGTAAACTCCTGAAATAAAAGTATTTAAATCAAGAATATATTGTTGTTGATTTTCCATTTTAGAGGCAAAAACAGATCCATTAAAAATAAATCGATCATTCCAAGAAGTGGTTTTAAAACCTAACTCATAATTTTCTGAAGTTTCATCTTTAAAATCTCTGTTGAAAAGATCTGTAGCATCTGCATTATAACCTCCTGTTCTATATCCTTTACCATAGTTTGCATAGAATAAAACATTTTTTGAAGCTTGATAAGATAGCGATACTTTTGGTTGAAATTCATTATTATCTCTAGACGATTCCGTTTCAAATAAATAATCTTCCTGACTAAATTCATCAATATCATATCTAAAACCAGCAGAAGCAGTTAGCTTTTCTGTTAATTTATAATCTGCAAATCCAAAAAGCGCAATAGTTTTAGTGGTGTTTTTATAATCTGCTACCTGATAAGCTGCTCCTTCTTCAGCACCATTTTCAACAAGTTCTTTTTCTGTATTTTGATAAAAACCTCCTAAACTCCAATCTAATTTTGCGTCGGTATTTTTATTATTCAATCTAATTTCTTGATTAAATGTTTTTGTGTTGGTAACTCTATCTTGCGTAAACAAATCAAAATCTAAAAAGTCAAGATCCCCAACAATCGATTTTTCCACTTTATTAAAAGATGTTATACTTTGAAGGTTCATATTTTCAAAAGAATAATCCATTTTAAAATTACCATAGTTGTTAATCATATCAGAATTTCCTAATAAATCAGCAACAATAACATTGTTTCCATCTTTTGGGTTTGGATCTAAAATTCCTCCTGGAAATCCTTCATAACCAGTTGGATTTACAGAATAATAAGCCGCACCACCATCTAAATCAAAATATTGATATGTACCAGTAACCGTAAAATTATCTGTAACACGCGCTTTCAATTGACCTCTAAAATTCACATCTTTTCTAAAATCTACTTTTTTATTTAAAAATTCATTAGTTAACAAACCGTCAAAATCTTTAAATTGAGTTGAAACTCTATAAAATACCTTATCCTTTTTTAAAGCGCCTGAAGAAATAAATTGAGCTTCTTTTAAACCGCCATTTCCAAGACCTAATTTAATTTTATTAGACATTGTATTGGTTGGTTCTTTTGTATAAATATTTACAGCTCCACCAATGGCGTTTTTTCCATACAAAGCTCCTTGAGGTCCTTTTACCACTTCAATCAGTGCTAAATCATATAATTCCTGACTTAATAAACTTGGATCTGGAATGGTAACACCATCAATTACAAATGCCAACGGTGCATCTCCTCCTCTAACTTGTGAAATACCTCTTACCGTAATTGTATTTAAACCAATTTCTTGAGAAGTATTAAACTTTAAATTTGGGACTAAACTAGAAAAACTGCTCACATCGTTTATTCCTGCATTTTCAATACCTTCTGAATTTAAAGCTGTTACAGATTCTGGAGTACTTTGAATAGTTGCTGTACGTTTTCTAGATTTCCCAATAACACCCGTAAAACCTTGAATGGTTACTTCATCTAAAGATTGTGCAGATTCTTCTAACTCAATACTTATTCTATTTGCTCCTTCTACTTTTTTCTCTGTTGTAACAAATCCCACAAATGAAATAACTAAAACTGCGCTATCTGATGATACAGATATCTCATAGTTTCCATTGAAATCTGAAACCACACCTGTTGTTGTTCCTTTCTCAATAATTGTAGCTCCAGGTAATGGCTCGCCTAATTTGTCTGTTATTTTTCCAGTTACGTTAATTTGAGCAAACCCAAAAGTTGCAACAAACAGAAAAATAAATACGATAGATTTTTTCATAATATAATATATCTTTTTATGATAATAATTTACTTTAATTACAAGAGTAAAATTAGATTGTTAATATTAATTCCCGTTAATTTTAAATATTAATTATATTTTCAATAATTTTATATTTATTTTAGGAATTTATATTATGAAATCAGAATCATTAGTTTTAACAACAGAATACTTTAAACTTATACTAGATAAAATAGTTGAAACTTTTATGTATAAGCATAACATTACAAACCTTCCAAAAACATTTCAGCTTTATGGTTATGGATCATTTGATGATGATAAACCTAGTTTAAAAAAAGATTTTGAAGAAATTGGCAACGATTTTATTAATGGTAAATACTTATATGACAAATCTCGCGAGTTAGAAAAAGGAAAACGAACTATTAAAATTAATGAATTCTATAAATCTATTATATTATTATATATAGGTTATGAAAATTTTGAAGATTTTTTTAACAACATAAGTACTTCCAAAGAAGATAAAGAACAACAACTAGCTCTTATTAATAAAAATACAGATAATACTTATTATTACCTAAATTACTACTTTGGTGAAGACAATAGCGTTATTAAAGGTAAAACAGTTATTTCAAACAATTGGAAAAAGATTAAACACACTTTCCTTTACCCATTAGAAGATGGAACATTTAGAGAACATTATAGTGATGGTTCTGTTAATATACACGGTGATACTATTACTATTAGAACAAAAACGCTATCAGGTGATAAATACATTGATGGTGCAAGCGAAATATATTACACGGGCCATAAAGATTCTTCAAACATTAATTATCTTGTAGGTACCTATTGCACCTTTGATATTTACACAAATACCGTAGCTGGACGCTCCATATTAGAAAAGTGTGAAAACAAGGAAGATATGGATGAAAAAGCCCAAACACCATATATTCCCCCCTATATTGCTATGGAAGTTAGAGATAAACGTATTGTTAATAATAGCGTTGTTCCAAAACACTTTTTAGAACTTTCAAATAGAAGTCCTTTTTCTGCAATTTTTGGAAAAATCCCAGGAACTTATGAAATTACCTTTCAATTAAAAGAGGATTTTGAAGAAACTATTAAATTTAAAATTTTACCGAATAGTTATAAAATAATCACATTAACTGAAAATGTATATATAGAAAAAGACAGAATGGAACTTTTAAACAAAGGCTCTATTCTAAATTTAAGATTTAACTTTTCAGGAATTATTGCTCTTGAAAGAATTAATATTTATTTTAAAACCTATTACTTAAAAGATGGCAGGGATTTTCAAAAAGGAGTATTTAGTGGAATTGACAACGAAAACAGATTGATAAATGGTGATTTAAAGGTACATTTTTCACCTCACTAATTTTATTCACCTAAAACGTAATTCATCTTCAAGTTAAGTTTAATTAGTTGTTTATTATAAGAGGTACAAAAACAATTTTACTCTTTAAACCCTTGTTTATCGATTATTTATATTAAAACCATTTATCACTTCTTTTAAACCATATATTATGTTTAATCAAATTTTAATTTAATTATTTTGTTAAATTATTACATACAATTAAACACTTATTTATTATAAACCTAAATATTTAAAAATTATGAAAAAAATTACTTTTAAATTATTTACAGTTATTTTTTTAATGACTGTAGTTTCTAATGCACAAAATGTTAGCATTACTGCAATCAACGGAACAGACCCTACTGTTTTCCAAAACAACACCGTTACCACGCCTCTAACTGCTGGAACAGTTTTAGATGTTGAAGTTACTTATACTGATGTTCAAGATAATGGTGGTGCTTCAAATTTACATATTAAATTATTTGATAATTGGACATTTATTGCTGGAACTCAAATAGATGAAACAGTTACAAATTCTGCTACATCACAAACTATAACTATACAATTAACTGTGCCATCTATGAACCCTGGCACAACTGCTGGTCGACTTCAAGTTCGTGGATGGAACGGAAGCAGTTGGGATATTGGTAATTATGTAACAAATTTATCAATTGCAGAAGATGATGTAGAAGTAAGCGCTGCTGTTGAAATTACTACAATTAACGATCAAAGCGTTGATGCTTATCGCACATCTGTAAATGGCGAATTAACAGAAGGTGATACTCTAATTATTGGAGTAGATTATACTGCAATTAAAGCTGACCCTACTAGAGGTGATGTTATAGATGTGAGAGTTAGATTTTTAGATGTTGATTATGCTCTAATCCCAGAAGGAACTGTAGGATCTACAACAGTGACAACTAGTGACACTACTCAATCAACAACTGTTTCTTTAACAGTTCCAAATGTTGATACATCTCTTACAGATGTTAGAATTCAGGCTTTAGGATATGGATTTACAGGATCTGAAGATGGATTAACATATAAATACGCAAATAGTTTTAATATTGACGCTTCTACTTTAGCAGTAGATAAGTTTGAAAAAAACGAAATCAATGCTTATTACAGTGAAAATAAAAATGCCATTGTTTTAAGTGAAGCTATTAAAGGAGAATATATTATTTACAATTTAATGGGGCAATCTATTTCTAAAGGTGAAATTACCAATGAAATTAATGTTTCAAATTTAAAGTCAGGAGTATACATTTTTTCTACTGAAGTAGGTAGTTTAAAATTTGTTAAATAATATATTAATTTACAAAAAATAAAACAAAAAAACGGAGCGTATTACACTCCGTTTTTTTGTTTTACAATTCTAAAATATCAGTAAAAACTTTAAAGCACGTTTATCTAACTATCCAAAACGTGGCTCTCTAATGAGAAACAAATAAATTCTCCTTCAAAAACCAGTATATTTTCTTGGTTTTTAACTGAAACTGAAACAGCTGATTTTACTGAATTAAACTTTTCTGTAACAACAGCTTCTGCTGTTAACTCATCACCAACTACAGTTGGTTTCATAAATTTAACTTCGGCTTTTCCTAAAACCACATTTGGATGATTAATAGCAACCATTGCAGCATAATCAGCTAACCCAAAAGTAAAACCTCCGTGTGCTAAACCACGTGAATCTACCACCATTTCCTTGGTCATTTTTAAGGTAACTGTAGCTTTATTCTCTTCAATTGAAATTACTGCCCCAACAAGTTCTTTTGATGTTTTTAAGTGTGTGTTTTGAACTATTTTACTCATATTACTTTTATTCGATTATCAGCAACAAAAATAAGTACTATTTGATTTAGACACATTCTATATTAGAATTAAAATAGATTAAAAATGGTACTTTAGCTATTTAAAATAATTTTATGAAAACACGACCAATACATGCTTATTATATCATTATTATTTTAACATTGGTATCATGCAATACGCAATTAGATAAAACTAAAGGCAAAACTTCTATTTATAAAGCTATTAAAACTTCAGAAACATTAACTATAGATGGAAAAATGAATGAAAAAGATTGGGAGAAATCACCCGTTTATACACTAGATCACTTTTACAAAGCTGAAAAACCAACCGATAAGCAAAAAACGAAATATAGAATGTTATGGGATGAAGAAAACCTATATTTATTTTTTGAATGTGAAGATCAATATATAACAGCTCGTGAAACTGTTAGAGACGGTACACCTTTTTTAGATGATTGTGCCGAAATTTTCTTAATTCCAGTTCCTGAAGCAATAGATACTCACTTTTGTTTTGAAGTAAACTTATACAACACATCAAATGATATTGTTTATTTAGATAAATTTTACAAGAACTCTAAAGGTGTAGTTAAAGCGTTTAGTCCAGATTTTAAAACAGAAGTTAATATTAATGGAACTTTAAATAACAATAGTGATATTGACAAAGGTTGGACCATGGAATTTGCCATTCCGTTAGTTACTTTTAGAGGTGTTAATACTTTTCATCCAGTTGAAATTGGCACTAAATGGAGGTTTTTAGCAGTTAGACAAAATAGAGATGATATTGATGGAGAACGAAGAACTACTTCAACCATTTCATCTATTCAAAATCAAGATTCAGTACACAAATCTAAATATTTTAGTTTACTTGAGTTTGCTAAATAATTATTTTAAATAAACCCTTTTGCTTTAAACTCTAGGTATTTATTTATAACATTAACTGTTAGGTTTTTAGGTTTTGTTAAAATAGCATAAATTCCCTTACTTTCTAGCTCTTTAACAATCAAACGCTTTTCAAAAGCAAATTTTTCAGCAATAGTTTTATGATAAATAGTTTGAACATCTTCAGCATTTTCAGCAATTAATTGATCTAACTCTGTATTTTCAAAAAACACAACTACTAATAAATGATTTCTAGAAATAGCTTTTAAAAACTGTAATTGTCGTTTTAAACTAGAGATATGTTCAAAATTTGTATATAAAATCAACAAACTTCTTTGATTTATAGTACGTTTAATATATGCATATAAATAACCAAAATCAGAATCTGTAAATTTTGTGTTTATATTATATAAAGCTTCATTAATTTGGTGTAAATGTGTTTTTTTATTACTCGCAGCAACCAACGTGTCAACTTTTTTAGCAAAAGTTAATAAGCCCGCTTTATCATTTTTACGCAATGCAATGTTTGAAAAAGCTAACGCAGAATTTATAGCGTAATCCAACAATTTCAATTCTTCAAAAGGCATTTTCATTACTCTACCTAAATCTATTATTGAATAAATTGGCTGTGATTTTTCATCTTGGTATTGATTTACCATTAATTTGGATTGCTTTGCTGTTGCTTTCCAGTTTATAGTTCTCGCATCATCACCAATTACATAATTTTTAATCTGCTCAAACTCTAATGTATGTCCTATTCTACGAATTTTTTTCAACCCAAATTCCGTTAAGCGATTGCTCATTGCCAAAAACTCATATTTACGCATTTGTATGTATGAAGGATATACGGCAACCATTTCATTCTCCTGAAATTTATAACGTCTACCAATTAAACGTAGAAAAGAAGAAACATAGACATTTAGCTTTCCAAAATGGTACTCACCACGTTCTACAGGTCTAACTTCGTACTCAAAATTGTAATTTTCAGAAGCTTTTATAATTGCTGTATGTTCAAAATCTCTTTTTTGAAATTGAATTGGCAATTCATCAATTAATTTTACTTCTATATTGAAATTATAATTGTTTATAACCGTAATTGGGATTGGATTATCATCTGAATTTGAAAATTTTTCAGATAAAATTCTACGTGCTTTTATTCCGTTTTTCTTTCCAAATAATAAATAAATGTCTACAAAAAATAATACCGATAAAATTATTACAAGAAACCAAGCAAGCATATACAATACAGGTATCCAAAACGACAGTAAAAAAGTTGCTGAAATAGCACTGATGTACACAAAAAATTGTTGATGTATGTATAAGCTTTTTATGAAATTCATTTCACGTTTATTTCTTAAAATTGTTAGGTTACAATGTTCCTCGCAAAAAAAGTATTGGTTTAAATTATCGTGGAACTTCCACCGATTGCACAATCATTTCAACAACTTTATCAGCTGTCATCCCTTCCATTTCACGTTCAGGAGTTAAAATAACTCTATGACGTAACACTGGATAAATAACCTTTTTAATATCTTCCGGAATCACAAAATCTCTACCATTAATAGCTGCATACGCTTTTGAAGCAATTAAAACTGCAATACTTGCTCTTGGCGAACCTCCTAAATATAAATGCGGATGATTTCTGGTTTTTAAAATAATTTGAGCAATATATTTCAGTACTTTTTCTTCTACCAAAATTTCAAATATTTGCTGCTTATACTTCATCAATTCATCTTCTTTTATTAATGAATTAATCATAGTTTGTGGCAACGCTCCTTTACGTTCTTGGTTAGATTTTAAAATCAATATTTCTTCCTCTAAACTTGGATAACCTACATCAATTTTAAATAAAAATCGGTCTAACTGTGCTTCTGGCAATGCATACGTTCCTTCCTGCTCTATTGGATTTTGAGTTGCTAACACCATAAATGGAGGTTTCATTTTATAGGTTGTTCCATCCATTGATATTTGGCGTTCTTCCATTACCTCAAACAATGCTGCTTGTGTTTTTGCCGGCGCACGGTTAATTTCATCAATCAATACAAGGTTTGAAAATATTGGACCTTGTTTAAACTCAAATTCTGAAGTTTTCATATTTAAAACCGAAGTACCTAACACATCACTTGGCATTAAATCTGGCGTAAACTGTATTCTACTAAAACCGGTTTCAACTGTTTTTGAAAGCAATTTAGCCGTAATTGTTTTTGCAACACCTGGAACACCTTCTATTAAAACATGGCCGTCGGCTAATAATGCCACTAATAACAAGTCAATAAAATCTTCTTGACCAACTATAATTTTTCCAAGTTCAGCTTTAATATTTTCAACTGCCAACTTTAAGTTTGCAAGGTCAATTCTAGTGTTAAAATTTAAATCGTTATTTTCCATAGTGTATGGTGTTTTTAAAATTTTCTATCATTGTATTTAATGTCATTAATTGAGTTTCTGTAATTTCATTTCTCATGTGAATTTGCTCACAGTATTCAAATAATGTTTTTATTTTTTCAATATCGTGACCACTTCTTGCGGCCAAATTTTTATAAAATGTTTGGTTTATTTCTGAAGTTGGAATGTGCAATTTAGTTCTAATAAATTCCAATAAATAACTTATTTTATGTTCTGCTATGCTTTTATGCTCTGATTTTTCAAAGTACATGTTTGAAATAGTTCTAGTAAAAGCAAGTGTTTGATTTTTTAATGGTTTTAGAATTGCAATACTACGTTGCTTGCGTTTCCCCTCAAAAATAACAAAGAATAAAACTCCAAATAAAGCTAAATAATACGCCCATTTTAGATGTTTATTATTCAATAAATAATACATGGGTGATGCAATTCTACTTTTACCTGTTTTGTAATATGCATCCCAAAGAATAGGCTTTTCCTCATCTAAATACGATAAAATATTTGCTGCATGTTGATGATTTTCACCATTTAAAATATTGTAATTGGTAAACACTTCTGGAAACGTATGAAAGAAAAATTCCCCTTTTCCATAGTTGAATTTTACAAAATTAACACCTTCTTCGGTGCGTTCATCTGCATTATTTACATAGGCTGTAATACCTAAAATTGTTGTATTAACAGTGTCAATCTGTTTAAAAACATAATTACTAATTGCTTTATCAAAAGTGTATTCTTTATTTTTAAAAGCTTTATTTTTAAACTTAAAAATTACTTTTTCATCAAAATTATTACTGACTAATCTTTCACATTCAAAATTAAGTGTATCTATATTTATAGCTCTTGTAGAAATAAAAACATTGTTACCGCGCGCTACAAATTTCATTAATTGTGAAAACTCTTCATCTCCAAAATTAATTGCATTGTTTATAAAAACATAGGTGCCATTTTGTTCTTCTTCTTTTAAATAAACATAAGGCGTTTTATAAATTGTTTTAACTTTTGTGTTTGGGAAAAGATTAGCTAGTTGCTCTTTTAAAACATAGGTTCCGTAAGGTATTTTATGTTTTGCAGCATACGTTGGATACCAATTTATAGGTTTCTTTTTTGTACTTTCCAAGTACAACATTGCTCCTATCAAAAGCACTAAAAAACCTATATATATGTATGTTTTTCTACTCACAATTTACGGTTTAATAGTTTTGCTGCATTCTGAAAGTTAGATTCCACTTTTGAAAATTCAATTTCACTAATATCAAAATTACCGTACCAAACAAAATCGTATAAATGGGTTAAATCAGAGAATGCGCTTTTGATATTCTTTTTTGAAATTTCTTTAATATAATCTTCATTCGTTTTTTGCTGTTCCCAAGCAATTAATTCTTTTGCTTCCAACTGTTTTAACAACATTAGATAATAAAAACGTACAGCAAGTCTAAAGTTTTTCTGTTCAATAGCTTGTTGAATTAATTTTGGCAAATCTTTACTTTTAATCAATTCTTCTTCTTCAGTTATATTTACAATAGGTTTATTTTTTGCTAAACTATCTCTGTTAACTGAATTAACTTTTAAGAAAAGTTTTATCATTAATAAAACAACTGCTAAAAGTATTAAATAAGGAAGTATTTGTACAATAAATGCAAAAATTCCAGTTGCACTTTCAACTCCAAATAACCATTCTAAAAAATTTAATAATTGTCTACCTAACCATCTAAAAACTCGTTCTAAAAAGCTAGGTTCAGTATTTAATTTTTCTTCATTATAATTAAAATCTTTGCTATTTTTATATCTATTTAACTCCTTTTTTTCGAACTTTTTTTGAACAATTGTACTTTTATCTGTTTGCACAGTTAATGAATCGACACTAGCAAAAAGCTGTGCCGAAAAAAACAATAAACAAATAAAAAGTAGCTGTTTCATGTTATTCTTCAGAATTGTTACTTCCTAAACTATCAATACGCTCAAAAGTACCTGTTAAGTTTTTTTGTTCATTTAAATCGTAATAAATAAATACTGATGAGATTAGTGTTATAGAATATAAAATGAATTGAAAAACATACGAGCCAATGTTTAAAATTAAATAAATTGGATCTTTAAATAATGAAAAAACTGCAGTTGGATCTTCTTCACCTACCATAGTTCCCATTTTAATCATTTGATAAATAAATGCTGGCACAGAAAAAACTTGACCTAAAACTCCTACTAACATTCCAACAACTATCACAACTCCAAAAGTATTCCACCATTCTCCACTTATTAAAGTAAAACTATGTGAAAAAGAATCTCCAATATTTTTTCCTTCAAAAATCATAATTGAAAATGCTAAAGACAATGTAATTCCTAAATAAATTCCTGGAAGGTAGCATAAAAATGCACCTAATATTACACATATAGTTACTAATACTGCTAAACCTAAAAACGACCAAACATTATTAAATACATTTTGTTTTACTTCAGCAAATTCTACTTTTCCATTATTTTGAATGTAAGATTTTATAAAAAACAAAGATGACATTGACATTAAGCCATATAAAACAACATATATTAAAATTAAAATTCCTACTCCAGAAAAAATCTTTGTCATAAAACTAAACGGATCTCTATCTATAGCGTCTAATTCACTAAAAACATCTGAAAGCGACATCATATAAAACACTAAAAATGCAAGTGCAACTATTAAAACTGGTCCGGTTATTTTTAATACCGTTAAAAAATATTCTTTCCAGTTTTCTCTAATAAAAGCAAATGTATCTGAAATAATTGCTCCTAAATCTCTTTCCTTTTTAAATTCTATAAAGCTATTGTTCTCCATGTTGAAGTTGTTTGGTTAGTTGAATTGGGTAAATAACGTAATAATATATAATTGAGGTTAATGAACCTATAATTATCAAAATTGCAAGCCAATCTGGCATTTCGGTATGTCTAGTAACAAAACCTTCTAAAAAACCAGCAATAATAAAAAATGGCACTGTACTTACCATTATTTTTAATCCGGCTTTAAAACTTTTTTTAAACGAAGCTAAACGCGTATGTGTTTTTGGAAATAATAAACCGTTACCTAAAACTAAACCTGCACAACCTGCTATTACAATAACAGATATCTCTATAGTTCCATGAATCCAAATAGTTCTAGAAGATTCCCACAATAAACCCTTATCATAAAAGAAATATAAAAAAGATCCAAGCATAATTCCATTTTGCATCATTATCCATAATGAACCTATTGAAAATAATATACCTAACAAAAAGGCATACATAGCTACTTTAATATTGTTCAACGTAATTGACAAAAACATATCCAGTTCATTTGCTTGTTTATAAACCGCCATTGGATCACCATTTTCTATATTATCCAATGTCATATTTACATAATTATCTCCCATTATTAAACGAACAAAATTAGCATCGGTCGATGCTGAATATGCTCCAACAATACAGAAAAAAGCAAAGGTTACAAAAGCTATTAGCAGTTGCTTGTGATATTTAACAAATTCTAAAGGAAATTCAGTTTTAAAAAAAGTAACCAATCTATTTTTACTTTCTTTTTGAGTTTTGTAAATTTTTTGATGCGCTTTTGATGCTACACCATTTAAATAAAAAACAGTATTACTTTTAGGATAAAAAGTTTTAGCATAACTTAAATCATCAGTAACTTCAACATACAAGTCGGATAATTTATCAGGAGAAATCTGTTCTTTATTATCTAGAACATTTTCAAATAATAGCCATTTTTTTTTATTTCTTTTTACAAAGGATGCTTCACGCATTTTTTTTATTTTTGTGAACTAATTTCTTTTTCATAGAGGTTAGCTATTTAAAGTAACGAATGTAGAAAATCAAATTGTATCAGCCAAAAAGATTGTTTAGAAAAATATGGATAATTTTCACATAGAAACCGCACAGAATGTAACCATTCAACAAAATGTAGCTTCGTTAAGTTTAAGAATTGGAGCTTTTGTAATTGATATGCTTTTTATTGGAGCATATTATATTATTATTTTTTTTATGATGAGTTGGTTAGATTTTTTAGGAGAACGCGAATTAATGGTAGCTTGGGTGTTATTTGGACTACCAACATTTTTCTACAGCTTGCTTTTTGAAGTTTTTATGAACGGCCAAACACCAGGTAAATATTTTAATCAAATTAGAGTTACTAAAATTGACGGTTCAAAACCCACTTTTGGAAGTTTTTTAATTCGATGGGTGTTACGTATAATTGATATTAGTCTTTCTTCTGGATCTATAGCTATTTTAACCATTTTATTAAATGGTAAAGGGCAACGTTTAGGAGATATAGCTGCAGGAACAACTATTATTTCTGAAAGAAAAAAAGTAACCATTAATCAAACACTCAATGTTGATATTCCTGAAGAATACAAACCTACATTTCCACAAGTTACGTTGCTTTCAGATATGGATATTCAAACTATTAAAGAGCTGTATTTCAAGGCTAAACGAAGAGGAAACCACCAAACTATTGTAAAGTTACATGCCAAAGTAATTGAATTAACAGGGATTACAACAGAAATGAAACCAGTTGATTTTGTGGGCGTTATAATAAAAGATTACAATTATTACACTCAACAAATGTAGGTAATTTACGATGTTTTTGAGTTAATTTAATAACAATCTGAATCGAGGGATTCAATATATTTGCACCAAAATTTAACAAATAAAAAATGTCTATTTTTGAGATACTAGATATTACTGGAGTTGTAGCTTTTGCTATATCAGGAGCACTTGTTGCTATAGGTAAACGATTTGATCCTTTTGGCGTATTTATTGTTGCTTTTGCAACATCTGTTGGAGGTGGAACATTAAGAGATGTTTTAATAAACAGACCTGTTTTTTGGATAGAAAATGTGCATTATTTTTATCCAATTTTTATTGGTGTTTTATTAGCAATACTATTCAGAAAAAAATTAAAACTTTTAAGTAAATCATTATTTTTATTTGATACTATTGGTTTAGGTTTATATACAATTGTTGGAACTGAAATTGGTATTTTAAATAACCTTCACCCTATTATTTGTATTTCGCTTGGAACTATCTCTGCAGCGTTTGGAGGTGTAACGCGTGATATTTTATGTAGCAAAATTCCTATTATTTTTAAAAAAGAAATTTACGCTACCGCTAGCATTATTGGATCTATTGTATTTTTAACACTTTCGCATTATAAAATCGATGAAACTATTTCATATATTTTAACTTCAGCAATTGTTATTGCAATAAGATTAATTGCTGTACGTTTAAAAATGCAACTACCAACATTTTATACAACAACAGTTTAAAAATGAATTTTATTGAGTTTGAACATATAATTTCTAAAATTGAAACTAGCAAATTAGGTGGTTTAGAAGCTCAATTTAAATTAGCTCCAAGGTTACGACTTCAATATAATGAAGAATTTATTGCAAATGCTAATCCAAAAAAAGCTGCTGTACTTGCTTTGTTTTACCCAAACTACTTAAATGAAACTTGTTTCTTATTAACTTTAAGAGCTAGTTATAAAGGTGTACATTCAGCTCAAATAAGTTTTCCCGGAGGTAAATTTGAAAAAGAAGATACTACATTAGAAAAAACAGCACTTCGAGAAACTAACGAAGAAGTTGGCATAAACTCAAAATACATAAAAGTTTTTAAAGAAGTTACAGATGTTTACATTCCGCCTAGTAATTTTTTAGTAACTCCATATCTTGGTGTTACTTTAAAACAACCTAATTTTATAAAAAATGAGGAAGTTGAAACACTTATTGAAGTAAAATTATCTGATTTATTAAATAGCAATTCTATTACAACTACCAACGTAACAACAAGTTATATGCAAAAGGTTGAAGTACCTTGCTTTAAACTTAACAAATATATTGTTTGGGGAGCTACAGCTATGATGTTAAGTGAGATTAGAGAGTTATTTAAATCCGTTTAAATTTTGTAAATTTGACGCAACCAATATACCAACTAAATGCCTTTATTTAAAAAAAACCCATTTGGACATTACTTGTTCATTAAAAGATGGATTATTAGAATTTTTGGATTAGTTTCACATGGAAGATATAGAAGATTTAACAATCTTCAAATTGAAGGTTCTGAAATTATTCGAGAATTACCAGAAAAAAATGTATTATTTATATCTAACCATCAGACTTATTTTGCAGATGTAGCAGCAATGCTTCATGTATTTAATGCTTCATTAAAAGGAAGAATAGATACCCTAAAAAATGTTGGTTATATATGGAAACCAAAAACAAATATTTATTATATAGCGGCTTCAGAAACTATGAAAGCTGGATTACTGCCAAAAATATTTGCTTATGTTGGTTCTATTTCCATTCAAAGAACATGGAGAAGTGAAGGAAAAGATGTGAATAGACAAGTAAAAATGAGCGATATTAGTAATATTAAAAAAGCTTTAGATGATGGCTGGGTTATTACATTTCCTCAAGGAACTACTACTCCATTTAAACCAATTAGAAGAGGAACAGCACATATTATTAAAACATACAAACCTGTAGTTGTACCTGTTGTAATTGATGGTTTTAGAAGATCTTTTGATAAAAAAGGCTTATTGATTAAAAAACGAAATGTTTTACAATCAATGGTTATTAAACAACCTATGGAAATTGATTATGAAAATGAAACTATTGAAGAAATTGTAAAACGTATTCAAGTTGAAATTGAACAAGATCCTTCATCATTAAAAGTTATAACTCCTGAAGAGTATTTAGAACGAGAAAATGAATTGAATGAAAAACGAAAATTTTGGAAACATAACCAAAAAAAGCCACAATAATTTGTGGCTTTTTTTATGTTTAGTTTATAGTATAAAGAAGAAGTTTATTGTAACCAAGCGTTTAACATCCAAACTGTTTTTTCTTGCTCACCAATAAAATCACTCATCATTGAGCTTGTACCTTCATCATCAGCTTCACCAGATGCTTCTAAAATATTTCTTTCGATTTTTAATAATTCACTTAAAGAACTTACAACTAATTTTACAGACTCAACATCATTTGTAATATTTTTTCCTACAGGAACAGTTGCTGTATTAGAATAATCAACAAAGGTATGCAATGGTGTTCCTCCTAAAGTTAAAATACGTTCAGCAATCATATCAATTTTTTCTTGAGAATCTGTATAAAATTCTTCAAATTTTTCATGTAATTGAAAAAAACTTTTCCCTTTTATATTCCAGTGTAAACCTCTTAAATTTTGGTAATACACTTGAAAATTAGCTAATAACCCATTTAAATCTTCAGTTAAAACTTCTGTTTTCTTTTTGTCTAATCCTATTATTGTTGTATTCATTATAATATATTTTATAATTATTTATTTGTTATTTTTTCTAGTACAAATATGATTAAAAAAAAACAAAAATTTGCATAATTACAATCGATACTTTTAATATCTTTATCACAAATATTTATAACATGACCATTACTCAATTAAAATATGTTTTAGCTGTTGCTGAATACCGAAATTTTACAATTGCATCAGAACATTGTTTTGTTACACAACCAACTTTAAGTATGCAAATACAAAAACTTGAAGATGAATTAGAGACTAAAATTTTCAACAGAAATAAAAAACCAATTCAACTTACTGAAATTGGAGAAAAAATAATTGAGCAAGCAAAAATAATTGTTGATGAAAGTAATAGAATTACAGATATTGTTGATCAACAAAAGGGATATATAGGAGGAGATTTTAAACTTGGTATTATTCCAACTATTATGCCTACACTATTACCACTATTTTTAAAAGTATTTATAAAAAAATATCCGAAAATTAATTTAAAAATAGAAGAGTTAAATACCGAAGATATTATCAAAAAACTTTCTGATGGTTATTTAGATGTTGCTATAGTTGCAACTCCGCTAGAAAACGAAGCAATTAAAGAGCGTGTTATTTATTATGAGCCATTTGTTGGTTTTGTTCCAAAAAAACATCGATTATTTAACCAACTAAATATTAATGTTGATGAATTAGATGTAAGTGATATTTTATTATTAAAAGACGGACATTGCTTTAAAGAAAGTATTTTAAATTTATGTAGTACCCTTGGAAATAAAAACAACAACTTTCAATTGCAAAGTGGTAGTTTTGAAACATTAACACAACTTTCAAAAGAAGGTTTGGGTATGACATTACTACCGTATTTACATACTTTAGAATTAAAAGAAAATGATAAGATACATTTAAGAGAATTTAACAAGCCTGTACCAGCACGTGAGGTAAGTATTATTTATCACAAATCACAATTAAAGCAACACATGGTTGAAGCATTAAAAACAACAATTGATAGTGTTATTAGAGGTGTAATTGCTTTTAACGATGTTAAAATTATAAGTCCATTACAAAAAAAAGGAGCTTAAAAGCTCCTTTTGGTATTTTCTACTAAAGCCAAACAAGGCGTTAATTCAGGTTTATTAGAAGTAAACTCCTTCAACCATACAACTAATTCCTTAACTTCATAGGGTAACAATCTATTGACTGCTTTTTGTAACTCTTTTTTAAATAATTCTTTATTAAAGCTAACTTTTTGAAGTACAATTTTAGTGTACTCGTACATTGCTCTTGCCATAAATAATTAGGTTTTAATTGGTATATTTAAGAACGTAATAATTACTACAATTATTATATAAATATACAAAAAAGTTATAACATATTTATTTTATCTAATAAATTATTAGCTGATGTTTCCAACTCTGCGCCTATAGCTTTAAAGTGTGCTTTTTTGTTTTCAATTCCTTTAGCGTGCATTTTCTCAATTAAGCCGTCAAAAACAACTATTGACTCATCTACAATTGCTTGAGATTTTTTAGTGTCTGCCTTTGGATTTTCCAATTCCCAAGTGTAACACTCTTGAATAATATCGCCTAAAACGAAATTAATATCTTTTTTTAAATTTTTAATACTTGCCATAATTGGTTCAATTTTAATTTTAGCAAATTTAGTGAAACTTAATTTAGTAATTCTTTAAAGTATTCTAAAAAAACACAGTAAAATATATTAAATACTTGTTAAATTTTTAACAAACAACACATTTTACATTAAATTAATACTCCAATTAGTGTTTTTTTTAATAATTATTTCTATTTTTGAGATAGATATGAAAGTATTTAACAACATATACACAATTTGTCTAACCAGCGTCTCATCGATTTATAAGTCGATGTTTTCATCTGTTGCAATGCAAAATTTAAAACAACAACACGTATACGTTTCAAAAAGCACTTTCAAATTCAAAAAATGAATTTAGAATATACCAAAATATTTAAAAGGTGCTTTTTGTAAAAAGCACCTTTTTTTTATGCAATAATTTAATAATTAAAAACAAAAATTATGAAACATTTTAAACTACAACAAGTCTGTTTATCCAACCTTCAAATGCAGCAAAAAACTTTAATTGCAAATATTAACACACCTATTCCAATACCTATAAGTATAAATCCATAAATCAATTTGTCATGAAAATTCCAGAATATAAAATTGCTACACCAAAAACAAACTTCACTGTAACTGATCAATTTGTAAATAATAGTAAAACCTTATTGCCTAATGTTCTATTTAATAAAATTGAAGAATTTGCTAATTCTACAATTCACGAACATTTTAATGAAGTTTATACTAATGCAGAATTTTACAAATTACAAATGTTGAAAAATGCCTTTTTGAATGATACTATAAATGTATCGGGTCAAATTAAACAGCTAAACAAAACAGATTTGCATTTTCAAGTATATGCCGCTACTAACACTACCTCAAATACCATATGCAAGGTTGTATTTAAGTTTAAGTTAAAAAACAAAACCTCTAAAATATCTTAAAAACTAAAAAAAGGCTGTAACTTAATAGTTACAGCCCTTTTTTTAATTAAAGGTGCTATTTACTTTATTGTAGGTCAAAAATTTCTTTATCTTATTTGTTCTAGCTTCTTGTAGTTTTTCATTAGTAGAAAAATTAGAAGGTTTTATAGTATTGTGGTAATATCTTAAACTTTGTTCTTTCTGCCTATGAGAACTAAAACTAGAAACACGTTTTAAATATCCTATTACTCTAGTTCCATAATCAACATCTGTACTTTCACACTTACTACATTTAATTAAAGTGCGCTTATCAATATGATTACATTTATTACAAATGGTTATTTTTATATTAAAACAAAAGTAATTACAACCAGCAACTGCAGCTGCATTTATTAGTTTTAAAAACCCTTGTTTATTAGGCGCTTCTTCTAAATTTAAATGCAAAGCCGAACCACCATCTAAATATTGAATAGTTTCTTTACCATGAAGCATAATTTTATCTAATGTATTCATAGTTTCATCTTCCACAGCATAAAAATAAGAGTTGTAACAATCTCTGTTTACTTTTAATCCATCTTCCCTATCCCATTTTGCATTTTTTACACCTAAATTTTCTGCAGGAACAAATTCGGTATTAAACATATAGCCAAACTTTTTTTTAGCTTCTTTATTTACATCAAAAATTATTTTTAAATTTTCTTGAACAAAGCTTTTATACTCTTCAGAGTTTTGTGCTTTTATACCTAAACTTTCAGCTGCTTCCACCATTCCATTTATACCAATAGTTAAAAATTGTTTATCTAATGAAATAAATCCTGCTTGATAAACAGGTAACATTCCAGCTTGTTTATACTCTTCTATTAATTTTCTATACGCTACTTGATAATTATGAATTTTTTCTATTTCACTTTTTAAATCTTTACCTTTCTGAATCAAGCGGTTCATATTAAGCGTAATAACATTTATAGAACCAGTTGCAACACCACCAGCTCCTAGTGAGTAACTAAATGTATTGTCACTAATTTCATTACGTAACCTACAACACGATGCTAAACTATCTGCATTTTCAGATTGGTAAATAAAAAACGAATTCCCTTCACTCAATTCTTCAGCACACATATTGGCAAAATCATTATCAACTGGTTTTCCATCTTTTACTAACATAGCTGCAGTAACAACTGGAAAAGTTAACACTGCTTTTTCACGTTCAGCATTAAACCATTTCATAAAAAATTGCTGTGTTTTTTTTAAATGTTCCCAACTAGGTTTAGACATGTCAGGAAACACAAAATCTCCAAACATACTATTAAAATACGCTTCATCATATAATGAAATATTCCAAAAAACAGATTGGTAACCTCTGGCTGCCGCTGGTTGATTTATAGCATACACCGCATGCTGTAAATGATTTGAAACTAATTTACCGTTTGTTTCTAAATAATTATCTCCATAATCTTTACGTGCAAAATAATCGAAATACATCAAAAACTCCACAGTAGCTAAAGCGCCAGCAAATTGAGAGCTAATTGCAAAAACTAAATTCACAAATTCTCCGCAAAAACTCTCTAAATGCTGTGGTGCTTTGCTTTCTCCTCCAAGTTTTGTTAATCCATCAAACAAAAAAGGATACATACTTATTGATACACAATAGGGTTTTAATGAAGTTTCATCGTGTACATATATTTCATGATTTTCAATCTGGCGGATATATTCTTGTGATAAATCCTCTCCAAACAATTCACTTATTTTATTTTTAACCAAACTTCTATTTACCTGAATATTAATATCTTTATTCAATTCAGCTTCCATAGTTGCAATGTTTTTTGAAGTTACATTTGCGTTGGCATCAACAGCTGAACCATCTGCGGCATTATTTGAATTAATATAATTTTGAATGAAATTAATTTTTTTTGCAAGCTGTTTTTCAGATAATCTAATCATAGTTTAATTTTTTTTAAATAATTGGTTTAATAGTTGATTGGTTTTAACTTCTCTAAATTGTTGATTGGTTTTTGGAGAATCTAAACCGCCTAATTCTTCAATCCATGGTCCTGTTTTTATCCAAGTTAAATGTTGAGTTATTGAATTAGAAATTGATAGTTCTCCTGAATATAAACAAGTTGTAAAATTTTGAGATTGTGCTATTTTTAAATAGTTAATTAATTCTTTCTCATGCCATTCTCCTCCCATAAACAAAATACAAGTTGCTAAATTTTTATACTTTTTTAAAGTTTTTCTATACAACTCTTCTGATAATAACTTTCCATTATTCATATTCCATAAGTAACTAGAATGACAGCCTTTACAGTTTAATTTACAACCACAAATAGAAAAACAGATGCTAATTTCACCCGGAACTTCTTGCATGGTTATTGTTAAATCAGAATAATTCATTTTTATAAAAATTACATATACAACATCACATGGTTTAAAACCAAGTGAATTGAACAATTACTAAATATTGCTTTCTATAATTTATTTCAACAAAATCTTTCTCCCGAAGATTTTATTTCTTGTTGAACTCTGGCAGGTCTTCTGACTTACTTTAGTTTTACGCCTTCCCGTAACTTAATATTGACAGTGGCAAAAGATGTAAAACAGTACTTTAAAGCTTACAGCTGCGGGAACAGTTATGGATTCTCACCATATTCCCTTTTAATCCTACAACAATTTGTTGTAGCGGAACCAAATTCATTTTCAAATTTATAAAGATTTTGAACTCGAAATAAAGTGGACAAATTAATCTTATTAACGAGTTATAAACAAAATTGAAAAACCTGAATTAAATAATTACTTTTGCGCTATGATTAATTTTATAGAAAAACTGCCTAAAGCAGAATTACATTTACATATTGAAGGTACTTTTGAACCTGAATTAATGTTTGAAATTGCTAAAAGAAACAACATTAAAATTCCTTATAACTCTATTGAAGAAATTAAAGAAGCCTATAAATTTAGCTGCTTACAAGATTTTTTAGATATTTATTACCAAGGTGCAAATGTTTTAATTACTGAAAAAGATTTTTACGATTTAACCTATAGCTATTTAGAAAAATGTGCCGAGCAAAATGTATTACATACAGAAATTATGTTCGATCCACAAACACATACACAACGCGGTGTTAAATTTGAAACTGTAATAAATGGAATTTCAAAAGCTTGTAAGGATGCTGAAAAAAACTTGAATGTTTCTTCATTATTAATTATGAGTTATTTACGCCATTTAAGTGAAGAAGATGCATTTAAAACTTTGGAACAATCACTACCTTTTAAAAATAAAATTACGGCTGTAGGTTTAGACTCTTCTGAAAAAGGAAATCCTCCATCAAAATTTATAAAAGTTTTTGAAGCTTCTATAAAAGAAGGATATATTCCTGTAGCTCATGCTGGTGAAGAAGGTGATGCAGATTACGTTTGGGAAGCAATAGATTTACTAGGCATTAAACGTATAGATCACGGAAATAACTGCTTGCAAGATGAAAATTTAGTGGCTGATATTATTGAAAGAGATTTAGCTTTAACTGTTTGTCCATTATCAAATACTGCACTAAAAGTTGTTGAAGATTTAAAAGATCATCCTTTAAAAAATATGCTAAAAAAAGGACTAAAAGCAACCATAAACTCTGATGATCCTGCATATTTTGGTGGACAAGTAAATCAGAACTTTATTGAAATTCAAAAAGCATTAGATTTAACTAAAGAGGAAATTTATGAACTTGCTAAAAATTCTTTTCAATATTCTTTAGCTTCAGATGCTAAAAAAGAAGCATTTATAAAACAATTAGAAATTTACTACAACAACAATAAGTAAAAATAAGGTTCGTTATAGTTCAAAACATATATTATGAGAAATTTTTGCTTAACAGCAATCGTATTATTATTTATTTCAACTTCGGTATTTAGCCAAGCAACCAAAAAATTTATAGATACAGGTTCTGTTGAAAATCAGTTTGAATATTTATTTAATAAATCTAATAAATATCAACAATATAAAGTAGTTCCTTCAACTTGGATATTAAAACTGAAAAAAAATGTATCTGATTCATTAAAAGTTTCAGAAAATGAAATTATAGTCAACTATAAAACAATAAGCTCGCAAAAAAGTAAAATTGATAGTTTAACTACAGCTATTGCAAGTGCAAAAGAAACTGTAACTAGTTTAACAAATGAAAATCAAAGTATTTCACTTTTAGGTCTTCAAATAAAAAAAGGACTTTTTAAAACAATTATGTTCTCTATTATTGGAGGTTTAATTGCGTTATTAATTATTTTTATTGGTAGATTTAAGCAAAGTAATTCAATTACCAAAGAAGTTAAAGATAGATTGAAAGAGACTGAAGAAGAATTTGAAAATCATAGAAAAACTGCTCTTGAACGTGAACAAAAAGTACGTAGACAGTTACAAGATGAACTGAACAAGCAAAAAAAAGAGTAACTTTAGACTTTAACTAAAAACAATCAATTATGAAAAAAAACATGGGTTCTGCAGACAAAATAATTAGAGTTATTATAGCAATTGTTATAGCAGTTCTATATTTTACTGGAACAATATCAGGAACTGTGGGTATAATTGCATTAATAATTGGTGGTGTATTTTTATTTACCAGTGTTATTAGTAATTGTCCCTTATATTCTATTTTTGGAATAAATACTTGTAAAGTTCCTAAAAAATAAAACTTAAAAAAAAAGCCTGCTAAAATTTAGCAGGCTTTTTTTTACATTTCTTTCTTAAATTTTACTCTCCAGAATACACTACAAAATTTCGAGGTGTTTCATATAAAGTAATAGTAATTTCTAGTTTAGCATCAATTTTGGAACGTAATTTATTCCAAATAATTACTGCAATATTTTCAGCAGTTGGATTTAACGTTTTAAATTCTTCAACTTCTTCATTTAAATTTTTATGATCAAATTTTTCCTCAATTTCAGTTTCAATAAGTTGTTTTAAAACTTTCATATCCATTACAAAACCTGTTTCTGGATGAATCTCACCTTTTACAGCTACAATCAACTCATAATTATGCCCATGATAATTAGGGTTGGCACATTTACCAAAAACAGTTGCATTTCTAGCATCTGTCCATTCAGCGTTGTACAATCTATGAGCTGCATTAAAATGTGCTTTTCTATTAACAGTTACTTTCATATTATTGCTTTATAAATTCATAGAATTTTTCAAAAATAATCTTAAACCATTCGGTATAAATTTCTGGTTTTTCAGCCATATCTTTTTTTACATCTTCAACCAACATCCATTTAAAACTTTCTACCTCTTCCCTATTAATTATTGGGTCTTCATTATAATACCCAACCATTACATGGTCCAATTCGTGTTCAGTTAAACCATTATCAAACGGTGCTTTGTATATAAAAGAAGTTTTTTCTTCTAACTCACACACAAATCCCATTTCTTCTTGTAAACGCCTTTTCCCTGCTTCTAAATTACTTTCACCATTGCGTTGATGACTACAACAAGTATTTGTCCATAATAAAGGTGAATGATATTTATCCGCTGCCCTTTGTTGCAACATTAATTCGTTTTTACTATTAAATACAAATACCGAAAATGCTCTATGAAGTAAGGCTTTTTCATGAGCTTCCATTTTAGCCATTAAGCCTATTTGCTCATCATTTTCATTTACTAAAATTACTTGTTCTTCTGCCATAGCTACAAATCTACAAAATTGACTTTATAAGTCGGTACTTTTAGTAAACCTTACTTTAGATTTTTCAACTATAAAAACTATATTTGCACCACAAAATTTTATAGATGAGCTTTTTAAAAGAAATACAACGCAGAAGAACTTTTGGTATTATTTCGCATCCCGATGCTGGTAAAACTACTTTGACTGAAAAACTATTACTTTTTGGTGGTGCCATACAAGAAGCAGGAGCTGTTAAAAGCAATAAAATAAAAAAAGGTGCTACTTCCGATTTTATGGAAATTGAACGCCAAAGAGGAATTTCTGTTGCCACTTCTGTATTAGCTTTTATTTATAAAGATAAGAAAATCAATATTTTAGATACACCAGGTCATAAAGATTTTGCTGAAGACACATTTAGAACGTTAACTGCCGTAGATAGTGTTATTGTAGTAATTGATGTTGCAAAAGGTGTTGAGGAACAAACTGAAAAATTGGTTGAAGTTTGTAGAATGCGTAACATTCCAATGATTGTTTTTATAAACAAATTAGACCGTGAAGGTAAAGATGCATTTGATTTGTTAGATGAAGTTGAACAAAAACTTGGTTTGCGTGTTACTCCTTTGAGTTTCCCTATTGGAATGGGTTACGATTTTAAAGGAATTTACAATGTTTACGAAAAAAAGATTAATGTTTTTTCTGGTGATCATAAACAAACTGTTTCTAAAGGTGTTGAATTTACAGATATTTCTGTTCCTGAATTAGATGAAATTGTTGGAAATAAAGCTGCTGAAACTTTACGTGAAGAGTTAGAATTGGTTCAAGAAGTATATCCTAAATTTAATAAAGAAGAATATTTATCAGGTAAATTACAACCTGTATTTTTTGGTTCAGCTTTAAATAATTTTGGTGTTAAAGAATTATTAGATTGCTTTATTGAAATTGCTCCCTCACCTCAACCAAAAAAATCGGAAGAGCGTTTGGTAGATTCTAAAGAAGAAAAATTAACAGGTTTTGTGTTTAAAATTCATGCAAATATGGATCCTAACCACAGAAATAGATTAGCATTTATAAAAATTGTTTCAGGAACTTTTAAACGAAATGCGCCATACTTACATGTTCGTTTAAATAAAAAAATGAAATTCTCAAGTCCAAATGCATTTTTTGCTGAAAAGAAAGAAATTGTAGATGAATCTTTTCCTGGAGATATTGTAGGTATACAAGATACAGGTAATTTTAAAATTGGAGATACATTAACCGAAGGTGAAAACTTAAACTTTAAAGGTATCCCAAGCTTTTCTCCAGAGCATTTCCGTTATGTAAATAATGCTGATCCTTTAAAAGCAAAACAACTATATAAAGGTTTAGATCAATTAATGGATGAAGGTGTTGCACAATTATTTACGTTAGATTTAAACGGAAGAAAAATAATTGGAACTGTTGGAGCTTTACAATATGAAGTAATTCAACATAGATTAGAACACGAATATGGTGCAAAATGTAGTTACGAAAATTTACCTGTACATAAAGCGTGTTGGGTAGAACCTGAAGATGAGAAAAATGAAGAGTTTAAAGAATTTAAACGTGTAAAACAACGCTTTTTAGCTAAAGATAAACAAGGACAATTGGTGTTTTTAGCAGATTCTGCTTTTACTATTCAAATGACACAGAGTAAATATCCAACCGTTAAACTTCACTTTACTAGTGAGTTTTAATTAAATGTGGTTTCAATATCTCTAGCATCATCTATTATTTCAGAAGGATACTTATACAATTCTAAAATTTTAATTGCATTTCTAGTTTTTAACTTACCTTCTTTTAATTTGTGATCAAATATTAATTGCTGATTTTCAATTTTTTCTGAAAAATGAAATAGCTGATAGTTTTCTGTTTTTAATAAATCGGTTAGTTCAATATCATGCGTAGAAACCAAAACTACATTGTTTCCTTTATTTAGATAAGATAAAATAGCTTTTCCACCCGAAATCCGCTCAACAGTATTTGTTCCTTTAAAAATTTCATCTAAAATAAATAAACAAGGTTCAGCTGTATTTGATTTTGAAATAAGTTCTTTTATTGTTAAAACTTCTTCTAAATAATAACTTGTATTGTCTAGTAAATCATCCGTAATTCGAATAGAAGAATAAATTTTAAAATATGGTGCATTGTACTCTTTTGCAAAACAAATATTTAATGTTTGAGCTAAAATAGCGTTTATAGCAACTGTTCTTATAAAAGTAGTTTTACCTGACATATTGGAGCCAGTTAGCAGTAAACTTTTATTGTTTAACAGTACATTATTTAAAACACAATTCTCTATTAGCGGATGTGAAATTTGATTTACTACAACTTGTTTTTTATTTGTAAATTCAGGCTCACATAACTGTAAACTATCTGATTTTAAAGAAGCTACAGATATAGCTGAATCAATTTCTCCAATAAACTGAAATAATTTATTAATACTCTTTTTTTCTTTAGTTACAGCATCTACAAAAGAGAAAAAGAATATATATTCAACCATAAATTGAATTTTAATTAATTCAATTAATAACCAAATAGGTAACGCATATTCATTTACTAAATAATTTTCAAATCCTATAAATTCAGTTTTTAACTGAATTGAATTCACTTTTTTTAGAAATGAAAAATAGGTGTAATGTTGCTTTACTTCATTAAAATTTGAGAGTTGTTTCCCAACTTTTAATGCTTTAGAAAGTTGATTAACTGCACTAATATAATAGGTTACATTCTCTTTATTTTTGTAATGAAAAATTGTATTTATAAAAAAAAGAGGAAGTAGAAAAAGAAAAAATATAGGATTAAAAAAACCTAAAATTATAAATAAAATAGATCCAATTGACGAAGCATAAATCAATTTTAAATATTTAGGTTTTGCAATAGGTTTTTCAGTAATAAGTTTTTCTAAATCATACGAATTATGAGAACTCAATTTTGATAAAATTAGTTGACACTTTACAGCATTGCTTTTATTCTTTTTAAAAGCATTAGTTAATTTACCAAAAGCTACTAAATTTTCTAAACTACCAATTGTTCTGAATTTAAAATATAAAAATTGTTGCCCTACTTTAGAGGTAGTTCTATCTATAGATTTAAAAACTTCATCAATGTCTAAATCAGACTTTACTTTATCCGAGACTCTATGAAAAGGCTTATAATTAGGCTGGTAATTATTAAAATAATTCGCAATTAAATTAAAATTGTAATAGCTGTTTTTTTTAGGTTTTCCCCAATTTTTTAATAATTCTTTCTTTAATTTTTTATACTTCTTTTTATTAGAATAATTAGAAATTAAAAAATAAACAGTAATAATTATAGCAAGTCCTAAAACCCAATTCATAGCAAATGGTTTTAGTAATTATTAAGCTTTTGTTTTTCTAAACATAAAATATAAACCTATCATTACCAAAGGAATACTTAACCATTGACCAGTATTTAATGCCCACGTAGCTCGATCATCAACTTGTGCTTCTTTAAAAAATTCTATTACAAATCTAGCTGAAAACGTTAGCGCAAAATACAATCCAACCAAATAACCTAATTTTTGTTTTTTGTCTGTTTTCCAATAAACAAACCAAAGAATAGCAAATATTACAACGTAACATATTGCTTCGTATAGTTGTGCTGGATGACGCGGAAAATCTTCACCTAAACGTTGAAAAACAAAACCATAATCTGAATTTGTAGGTTTTCCAATAATTTCAGAATTCATTAAATTTCCTAATCGCACAAAAGCTCCACCAATTGCTGATGGAATTACAATTCTATCTAAAATAAATAATACTGGTTTTTTTAGAATCTTTTTACTAAAATAGTACAGTGCTAAAATTACTCCAATAGCTGCTCCATGACTTGCTAAACCCGCAAAACCCGTAAACTTAAATGTTGGTGAAAACTGAAAAGGTAAAATTACTTCTAACGGTCTTTCTATTAAAGCTGCTGGTTCATAAAACAAGAAATGTCCTAAACGTGCTCCTATTAAAATAGAAAGCACCATATACATAAATAGTTTATCTAACAACTCTAAAGGAAGTTTTTCATTAATAAAAATCTTCTTCATTAAATATAAACCTAATGTAAACGCAATTACAAACATTAAACTGTAATAACGAATGGCAAACGAGCCTATTTTAAATAATTCTGGTGCTGGATTCCAATCTATTTGTAAAAATGTCATATATAATTTATTGTGTAAACTTTAATTGTTTAATTAGTTTTCTTTTGTTTTTCTTCCTCATTCTCCGGAACTGGATCATAACCACTTCCTCCCCAAGGATGACAGCTTCCTATTCGTTTTAAAGCTAACCAACCACCTTTTATAATACCGTGTTTTTGTAAAGCTTCCAGCGTATAACTTGAGCATGTTGGAGAATATCTACAACTCGATGGTGTGTAAGGCGAAATTGCTGCTTGGTAAAAACGTACCAACCATATAAATGGAATTGCTAGTATTTTGGTTACTTTATTCAAATTTTACTATTCAAATTTGTTGTTTCAAAAAAATCGTCAACCTAAACTTATTTCAGGCTCATACTATATATGTGTAATAACTTGGTGAGATTCTGAAACAAGTTCAGAATGACATATTGCTATTTTTTGAATTTTAAAATTATTCTTTTTCCTAATTCACAGAAAAAGATGTTCCTTCTTTTCCATCTTTTAGCTGAATTCCTAAATCGGCTAATTCATCTCTAATTTTATCAGATAATGCCCAATCTTTATTTTCTCTAGCTTGTTTACGCATATCAATTAGCATATCTACAACACCAGACAATTTATCTGAACTATCTTGTTGCAATTCATTCTGAAGTCCTAAAACGTCAAAAACAAATGCATTAATTGTAGTTTTAAACGCTGCTAAATCTTCAGCAGAAATGGTTGCTTTTTTCTCTAATAATAGATTTACAAACTTAACGGCATCAAACAAATTAGCAATTAAAACTGGTGTGTTAAAATCATCGTTCATAGCATTGTAACATTTCTGTTTCCATTCAGAAATATTTATTGATGATTCTTTACTAGCTTCAATTTTATCTAACGATGAAACTGCTTCCATTAATTTTATATAACCTTTTTCTGAAGCTTCTAACCCTGTACTTGTAAAATCTAAAATACTACGGTAATTAGCTTGCAACATAAAAAAACGAGTTGCACTTGGACTAAATGCTTTGCTTAAAATTTTATTATCTCCAGAAAATATTTCATTTGGTAAAATGAAATTCCCAGTAGATTTTGCCATTTTTTGACCATTTAAAATCAACATATTGGCATGCATCCAATAATTTACAGGATTTACACCATTTTTAACTTTAGACTGCGCAATCTCACACTCGTGATGCGGAAATTTTAAATCCATTCCACCACCGTGAATGTCAAATGTTTCACCTAAATATTTTGTACTCATAGCTGAACATTCTAAATGCCAACCTGGAAAACCATCGCTCCAAGGTGAAGGCCAACGCATAATATGACGTTCATCTGCTTTTTTCCATAGCGCAAAATCTTGTGGGTTCTTCTTTTCAGATTGTCCGTCTAACGTTCTTGTATTATGAATAGAATCTTCAATATTTCTTCCTGAAAGAATTCCGTAATGTTCAGTTTCGTTGTACTTCAATACATCAAAATACACCGAACCATTTACTTCATAAGCCAAACCTTTATCTAAAATATCTTTTATAATTTCAATTTGCTCAACAATATGTCCTGTTGCTGTAGGCTCAATACTTGGTGGTAAATTATTTATTTTTTGAAGCGTTTCGTGGAAATCAACTGTATAGCGTTGCACAACTTCCATAGGTTCTATTTGTTCTAAACGTGCTTTTTTAGCAATTCTATCTTCACCTGCATCAGCATCATTTTCTAAATGGCCAGCATCGGTAATATTTCGAACATAACGTACTTTATACCCTAAATGTTTTAAGTAACGAAACACCATATCAAAAGACATAAACGTTCTTACGTTACCTAAATGCACATTGCTATAAACCGTTGGTCCACAAACGTACATTCCAACTTTACCTTCAACAACTGGTTTAAATTCTTCTTTTTTCTTGGTTAAAGAATTGTATATTTTAAGTGTATTTGTTTTATATAATTCCATTAATTAATGCTTCTATTTAAGTGTGTAAATATACTAACAATAAATAAATGAAACGAAGTTTAATAAATTTTAAAAAAACCTTAACTTATCTAGACTAGATAATTGATTAACAGTTATAAAATAAAAAAATAATGGTAAAATCAACTAACTTTCACCAATCAATAGCCACTTAAATTAGCATGCAGCATTTTTATCTAAATAAATATTTTAAATTTACCGAAATTTTTAAATACTATTTAATTAATTATCTAGTTAAAGTATAAACCCATAATTAAATGAGTTACCAATTTACAATTGTAGTTCCGGTATATAATGAAGAAGACAATTTAAAACGTGTTGAAGAAGAGCTAACAAAATATATAAATATTGCTTCAAAAAAAACAAAAATTCTTTTTGTAAATGATGGAAGTAAAGATAACAGCCAACAATTAATTGAAGAAATTTGTGCTAACAATTCAGATTTTACGTTTATCAGTTTTGAAAAAAATTGTGGATTAAGTGCTGCTATTACAGCAGGTTTTAACAATACAGATACTGAATTAGTTGGTTATATTGATAGCGATTTACAAACTGCTCCAGAAGATTTTAATTTACTATTAAAAGAAATTGGTGAATATGATTTAGTAACCGGAGTTAGAGCAAATAGAAAAGATAGTTTTGTAAAAAATATGTCTTCAACTATTGCAAATGGCATTAGAAGATCGTTTACTCATGATGGAATGGATGATACAGGTTGCCCTTTAAAAGTTATTAAAACTGAATACGCCAAAAATATTCCAATGTTTAAAGGTTTACACCGTTTTTTACCTGCCATGATTTTATTACAAAACGGCAACATAAAACAAATTCCTGTTCAGCACTTTCCTAGAATTGCTGGTGAAGCCAAATACGGCTTATGGAATCGCCTACTTGGACCTTTAATGGATTGTTTCGCATATTTATGGATGAAGAAAAAATACATTAATTATTCAGTTGCTAAAAAAGGTTAATGGCTGACTGGTTGGTATATAGCATTGGTTTTTTTGCCCAGATTCTTTTTTCTGGAAGATTAATTTTACAATGGATTATTTCAGAAAAAAATAAAAAAGTACTAACGCCTTCTCTATTTTGGGTATTGAGTTTAATTGCCTCTTTTTTACTTTTTATTTATGGTTATTTACGTGATGATTTTGCCATAATGCTAGGTCAAGGTTTAACCTACTTTATTTATATTAGAAATTTACAATTTCAGGGTAAATGGCAAAAAATACCAAAATTAGTACAATGGTTTTTATGGGTGTTTCCTGCAATAATTATTGCTTACACCTTTAATAATAACACCTACGATTTAAACAATCTTTTCAAAAATGAAGCAATTCCTTTATGGCTATTAGTTTGGGGAAGTGTAGCCCAAATTATTTTTACATTACGATTTATTTACCAATGGCTATATTCTGAAAAAAGTAAAGAATCTATTTTACCGTTAGGATTTTGGATATTAAGTTTAGTAGGTTCACTTATGATTTTAATTTATGCCATTTTACGTAAAGATCCTGTTCTTTTTGTTGGACATATTATGGGAAGTGTTATTTACTTTAGAAACATTATGTTATCTAAAAAAACTTCATAATTATTTATGAAAAATAAACTGTACATATTTTTAGGACTTGTTTTTATAACATTACTCCTATTTTTAGGCAGTTGGGGTTTAACAGATAGCAGCGAAGCTAGATATGCAGAAATTGCCAAAGAAATGTATATTTCTGGCGATTATATAAATCCAACACTTTTAGGAATTAAACATTTACACAAACCTCCTGTTACTTATTATTTAACGGCTTTAGGTTACAGTATTTTTGGTGTAAATGAATTTGGTGCACGTTTTTTTTTGCAAGTAGCACTTATTTTTCAACTACTTTTTATTTTTAAAATCACCTTACTTTTATATAAAAATGAAAAACTAGCATTTGCGGCATCGCTTATTTATTTTTCATTTCCAATAGCTATAATAGCTGTTAGATCTTTAACAACCGACGCTTATTTAACCACGTTTATTCTTGGTTCTATTTACTTTTGGCTAAACTACAAAGCAACTTCAAAAAAATATTTCCTCTACCTATTCTACCTCTTTTTAGGATTTATTTTTGAAACAAAAGGCCCAGTTGGGTTTATTGTACCAGTTATTTTTATAATTACTTACACACTAATAAATAAACAAAAAATTGAAGTTTCTATCCATCAATTTTTAGGATTTTTATTGTTTTTAATAGTTTCGGCAAGCTGGTATTTAGCTGTAATTTTAAGTAATAAAGACTTACTAGATTATTTTATAAATACACAATTAGTTGAACGTGTTTCAAAAAATAATTTTAACCGAGAAAAACCTTTTTGGTTTTATCTTGTATTAGTTCCAGTACTTTCACTTCCATGGACACTTTTTTTAATTACTTACTTTAAAAATAGACTGAAAGCTATTATTTATGACAAAAAAACTGATGCTGTTTTATTAATTACTTTTAGCGTACTATTTTTAATTCTTTCGATTTCCACTTCAAAATTAATATTATATATTTTACCTTTATTTTTTATAATTGCTATTTTTTCTGCTAAACAATTAATTAAAGCTTCTTTAAAAGGTATTAAAAACATATCTCTTGCATTTTTAATACTTATTGGATTGTTTAGTACGGGAATATTACTATCATCAATAATAAATTTTGGTATTGAAACTTCACTTATAAAAACATTAAGTATAGTTCTGTTTTTTGGACTCTGCTCAATTTTAATAGAAAAGAAAATTAAAAATGCTAACGTTTTAAAACCTGCATATTTAGGTGTTTTATTTATGCTTTTAATTATCTCTTCTGCAAACCACGTATTTGGAAAAAATGAATTACTAGTAAACTCTGTAAAACCGATTGCTGAACTTATAAAAAGTAATTCTAAAAAAAATAAAAAGGTGCTTGTTTATAATTATTTATTACCTTCAATACCGTTTTATCTAAATCAAGAAATTGTAACTATTAACCATGGTCAATACAATGCAAATCGTGACATTCAATTTGAAAAAAACGAAAAATGGAAAAAGAATTTAATTAATTATTTTGATGAAGTTGATAGAGCAAGAATTCAACGCTTCAACAAAGAAAATCTTTTCATAATTAAGCGTAGAAAAGATACTTTGCCCGATACGTTAAATATATTGGCTAATAAACTGAATAATCAAAAAGAATTTGGAAATTACACCATTTACTATTAAAATGAAAAAATATATTTCAAAATACCCGCTTTTAATACTTTCAGTAGTTGTATTACTAATGCTACTTCCAAACTTAAACATTCCTAATTTAACCATTATGGAAGCGCGTAATTTTATTACTGCTAAAGAAATGTTAGAAGATGGAAATTGGCTATTAACAACCATGAATGGTGAACCACGTTACCAAAAACCACCTTTACCTACTTGGCTTTCTGCAATTTCAGCTTCAATATTTGGAATAAAAACATTTTTTGGACTACGATTACCTGCCGTATTAATGATTTTAATTTTAGGCGTTTTCACATTTAAATTTTCCGAAAAACTAAACCTTAACAGAAATCATAGTTTTAATAATGGACTAATTTTAATTACTTCGTTTTATGTTATTGGAATTATAAACGAAGCGCCTTGGGATATTTACGCACACGGTTTTATGCTTGTTGGCTTGTATTATTTACTTCAATTTTTGGAACTTAAAAGTAATAATTGGAAGTTTTTAACTATTTCTGCACTATGCGTTGCTTTATCCATAATGAGTAAAGGACCAGTTGCATTATATGCCTTATTTTTACCTTTTATACTTTCTTATGGTATTTTTTACAAATTCAAATCAATTAAAACTAAAATAGTACCATTATTAATTTGGATTGTTTTATTTACTGTTATTGGCGGCTGGTGGTATTTATATGTTAGATATTCCGATCCAAACGCATTTTTAAAAATTGCCACTAAAGAAACTGCTAATTGGAGCAGTTACAATGTAAAACCATTTTATTATTATTGGAGCTTTTTTACACAATCTGGAATATGGACAATCCCAGCTTTTATAGGTTTACTTTATCCCTATATTATAAAAAAAACAACTTATAAAAAAGAATATAAATTTACCTTTTGGTGGACTATTTTAGCTGTTATACTACTTTCTGTAATTCCTGAAAAAAAATCGAGATATTTAATGCCTGTTTTAATTCCTTTAGCTTTGAATACAGGATTTTACATTGAATATTTAATTAAAGAATTCAAAAATATAAAGTCTAAAGCAGAAACATTGCCTGTGTATTTTAATTTTGGCTTATTCGCTTTAATTGGATTAATTGCACCTATAGGCTTGTATTTTCTTTTAAAAGATAATTTTACTTCCTACTTAATACCTTACCTTTTTACATCGACTAGTTTAATTATAATTGGAGTTATTATTATTAAAAATTTGCGTTCAAAAGAAATGCAAAATGTTTTTTTTGCTACTGTTTTATTTATGTTTTTTGCATTTAGTTTTGGATTTCCAATTTCAAAAAGTATTGAAAACAAAGATAATTATAATTCTATTCATAATTTAAAACAAATACAAGCTAAAAATAACATAGAAGTTTATAGTATCCATGAAGTAACTCCAGAGTTAATTTGGCAATACAACGGACAAATTAAAAATATCTATAAAAATGAATCTCTTGTTTTACCTTCGGAAAACAAATTTGGAATTTTAGTACTTAATGATGATGTTCCCTTGTTAAAAAAATTAGTTGGAGAAAATTATACACTTAATTATGTAGAAACCTACAATTTAAATGTGGGTAAAAAAATTAGAGAACGTTTAATTAGACAGTGTTATATAGTTTCAAAAAAATAGTATTTTTGCATTATGAATTTAAAAAATCTTACCACATTAGATAAAGTTACTTATAGCATTTTATTATTAGTTTTTGCTGTTGGAATTTACTTTGCACAAACAGATTTAAATTATTTTGATACTGTTTACGCTGCCGAAGATGGGATTGCTGAAAACGCTACAGCTATTTTTTTAGCTTGTATTAGTTTATTACAATTTAGCAGATTTATTAAATTTTTTAAATCAAAAAGTACAACTTGGAAAATTGGTGTTTTTTTAATGGCTTGTGTATTTCTTTTTGGAGCTGGTGAAGAAATTTCTTGGGGACAACGTATTTTTAATGTCGAATCTTCTGAATATTTTATTGAAAACAATGCGCAAGGTGAAACCAACTTACACAATTTAGTAGTTGAAGGCAAAAAAGTAAACAAGGTTATTTTTAGTCAATTACTAACATTAATACTTGTTTTATACCTTATTATAACTCCTTTTTTATATAGAAAAGTTAATTGGATAAAAAATCTAGCTACCATGTTTGCAGTTCCAATTGTAAAATGGCACCATACTATTGCTTTTTTAGTAGGAACTTCATTATTAATTTTTATGGACTCAAATAGAAAATGGGAAATTTACGAGCTTTCTTTTGCTGTAATATTCCTTTTAATATTTTTAAATCCTTTTAACAAAAAAGAAATTTACTAACTCTTTATTTTTTTAAATAAAAGCTTTACTAAATAATAAAAAATGGATGCATAAAGTATTCCAAATAAAAATCCTGTTAATACATCTAACGGAAAGTGAACACCAATATAAATTCTGCTATACCCTACTAGTAAAGCCCAAATAAGTAAAAGAGGTGCAATTAATTTAAACTTACTTTTTAATAATTTTCCAAAAAATATGGCAATTGCCATTGAGTTAGCTGCATGAGCAGAAAAGTAGGAATATTTTCCTCCACAGCTTTCTTTAACAAGTCTAATTAATCCTTTAATTTCAGCATTATGACAAGGTCTTAATCGTTTAAATCCATATTTAAACAATTGGCTTGTTTGGTCTGAAACGGCTATTAAAATAGCAATACACAAAACAACTGCAATGGTTTTTTTTAAGCCGAGTGTTTTGTATGTAAAAAAAAGTAATAGAACATATAATGGAATAGCACTGAATTTGTTTGTAACAAACATCCAAAAGCTATCCCATTGTATAGTTCCTAAATTATTTAAATAAATTAGTAATTCAATATCTTTATTTAGAATAGATTCTAACATTAAATTCTAATTTATATTAGTGTTATAATTCTTCAATAAGTTGAATTTCAAAAACTAAATCGGTATCTGGAGGTATAACACCACCTGCTCCAGTTGCTCCATAACCTAAATGAGATGGAATAAACAATAAAGCTTTATCTCCATACTTTAATTGTTGTAAACCTTCTCTAAAACCAGGTATTAATCGAGCTTCATTACTATAAACAGTTGGAATTGGTGCGTAACCACCTTGAGAGTCTTGACGGTGATCATACATTTCGTAAGTTTCAGCCAACTCTTTCCAAGTAGTCCAAAATAAATTTCCATCGGTAAAGTATCCAGCACATGCAACTTTTACATCTGCTCCGGTTTTTGGTTGAGTTCCGTTTTTAGTTTCTGTAATTACATATTTTAAGCCTGAAGGTAATTCTATAGCATTTTTAGCATTTTCATCAAACATTTGTTTGGTTTTAGCTAAAATCTTACTCATTCTTTCCTTTTTCGCTTTTTCTTTTACTTCAAGGTTTTTAAAATAAGAGTTAAATTGTTTACCAGCTTTAAACTTTCGTGCAGCTTTACCAATTTTTACAATCTCAACTTCTTTTATAAAATCGTCTTTCACAATAGAATCCACTACTTGTTGACCTTCAATTACTTCACCAAATACAGTATGTTTACCATCTAACCACGGAGTTTCTTTATGTGTAATAAAAAATTGACTTCCGTTAGTAGTTGGACCAGAATTAGCCATTGATAAAATTCCTGGTTTATTATGTTTAAGTAATAAATCTCCTTTTTCATCTTTTGGAAATTCATCTTCAAACTTATATCCTGGACTACCAGATCCTGTTCCTGTAGGATCTCCACCTTGAATCATAAAATCTGGTATAACTCTATGAAACTTTAAACCATTATAGTATTGTTTTCCTTTTAATGAATCTACAACAAAATCATTTGTACCTTCTGCTAAAGAAACAAAATTTGCAACTGTTATTGGTGTTTTATCAAATTCAAGTTTAAGTAAAATATCTCCTTTATTTGTATGCATATTCGCATACATACCATCTTCTAAATGTGTATATTCTGTAGGCTTACAAGAAGAAGCTACTACTAAAAATACAATAAAGTATTTAACAAATTTCATTATTTAGTTTTTTGATTTAGGCTTTGCTTCAATAATTTCTAACATTTCAACATCAAAAATTAAAGCATCAAAAGGTCTAATTTTACCACCTTTTCTAGGAAAAGCACCATACGCTAATTCTTGAGGAATAAAAAATCTATATTTTGCCCCTACATTCATTAACTGCAAACCTTCAGTCCATCCTTTTATTACTCTACTAACACCAAATGTTGCAGGTTCTCCTTTATCAACTGAACTATCGAAAACTGTACCATCAATTAATGTACCGTGGTAATGCACTTTCACTTTATCGGCAGCAACAGGACTATTGCCTACACCTTCTTTTAAAACAATATATTGTAAACCACTATCGGTAGTTTTTACACCTTCTTTAGTTTTATTTTCGTCTAAAAAATTAATACTCGCTACTTTTACATCTGCAAATTCAACTTCAACCTTTTTTAAAGCTTCAGCACGTTGTTGTTCTTGTTTTTTAGCTTGAAGATTTCTGAAAAATTTATTTAAAAAGACTTTAACATCTTTAGATTCCATTAAAAAAGCTGTAGAATCAACACCATTTTCAAATCCTTGAAAAAATAAATTAACATCCATTTCATCAAAATTTTGCTTTAACTGTATTCCAGCATTTAAACCTAATGCGTAACTAGCTGAATCTATTTCAGTTTCTAACGATTTTTTAGTGACTCTTCCGTTATTACAAGATGCTAATGTTGCTAAAACAATTAAACTTGCTAAAACATACTTAATTACTTTCATTTTTTTTATTTATTTTAATTAATTGAACTTTTACTTTTAATGATTGGCTACTACCAATTTTATTTTCGTCTCCAGTATATCCATACATTCTATGCGATGGAAATAAAAAAGTTATCTCTTCGTTTTCTTTCATTAGTTTTAATGCATTGCGCAAACCTTCAACAATTTCTTGTTGATCTACAACATAACTTTTTTCCCCAACTTCGTTAAAACTATAAATTATGTTGTTATACAAGTCTTCAATTTGGTATGTAAACTTCAGTTCATCACCAAATTTAGGTGTATAAACAGTTTCACTTTTTTTTGTATACGTATACCAAAAGCCTTTTGAAGATGTTTTATAGGTATAAATAGAATCTAATGCTATTACTCTTTTTATTTCGGACTCTTCTTTAGCATTCATTTTTTTATTGAATGCAACTGATTCTTCAATAAAAGAGGACGTTTTTCTTGTTATTGGTTTTCTTGGAACTGGATTTAAACAAGAAACTGTTATTAATATAATGAATATGAAAAGAATTTTAACCTTCATACGAGTACAATAAATCTTTTTTATAATCTGGTAAAATACTTAAAAATTTAGAAACTGTTGAATCTAATGAAATTGTTTCTCTTCCGCCAGCTGCATTATCATGTCCACCACCATTAAAATGTGCTCGTGAAAATTTGTTTACTGAAAATTTTCCTTTAGAACGTAATGAGATTTTTATTATTTGCTGATCTACATCTTCAATAAAAATAGCAGCAAAAACTACACCTTCAACAGAAAGAGCATAATTTACAACACCTTCTGTATCGCCTTTTTGGTAATTAAACTCATCTAAATCGCTCTGACTTAAAGTAATATATGCTGTTTTTAATTTCTCTATTACCACCATATTACTTAAGGCTCTTCCTAATAATTGAAGCCTTCCATAAGAATTAGTGTCGTATACATTATTGTGAATTCTATCGTTTTTTGCTCCTTTATCAATTAAATTGGCAATAACTCTATGTGTTTTACTTGTTGTTGAAGAAAACTTAAACGAACCAGTATCAGTCATTATACCTGTATATAAGCACGTAGCTATTTCTGGAGTAATTGCATCTACATCTTCCAACATTTCAAAAAATTGATATACCATTTGGCATGTTGAACATATAGAAGTATCTGAATACAAATATTTTGCAATAGTATCGGGTTCTTGATGATGGTCAATCATAATAAAAGTTCCAACATATTGTTCTAAAGTATTTTGCATATCATCACCTACTCTATGCAACGCATTAAAATCTAATAAAAACACAATATCTGCAACATCAAGAGCTTCTTTTGATTGCCTGTTTTGCATATCAAATTTAATGGTGTTTTTTGAATTTGGTAACCATTTCAAAAAATTTGGATAATCATTAGGAGCTACAACAGTTGCAGTATGACCTTTATCATTTAAATAATGATATAAAGCCAACGAGGCACCTATAGCATCTCCATCAGGGTTTCTATGAGGAACAATTACAATGTTTTTATGCTCTAAAAGCAGTTCCTTAATTTCTTTAATATCATTTTTATTCATATGCTGCGAATATACAATATAATAATGTATATTATTAGCTTTGATTCTCTATATTTGTTAAAGATGACTTAAAATAGTTAGCATGAAATTTATTCTAAAAATACTTCCTGTTTTTTTCTTGTTTATACTATGTAAACCAAAACCAGTGGAAGAAAAAAATGCGTCTAATCCTATAAAAAATTCAGGTTTTACTATTGCATTTGGCTCTTGTAACAATCAAAATCTTCAAAATAATTTATGGAAAGAAATTTCTAAAAACAATCCAAATATTTGGATTTGGGGTGGTGATATTATTTATTCTGACACAGAAGATATGACCTATTTAAAAAACAACTATCAGCTTCAAAAAAACAATAAACATTACTCTAATTTTATTAAAAATGTTGAAGTTTTAGGAACTTGGGACGACCACGATTTTGGTAAAAATGATGGTGGTAGAGACTATAAATATAAAAAAGAATCTCAACAGCTTTATTTGGATTTTTTAGATGTTCCTCAAAATAGTCCAAGAAGAAAACAAGAAGGTGTTTATTTTGCAAAAGATTTTGCAGTTAATACATCAATAATTAAAGTAATTGTTTTAGATACACGTTATTTTAGAACTGAATTAACTGCTGATAATAACTCTAAAAAACGTTACAAACCTAACTTAAATAGTAACAACTCAATGCTAGGTGAAACGCAATGGAATTGGTTAAAAGATCAACTTCACAACTCAAAATCAGATTATACTGTTATAATGAGTAGCATTCAGTTTTTATCTAATAAACATGGTTTTGAAACATGGGGAAATATGCCTAATGAGGTTGAAAAATTAGAGAGACTTTTAGTTGAAACTAATACAAAAAATGCACTAATTTTATCTGGAGACAGACATATTTCTGAAATTTCGTCAAAAAATATAGAAGGCTTAAAATATCCATTAATAGATTTTACATCGAGTGGAATGACACATTCATACACTAGTTATAGTGGAGAAGAAAATCCGTATAGAATTGTTGATGTAATAGCTAAAAAAAGCTTTGGTATTTTAAAATTTGATTTAATTAATTCTAAAATTACTATGGAAATTAGAGGAGAAAAAAATGTATTATACCGCACTTACACACAAAAATATATGAAGTAACATTGTATATTACAGAAGAATACTATATTTGTTCACCTTAATTAAATATAATTATGACTACAAACAGAACGTTCACCATGCTTAAACCAGATGCTGTTGACAAAGGTTACATTGGTGCTATTTTAAAAAAAATAAATGCTGCAGGCTTTAAAATTGTAGCAATGAAAATGACTAGATTAACTAGAGCTGGTGCTGAAGAATTTTACAAAATTCATAAAGAGCGTCCATTTTTTGGAGAGTTAGTTGATTATATGACTTGCGGTCCAATTGTAGCTGCTATTTTAGAAAAAGACAATGCAGTTGAAGATTTTAGAGTTTTAATTGGCGCTACTGATCCTGCTGAAGCTGCAGAAGGAACTATTCGAAAATTATATGCTGAATCTATTGGTAACAATGCCATTCATGGTTCTGACAGCAATGAAAATTCCGAAATTGAAAGCGCTTTCCATTTTTCTGGAAGAGAAGTGTTTTCTGGTAATTTCTTTTAAAAAATTTAAAAAATACATTTATAAAAAATCCGTTTTTTAAACGGATTTTTTTAGCTCAATATTATTTTTGATATTAGCTCTTCTCCCAATTCTTCATTCATCATTTTAACAATTTTTTCTTTTCCGTAGCTTAATTCTTCACGTAAAACAGATGAAGTTAAATTTACCAAAAGTGTTTTTCCTTTTAATTCAATATGCTTTGTGTACGATTCTACTCCTTGCCCCATTAATTTCACCCAAGCTTCTTTTACCGAAAGTTGATTTAAACCTTTGGTAAGCTTATTTTCTACAATTACATTTTTCATCAGCTCTTCAATAGACTGAAATTCATTTAAGCGTTTTGCCATTACAGTTCAAAAATTTTATAGGGTTTATTGGTAGCTTTAACTACTTCTTCTGTACGTTCTTTATGTGTATCACTTATAAAAAGTTGTCCAAATTCATTATTATTTACTAAATGAATTATTTGCGCCACTCTAGTATCGTCTAACTTATCAAAAATATCATCAAGCAATAAAATTGGTTTTACATTTGCTTGTTTTTTTATAAAATCGAATTGAGCAAGTTTCAACGCGATTAAAAATGATTTTTGCTGACCTTGCGAACCAAATTTTTTAATAGGGTAACCATCAATTTCAAACTGTAAATCATCTTTATGCACACCAACACTGGTGTATTGCAACATTCTATCTCTCTCTAAACTTTGCTCAAATAAAGATAGCATATCTGTATTTAATAATTGAGATTTATAGGCTAAATTAACTTTCTCGTTATTATTAGATATTACTTGATAACGCTTTTCAAAAATAGGTATAAATGCTTCTAAAAATAAATTTCTTCTTTTAAAAATTTCTGAACCATACGTATTTAGCTGCTCATTATAAACTTTTAAATTAATAGCATCAAAAGTTCTATTAGCTGCAAAATATTTTAATAATGAATTACGTTGCGCTAATACTTTATTGTAATTTAATAAATATTGTAAATAGGATTTATCACTTTGAGAAATAACGCTATCAATAAATTTTCGTCTTACATCACTACCCTCAACAATTAAATCTCTATCCGCTGGAGAAATAATTACTAACGGAAAATAACCAATGTGTTCAGAAAACTTTTCATACACTTTGCCATTTCGTTTTAACACCTTTTTACTTCCTCGCTTTAAACTACAAACAACAGTTTCAGTTTTCTCTGGCATTTTATACTCACCTTCAACTACAAAAAAATCTTCATTATGCTTAATATTTTGAGAAGCAACTGGATTGAAGTAACTTTTAGCAAAAGACAAGTAATATATTGCATCTAATACATTTGTTTTTCCAACACCATTGTTACCCACAAAACAATTTATTTTCTCTTGAAAACAAAAGTTTTGGGTTTCAAAATTTTTAAAATTTAGTAAACTTAATTTCTGTAAATGCATTTATATTTTTTGAATCGCTAAAATTATTGAAAATAATTGAGAATTTAGACCCTTTTGTATTTTTACATTTCAATTAAAAAGGCTATTTTTGCGCCTACAAATTTTACAATTAATGGCAACGTATAAAAAGACTGGAAGTAAAGTAAAGAAAAACCAACAGCAATCAGCTGAATCACAATCAACTACTGCTGAAGTTTTTAACACTTTAGATGAAACTGCTTCAAAATCGGAACAATGGGTAATAAAACACCAAAACGCAATTTTTGTTGTTTTAGGACTAATAGTAGCTGCAATTTTAGGTTATATGGCATATACTAAATATGTTAAGGAACCTAGTGAAAAAGAAGCTGCAAATGAATTAGCTTTTCCAAAAACTTACTTTAACCAAGCAATGTCTAGTAGTGTTGCTGTAGATTCTTTATTTACATTAGGTTTAAATGGAACTGACGGAAAATACGGTTTTGTTGATATAGCAAGTGAATACAGTGGAACTTCTGCCGGAAATTTAGCAAATTATTATGCTGGTATTTCATATTTAAAAATGAAAAACTATGAAGAAGCTATCTCTCATTTAGAAAAATTCTCTTCTGAAGATGAATTATTAGGCCCAACTGCTAAAGGTGCTATTGGAGATGCTTTTGCTGATTTAAATCAACCAGAAGACGCTTTAGATTATTATTTAAAAGCTGCTAATTTAAGAGATAACAATTTTTCTACTCCATTATACTTATTTAAAGCAGGTAATACTGCAATGGATTTAGGTAACTATGGAAAAGCACTAGATTTATTTGAAAGAATTCAAACAGATTATCCAAATGCTACAGAAGCTCAAAAAATTGATATCTACATCAATAAAGCAAAATTTGCAAAACAATAAATAGTTGTATGGCTACAACTGACCTATCATATTACGATAAAGCGACAATCCCAAATGCGAAAAATTTTCGATTTGGGATTGTTGTTTCTGAATGGAATCCAAACATTACAGATAACTTATTTAAAGGAGCTTTTGAAGCTTTTTTAGAAAATGGTGTTTTAGAAAAAAACATTATAAAATGGGACGTTCCTGGCAGTTTTGAATTAATTTTTGGCTGTAAACAAATGCTTGAAACACAAAAAGTAGACGCTATAATTGCTATTGGAAGTGTAATTCAAGGCGAAACAAAACATTTTGATTTTGTTTGCGATGGAGTAACTCAAGGTATAAAAGATTTAAACATTCAGTACAAAGTTCCAGTAATATACTGTGTATTAACAGATAATAACATGGAACAATCTATTGCGCGCTCTGGAGGCAAACATGGTAATAAAGGTGTTGAATGTGCTATTGCTGCAATTAAAATGGCAGACCTTGTAAAGTCTTCTTTATAAAAAACTTTAACTTTTTTTTACATTTTTAATCGCATTAGAATATCTTATTTTTTAAGTATATTTGACTATTATGGGAATTTTAACAAGACGGAAAAATAAAAAATTCGATTACAAACCTAGATATTTCAAAGGTGAAGGAAATCCTTATGAAATTAAAAATAGATTTGACGAACACAGAACTACCATAGGTCCTAAAAAAAATTTAAAAGGAAAAATCAATACTGCTTTAGATGAAATGAAAACATCTGAAAATTATGGTTTTAACAAAACAATTTTAATTATTATAGCTATTTTAGTTTTAGTTTTTCTACTTATTATCGATTTTGATTTATCCATTTTCACGAAACCTTTTTAATGCCAGATATCATTCAGCTTTTACCAGATCATGTTGCAAATCAAATTGCAGCAGGAGAAGTAGTTCAAAGACCAGCATCGGTTGTTAAAGAATTACTTGAAAATGCTATTGATGCTGGAGCAGATACTATTAAATTAATTGTTATAGATGCTGGAAAAACATTAGTACAGGTTATAGATAATGGAAAAGGAATGAGTGTTACCGATGCTCGTTTAAGTTTTGAACGCCATGCTACTTCTAAAATTCAAAAAGCTGAAGATTTATTTAATTTACACACCAAAGGTTTTCGTGGCGAAGCATTGGCTTCTATTGCCGCTATTGCACATGTAGATTTAAAAACAAAACAAGAAAAAAATCAATTAGGTACTTTTATAAAAATTCAAGGTTCACAAATTGTTTCTCAAGAAAATATTGCTGCAAACATAGGAACTTCAGTAGCTGTAAAAAACTTATTTTATAATATTCCTGCTCGAAGAAATTTTTTAAAATCGAGCACTGTTGAAACTAGACATATTATTAATGAATTTCAGAGAGTTTCATTAGCGCATCCTTCAATTGCTTTTTCATTTCACCATAATGATAGTGAAGTTTATAATTTAACTGCCGGTAATTTACGTCAACGTATAGTTGCTATTTTAGGTAAAAAAACCAACGAAAAACTGGTTCCTATAACAGAAAATACTGATGTTGTAAAAATTTCAGGATTTGTTGCTAAACCAGAATTTGCAAAGAAAAAACGTGGTGAACAATTCTTTTTTGTAAATAATAGATTTATAAAAAACGCCTATTTAAATCATGCTGTATCAAGTGCTTTTGATGGATTAATTTCGAATGGTTTTCACCCTTCCTATTTTTTATTTTTAGAAGTACCCGCAAATAGTATTGATATAAATATTCATCCAACAAAAACAGAAATTAAATTTGATGATGAAAAAACATTATATGCTATACTGCGATCAACTATAAAGCATAGTTTAGGACAATACAACGTTGCTCCTGTACTAGATTTTAACAGAGATGCAAGTTTAGATACTCCATATAATTTTAAACATAAATCATCACCTTCTACCCCAAAAGTAACAGTAGACCCATCGTTTAATCCTTTTAAAAAAGAAGAACAAAAAAGTATTAATTTCCCGTTTAAACGAGAAACTTCAAATTGGGAAAGTTTATATACGGGTATTAATGTTGAAAATATTGAAGTTGAATCTGAAGCTGTAAATTCTTCATTATTTTCAGAAGAGAAATCAGCCGCTAAAACATATCAAGTTCATAAAAAATATATTGTTAGTAGTATAAAATCTGGTGTTGTATATATTCATCAAAATTTAGCACATCAACGTATTTTATATGAAGAATTTTTAGAAAACTGTACCGTTAGAGATGCCGCAAGTCAGCAATTACTATTTCCTCAAGAAATTTCGTTTAGTAAAACAGATCTTAATTTAATTGTAGAAATTAAGGAAGATTTAGAAAATATTGGTTTTTTATTTGGTACTTTTTCTAATGAAAACATTGTAGTTACAGGAATTCCAGTAAGTATTACTGAAAGTCAAACTACCATAATAATTGAACAATTATTAGATGATATAAAAAACGACATTCCTGACACTAGTTTTAGCCAACTAGACATAATGGCAAAAAGTTTAGCAAAAAGTTTAGCTATAAAAACTGGCACAAAATTAGATGCAAAAGAACAAGAAGAAATTGTAAATAAGTTATTTTTATGCAAACAACCCGATGTATCACCGTTTGGTAAAAAAACATTTGTTACTATTGCTTTAGAAGAAATTGATAAAAATTTTAACAATTAAATTGTTAAACCTATGATGAACAAACTTACAGAGGCTATTAAGCATCTTATTATTATAAATGTATTGTTATTTATTGCTCCAAAATTATTGGATTTTGATTTGCAAAATTTATTTGCACTGCATTTCCCTAAAAACCCAGAATTTGGATTGTGGCAATTTATTACACATATGTTTATGCACAGCCAATTTTCATTTATGCACATACTATTTAATATGTATGCATTATGGGCTTTTGGTACACCTTTAGAACAAATGTGGGGAAGAAATAAGTTTTTATTCTTCTACTTTTCTGCAGGTTTAGGAGCAGGAATTATTTATACATTAGTAAATTATTTTCAATTTAATTCTGCTTTTAATGAACTTATAAAATTAGGAGCTTCCTCTGAAGAAATTTATTCGTTAATGAATGCTACTGTTCAATATGAAAACGAAACACTACAAAAAGCGAACGAAATATATAACACATCTGCCGTTGGTGCATCAGGAGCTGTTTATGGTGTTTTAGTTGCCTTTGGAATGACGTTTCCTAATGCTAAATTAGGATTGATATTTTTCCCTGTTCCAGTAGCAGCCAAGTATTTTATACCTGGATTAATTTTACTAGATTTATTTTCAGGTGTCACAGGTTTTTCATTATTTGGAGGTGGTGTAGCACATTTTGCTCACGTTGGTGGCGCACTAATTGGATTTTTAATTGCATATTACTGGAAACAACATCAATTTAGACGTTGGGATTAGAATGAATATATTAAACGAAATAAAACAAGCCTATTACAAAGCCAATATAGTTGAAAAAATCATCTATATAAATGTGCTTATGCTTTTAATTACAAATCTGTTTAAAGGTTTTATTATTAATTGGTTTGGACTACCAGCTTCATTTGATGAATTTATTACAAAACCATGGACCTTAATTACGTATGGCTTTCTTCATTTAAGTATTTGGCATATTTTATCTAACTTACTAGTTTTATATTATTTAGGAAACTTATTTTTAAATTTTCATACCAAAAAACAATTTTTAAACTTTTACTTTTTAGGTATTATAGTTGGAGCCATTGCTTTTTTACTAAATTATTATATAACAAATAAAACTGGAAGTCCTTTAATTGGTGCTTCTGCGGCTGTTAGTACCATTTTTATAGGTATCGCAACTAAAATACCTAGATACGCTATACAACTCCGTTTTATAGGTAGTGTAGAATTATGGGTTTTAGCAGTTATTTGGATTGGTTTAAGTATTTTACAATTAGCCAACGTAGAAAATGGAGGTGCAATTGCACATATAGCAGGTGCAGCTTTTGGCTTTGTGTATGCTAAACAATTAAGTGCTGGAAATGATATTGGCAAATGGTTTGAAACTATAATCGACTATTTTTCCAATCTATTTAAACCTAAAAAAACATCTAATTTAAAAACAGTTTATAAATCTAAAAGAAGAACTGCAAACGACGTTTCCAAAACAAAACAACGTAAAATTGACGATATTTTAGATAAAATAAGCAAATCTGGATACAACGCTTTAACCAAAGAAGAAAAAGATTACTTGTTTAGAGCAGGAAAAAAATAATATGAAAAACTTATCCCTACTAGATAAATTTATGTTTTTTGTCAATTCAATTTTGGCAACATTACTGCTACTCTCCTATTTAAGTTATTTTATTTCGCCTAATAGTTATCACATAATAGCAACTATAAGTTTAACTATTCCTTTTTTAATAATTATCAATATACTTTTTGCCATTTATTGGTTATTAAAACTAAAAAAACAATTTATACTTTCAGTTTTTGTTTTAGCTATTGGATTTCAATACGTTTCTAAACTTTATACTTTTAACGAAAAAAAAGTTTTATTAACGTCAGATACTAAAGTGTTGAGCTACAATGTTAGAATGTTTAATAAATATAAAAACATAAATGAAGATAATATTGATAAAAAAATAGTTGAATTTATTACTGACAAACAACCGGATATTTTATGCTTACAAGAATACTCTAACGATCAAAATTCAGCTTTAAAGTTTACATACAAACACACATTTTCAAAAAATAAAAAAAGTTTATTTGGACAAGCAATTTTTTCCAATTATAAAATAATAAATAAAGGATCTTTGAACTTTTCTAACTCAACAAACAACAATGCTATTTTTGTCGATATTTTGAAAGATAAAGATACTGTTAGAGTTTACAATATTCATTTACAATCACTTCAAATAAACCTTAAAGAAGAAGAAATAAGTCAAGAAAATACTGAAAAAGTACGTAAACGTGTAGAAAACGCTTTTAAAATTCAAGCAAACCAAGTTGAATTAATAAAACAGCATCAATCTAAAATACATTATAAAACAATAATTTGTGGAGACTTCAACAACACTGCATTCTCTTGGGCTTATAATGAATTAATAGAAGGAAAAAACGATGCTTTTCAAGAAGCTGGAGCTGGTTTTGGAAAAACCTACGACCTCGCTTTTCCTTTTAGAATAGATTTTATTTTACCCGATGAACGCATAGAAATTAACAATTTTAAAACGTATAAGGTTAAATATAGCGACCACTATCCAATAATGGCAAGAATAACGTTGTAAAACCTTAATATTCTATCATTTTTTAAATCATTATTCTATAACTTTGTTTTATTACACAAAACTATTTTATTTTATGAAAAAATTAATTGCGCTTGCACTTTTCTGTACTTTTTTTATCAGCTTTTCTCAAGAAAAAACCTTAACTATTGACGATGCTGTTTTAGGATATTACAAAGGTTTATATCCTATGGGATTGCAAAACTTAAAATGGGTAAAAGATTCTGACACCTATGTATATCAAAAAAACAATGATTTAGTTTTTTTTGCAGCTGAAACTAACGAAGAATACAAAAAACTTACATTAGAAACATTACAAAAAACCTACCCAGATTTAAAACGTTTTCCACGATTAGCTTCAATTTCATTAGCTGATATTACATTTAATACTAGAAATGGTATTGAAGTATTTAACACTGTTCAAAACCAAAAAAGTTTTACTATTAATTGGGATTCAGAAGCTCAAAATCAAGAGTTTAGCAAAAAAGCTAAAGCCGTTGCTTACACTATTAACAATAATTTATTTATTGCTACAACTAATAATTCTAAAATAGCCGTAACAACAATTGAAGATAAAAATATAGTTTCTGGTCAAACTATTCACCGAAGTGAATTTGGTATTTACAAAGGAATATTTTGGAGTCCAGAAGGTAATTATTTAGCTTTTTATCAAAAAGATGAAAGCAACGTAACAGATTATCCTTTAGTTGACATTACAACCTATCCTGCTTCATTAAAAAATATAAAATATCCAATGGCTGGACAAGGAAGTGAAAAAGCCAAAATTGGTATCTACAACCTTAAAAATAGTAAAACTATATATTTAGATATTGATACTTCAGATGAACATTACCTTACAAATTTAACTTGGACACCAGACGAAAAATATGTGTTAGTTGCTGAAGTAAACCGTGGTCAAAACCATGTATGGTATAATAGATATGATATTTTAACAGGAAAAAAAGTAAATACCTTATTTGAAGAAACTAGCGATAAATGGACAGAACCAGAGCACGATGCCGTTTTTTTACCAAATTCTGAAACTGAATTTTTATGGTTTAGTGAGCGTGATGGTTTTATGAACTTGTACTTATATACCGTTGAAGGTGAACTTAAAAAACAAGTAACAAAATTCAATTGGGTTGTTCAAGATATTTTAGGCTTCGATAAAAAAGGAAGAAATGTGTTTATTTCAGGAACTGGAGAAGACGCTAGAGAAAAACACACGTTTAAAGTAGATTTAAAAAATGAGAAATACACAAAATTAACTAATGAGGTTGGTACACATAGAACACAATTAAATACTAACGGAACATATTTAATAGATTCTTATTCTAGCTTATCAATACCTACTAATATTGATATAGTTTCAACAAAAACGCTAAAATCTAAACAAATTCTTTCAGAAGAAAACCCTTTAAAAGATTACAAAATAGGAACTACCGAATTTTTAACTCTTAAAGCTGATGATGGAACCGATTTATATGGTAAAATTACCAAACCAGCCAATTTTGATACTTCAAAAAAATATCCTGTTTTAGTATATGTTTATGGTGGACCACACGCGCAAATGAATACAAATTCATGGCTTGGTGGTTCTAGTTTATGGATGCCAGCTTTTGCAACGTTAGAAAACTATATTGTATTTACATTAGACAATAGAGGTTCTGCCAACAGAGGTTTTAAATTTGAAAGCGTAATACATAGAAATGTTGGTAATGCAGAAATTAGTGATCAATTAAAAGGAATTGAATATTTAAAATCGTTAAACTATGTTGATAGTGATAGAATTGCTGTGAACGGTTGGAGTTATGGTGGTTTTATGACTACAAGTTTAATGCTGCGAAATCCTGGAGTTTTTACAACAGCTGTTGCAGGTGGACCTGTTATTGATTGGAAATATTATGAAGTAATGTATGGCGAACGCTATATGGATACGCCACAAGAAAACCCTGAAGGTTATAAAAAAGCTAGGGTTGCTAACTATATTAAAAATTTAGATGGAAAAATGCTTATTATTCACGGAAGTATAGATCCTGTTGTTGTACCTCAACACAGTATGGATTTACTAAAAGAAGCCGTGACTAACAAAGTACAAATAGACTTTTTCACTTACCCAATGCACGAACACAATGTACGCGGTTACGATAGAGTTCATCTAATAAAAAAAATGACTGAATATATAGTTGAAAATAATAAATAATCTTATTCCTATTGAATTGAGTATGCAATTCAGTTATATCGAATAAAAAAAAACAGGAAAGTTATACTAAATAGCTTTCCTGTTTTTTTATCTAAAATTTATACTAAACAAATCTAGCTACAACCTCCTTTAATTTTAACTACTTTTACTTTTATTGGAGCAGATAAATTTTTAAGTGCTTCAGTTAAAACTTCCATTTTATCAGTTAATCCTTTACGGTACTTATAAATATCTAATTCATGTTTAGAATCTCCATTTGGCATTTTTATATTTGTTGAAAATTGCTGTTTAAATTTATCAGAATTATCTGTTAAAATATAATTATCAGATTTACCTAAATACTCTGCCCACAAATAAGTAGATTTTACTAAACTTTCTTCATCAGCATAAAAATAATTTGTTTTTAAATTTTGTGTAAATATTTTATGCCATTCTCTTTTTCCAAGATCTTTAAACGGAATATTAATTGCCATTGGTAAATGGTATGCTTTGTATGCTTCAGGTGTTCGAACATCTATTACATTAATTTTATAATAATTGTTAGCTATCTCAAATGCAAGAGCATCTGAATCAATTTCATTAAAAATAGTTTTTTGCTGTATTTCAGGATCTTGTATTCTTTTAGCAATCATTTCATTTTTTGAAGGTGTTATTGAAATTAATATCAATAATATAAATGCTAACGAAATACCAGAACCATATACAATTAATTTCTTTTTAGAAAAGTTAAATTGACGATTATTAACCTTATTTTCAATTTTATGTGTCAAATAAAAAGCAATAAAAGCAATTGCAGTAAGCACAAAAGCAAAGGTTAATTTAGACATTCCAAGTTGTTCGTTAATTAGTACAGGTCCCCAATTTTCAGCTAAATAAATATCTTTAAAAAATGGATATGCTTCAGCAAATATTATAACTCCAAGTGCTGAACCAAAAACAAATGCTAAACCATCTATTTTTCCAATAGATGCTGCACAAATACTTGTTCCAGGACAAAAGCCTCCTATAACAAAGCCTAATCCCATAATGGCTCCACCAACTAGTGCTGCCCATAAAAAAGTAGGGTTTACATATATTAAACTAATATCAAGAAATCCAAAATGTGCTAATAATAACACACCAATCATAGCGGAAACTCCAGCTGTAAAAAATACTTTAAGAACTGTAAAGTCGTATCCGTAAAATAAACCCACTAATTTTTTTGTAGATGAAAAACCTGCTTGTTCCAATGCAAACCCAAAACCAATTCCGGATATAAGTGCTACAACAAGACTAAATTCGTTACTAAAAATAAAAGGTACTAATGGTCCCATATCTATATTATTTTAACCAAAGATTTCTAAAAAAATATGCAAATGCATACGCCGACCCAAATATGGCCAACATTGTAATGATACCTCCAAACGACATAACTGCCATTCCACTTAAAGCTGAACCACTAGTACAACCTCGTCCTAATTGAGAGCCTAAACCAAATAATAAGCCTCCAAGTATAGCAGTACCAATACGCAAGCTATTATTAATTTTAGGTCCATGCTCTATTTGTAAACCTACACGTTTTGCTAAAACTCCAGAAAAGAAAGCTCCTATAATAACTCCTATTACTTCCCAAACAAGCCAATCTTTTAAAGGTCCATCATGGGTTTCTGAATATTCTTTTAAATAACTTGTATTTGCTGTGTGATCAGGTGCTACTTCAGCAATTGTACTTAATGCAACACTTTTTACAGCTCCACTTGCTCCAAGTCCTCTACCTGTTACATAAATAGTTCCCAGTAAAACTAATCCTAGTATAAAGCCTGCCAAATATGGATTCATGTATGCTATCGATTTCATTTATTTACTTTTTTATATTGTTTGTTTTCTCGTTTACTTCTTTGTGTTGTTCATCAGATTCTTCTTCATCATCTAAATCTTCATATCCAGTAATCATTGCATTAATATTTGATGTTGGAGTTTCTCCTGTAGTAGTCATATATACATGTATTATTAAAAATACAATTAATAAAATTGCACCCAAAGTATGCCAAAAAGCAATACTTTCTAAAGGGTAGTCTTCAACAACTACCATGTTATTCTCATCAAATGTTTTATATAACATGTATAATATTCCAGAAATTAAAGTCATTGGAATAAGTACTAATTTAAAAGCCAAATAAACAATACGCTGCAAAGGATTTAATTTTCGAAGTTGAGTTTTTGCTGTTGGATGATGTTCACCTTTAAAAATACCTACTAAATAGTACATAATTTGTTCTTTCAATTTTTTTGTTGTTGGAATATATTGTCTCCATTCTCCTGTGGTAAAATGCCAAAAAATAGAAATTATAATAAGTCCAATAAGTAACCATGAAGCTGTTCTATGAAATTCTACAGCTTTTTCAAATCCAAAAATTTCAAAAGTACCATGTACCTCAAATCCTGTGATTGCTAAAAACATTATTAGCAAGGCTTGTGCCCAATGCCAAAATCGCTCAAATCCCTTATAAATATATACTTTACTCATATTAATTTTACTATAAATTGTTTTTATGAATCTAACCTATCTTTTAATTCTTTTTTAGAATAATCAATAACTTGTTTTTTATACCTATTATTGATAAAATCTTGACCTACACGAATAAGTGCATGACCAGCTACACCTAAAACCGTTATTATTAACAACCATTTTCCTATCAAATCTAACGTTGAATTAGTATCTCTACCTGGTAAATAAAAACCTGTTAATTTTTCTAAACGACCATTATTTCTTGTATGACAATCAACACAACTTAATGATTTATCTTTTGGAGAAACCATGTGATTTAATGGCCAATACATTTCTGTTTCAATAAAGTCATAATTTCCACTAAAAGGCTCACCTGTTATTTCCATTCCCTTTTTTATGGCTTTATCCCAATTAAAGTCATTCCAATATGCACCATCTCCTTTTTCATCACCATATAATAATGGTTGAATTAAACGATTATATTCTGTATCATAAATCTGATCTCCTGTATGAATTTTTACAGGAATTATTTTTGAATTTTTATCGTTATACGAACCGTGAAGTGTATTCATTTGAACTGGAACTTCGGTAATACTATCTCCCAATCTATATTGTTCTGCTGTACCGTTAAACCACACATAATCTGGCTTTACATTTCGTTCCCAAACAAAAGCCCCTTTTATAGACATATAGTTATGGTTTCCTAAAGAATCTTCTTCTTCGTAAGGAAAACCATCTTTTAATTTTCCTGCTTCAGACCATTTCCAAGACATTTTTGTTGAATTAACTTTTGCATATTCAGGAATATGACATGTTTGACATGCTATTTTTGAGCCATGTCGGTTTAACACATCTGAAAAATGTGGAGTACTAGTATGGCAATCTGCACAATTAGAACGATCTATGTTATTTGTTGAAACTGAATAAAGTTTTCCTTTTATTTGGTGATTTTGTGCAGTATGGCAAGCAACACATTCCATATTCAATCCGTTTGAAGCCATGTGTACATCAACCTCTCTATCACATGAAAGTTGAGCTACTTCTAAATCTCCATGCTTAACATTATTACCTCCTCCACTAAAAAAGTGACAAGAACCACAGTTTGTTTTAGTTGGCATACCTACACTTTGTGCTACATTGTGTAAATTAACAGATCTATCTGGATATCCTGCCATAGAAGCACCTTTTAAGTATTCTTCACTATTATCATGGCAAACCATACAATCTACATTTCTAGCATTTGCAAAATCAAATTCGTCGCTACCCATTCCATACCCAATATGGCATTTAGCACAAGCCTTTTCATTTGAATTAGAGCCAAGACAAAAATTGTTCATTACATTTTTTTTACCAGATGTATAAACACCTTTACCTTTAACGTAAGAAAGTCTATCCCAATTCCAATGCGATGAAGACATAATCTCTTTATGAGTTTCGGTATGACAAGTAAGGCAAGTTTCCGTTACTTCTTGAGGAGTTTTAAATTGAGCTTGTAAAATAGCTAACTTATGATGATCAACAGAAGGAACAGGTTTAAATGCATATTCCTGCTTTAACATTTCCAATTTTAAATTGGCTGGTTCATCACTATGAAAAACATTTACTGCCACCAACAAAGCAATAATAATCCCGATTACAATAGCTATTGATCTATACATTTATACACATTTTAAATTTATTCTACCAGAGTTCTAAATTTGTATTTTCCGACTAATAAAAGAGTAAAAAGTCTTAATAATAAAAAAGACAAAAAAAATAGTTAACTCCTATTAAATCAAAATTTAACGTGTATAAATATCTTACTATTTCAAAAATAAAATTAAACAAATGTTACATTATGATGAACAAATGTTACATAAAAAACCACTAAAAAAATATAGTAGCCTAAAATTTAGTAACATAGATTTTTTTAGGTAATAGTAATTTATAATGATTCTAAAATAAATTGAATTATAACATCCATAAAAAATAAGATTTACAACTGTTACAGACAGTTTTAAATTCTAATAAAAAATGAAATAACAATTAAAAAAAGGATACTCTATATTTGTAATATAAAAAATATTTAAAGTTTTATGAATACAATTACATTAATTAGCCCAGACAAAAATTCAAAAGTTAAAATTGATAAAGGAGAATTGGTTAGCTATGCTTTTAATAATGAAGAATTGATTCATCAAAAAGGAAATCCTGGGTGGAGAAATTCTGACACGGAAATGTTTCCAATTATTGGTCCAACTGAACCTAATAATTTTAGTGTTTTAACTCCAAAAGGAAATTACAACCAAGATCAGCATGGACTTTTACGAGAGTTAAACTATACGCTTAAAAATCAAACTGAAAATAGCTGTATTTTTATAAAAAAATATACTGCCTATACAGCTATTGAAAATTCAAAATATCCTGAAAAATCTAATGTTAGACTTGTTTCTTGGCCGTATAGTTTTACATTTAAAAAAATTATAGAATTATCGAATAAATTATTAAAAATTACGTTTGAAATTACTACTGAAAAAGAGATGCCTTTTATGTTTGGTTATCATCCAGCTTTTAAATTAAATGGAGAATTAGACGAAGTAATATCCTCTAAAACTCAAAAAATTTCTATTCCTGAAATTATAAAAGGTGGCGATATTGCTTATCCCGTTTTAAATACTAATGAAATTTTGTTAGTTAAAGCTACTGGTTTAAATCTACGTATAAAAACTACGGGTTTTAAAAATTTTATGTTGTGGACTCCTGTAAATAATATGTTATGTATAGAGCCAATTACTGCTTATCCATACGTAGCAAAAGCAATGCTTTCAAAAGAATTGTTTAATACTTCAAATGGGCTCAACACTTTTAACGTTTTTATAGAACCATTTCAATAAAAAAATTGAGAATAATTACAGTCTTTTTTATAAATGCTATGCAATTTTATTTCCTAAATTTGTTCTTTATAAAAAAATTATAGCGTTTAACAAACTTTTCAACATTATAAAAACAATGAAATTAAATAGTTTTAAAAAAATTGAAAATAATTCCCATATAAAAGCAACAGTTTTATATGCCTTCATTATTTATATTTTAACTATAGGTTGCACTCCTAAAAGCCCTCATCAAAATTATACAACAAATATTTACCAAACATCACAAGCTGGAGATAACTTAAAATTAATAACTAATGAAAAAACTAAAACCAACACTTTACCAGTAAAAAAAGTAACTTTAGAATTGCTTCCTAATGAAGAATTTCAAAAGTATATCGGTTTCGGTGCTTCATTTACAGAATCTTCAGCATGGAATTTGGCAACTATCCCAGTAGAATTACGTAAAGAAGTATTAACTAAAATGTTCAGTCCAACAGAAGGTGCTGGATTTACCCTTACACGAACTCATATTAATAGTAGTGATTATTCAAACAACCACTACACATACATTGAAGAAGGTGATGAAGATCTTTCAACTTTCAGTATTTATGAAGATATAAGAGGATTTACTGGCGATGAAAACGATCAAGTGCGTGGTATTGAATTAGTAGAACCTAGTTACGATATAATCCCAATGATTATAGAAGCATCTGGTATACCTGGTGCAGACTTTAAAATTATCGCTTCAGCTTGGAGTCCTCCTTCTTGGATGAAATCAGGTGAAACTGCTGAAATGACTAACGGAAGTTTACTTCCTAAATATTACGGACTTTGGGCTAAATACTTATCAAAATATGTAAGTGCTTATGCCGAAAAAGGAATTACTCTTTGGGGAATGACACCACAGAATGAACCACTCCATTATCATGATGCTGCTTGGGATAGTAATGGTTTTACTCCTGAACAAGGTAGAACCTTTTTGAGAGATTACCTAGGACCTCAACTTGTAAAAGATGGTCATCTTAACCTTAATGATTTGGATGCCGGATTACGTGTACTACTTTATGACCACAATAAGTCAACTATGATTGATTATGTAAAACCAACTTACAATGATCCTGAAGCTTCAAAATATGCTTGGGGAACTGCTTTTCATTGGTATACAAATTCAAAGCTTAAAGAAAATAATTACTATGCTGATGAAGTAAATAAATTACAACAAAATTGGCCAAATAAAGGAATAATTCATTCTGAATCAAGTATCGATATTGATGCTAACGACCCTATTGGTCAATACTGGAGAGCAAGTACTGACTATGCTGGTACATTTGTACCTTTTGAAACTTATGCTTACGATATAATTACAGATTTAAATAATGGTACTCAAGGGTATGTTGAGTGGTGTAGCATTTTAAGTAATGAAGGTAAACCAAATCCCTACAACAATTTTAATAGTGCACCTGTACTTATCAATCCAAATACTGACGAAGTTATTTACACTCCGCTCTATTATTTATTAAGTCACTTTAGTAAGTTTATCCGTCCAAATGCACATAGAATAACATTGAAAGGAGATAAAACAGAAGGGCTTATTTATACCGCTGCAAAAAATACCGATGGCTCAATTGTTATTGTTGTTTATAACAATAATAATGAAGCTTATGAAATATCAATAGCATTGGAAGCCGATACTTATGCAACTCAAATTGCACCTAGAGCTATTCAAACTATTCATTTAAAAAACAAGGCTTTATAAAAAGTCTAGAAACTTGTCAACCTGAACTTGTTTCAGGTTGACAAAATTTTACTATTTAGATTGCTTCATCTTTTTTTACACGAGTTAAATCCAAATGGTTGATGGGATTAATACCCAAACCTGAAATATTTTTTTGTGTAAAACGCACCACCTCATCATAATATAAAGGTATTACAGCTGCAGATTCCATTACCAAACTATCCATTTGGTTATATAGCAATCTTCTTTTTTTAGCATCTGTAATTTTAATCGCTTTTTCATACAAATTATCATATTCTTTTGAACTATAATGTACATAGTTAGGTCCGTTTGGCGAAAAGTTTTTACTATGAAATATAAATAAGTAATTCTCTGCATCGGGATAATCTGCAACCCAACTTCCTCTAAAAATACTTAATTTACCTTGTACTTTTGTTTGGCGTAAAGTTGAAGGAGGCATTACGTGAATATGTACTTCTAATCCTGTTTTTTGAACTTCACGCTGAATGTACTCACATAAATCTAAATACTGACTATTGGTACTAATTGTTATTGACGGATTTAAATTACCTGTTTCTTTAATATAAGATTGTACTAACTCTTTTGCTTTTTCAGGTTGATATGTGTATCCTTGCATGTTAGTAAAACTAGGCAAACCCTTTGGAATAAAACCATTTACAGCAGGCGTTCCAATACCGTTTCGTAAATAACGAATCATTTTTACTCTATCAAAACCATAATTTAAAGCTTTTCTAATTTTTACTGAACTCACTTCGGTTTCTTCAGCATCTAAATAAATACCTAAATATTCAGTATTTAAATAAGGTCCAGAAATCATATCAATTTTATTAGCATGTCGTTCTTGTAAATTTCCCTCTGAAGTTAATAAATCATCTTTATAAGAAGCATCAATACTGCTCATAAAGTCTAAATTCCCCTGAATAAATTGTAAAAACTCACTTTGCTTATCTGGTAAAAACGTTACAGAAACAGCTTCTAAATACGGTAACTTAACTCCGTTTTCATCTTTTTCAAAATAGTAATGGTTTTTTCTAAATACCAATTTGGTATTTTCAATCCAGAGCTTAAACTGAAAAGGACCTGTACCAATAGGATTTGACCTAAAATTATCACCAAAATAATCAACAGCTTCTTTTGGAAGTACAGAGCAATATTTCATACTCATTAAACTTAAAAATGGAGGAAATGGTTGTTTTAATTGAACTACAAATGTACTATTATTCAATGCTTTAAACTCTTCTACAAACTCCAAAACCCATTTACCTGGTGAAATAACTGCTGGATCTTGCAATCTATTAAAACTATATTCAAAATCACTAGCCACAACTGTTCGAGTTGAATCTTTTCCAAATAATATATGCTTATGAAAAGTTACATCTTCTCTTAAATTAAATGTATATGTTTTTCCGTCTTCTGAAATTGTCCAAGAAGTTGCAATATCAGGTTGCACCTCTAACTTTTCATCTAATTTTACCAAGCCGTTAAATAACTGATTTGTAACCCAAATGGTTCGCAAATCTTTAGCAAATGCAGGGTCTAAAGTTGCAATATTTGCATGCTCGTTATACCTAAAAACTTGAGAATCGCTATATTTTTTAGTTTCAATTTTACAACTAACTAAAAACCAACAACTAAAAACCAACAACAACGTATTACTTCTCAAACCCATACTCTTTTTCAACTTTACAAATTCTAACTTTAAAAGCTTTATACCAATCGCTTCTACCCTTTTCTCTTGCTTCTGAATGTGCTACATTCTCTTTCCAATGTTGAATAGCTTCTAAACTATTCCAATATGAAACTGTAATTCCAAGTTCACTTCTTGCAGCTTCCATTCCTAAAAAACCAGCTTCTTTTTTAGCTAATTCTTCCATTCTAATAGCGGTTTTTGAATATCCATTGTTATTTTTAGTTCTTTCAGAAGTAAAAATTACCGCATAATAAGGAGGCTTTGTTGTTTTTGCTATCATCGTTTAATTGAGTACTTTTGCACTCGATAAATGTACAAGAATGAACGGACAAAAAAAAGTAGCCTTTTACACTTTAGGTTGTAAATTAAATTTTTCTGAAACCTCAACAATTGCAAGAAGTTTTCAGAATGAAGGTTTTGAACGTGTTGATTTTGAAAAACAAGCTGATATTTACGTAATTAACACTTGTTCTGTAACAGATAATGCAGATAAACGATTTAAAACAATTGTAAAATCGGCATTAAAAAAGAACAACAAAGCATTTTTAATTGCTATTGGTTGTTATGCACAACTTAAACCAGAAGAATTAGCCAATATAGATGGTGTTGATTTGGTTTTAGGTGCTACCGAAAAATTTAAAGTAACCGATTATATCAACGATCTTTCTAAAAACGATATGGGCGAAGTACATTCGTGCGAAATTGAAGATGCAGATTTTTATGTTGGTTCGTATTCAATTGGAGATAGAACCCGAGCATTTTTAAAGGTTCAAGATGGTTGTGATTATAAATGTACATATTGCACTATTCCTTTAGCTAGAGGAATTTCTCGTAGTGATACACTTCAAAATGTATTAAATAATGCTGAAGAAATTTCAGCAAAAGGTATTAAAGAAATTGTACTTACTGGAGTAAATATTGGTGATTATGGTAAAGGTGAATTTGGAAATAAAAAACACGAACACACTTTTTTAGATTTGGTAAAAGCTTTAGATGAAGTAAATGGTATTCACCGTTTAAGAATTTCGTCTATAGAGCCCAATTTATTACAAAATGAAACCATAGATTTTGTATCTAAATCTAAAAGTTTTGTACCACACTTTCATATTCCCTTACAAAGTGGAAACGACAAATTATTAAAACTAATGAAGCGTCGTTATTTAAAAGAAACATACACCAATAGAGTTACTGCTATAAAACAAAAAATGCCAAATGCATGTATTGGTGTTGATGTTATTGTTGGTTTTCCAGGTGAAACAAATGAAGACTTTTTAGAAACATACAACTATTTAAATGAGTTAGATATTTCATATTTACACGTATTTACGTATTCCGAAAGACCTAATACTGAAGCAGTTGAAATGGATAATGTTGTTCCACAAAATGTACGTACAAAACGTAGCAAAATGTTACGTGGTTTATCTGTTAAAAAACGTAGAGCTTTTTATGAAAGTCAGTTAGGAAATAAATTAACAGTGCTATTTGAAAGTGAGAATAAAGATGGCTATATTCACGGATTTACACAAAATTATGTGAAAGTAAAAACACCTTGGAATCCTGAATTGGTTAATACATTACATTCTATAAAATTAACAAAAATAGATGAAGATGGAATTGTAAGGTTTGATTGGGTAAAAGAACCTAAATTTGTATAAGTTATGACTGAAGATATTTACACCTTTGCTATTTTAGTATTTACATCGTTTTTTACGTTAATAAACCCTTTAAGCTCAATGCCGGTGTTTATGTCTATGACCACAAACTTAAGTAAAAAACGTAGAAGGCAAACCGCAAAAAAAGCAACACTTGTGGCATTTTTTACACTACTTTTATTCGCTTTCTCTGGTAAAATATTATTTAATTTTTTCGGTATTTCAGTGAATAGTTTTAGAATAGTTGGAGGTGTTATTTTCTTTGCAATGGGTTGGGATATGTTACAAGCTAGATTAGCGCATATAAAACATACTGATGATGAAAAAAAAATAGATGCTTATGTAGATGATATTTCTATTACTCCATTAGCAATCCCAATGATATGTGGCCCTGGAGCTATTACAAATGCTATTGTATTAATGGAAGATTCACATACACTATTACAACAAGTTGTATTAATTGGAATTATTGCATTTGTACTTTTACTAACCTTTTTAATTTATGTTGGAGGAAGTAAAATTATTGACTTTTTAGGTGAAACTGGAAATAAAGTTATGATGCGTTTAATGGGGTTAATTGTTATGGTAATTGCTGTTGAGTTCTTTTTTAGTGGATTAAAGCCTATTGTTATTGATATTTTAAATAGCTAATGAAACCAAAAAAACATATTTATTTTGTACCTGGATTAGGTGCAAGCTCAAAAATTTTTGAAAATTTAAAATTTCCTGAAGATAAATTTGACCTTCATTATTTAGAATGGCTACTACCCCTTTCTGAAAAAGAAAAATTAGAAGATTATGCCAAAAGAATGGCTGATTTAATTTCAGAAAAAAATCCAATTTTAATTGGTGTTTCGTTTGGAGGCATTATGGTTCAGGAAATGGCAAAACACATTTTGGTTAAAAAAATAATTTTAATTTCGAGTGTAAAAAGTAGAAATGAATTACCAAACAGATTAAAACTAATTCAAAAAACTGGAGTTTATAAATTATTTCCAGCTTCTTCTATAAATAATATCGAAGATTTTTCAAAATATGCATTTGGAAATTTTGCTAAAAAAAGAATTGAACTCTATAAAAAATATCTTTCAGTTAGAGATGAACACTATTTGCATTGGGCAATATACAATGTACTTCATTGGAAACAAATAGAAGCACCTAAAAACCTTATTCATATTCATGGTTTAGAAGATCATGTTTTTCCAATTAAACATATAAAAAACTGCATTCAAATTGAAAAAGGAACGCATATTATGATTCTAACAAAAGCCAAAATTATTAGTAAAATTATTGCTGATTTGGTATAATTGTTAAATTCATCATATTATTATAAAATCAACTAAAAAAAATCGTATTTTAAGCTTTTAAATAGGTAGAGTTATGAAAAACACAATAAAAATTTTGGGGCTAATTGCTGTAATTTTAGTAAGTTCATTATTAATATTCAGCACAAGTAAAAAAGAAAGTAACGTTTCTAATGTAGATACTGAAACGCCTAATACAAGTGAAACATATCAAATCCGAGCTTTAAAAGTTCCAAGTGAATTAGATTTTGCTGGAGAACGAGTTCCTCTAGAAAATAGTGATATTAAAGAGCGAATAGATCGTGAATTATTGGTTAACACTTATTGGCAATCAAATGGATTACTTCTGTTTAAAAGAGCACATAAATACTTTCCTATTATTGAACCTATTTTAGAAAAAAATGGAATTCCAAACGATTTTAAATATCTAGCAGTAATTGAAAGTGGTTTACAAAACGTTACTTCTCCTGCTGGTGCACGTGGATTTTGGCAAATTATGAAAACAACAGCTCGTGAACATAATTTAGAAGTTAATACTAATGTAGATGAACGTTACCATTTAGAAAAAGCTACGCAAGTTGCTTGTAACTATTTAAATGCTTCTAAAAAACGATTTGGAAGTTGGACTGCTGCTGCTGCTGCCTACAATGCAGGAAATACTGGTATTTCTAGAAGAATGGAAGATCAAAAAGTAGATGATTATTACGATTTATTATTAGGTGAAGAAACTAAAAGATATATTCCTAGAATAGTTGCTGTAAAGGAAATTTTATCGAACCCAAAAAAATATGGTTTTATTTTTGAAACTGAAGATTTGTATAAACTTCAACCAACTAAATTAATTGAAATTGATACTGCAATAACAGATATTGCAGGCTTTTCTAAAGAATTAGGAATTAATTACAAAATAATGAAAATGCATAATCCATGGTTAAGGGAGAATCATTTAAACAATAAATCACGTAAATTATATCAACTAAAAATTCCTAAAAACTTATAATTTTGAAAATGACTTTATCTACAGTAATCATACTTATAATAATTGGTCTTTTAGCAGGTGTTTTAAGTGGATTGGTTGGTGTTGGTGGTGGAATTTTAATGGTTCCAATGTTTGTGTTTTTTCTTGGATTAACACAGCATAACGCACAAGGTATGAGTTTAGCAGTAATGTTACCTCCAGTAACTTTTTTTGCTGTATATAATTATCACCAATCAGGTGAAATTAACTGGAAAATGGCATTAATAGTTTCTTTGCTCTTTTTTATTGGTGGTTTTATTGGTTCAAAAATTGCCTTACAAATAGACCAACGCATGTTAAAAAAAGTATTTGGAGTTTTTATGCTTTTAGTAGCAATTAAATTAATATTTGGAAAATAATTATGAAATACACAATTGGAATTATTTATATAGCTATTGGTTTATTTATGACCTACATTACTATAAATCAATATCTAGAAGATCATGATATTTATAGAATTATTTTTTCTTATACCACCGAAAATCGCAATACATTTTTAGCGATTAGAGGCGGGTTTTCAATACTAATTGTATTAATTGGAATGCAAAAAATTAGAAAAATTAATGATTCGAAAAGTTAAATTATCTGATGCTTCAGCTATTGCTGAAATTTATAATTTTCATGTTTACAATACTATTGTAACTTTTGATTTAATACCTGTTTCAGCTTCAGAAATGAAAGAAACTATTCAAAATGTTATAAAAAAATATCCATGGTTTGTGTATGAAATAGATAATAAAGTTGTTGGGTATGCTTATGCTAGTTATTGGAAAACTAGAAGTGCTTATGATGCAACCGTAGAAAGTTCTATTTATATTTCTGAAAAAGCTATTGGAAATGGAATAGGAAAACAATTATACAACCATCTTTTAAACGAATTAAAACAACAAAAAATACACGCCGTTATTGGAGGAATATCATTACCAAATAAAGCAAGTGTAGCAATACACGAAAAATTTGGCTTCAAAAAAGTAGCTCATTTTACTGAAGTTGGTTTTAAGTTTAATAAATGGATTGATGTTGGCTATTGGCAATTAACTCTGTAAAACAAATTACTTTAAAACAATAACTTTTACTTAAGGTAGTTATAAAATTGAGCTTTCATAAAAATTAAATCAATAAATGGATTTTACAAACCCTTTAGTATACGGAGTGCCATGCTTTTTAGCACTAATTTTAGTAGAACTTTCCTATAGCAAAACTCACAATAAAAAAGATTTGTACCAATGGAAAGATCTAGGTGCTAGTTTTTTTATGGGACTTGGTTCCGCCATAATTGCTCCTTTAATTAAAACAATTTCTGCCATTGTAATATTCAATGTTGTTTTTGAATTGTTTAACCCTGAAATTAACGGTGTCAGAACAAATATTTTAGGATGGGAATCGTTTGGGTACGCCTGGTACATTTGGATAGCTTGTCAAATATTAGACGATTTAACCTATTATTGGTTTCATAGAAAAAATCATACTGTACGCTTTCTATGGGCTGCTCATATTGTTCACCACTCTTCCGATAATTATAATTTAGGTACTGCTATTAGAAATGGTTGGTTTACCATTTTATACAAGCCTTTATTTTATATGTGGATTCCAGCTATAGGTTTTAGACCAGAAATGGTAGTAGTTTGTTTGGGAATTGAAGCTTTATGGCAATTTCAATTACACTCTGTTTATATTCCAAAACTAGGCTTTATTGAAAAAATATTCAATACACACACAATGCATCAAGTTCACCACGCTAAAAATGTTGAATATATGGATAAAAATCATGGTGGTTTTTTAAATATTTTTGATAAAATTTTTGGTACCTGGAAAGAGCTAGATAAAACAATTGCAATTGAATATGGAGTTACAAATGCTCCAAACTCTTACAATCCTTGGGTGATTTTAACGCATGAATATAAAGACATTTGGAACGACACTAAAAAATCTAAAAATTGGTATCATAAATTTATGTATGTATTTGGCGCTCCAGGATGGAGCCACGATAACAGTACACAAACCGTGAAACAAATGCAGTTAGAAATGAATCAACAAAATGATTAATTTAAATTATTGGATTTTTGATTTTTAAAAAATTATATTTGCCTTATGGGATTATCTAATAATGATATATTTAAAAAATTACGCGTAGCACATAAATTACGAGATACTGATATAATAGAAATTTGTAAACTTGTTGATTTTAAAGTTAGCAAAAGTGAACTTGGCGCTATTTTTAGAAGTGAAGACCATCCAAAATATATGGAATGTGGAGATCAATTTTTACGAAATTTTTTAAATGGATTGGTAATCCATTTAAGAGGTCCAATGCCTCCAAAAAACAAAAAACCTTCAATTAAAAAATAAATTTTATTTTTATTTTATTTCTATAGTCTCACCTAAAAATTTTGGTTGAACATTTAATAGAACATCAATAAATACTTTAACTCTAGCTAGTTTTTCACGAAGATTTGTTTTAAAACCATATCTAGAAGAAACATTTTTAGCGTTATAACCTATGGCATTTATATCAAATTGTTTTGCTAAATAAACCGCTCGTTGATTATGAAATTTTTGAGATATTACCGTAAACTTATGTAACCCAAATATTTCTTTTGCTCTAACCATAGAATCTAAAGTTCTAAACCCTGCATAATCCAAATAAATTTTAGATTCAGGTACACCTAAATCAATTAAATCATTTTTAAAAGTAGAAGGCTCATCATATTCTTTGGTACTATTATCTCCACTAATTAAAATAAATTCAATCTTCTGTTTTGAATACAACTCATAAGTAGCTTGTAAACGATATTTGTAGTATAAGTTTACATTTCCATTATTTAAATATTTTGAAGTTCCTAAAACAATTCCTACTCTATTTTTAGAAATAGTATCAATTGAATTGAACGTTAAATTTTCTGTAGTTTTTTCTATTTGATAATTTGAAACTAGAATGAAGCCAACACAAAAAACAATACATAAAACCGAAATTTTAAAAAGCGTTTTTAGCATAAAGCGTTTTTTACTAAAGTAAACTCTTCAACTATTTCGTTTAGTATATCAGCCGCTGATTTTATTTCATGAATTAATCCAGCAACCTGACCAATTTCTAATTCTCCTTCATCTAAATCTCCTTCAAACATTCCTTTTTTAGCTCTACCTCTACCCAACTTTTCTTTTAATTGCTCTATTGAAGGATTTTGTTTGTATAGCTCTTGTACATCATTGTAAAACTTGTTTTTAATTAACCTTACTGGAGCTAACTCTTTCAACGTTAAATGTGTAGCGCCATCTTCAGCTTTTACAACCTCATTTTTAAAATTTATATGTGCAGAAGATTCTGTACTTGCAGCAAATCTACTTCCTATTTGAACACCATCAGCTCCTAAAACCATAGCTGCCAACATACCTCTACCTGTTGCTATTCCTCCAGCAGCAATTAACGGAATTTTTAATTTCTCTTTTACCATCGGAATCAAAGTTAGTGTTGTAGACTCTTCTCTTCCATTATGTCCTCCAGCTTCAAAACCTTCAGCAACAACAGCATCTACACCTGCTAATTCAGATTTTAATGCAAATTTTACACTACTAACTACATGAACAACAGTTATACCTTTTTCTTGTAAAAACGTAGTCCATGTTTTAGGGTTTCCAGCAGAAGTAAAAACAATTTTTACGCCTTCATCAACAATAATTTTTATTATTTCTTCAATATTTGGATACAACATTGGAACGTTTACTCCAAAAGGTTTATCTGTAGCTTTTTTACATTTTTGAATGTGTTCTTTTAATACTTCAGGATACATAGAACCCGCACCAATTAAACCCAATCCACCTGCATTACTTACTGCTGAAGCTAATTTCCAACCACTATTCCAAACCATTCCACCTTGAATAATTGGATATTTTATTTTAAATAATGAAGTTATTTTAGAAGTCATTAATTTTTAAATATTTTAAACGATGTTTTTACATCTCCATTTGATAAACTGACCATATAAAGTCCTTTTGAAAAATGCGCTATATTTAATGAAGGGCTCTCTTTTTTAACAACTTGTTGAAGTTGCATTTTTCCTAAAACATTATAAACGGTAACTTTAACTTCTTCATAATTATTAGGAAATTTTATAAAAAGCTGATCTTTTACTGGGTTTGGATAAACCGTAAATTGCTTTACTAATTCTTCATTTGGAACACTTAAAACTTTGTTGTAAATACTTTCAAAATCAGGTATTCCATAACCTTCATGGTTGTTTGGATTATTATACAAATGAGCAGACTCCTTAATTAATTGCACAATTTCAGCATTTGTTTTAGTTGGAAACGCTTGCCATAAACAAGCAACTGCTCCTGCCATAATAGGTGACGCATAAGATGTTCCACTTCCAGAACCTACACTTGTAGATCCATTAACTACATAAGAACCTAGACCTTGAGAACAAACATCTGGTTTTACTCTAAAATCAGATGTTGGACCGTAAGAGCTAAAACCAGCAATAGTTCCGGATGAATCTACTGCACCTATTGTTAAAGTATTTTCCGCGTCAGCGGGAGCATTAATATAAGGCCAACTTGAATCATTTCCTTCATTTCCGGCGGATGTTACTAAAATCATACCTCTTGAAAAAGCAACTTCTGCGCCTCTAGAAATAAAAGTTGTTTGTCCGTCCATATCACTATACTCGTAATTGTGATCTATATTGTCAAAAAATATAGAATAACCTAAACTTGTATTAATAACATCTACACCTAAACTATCAGCTCTTTCGGTTGCTTCAACCCATAAACTTTCTTCTAAACGCACCTCGTTATTTCCATCTTCGGTTATAAATAAATAATAACTTGCATCTGGTGCAGTTCCAATATAATCTATTGTTGAAGTTCCTTCTCCATCACTCTCTAAAAAACCTGCCATAGTTGATAACACACTCATTCCATGAGAAATACCGGCATCGTATTCATCATTTCTATTCACGAAATCATAACCACCAAGTATACGTCCACTATTGTATACGTTACTAAAAGCCTCATACGTTTTTACACCAGGAAAACCACCATCCATAACAGCAATATACATATCTTCTCCAGTAAAATTATTTTCATGAAGTACATTTCCATTCAATATTTCAATTTGATTGGTTGCATTTCCATAATTTGGAAGCGCTTTAATTTTTCCAATTTTATCCCATTTAGAAACTTTTTGAGTTTTAGCTATTCTATTTTTTGTGTCTGCAATACTTCTATCTGCAAACTCTATAGAGCTTACAATTTTAGTACCTATTGGAAACTCTAAATCTATTAGATTATCAATATCTGTTTTTGAACCTTGAATGTGCAGTGCATTTAACCACTTTGAACGTGCTAAAACGGTAATTCCTGTTGCATTGGCAACAGCAGCTACATAATTTGCTTCTAATGGTGCATCTTTTATATCTAAAGGAATTGATTGTTTAGTTCTTCTATCTAAAGCTCTTTGGGTAAGAATGGTTAAAGGTGCCGCAATTTGGTTTGCCCCATTTGGTTTATCTACAAAATATACCCAAGCATCTTCTTGAGCATTTATTGAGAATATTGAAAAAAGGGATAAAAATATGAGTAGTTTTACTTTCATAATTTATTAAAATTTTGGGGTTTTATTTTTCTAAAATACATTTTTTTTATGAAATTACTCCTGAACCAAGTAATTCATTATCAATATACCATGCTACAAACTGACCTTCAGTAATAGCTGATTGTGGGTTTTCAAATTCAACATACAAGCCAGTTTCGACTTTATAAATGGTAGCTTTTTCTAATTTTTGACGATATCTAATTCTGGCATCAACCTGCATAGATTCACCATTTATAAGTGTTAAATCTGTTCTAATCCAATGGGTTTCATTATTTTTCACAAACAACACGTTTCTATACAAACCTTTATGAGATTTTCCTTCACCTGTATATATTACATTTTCATTTACATCGGTATCAATTACAAATAGAGGTTCTATGGTTCCACCAACTGCCAATCCTTTACGTTGTCCTTTTGTAAAATAATGAGCACCTTCGTGCTTTCCTACAATTTTTCCATCAGCAATTGTATATTTTAATTTTGATGAAAAAAATGCCAATTCTTCTTCTTTGGAATTAAATTTTGGAATTTCTCTATTATATAGTTCTGAATTATTTGGAATTTGAACAATAGCTCCTTCTTTTGGTTGTAGTTTTTGTTGTAAAAATTCAGGTAATCTAACTTTACCTATAAAACATAAACCTTGAGAATCTTTTTTATCTGCTGTGATTAAATCTTGCTCTGCAGCTATTTTTCTAACTTCGGGTTTTGTAAGTTCCCCTATTGGAAATAATGCTTTGGATAATTGTTGTTGCGATAATTGACATAAAAAATAAGATTGATCTTTATTTCTATCAAGTCCTCCTAATAGTTTATAAATTTTTTCTCCTTTTATTTCTTCTTCTCCTTTTCTACAGTAATGACCTGTTGCTACATAGTCTGCACCTAAATCCAATGCAATTTTCATAAACACATCAAACTTAATTTCTCTGTTACAAAGTACATCAGGATTTGGAGTTCTTCCCTTTTCATATTCATTAAACATATAATCTACTATACGCTCTTTATAGTCTTCGCTTAAATCAACAACCTGAAATGGAATACCTAATTTATCGGCTACAATCATAGCATCATTACTATCCTCTAACCATGGACATTCATTTGAGATAGTAACAGAATCATCGTGCCAATTTTTCATAAAAAGCCCAATAACCTCATACCCTTGTTCTTTTAGTAAATATGCAGCTACACTGCTATCTACACCTCCAGAAAGACCAACAATAACTCGTTTCATTTTTTTTTAATTAATATGCAAATTTAAGCATAACTATTAATAATTAACTGTTAGAAACCATAAAAAAAGCCTATCATAAAAATGATAGGCTCTAGTTCTAAATGATAAATTTTATATGCTTATATAACTTTTACATTTGCTGCCATCAAACCTTTTCTACCTTCTTCTAAATCAAATTCAACTTCATCACCTTCTCTAATCTCATCAACTAATCCAGAAATGTGTACAAAATACTCTTTGTTCGAACCTTCCTCTTTAATAAAACCAAATCCTTTGCTTTCATTGAAGAATTTTACTGTTCCTTTACTCATTATTATTATTTAAAAAATTTATATTACTGCAAATATACCTAATTATAATTTCTTTACGAATTTTTTTTAGCTTTTTTTAATAATTAACCTAAACTTTACATTTACCCCTTAACAACCTTATTTTCAACGCTTTTTAACGACTCTAAAAAAATTATTTTGATTGTTTTTTTTTACCTTGTTTAATAATTTTAACATATTATTAAACAGTTTTGTTTAATTATTATTATATTTGCCTAAACAATAAAACACTTATTATGAAAAAACTACTAACAATTTTACCAATTATTACTATAGCTTTTATGGCTATTACTTTTACATCATGTGATGATGATGATGACAATGAAATTATGGAGCCAACTACAAACTCTATTGTAGATTTTGTAACTGAAAATTCAGATAACTATGGAATGTTATTAGATGCATTAATTAAAGCTGATGGAGATTTAGCAACTGTTTTAGGTGGAGATGGACCATTTACAGTGTTTGCGCCAAATGACACTGCTTTTGGAACTTTTTTAAGTGCCAATGGGTTTAATTCTGTTGATGAAGTTCCTACAGATGTACTTTCTCAAATTTTATTAAACCATGTTGTAAGTGGTTCAGTTCAGTCTTCTTCATTAAGTACGGGTTACATTAATTCACTTTCTACTGCTACCCCAAATGGTGAAAACATGAATATGTATATTGACACTTCAAACGGAGTTAGAATTAATGGAGTTTCTAGCGTTACTGGAGCTGATAATATAGTAGATAATGGAGTTATCCATTTAGTTGATGCTGTAATTGGACTACCGACTGTTGTAACTTTTGCTACTGCTGATTCTACTTTTTCAACATTAGTAGCTGCTTTAACAAGAGGTGATCAACCAGATTTTGTAAGTACATTATCAACTGCTAATGGAACAGACCCTGCTCCTTTTACAGTATTTGCACCTACAAATACAGCTTTTGGAGATTTACTTACTGAATTAGGCGTTTCAGAATTAGATGATATTGATACTGCTACTTTAACAGCAACTTTAAACCACCATGTTGTTGCTGGTGCTAATGTTATGTCTTCTGCTTTAATGGATAATATGATAGTAACTACGTTAGGTGGTGATATTACAGCAAACGTTTCTGGTGGAGCAACTCTTACAGACGCTAATGGAAGAATGAGTAATATTGTTGCTGTTGATGTTCAAACTGCCAATGGAATTATTCATGTTATTGACAAAGTAATACTTCCTGAATTACCTACTAATACTATAGTAGATTTTGTATCTGAAAATTCTGACAACTATGGAATGTTATTAGAAGCTTTAGGAAAAGCTGATGGAGATTTAGCAACTGTATTAGATGGAGATGGACCATTTACAGTGTTTGCGCCAAATGACACTGCTTTTGGAACTTTTTTAAGTGCCAATGGGTTTAATTCTATTGATGAAGTTCCTACAGATGTTCTTTCTCAAATTTTATTAAATCACGTTGTTAGTGGTTCGGTAGAATCAACAGGTTTAAGTACAGGTTACATAAGTACACTGTCTACAGCAACTCCAAATGGAGAAAATATGAATATGTTTGTTGATATTTCTAATGGAGTAACGTTAAATGGAGTTTCAACAGTAACTACCCCAGATAATATTGTTGATAATGGAGTTATTCATTTAGTTGATGCTGTAATTGGACTACCAACAGTTGTAACTTTTGCTACTGCTGATTCTACTTTTTCAACTTTAGTAGCTGCTTTAACAAGAGATGATCAACCAGATTTTGTAAGTACATTATCAACTGCTAATGGAACAGACCCTGCTCCTTTTACAGTATTTGCACCTACAAATACAGCTTTTGGAGATTTACTTACTGAATTAAATGTAGAAGGATTAGATGATATTGATACTGCAACTTTAACAGCTACTTTAAACCACCATGTTGTTGCTGGTGCTAATGTTATGGATTCTGCTTTAATGGATAATATGACTATAACTACGTTAGGTGGAGATATTACAGCTAATGTTACAGGTGGAGCAACATTAACTGACGCAAATGGAAGAGTTAGTGCTATTACCGCAACTAATGTGCAAAGTTCTAATGGAATTATTCATGTTATTGACAAAGTAATACTTCCTTCTTTAGATCAATAAAAAATTAATTATAAGTTTAGAGAAAAAGCTGCTTCATATTTGGAGCAGTTTTTTTTATTTATCAACTGGAAATTTATTTCCTAATCCCCATTCAACCCAAGATCCATCATATAAAGATTTAGGTGTTTCACTAATTAATTCTGAAGCTAACAAAATAATACAAGCTGTAACACCAGAACCACAACTAAATATTAAAGGTTTATTAGATTGTAAAACTTCATTAAATATTTTTTTTAATTCCTCTTTAGGTTTCATAAACCCATTTTCTAAAACAGTTCTAAATGGTATATTTTTAGCATTTGGTATATGCCCACTTTGCATATTTTTTCTTGGTTCAGGAAGTTCTCCCAAAAATCTACCAGAAGATCTAGCATCTACTACATCACATGCTTTTGAAGTTATATTTTTTAGCATAAAGGAAGCGTTATATACATAATTACTATGATAAACAGCTTTAAAGTTTCCTTTTGTAAAAGCTTCCTGTTTATATTTTTCTGAAGGAAATTTTAAATGCTTCCATGCCGATAATCCACCATCTAAAACTGAAACATTGTTGTGTCCCATAGTTTTAAACATCCACCAAACTCTAGGACTCATATAAATACCTAGATTATCATAAACTACAATAATACTTTTGTTATTTATTCCAAGTTTTTGGCATTCTTTGGTGAATTTTGCTTCAGAAGGAAACATATTTGGAACTTCATTTTCAGTATCTACAAATATATTTTCAGTATCAAAAATTCTTGCTCCTTTAATTTTAATTGAAGTAAATTCAGGAATTAAATTCGATTTATTTGAAGCTGGACTGCAATCTAAAATTATTAAATCAGGATTATTAAATTGATCAAATAACCATTGACATGAAACTAAAGGTGTATGCATTCTATTAATTTTCTGAAGTTGTATCTAAATGATAAATCTGCATAATATCTTTCAATATTTTATCAAAGTCAATTTTTAAATCTATCAATTTTCCGGTACCTAAATCAAAAACCCAACCGTGAACTTTAATTCTTTTTTCTAATAATGCTTTTTGAACATCTGGCGTTTTAATTAGGTTAACACATTGTTCTTGCACATTTAATTCTATAAGTCTTCTATATTTTTGGTCTTCATTTTTAATGGCATCTAATTCTATATGATGTAATCTATACACATCTCTAATATTACGTAACCACGGATTTAAAATTCCTAAATCTTCAGATTGCATAGCGGCTTTTACACCTCCGCAATAATAATGACCGCAAACTACAGCGTGTTTTACTTTTAAATGAGAAACAGCATAATTAATTACAGACATTACATTTAAATCTGTATTTGGTACCATGTTTCCAATATTTCTATGAATAAAAACATCTCCAGGTTCTACACCCATCATAGCTCCAACTTTAACCCTACTATCAGAACAACCAATAAATAATATCTCGGGTTCTTGCTTTTCAGCTAATTTTTTAAAATATTTTTTATCAACAGCTAATTTAGCTGAAACCCATTCAGTATTCTTTTCAAAAACTTTAGAAAAACTCATTTTTTTTTTAAATTTAATTATAAAAAATATACTTTTAATTTACTGACGCATTTTATCTTTTTTTGCAGGTTCACCATCTATATAAAAATTCCAATCATCTAACTTTTCATCATTTTCATAAGTCCCTTCATATATTACAACCCCTTTTTCATTATAATATTTAGCAAAACCATGTAAAACACCATCTACATAATTTACATCATCTAAAATAGTTCCTTTTTTTGTATAGTGTTTTATATTTCCGTTTAATTTACCATTTTTATAATTTAAAATTTCAGTTACCTGATTATTTGGATAAAACGTTTTTGATTCTCCTTCCAATACTCCATTTTTATAATGTTCAAAAGACAACAATGTTTTTCCATCTAATTGATAATATGTCCATTTTCCAACACGTAATTTATTATCTAATTGCCCTTCACTTTTTAAAATTCCTTCTTCCGTAAAAAACTGAACTTTAGCTAAATTACTATTATTCTCGAAAGTTTTTATTGCAATAGGATGCTCTGATGTTTTAACACTATAATATTTAAAAACTCCTGTTTCTTTTCCATTTTGAAATTGACCAACATATCTAATTCTTTTGTTTGGGTAGTATTTTTTCCAAACACCAATACGCTCTCCTTTTTCATTCACTTGATTTATTTTTTCTTGTGATGAAACCGATATTCCAACAAAAAATAGAATAAAAGCAATTAAATTAATTTTCATAGTTTTATTTTTTTAAAGTTTTTACCCAATCCAAAAACACAATGTACTGTTCATTCGTCATTTTAGCATCTTCATGAAGTAATAAATAACTTCCTAACGGCATTTTATGAGACTCCATTACTTCTTCCAAATCACTAATAATATGTTCTTTTTGATGCTTATTGTATGCCATCCATTCAGAAAAATTTAAGTGTTCTTTTCCGTCATTTACGTGAAGTGCTAAATACCAAGAAACTGGTGCAATTTCACTATACCAAGGATATTTTGTAGTGTTTGAGTGACAATCGGCGCAAGATGTTTTTATAATTTCTTGAACCTCATTTGGAATTTTAAATTCGTTTGAAATATCATTTTTTAAATCTTCCAGATTATTTTTTTCGGGTCTTATAAACTGTATTAAAACCAATAAAACTAGTATGCTTACTAAAACTTTTTTCATAAATTAATCACTTATTAATTCGTTTAATTCTTTTTCTGAAATAATTAATAATCCTGGTTTTACCAACCTAGGTGTTAAGGTTTTCCATTTTTCATTTTTCAAAAACAATTTTTTCAGAATTTGTTTAGCTTCTGTTAATTCACCATTATTGGCAAGTGTAATGGCATACCAGAATTTCATTTCTAAATTATCTGGATTTAATTCTTGCGCATGCATATAATGTTGTTTTGCTAATTTGTTATTTCCTGTTTCAACAGCCAAATCACCTTTATTCATATACTCATAAGCTTTATGGATAGTTAGCAATCGTTCCATTTCTTCAATAGGGTTTTGGTGATCTTCAATACGTAAATCTACCACTTTATCTTGCCAACTATTTCCGGTACTTTTAGCTTTTACCACTAACATTGCTGCAGATTGTTTACCTCGTATATCTCCACCTTCATTTTGAGCCGCTTTCAATGCCGCTAACATTCTTTCTGCTAATGTACCTTTGGTAGTTTCAAAAGCTTTAGCCATTACTGGCCAAACAGTGTTTTTTTCCATTAAATTAGCTTGTACTGAAAAATTATTCCCAACAATATGCCCTGCAGGCTGAATACAATTTGCACCTGTAAAAGCTTCTACATTTCCGTTTACATCTAAAATTGCTAGTTGCCTAACTTCTCTTCCTTCATCTAATTCTAAAAGCGTATTCACAGCCATTTTTGGTGATAGTCCATTTTCCAATAAACTTAAACCTCTTGGTCCAAATGAAGGGTTAATAAACGATTGTGTTGCTACAACTCCAACACCTGCTTTTCCCCAAGTAACTAAACTCCCTACTGAAAACCAATGAGACTGCACTGCAACACCCATTTCACCAGTTACTGTATCTCTAGCTACAATTGAATATGTATGTGCAAAAGGTTCCTTTTTTGAATATACTTGTTGAGAAAACCCATTTAAACAAAACAAAAATATAGCTATTGCTACACTAAAATATCTCATAATTTGTATTTTTAAGCCTTAAAGATAAATATTCTTTTTTTACATCTAAACTTTTATTTACTATGGAACTTTCTAATTTTTGGTATTATACACTAGTTATTGTAGTTGTACTTCATGTAATACTTGCATTTGGGTATTTAATGTATAAACTATCACCTAAAAAGAAAAATAAAAAAGATAATGAGTAAAGAATTTTTAATTAATGAATTAGAAAACCTCGGAACTGCTTTACGTATAAACCGCGATAGAGTTAGTAATTTAGTACTAGAAAACCCAAATTTACTACCTTATTTAATAGAACTTATTTTTGAAGTTAACAATAAACTCTCAATAAAAGCTGCATGGGTTTTAGAACTTGTTTGTGAAAAACATATTGATTGGTTAGCGCCTTATTTAGATTTATTCACCTCAAATATTGGCAAAACTTATTTTGAAAGTGCTGTTAGACCAATTTCAAAAATTTGCAATTTTTTAGCAATTGCATACAATAGTAAAACAACTAATTTAATTAAAAAAAAATTAACAAATACCCATATTGAAGCCATTATTGAAACTGGTTTTGATTGGATGATTAGTCAACATAAAGTTGCTGTAAAAGCTTATACAATGAATACACTTTACTTATTTGGAAAAAATTCAGATTGGGTACACAAAGAATTAAAACTTATAATTCAACAAAATATACTTAATGAAAGCGCAGCATATAAAGCTAGAGGAAAGATGACTTTAGCACTGATAAACAAAAAATAATATCATTTTTTTAGCTTTATTTCATTAATTTTGTGTTTTTAAAAAACAAACACAACAAATGACCTTAACAAGTTTAAATGCAATTTCTCCAGTAGACGGAAGATATAGAAGTAAAGTTGAAAGTTTAGCGGCTTTTTTTTCGGAAGAAGCGCTAATCAAATACAGAGTAAAAGTAGAAATAGAATACTTTATTGCTTTATGTGAAATTCCCTTACCTCAATTAGCTAACTTCGATACTTCTTTATTTGAATCATTAAGAAATATTTACAACAATTTTTCTTCAAAAGATGCTCAAAAAATTAAGGATATTGAAAGTATAACAAACCATGACGTTAAGGCTGTTGAATATTTTATTAAAGAAAAATTTGACACATTAAATTTAGAACCTTATAAAGAATTTATTCACTTTGGTTTAACTTCTCAAGACATTAATAACACAGCTACACCATTATCATTAAATGATGCTTTTGATGTTGTTTATTATCCTGAATTAGCAACTTTATTAGAAAAATTAAGACAGCTAGCAGTATCTTGGGCTGATATTCCAATGTTGGCTCGTACACATGGTCAACCTGCTTCTCCTACTCGTTTAGGAAAAGAATTATTTGTTTTTATAGAGCGTATTGAACAACAAATAAAACAACTACAAAATATACCTTATGCTGCTAAATTTGGTGGAGCAACAGGTAATTTTAATGCTCATAAAGTTGCTTATCCAGATATAGATTGGAAAGCTTTTGGAACTAACTTTGTTGAAAAAGTTTTGGGGTTACACCACTCTTTTCCAACTACACAAATTGAACATTACGATCATATTGCGGGAATTTTTGATGCACAAAAACGAATAAATACTATTTTAATTGACTTAAACCGAGATATTTGGACTTATATATCTATGGATTATTTCAAACAAAAAATTAAAAAAGGTGAAGTTGGTTCTTCAGCAATGCCACATAAAGTAAATCCTATTGATTTTGAAAACTCCGAAGGAAATTTAGGTCTTGCAAATGCAATTTTTGAACATTTATCAGCTAAATTACCTATATCTCGTTTACAACGTGATTTAACAGATTCTACAGTATTAAGAAATGTTGGTGTGCCATTTGCGCACACAATTATTGCATTTACTTCTACGTTAAAAGGATTGAATAAATTATTAATTAATGAAGCTAAATTTGCTGAAGATTTAGAAAATCATTGGGCAGTTGTTGCTGAAGCAATTCAAACTATTTTACGTAGAGAGGCTTATCCAAATCCTTATGAAGCATTAAAAGGTTTAACAAGAACTAATGAAAAAATTACTCAAAAATCAATGGCTGATTTTATTGACACTTTAGAAGTTTCAAACGAAATTAAAGCCGAATTAAAAGCAATTACTCCAAGTAACTACACTGGAATTTAAAATAATATATAATGAAAAAAATTGTTCTAATTATTGCTGTATTTACACTTATTTTAAGTTGTAAAAACGAACCTTTGGATGCTGATAGATTTAAATCTGGAACTTTTGAAATTCCTGAAGGTAAAGGATATGAAAAAACTATTATAATTAGACAAGATTCAATACAAATTGAAAAATACGTTGACAGAATAGACACTTTATCCATTTCATGGAAAAACAATTTTAATTACACATTAAAAATGATCAATCCAAAAACTGCAATTGATGAAGATCCTATTCATGTTAAAATTACCAATTTAGAAAAAAACTCATACGAGTTTGAAGCTGTAATTGGTTTTTCTAACTATGTTCAAAAAGGAGAAATAATTAAAACTTCAAAATAAATTATGGAAATTTTTTTACAAGCCTCTACGTGGATAGCTTTATTAACATTAATTTTTTTAGAAATTGTTTTAGGTATAGATAATATTGTTTTTATATCAATAGTTTCGAACAAATTAGAAGAAAAAGACAGGCCAAAAGCAAGAACTATAGGTCTTTTATTAGCTATGGTTTTTAGAATTGCTTTACTATTTGGAATTTCATGGGTGTTAAAATTACAAACAGTTATTTTTAGTATAGATACAAGTTGGCTTCAAGCTGGGGTAACTGGACAAAGTTTAATAATTATTGCTGGAGGTATTTTTCTATTGTATAAAAGTGTTGCCGAAATTCACCACAAATTAGAAGGTGAAGAAGATAACGCTAAAGCAAAAGCAAGTAAAACTGTAGCAAATGCAATTTTACAAATTGTAGTTTTAGATTTAGTTTTTTCGTTTGATAGTATTTTAACCGCAATTGGATTGGTAAGCTTTGACGCTGCACCTGCTGGCTTTGGTTATTTTGGTGGAATGACTATAATTATTATTGCAATTATAGTATCAATTATTATAATGCTCGTGTTTGCTGGACCAGTAAGTAAATTTGTGAATGAACACCCAACTATACAAATATTAGGACTATCATTTTTACTATTAATAGGTGTAATGTTATTAGCCGAAGGTTCACATTTAGCACATTTTGAATTCTTTGGAAATGCGGTTCATAGTATACCTAAAGGCTATTTATATTTTGCTATTTTCTTCTCATTATTTGTTGAATTTATCAATTTAAAAATGAAAAAAGGCAAAAAACCAGTACAATTACGCAATTCAACAATTGTTGATGAAAAACTCAAAGACACTAATATATTAGATAAATAATAAAATTTAGACTATTCTATTTTATTGTTAAAAAGAGGCGGTATAAAAGTCTAGGAATTTGTTATATTAAACTTGTTTAAATATCTCATCATACAAATAGTCAATTGTTATGAGAGCCTAAAACAAGTCCTTATTCACAAAAATTCAGCTTTTTTATACTGCCTCTTTTTAATATAATTTTTTCTAAAACCTAATATAAATTCCTAGAACTGATATAAATCATGTTAATTCAATGCATGTATTTATAATTTTAATAATTAATATTTTTTACACTATGTTAATAAAGTTACATAAGTCTGTATATATGATTACATAGTAAACACTACACCTCATCTATTTTTGTCACAAATTAAAAAAGCTAACTATGCAAAGAATTTATTTAGTATTTGTTACATTATTTTTACCTATAGCATTTTCATTTGCTCAAAACAATACTTCAATTACTTTAAATGAAGTTATACAAAAAGTGAATGAACAGAACTATACCGTAAAAATTTCGGAACAAGATTTTAACGCTGCCAAAGCAGAATTTAATCAAACTAATTCCATTTTATTACCATCAATTTCAGTTTCACATTCTGGTATTTCAACCAACAATCCTTTAATGGCTTTTGGTTCAAAATTAAATCAAGAAATACTAACTGCTAACGACTTTAATCCTGATCTACTAAACGATCCAGATAACATTGAAAACTTTACTACAAAAATTGAAGTTGTTCAACCATTAATTAATGTTGATGGAATTTTTATGCGTAAAGCTGCCAAAGCAAAAATGAATGCAATGGAGTTGCAAACAAATCGTACTAAAAAAGCAATGGAATTAGAAGTTACCAAAGCATATATGCAATTGCAATTGGCTTATAAAGCTGTTGAAGTATTAGAAAAAGCACAAGAAGCTGCTTTAGAAAACAAAAAAATAGCCGATAAAAACTTTGAACTAGGTTATATGCAAAAATCTGATGTATTATCTGTTGAAGTTTATGTAACTGAAGTTAAAAACCAATTACTAAATGCAAAAAGTAATGTTCAAAATGCTTCAGACTATATTCAATTTTTAATGGGCGAAACTTCAACAAATATTTTAAAACCTTCTGAAGATTTAAACCCAAATTTAGATTTAAATATTTACAACAACCAAATATCTACTTCAAGAGCAGATATTGAAGCTTTAGAAAATAGTGCCGATGCGTATAAAAATATGCATCAAGCCACAAAAATGACTTACTTACCAAGATTAAATGCTTTTGGAAGTTATGAGTTGTACGATGACAAAGCTTTTAGTGGTGACGCAAATGGTTATATAGTTGGCGCGCAACTTTCTTGGAATTTGTTTGACGGTTTTAAACGCATAGGTAAAACCCAAAAATCAAAAGCCGATTTTGAAAAAGCACAATTAAACTTACAACAATATAAAAATCAAAGTCAATTACAATTTAACCAAGCTAAAAGACAATTAAAAGATGCTGAAAACACCTTAAATTTAACAAATTTAGCTGTTGAACAATCTAAAGAAGCGTTAAGAATTAGAACCAACAGATTTAAACAAGGATTAGAAAAATCTTCAGATTTATTAATTTCTGAAACCCAATATTTACAAAAACAATTAACCTATTTACAAACTGTATTCAACTACAACTTTACAAAAGCAACTGTTGAATTTCTAACAAAATAAGACACTAACACAAAAAGATATGAAAGCAATTAGTAAACTATTAATAATTTCAATACTAATTTTCACAGTAAGTTGTGGAAAAGAAAAAACTGAAACTCAAGATAACAGACCAACTGTAACAGTTAAAGTAAGTTCTCCTTCAGCTTTAGATGGAAACTTTTTAAATGCAAGTGGTAAAGTTGAAGCAGTACAAAATGCCAATTTAAGTACAAGAATGATGGGTTTTGTAAACAACATACCTGTTAAAGTTGGTGATAAAGTTAGAAAAGGACAGTTATTGATAAGCATTAACAGTGCAGATATAAACGCTCAAAAAGCACAAGTTAATGCTTCAATAACAGAAGCTACTGCAGCATACACAAATGCCGAAAAAGATTACAACCGTTTTAAGGCTTTATTTAATGATGCAAGTGCTTCGCAAAAAGAAATGGATGATATGACTGCCAATTACCAAATGGCAAAAGCACGTTTAGAAGCTGCTAATCAAATGAAAAACCAAGTAAACGCACAATTATCTTACTCAAACATTACAGCACCTTTTAGCGGAGTTGTAACAGGAAAATTTATAAATAAAGGTGATATGGCAAACCCAGGAATGCCTTTAATTAGTGTAGAAGCTCCTGGAAAATATCAAGTAGTTGCTATGGTTCCAGAATCTGAAATTACACAAATTAAAAGCGGAACTAACGTAAATGTAACTATAAAATCTACTGGTAAAGTTGTAAAAGGAAAAGTTACAGAAGTAAGCACATCTGCAAAAAATACTGGCGGACAATATTTAGTAAAAGTTGTTTTAGACAAAACCGACGTTAAATTATTATCGGGTATGTTTACATCGGTTCAATTTCCTGTTGCTAAAGCTGTATCAAACAGCACTTTAATTCCTACTTCAGCGTTGGTAAAAAGAGGTGAACTAATTGGTGTTTACGTAGTAAGCAGCAGTAATACAGCTTTATTGAGATGGTTACGATTAGGAAAAACATTTGGAGATAAAATAGAAGTACTTTCAGGATTAAATGCTGATGAACAATTTATTCTTTCTTCAGAAGAAAAATTAATAAACGGTGCTAAACTAAACATTCAATAATTATGAAAGAAGGATTAGCAGGAAGTATAGCTAAAGTATTCATCAATTCTAAACTTACCATTTTATTAATGATAATGTTTATGGTAATTGGTGTAGGAAGCTCATTTTTAATTCCACGTGAAGAAGAACCTCAAATTGATGTTCCAATTGCTGATATTTTTGTGAGTTATCCTGGGGCAAGTCCACAGGAAGTGGAATCTAGAGTAATTAAACCATTAGAAAAAATTGTTTCAAACATTAAAGGTATAGAATACGTGTATTCAACTTCAATGAATGAACAAGCAATGCTAATTGTACAATTTTATGTTGGTGAAGATATTGAACGTTCGTTTGTAAAGTTATACAACGAAATTATGAAACATATGGATCAAATGCCGCAAGGTGTTTCTATTCCATTGGTAAAAACACGTGCAATTGATGATGTTCCAATGCTGGCTTTAACATTGTGGAGTGAAAATTACGACGATTATCAATTAAAGCAAATAGCAAGCGAGTTAACAAGCGAAATTGAAAAAATAAACGATGTTGCTATTACCAAACAAATTGGTGGAAGAAATAGTCAAGTTAGAGTTGTTTTAGACAAAGATAAAATGGCCGAAAGTGGTGTTGATTTGTTAAGTATTACTCAAAAAGTACAAGCAAACAATCAGCAATTAACTTCAGGAAGTTTTGATAATAATAACACCGAATATTTAGTAAATACAGGTAATTTTTTACAAACTGTTGAAGATGTAGAAAATTTAGTAGTTGGTGTACAACAAAATCAGCCTGTATATTTAAAACAAATTGCTTCGGTTGTAGAAGGTCCAGAAATTCCAAAAGAATACGTGTCATTTGGTTATGGAAAAGCTAACGTAGCTTCAAATACTTACAATTCTGAATATCCAGCAGTAACTATTTCAATAGGAAAAAGAAAAGGTGCTGATGCAATGAAAATTTCAGAAAAAATATTGGCTAAAGTAGAACACTTACGTCAAGATTTAGTTCCTGATGATGTACATATTACTACTACAAGAAACTACGGTGAAACAGCATCTCATAAAGTATCAGAATTATTAATGCACTTAATTGGTTCTATTTTAGCGGTAACCGTTGTAGTTATGTTAGCAATGGGCTGGCGTGGTGGATTGGTAGTGTTTTTATCGGTACCAATTACGTTTGCTATGACCTTGTTTAGCTACTATATGCTAGATTACACATTGAACAGAATCACATTATTTGCTTTAGTATTTGTAACCGGAATTGTGGTGGATGACTCCATTATTATTGCCGAAAATATGCACAGGCATTTTAAAATGAAACGCTTACCGTTTAAACAAGCTGCCTTGTATGCAATTAATGAGGTTGGAAACCCAACTATTTTAGCAACATTTACTGTAATTGCATCGGTATTACCAATGGCGTTTGTATCTGGTTTAATGGGACCTTATATGAGTCCAATGCCAATTGGAGCTTCTATTGCAATGCTAATTTCATTGTTTGTAGCTTTAACAATTACACCTTATTTAGGGTACTATATTTTACGTGAAAAAGAAACTCAAGAAGATAAAGAAACTCAAGGTTTAGAGACTTCAAAAATTTACAAACTTTACAATAAATTTGAGAAACCATTAATTGAAAATAAAAAGAAACGTTGGGCATTTTTAGGCTTTACTTCTATTTTATTATTAGCTTCAATGGCATTATTTTATACAAAAGGTGTAGCTGTAAAAATGTTACCTTTTGATAATAAAAATGAATTTCAGGTTGTAATTGATATGCCTGAAGGAAGTACTTTAGAAAATACTTCGGCAGTAGCTGGTGAAATTGCAAATTATTTATCTCAAAGACCTGAAGTGGACAATTACCAAACGTTTGTTGGAACCTCTGCTCCTATTACATTTAATGGTTTAGTTAGACATTACGATTTACGTGGAGGCTCTAATATGGCCGATATTCAAGTAAATTTAGTTGATAAGTCAAAACGTTCAGAACAAAGCCACGATGTTGCTAGAAAATTACGTGCCGATATTCAAACTATTGGAAAAAAATTCAATGCCAATGTAAAATTAGTTGAAGTTCCGCCAGGACCTCCAGTACTTTCAACTATTGTTGCTGAAGTTTACGGTCCAGATTATGAAACTCAAATGGATATTGCTAAACAACTACGCGGTATTATTGAAACCACACCTGATGTTGTAGATGTAGATGATATGGTTGAAGCAAACCAAACAGAATATAACTTTGTTATTGATAAAGAAAAAGCAATGTTAAATGGTGTAGCACCTCAACAAATTGTGCAAACATTGAATATGGCATTGTCTGAAAATCCAATTTCAAAATTATATAAAGAAACTGCAAATGAGCAAGTTGGTGTTGTGTTGGCTTTAGACGAAAAAGAAAAATCTTCAATAAGCGATATTAAGCAACTAAAAGTAATATCACAAATGGGTATTGCTGTACCTGTTGGAGATTTAATAAAAGTTGAAGAAAAAACAAGAGCCAAAGCTATTTATAGAAAAAACCAAAAACGTGTGGTTTACGTATTGGCAGATATGGCTGGAGAATTAGAAAGCCCTGTGTATGGAATTTTGAATATGAGCGATCGATTAAATGAAATTAAAGTACCTGCTGGTTATACTTTAAACGAAGAATTTAACCAACAACCAACACACGAAGATGATTATACCGTAAAATGGGACGGTGAATGGCAAATTACTTTTGAAGTATTTAGAGATTTAGGTGCTGCATTTGCAGTAGCAATATTTGTTATTTACTTATTAATTGTAGGTTGGTTCCAAAACTTTAAAGCGCCATTAGTTATGTTGGTTGCAATTCCACTTTCTTTAGTTGGTATTATTTTAGGTCACTGGATTATGGGAGCGTTCTTTACAGCAACTTCTATGATTGGTATGATTGCACTTGCAGGAATTATGGTACGTAACTCTGTATTATTAATTGACTTTATTGAATTGCGTTTAGATGAAGGTATTCCAATTAAACAAGCGGCTATTGAAGCTGGAGCTGTTAGAACCACTCCTATTCTGCTAACTGCTGGAACCGTTGTTATTGGAGCATTTGTAATTCTATTTGACCCTATTTTTCAAGGTTTAGCAATCTCTTTAATGGGAGGAACTATAACAGCAACAGTATTAACATTATTGGTTGTGCCTTTAGTGTATTATATGACAGAAAAACATAAATACAAAGACAGAGAGTAATAAATTTTAATTCGTCATTACAAAGGAGCTAGAGCGACTGAAGTAATCTGCTTATTGAAAAATAGATTGCTTCAACTTTTACTAAAATTTCGCAATGACGAATTTTAAAAAAAACATCACTTAAAAAACCTAAAAACTAAATACAATGAAACTTATACTAGTCACAAGCATATTAGAATTTGAAAAAGAAATTTGTCAGCTTTTTAAAAAATCTGAAATTGAAGTCTACAGCTCAAATGATGTTCAAGGTCATAAATTTTATTCAGCTACAAATATTCAAGATAATTGGTTTTCAGCACAAAGAGACACCTATAATTCAAAATTATATTTCTCATTTGCGCTAGAAGAAAAAATAGATACTATGCTACATTACATTGAAGAGTTTAATAAAGAAAAAACAACTACAAACCCAATTAAAGCTGTTGTAGTAGATATTGAAAAATACATATAATTAACTAAAAAACTAAAAAAATGAAATCAAGATTAATGAACATAATTCCGGGTGCTTTTATACTAATTAGTTTAGTATTAGCATTAAAAATTAATATGAATTGGCTATGGTTTACAGCATTTGTAGGTGCAAACTTATTTCAACGTGGTTTTACAAAATGGTGTTTACTAGAAATTATACTAGGAAAACTTGGAGTTAAAGATTAATTATTTAGATTTGCTCAAAATTTTCGAATATTAAAAACATTAGCAAACATATAATCTCGTATGTATTAGTTATTGCTGTACTGCTTCCTTTTGCGGTACAGTTAGCTCATGATATTGAACACCATCATGAGCATGCTTGTTTGCTATCTGATTTACATATTGGCAATCATGAGCATGATTGTGATGTATTTCATTTTAAAGTAGATCAAAATGCTATTGATTTTCCTTCTGAAGTTCATTTAATAGAAAAAACTTCATTAAACGATAAAATTATATCTTCTGAAGCACAAATAGCTTCATTTCAATTTACACACAAATCTTCAAGAGCTCCGCCTACATTATTGTAATAAATAAAAGCAATTTAAAATCGCTTGCCTTTTTGAACAAAAAATCATGGAAAAATCTTTTCATTATAATGTAAAAACTATATTATATAGAGATATTTCTTCTGTTCTAAAAATGGATAAGCCATTAATATTTATACAATAATAAATTTTGAATGAAAAAAATATTAGTAATCCTATTTATAGGATTAAACCTTTATAGTTATGGTCAAAACAAAATAACAGGTACTATAACTGACATAAATAATGAGCCTTTAACAGGAGTTGAAGTTTATGTTGAAAAATTTAAAAAAGGAACTGCTACTGATGAAAATGGATATTTTGAACTCTCAAACATTCCAAACTCAACATTAAAAGTAACAGCACATTATATGGGCTATAAAACACAGGTTAAAACTGTGAATTTTACAAAGCCTGAAATTGAACTAAACTTTGTATTAAAAGAATTTTCGTATCAAATAGATGAAATTGTAATTTCTACTCCATTTAACAAATTACAATCTGAAAACGCCATAAAAGTTGTGTCAATAAAATTAAATGAAATTGAAAACAGTGGTTCTACAACATTAACCGAAGCTATTTCAAGTATTCCAGGTGTAGATATGATTGCCAAAGGAACTGGTGTTGCAAAACCAGTAATTAGAGGTTTATCTGCTACCAATGTTTTAATGTTAAATAATGGTGTTAAAATGGAAAATTTTCAATTTTCAGAAAACCACCCATTTATAGTTGATGAATTTGGTGTTGATCATATTGAAGTTATTAAAGGTCCTGCATCCTTATTATATGGTTCTGATGCCGTTGGTGGTGTTATTAATATAATTAAGGAGAAACCAGCTTTAGATGGAAAAATTACGGGCGATTTTAACACAAAATACCATACAAATACCGATGGTTTTTCTTTAAATGCTGGCGTAAAAGGAAATTCTAACCAAGTAAACTGGGGAATTAGAACTGGGTATAAAAATCATGCAGATTATGAAGATGGAAATGGTGATTATATTCCTAACACACGTTTTCAAGAAAAATCTTTAAAAGCAAATATTGGTTTGAGAAAATCGTTTGGGGTTTTTAATATGTATTACGATTTTAATCGTCCGCAATTAGGTATGAGTGTTGGAAATGTTAAAAATTTTGAAAAAGGTAGAGGTATAGATTTCTGGTATCAAGATTTAACAAGTCATTTAATTTCATCAAGAAATACGCTTTTTTTAAGTGATTATAAGGTAGATGTAAACCTAGCATATCAATTAAACAACAGAAAGTTACAAACTGATGAAAATACACCTGCTTTTGAAATGGTTGATATGGATTTAAACACATTCTCTTACGAAGTTAAAACTCATTTTCCTTCAACAGAGAAAACAGAATATGTTTTTGGTTTACAAGGTTCAAGTCAAACAAATAGAAACCACGAAGCGCCAAATCATGTAATACCTGATGCCGATGTAAACGATATCTCGGTATTTGGATTGTTACAACATACGTTTCTTGAAAAGTTAAAAACTCAAGTTGGTTTAAGATACGATTACCGTTCAATTTCATCGGAAGAAGAAACCAATAAAGAAGCAATTGATAATGATTATGGAAACATTAGCGGTTCTCTAGGTGCAACATATCCAATTAACGATAACTTTTTATTGCGCGCTAATTTAGCTTCAGCATATAGAACTCCAAATATTGCAGAATTAACGCAAAATGGATATCACGGAACTAGATTTGAAGTTGGAAACCCTGATTTGGATACGCAACGAAGTTATGAAGCTGATTTGAGTTTCCATTATCATACAAAACAATTAATGATAGATGTATCAGGTTTTTACAACCGTATAAACGACTATATTTATATTGCTCCTACCAGTGAAAGTTTAGATAATGGAGATACTGTTTACCAATATTCTCAAACTGATTCTAAATTGTATGGTGGAGAATTTATTGTTAACTATACGCCTATTGAATGGTTAAATATTAACACAACATATTCGTATTTAATAGGAAAAGAAGATAGCGGCAATTATTTACCCTACATTCCGCAAAATAAAGTGCGTTTTGATGTAAAACTTCAGAAAGAAAAAATAGGGAAATTATACAATTCGTATTTTAAAATTGGAGGTTTATTAGCTGAAGATCAAAATAATCCTTCAATTTATGAAACTGAAACAGATGGCTACTTCCTTTTAAATGCAGGTATTGGTACTCAACTTAAAATTGGAGATGAAATGATTAATGTTTCCATTCAAGCAAATAACTTATTAAATGAAACCTATATAGATCATTTATCTACTCTAAAAGATTTAAACTATAATAATATTGGAAGAAATATTGTGGCAACAATAAAAATTCCATTTACCATTAAATAGAACTAAAAAAATTAAACAAACTACAACATGAAAAAAATAATTTTTATCCTTTTTTTAGGATTTACAACTATTATAAACAGTCAATCGCTGTCTGGTATTGTTACTGATGCTAACAACAATCTATTAGCTGATGTTGAAATTTATATTGAAGATTTACAAATAGGAACTTCAACAGAACAAGATGGAAGTTATGAATTAAATAACTTACCATCAACACCTATTGAAATTACTGTAGCTTATTTAGGTTATAAAACAATTCAAAAAACAATTACTTTAACAAATACAAAAACAGTTTTAAACTTTTTAATGGAAGAGTCTGTTTTTAAAATGGACGAAGTAATTATAGCAACACCATTCAACAAATTACAAAGTCAAAATGTAATGAAGGTTGAAAAAGTTACATTACAACAAATTCAAAACCAAGGTGCTGTAACATTAAGTGATGGTGTAAATACCATTCCTGGTGTTGAAACAGTTTCAACCGGAGTTGGAATTGGAAAACCTGTAATTAGAGGTTTACGAGGAAACAGAGTTTTAGTTTACAATGCAGGAATAAGATTAGAAAACCAACAATGGGGAGATGAACATGGTTTAGGCGTTGATGAATCTAGTATTGAAAGTTTAGAAGTAATTAAAGGTCCTGCTTCCTTACTATATGGTTCTGATGCTTTGGGAGGTGTTTTGTATTTTAACCCAACAAAATTTGCAAAAACTGATGCTTTAGATGTGAATGCTGGTCATACTTTTTATTCAAATACTGAAGGAAGAAAAACACAATTCGGATTTAAAAAAACATTTAATTCATTTAAATTTTTAGCAAATGGTTCTAGAAGTGAACATAGTGATTACAAAACTGGAGATGATTACAGAGTGAGTAATACTAGATTTAATGAAACTAATTTTAATTCAGCAATTGGATATAACAATAAGTTTATATCAAGTATAGTACGTTTTTCATACAATCACAGTAAAATTGGTATTCCAGAAGAAATTGGAGAGCAAACTACCGAAAAACATTTAGAAATACCTTATCAAGATTTAACAACAAAAATAGTAAGTTTTGACAATACTATATTTTTAGGAAAGTCTAAAATTACTGCAATTGGTGGTTATACAGTTAATACTCGAAAAGAATTTGAAGAACACGACCATGATGAGCATGAAGAAGGAGAAGAACATGAAGATGAAGATCACGATGAAGATGAAGAACATGACGAGCATGATGAACATGAAGAAGCTTTAGATCCTTCAATTCTTTTAAAACTAAAAACATATAATTATGATGTAAAATGGCATTTACCAAAATCTGAAAAATTTGAAGCTATTGTTGGCGTTCAAGGAATGCACCAAACAAACAAAAATAATGGCGAAGAAATTTTAATACCAGATGCTAAAATTAATGATATTGGTGTAATGGCAACTGCTATTTACACAAGTGGAATACATAGTTTACAAGGTGGTGTGCGCTTTGATTATAGAAATTTAGATACCAAACAACATATTATTGCGCACGAAGACGAAGAACATATTTTTAATGCTATAGACAAAAGCTTTGAAAATATTTCAGCTTCATTAGGCTATAAAACAACATTATTTAACACTATTGAAACTAGATTAAACATAGCTTCTGGATTTAAAGCTCCTAACCTATCTGAATTAACTTCAAATGGAGTTCATCACGGAACAAATCGTTTTGAATTAGGAAATAATGATTTAGACAGCGAACGCAATTATCAAAGTGATTTAGCTTTAGAATATAAAACAGATCATGTTGAAATTTCAGTAAATGGTTTCTACAATTTTATATCAGATTATATTTTTATCAATCCAACTGGTGAAGTTGAAGATGGTTATAATGTATACTCATATGTACAAGACGATGCAAAATTGTATGGAGGTGAATTTGGATTGCATATACATCCTCACCCACTAGATTGGCTACATTTATACAGTAACTTTGAAATGGTTATTGGAAAACAAGATAACGGTGAGTATTTACCTTTAATCCCTGCTAATAAACTAACAAATACTTTAAGAGCTGAATTTAATTCAATGGGGAATTTTAAGAATAGTTTTATTTCTTTAACGTATGAAAACACTTTTGAACAAGACAATGTTGGCTTATTTGAAACAGCTTCAAAAAGTTACAACTTATTAAATTTAGGAATTGGAAGTTCTATTTCATTAAATAAAATTGATTTAGATTTTAATTTTAATATGAATAACGCTTTAGATAAAGCCTATATTTCTCATTTATCTCGTTTAAAATCAGACGGTATACAAAACATTGGAAGAAACTTTATTGCAAGCGTACATGTAAAATTCTAAATAGAATTATTATAAATTACAGTTTTTAAAGCAATCTAAAAGTAAAATTTTAGGTTGCTTTATTTTTATAATTAATTTAGCGTAATTTTTAAACAAACACCCAAATGAAATCAACTGAAAACAAAACTCTTATAAAGAGTTTTACTAACCCTTATAAAAGGACACTAGTAGGAATCCAGTTTCTATTTGTTGCCTTTGGAGCAACTGTTCTAGTTCCTTTATTAATTGATATTGATCCTGCTGTAGCATTATTTACCGCTGGTGTAGGTACACTTATTTTCCACATTATAACTAAAGGAAAAGTCCCTGTATTTTTGGGAAGTAGTTTTGCATTTATAGCTCCAATTGTAGCTGCCACAAAACTTTATGGTTATCCCGGAACTCTTGGTGGACTAATTGCTGTTGGACTAGTTTATGGAATTGTTTCAGCAATAATAAAACTTTGGGGATTAAAAGTTATTGAAAAAATATTTCCATCCATAGTTGTTGGACCAGTAATTATGATTATTGGTTTGTCTTTAGCTTCAGTAGGAGTTGATATGGCAAAAAGTAATTGGCCAATTGCTTTAACTGTACTTGCTACAGCAATAGTAATTGTAGTTTTCTCTAAAGGTTTAATTAAGTTAATTCCAATTTTTATAGCTATTGCTGTTGGATATATTATTTCAATAATAATTGGTTTGGTTGATTTTTCATCTGTAAATGAAGCTGCTTGGTTTGCTTTACCAGATTTTACAACTCCAGAATTTAATTGGGCAGCTATAATTTATATGATTCCTGTTGCAGTTGCTCCAATTATTGAACATATTGGAGACATGTATGCCATTGGTGGTGTAGCAGAAAAAGAATTTGTAAAAGATCCTGGTTTACATAGAACTTTATTAGGAGATGGTGTTGCAACTGCATTCGCTGGATTTTTAGGAGGACCACCAAACACAACATATTCTGAAGTTACTGGTGCTGTTGCTCTAACAAAAATTGTAGACCCTAGAGTTTTACGTATTGCGGCTGTTACTGCAATTGTATTTTCTTTAGTTGGAAAAATTAGCGCCCTATTAAAAACTATCCCTTCAGCTGTTTTAGGTGGAATTATGCTATTACTTTTTGGAATGATTGCTAGTATTGGTATTAAAACATTAGTAGATGCAAAAACAGATTTTTCTAAAACTCGTAACCAAGTAATTGTATCAATTATTTTAACAATTGGAATTGGTGGAGCGCAAATTAGTTATGGAAATTTTTCTTTAGCTGGAATTGGATTAGCTTCTATAGTTGGTGTAATTTTAAACTTAATTTTACCAAACAAATCAACTCCTATAAAAGGAAGTCATATTGAAGAATAAAATTACCTTATAAATAATAAAAAAGACCTTTTAAAAAATTTTAAAAGGTCTTTTTTGTTAAATCTTTATTTCATCAATGTTTACACCAAAAACTTTAATTGAAATATCATTTAAATATTCTAAAGCTCCTTCAAAATGATAAATAGTTTGATTATGATACATTATCTGGTTAGGCTTTAACTCTTTTGCCGAAGAAGAAAATTCAAGTTCATAAAAAGGCCAGTTTCTATCTAATTCTTCATTTACTTCACCATTAAAAATATTTATTACATCACCTTTGTATGGGTTAGATTGAAATTTTTCAGAATTAACATACATTTCTTCATTTTCAAAATTAAACTTAACTACAGTGAGTAGGTTTAGTTCAGGGGAATAGCTGCCATACATATCCATGCAATTTTCAGGTAAAATACCTATTTTATTCATATATAAAGCATCAGCTTTGTAGAAAACTACATTGTTTTGAATTTTAATTCTATCCTTTTCTAAAGGCGTAAAATAATTAGTTACAGTTTTTAAATTGTTTCTAGTTGGAATAATAACTACAGTATTTGGTGAAGTATTTTGACAACCTAAATCCCAAATTGAAAGTAACCCTTGTTCTTTACTCCATTGTGTTTTACCAATATTTTGAATCCAAGTTTCAGCACTAAAAGCAACAGATTTTATATATTCATTTAAATTTATGTCTAATTCTTTTTTTATTTTTTCAGTAGATTTAATTGTGATTTTTCGTTTTGCTTTTAAATCAAAAACATAAGAATTCGAATTTCTAATTTTTAAGTTACTACCATAAGTAATAGATTCATCATCTTTTTCAATTAATTCAAATAATACCGAATTCAGATCGGGAGAAATAATAATATTTTCATCCGTTTGTGGAGAATTTAGTTCAAAAAACACAGAAAACTTTCCAAATTGAGGTCCAAACCACATTCTACTTTCCCCACCTAAACCAGCTAAATTGTTATTTGAATTACCTTGTTTAATTAACGCTTTATTGAAATATCCATAACTCTTCCCTTTTAAACCATTTGATGAACTTGTAAACACTCTCCCTTGGTAAGCACCTGAAACAGCTATCATAGCTTCATTATTTTTCAGAATAATTAAGTCTTCAATATTTTGAAGTATTTCTAAATCTTTTTCAAATGTGTTTTTTTGCTTTGAATTTTCTTTACAACTCATAAGTAAAATTGCTATTAAAAATATAATTTGAACTTTATTCATTTTTTTCTACTAATTTAAAAATAAAAAGGTGTACAAATTTGTACACCTTTTTATTTTTATGATTTTTATTCTATTTAAACAAAAAACTTAATAATAAATAGAATAGCAATAATTACCATTATAGGTTTAATTTCTTTGAATTTACCTGTTAATAGTTTTAAAAGAACATACGATAGCATTCCAAATACTATTCCTTCAGCAATACTATAAGTTAAAGGCATCATAACAATAGTAAAAAATGCCGGAATTGCTTCAGTATAATCATTCAAATCAATTTTCATAATTGGTGAAATCATAAACAAACCAACAATTATTAACGCTGGAGCCGTTGCGGCAGCAGGAATTATCATAAATAATGGAGCAAAGAAAAGCGATAAAGCAAACATTATAGCAACCGTTAAGGCTGTCATACCTGTTTTTCCACCTTCAGCAACTCCTGCAGCACTTTCAACATACGTTGTAACTGTAGAAGTACCTAAAATTGCACCAACAAAAGTTCCAATAGAATCGGCAAATAAAGCTTGTTTTACTCTAGGAACTCTCCCTTTTTCATCTAACATTCCCGATTTTGAAGAAACACCTACAAGTGTTCCAACGGTATCAAACATATCTACAAATAAAAATGTAAATAATACAATTAACATATCTAAAGTAAATACTTGTGAAAAATCGAATTTAAAAAATATAGGTTCTATAGATGGAGGTAAACTAACAAATGTAAAATCTTCAGGAATTACAGTAACCCCAACAAATAAACCTAATATTGTTGACACTAAAATACCTATTAAAATAGCTCCCTTAATTTTTTTGGTTAATAATACACCAATAATTAAAACGCCTACTAAACCAACATAAACTGCTGGGTTTTTCATATCTCCCAACTGCACTAAAGTTGCTGGATTATCTGTAATTAAACCGGTTCCTTTTAAACCAATAAAAGCAATAAACAAACCAATACCTACTGATACAGCATGTTTTAGATTTAATGGAATGGAGTTTACAATTAGCTCTCTAATATTGAAAGCTGTAAGAATTATAAATATGATACCTTCCAAAAACACTGCTGTTAAAGCAAATTCCCAAGAGTAGCCCATTCCCAATACTACTGTAAATGCAAAAAATGCATTTAATCCCATTCCTGGAGCCAAAGCAAAAGGTAATTTAGCTACTAAAGCCATTACCAATGTAGCAATTACTGCAGATAAAGCCGTTGCAGTAAATACAGCATCTTTATCCATGCCTGCTGCACTTAAAATACCTGGGTTAACTGCTAAAATATACACCATTGTCATAAATGTTGTAATACCTGCAATTACCTCTGTTTTTAAGGTCGATTTATTCTCTCTTATTTTAAAAAATTTATCTAACATAATTCAGTTTTTAAAGGTTCCATTTAATTGCTAAAGTTGGTCTTCCTTTAATAGCATCGTTATCAACTGCAAAGTTGGAAGAAATTTCAAGCTCTCCACCTACTGAAAAAGTTTTGTTTAAATGATACCATAATTGTGGTTCAGCTAAAAATACTGTATTATCGGTTAAACCATTTTCTGTCCATAAATCAGCAAAACCTGTGAATGTTAATTTATCTGCAATTAAATTCCAATACCAAGTTCCTGTAACTTGAAAATTTGCTTCTCCATCAGCTCCAGTAAAAGCTTTATAACCTGCATATGTTGAAAATCCCCATTTAGCATTTGATTTACCATAATTTGCACCAAAAATCCAAGCCTCATTAATAGTATAACCTCCAGAAAAACCTTCACCTAAATCAAAAGTTCCTAAACCTCCGTTGTACTCAACATGGACACCTACTGGCATTTTTTCAGTTTTTAAAACACGAGCAATTTCATAATAAGCTCCACTTATTCCATTTGCAGTGTTGTAATCAAAATCCACAAAAGTAAATGTATTACCATACTTATCTGGTTTAAACATTTCGAACGTTGTTGTAAAATGTCCTCGTTCCAAATCTCTGTGTAATTGAAAGTTTTGTGCAGTAACCGAAACTGTCACTAAAATTGTTAAAAGTGTAATTAGTTTTTTCATTGTGTTGTTGTTTGTTTAAAAAATTAAGCGTCAAATTTACAATTAATAAAACCATTTTATCTTTTTTTGTAATTGAATTATTAACAAGAAATTAACTATTTTTTAGTTTTAAAATTCACACTACAAACATCAATAATTTAAATTATTCATAATAAAAAACATATTTCATCAAATATTAAATGCTATATAAGATTTTTATTAAATAAATAATAATTCACTCCTAGCTTTTTATTTTTATTCGCAATTCCATTAAAACTAATTGATTATCAATCATTTATATTGTAACTTTAAGAAGCTAATGTTAAACTTTAATCTAATTTCTAATGGAACGAGCAAAACTAATGACTCGTCTTTGGGAATTTCAAAATAAATTTGGATACATTTCTAATGAAGCTATTACGGAGATTGCTCAAAGATTAAGAGTTTCGAAAATTGAAATAGAAAGTGTAGTTTCTTTCTACCATTTCTTTCACATGCAACCAACTGGTAAATACATTGTTTACCTCAACAATAGTATTGTATCAGAGTTTAAAGGCTTTTCAGAAGTTAAAAATGCTTTTGAAAAAGAAACTGGGTGTAGCTTTGGAAAATATTCTGAAAATTCATTATTCTCACTATTTGAAACTTCATGTATTGGTTTAAGCGATCAAGAGCCTGCAGCTTTAATAAATTTTTATCCAATTACAAAACTCACTCCTAAAAAAGTCTCAAAAATTATACTGCATCTAAAAAATGGTAAAGACATAACAGAAATTGAAGACAATCCTAAAAGTACCATTCAATATACACCTCCAGAAAATAAAACCGTTTTTTTCAGAGAGTATACAACAGGTAATAGTATAAAAAAATTAAAATACTTATCACCTTATGAGGTATTAGACGAAATTGAAAAGGTTAATGTATCGGGACGAGGTGGTGCATTTTTCCCTACCGCTAATAAATGGAATTTTTCTAAAAATGCTAAAACTGCAAAAAAATATATTATTTGTAATGCCGACGAGGGTGAGCCTGGAACATTTAAAGATAAAGCTTTGCTAAATAATTTACCTGGTTTAGTTATAGAAGGAATGGTAACTGCTGGTTATGTAACTGGTGCGGAACAAGGTTTTATTTATCTACGTGCAGAATATAAATACTTAATTAAAATAATTGAAAAACAAATTCAAAAAATGTACGAGGAAAATTTACTCGGCAAAAATATTTTAGGGATTGCCAATTTCAATTTTGATATTGAAATACAATTAGGCGCAGGAGCTTATGTTTGCGGAGCTGAAACTGCACTTATTGAAAGTATGGAAGGTAAACGTGGAGAACCACGTATACGAAAACATTTTCCAACTCAAATTGGATATTTAGGCATGTCTACCGTAGTTAATAATGTTGAAACACTAGCAATGGCTGCTAGAGTTATTGAATTAGGAAGCGACTTTTTCCAAAACATTGGAACAATTAAAAGTAAAGGAACTAAATTATTAAGTATTTCTGGAGATATTGGAAAACCAGGTATTTATGAAATAGAATGGGGAACAACAATAAACCAGATTTTAAGCGCAGAAATGTGTCAAGCAACTGCCCCACATTATGTTCAAATTACGGGTCCATCTGGTGAGTGTATCAACAAAACAGAATTTAATAGAAAAATTTCTAAAGAAGATTTAATTTGTGGTGGTTGTATAATGGTTTTTAATAGATATAGAAGTATTATTCAAATATTAGAAAACTTTATAAATTTCTTTAAAATTGAATCTTGCGGTAGCTGTACGCCATGTAGAGCTGGAAATCAACTACTTCTTGAAAAAATTAAAAAAATTAAAAGTGGAATTGCTACCTCTAAAGATTTAGAAGACATTAAACAATGGGGACAATTAATGAAACTAACAAGTAGATGTGGACTTGGTCAATACGCTTCAACTACTTTTATAACAGCAATAGATAAATTTAGAGACTATTTTAACCTTAAAGTTTCTGTTTGTGGAGAAGATTGTAACATTGAATTTGATATGGAAAAAGCCGTTACTGAATATGATGATTTAATCCATAACACTCAATTTTAACACTTTACAAAAACGTTAGAAAATTTAAATAAAAATTAAAAAACAATCTATGTTTAAACATTTTTTTACATAAATATTATTCAAATAGTACAATTATTAATTTTTTAATAAATGTAATATCTAAAAAAAAAGAAAATTTTATCAATTCTAAATCAATTAATTAAAAAAATATTAACAAATAAAAAATGGTTACTAGGTTTTATTTTATTTTAAATAAATCGCTCGAAAACGTTTGAAATAGTTAAAAAACGTTTAATTTCTTCGTAACTTTAGTTACATCTAATTTCATTAAAAATGGACAGAACATTTTTGTTAAATAAACTATGGGAATATCAACATAAATTTGGCTATGTTTCAGATGAAGCAATTTCAAAAATTTCTAAAGAATTAAATGTTTCAAAAGTAGAAATTAAAAGTGTTATTTCTTTCTATCATTTTTACCATAGCAAACCTACGGGAAAACACGTAATTTACTTAAATAATAGCATTATTTCAGACCTAAAAGGTTTTGAAGATGTAAAAGCAACTTTTGAAAAACAAACAGGCTGTACTTTTGGAGAATACGGAAATAAAGAATTTTCATTATTTGAAACTTCATGCATTGGAATGAGTGATCAAGAACCAGCCGCTTTAATTAATTTTCAACCTTTTACAGATTTAACGCCTACTAAAGTTAAAAATATTATTCAAAAAATTAGAAATGGTGAAAATGTAAAAGACTTTGCTAGTAAAACAATTAGTAAAATACACTATTCACCAGAAGACAAAAATGTTATTTTTAGAAATTATGAATTAGGAAAAAGTATAAAAGAAGGTTTAAAATTCTCTTCTCAACAAATAATTGATAAAATCTATAAATCTAAATTAAAAGGTTGTGGTGGAGCATTTTTTGATGTTGGTTACAAATGGCAAGCTTGTAAACGAAACGAAGACACTGAAAAATATATTATATGTAATGCAGATGAAGGTGAACCGGGAACTTTTAAAGATCGTGCAATTTTCCAACATACTCCAGGTTTAGTTATTGAAGGTATGATTTTGGCTGGTTATGCCACCGGAGCAAAAGAAGGAATTATTTATTTACGTGCTGAATATCAATACTTCAAACAAAAATTAGAAGATTTAATTCAAGAGTTTTACAATCAAAATTTATTAGGTAAAAACATTCAAGGTGTTAAAGATTTTGACTTTGATATACGCATTCAATTAGGTGCAGGTTCTTACGTTTGTGGAGCAGCTTCAGCTTTAATAGAATCTATGGAAGGTCGCCGAGGCGAACCACCTGTACGTATGTGGAGTGCAACTAAACATGGTTTTCGCCATAAACCAACAGTTGTAAACAATGTGGAATCTTTAGCATATGCCTCTCGTATAATTGAGCTAGGTGAAGATTTCTTTTTAAGCATGGGAACTAAAGAAACTCCTGGCACAAAACTTATAAGTATTTCTGGAGATGTAGCAAAACCAGGTATTTATGAAATTGAATACGGAACTTCAATTCGAGAATTATTAGGAATAGAATTTAGTCAAGCAACAGCACCATATTATATACAAGTTAGCGGACCTTCAGGCGAGTGTATTTCCCCAGCCGAGTTTGATCGTAAAATCTGTATGGAAGATATAATGTGTGGTGGAAGTTTTATGGTTTTCAATCGCACAAGAGATATTTTACATATACTTCGAAATTTTATGGAATTTTTTAAAGAAGAATCTTGTGGCGTTTGTACACCATGTAGAGCTGGAAACTTTATTTTAAACGAAAAAGTTAAAAAAATGCAACGTGGTTTAGCTTCACAAGACGATGTAAATGAAATTAAAGAATGGGGAAAAGTTATTAAACTAGCAAGCAGATGTGGTTTAGGAAAATCTTCGCCAAATTCACTAATCTATTCCATAGATAAATTTAAAGATTATTTCAATTTAAAAATTGCGCCTTCAAACGAATTTCAAAATGTAGAATTTGATATGGAAGATGCCATTCATGAATTTGATAGTATAATTAAAGATACACAACTGTAAAACAATAAAAATGAAAGAAGTATCATTTAAAATAGACGGTAGAGATTGTAAAGCAGAAAAAGGCGCAAACCTTATTGAAGCAGCAAAACAGAACGGAATTTTTATTCCAACATTGTGTTACTTCAAACACTTAAATCCACTTGGTAGTTGCAGAGTTTGTACCGTAAAACAAAATGGTAAAACAATTGCAGGTTGTACAGTTTCTATTGATGATGGAATGGATATTGAAGTAAACACACCCGAATTATTAGATGCTAGAAAAGCTATTTTAGAAATGATGTTTGTTGAAGGAAACCACTTCTGCCCTTCTTGTGAAAAAAGTGGTGATTGCCAAATGCAAAATTTAGGATACGAAACCGGAATACGTTACACACGTTTTCCACATTTATTTGTTGATAGAATTGTAGATGCACGCCCAGAACGTATTGTTGTAAATCAAAACCGTTGTATAAAGTGTAAACGCTGTATTGAAGAAGTAATAACTAATGATGGATTTAAAGTATTTAACTTTACCAATAGAGGTAACGAAACTTTGGTTTCAGTAGATTATGAACAAGAAGCTAAACTTTCTGAAGCACAAGCCGAACATGCCATGCAAATTTGCCCAACAGGCTCCATTTTAGTCAAAGGAAAATCGTTTGGTAAACCTTTTGGAGATCGCCAATTCGATAATTCAAACGCAGGAAAAAACATTCCTTTACATGATATTAAAAAACATAAAACAACCAACCAACAAAAAAAAGTTGTGGCTACCACATCATTAGCAGGTTGTTTTGGTTGCCATATGTCTCTATTAGATATTGATTTAGGTATTTTAGATGTTATAGAATTAGTTGAATTTAACAAATCACCAATAACCGATATTAAAAAATTTTCAAAGCGTTGCGATATTGGTCTAATTGAAGGTGGTTGTTGTAATACCGACAATATTGAAGTTTTACGTGAATTCCGTAAAAATTGCGATATTTTAGTATCTGTTGGCGAATGTGCAATTTGGGGCGGAGTTCCAGCTATTAGAAATACTGTTCCTTTAGAAGAATGTTTACGTGAAGCGTATTTAAACTCTATTACAAGCGAAGAAGGCGAAACGTTAATACCTAATCACGAAGATATTCCTAAAATTTTAAATAAAGTATATGCCAATCATGAGGTTGTTAAAATAGATTACCACATTCCTGGTTGCCCACCAAACGCTAATCATATTTGGAATGTAGTAAAAAATATTCTGTTTGAAGAAGAATATTCTATTTCATATCCTGAATTTAAATACGATTAACCTTTAAAATTGAGCAAATGAACAAAAGAAAAATAGTTATAGAACCTGTTACTCGTGTTGAAGGACACGGAAAAGTAACCATTAAAATGAATGAAAACGGTGAAGTTGACGATGCTTTTTTACACATTGTTGAATTTAGAGGTTTTGAAAAATTTATACAAGGTCATCCTTATTGGGAAGCTCCAGTGTTAGTGCAACGTTTGTGTGGTATTTGCCCTGTAAGTCACCATATAGCTGCAGCAAAAGCCATTGATCAATTGGTTGGTGTAGATCCAGAAAATTTATCTCCAACAGCTACAAAATTGCGTAAATTACTGCATTACGGTCAAGTTTTTCAATCACATTCTCTACATTTTTTCTATTTAGCTTCACCAGATTTGTTATTTGGAATAAATGCTCCTGCTGAAAAAAGAAATATTGTTGCTGTTGCTGAATCTAATCAAGAACTCGCAAAAAAAGGAATTTTAATGCGAAAATTTGGTCAAGAAATTATCAAAGCTTTAGCTGGTAAAAAAATTCATGGAATTTTGGCTGTTCCTGGTGGAGTTCATAAAACATTTACAAAAGAAGAACGCGAATACTTTTTGGATGGTAAACAAATTCCAAATGTAGATACCATGATTGAATGGTCTAAAGAAATTATAGATTTCATGAAAACCTATCATACTGATAATGCTGAATGGATTGATAATTTTGCTAAATATCCTTCAAATCATCTAGGTTTAGTAGATCAAGAAACTGGAGCTTTAGAATTATACGATGGTCGCTTACGTTCTGTAGATTCAGAAGGAAATGAATTATTAAATATTGAAGATATTGAATATAGTTATCATTTTAAAGAAGCTGTTGAACCTTGGTCCTATTTAAAATTCCCTTATATGACCAAATATGGCCGTGAAAAAGGTTGGAACAGAGTTGGACCATTAGCAAGATTAAATACATGCTCGCATATAAACACACCTTTAGCTGAAATAGAACGACAAATTTTCAAATTGTACACTCAAAACAAACCTAATAATATGACTATGCATACGCATTGGGCACGTTTAATTGAAATGCTACATTGTGCTGAATTAATGAAAGAATTATTATTAGATGATGAATTAATGGGAGATGATTTAGTTAGAGAAGGTACTCCAAGAAATAAAGGTATTGGAATTATTGAAGCTCCAAGAGGAACGCTTATTCATGAATACCATACCGATGACAAAGGTTTAATTACAAAATGTAATTTAATTGTTTCTACTACGCATAATAATGAAGCTATGAACCGAGGAGTTAGATCGGTTGCTCAAAATGTTCTAAATAATAAGCCAGAAATTACAGAGCCAATGTTAAATCAAATAGAAATTGCTATTAGAGCTTATGACCCATGTTTAAGTTGCGCCACACACGCTTTAGGTCAAATGCCTTTAATTGTTCAACTAGAAGATTCAAAAGGAAATATTATAGATGAAAAAGTTAGATAAAACACTTATTATAGGTATTGGAAACAATACACGTAAAGATGATGGACTTGGTTGGTGCTTTTTAGATATATTAGAAGAGAAAGGTTATAATTCAGACAATTTACTTTGCAAATACCAATTAATGGTTGAAGATGCCGAAATAATAGCAGATTACAATACGGTTATATTTATTGATGCCTGTAAAAATCAGCTTAAAAATGGGTTTTTAATTGAAGAAATATTTCCTGCTGAACAAGTTACATTTTCAACACATGCTGTTCCACCAAATCAGATTTTAAATTTATGTGAAACTATTTACAATAAAACTCCAAAAGCCTACGTAATAAAAATAGAAGGATTTAAATGGAATATTGAAATAGGGTTAAGCGAACAAGCAACACAAAATTTAAACAATGCTTTAAACCATTTTGAGCAGTATTTTTTTTCTGAATTAGTAAATTAACACTAAAGTATTTTTAAAACGTAATTATAAGCTAACCCAGTAAATATTGCCAATCCAAAGCTTATTAAAGTACCAATTAAAATATACTCGGTTAGTTTTCTATCATCAGAATTTGTTAAATCACCAAATCTAAATATAGATTTTGCAGCCAACAAAAAACCTATTGCGCTCCAGTTATTGGTAATTATAAATACAAATGTTAATAAACGCTCTATAATTCCAATATACATACCTGCATCTTCTAACGATTTTTTAGTTGAATTACTTTTAATTTCCCATTTAGAAATTATTACTTTCATACTAATAGATGAAACAACTGTTACCATTAAAATTGATAAAACAAACAATAGCACTTTTGAAGAAAACAAAACATTTACATCTATTACAAAGGGTTTGTATAAATTAACCACAAATGCAATTACCACTATGTGAGCTAATTGATCCCATAAAAACAACCATCTACTGTTTAATTTCTTTTTTAAATTTAGTTTTACTAAATCTATTATATAGTGTGAAATTATAATTACTAATATTCCTAACCAATAGTCAGTTTTAAATTGAAAAACGGTAAGTAAAGCTATAAAGTGAACTAAAATATGCCAATATAAATAAGGAGATTTATGTTTCTTTTTTTCTTTACTTTTCACCCATTTACGTGGTTGAAAAACAAAATCTCCAATTGTATGAGCTATTAATAATTTTAAAACTAAAGCAATCATAATGTGGTTATTAATTTTCTATAATACGTTTCCATTCTCATAATTTCATCAAAACCAGCAATTTTTAAATTTTTACTAATTGCACTTTGTGTTTTATTCAAAATTTTAGCCAATTCTTTTTGATTCAAATTTGGATTTTCTATTACTGTTTTAACTATTTCAGAAGATTTTTGTGTCCAACTATTCATAGTTAACTGCGCTAAATCAAACAATAAATTAAGTTGAATATTTAAATTTTCATCTGCAGATTTAAAACCTAAAGTACTTTTTTTTAAGTTTTCAAAACATTCGCCAGAATTTACAAAAGCAGTACCGTTAGAAGTAGTAATTTTTTCAGAATTATATATTTTATCCCCAACTCCAATGGCTAATCTAACATCTAATTCTTTCACATTTTTTACAGTTGCTTTAATTAAAATAGCCGCTTCTAAAGCTTTTTCTGGGTTTATTTCTAATTGAAAACTATCTCCTCTATAAATTTCCCATTGCATTGGTTCTGAACCATACCAACTTAACGCCTGTTTTAATAAAGGCATCCAAATGCTAGGCGCTATCATTTTTGAATTAATTATATCGCCAGTTATTATACTAGTCATACACTTTAAACTATTTTATAATTCAAATATAATAGTTTAAACTACATAAAGCAAATTTATTCCCTTTAAAAGGAATAATAATAAATATTCCGCTTAAATAGAATATTTTAAATTATTCCATAATCTAAACACCAAAAGCAGTAATTATTAATTTTCTTGAACCACCATAATCTCTATGTTCGCATAAATAAATTCCTTGCCAAGTACCTAAATTTAGGTTTCCGTTAGTAATTGGAATTTGAATTGAAGGTCCTAAAAGGGAAGCTTTAATGTGTGCAGGCATATCATCAGGTCCTTCATAAGTATGAATATAATAGGGCATATTTTCAGGAATCATTTTATTTATATGACTTTCAAAATCTACTCTAACTGAAGGATCTGCATTTTCATTAATAGTTAAACTTGCTGATGTGTGTTTTATAAAAACTTGAAGCTGTCCAACTTTTATATGTTTAATTTCTGGAAATGCATCTTCAATTTTAGAAGTAATTAAATGAAAACCTCTTTTATATGGACTTAATTTTATTTCTTTTTGAAAAAATTTCACAATAAATAGGTATTTAAAATCCTACCTCCGCAGGAATATCATTGATATTATTCTACAACTACTTTTATAATTTCATCAGCAATAGCTAAACAAGCAGTAGCTGCTGGTGAAGGAGCATTTATTACATGAATATTTCCATTATGCTTCATTATTTTAAAATCGTCCACCATATTTCCTCCATAATCTATAGCTTGTGCACGTACGCCAGATCTAGCTACTTTTACATCATTAACAGTTATAGAAGGCATTAATTTTTGAAGTTCTTTAATAAATAACCTTTTTGAAAATGCTCTTTTATACTCTCCAATTCCCTTGCGCCAATGCTTACCAAACAATTTCCAAGTTCCTTTAAACTTTAACGCTTCGTATGTATCTTTTAAACTGAAACTAGTTTTGTTATAACCTTCACGCTTAAAAGTAAAAACAGCATTAGGTCCACATTCAATACTACCATCAACCATTCGTGTAAAATGGACACCTAAAAAAGGAAACTTTGGGTCAGGAACTGGATATACTAAATTTTTTATTTTGTGTTTTGCTTCAGCAGTTAATTCGTAATAATCACCTCTAAAACCAACAATGTGCATATCTAATTCTAAATTATCTTTTTCAGCTACTCTATCTGATTGTAAACCTGTACAAAACACAACTTTTTCGGCTGAAAAATCACCAATGCTTGTTTTTAAAATTGAATTGTTTTTTTCTGAAATAACTTCGTTTACTTCACAATTTGGAATAAATTGACTTTTAAGGTTTATAGCTCTAACTTTTTCAACAAACGTTTTACATAAACCAACATAATCTATAATTCCTGCAGTAGGCACATAAATAGCTTTAACACCTTTAATAAAAGGTTCTTTTTCTTTTAATTCTTCTGAAGTTAAATAACATATTCCTTCTGTTTTGTTTTTTAATCCTCGTTGAAAAATATTTTCTAAACCTGGAATTTCTTCATTTGAAGTTGCAACAATAATTTTACCACAAACATCAAAATTTACATTATTTTGTTTTGAAAATTTAACTAATTGAGCATGACCATTTCTACAATTTTTAGCTTTGTAACTTCCTGGTTTGTAATAAATACCTGAATGCATTACACCAGAATTTCGTCCTGTTTGATGCATTCCAACCTCGGCTTCTTTTTCTAAAATTGTAATTGTTTTATTTGGGAATTTTTCTTGTAATTTATAGGCTGTTGCTAAACCAACAACTCCTCCTCCAACAACAATATAATCTGATTTATTGGACATACTTTGTTTTTCCAACAAATTTCAACAAAACAACTGATATTAAAAAGAAAATTGCTAAAAACAATACACTCCATTGCATGGATTTAGTAATAGAATTTAACAAACCAAATAAAAACATACCAACTACTATGGCTACTTTTTCAACAACATCGTAAAAACTAAAATAAGTTGCATGATCTTTAGTTTCTGGTAATAATTTAGAATATGTTGAACGTGATAATGATTGAATTGCTCCCATTACCAAACCGATTAATGCTCCTAAAGCATAAAAATAATATTGTACGTTTTCTTGATTTTTATCTAACAAAAATGCTATAAAACATATTACTGCCCAAATTGATATTGTAATTTTTAATGAACTTAAATTTCCTATTTTTTTTGACAACCTTGAAAATGCAAACGCTCCAAATATTCCAACAACTTGAACTAATAATATTACTGCTATTAAATCAAGTGTAGGTAAACCAAGCTCTTTACTACCAAATATTCCAGCCATTAAAACAATTGTTTGAACACCAACACTGAACATAAAAAAAGAAGATAAAAAGAATTTTAGTTCTGGATGATGTTTTAATTCTGCAGCTACAATTTTTAATTCATGTAAACCTTTCCAAATAAAATCTTTTTCTGGTTTTCTTTTAAACACATTATTAGGCAATCTTCTGTAAGTTATTTGTGCAAATCCAAACCACCAAATTCCAACAAGAACAAACGTTAATCTAGAAGCAATACCTGCATTAGCCAAACCAAATACTTCAGGTTTATTAATTGCAATTAAACTAACCAATAATAACAGTATTGATCCTGAATAACCTAACATAAATCCTTTTGCACTAACTCTATCTTGATCTTCTGGATATGCTACTTCTGGTAAATAGGCATTGTAAAAAACAATGCTTCCCCAAAAACCTATACTTGCAAAAATAGTTCCAACAATACCTACCCATAAGGTGTCTTTTCCTTCAAAAAAATATAAACTAGCTACCGAAATAGACCCAAACAAACAAAATGCTTTCAAAAATTTTAATTTATTACCGGTATAATCTGCTATTCCAGAAAGAATTGGAGACAGAAATGCAACAATTAAAAAGGAAAATGCAAGTGTGTAATTATATAAAGTTGTTGGATTCCATTGCGTGCCTAAAAAAGTAATTTTTCCTTCAATATTAGCAAAGGCTTCAGTTAAACTACTATAATAAATTGGAAAAACTGCAGTGCTAATTACTAAAGAATAAACTGAATTTGCCCAATCGTAAAATGCCCAAGCATTAATTAATTTCTTATCACCTTTTTGTAACATATTTTAAAATAAAAAAACCGTTCAAAAATTTGAACGGTTCAATATACATTTTTTTTAAGTTCTAATTTGTTTACCTAGTAGTAATCTATTCTGCACTGTATTTTTTTGCTAATTGTATAGCTTCAGGCATAAACGCTTTTAAATTTTTAATACGTGTTTGGTTTGATGGATGTGTACTTAAAAATTCTGGCTGACTACTAGATCCTGCTCGCTCACTCATTCTTATCCAAACGTTAACTGCTTCTTGTGGTTGATAACCAGCCATAATCATAAATACCATTCCTAATTTATCTGCTTCAGTTTCATGAGTTCTACTATATGCTAGCATTCCTAATGTAGAACCTACTCCATACGCTAAATTCCATAATTCACTACTTTTAGGATCCTTATTAGCTGTACCTATTGCAACCGCTACTCCACCTAATTGTTGAGCATAAGATGAAGTCATACGCTCTTGACCATGTTTAGCAAATGCATGAGCAACCTCATGCCCCATAACAGCAGCTATTCCATCAGTATTTGCACATATTGGTAAAATACCTGTATAAAAAACTACTTTACCTCCTGGCATACACCAAGCGTTTACCGTTTCATCTTCTATTAAATTAAATTCCCAACGGTAGCTATTTGCTTCACTTACCATATCATTAGCTCGCATAAACTTATCTACGGCTTTTGAAATTTTCATCCCAACATTTTGAATTTCAGAAGATTGTTTTACATCTCTAGAAATATTGTTTTCTTTTAAAAAGGCATCATATTGTGCAAAGCTAGTAGGTAACACTTGGGCATCACTCACTAAATTTATTCGTTTTCTTCCTGTAATTGGTACGGTACTACAACTTACTAAAAATAGTGTTAGTAGTGCTAAAGCGATAAAATTTTTCATTATTCAGTTTTTTTAATTGGTTGAATGTTTTCTAAAATACAAATTCTATATTTACGCACAAAATAAACATTTTTTAATGCATAAAGCAAAAAGTTCACAAAAACCTATTAATAATGGAGTTAAAGTTCCAAAGGTTTTAATATTTATAGGACACATATTACAGTTTTTCAGTCACAATTTGGCTACAAAATTTGCAGTAAAACTTTTTAAAACTCCTATTAGATTTAAAACTCCTGAAAGGGAAAAAATAATGGCTAAAAGTGCTCAAAAAAGTATACACCATATCAATAGTATTCAAAGAGATGTTATGGTTTATACCTATGGCTATTCTAAAAAGAAAGTGCTTTTAGTTCATGGTTGGTCAGGTAGAGGAACTCAATTGTATAAAATTGCCGATAAACTTTTAGAAAATGGTTATATGACAATTAGTTTTGATGCTCCTGCTCATGGTAAATCTTCTGGAAAAGCTACTATGATGCCAGATTTTATTGCTACTATTCATCAATTAGAAAAAAAGTTGGGACCTTTTGAAATTGCCATTGGGCACTCATTAGGTGGTATGGCTGTATTAAATGCTGTAAAGCAAAACTTAAAAGTTAAAAAATTAATTTCTATTGGTGCTGGTGATATTATAACTGACATTATTATAAATTTTATAAAAAAATTAAAATTGAAACCAGTTATTGTTGATAAAATGAAATTATTTTATCTAAAGAAATTTAAAGAAAGTATTGATAATTACTCTGCACATATTGCCGCAAAAGATGTTAAAATTCCTACTTTAATTATTCATGATACAGAAGATAAAGAAGTTGCTGTAAGTTGTGCTCAAAATATTCGTCAAAAACTAATAAATGGTGAACTGCTGATCACCAATGGACTTGGGCATACTAGAATTTTAAAAGATGACCAAGTTATTAATAGAGTTATTGAGTTTATTAAAAGAGTACCTAAAAATGAAATTATTTAAAACTTTAATTATAGTAACACTGCTTTCGACTAGTGTTTTTTCTCAACAAAAAAAGAATCCAATTATGATAAAAAAAGTAGAAAAAAGTGAAGCGGAATGGAAAAAGGAATTAACACCTCAAGAATATTTTGTGTTAAGACAAAAAGGAACTGATGCTCCTGGAGAACACGGATATACAAATCATTTTGAAAAAGGCACATACTTATGTGGCGCTTGTGGTTTACAACTTTTTAAATCTGGAAGTAAATATGAATCTCACTGTGGTTGGCCTTCTTTTGATGATGCTATTGAAGGAACTGTAAATTATATTAGAGATATTAGCCATGGAATGATTAGAACTGAAATTGTTTGTGCTTCTTGTGATAGCCATTTAGGGCATATTTTTGATGATGGACCAAAAGATACTACTGGAAAAAGATATTGTGTAAATACCTCTTCTATTAAATTTATTAAAGCTAAAAATTAAACTATAATTAGTTTTTAAATTTAAAAAAAACATAAAACCATAAATTTAAGAATCAATAATAATTATATTTTAATTTTATTTTTAAATCACTATATTAGCTTATAACTAAAAAAATCTATACCATTCGTTTAATATTTTAAACATAATGTATAGTGTTGCTAGAAAATTATTTTCATAAAAAATTAAACTTTTTTGTTGATTCTAAATGGGATATTGATGAAAAACGAAAATATAGACAGATTACTGGAATAACAGTTTTCTCAAATATTATCGCATTTTCATGTTTAATTTTATCCTTTTATTACCAAACTTATTTTGCTGTAATTTTAGAAGCAATAAACATTTTAGTCTGTTTTTATGTATATAAGTTATTAGCCAACAAAAAATTAAAAGTGGCTCAAAATTTAGGAATTTATTATTTTGAAATTCAACTTTTTATCACAGCCATTTTATTTTCAACGCACTCTACACATTATTTTGTTTGGTCTTATGCGTTACTTGTTGTAGTAACCTATCCAGCTATTGCTGCATTATTTGATTTGAATATTTTTAAGCATTTTTTAATAGCAGTTTCACAAATTATTGCTTTTCAACTAGTATACTATATAATTCCAGAAATTTATTTTTTAAACATTGACTTATTAGAAAAACATGATCAGCTTTTAATAAAATCTCTTTCTTTTAGTTTTTTAATTTTATTTAACACCGCAGTTGTATATTTAATTTATAAAGAGCAAGTAATTGCAAAAGAGCAAGTAATACAATTTTCAAATAAATTAAAGTTAAAAAATAAAAACATTAGAAATATAAATAAATCAAAAGATAAATTGTTTTCAATTATTTCGCATGATTTAAGAAGCCCATTTAATAATATTATAGGCTTTTCAGATTTATTAGTAGAATCGCCTAATTTAGACGATAAACAACGTAAATACTCTGAAATAATTCAACAGAGTTCAAAAAACACATTAACTCTTATTGATAATTTACTGTATTGGTCTAAATCTCAATTAAACTCAATAGAGCCAGATTTTAAAATTTATAACCTTTCAAATATTGTTAACACAATTATTGATAGTTTTTATACAATTGCCTTACAAAAAGAAATAACTATAATTAATAATATTAATTCTGATATTAATGTTTTTATAGATTTTAATTTAATGCAAATAATTTTTAGAAATTTAATTACTAATAGTATCAAATTTTCTTATAAAAATAGTAGGATTGAAATAAATGCAAATAAATGTATAGATCAATTTATTCAAATTTCAATTAAAGATTATGGTACTGGAATTAAACCTGATAAAATTGATTCTGTTTTTATTAATAATATAACAGAATTAGGCACAAATAATGAAAAAGGAAGTGGTTTAGGACTTTTACTTTGTAAAGAATTTATTACAATTCATAAAGGAAAAATTTGGATTAAAAGTGAAAAAGAAAAAGGAACTGTAGTATATTTTACAGTTCCTTGTTATATTTCTAAAAATTAAATTGTATTCTTTATTTTTTGATTAAAACTAATTCTGGAATTTCAATATCTTTACTAAACATTGACCATAATTTAAAACCACCTGCTACATTAACTATATTAGTTAAGTTATTATTTCTTAAAATCAATTCAGCTAAATAACCTCTTAATCCTTTCTGACAGAAAATAACTACTTTTTTATCTTGACTTTTAATAAAATCAACATGTTGTCTTAATTGATCTAAAGGATAATTTATAGCTCCAGGAATTGTACCTTGTTCATATTCTTCAACTGTTCTTGAATCAATTAGCAAATAATTATCTTTAGAAGTCTCTTTAATAAGCTCTGCTAACTCTTCAACTGAAATTTGCTTACTTCTATTATTTAAAACATTTTCAGTTACATAACTTGAAACAACAACAGGATCTTTAGCTGGGGAAAATGGAGGTGCGTATGCTAAATCTAACTGTGCTAAATCTGTTATTTTAAGTTTAGCGTAAATTGCAGTACTTAAAACATCAACACGTTTATCAACTCCAACCTCTCCAAATAACTCTGCTCCATAAATTTCTTCAGTATCTGGATTGTAATAAATTTCAGTAATTAAATCTTTTTGATCTGGGTAATAACCTGGTGTTGAACCAGCAATTGTTAATACCGTTTTAAATGGAATTCCTTTTTCCGTTAATGCTGTTCCATTCATACCTGTTCTAGCCAACGTATAATCAAACACTTTTACAATAGCTGTTTTATACGCTCCTTTAAACTCTATATTTCTTCCAACTGCATTTGCTCCTGCTGCTCTACCAGCCTTATTTGAATGTGTTCCTAAAGGAAAATAATCATACTCATTAGTTTGTAAATTTTTAATAGAAACATTATCACCTGCTGCATATACATCTCTAATTGATGTTTCTAATAACTCGTTTACTTTTAATGCTCCATTACCAATAGCTTCAGCTCCTTCTTCAAGTAATAATTGAGTGTTTGGTCTAATTCCAACACTTAAAATAACAAAATCAGTTGGTATACTTCCACCATCTTTAGTTACAACTGCTTTAATTTTACCATTTTCATCTATATCAAATTTTGATACTAAACTTTCAGTTAAAACTTCTATTCCTTCAGAAGACAATACATTACCTGCAAAATTTCCAAATTTTTGTTGCCACATATTTAAAACATGTGTAGAGCCTTCAATTAAAGTAACATTTTTACCTGCTTCCTTTAAATTTTCAGCAACTTCAACACCAATTAAACCTGCACCAATAACAGTTACATGTTTAGAGCTTGTAGCCATACCTTCAGACATTATTTTGTCAAAATCTGGCATTGAACGGCATGTAGACCAATTATTTGCTAACTTAATGTTTCCAATTGGTGGAACAATTGAACTTGCTCCAGTAGCAAAAATTAACTTATCATATTTATAATCGCCTTTATTAGAATAAACTAACTTATTTTGAGTATCAATTTTAACAATTTCTTCATTTAAATGAACATCAATATTAAATCTGTTCTGTAATAATTCAGGTTTCACAACCATTAAATTATCTCTACTTTCTATAACTCCGGAAAATGCATACGGCATTCCACAAGTTGCGTAACTAATATTTGCTCCTTTTTCAAACAAAATTATTTCAGCTTGTTCATTTTCTCTTCTTGCTTTTGCAGCAGCAGAAGGACCTGCCGACAAACCACCTATAACTATAATTTTTTTCATTTTCTTAAAATTTCTGTGCAAATTTCACCTAATAATTTGAGTTAAATTGTAATAAATATCACTATAACGTTATAGCTTGCTTATGTAACATTAATAACAAAATTAATATAGTTTTTAAAAGTACATCTAGTTGAATTACATTAGTATTTAGTTTAAAAACACCTAAATTTTGAAATTAAGAATGAAATAAAATGACGTCTAAAAAAAACCATTTTAGCACATTTTTATTATCTTTGCATTTCTCAAAATTGAAGCCAGAATATGTTTAATAATTTAAGTGATAAGTTAGATAAAGCCCTACACGTTTTAAAGGGACACGGAAAAATTACAGAAGTTAATGTTGCTGAAACCTTAAAAGAAGTTCGTAGAGCTCTTTTAGATGCTGATGTTAACTTTAAAATTGCTAAAAATTTCACCAATACCGTTAAAGAAAAAGCTCTTGGGCAAGATGTTTTAACATCATTAAACCCTAGCCAATTAATGGTTAAAATTGTTAAGGATGAATTAACAGAGCTAATGGGTGGAGAAACAGTTGGTGTAAATTTATCTGGTACTCCAACGGTAATTTTAATGTCTGGTCTACAAGGTTCTGGTAAAACCACTTTTTCAGGAAAATTAGCTAATTACTTAAAAACTAAAAAAACTAAACAAGTTTTATTAGTTGGTTGTGATGTATACAGACCTGCTGCAATTAATCAGTTGCAAGTTGTTGGTGAGCAAGTTGGTGTAGAAGTTTATGCTGAAGTTGGAAACCAAAACCCTGTAGAAATATCATTAAACGCCCTTAAACATGCAAAAGAAACAGGTAAAAATGTAGTTATTATTGATACCGCTGGTCGATTAGCAGTTGATGAGGAAATGATGACCGAGATTTCTAATATTCATAAAGCGGTAAATCCACAAGAAACGCTGTTTGTTGTAGATTCTATGACAGGACAAGATGCTGTAAATACAGCTAAAGCTTTTAATGATATTTTGAATTTTGAAGGTGTTGTACTTACAAAATTAGATGGTGATACAAGAGGTGGTGCAGCTTTATCAATTAAATCTGTAGTTGATAAACCAATTAAATTTATTGGTACTGGAGAGAAAATGGAAGCTATTGACGTTTTTCACCCAGACCGAATGGCAGATAGAATATTGGGAATGGGAGATGTTGTTTCTTTAGTTGAACGCGCCCAAGAACAATATGATGAAGAAGAAGCTAGAAAAATCCAGAAAAAAATTGCCAAAAACCAATTCGGTTTTGATGACTTTTTGAAGCAAATTCAACAAATCAAAAAAATGGGTAACATGAAAGATTTGATGGGAATGATTCCTGGTGCTGGAAAAATGATGAAAGATGTTGATATTGATGATGATGCTTTTAAAGGAATTGAAGCCATTATTCATTCTATGACTCCTGGAGAAAGAGAAGAACCAAGAACAATCAACGCAAGTAGAAAAAAACGTATTGCTAAAGGTTCTGGAACTACTATACAAGAAGTAAATCAATTACTAAAACAATTTACTCAAATGAGCAAAATGATGAAGATGATGCAAGGTGGCGGTAGCCGTAAAATGATGCAAATGATGAAAGGAATGGGAAAATAAATTATAAAGCAAGCTAAATACGCTTGCTTTTTTTATATACTAACAACTCTATAAATGATACTACTAGACGGAAAAAAAACTTCAGCAGATTTAAAAATTGAAATTGCTGAATCTGTAAAAAAAATAAAAGCTCAAGGAAAAAAAACACCTCATTTAGCTGCTATTTTAGTTGGAACTGATGGTGCAAGTATGACATATGTAAATGCTAAAGTTAAAGCTTGTGAATTAGTTGGATTTAATTCTACATTAGTTGACTTACCTGAAGAAACTTCAGAAGAAGTATTATTAAATGAAATTGAAAAATTAAATTCAAATAACGATATTGATGGATTTATTGTTCAATTACCGTTGCCAAAACATATTGATGAACAAAAAGTTTTAATGGCGGTAAATCCAGATAAAGATGTTGATGGTTTTCACCCAACAAATGTTGGTAGAATGACGTTAGATTTACCTTCTTTTTTACCAGCTACACCATTTGGAATACTAGAATTATTAGAACGTTATAAAGTTGAAACTTCAGGAAAACATGTTGTTGTTATTGGTAGAAGTCATATTGTTGGCCGACCAATGAGTATTTTAATGAGTCAAAAAAGACCAGCTGGTAATGCAACAGTTACTGTTGCTCATAGTAGAACAAAAAACTTAAAAGAACTTTGTTTACAAGCTGATATAATAGTTGCTGCTTTAGGTATTCCAGAATTTTTAACTGGAGATATGGTAAAGGACGGAGTAACTGTTATTGATGTGGGTATTACTAGAGTTAAAGATGAAACAAAAAAACGTGGTTATCGTTTAGCTGGTGATGTAGAATTCTCAAGTGTTAGTCAAAAATCTGCTTTTATTACTCCAGTTCCTGGTGGTGTTGGCCCAATGACTATTGCAATGCTTATGAAAAACACATTATTAGCTTGTGAACGTAAATACTAATTAAACTAAAATTATATACTTAAAAAGGCTTCAAAATTTGAAGCCTTTTTTTATTCTTCTCTATTTACCAAATCCATTGAAAATGCTGGTAAACAAACTGCTAAATATTCACATTCTTCATTAAAAGGATTTGAATACTGAATTCTTGTTCCTTTTAAAATTTTAATAGACTGTCCGGCTTCTAAAACTACTATTTCTCCATCAAAATTAAATTGTTTTTTTCCTTTAATAATATAAGTATATTCATCAAATTCAGGAGTTTGAAAAGGTTCACTCCATTTTGCAGGAGCTACCATATGTGCTATACTCAATTCAGAATCTATACTTGCTAAACCAAAATGTTCTTCAATTAACTTCCCATCGGTTGTTGGAACCACAAAAGGTGATTTTTGAATTATATATTTTTTCATCATAAAAATTTTAATTTATTCAAAAATAAAATTAAGTTTTCAAACTTAAACAATTATTTCATCTCATTTTATTTTTGTAAATTAGATACAATACTTACATCAGTTAATTTATTCACTAAAAACTATAAAAATGAAACTTACTTTTTATGGTGGCGCTGGCACAGTTACAGGATCAAAAATTTTACTAGAAGTTAATTATACAAAAATTTTAATTGATTGCGGATTATTTCAAGGATTAAAGGATTTAAGATTAAAAAACTGGGAGCCACTTCCTCTAGATTTAAATGAATTAGATTTAGTGTTATTAACACATGCGCATTTGGATCATTCTGGATATTTACCTATTCTAATAAAAAATGGTTATAGAGGAAAAATTTATTGCACTTCAGCTACAAGAGATTTAACCAAAATAATTTTATTAGATAGTGCAAAAATACAAGAAGAAGATGCTAGAAGAGCCGCTAAATATAATTATTCTAAACATACAAAACCTGTTCCTTTATATACTGTTTCAGATGTAAAAAAAACTTTAGAACATTTTAAAATTATTGAATCTAATAAATGGCTGAAAATTAATGATGAAATTGAATTAAAATTATTGAATAGTGGACATATTTTAGGTAGTGTTTTTGTAATATTAAAAATAAACGGAGAAATTTTAGTGTTCTCTGGCGATATTGGAAGAAAAAATCCAATACTTCTTCCTAAATATGAATATGTTGATAAAGCAGATTACCTAGTTATAGAATCTACTTATGGAAATAGACTACACAAAAAAACTTCTATTAATAACAAATTATTAGAGTGTATTGAGCAAACTTACGCCAAAGGAGGAGTTTTGATGATACCTACGTTTTCAGTTGAAAGAGCTCAAGAAATTATTTATTTATTAAGTATATTAAAACGAGAAAATAAACTACCAAACATTCCAATTTATTTGGACAGTCCAATGGGAGTTAATGCTACTGAAGTTTACTTCTCACATAAAAACAATCATAAACTTACATCTGAAGATATTAAAAGTATGATTGATACTGTACAACTTATTAGTGATGTTAGAGCTTCTAAAACTGTTGTTAGTGATAATAACCCTAAAATTATAATGGCTGGAAGCGGAATGATTACTGGAGGTAGAATATTACATTATTTAGATAAGTATATTGAACATAAAAAAAACAGCATTCTAATTGTCGGTTTCCAAGCAGAAGGTACACGTGGAAAAGCATTACTTTCAGGAGATTCTGAACTTAAATTTTTTGGTAAATATTACAAAATTAAAGCTGAAGTATTTAAAATAAATGCATTTTCGGGTCATGCAGATCAAAGCGAATTAATCGATTGGTTACAACATTTTAAGTCTCCACCTAAATTAACCTTTATTAATCATGGAGAGCCTCATCAAAGTCAGGCATTAAAAACAAAAATTAGAACTACTTTAAATTGGAATTGTACTGTAGCAAAAATGAACAAAACATATACGTTAGTTTAATTCTAAATATATTAAATAGAGTTTCAAAAATTATTAATTAAACCAAATAGTGAAAAATTTAACTTTTGCTATTTCAGGAATTTGATCTAAACTCACTTCTTCTCTACTAAACTGATTAAGACCTAATTCTTTTTTATCAATAGCAATAGTTGCATTTAATTCATCAATAAATAGTGTTGCAGAAGTTAATGTTGTTTCAACTTTATTTACTCTATAATTTTTATTAATCTCACTAAAAGTAGATTTTAAAGAAACACCTTTATCAGTTATATAATTTGAATCAAAAATTTGAATACTTTTAATTTTTGATAAAGAATCTTGTTGATTTTCTGGTTCAATTTCTAAAACCTTTTTACCATTTTTAGAATATACAATATACTCATCATTTTCACTAGAAAACAATTTGGCATCTTTTTCAGAATTCATAATAGCTACTAAAGAATCACTTTTAAAAATTAAAGCAAGTTCACTTACTTTTGTATCTTTAGTTAGTAAACCAACTTTACCTTTCTCTATTAAATACTGATTAGTATTTGTGCATTGAACAACTAATAATACAACAACTAATAAATAAACAATTCTTTTTAACATCAACATAAATTCTATTTGTTTAAACGTACCTAATTTTAACGAAATCTTCTCAAATTTATTTAAAACTAGGTGGTTTATTATATAACTCTTTTTAAAATTCCTAACACACCTCTAATAAAGGTTGCACTTGTTACTACCTTTAAAATAGGGTTCATACGAGTACTACTGCTTCTAGATGATGAACTTTTTGATTTTGAAACTGCTTTCTTTTTCTTTTCAACTTCCTCTTTATCGTTTATTTGTTCAATCTTATCATTCAAAATTTCATAAGCACTTTCTCTATCAATGGTTTCATTGTATTTGTAATACAATCTAGAATTTTCTATTTGAGATTTTAATTCTGTTGGTGAAAGTACGTCCATTCTACTCATTGGAGCTCGCATCATAGTTGCAGCCAATGGTGTTGGAATTCCTTTTTCATTTAAAGCTGATACAAATGCTTCACCAATTCCTAATTGAGTTAGTGTTTCATCAACATCATAATATTCAGAATCTGGATAGTTTTCTGAAGCTAATTTAATGGCTTTTCTATCTTTTGCTGTAAATGCTCTTAACGCATGCTGAACTTTTAAACCTAATTGTGCTAACACATCTTCTGGTACATCTTTAGGATTTTGAGTTACAAAAAACAATCCTACACCTTTAGACCTAATTAACTTAACAATACTCTCTATTTGTGATAACAATGCTTTTGAAGCTTCTTTAAAAATTAAATGTGCTTCATCAATAAAAATTACCAATTCAGGTTGTCCGCTATCACCTTGCTCTGGAAACGTAGAATAGACTTCGGCTAACAATTGAAGCATAAAAGTTGAAAACATTTTAGGTCTATCTTGTATATCTGTTAACCTTAAAATTGAAATTATTCCTTTTCCATCTTCATCTTGTCTAACCAAATCTTGTACATCAAAAGAGCGCTCTCCAAAAAACAAATCTCCACCTTGTTGCTCAAGTTCAACTAATTTTCGTAAAATAGCTCCGGTACTCATACTTGAAATTCTACCATATTCACGTTGCAATTCTTCTTTACCTTCATCAGTAGCAAATTGAAGAATTTTTTTAAAATCTTTTAAATCAAGTAATGGTAATTTATTATCATCACAGTATTTAAAAATAATAGAAACAATACCACTTTGCGCTTCTGTTAAATCCATAATTCTAGATAACAAAACAGGACCAAATTCTGAAATAGTAGCTCTTAACCTTGTACCTTCTTGTTCTGAAATTGTTAAAATTTCTACAGGAAACTTTTTTGCATCAAAAGGTAAACCAATAGCTGCATGACGTTCATCAATTTTTGGATGTCCAGGACTTGCTTTAGCTAATCCACTTAAATCTCCTTTTATATCCATTAATAAAACAGGAATACCATTTTCTGAAAGGTTCTCCGCCATTACTTGTAACGACTTTGTTTTACCAGTACCTGTTGCTCCAGCAATTAAACCATGTCGGTTCAGTGTTTTAAGTGGTACTTTTACAAAAGCATCTTTTATAGTTTCGCCATCTAAAATAGCAGAACCAAAAATTAAACTTTTACCCTTTGTTTTATACCCTTCAGTAATATGCTTAAAAAAAGTTTCCTTTCTACTCATTAGTTGTAATTTTTGTTAAAAATAGTATATAAAACTCAAATTAAAAATTTCAACAGATAATTAGTTTGAATTATTTAAAATAATTGTGTTTATGTATATTTGCACGATGATTGACACACAAATACAAAAACTTATAAATAAAGGTGAAATGCTACCTTTAATGGAAGAATTTTATACTATTCAAGGAGAAGGATTTCATACTGGAAAAGCAGCTTATTTTATACGTATAGGTGGTTGTGATGTTGGGTGCCATTGGTGCGATGTTAAAGAAAGTTGGAACGCAGATTTACATCCACCAACACTAGCTGAAAAAATTATTGAAAACGCTAAACAATATGCTAAAACTGTTGTAGTAACTGGTGGTGAACCTTTAATGTGGCAATTAGATTTTTTAACTAAAAAGTTACAACAAGAAGGTTTAAAAACGCATATTGAAACTTCTGGAGCGTATCCGTTATCAGGAACTTGGGATTGGATTTGCCTATCTCCAAAAAAAACAAAACTTCCTTTAGCACCTATTTATAAAAAAGCGCATGAATTAAAAGTTATTATTTCTAACAATCACGATTTTAAATTTGCAGAAGAACAAGCTTCTAAAGTTTCTGAAAACTGTGAATTATATTTACAACCAGAATGGAGTAAACGCGAAAAAATGACTTCTAAAATAGTTGAGTATGTGATGGAAAATCCACAATGGAAAATTTCACAACAAACACATAAGTATTTAAATATACCTTAAGCTACTTCTATTTTTTTTTGGACTATTCTATAAATTAATTGAAACTGCTCGTTTAAATCTAAATCTGAATTATCAATTTCAATAGCGTCATCTGCTTTTATTAAAGGAGAATCTTCTCTTGTAGAATCAATATAATCGCGCATTTGAACATTTTCTAAAATAGATTTATATGTTACATCATCTCCTCTTTTAGTAAGTTCATCATATCTACGTAAAGCTCTAGTTTCTGCAGAAGCATTTATAAAAAATTTTAATTCTGCATTTGGAAATACAACAGTACCTATATCTCTACCATCCATTACAATACCTTTCTCCTCTCCCATTTTTTGCTGTTGTTCCACCAATTTTCTTCGCACTTCAGAAACTTCAGCAACCTGACTCACAAAATTTGAAACTTCAAGAGATCTTATCATTTTTTCAACATTTAGTCCATTTAAAATTACTTCAGAAAATCCTAGTTCCTCATTAAACATAAAACCAATTTCAATAGTATTTAATGAAGCTATTAACAACTCTTTATCAAATTTAGTTTCAGTAATAAAACCTTTTTGCATGGAAAACAATGTTACTGCTCTATACATGGCACCAGTATCTACATATATATAGCCTAATTTTTTAGCCAATTGTTTTGCAATAGTGCTTTTACCAGTTGATGAAAATCCATCAATAGCGATTACAATTTTTTTCATTTTTTAATTTAAATCAATAATAAGACTAAATGTACTTGAGTTAGAAGCAGGATGATATTTAGCAAAAGCATAATTGAACTTTATTCGTCTCATTTGAAGACCGAACCCAGCTGTAAAACCAGAAAAAGTACGTTTATCATTCAACAGCAATTCCTTTGCTCTTCTAAAATTATATCCTACTCGAAGATTAAATAAACCTTCTGGAAATATTTCTGCACCTACAGATAAATGCCTAAAAGCATTATCTAAAAAATTTATACTTTCTTCATTTTCTTCGCCATCTATAGTTGTAGTAGTATTAGATGGATTAGCATAAGCAACTTTCCATTGCTGTAAATTATCTATAGTAACATGCCAAGTGATAGGAACATTCTCTAATTTATATGAAGCACCTAATTGAATTTCAAAAGGTAAATTTTCTCTTTCTTCATCATACAAAGTAACTTGATAGCCAATATTTCGTAAAGCCAATGATAAAGAATATGGTAAATGTTCATTATAAAAAAGTAAACCCAAATCAGCACCTACACCAAAAGAAGAATAGTTATCTATAACAGAATTAATCATTTTTAAATTTGCTCCAACATAAAAATCTGAATATAAAATGTTATAAGCATATCCTAAAGAAAAGGCTAGATCGTAAGCTTTAAATGTACCCGTTTCTGTACCATTTTCATCTGCACCAATAAATTTTCCATAACTTAAATATGAAATTCCTGTATGAAAAGTTCCAACATTCCGATTTATCATATGCGCATAAGAAACTGTTATTAAGTTCACATCCGCTAAAAAGTTCATATAATTCAATCCAATTTTATTGTCAATTTTATTACTTATGGTCGCTGGATTCCATAATGGCTGATTGACATCATCTAGTAAAGTGATTGCTTTCCCTCCTAACGCAGCTTGACGTGCAGAAGTAGATAAATTTAAAAAATTATATATACTTTCTCCTCCTACTTGAGCTGAAAGTAAACATGAATTTAAAAGTATGAAGTAAATTATTTTTTTCATTAATAAGTGCAAAATAAAACTAATTATTTCTAAAACGTTTAATAAAACAAAATATTTTTAATAAAATATTTGTTCATAACTTAATAAACACAAAACTAACTAAATAAATATTTTAAT
>NZ_JAWMPV010000005.1:0-213780 GCF_033101135.1 Lutibacter sp. TH_r2
AATTAAATCGGCGCATAAAGCTACTACATTAGGGTTTGTTCTTCCTAATTCTGCTAAACCAGCTCCAAATCCGCTTCGTGTATCTTTTTTCTCTGTAAAAGTGTATTTTTTCATGTGTTGATAATGATATTATTTTAAATCGCTTCAAAAATAAGCGTTTTAAATAGTTTAAGGTTATATTTTTAATAATTCTTCATATAATTTATGAACAGGTAAGCCCATTACGTTAAAATAACTTCCTTCTATTTTTTCAACTGCAACATAACCAAACCATTCTTGTATTCCATAAGAACCTGCTTTGTCAAAAGGTTTGTAGTTATTAACATAATATGCTATTTCTTGTGTACTTAACTTTTTAAAATGTACTTTAGTTGTTGTGGTAAATATTTTTGATTTTAACGATGTTTTAATACTTACAGATGTAATAACTTTATGAATGTTTCCTGATAGTTCTTGTAGCATTTTAATTGCCTCAATAGTATTTTTTGGCTTTTCTAATGCTTTGTTTTTAAACCAAACAATAGTATCTGCAGTAATAACCACTTCATTTGTTGTTAATTCACCAAATGCTTGGGCTTTTTTGTAGGCTAAATACTCTGTAATTTCTTTACCTTTTAAATCTGAATTATAATCTTCATTAACGTCTTTTGTTTCAATAGTAAAATCGAGATCTAAACCTTTTAAAAGTTCTTGTCTTCTAGGTGAATTTGATGCTAGAATTATTTGATAATTTTTAAATTTTTCTATTAAAGGATTCATAAGTTGTATGAAATTAATATAATTGAAGTTATTCCTAAAAACATAATTAACTTTAAAATTGAACTTAAAGTATTAAATGTTTTGTGAGATGGTTTTTTAATTAGTTTTATTGCTACAAATAGCAAAGGAAGTAAGCAAGTTAACACTAGGTACAATCTAGTTACTATATGTTTTCCAGTTATACTTGTAATTAAAAATGTTAGTAAAACTATTGAAATAAATATAAAAAACATTGCTACATAGCTACTTCTTTTTATTCCTAATATAATTGGTAGTGTTTGTAAACCACAATTAAAATCACCTTTAATATCAATAATATCTTTTATAATTTCTCTAGTAATATTTAGAATAAATGAAAAAATACTTAAAGTTAGAATTATTAAATAAACTGAATTATTAATACTACTTTTTTCAAATAAAGCTAGCATGTAAATACTAAATGCTATTAATAACGAAACTAAAATGTTACCAACTAATGCTATTTTTTGTAGTTTTTTTGAATAATAATAGAGTAGAAGTGGAACTAAAATAAATATGAATACTAAATTTGGTTTTTCAATTTGAAGACATAACCCAATACCTAAAATAATTCCTAAAGTATTTATAAATAAATAGTATTTTTTTGCCTTTTCAACTGTAATTAAATTAGATACTATTAATTTTTTTGGTTTATTTAATTTATCAGATTCAATATCAAAAATGTTATTTATAATATATCCTGCTGAAGTAATTAAAAGAGTAGCAAATAGTAATACAAAAAAATGTAAGTGAGTAAGCGTTATATTAACTTTAAATGAAGGGAATAAAAAAAAATAGATTAGGAAAAAAACATAACAAATCAGTAATAGATTTTTATATCGTATTAAACGTAAAAAAACTATTAGATTCATTTAGTTAAAATTCTTTTTAATTCTGGCTAAATCTTTTTTATTATCTCTGTCTTTTAAAACTTCACGCTTGTCGTAATTTTTCTTACCTCTACAAAGTGCTATATCTAGTTTTGCCCAGCCTTTATCTGTTAAAAAAAGTTTTAAGGGAATAATTGTTAAACCAACATTCTGAACTTCTTTTTGTAGTTTTTTAAGCTCTTGTTTATTTAATAAAAGTTTACGTTCACTTTTAGTTTTATGATTATAAGAATGTCCATATAAATATTCTTCAATAAACATATTTATTACAAACAATTCACCTTTTTCATTAAACTCGCAAAAACTTTCAGTTATACGCGCTTTGCTTTCTCTAATAGATTTAATTTCAGTTCCAGTTAATTGTAAACCAGCTGTGTATCTATCTAAAATCTCGTATTCAAATCGAGCTTTTTTATTTTGTATGTTTATTTTTTTCTGCATTGTAATGCAAAAATAAAACAATTTATTGTATAACTATAATCATATGTTATGTATAATTTGACATATGTGATTGATTTAAATGTAAAAAATACATATAATTGCATAACGTTTAAGTAACATTAATTTAAAATTATGAAAAAATTATTATTTAGCTTATTAGTACTAGGTTTAATCTCGTTCAATATGTTTGCTCAAGAGAGTTCTGAAAAAGAAACAAAATGGCAATTTAGAATAAGAGGTGTTTTGGTTCAACCTGATGAATCTACTAACTTTGAAATTATTGAAAGTGGTTTAAATGTTAAAACTCAAATTATGCCTGAAGTTGACATTACTTACTTTTTTAACAAGCATTGGGCTGCTGAACTTATTTTAGCAACTCCAATTCACCAAGTTGAAACAGTTGATACTGATTTAACTATGTTAGGAGGTCCAAGTAATGTTGATATAAATGCTGGTCATGTATGGTTATTGCCTCCAACTTTAACTTTACAATATCACTTTAATGGTGAAACTGCTCACCCTTATATAGGTGCAGGTGTTAACTATACAATGTTTTATGGTGAAGATCCAGGAGATGCTGTTGATATAGATTACGAAGATGGATTTGGATTTGCTATGCAACTAGGTTTAGATTATGATATCAACGATAAATGGTTTATTAATGCTGATGTTAAATATATTTTATTAAGTACAGATGTTGATGTAAACTTTGGTGCGGCTGTACTTGGTGCAGAAGTAGACTTAAACCCTTTCTTATTTGGAGTAGGTGTTGGTATGAGATTATAAAAAAATATTTAAAATTTTAAAATTACTATTAGGTGAGTAGTTTTAAGAAAAAAAGAGCGATGCATTTGCATCGCTCTTTTTAGTTTAGTTATTAATGAACTTCAATTAATTTTTTTGGTTTAGGTTTTGCTTCTTCCATTTTTGGAATCATAATTTTTAATTCTCCATTAGAGTAAGTTGCGTCAATTTTTTCTTGATTCACAATATCTCTTGGTAAATTAAAACTTCTTTTAAAAGATTGGTAACTATACTCTTTTCGAGTATAATCATCTTTCACTTCATTATTTTCTGTAGTTCTTTCAGAAGAAATAGTTAACACATTGTTATCTAAATCTATTTTGAAATCATTTTTCTCCATACCTGGAGCAGCTACTTCCACAATAAATTCGTCATCATTTTCTCTAATATTTACAGCGGGTAATGTTGTATCAGTATTAGAAAAATTAGATAAAGACCAATCTTTGAAAAAATCATCGAAAATTGTTGGTACAACTACTGGTGTACCCATACTTTTTACTAACATAATTCTAAAATTTTAAGTTAAACATTATTTTATTTATATCCTTCAAAATAAATGCCAATTGAATATTTATGTCATTTTTACATTTTTATTTTAAGTTAAAAGTCATATTGACAATTGGTATTGATTTGTATGTCAGATTTTTAGGTTGATAAGTAAAACTCCTTGAAACTTCAAGGAGTTTTATTTTATTTATTTCTAAATACTATTTTATTATCAAAAGCATCTAATAAAATATGACTATCAGAAGTTACCCTACCAGATAAAATTTCTTTAGATAATTCATTTAAAATATCTTTTTGAATAACTCTTTTTACAGGTCTTGCACCAAACTGTGGATCAAATCCTTTATTTGCAAGTGTATCAACCAAGTCTTCAGTATATTCAATATGAATATCTTGTGCTTTTAACATTTTTATTAAACCATTTAATTGAAGCTTCACTATTTTATGAATTTCTTCTAAATTTAATGGTGTAAACATTATAATTTCGTCAATTCTGTTTAAAAACTCTGGACGTATGGTTTGTCTTAACAATCCAACAACTTCAACTTTAGTAGCCTCGGTTACTAAATCTCTATTTTTCATATCCATTTTTTCAAACTTCTCTTGAATAATATGAGCTCCCATATTTGAAGTCATAATAATAATGGTATTTTTAAAATCTGCAATTCTACCTTTATTATCAGTTAACCTTCCTTCATCCAATACTTGTAATAAAATATTGAAAGTATCTGGGTGTGCTTTTTCAATTTCATCTAAAAGAATTACAGAATACGGTTTACGGCGCACAGCTTCAGTTAATTGTCCTCCTTCATCATAACCAACATATCCTGGAGGCGCTCCAACCAATCTACTTACTGCATGACGTTCTTGGTATTCACTCATGTCAATACGTGTCATTGAGTTTTCATCATCAAATAAATAAACAGCCAATGCTTTTGCTAGTTCTGTTTTACCTACACCTGTTGTTCCTAAGAATAAGAATGAACCTAATGGTTTTTTGGTATCTTGTAAACCAGCTCTAGAGCGTCTAACAGCATCTGCAACAGCAACTATTGCTTCTTCTTGACCTACAACTCTTTTGTGTAATTCGTCTTCTAAATGCAATAGTTTTTCACGATCACTTTGCAACATTTTGGTTACTGGAATTCCAGTCCATTTTGCTACAACTTCGGCAATATCATCTCTGGTTACTTCTTCATTAATTAAAGTAGAACCTTGATCTTTAGCCATCTCTTTTTGAAGCTCTTCTAGATGTTCTTGTTCCTCTTTTATTTTTCCGTAACGTATTTCTGCCACTTTACCATAATCTCCTTCACGTTCGGCACGTTCAGCATCAAGTTTAAAGTTTTCAATAGCTTCCTTACTAATTTGTACTGCATCTATCAATTCTTTTTCGCCAACCCATTTTGCATTAACTTCGTTTCGTTCTTCTTTTAAATTCGCAATTTCTTTTTTTAGAAAAGCTAATTTTTTCTCATCTTTCTCTCTTTTAATGGCTTCAATTTCAATTTCTAACTGCATTATTTTTCTATCTAAAACATCTAATTCTTCAGGTTTTGAATTGATTTCCATACGTAATTTTGCTGCGGCTTCATCCATTAAATCAATGGCTTTATCTGGTAAAAACCTGTTTGAAATATAGCGTTGCGATAGTTCTACAGCTGCAATAATGGCATCATCTTTAATTTGTACTTTATGATGATTCTCATATTTCTCTTTAATACCACGTAAAATAGAAATAGCACTTTCGGTATCAGGTTCATCAACAATTACTTTTTGAAATCTACGCTCTAGCGCTTTATCCTTTTCAAAATATTTTTGATACTCATCTAAAGTTGTTGCTCCAATGGCTCTTAACTCTCCACGAGCCAAAGCTGGTTTTAAAATGTTAGCTGCATCCATAGCACCTTGTCCACCACCAGCACCAACTAATGTGTGTATTTCATCAATAAATAATACTATTTGCCCTTCGGCAGAAGTAACTTCTTTTACCACAGATTTTAGACGTTCTTCAAATTCACCTTTGTATTTAGCTCCAGCAATTAAAGCTCCCATATCTAAAGAGTAAATTTGTTTATCCTTTAAATTTTCAGGAATATCGCCTTTTATAATTCTATGTGCTAAACCTTCTGCAATAGCGGTTTTACCAGTTCCAGGTTCACCAACTAACATTGGATTGTTTTTAGTTCTACGTGATAAAATTTGAAGTATTCTTCTAATTTCTTCGTCTCTACCAATAACTGGATCTAATTTGCCATCTTTTGCTAATTGATTTAAGTTACGTGCATATTTATTTAATGAATTATAGGTTTCTTCAGCACTTTGTGAGGTTACTTTTCCACCTTTTCTTAATTCTGAAATAGCTAATTTTAAATCTTTTTCATTTATTCCTTGATCTTTGAATATTTGAGAAGTAGTATCTTTTGTTTTTAAAATTGCCAATAATAAATGCTCTATTGAAACAAATTCATCGTTCATTTTTTTCGCTTCATTACTTGCATTATTAAGCATTTTTGAAGCATTACTAGATAACATAATATCTCCACCAGAAACTTTAGCATAACTCTCTAGTGTTTTATCTATTAATTGTTTTAAAAGATCTACATTAATTCCTAATTTTTTCAAAATAAAAGGAATTACGTTTTCATCAACTTCAAAAATCCCTTTTAATATGTGTGAATTTTCTATTTGTTGATGTCCATAGCCTTGGGCAATTTGTTGCGCTTGCTGAATTGCCTCTTGTGATTTTATTGTAAAATTATTAAAGTTCATAACGTTTTTGTTTTTTCATTTCTATATTTGAGCAAACAAAAGATGTTCCAAGATTAAAACACAACTAAATTCAGTCAATATGGCTTGTTTTACAGTGGTTTATCAGACATTTTGACCAAAGTTACTACTTATGAATTGGAAATTATTAGAAAATAGTACGCAGTTAGATACCTTGTTAGTTAGTTCAGAAAGTAATCCTGTATTATTATTTAAACATAGTACACGTTGTGGAATTAGCAGATTTGTTTTGAAAAATTTTGAAAGAAGTTTTGACTTTTCTGAAAATGAAATAGAAACTTATTTTTTAGATTTAATAAAATTTAGAGCTATTTCAAATGAAATTGCTGAACGATTTAATGTACATCATCAATCTCCGCAAGTTATAGTGTTAAAGAATAGGGAAGTGGTTTACCACGATTCACATAATGGTATTTCAGTAAAAGGTATAAAAAAAGCAATCGGTTAAGATTGCTTTTGAATTTTTATTGAAATTTATAATTCGAAACTATTTGTTTTATTCGTTCCTTTAAATTTTCACCACTATCATAAACCATTTGTTCGCTTGTAGGAAAAGGAATAAACTTATTACTTAAATAACCTAGCTGTTGCTTACTTAATGCTTTTTTATCGCCTCTGTAAGTCGCGTAAATATTCTCAAAAATAAACTCACTTGCTAAAGGAAATGATTTTAATAATTGATTATTTTCAATGCTTATATATTTAATTTGACCAACAACTTGAGTAGATTTTGTTTGATTAATGGTATTTAATCTACACTTTACTTTTTTGTAAATATCTAGCTTTATACTATTTCCGGCACTATCTTTAACTATTTCACCTTTAGAATCTTTTTTATATTCCCAACCATCTATAATTTCTTTTTGTTTTATAACTTCTTTCTCTTTAACATATTCGGGTGAAATATTAATTTCCCGTAAGTTAATTTCTAGAAGGTAATTATAATCTAAATTAGCTTGACGTATGTTATGATATTCGGTCCAAAAATCATTTAATTTATAAGTGTCAAAATTCAATAAGTCTTTTTCTAATCTAATAGGAATAATTTTATTAGATAAATTTCTCATGGTAACATAAACAAAATCAGTTCCTTTAAAATGAGCTTCTTCCATTAAGTTATCGATATCTTTATAATTAGGATTTATTTTATTTAAATAATTTAAATCGCTGAAAGCATTTCTAAAATCGTATTTATTTACAGAATTAGCTAAAACCTCTTTTGCGTTAGTGTATAAGTAAGAAGATAATTCTTCTTTAGAACTTATTATATTGTTTGAGTAATTAGTGAAATTAAATTTTGCATTTCTGTTTTCGTCTAAAATTCGAAGCGGTAATAATGGTTTAATTTGATATTGACGATTGTCTAAATTTAGATATAAGTTATATATTTCTTCTAGGTTTGAAGGGTTGCCGTCATTTTTTAAGAACTGAATTCTATTTAAATCTTTTTCAGTAACTTTTTTAAAAGCTTCTTCAAGCATAATTACATAAGGCTGATTGCTTTTTTTAGTTTTATTACTTCGTAAGTTTTTTAATGAAATGGCTATAGCATCATCATAATTTCCGTAGTTTATTGCTTCTTGCGTTTTTTTTACACTGCTACAACTTAATATTAAAGTTGTTATAAATAGAAGTAAGGGTAATTTTAGTCTCATACTCAAAGAGTTTTGGGTTATTTAGTGTGTTTTGCAATTTCAATGCCAAAATTATATAAAAAAAGCTCTAAATTTTTATTTAGAGCTTTCTAATATTTATTTAATAGATTGTTATTTCAATTTAATTGATGGAACTATTTTACCTGTACATTTTCCAAATCCTATTCTAACATCTTCGTTTTCACAATAACCGCGTAAAATTACGTTATCACCATCATTTAAAAATGTACGTTTAGACCCATCATTTAATGTTAATTTTTTTTGTCCATCCCAACTTAATTCTAGTAAAGATCCTGAAGTTTCAATATTTTCTCCAGAAATAGTTCCACTTCCAAATAAATCACCTGCTCTAACATTACATCCATTAATAGTTTGATGTGCTAATTGTTGAGACATAGACCAATAGATATTATTAAAATTAGATTCGCTAATTTGAGTTAAATCACCATTTTCAGTTTCAATAAATGTGTTAAGATTAATATCAAAACTATTTTTTTTGTTGGCTGGTTGTAAATACGGTAATAGTTCCTCTTGATTTGGAGTTTCGCAACGCCAAGGTTCTAAAGCATCTAAAGTAACAATCCAAGGTGATATAGAAGAAGCGAAGCTTTTACTTAAAAACGGACCCAATGGTTTAGATTCCCAACGTTGTACATCTCTAGTACTCCAATCGTTTAGTAATACCATTCCAAAAATGTATTCTTCTGCTTCATTTACAGGAATCGGTTCTCCAAAATTATTAGCTGCAGTTGTGATAAATGCAGTTTCTACTTCCATATCTAATTTTTGAGAAGGACCAAATATAGGTTTTTGAGTTTCTTCAGAAAAAGTTTGTCCGTATGGTCTTTTAATTTTAGTTCCAGAAACTACAACAGATGATGCTCTTTCATTAAATCCTAAAGGCATATGAACCCAATTATTTTCTAACGGACCATTTTTAATGTTAAAAATATCTGCTACATTTTTAGCATGATGTTTACTTGTAAAAAAATCAGTAAAATCTCCAATATCTACAGGTAATAGCATTTCAACTTCATTAACATCAAAAATAATTACATCTCTATGTTTTTTATTATCTCTTAAAGAATTATTAGTGCTATCAAAAACGTCAGCTATTCTATTTCTAACCAATCTCCAAGTTTTTCTACCGTCCGCTATAAAATCGTTCAGAGAATCTTGCATAAACATATCATCAGTCAAAGGAATTCCATCAAAATATCCTAATTGATGAAATGCTCCTAAATCAATGGCGTATTCTCCAATTCTAGTTCCAATGGTAATAATATCATCTTTAGTTATAAAAACGCCAAAAGGTATATTTTGTATTGGAAAATCACAGCCTTTAAGTACAGGTAACCACGATTTTCTATTTGGGTTGTTTGCTGTTATTTTCATAGTATATCAAGTTATTAAATATTGTTAATATTATTTTATAATCAAATATAGAAGTTATTTACTAAAAGCAAAATGAAATTAGTATTTTTGCGACTAATTTAACTAAAACGTGAAATTTTATGCAACGCGATCAAGTAATTTTTGATTTAATTCAAGATGAAAAAGAAAGACAACTTAATGGTATAGAGTTGATTGCTTCTGAAAACTTTGTTAGTGAACAAGTAATGGAAGCACAAGGTTCTATTTTAACAAATAAATATGCTGAAGGGTATCCGGGAAAAAGATATTATGGTGGTTGTGAAGTTGTTGATGTTGTTGAGCAAATAGCAATAGATAGAGCTAAAGAATTATTTGGTGCAGAATATGTAAATGTTCAACCGCATTCTGGCTCACAAGCAAATACAGCTGTATATGCTGCATGTTTAAATCCAGGAGATACAATTTTAGGTTTCGATTTATCGCATGGAGGGCATTTAACTCATGGTTCTCCTGTAAATTTTTCTGGTAAATTATACAACCCAGTTTTTTACGGTGTAGATAAAGCTACAGGTAGAATAGATTACAATCATTTAGAACAACAAGCTAAAGAGCATAAGCCTAAATTAATTATTGCTGGAGCTTCTGCTTATTCAAGAGATATAGATTTTAAAAAATTTAGAGAAATTGCTGATAAAGTTGGAGCAATTTTAATGGCCGATATATCGCATCCTGCAGGTTTAATTGCAAAAGGAATTTTAAATGACCCTTTACCTCATTGTCATATTGTTACTACTACAACTCACAAAACTTTACGTGGGCCAAGAGGAGGAATGATTATGATTGGTAAAGATTTTGAAAACCCATTTGGATTAAAGTTAAAAAGTGGAAAGTTGAAAATGATGTCTACTTTAATTAATTCAGCTGTTTTCCCAGGGAATCAAGGTGGTCCATTAGAGCACGTTATAGCAGGTAAAGCTGTTGCTTTTGGTGAAGCGTTAACAGATAAGTTTTTACATTATCAAATTCAAGTAAAGAAAAATGCTTCAGCAATGGCAGATGCATTTGTAGCTAAAGGATATAAAATTATTTCTGAAGGTACTGATAATCACTGTATGCTAATTGATTTACGTAACAAAAATTTGAGTGGGAAAGATGCTGAAAATGCATTGGTAAAAGCTGATATTACGGTAAATAAAAACATGGTTCCTTTTGATGATAAATCACCTTTTGTAACTTCAGGAATTAGAGTTGGAACTGCTGCAGTAACTACTAGAGGTTTAGTTGAAGATGATATGAATACTATTGTTGAATTAATTGATGAAGTTATTATGAACTTTGAAGATGAAACTAAATTAGAGGCTATTGCTGAAAAAGTTAATGAGATGATGTCTCACAGACCATTATTTAAAATGTAATAGTAATTAAAACATTTTTAAAAGCCTACTAATATTAGTGGGCTTTTTTATTGTATTTAATTTTAATTGATTAGAATCATTTAAAATGGTGACTAAAGTCACATAAAAATAAAGTTTATAATTTGCGGTATTCTTTTGTATTTCAGATATTTACGAAAGCTATTAGAATTGTTTATTTCAGTATAATTATTTTCAATATAATTATTAAATTTTCAATTTATTAGTCAATTACTTTTGAACCATAATAATAACAATTAAAATTTATAAAAATGGATACACAAGAACAAAAAGAATTTACGTCAATGCCAAGAATAGGAGATAAAGCTCCTGAATTTAAAGCAGTTACAACGCAAGGTAATATTCATTTTCCAAATGATTATAAAGGAGATTGGGTAATACTATTTAGTCACCCAGCAGATTTTACACCAGTATGTACTTCAGAATTTATGACATTTGCAACTCAAGAAGAAAAGTTTGCAAAAGCAAATTGTAAACTAGTTGGTTTATCTATAGATGGTTTATATAGTCATATTGCTTGGTTACGTTCAATTAAAGATAAAATTGAGTATAAAGGAATGAAAGATGTTGAAGTTAAATTTCCTTTAATTGAAGACATAACTATGAATGTTGCCAATAAATATGGAATGGTTCAACCTAATGAAGCTGCTACTCAAGCAGTAAGAGCTGTATTTTTTATTGATCCAAAAGGAATAATTAGATCAATTATTTATTACCCATTAAGTTTAGGTAGAAACTTTGACGAATTATATAGAGTAGTTGTTGCATTACAAGCGGCTGATGAGTTTGGTGTTGCTACACCTGCTGATTGGTATCCTGGTGACGATGTAATTGTTGGTCCTGCAGGTTCATGTGGAACTGCAGAGGATAGAATGTCTGGTAAAGAAGATATGGATTGTAAAGATTGGTATTTCTGTACTAAAAAATTAGATAAAGATGTTGTTTTAGACAAGATTCTAAAAAAATAAAAATTTAATTTATAAAAAAAGCCTGCTATTTAGCAGGCTTTTTTGTTATATAATATATTGTAATTTAATGTTAATCTCTTATACTAATTGGTGTTAATAGAATAAGATTTTGAAAAAAGTACACAATGGAGAGTTTAAACAACTTGGTTTTAATCCTCATCATCCAAAGCTCTCTCTAAAAGCTTATCGTTAAAGTTTTTTGTTCCTTTTGCTCCTAATTTTTTAATATTTTCAACTTTTCTAATTAAGTTTCCGTTCCCAGTTAATTTCTTCATAGAAGTATCATAAGAGCCTTGTACCGTTTTTAATTGGTTTCCAACTTTAATTAAATCGTTAGTTAAGTTTACAAATTGATCGTATAATCGTCCGGCTTGAACTGCAATATCAATGGCATTTTTTTGTTGTTTTTCATTATTCCACATACTGTCAATAGTACGTAAAGTAGCCAAAAGAGTAGTAGGTGTAACAATTACAATGTTTTTCTCAAAAGCTTTATTATATAGTTGATTGTCGGTATTTAAAGCAATAGCAAATGCTGGTTCAATAGGAATAAAGAGTAAAACAAAATCTGGAGATTCTATTTGATAGAGTTCTTGATAATTTTTTTCACTTAATTGTTCTATATGACGTTTTAACGAGGCTACGTGCTCTTTTAATGAGAGTTCTTTATCATTGTCATCTTCTGCGTTAACATACCTTTCATAAGCGGTTAAAGTTACTTTAGAATCGATAATCATTTTTTTATTATCTGGTAAATGAATTACAACATCGGGTAAAACTCGTTTACCATCATCAGTTGTAAAACTTTGTTGAACAAAGTACTCTCTATCTTTCTCTAAACCAGATTTTTCTAAAACACGTTCTAGAACTAGTTCTCCCCAATTTCCTTGAATTTTACTATCACCTTTTAAGGCTTTTGTTAAATTTACAGTTTCTTTACTCATTTGTTCATTCAACTCTTTTAAACCAATAATTTGTTGACGTAAAGCAGAATTGTAATCAATATTTTGTTTGTGAGTTTCTTCAACTTTCTTTTCAAAAGTTTGAATTTTTTCTTGAAGTGGATTTAGAATGGATTTTATATTTTCTTTGTTCTGTTCTGTGAATTTAGAAGACTTTTCTTCTAGAATTTTACTAGCTAAAATTTCAAAATCTTTTGTGAATTTATCTTGTAATTTTTCAACTTCTTCTTTATTAGAATCCAATTTTTCTTGTAAAGAATTTAAAGCTGAATTACGTTCAGTTAACAGAATGTCTAATTGGTGTTTCTCTTCTGAAATAGAATTTATTGATGTGTTTAACTCTTTAATATTGTTTGAGTTAATTTCTTTCTCTTGAAGTAATAGTTTATTTGTAGTTTCTAGTTCTGAAACACTTTTTTCATAAGTGTTTTTAGTTAAAAGTTTACCTATAACAAAACCTATTACAGCAAAAATTACAGCAATAGCAATAAAAATTAAATAGTCATTCATATCCTTTAGTTATTTTGTAAAAGTAAGAAATTATGCTTACTCTTTATCTTTTTTTGAATTAGAAAAATCATATTTTGAAATACTTCTTTGTAGAATTTTCCAATGGTTTCTTAATTGTCTTTTTATTTCGGGAGCATCTAGTTCATCGGCAGCTTTATATGCATATCTTAAATAGTTTCCTCTAAATTTTCGTTCATATGTTTCTACAAATACGCTTCCATTTATATATTTGGATTTTTTAGCTGGTAATTTTCTAGATTTTGCACCTTTATAACTATAAAGTCTATATAGGTTTCTTTTAAATATTGGAGCTTCGTCTAGTAAATAATTTTCTTTTAACTGTTCAACTCTTTTATTTTTTCTATTTACAGATTCTTTCATTGTTCTATAAAACTTTGCTAAATTTTTAGATTTTAACAAGGTTTGATATCCGTAAAATTCAAATCCTAAATAATTTAATGGAATATTTTCTATTAACTTATCACCATCAATTTTGTAACATTGCAATCTATTGTTATCGATTTTGAAGAGCGATTTTTCAGTTTTTTCAAAAGAGACTTTTAAATCAATTTTATTAATTTCTTCATCAACAACATTTTCTATAGTAGAAATTTGTTCTTTTTTACAGATAACAACAATATCATCAGAATATCTTCTGTAAAATACATTATGCTTTTTAGTTAGCCTGTTTATTATTGCTTCATCAAATGATAACATATAAATATTGGCTAGTAAGGCACTAATTGGTAAACCTTGAGGTATCCCAATTAATTTCCCATCTTTTTTTACTTGATTTTTATGAATAATAATATCTGAATCGATTAAATCTTTGATACTTTCAAAAAAAGTATGTTTTCCTATTTTTTTTAATCTAGCCAATTTTTTTTCATCAAAATGACCTTTTTTAGTTCTTAAATCTTTCAGTTTAACATAAGAAAATCTTGTTGTAGCTTTAAATAAGTTGAAATGGTCTTTTGGTAATGATTTTGTTTCAAGAATTTTTGCCCAAGCTAGTTTTAACTTTTTATGATTAAGCGTAGGGAAGAAGTTTTTAATATCTAATACTAAAGCTACACAATTTTCTCTTTTTTTTATTTCATTAAAAACATCTTTAGCAAAATGAACATTGTTTTTAAATTTTATTTTATCATCAGTTTCAATTTGTCTATAGGCAGTAATTGAATCAGATAAAGTTTTATTTTTTTCTAAATACTTCTCGTATTTTGGTGTAATTATTTGCTGTGCATAATATGAATAGATATGTGCATCAATATGAGAAGCGTACAATATTTTTCTAATTTTTGAATTAGAAACAGTTTTCCCATTCTCAATTTTTTTATGAGAACGTCTTATTTCTCCATAAAAATTAGATTCTTTATACCTTCGTTGTTTTATTTCTTTATAAATAAGAGGTAAAAATGAATGTTTCATAACCTTTTTTGGGTTGGAAACATATTTTAGAATATTGTTTCTAACTAAAATAGGTGTTTTGTTAGAAAAATGAGGATAACCTCTGTCTTTAAACCAATCTTTATCTTTTATCATAGCTATTTAAAAAGTAAAAAAGTTCTCGCACGTATTTGTAACAAAATAAAACTTACATCTTTTGAAGATTGAACCATTAGCCGAATTCTCGACTCACGTTGCATTTATACGTCTAATAAATAAACAGATACCAAATATGATAGTATTTACTTTAGAAACAATTAATTATGCTTTAGAAACCTTTAATTTATTCTCATACTGGGAATATATCAATGTTCTTATAAGAATTAGTGAAGTAGTATCGATAATACTGACTCTAATTTCTTATATTGTAACAAAATCAGTTGAATTACAATTTACCTAATCTCCGTATTTATTATCCCTTTTAATCTAAAAGGTTGGATTAAGTGATTGAAATTAATCAATACAATAGTTCAACAAATGTTTTATTTCCTTTAACTAAAGAACTTTCTTACTTTATACCGTAAAGTTAAGATATTTAATTAATTTTATAGAAAAATTAGATATGAAAAGTAAATATTCAGTAGGAAGTATTGTTACTTTCAAAACTCACCCATTATTTGAAGATTATAGAATTCAAGGAGATGGAAAATATGTACCTCCAATAATGATGATAAAAGAGGTTAATATTGAGAGTAAAAAGAAAAGAACACACGATGAAGAAACAGGTGAAATTATAGCTGACAGAATAAAATACACGTGTGTTTATTTTGATGATGATAAAAGCCAATTTTCAGAATTTATACTGTATGAAAGCTTTTTAGAAACGTATGAAGAATTAAAAATTGAAAGAATTACAGAATTGGGTGAATCCAAAATTGATACAGAAACAATTATTGAAGAAATTAAAGGTTATTTTAAGAGCCCTTTAGTATATAAGTTTGGAGGAATTGCTAGATTCGTAACTAAAAAAATAGAAATATATAAAAAACGTTCTTCAAAAAAAATTACAGAAAAAAAAGGTGAAATTGAAAAAGACAATATAAAATCAACAATACAATATGTTGTCAATTATACATCTCCCGATTTTGTTATGTGTGGATTAAAGAATAATGAAGAAAAGAACTTATTTTATGAAAATGGTAAAGTAAAAAGGCAAGTTTCTGAAACTCTTCTAAAAGTAAAATGGTTTAATTCAATTCAAAAAAAATTTAGTGAACAATATTTACCGATAGAATTTTTCACTGATAAAATGAAATTCAAACCTACCATAACTTTTCCCGAATCATTATCAATAATACCTAAACCTCCAGAACAAAATTAGGAGTTTTGTTTAATGTTTTTATCTTTGTCGCCCAATGCATCTAAAAATTTATGTGTTGAGTTATTAACAATGAAAACACTTTCAAAATTTATATTTCATACATTATTTGGATGGAAATCTGTTGGAGAATGTCCAAAACATATTAAAAAGTACATAATTATAGGTGCTCCACATACACATTGGCTAGATTTTTTATTAGGATTAGCCATAAAATTTACTCAAAAAGTACCTGCTAATTTTATTGGTAAAGCATCACTTTTTAAACCGCCTTTTGGTTTTATTTTTAAAGCACTTGGAGGCACACCAATAGATAGAAGCAAAAGTGCGAATAGAGTAGATGCAATAATTGATGTTTTTAATAAAAAGGAACAATTTATTTTAGCATTATCTCCTGAAGGAACTAGAAAACGTGTAGATAAATGGAAAACAGGATTTTACCATATTGCAAAAGGTGCTAATGTTCCTATTGTTATGATGACTTTTGATTTTGGAAATAAACAAGTTAAAATTTCTGAACCTTACTATTTAACTGATAATATGGAAGTTGACATGAAATTTATTCATAATTTTTACAAAGGTGTTAAAGGTAAAGTTCCCGAAGATTTTAATTTATAGATAAAAAAAAGCTGTTAATTCTAACAGCTTTTTTTATATATGTTTGTTTAAAATTACCCTTTATAAAAAGGCAACTTAACAATTTTTGCTTTAATTGTTTTTTTTCTAATTTGAATGTATATTTCTGAATCTCTTTTAGAACATTCTTTAGTCACATAACCTAAACCAATGCCTTTTTTTAATGAAGGACTCATAGTTCCAGAAGTAACTTCTCCAATTGAATTACCATCAACATCAACAATTGGATAGTGTTGTCTAGGAATTCCTCTTTCAACCATTTCAAAAGCTACTAATTTTTTAGAAACACCTTCTTCTTTTTGTTTTTTTAGAGCTTCAGAATTGGTAAACTTTTTTGTGAATTTTGTAATCCAACCTAAACCAGCTTCAATAGGAGACGTAGTATCGTTAATATCATTTCCATACAAACAATAACCCATTTCTAAACGCAATGTATCACGGGCCGCAAGACCAATTGGTTTAATTCCAAAATCTTTTCCAGCTTCAAAAACTTTGTTCCAAACTTGTTCAACTTCACTGTTTTTACAATAAATTTCAAAACCTCCAGAACCTGTATAACCTGTTGCAGAGATAATTACGTGCTCAATTCCGGCAAAATTGGCTATTTTAAACGTATAAAATTTAATAGCGGATAAATCTTCAGAAGTTAAACTTTGCATTGCTTCAACCGCTTTAGGGCCTTGGATTGCTAATAAAGAATAGCCTTCTGAAATATTTTTCATTTCAGCATTCATAGAATTATGTACCGAAATCCAATTCCAATCTTTTTCAATATTTGAAGCGTTTACAACTAATAAATAAGTGTTTTCTTTAACTCTATAAACAATTAAATCGTCTACAATTCCACCTTTATCATTAGGCAAACAGCTATATTGAGCATCTCCAATAGCTAATTTAGAAGCATCGTTAGATGTTACAAGTTGAATTAATTCCAAAGCAAATTCTCCTTCAATTAAAAATTCTCCCATGTGCGAAACATCAAAAACGCCAACACCATTTCTAACAGTTTCGTGTTCTGCGTTAACACCTTCATATTGTACAGGCATGTTGTAACCTGCAAAAGGCACCATTTTTGCTCCTAATTGTTTATGTATGTGTGATAATGCTGTATTTTTCATTTCAAATAAGTTTAAATGCTAAATTAATACTATTTGTATAAAATGAAATGTATTAAGTTAACAAATCTCAATCTTCAGTTAATGTTTTAGCGACAACAAACAAAACTTACAAATTTGCTTATATTTGGTATTAAATTTTTGAAACAAATTAAAAATGAAACATTATTTACTCGCCTTTTTTATTTTTGGATTTTTATTGAATTTAAATGCGCAACAACAATATTTAGCTCAAGATTATTTAAGTAAAGATTTTCATAAAGAAAGAAGGGAAGCTTTGCGTAAGTTTATGCCAAAAAATAGTGTTGCTGTAATTTTCGCTAATCCAATTAGAAATAGAGCAAACGATGTAGATTTTCACTACCATCAAAACCCAAATTTTTATTATTTAACTGGTTATAACGAGCCTCATTCTTTAATTTTAATATTTAAAGAAAATCAGAATGTAGGTAATAAATTAGTTAATGAAGTTTTGTTTGTACAAGAAAAAAATGAACTTGTAGAAATGTGGAACGGAAAACGATTAGGAATAAAAGGAGCACAAGATAATTTAGGCTTTAGAGTTGTTTTTAATGGAAAAGATTTTAAAAGTTTTGATTTAGATTTTTCAAAGTTTGATAAAATTCTATTTACACCATTTTTAAATGATGTTAAAGACACTAAAAACGAAGCAGATTTATTTGATTTGATAAAAATATTTAAAAGTAAAATACCAAGCCATTTATTAAATGTTGAAACTTTAAAAGACAATGATTTTTATAGTAGTAAAAAATCTGGTTCAAATTTACTTCCATATTATATGGCTTCTTTACGTGAAGTTAAAACCGAAGAAGAATTAAAATTATTAAAAAAAGCAATTGATATTTCAGCAATTGGTCAAATTGAAATTATGAAAGCTATGCATCCAAAAATGTCTGAATTAGAAGTGCAAGGTATTCATGAATTTGTTTACAAGAAATATGGGGCAGAATACGAAGGTTATCCATCAATAGTTGGGGCAGGAGGTAATGGTTGTATTTTACATTATATAGAAAATAATAAGGTAGAAGTTGGTGAAGGAAAGCTAGTGTTAATGGATTTAGGTGCTGAATACCATGGTTATACAGCTGATGTAACTAGAACTATTCCTGCTAATGGAAAATTTACAGAAGAACAAAAAGCTATTTATAATTTGGTTTATAAAGCACAAACCGAAGCTATTAAAGCAGTAAAGGTTGGTTCTTATTTTGGAAAGCCAACTGCAGTGGCTAGAAAAATAATAAACAAAGGTTTAGCAGAATTAGGTGTTATTTCTTCTGAAAATGATTATCACAATTATTTTCCTCATGGAGCTTCTCATCATATAGGTTTAGATGTCCACGATACTTCAAATTATGGAAAACTAAAAGAAAATATGGTAATTACAATAGAACCTGGTATTTACATTCCAAAAAATAGTGATTGCGATGAAAAATGGTGGGATATTGCAGTAAGAATTGAAGATGATATTTTAGTTTTAAAAGAAGGACCAATAAACCTTTCTGAAAGAGCACCAAGAACAGCTGAAGCAATTGAAAAAATGATGCAAATGCCGAGTGCTCTTGATGATTTTATATTACCTACGTTAGAATAGGTTATTTTTTTAAGAAAGAAACTAATTCTGAATACGTTGAAATAACTTCTGCATGTTTTTCTTTATGTATAACCTCTTTTATTTGTTGAGGATACTCAATAGTTTCACCTAAAACAGGTTCTACAACATCTAAAAATTTAACAGGATGCGCAGTTTCTAAAAACACACCTTGACCCTCATTTTCTTTAAAATATTCCTTTAAACCTAAATAACCAACAGCTCCGTGTGGATCAGTAATGTAGTTAGATGTTTCTTTAATTTTAACCATAGCTTCTTTTGTTTCTTTATCGGTAAAAGAATAGGAAGAAAGGTGTTGCTTTAAAGTAGTATCATTATTTTTGTAAATCTCTTGAATACGAATAAAATTACTTGGATCACCAACATCCATAGCGTTTGAAATAGTTTGCTTTGAAGGTTTTGGTGAATAAATACCTGTTTTTAAATATTCAGGAACAATATCATTCACATTTGTTGAAGCAATAAATTGTTTTACTGGTAAACCTAATTGTTGCGCCATAATTCCAGCACAAATATTACCAAAATTCCCACTTGGCACAGAAAAAACAAGATCTTTATGTTTACTTTTTAATTGTTTATACGCAAAAAAGAAATAAAACATTTGAGGTAACCAACGCGCAACATTTATAGAATTTGCTGAAGTTAAATTTCTATAGCTTTTTAAATCTTCATCTAAAAAAGCTTTTTTTACCATTGCTTGGCAATCGTCAAAAGTCCCATTAACTTCTAATGCTTTAATATTTTTTCCTAATGTAGTTAATTGTTTTTCCTGAACATCACTAACTTTTCCACTTGGGTATAAAATTACAACATCAACACCTTCAACTCCTAAAAAACCACTAGCTACAGCACCGCCAGTATCTCCAGAAGTAGCTACTAAAACTGTTACTTGTGTGTCTGTTTTTTCTTTGTTGAAGTATCCAAAACAACGAGCCATAAAACGTGCTCCAACATCTTTAAAAGCCATTGTAGGTCCATGAAACAATTCTAACGTAGAAATATTTTCTTCTAGCTCAACAACAGGAAATTCAAAGCTTAACGTTTCTGCTATAATTTCTTTTAATTCCTTTTCTGGAATTTCATCAGCAACAAACTGCTTAATAACTTCAAAAGCAATTTCATTATTTGAAAAGTATTCTATATGATTGAAGAAATCTTTTTCTAATGCTGTTATGCTTTCAGGAAAGTATAAGCCTTTATCAGGCGCTAATCCTTTGATTACTGCATCTTTAAAACTTACGTTTGGTGCTTTTTTATTTAAACTGTAAAAGTTCATGGTTTAGTTTTTTTTGGTCATTGAGCGAAGTCGAAATGATAATTTCAAGTGAATATGGTTTCGACTCCGCTCAACCACCATATTTTTGTATTTTGTTTTACTGGAATGACAGTTTATAAAATTTTTATTCCTTGTTGATTTATTTTTGAGACGTGAATATCATAATCAATACCAACTTTATTATATACACTTTTCATTGCTTCTGCAACTTCCAAAGCTTTTGCTTCACCTTTGCTTAATGCAAAAATTGAGGGTCCAGAACCTGAAATTCCACAACCTAAAGCTCCCGCTTTTATAGATTGTTTTTTTACAGAGTCAAATGCTGGAATTAGAATTGAACGAATTGGTTCAACAATATAATCATTTAAAGATCTTCCTATTAATTCATAATCATTAGTGTATAGACCACTTATTAGCGCTCCAACATTTCCCCATTGTTTAATAGCGTCTTTTAATGAAACGTTGGTTTTTAATATTTCACGCGCATCAGCTGTTTTTACTTCAATTTGTGGATGAATAACTGTTGCGTATAATTCTGAAGGTGTTGGAATACTTATAATATCTAATTCTTCTTGGCTTCTTACTAAAGTAAATCCTCCAAAAAGGGCAGGAGCTACATTGTCTGCGTGTGGAACACCTGTTGCTAAACGTTCACCTTCCATAGAAAAACGAACCAAGTCTTTCACTCCAAAAGGTTTTCCAAGTAACTCATTAATTGCCCATACAGCTCCAGCTGAACTTGCTGCGCTACTTCCAATTCCGCTTCCAGGTTTAATATTTTTATAAATTTCTATTTCAAAACCGTGATTAGCATTTGCTTCTGCTAATAAAGCTAAACCAGCAACACCTGCAACGTTTTTATGAGTTTCTAAAGGTAAATCTTGACCTACAATTTTGGAGATTATAATTCCATTTTCAGGAATTTTTCGAATCACCATTTCATCACCAACATTATCTAATGCGAGTCCTAAAACATCAAAACCGCAAGAAACATTAGCAATTGTACCAGGTGCAAAAATTTTAATTTCGTCCATATTAATTATTTCCAATTCTAATAATATCTGCAAATAATCCAGAAGCTGTAACATCAGCACCAGCACCAGCACCTTTAATAATTAAAGGTTGTACAGGGTATCTTTCAGTAAAAAATAAAACAATATTATCACTTCCATCTAAATTATAAAATGGATGATCAGAAGGGATTTCTTGTAAACCTACATTTGCAGCTCCATTATTGTATTCTGCAACAAATTTTAATCTACAATTGTTTGCTGCAGCTTTTTTATAAATTGCTTCAAAATGAGCAGCTTCAGTTTTTAAAGTTTCCATAAATTCTGGAACTAAATCAGCTTCTAAACTAGCTTTAGGTAAAAATGAGTTGTTTTCAATATCTTCTAAATCTAATTTATTTCCGCTTTCACGAGCAAGAATTAAAATTTTACGAGCAACATCTACACCACTTAAATCTATACGAGGATCTGGTTCAGTATAACCTTCAACTCCAGCTTGCTCTACTACATTATAGAAAGAATTTTCCTCATTAAAATTGTTAAACACAAAGTTTAAACTACCTGACAGAACTGCTTGTATTTTAGTTACTTTATCTCCAGAGGCAATTAGATTTTTAAGTGTATCAATAATTGGTAAACCTGCACCAACATTTGTTTCAAATAAGAAAGGAGCATTGTACCCTCTAGATAAACTTTTTAAGTGTTTGTAATTACTGAAACTTGAAGAACATGCTATTTTATTACAAGTTACTACGGAAACACTTTCTTTTAAATAATCTGCATATAATTCTGAAATATCAGCACTTGCTGTATTATCAACAAAAATGCTATTTCTATAGTTTAATGCAGTTACTTTTTTATGGAATAAGTCTAAATTTAAATCTTCACCATTTTCAAGTTGGTTTTTATATGAGTCTAAGTCAATTCCGTCTTCATTAAAAAACATTTTTCTTGAGTTTGTAACTCCAATTACACGTATTTGTAGTTTTAAATTCTCGATTAAGTATGCTTGTTGTTGTTTAATTTGCTCAATTAATTTGCCTCCAACATTACCAACACCAACAACAAAAAGGTTTAATTGTTTTGTTTGATTTTCAAAAAACTCTGCATGCAATACATTTAATGCTTTTTTAATATCCTTATGAGCAATTACAGCTGAAATATTTTTTTCAGAAGCTCCTTGAGCAATTGCTCTAATATTTACATTGTTTTTACCAAGAGTACTAAACATTTTTCCGCTAATACCTTGATGGCTTTTCATGTGGTCACCAACTAAAGCAATAATTGCATTATTTTCTTCAATTACTAACGGATCAATAACTTGTCTATCAAGTTCAAAGTTAAATTCGTTATTAATAGTGTTTTCTGCTAACGCAACATCTTTATTATCTATTGCAATACAAATTGAATGTTCTGATGATGCTTGTGTTATTAATGAAACACTAATTTTTTTATCAGATAAAGCTCCAAATAATCTTTTAGAAAACCCAGGAATACCAACCATTCCACTTCCTTCTAAAGTAAGTAGTGCCATATTTTCTATATGACTAATTCCTTTTATTGGATTTGTGTTAGAAGATATTTTTGTAATTAAAGTACCTTCTGCCTTTGCATCAAAAGTATTTTTTATACAAATAGGAATTTGTTTTGCTAATACTGGATGAATTGTTGGTGGATATAAAACTTTTGCTCCAAAATGAGACAGTTCCATAGCTTCTTGATACGAAATATCTTTAATAGGAAATGCTTCACGAACAAATTTTGGATTTGCAGTGTACATTCCACTTACATCTGTCCAAATTTCTAAAATAGATGAATTTGTAGCGGCAGCAATAATAGCTGCTGTATAATCTGAACCACCACGACCTAAAGTAGATTGTTCACCTTTTTCAGTAGTTGCTACAAAACCAGGTAACATTACAATTTTATGATTGTTTTCTGCAAAGTAATTTGCAATATTTTGGTTTGTAGGTTTAAATAAAACTGAAGCATTTGAAAAATCTTCATTAGTAACAACTAATTCTTGAGAGTTTTTTAAAACAGCATCTAAACTGTTATGAATCATAGCTTCAGAAATAATATATGAAGATAATAATTCGCCAAAACTAACTAATTTATCAGATGTTTTATTAGATAATTCATTAATTAAAAATACACCTTCAAGTGTAGTTTCTAATTTATTTAATTTCTTTTTTACTTCTCCTAAAATACTACTTTGAGCATTTACAGGAATTAATTCTCGAACAACGTTTAAATGTCTTTTTTCAATTAAATTAAATTGTTCTTTATAAGATTCATCAGCTTTACATGCTAATTCACCTGCTTTTAATAGTAAATCTGTTACGCCACCAAGTGCTGAAACTACAACGGCTACATTCGATTTATACGAACTTTCTTTTACTATGTTTATTACTTTATTTATATTTTCTGAAGATGCTACTGACGATCCTCCAAATTTTAATACTTTCATTTTGTTTGAATTTGTATTAACGTTTTAATTTTTTTGTTGAATTTATTCACCACTCATTTAACTTTAATGAAATGAATATAATATACGGATGATATGAATAGAAATAACCCCTAAAGGGTTGTTGTAGTTGTAGTAGTAATAGCAAAATTACAGCGAGTTGCTGAAATTTGAGAGTTGTTATATGTTTTTGCTATTTGCATACGACAAATGTAATTAAAATTTAAAAAACAAAAAGCTTTCTAATCATTTTTAATGTTTTATTACAAATACACTATTTCAAATGTAATCATATCATTATTTTAAAGAACTTTTTATGAAAAATAAAAAACTCCGAAAATAACTTCGGAGTTTTTGAATATTTTATAAATCAATGATTACCTGATTGCGCAATAAATCTTCAAAATTTTCACGTTTGCGTATTAAATAATCTTCACCATTATATATCATTACTTCCGCAGGTCTATATCTTGAGTTGTAGTTTGAAGCCATTGAAAAACTATATGCTCCAGCATTATGAATGCATAAAATATCATTTTCTCTAATTTTACTAATACTTCTATTAGATCCAAATGTATCATTTTCACAAATATAGCCTACAACATCATAAATTTTTTCAACATCATTTGCGTTGGAAATATTTGTAATATGATGGTAAGAATCATACATCATTGGTCGAAGTAGATGATTTAAACCGCTATCAACACCAATAAATACAATGTTTGGTGTAGGTTTTACAACGTTTACTTTAACTAATAAACTACCAGCGGAACTTACTAAAAATTTACCAGGCTCAAATATCATGGTTAATTCTCTACCGTATTCTTTACAAAACTCATTAAAACGGTTACTTAAAGTAATACCCATTTCTTCAATATTGGTTTCAATATCTCCATCTTTATAAGGAACTTTAAATCCACTTCCAAAGTCTACAAACTCAATAGTATCAAATTCTTTTACCGTGTTTAATAATATTTCCGTTGCAGTTAAAAAGGCTTCAATATTATAAATATCAGAACCTGTGTGCATGTGGATTCCGTTAATTACTAAACCACTTTTTTCAATAATACTTTTAATACCATCTATTTGGTGAATTGAGATACCAAATTTAGAATCAATATGACCAACAGAAATTTTATGATTTCCTCCAGCCATTACGTGTGGATTAATTCTTAAGCAAACAGGAATGTTTGAATATTTATCTCCAAATTTTTCTAAAACAGATAAACTGTCCAATGTAATTTGAACACCTAATTTTGTTGCTTCTTCCATTTCTTCAAATGAAATTCCACTAGGAGTGAAGAAGATATCCTTCACATTAAAACCGGCTTCAATTGCTAATTTAACTTCTTGAATAGAAACACAATCTACACCTGATTTTAATTGATTTAAAACCTTTAAAATATTAATATTAGAATTTGCTTTTACAGCATAATTTATTTTTAATTTATTTACGGATGAAAAGGCATTTGCCATTCTATGATATTGTGAAATAATTTTATCAGTATCATATACATACAATGGACTTCCATATTTTTCAGTTAACTGTAGTAATTGTTCGTTGTTCATTAAGTTTATTTTTTAGCGTTTCAAAAGTAATATTCTTTACAGATGAGCAAAACATTTTTAAAAATAATAACAACATATAACATTTTGTTAAAAAACTATAGATTGCTTCAAAACACATTTAATATAGTTGAACATCTAATTATGTAGGTTGGTAAAATAAAAGTATTTGTTTATTAAAAGTAGAGATTGCTTTATTAACATTCGCAATGACGTTCGCAATCCGTTATTGTGAGAAGAAATAGTTAGGAAGTAACGTTTACTAAAAAAAAAGAGCTAGCAATTTGCTAACTCTTTTATATTGTATGTTGAAAAGATTTAAGTTGTTTGAACTTTAAATTTCATTAAACCTCCAATTTGCTGAGCCTTTTGCAATGCTTTGATTGCATTTTCACCTTTAAAATTAGCTTTAATAGTTGTTTCCCATAACTCAAGCCATTTATCAAAATGTTTAGGTAACATTTTTTCTTTTCTATTTAATGAAATGTGTTTTAACATTGGATTTCCTCTGTAATCACCATTTCCTAAAATAAGTGTTTCCCAAAAACTATACATAATTGGCATATGTTTAGCCCAATCTACTGGAACAACATTAGTAAAGAAAAAACCTATAGTATCATCTTTCACAACGTGTTTATAGAATTCATCAACTAAAAACTCAATATCTTTTCTATTCTCTATATCTTTCAACTGAAATTATTTCTGTTTTTCAGCAGTTAAACTAGCAATTTTCACAATAACATCTCTTGCTAATTCCATAGATTCAGCTGGTACATATTCGTAACGTCCATGGAAATTATGTCCACCAGCAAAAATATTTGGACAAGGTAAACCTTTATAAGATAGTTGAGAACCATCAGTTCCTCCACGTATTGCTTTTATAAGTGGTTTAATGTTTAATTGTTTCATGGCTTCTTCAGCAATATCAACAATGTGCATTACAGGCTCCACTTTTTCTCGCATATTAAAGTATTGATCTTTAATTTCAACTTCAACAGTGCCTTCACCATATTTTGTATTTAATTCAGCTACAACTTCTTCAACTAATACTTTACGACCTTGAAATAATTTCATATCATGATCACGAATAATGTAGTAAAGTTCACTTTTTTCAACTTCACCTTTCATAGTGTGTAAGTGAAAGAAACCTTCGTATCCTTCAGTTTCTTGAGGAATTTCGTTTTTAGGTAACGCAGCAATAAACTCACTTGCTATTAACATAGAGTTTATCATTTTCCCTTTTGCATAACCAGGATGAACAATTTTACCGTTAATAGTAATTTTTGCTCCAGCAGCATTAAAGTTTTCATACTCTAATTCACCAACTTGGCTACCATCCATAGTATAAGCCCATTCCGCACCAAATTTATCTACATCAAACATATGAGCACCTTTTCCAACTTCTTCGTCAGGTGTAAAACCTACACGAATTTTTCCATGTTTAATTTCTGGATGCTTGATTAAATAATCCATAGCTTCCATAATTTCTGTAATTCCAGCTTTATCATCGGCACCTAATAATGTAGTCCCGTCTGTTGTGATTAAGGTTTGACCTTTATATAAAAGTAAATCTTCAAAATAACTTGGAGACAAAACTATATTTTCCTCTTTATTTAAAACTATATCTTCTCCGTTGTAATTTGGATGAAATTGTGGTTTTACATTGGTTCCTGAATAATCTGGACTAGTATCTATGTGCGCAATAAAGCCAATTGTAGGTACTTCAAAATCAACGTTTGAAGGTAATGTTGCCATTATATAACAATTATCATCAATTGTTACGTCTTCCATTCCAATTTCTTTTAAATCTTCTATTAAAACTTTGGCTAAATCCCATTGTTTTTCAGTACTTGGAAAAGCTGGGTTTGTTTCGTCTGATTGTGTATCTATTGTAATATATTTTACAAAACGATCTATTATTTGTTGCATGTTTTTTAAATTTTTATCAAATGTACAATTTTAGGTTAACCTATTCAGTTACCTTTTTATTAAATTATTCTAAAAAAACGACTGTTTTTTGAATTGAAATAGATTCGCAAAAGCGTTCATTTATATTGTGTTCGCCATATACTTTGGTTGTAGTACTAAAATAATTAGTTTTCGAAAGCTTTGTAAAAAAATCTAATTGATGGTAAGTAAATCCTTTTTTATTTCCTTTTGAAAGATACCAATAAGAAGGTTTTTTGTTAAATTTCTCTTTTCCATATGAAACTAATTCTAAATCATTAGCAATAAGTACAGAATCTATTTTTTTAATAAAACTAGTATCAAATTTCAATTCACCTAAATTAAAAGAAGTGTCTAGAATATATGTTTTAGTTAACTGTTTTGTAGTATCTGCAGTAAATATTTCAGATTGAAAGGAGTTGTAGTATAAATTTGTTTTCCAATTTTTAGGAATTTCAATTTTATAATTTTTTCTAAAATCAGTAAATTGTTTTGTGTTTTTTATTTTTGAAGTAGAGCAGTCAAATCTTTTTTCTAATTCAAATTTATTAGAACAGCTAATTATTGAAAATAAAAGAATTAAATATAAATACTTCATTATTTAATAGTCATTTTAGCAACTACATTTTCACCAGAAACCCAAGCATTATTTTTATCTTTTATGCGAATACTGTAAAAAGATTCGTCGCTAACTTTTTCCCAAGATTTACCTTCGTTATTAGTGTAAAAAACTCCGTTTGTAGAAACAGCAAATAATTCTTCGCCATTTCCCCATGGAACATACTGTACACAACTCACATATTTTGGACTGTTATTTTCAGCGATAACTTCCCAAGTTTTTCCACCATCATTTGTAATAGCCTTATTTGCAGAATTACCAAATTTATCTGTGTAATCTCCTCCGCAAATGATACCTTTTTTTCTATTGTAGAAATCTACTGAATAAATTCCTTCAGAAGCTTTACCTTGAAGAATAGGTGTGTCAAACACTTCCCAAGTAATGCCTTTATCAGCTGTATGAAAAACTCTTGCTTTTTTTCCACCAGTTACAACCCATGCATGATCTTTTACAATAGCAATGTTTGTATTACTAGCGGCAAAAGCAGCTTCACCATCTTCAGTTTTAGGTAAATATTCACAAGGAATTTTACCCCAAGCTTTTCCTCCGTTACGTGTTATTAAAATAGATAAGCAGTTTTCAGTAGGATCACCAATAGCAATACCACTATCTTTATCCCAGAATTTTATAGCATCGTAAAAAACTTTTTCATGTTCTTCTTTGTAAACAATATCTATTTTCTTGTTTTTATATCTGTAAAGTAAAGCTGGATTACCAATACTTATAGCAAACATAGCATCAGCAGTATAAGTTAGCGCTCTAAAATGTGGAACTATTGAATCTGTTATTATTTTATGACCAAGTTTTATTTTTTTCCCTCCTGAAATTACTCCGAAGTCTCCAGCTGAACCAGCATAAGCAACTGTAGAATCGTTTATAACTTCAATAGCTCTAATACTGGAGCCTTCCATATCAAATTTTTTAAATTCAACTTCCACAGTTTCTCTAGGAGAGTAGCCACAACTTATAAATAGTGGTATGCTTAATAATGAAAGAAATTTAGATCTCATTTTTTGATGTTTTAAGCAAATGTACTTAAATATATTGCAAAAAAAAGACCGATTTTAAATCGGTCTTTATATTTTTATTTGAAAAGATTAATTTCTAATAAAATAATGTTTATCTAAATACATTTCTTTTTCAAATTTGTTATCTAAATTTTTAAATTCTAGCAACTCAATTGAGTTGTTATTTTTAGCTTTTAGTATAGGTTTTGAAGATAAACCACTAATTGCATCTAACGCTGCTTTTAAAACAACTTCATTTTCATCTCCAAAAGGTAAAATAGAGTTCCAGTATTCATATTCTACCACTTCAATATCTGGAGTAAAACCATTATAATAATTACTTTCTCCTAATTTGTTATAAATTTGAAAAACAATTGGTTGCATTGCGTTTTTATGTGAAGAGTTTGCAGAATCTACATCTAAATAATCAGAATCAGGATCATCATATAAGGTTATAGATCCAACGTTTTTTCCATAGGTGGTTGTTCCAATTACAGTTACAGGTATAAATGGTTTTAAACCATTAATTATCATTTCACTTGCTGAAGCAGTGCTGCCAGAAACTAAAACGTAAATTTCGGAAATTGTGTTTAATCTATTAATGTTTTCGCTTCCTGTAATATCTCCATCAATATTAAAAATGGTTAATTCATTATAAAAAGGGTACGTTTTATTTTCATCAGAATGTTTAGAATTAAATTTTAATTCGGCAAAATCATCAGTACCAGCATTTTTATAAATCATGCTCGCTAAAAAAGCAGATGTTAATACAGAGCCACCACCGTTTAAACGTAAGTCCAAAACTAATTCGTTAATTCCTTCATTTTGAAAATCTGCAAAAGCAGCATTTAGTTCATCGTTGTACGATGATCTAAATCCGTTATATACTAAATAACCAACTTTTTTTCCATTAATATTATCAAATACTTTGGTGTAATGAACTGGATTTTCAGATAATTCAACTGCTGTAATTGTTTTATCTTCCACATTGGTTAAAACACCATTGTTTTCAGTAACAAAAGATAGGGTAACTGTTTCTTCGGATAAATCTGCAATAACAGAACTGTAATTAGAAGTTGTTGTTAACACACCATTAATGGCATTAAAAATAGCGCCTCTTTTTATTTCAGCTTCACTTGCAGGAGAATTTGGAGCAACATATCTAACATAAAAAATAACATCACCATCAGTATTAATTTTTACCGCTTGTAATTTCAATCCAAAAGATTTTGAAACACCTTGAAAAGCTAATTGTTGTTCAACATAATCTTCTACAAACCAAGAAAACCGATCTGTATTTCCAGTATCAAATAATAATGATTGAAATAATTCTTCCGGAGAAGCGTAACTATTTATATATTCATAATAACTATCATAATTATCATCTTTACTATCCGCTAAATTGGTTACATTTTCTTGCCAGTTATACCAAGAGTTCATTCCTTTCCAAACAAAATCATTTATAGAATTGTCTATAGTAGCAGAAGGGTTATCGATTCCTATAAAATTATTATTATCGCAACTAGTAGTAGAAAAAGTGATTATAAATAGTATTAAAAATAGTTTCTTCATTTTTTATAAATTTATTTACAGTATGTTAGACGCAATTTAGAAAAATTAATTACATTTTTTAAATACAGCTGTTACAAAAACGTAACTTGCTCGTCATAATTATGAAATCGACTTAAAAAGATTTAGAAAACCAAATTTAAAATAATGAAACAATCAGAGTTTCTGAATACAGTAATGCCATTTAAAGATAAAGTTTTTCGTTTAGCGAAACGCCTATTGGTATCAACTGAAGAAGCTGAAGATGCAACACAAGAATTATATTTTAAGTTATGGAAAAATAGATCTAGTTTAAGTAATTACAGAAGTGTAGAGGCTTTTGCTATGACAATGACAAAAAATTATTGTTTGGATCGTTTAAAATCTAAACAAGCAAGTAATTTAAGTTTAATACATAGTAACTATAAAGAAAAAGATACGCCTCTTCAAAAAAAAGTAGAATTGAACGACAGCGTAAGTATGGTACACAAATTGATTAACAACTTACCTGAACAACAGAAACTAATAATACAGCTTCGAGATATTGAACAATATGAGTTTGATGAAATTGGAAAAATGTTAGACTTAAAACCTACAGCAGTGAGAGTTTCATTATCTAGAGCTAGAAAAACAATTAAAGAACAATTAATAAAACAACACAAATATGGAGTTAGCTAACATAGAAAAGTTGTTGGAAAAATACGAAAATGCTGAAACAAGTATTGCAGAAGAAAACGAGTTGAGAAACTACTTTCAAAACAATTATGTTCCAGATCATTTGCAAGAATACCAAGTGTTATTCGGATATTTTTCAGCTAATAAACAAGAGCGTTACACAAAAACCATTCAATTAAACAGTCAAAAGAGGAATTGGAAATGGTTATCAATTGCAGCGTCTGTAGTGTTATTAGTAAGTGTATTTGCTGGTTATCAAAAAAAACAGCACAATAAAGCGGAAAAAATGTACAACGACACGCAAATGGCGTTGGGAATGCTTTCCCAAAATTTAAATAAAGGAAATATTGCAATTACTCAATTGCATATTTTTGAAGACACAACAAACAAAATTTTTAAACAACCTAAAGAAAAGTAACATGAAAAAAATAATTATAATATTAGTAATAGCACTATTTTCATTCAATAATTATGCTCAAAATTCAATTTTTGACAAGTTTGAAGATATGGATGATGTAACAACAGTTGTTGTATCACAAGATGCTTTTAAAATGCTTGCCAAATTTAAAGGTGGCGGTGAAGAAGGACAAGAATATTTTGATATGGTAAAAGGCTTAACATCGTTAAAAGTTTTTACTACTGAAAAAAATGAAATTGCAAGTCAAATGGCTGTAGCTGTTGCAAAATATTTAAAATCTACAAAATTAACAGAGTTAATGCGTGTTAAAGATAAAGATGCAAATGTAAAAGTATATGTGCGTAAAGGAAAAGATGAAGATCATGTAAGTGAATTGCTAATGTTTGTAAGTGATATGCAAAATAAAGCAAATCAAGAAGCTGTAATATTATCGTTAACGGGTGATATTAATTTAAATAAAATATCAGAACTAACAGAAGCTCATATTCCAAATGGCGGTTTAAAAAAGCAATAATCAAATGAAAAATTCAATAAAATTATTAGGACTGATATTTATGTCAGTCCTTTTATTCACGGCTTGTAATAATAATCCTTCATTACAAAAATATTATGTTGATAGTAAAGAAAAGGCTGAATTTATTTCAGTTGATTTACCTGCAAGCATTATTCAATTAAAAGAAGGCGATGTTTCTGAAGAAGTGAAAACAACGTTAAACACCATTAAAAAAGTAAACTTTTTAGCGCTTCAGGTTACAGAAGATAACAAAGAAATGTTTGAATCTGAAAAAACAAAAGTAAAAGCAATTCTAAAAAATCCTAAATTTAAAGAATTGATAAGAATGAATAGAGGTTCTGGAAGTGTATCTGTTAATTATTTAGGTGAAGAAAATGCAATTGACGAAGTTGTAATTTATGGATCAGATAACACTAAAGGCTTTGCGTTAGTTAGAGTTTTAGGTGAGAATATGAATCCTTCGGATATTTTAAAAATCACGAATGAAATTAAATTAGATAATGATTCACAACAACTTAAACAGTTAGAAGGAATTTTTAAAAATATTTCAAAATAATACGCTAAAAATAAAAATTATAAAAGAGGCAAACTATTTACAGTTTGTCTCTTTCTTTTTTAACTAGTATTTAACGCCTATAAGCACTTAAAATACTATTTTTGAAACTTATATTAAATATTAAACTTTATTAATGAAAAAAATAGTAGTAGTTTTTTTGTTATTTATAACGTCAATAACACAAGCACAAGAAAAAATCTACAGAGCAGAGCGAGAAAAAATCAACGATTTAATTCATACAAAATTAAAAGTAGACTTCAATTTTGAAAAAAGTCAATTAAATGGTGAAGCATGGATAACTTTAAAACCACATTTTTATCCTACTAATACGCTAGTTTTAGATGCAAAATCTTTCGATATACATGCTGTAAAAATTAATAATTCTGAAGCACCATTTAATTATTCAGATAATGAAATTACCATTGAATTAGGTAAAACGTATACAAGAACTGAAACGTATATTGTATATATAAAATACACAGCTAAACCAGAAGAAGTTACCCAACAAGGAAGTAAATTTATAACCGATGCTAAAGGACTATATTTTATTGATCCTTTAGACGAAGATCCAGAAAAACCAACACAAATTTGGACACAAGGTGAAACAGAATCGAGTAGTTGTTGGTTTCCAACAATAGATTCACCTAATCAAAAATCTTCACAAGAAATTTATATGACAGTTCCAGATAAGTTTGTAACCTTATCCAATGGAGACTTAATAAGTCAAAATAAAAACAGTAATGGAACAAGAACAGATTATTGGAAAATGGACGAAAAACATGCTCCGTATTTGTTTTTTATGGGAGTTGGTGATTATAGCGTAGTTAATGACACTTGGAATGGATTAAAAGTTGATTATTATGTTGAGCCTGAATACGAATATGTAGCAAAAGATATTTTTGGATTAACACCAGAAATGCTAACATTTTTCTCAAATTTAACAGGTGTTCCATACCCTTGGGATAAATACTCACAAATTGTAGTGCGTGATTATGTAAGTGGTGCTATGGAAAATACAACAGCAGTTGTACATGGTGAAGATGCTCAACAACATAAAGGTGCTTTAATTGACGAAAATAAATGGGAAGAGACCATTGCACACGAACTATTTCACCATTGGTTTGGAGATTATGTGACTACCGAAAGTTGGGCAAATTTAACAGTGAACGAATCTTTTGCAACCTATAGTGTTTACTTATGGTATCAGTATAAATACGGTCAAGATAGAGCAGATGCTCACATGGAAAGTGATATTCAAACGTATTTTCAAAGCGATAGTGAAAGTAAAGATTTAGTTCGGTTTTATTATAAAGACAAAGAACACATGTTCGATCCTGTTAGTTACCATAAAGGAAACGCTATTTTAAACATGCTACGAGATTATTTGGGTGATGAAGCTTTTTTTGAAGGAATGAAACATTACTTAACAAAACATAAATTCGGTACAGCTGAAGCTCATGATTTACGTATTGCTTATGAAGAAGTTAGCGGAAAGGATTTAAATTGGTTTTTTAATCAATGGTATTTTGGTAGTGGACATATAAACATGGCTGTTTCTTATGATTATAACACCATTAATAAAACGGTAACTGTAAATATAAAACAATTAGGAAAAGCTTTTAAATTTCCTTTAAGTATTGATGTTTACGAAGAAAATGGAGTTGTAAATCGTCATAATGTTTGGGTTAATGGTGATGATAGTTCATTTACATTAAATTTTACAAAACTTCCTAAATTAGTAAATGTTGATGCAAAAAGAATTTTACTAGGTAAAATTTCAGACCGTAAAACACTAGAGCAATATATCTATCAATACAATAACGCTCCAAAATATTTAGATAGAAAAATTGCGTTAGAAGAAATAGCTAAAGAACAACAAGAAAATAAAGATGCATACAATACGCTGTTAAAAGCTTTAAACGATTCATATTACGAGCTACAAATATACGCTTTACAACAATTAGATTTGTTTCCTAAACATCAAAAGAAAGATGCAATTAACAAAGTAATTGCTTTAGCTCAAAACAATACTAAAACATTAGTAAAAGCAGAAGCTATAAAGGTTTTAGGAAAACTAATAGATCCAATTTATAGAAATTACTTTTTAAAAGGAATTGAAAGTGAATCTAATGCCGTTTTAGGAGCTTCACTTGTTTCACTGTATCAAATTGATAAACCAACTGTTTTAAACAAATTAAAACAATTAAATGAAGCTACAAAAGAAAGTTTATCAGATGCAATTGTAAACATTTATATTAACGAAAAAGACAAAACAAACCTACCATTTATAGCTAACAATGTTTTAAAAGGAATGTTTTTAAGTCAAGATAAACGTACACAAAATATGTATGGAGAAGCTTTTAAATGGATTTCTGAAAGTGATAATAAGGAAGCTATCCAAAATTTAACTAACAATTTTGTAAAACTGGGACAACAGTACAAAAAATTTAATTTTGATCAAATGGCCGTAAATATGCTAAATCAAATGGTATATAAACAGCACCAATCTAGCAACACTAATAAAAAAGAACTAATTGTTATTATTAAAACAGGAATGGCAAAATTAATAGAACAATAAAAATTAAAATAATAAAACTACTTAAAAGCTCATCATTAATTTGATTGAGCTTTTTTTATGGCGTATAATTTTTAAATGTTCCATTTTTATAAAAAACAACTATTCTTTCAATTTCATTGGAAGATAATTCTAAACTGTTATCAACAACGCTTTTCTTTTCTTCTGAATTTTCCGTATTTGTAAAAAGAGTAGTAGCCGTACTTTTTTTATGTTCTTTTGGAAAAGTTCCTTTACCATTTAATAGCCAATACAAATCTACTTCAGGAAAGGAGTGAACCACTTTTAAAACAAAATCTAAACTAGGTTTATTTCTGCCAGAAATAATATGAGAAATACTAGAGCGCTGAATTTGTAACTTTTCGGCAAAATTAGATGCGGAAATAGAGTAGTAGTCAAGTATAATTTTTAGTCTTTTTGTAAATGCTTCACTGTTTACCATTGTGAACTATTATTTTGTTTACAAATATATACAATTCAATTTTAAATGTATTGTTGTTTGTTTTATTTTTTTAATAGAACAGCGGTAAATATTATACTATAACTTTATATAAATACGCTTAATAAATTATTTTTAAGTTGTTTATGTTTGCAATATAAATTTCACTTATAACAAGTTTTACCTAGTAATTAAAGAAGATCACTCTATTTAATATTGTAAACAAATAACAATACAAAGTGTGTTTACATTTGTAATATTGCCTTAATTTACAATTGTAACATTATCTGCTAACTTGTTAATAATTTAAATTCTTCTAAAAAAATAAATCGATAACCATATATTTGTTTTATGATAGAAATGGACATACAAACAATACAAAATTGGTACAAAGAAAATTTTGAAAATAACCTTTCAGGACGAAGAATTTTATTTACTGATATTGAAGCATTATTAAATACGTTACCATCTAGTTACCATAAAAAAATAATTGGTAATTCAGAAAATGGTATTCCAATTTACCAAATAAGTATTGGTAGTGGAAAAACTAAAGTTCTAATTTGGTCTCAAATGCATGGGAACGAAAGTACAGGAACAAAAGCAATGTTTGATTTGTTTAAGTTTTTAGCTGATAATAATACTATTGCTAAAACAATACTAAATAATTGTGAACTTGTTTTTATACCTTTATTAAATCCAGATGGAGCAATTAGATTCACAAGAGAAAATGCAAATGGAATTGATTTAAATAGAGATGCAGTAGATAGGTTAGCTGTTGAAAGTAACATACTTCGCAATGTTTTGGATAATTTTAACCCACAATTTTGCTTTAATTTACACGATCAACGTTCTATTTTTAATCCTGAAAACTCACCAAACCCAGCAACCTTATCGTTTTTAGCACCTTCAATAAGTGAAGAAAGGGAGTTAACAAATGGCAGAATAGAAACCATGAGTGTAATTGTAGCAATTAATAAAATGCTGCAAAAATTAATTCCTGGTCAAATAGGAAGGTATACCGATGAATTTTATCCAACAGCAACGGGAGATAATTTTCAAAAGTTAGGACATAATACAATATTATTTGAAGCAGGTCATTTTCCTGATGATTATGATAGAGAAAAAACTAGAGAGTATAATTTTTATGCGATGTTACAAGGTTTGTATTTTTTAGCAACTGCGAATTCTTTTACAGATTATAAAGATTACTTTAATATTCCTAATAATGATAAAAAGTATTTAGATATTATTTATAGAAACTTAAAAATACCTGTAGAAAATAAAATAGCAATAACAGATATTGGTATTCAGTTCAAATTCAAGGTTTTAGAAAATAAACTACATATGTATAAGGCTATTGAAACAACTGGTAATCTTTCAAAATATTATGCAAATTCTGTTATTAATGCAGAAAAGTTAGATTATTTAGATTTAGAATTGTCAAATTCGTAAATATTATATGTTATTTTCATTATTTTTTTATATTTTTGCCAAGTAAATTATTATTTTCAATAAAAAACAGATCATGAAAAAATTTATGTTAGATGAGATAGATCATCAAATTTTAGATATTTTAATCGAAAACGCACGTACACCATTTACTGATATAGCTAAAAAATTAGTAGTTTCAGCAGGAACAATTCATGTTCGTGTAAAAAAAATGGAAGATGAAGGAATTATCAAAGGATCTACATTAACATTAGATTACGAAAAAATGGGCTATTCTTTCATTTCTCATGTTGGTATTTACCTTGCTAAAACTTCTAAAACAAAACAAGTAATAGAAAGTTTAAAGCAAATACCAAATATAACTATTGCTTACATAACAGCTGGTAAATACAATATTTTTTGTAAAATTAGAGCAAAAGATACTACACATGCTAAAGAAATTATTTTTGAAATTGATGATATAGATGGAGTTTCAAGAACTGAAACAATGATTTCTCTAGAAGAAAGCATCAACGATAAAACAAGATTAATGCATTCAATATTTAGAGAAATCTAATACTGAATTAACGATAGTTGAAAATACCTTATCATTTTTATGATAAGGTATTTTTTTTTGGAGCTAATTTGTTAATTTTAAACTACCTAAAAATTACAAATGAAAACTAGAAATCAATCTTCTAATATTCAGTTCAATAGTTCTGGTGTAGATCAAAAACAATTAATAGAACTTTATAAACGTCTATTAAAACCTAGACTAATAGAAGAAAAAATGTTAATTCTATTACGTCAAGGTAAAATTTCAAAATGGTTTTCTGGAATAGGACAAGAAGCAATTGCGGTTGGAGTTAGTAGTGCACTTTCTCAAGATGAGTATATTTTACCAATGCACAGAAATTTAGGTGTTTTTACTACTAGAAACATTCCTTTACATCGTTTATTTTCTCAATGGCAAGGTAAAAAAAGTGGTTTTACTAAAGGAAGAGATCGATCGTTTCATTTTGGAACACAAGAATTTAAAATTATTGGTATGATTTCTCATTTAGGGCCACAATTAGGTGTAGCAAATGGAATTGCATTAGGAAATCTATTAAAAAAAAATAACCAAGCTACTGCAGTTTTTTGTGGAGAAGGTAGTACAAGTGAAGGAGATTTTCATGAAGCTCTAAACGTTGCTGCTGTTTGGAAATTACCTGTATTATTTTGTATTGAAAACAATGGCTATGGATTATCAACGCCCTCAAAAGAACAATTTAAATGCAAGCATATTGCAGATAAAGGTATTGGTTATGGTATGGAAAGCCATATTATAAATGGAAATAATATAATTGAAGTCTATACAAAAGTTTCTGAAATTGTAAAAGAAGTTCGAAAAAATCCACGTCCTGTTTTAATTGAGTTTAAAACTTTTAGAATGCGAGGTCATGAAGAGGCAAGTGGCACTAAATATGTTCCCAAAAAAATATTAAAAAAATGGGCATTAAAAGATCCCATAGAAAACTACCATGCTTTTTTAAAACAAGAAGGAATTCTTACTGAAAAATTAGATGTACTAATTAAAGAAACCATTAGCCAGGAAATTACGGAACATTTAAAAATAGCTTTTTCTGAAGAAGAAATTGAATCTAGTGTAGAAAACGAATTAGCAGATGTGTATAAACACGTTAATTTTATAAGTTCACAACCAAAACCACCAACAAAAAATATTCGTTTAGTTGATGCTATTTCTCAAGGATTAAAACAAAGTATGGAACGTTTTAATGATTTGGTAATTATGGGACAAGATATTGCTGAATACGGAGGTGTTTTTAAAATTACCGAAGGTTTTTTAGAACAGTTTGGAAAAGAACGTGTTAGAAATACGCCAATATGCGAATCTTCAATAATTGAAGCTGCTTATGGTTTGTCTATAAACGGAATAAAATCTGTAGTTGAATTACAATTTTCAGATTTTATAACATCAGGATTTAATCCAGTAATAAATCTATTAGCAAAATCTTTTTATAGATGGAATCAAAATGCAGATATTGTATTACGCATGCCATGTGGAGCGGGAGTTGGAGCAGGACCTTTTCATAGTCAAACTAATGAGGCTTGGTTTACAAAAACACCAGGATTAAAAGTTGTTTACCCAGCTTTTCCTTCAGATGCAAAAGGTTTGCTAGCAACTGCTATTGAAGATGAAAACCCTGTGTTGTTTTTTGAACATAAAGCATTGTATAGATCTGTTTATGAACATGTTCCTGAAAATTATTACACCATTCCATTTGGAAAAGCATCTATTTTACAAGAAGGTAACGACTTAACAATAATAACATACGGAGCTGGTGTACACTGGGCTTTAGAAGCGTTTAAAAAACATCAATTTTCAGCAGATATTATAGACTTGCGCACACTACAACCTTTAGATACTACAACTGTTTTCAATTCGGTAAAAAAAACAGGAAAAGCACTAATTATACAAGAAGATAGCTTATTTGGAGGTATTGCATCAGATCTATCAGCATTAATAAGTGAACATTGTTTTAACTATTTAGATGCTCCAGTAAAAAGAATAGGAAGCATAGAAACACCTATTCCTTTTGCAGCAAATCTCGAACGCATTTATTTGCCAAAAAATCGAATTTACAGTGTTATAAAAGACTTAATAAATTACTAACTGATTTTTATCATAAAAAACAATATAAAGATGAGTTAACTTTAAATATGTCTTCAGAAAAATTGTTAAAAAATAATGCGTCTTTTTATAAAGCCTGCTTTGATTCTATGCAGGTTGGAATTTTAATATTCAATAAAAAAGGTGAAATTATAATTAATAACAACCCTATAAATAGCATTTTTGGATTTAATTTACATCAAAATATATCTATTTTTGATTTATTTGATAATGTTTCTGTTATTAAAGAATATATAATAAATCCTACTTCAAAAAAATTCTTAAAACCTATAGAATTAAAAGGTATTACAACTAAATTACAAAAAACATTAGAAGTTGTTTTCGGAAAAATTAATTTTGAAGAACAGGAGTATTATAAATTATTAGTAACTGATATTTCCGATAGAAAAGAAAAAGAAACCAAAATAATAAATAGAAATGCAATTTTAGAAAAAAGAATAAAATTGCAAAATTCAGAACTAGACAAAATTATTAGTCAGTTAAATAACTCTATAAATTTAGAAACTAAATTATTAGAATCTGTTCAATATTTGTTAAATAATAAAGAAGAGGAGAGTGATTTTTCAGATTATTTTATCAATCAAAGTAAAAAATCAGATTTAACTACCAAAGTAATTGATGAATTTTTAGCGACTAAAAATGTTTTTCATTATAAAAAGGGAGAAGCCATATTCTGCCAAGGAAATAAAAGTAACTTTATATTTTTAGTTAAAAAAGGAGCTGTTAAAGTATTTAAATTAAGTGAGTTAGGAAAATCTCTAACAACAAGACTTTACACTAAAAACAGTTTTTTTGGTTACATGTCCTTTATTAGAGAACAATCACATTCTCAAAATGCTGAAGCATTAACTAACGTAGAGCTTTATAAAATTCAAAAAAGAGAAATTATAATTTTACTTCAAAAAAATCCAAAAATAGTAAACGTAATATTAAATATAATAGCCAATGATTTAGCTGAAACTAAAGATTTGTTATTAACGTTTGCTTATGGTTCCGTTCGCCAGAAAGTGGCTAAAATTCTACTAAAATTATTTAATAATAAAGAATTAGTTTCTAATAATAAAATTACCATTTCTAGAGTAGATTTAGCTAACTATGCTGGTATTGCAAAAGAAACTTTAATTAGAACTCTTCATGATTTTAAAGAAGAAAATTTACTGAAACTCACTGCAAAAAATATTGAAATATTAAATCCAATTAAACTTCAAAAAATATAATTTAAAGTGACAACTATCATTAGACCTGCTGATGCAAATCATTTTATTTTGAGAAAAGTATATGTAAATTAGAGGTATGATTGGGTATAAGATTTAAATCACCTAGTATACCACCGCATGGTATAAATTTTAAATAGAAGGTTAATACTAGAAAAGATTGTGTCTAAGGGTAAGTTTCAGAAATGGTTAGTTTGTGAAATAAAAGCACAAAAGGTTAATTTATAAGTTTAGTCTTCTATATGAATCCGAGAGGATGAAAAATATCCTCTCGGATTTTAAAAAAAATTAAATAATTTAAAACAATAAAAAAGTGAAAACAATAGAACCTAAAAAACCATGTAGTCAATTAACATTTAAGCAATTACATGTTGAAGTTAAAAATTGGATATCTGAAATAGAATTTATTTTGATAGAGCAAGGTTTTTTTAATGAAATTATTGTTGAACATACACTAGAAATCTGTAACACATCTAATTTTACAAAAGCTAAACTTTTTCTAAATGGAATAGAACATGAAGATAAATTAGGAACAGAAATGATTGCAAAAATAAAAGAACATCAAGTAAATATAGATTTGTTAATTGAAAATATATATTTAAAAAAAGAAAAAGAAATTAGAAATACACATGAATTATTAAAGTTAGAGGTGAATATTTACATCGAAAACTTTAGATATATAAAACAACAAGTATTTGAATTAGTTTTACATGTAATGAAATTAGAAAAGCAGCAAAGGCTGCTAACAAAATAGGTAATTCATTCAAATATATTTATTGCCGTTTTCAAATTTTGGTTCTTTAACATTTTGAATAAATTATTAAAAATAGTTTTTACATTAGTAATTATTAACGTTCTAATTATAAAGGTGAAAATAATTTTTTAATGAAGAAAACTAATTAATTTCCTTAAAACTGATTGGGGTGAGTTTAAGATAGATTAGTTATTTTTTTGAGTTCAAAATTAACAAAGTATCAATTTAGTAATTAAGAGTTAAAATTTGAGAGCGGCTTTTTTTACACATCAAATTTCCATTTAAATTCCGTAATTATTTTTTTCCAATCCAATGGGAGTGAAGCCTTTATTATTAATTCTTCAGCAGTAAAAGGATGTTTAAATTTTAATAAATACGCATGTAAAAACATGTTATGACAATCAAAATTATTTTCAAAATTTCTATTGTGAAAACGATCTCCATATTTATAATCACCAACAATTGGATGACTAATTTTATTCATATGAATTCGTAATTGATGCATTCTTCCTGTTTTTGGTGTTAACTCAATTAAACTGTAACGTGATGAATTATAAGGGTGTACTGCAATATTTAATTCAATAGAAGAAATAGATTTACAAATTGTAAGCGCATTTTTATAAACTTTAGTATCTGGATTTTTTACTGGAGAATCAATTGTAGTTTTATTAGAAACAATTCCACGTACAATAGCAATGTATTTTTTCACAATATTTTGAGAAGTAAATAACTCTTGAAATTCAGAAATATACTTTTTATTTTTAGCTAATAGAATAACACCCGAAGTTTTTCTATCCAATCTGTGAACTGGATATAATTCAAAACCAAACTGAACTTTAAGAATATCTACTAAAATATCCGTTTTAATATTTCGCGAATAATAAGAATAATGAGTAAGCACATTGTTTGGTTTATTCACCACAATACAATAATCATCTTCAAATAAAACTTCTAAATTCATTTTGCGAATATACACGGAATTAAAATAAAATAAGTCTAAATTAAGTAACTTGCAGCTTCTTAATAAAAATAATAAAATGCAATTTCTAACACAGTTTTTAACCAATTATAGTTTAACCGTTTCAGGATTTTTTATTGCTTTTATTGCAACTATACTTTTAGGAATGGGAAAAGCAGGTATTAAAGGTATTGGTGTTGTAATTGTACTGCTAATGGCTTTTGTTTTTGGAGGAAAACAATCTACCGGAGTTTTACTTCCGCTAATGATTATTGCTGATATTTTTGCCGTAATTTATTACCACAGACATACACAATGGTTTTACTTAAAAAAACTGTTACCTTCTATGTTTACGGGTGTTTTAATAGGTGTTTGGATTGGAAATTTTATTTCTGAAACTCTGTTTAAACAAATAATGGCCATTTTTATTTTAATAACTGTAATTGCCATGATTTATATGGAGAAAAAGAAAGCTAACGACATTCCTTCACATTGGACATTTTCTAGTGGAATGGGACTTGTTTCTGGATTTACTTCAATGGTTGGTAATTTAGCAGGATCATTCACTAATATTTATTTTTTAGCAATGCGACTTCCAAAAAATGAATTTATAGGAACTGCTGCCTGGATGTTTTTTATTATAAATATGTTTAAATTACCTTTTCATATCTTTTATTGGAAAACCGTAAATTTACATTCTATAAAAACAGATTTAGTATTAATTCCTGCAATTATAATAGGTTTTGTGCTAGGAATTATTGTTTTAAAACACGTAAATAACAACTTGTATAGAAAATTTATTTTTGGTGTAACAATAATTGGAGCTATTTTAATTTTAATTGAATAAACATGGATGAATACTTTTTCCAATGTCCGTATTGTTGGGAAGAAATATCAATGCTTTTTGATAGTTCTGTAAATTCTCAAACCTATATTGAAGATTGTGAAGTATGTTGCAATCCTATTGAAATTGAAGTTAATTTTAATCATGGAATTCTTGAAAGTTTAACTCCAAAAACTACTTAAGCTTTTACTTTTTTTCTGTTTATTATTTTCAAAATAACAATTGAAAAGAAACTACAAAACAAAAAACCAATAAATAGAGGTAAAGCACTATCAATTACATATCTACCAATAAGTGAACTTATTGGAACAGCCATAATTGTTGAAATAAAACCAGTAATGGCAGCTCCAATTCCAGCAATATGACCAATAGGTTGCATGGCAAGTGCTCTTAAATTTCCAAACAAAAATCCAATAGCAAAAAATTCCAATGCAAAAAATATTAATAATACATAAAGTGGAGGATTTCCACCATTAAAAAACAGTATTATATAGATCAAAGGAACTATAAAAAAAGAATACAAAGCTAGGGTTGCCATTTTTTTCATTCCAAATTTTATAACTAAAGCACTGTTTGATAAGCTCGAAAGTCCTGTAGAAAATGCCAATGCAGCAAAAACATACGGAAACTCATCAATTAATTGATATTGCTGTTGAAAAATCTGTTGTGAAGTACTTAAATACACCATAAAAGATCCAGTTATAAATCCAGAAATAACAGTATATCCTAACGTTTGTTTGTGTTTAAGAACTTCTTTAGTTCCTTCTATAAATAATACTTTAGTTAACTTTACTCCATATTCTGGATGTAAGGTTTCGGGTTGTCTTTTCCAAAACCAAAAACAAATAAGCAATACTATTACCAATTGAATATAAAAAATAGATTCCCAGTTGTAATTATCTAAAATAATCTTTCCAAAAGCAGGTGCAATTATAGGAACAAGAATAAAAACTACCGTTATAAAAGACATAATTCTAGCCATATAATCTCCACTGTACGTGTCTCTTACAATAGCAATACTTATAGTTCTTGGAGCAGAAAGTCCAATTCCTTGTAGAATCCTTCCAAAAATCATTAATTCAATAGAGGAGGAGTTCACACATATAAAACTGGCAATTATAAAGAGTGAAAATCCCATATAAACAATAGGTTTTCTTCCAAAATTATCTGAAATAGGTCCAAATAATAACGGTCCAATTCCTAATCCAAGAAAAATCATAATAATTAACAATTGATTCTCGCTATTATTTTGAGTTCCAATAGATTCACCTATAATTTCTAACGCAGGAAGTAAAGCATCAATAGCTAAGGCAGCAACCGACATTAACGATGCCATTAAGGTTATAAATTCAAACTGTGAAACTTTCTTCTTTTGCATTGGGCAAATGTACTATAATTGAATTTTAGAGCGCATTTTTCAATGGTTAAATAGTGTTAATTAAGTAGAATTAGTAATTTGCAGCCTCTAAAAAGTGATAGATGAATTTGCAAGTATTACAAGAAGTAATTAAAGGAACCGATATTTATATTTTAGATCAAATATTGAAGCTTCGCTATCAGCCAACGGAAAAAATATTAGATGCTGGTTGCGGTAGTGGAAGAAACTTAACATGGTTTTATAAGGCTGGTTTTCAAATACATGGAATAGATATTAACACAAATAACATTGAGGATTGTAAGCAAAAATATCCTGAACAAAAAGAACACTTTACACAAGCGCCGATAGAAGTAATCCCTTATAAATCAGATAGTTTTGATCATGTTATTTGCAATGCAGTTTTGCATTTTGCTAAAGATTTAAGTCTTTTTACAGCAATGTTGAAGGAATTAATTAGAGTTTTAAAACCTAACGGAAGTTTGTTTATTAGAACAGCCTCAAATTTTGGAATGGAAAACCAAGTAAATGCTATTGGAAACGGAAATTATAAATTACCTGATGGTTCCACAAGGTTTTTATTAACTGAAGAACTACTGGAAACTATAGAACCAAATTACAATGTTACTTTTATAGAAGTTGTTAAAACAACTATAGTAAAGGATAAAAGATGTATGACAACCTTGGTTTTAAAGAAAAAATAGTATGAAAACTATAACAAACAAAAATATAGAACATTCAATTTACTTTTGGCTTAAAAACCCTGAAAACTCCATAGACAAAGCTAAATTTGAAAATGCAGTACAAAAACTTATACAAACTACAGCATATTTTAAAAATACTCATTTTGGAAAACCTGCAAACATACATAGAGCTGTTGTTGATAGCAGTTATACATATTGCTTAAAAGTTACTTTTGAAAATATGGATCAGCACAATAAATATCAAATTGATCCTGCACATAAAGTATTTATTTCTGAAGCAAAAGAGTTATGGGAAAAAGTACTCATCTACGATTCTGAACCTTTTAATTAAATTCTTAAAAGAAGTAAATAGGTTAGTTTATCAAAAACCCTATTTAACATAATATAAATTATAATACAAATATACGGTAATTGCTGTATAGCCTATTTTAGGCTATTTACACATAATATCAGATATAACGTCTTTAGACTTATATCGATAGATATAATGTTAAAAGCAATTACGGCTATAAAGTTCTAATTTTATTTGATAGTTATAATTCTATATTATGCAAAATATCCCACAAACATTTTATTTCTATACGATATTCAGTATTTGGGTTTAGAGATTTTTAAATACGTGATTCTACAGATAGTTACATTCCAACTCATTTGTAATTTTAATTTACTCACACGACTTTAATATTATATTTTGGAATTTGTGAATACTAAAGTATAACTGTATTCATGATTAAGACGTTGTTACTACTTTAGGAGATTCATAAACACTTCAAACAATAAAAAACATGAGTTAAATAAAAAAAATCTTGACTACAAACAGGTAAACGTTAAGAAAATGAACCTAAAATGCTTTTTTGTGAAGCAGCGAACTGACGTATTGGAGAAACAATTACGGCTTATTTGTTATTTTTTTGAAGGATATATTGAAAATATTGAGACCTTATTAACATTCAGAATCTATTTAACATAATACTTTAACACAATTAGATGTTATTTGTGTTAAAGTATTACCATTTAATTAAATATTGATGTATGCATCAATAGCTTCTTTTTTAATTTCAGGATTTGCACCTTCATTACTAGCAACTATTGCTCCAACTGCACATGCAAAATTTAATGCTTCTTGAGGTAAACTTCCTCTTAATAATTTATCTGTTAAAGAAGCCAAAAATGAATCCCCTGCTCCCACTGTATCCTTAACAACTATTTTATAACCATTGTTGTAAAAATAGGTGTTATTGTAATACAATATTGCTCCGTGTTTACCTTTTGTTACACAAATAGATTTTGTGTTTGTTTGGGTTGCAATAAATTTAATTGTATCCTCTAAAGATTCGGTTTTAAAATGTAATTCTTCAGCTATTTCAAAAATTTCATCATCGTTAAACTTAATAAAATCGGCTTCTTTCATTAAATAATTCAGCACTTCTAAAGTGTAATGAGGTGCTCTTAAATTAATATCAAATATTTTGTATTTCGCAATTTTTAAAAGTTGGTATAAGGTGTTTTTTGAAGCATCATTTCTTGCAATTAAACTTCCAAATATAAAAGCATCTGATTTTTTAGTAATTTCTTTAGCTTTTTTTGTTAATTGAATATTATCCCAAGCTCTAGGGAAATTTATAGTGTAAGATGCTGAACCTTTTTCATTTAACACAACTGCTACTTCACCTGTTTTTAATGTTGTATCAATTTGAATATTTTCTATAGATACACCTCTATTTTTTACAAACTCTTTTATTTCCATTCCTTCGGAATCATCTCCTATTCTTGTAATTATAGAAACATTATTACCTAAAGATTGTAATCTTAAAGCTACGTTTAAGGGAGCGCCTCCAATTTTTTTATGCGTTGGAAACACATCCCATAAAACCTCACCAAAACAAACTAAATTTTTCATAAAATAAATTATTTACTAACTTTATTATTTATAGCTATAACACAATTTTCAACACCATATTTAACTATATTATTATATGCTGTTGTGTATGTATTTACAAATATTTTAGAATCTTTTAGTTTTCCAAAAATGGATGCTATTTCTAAAAAAGCTTCAGGATTTTCTTTTGCCAATATTGCTTTTTCATTTAAAATTGCTTTCATAGCATCTTTAATAAGTAAGGGTTTTCCATTTTCATTTTTCCCCAGGCTATAAATTGCCCAAGCAGCTACTACAAATGATGCAAATTCAACCGATCCATTTATCTCTAATTGTTTATTTACTGTTGGTAAAATAAATATTGGAAATTTTGCAGAACTTTCTGAACAAATTCTATCTATTTGATCTTTTATATAAATATTTCCAAACCGTTGTAATAAAGATTGTTTATAAGCATTTAAGTCAACACCTTTTAAACCAGCTAAAGTTGGTGTTACTTCAATATTCATATAATTGTTCAAAAATTCTTTTATTTCTTGGTTACTAACAGATTCATCTATAGTTGCGTAACCCATTAAATCTCCTAATATACCTAATACAGAATGTCCAGCATTTAACAAACTCAATTTCATTTTTTCAAATGGAACTACATCATCAACAAATTGAGCGCCAACAGTTTCCCAAGCTGGTCTTCCTGCTATAAAATCATCTTCTATAACCCATTGCTTAAAAGGTTCACAAACTACTGGCCAAGCATCATTAATTCCTGATGTTTCTACTAAATTTGAAATATCTGTTGGTGATGTTGCAGGTGTAATTCTATCTACCATACTATTTGGAAATGATGCATTTTTTTCTATCCAAGAAACTAATTCAGGTGCAGCTTTTTCAACATAACTCAACAACATTTTTTTAGCCATATGTCCGTTACCTTGTATATTATCACAAGATTGAATAGTTATTCCTTTTAAACCTTTTTGTTGTCTTAATTTTAGCGCTTCGGTTAAATATCCAAAAATAGTTTTTGGTGCTTCTGGATTATCTAAATCGTGTTGAATTAAAGGATTATCAAAATCAAATGCTTTTGTTGCTTCATTATAATTATAACCACCTTCTGTAATAGTTAATGTTATGATTTTAACATCTGAACTCGCCATTTTTTCAATAACTTTTGATGGGTTTTCTGGTGCAAATAGACATTCAACTATAGAACCAATAACTCTTTTTGTTAAAGTACCATCTAATTCTTTTACTATTAAAGTATACAAACCATCTTGCTCTTTAAGAGTATTGTAAATTTTAGTATCAAAATCTAACAAAGCTACACCACAAATCCCCCATTCTTTTACGGATTCATCATGTAATAATTGGTCTGTATAAAAAGCTTCGTGAGCTCTGTGAAAACCACCAATACCAACATGTACTATTCCTGTTTTAATATTGTTTCGATTATACGTTGGACAAGGAACTTTATTAGCAATTTCTGCCAAATTATTTTGATTAAGGTTTATTATATTTTTCATAATATTATAATTTTTGAGTTTTTCCACGTTTTAATGCCCAATATGCAGTAACAAAATAAATTGACGTACATATAAATGCATATTGATAAAATAGATCACGATTTTTTATATAAATTGCTTCATCTGAACTTCCGAATAAAACCTTACACGCCAAGGCAACAGTAATAAGTAAAACAAGTAATGAAACGCCTCTTAATACTTTTGTAAAAAGTGAAGTGTCTTTTACATGTACAGTTTCTTTTTTAGCTAGTTCTTCTTGAAATTTTACAATATTTTTATTGCGCATCTTTTCTTTTTCTGCTGCTTCTGGATATTTATTTTTTGCTCCATAACGTCCGGCTAAAAAAGTGTAAACAAGTATGGTAAATACCCAAGTTGGTATAAATAGATAAAAGAAAGACATTACATTTAAAGCGTTTAAACCAAAACCAAATACCAGTCCTAAAGCCCAAGAAGCTATTGCAGGAGTACTAAATGTTAATTCACGATAGTGTGCCCAGTATCTAGTATAGCCAATTCTAGGGAAAATTTGATGTTCTGCAAACACAATAGCTCCTACTGGTACCACTAATAATCCTGCATAAGTAAGTAACGGAAGTATTTGAGAAAACACAAAAGGAAAACAAGCAACTATCATAGTTACCAACCCAACTACAATTGTAGTTTTTTTACGTGTATGGTTTTTGAATATAGCCTGTGCAGCCAAACCTGCTCGGTAAAGGTTAGCAACTGCAGTGGTCCAACCTGCTACTATTACAATTACAAATCCAGACCAACCTAATGCATAATAAGCAACATCACCTGGATCAAGTTCAACAATAGATTTTCCAATAATTACAGCTGCTCCAGCTCCCATAATTCCTGCTGAAATCCAAGCAACATAATGCCCAAACATCATTCCTGTACTTGTGGCTAATGCATAAGATTTCTTTTTAGCAAAACGCAATAAAGCCATATCAATAAGTCCAAAATGTGTAATTGTATTTGCAGCCCATGCAAAACCAATAACCTCTGTTAATCCAATACCTGGTTTTCCTTCACTATTAATTCCTGTCCATATAGACTGATCTCCTAAAGTTATAAAGTCGTTCCATCCATTAGGTATTGTTTTATCTAATACTTCTAATGATAAAGCTGGTAAAAGTACAAATGCTCCACAAGTAAACATTATAAATAACCACGGAGCACAAATTCCAGAAAACTCTGATACTGATTTAAAACCGTATATTGCTATTGAGACCACTACAGAACCTACAATTAAAACAATAACTATAAACCATAAATTGGTTGGATACCAATTTAGTTGAGCAGGAATATTAAATGCAAAACGTACCGCAGTAGCAGATACGGTAATCATAGCAGCAGAAATAACTGTAAAAATAATAACATTAGCCCAATTGTAAAGCTTTGTCATAGAGTCTCCTGCAATTTTATTAAGATAGGTATACAAACTTAATCTTGTATCAACAGCAATAGGAGAAGTAATAAACCTCCAGCTTAAAACAGCTAAAATATTACCTATTAATAAACCTAATATTATATCTTTAGTTGTTGCTCCTAAAGCAACAAAAGTAGCCCCAATAACAAACTCTGTAGCAGCAACATGCTCTGCAGCATATAATCCCGCAAAATGAGTCCAATTATGTAATTTATGTTTAGCAACTGGTAATTGCTCTTCTTCTAAGTTTTCGAACTGTTGAAAATTATTGGATGTGTCCATGGTGTATATTTTTGAAATTAGCTGTTATTGTAAATTTCAACAACAAGCATACTAAATTGTAAAAAAGAATTGGTGAAACTGTTTTATATTTTTCAAATTTCATAGTTATAATGTATTAATTATGTTGGGTTTAAAATAGTGTTAAATCAAGTTGAAGAATTGTTTTTTCCTTTTCAGGATTCCACATAGCAGTAACTTCCACAGGTATTTTGTAATTACCGAGATTAATGTTTTGACCAAAAGTTGCTCCTACATTAATAATATTTCCTTTGTTTTCAGTATAAAATGTTTTATCTGTAATAAAAGACCATGCACCACCAACAAAAAGTGATAATTTAGAATCATCTTTTTCCCAAAAGTTACTTTTTATTTCTAAATAATGTGTCCAAGAATCTTTATAAGTTCCATCTGTTTTAATTTCATAATCACCTGATCCTCCACCTAATATAGTAGCTAAATATAGTGAAGTGTTTTTTGATACATTAACTCCAAAATTTAAGTCTACAAAATTATAGCCTTGCGTTTTATCATAACTCCAGAAATGTAACTTATCGCCTCTTTCTTCAACACCCGTATAATTATTGTGAGAAACCGCTTCTATAAAAAAATTATTTGAAAAACGATATACTGCATATATTGAAACTTCTTTATAATTAGCACTTACATATTCATCTAAATTACTATTGTATACATCTATACTTGAAAAACTAGCTCCTCCCCAAACACCAAATGTGAATTTTGAATCACGAGAATTGTACTCTAAACTTGTTGCAAAAATAGCTCCTGGATGCACTACAGAACCATGCCATGTATGCATATTTTTCACATGCGCACTTACATTGAAGGTTTTATATGCATTGGTTTCTTTTTCTTGTGCATATATAAAATTAATATTTTGTATTGCAATAAATAACATAATGGCATTTTTGACACTAATTTTATTACAATTTGCAATACATTTATTTATTAAATTTTTAAATGTCGTTAACATAATTTTCTTTTTTTAATTTAACATTGTGCACATTTAAAACTTTTATTTACACGTTAGCGTCATAATGACGTTTATAGCTCAAATGTAAATATTTTATTTTGAATAAACCTAATTTTTTAGAAAAATATGTTCTATATTAGCAATCTAATAGGCTATATTGATACACTTAAACGTTTTCTTAATTTTATTGTAAGTTCAATAAAATATAGCGTTACAATGACGTTTACTGTCTTTTAATAGCTTTGTTTTTTTTACAAAAAAACTATTATTAATATTGCAAGAAAATAATTGCAGAATAAATTATTATTTAAAATTTATATAATATGACTCCTAAAATAATTCCAAATGTATCTGTAGATTGTGTAGTTTTTGGTTATGATGCTAAAACTAAATCTTTAAACGTGTTATTAATACAGCGTCAATTAAAAGATAAAGAAACAAATGAATTATTAGTTGATGACTATGTACTTACTGGATATCACGTATATGAAAACGAAAAACTTGATGATACAGCAACAAGAATTTTAAAAGAATTAACAGGACTTGATAATCTTTACAAAAAACAATTTAAATCTTTTGGTAGTCCAACCAGATTAATGAATGAAAAAGATATTATTTGGGCTAAAAGCGAAAATTTTAATTTAAGGACAATAACAATTGCTTATTACTTTCTGCTACAAACGTATGAAGTAAATTTAAAAGATAACAAACACAATGCTCAATGGTTTCCTATAAAAAATTTGCCTGATTTAGGTTTTGATCATCTTGAAATTATTAATCAAGCTTATGAAGATTTAAAGTCGAAAGCAACTTATAAACCTATAGTTTTCGAATTGTTGCCAGATAAATTTACAATTAATGAATTGCAAGATTTATATCAATCTATCTTGGAAATAGAAATTGATAACCGAAACTTTAGAAGAAAATTAATAAATAAAAAATACATTATTCCTCTAGATGAAAAACAAGTCGGGGTTAAAAACAAACCTGCAAGATTGTATATGTTTAGCAAAGATATTTATGAAAAAATGTTTAAGAAAAACTATCTAATCAACATATAACTTATGGAAAAAAACACCTTTATATTTGATATGGATGGAGTTATTATTGATTCTGAACCTTTTTGGAGGGAAGCTCAAATAGAAACACTTTCAAAATACAATATAACAATTACTAAAAACGACTGTATCAAATATACAATGGGTAAAAGAATTGATGATGTAGCTTTAACTTGGTGTCAATTACATAAATTAACTCTTAATCCAAAAGAAATTGAAACGGCTATTATTAATGCAGTTGTAAATTTAATAAGTACTAAAGGTGAAGCAAAAAAAGGATTATATGAACTTTTAGATTTTCTAACAAAAAACAAATATTCTATTGCATTAGCAACTTCCTCTAGCCTACCCGTAATTAATGCAGTTTTTAACAGACTTTCTATTGCTAATTATTTTAAAGTTATTTGTAGTGCAGATAACGAAGCATATGGAAAACCACATCCTGCAATTTACATTAATGCAGCTAAAAAGTTAGATGTAAGCAATACTAATTGCTTTGTTCTTGAAGATAGTGTAACTGGATTAATTGCAGCTAAAGCAGCTTCGATGCATACTTTTGTAATTCCTGAAAATAATCTGGATCCAAGGTTTTCTTTAGCCGATAAAATATTTTCATCTATGTTAGAAGTCAAAAAATATTTAGAGATTCTAAAATAATACATTTAAAATGTATGTATTTAGTATTCAATTTCTTCACATTAGATCTATATTATTGCATCAGATAATTGGGTTCTAGTTATACTGATTATCTAGCTTAAAAGTTATATTTACTATTTACAATAATCTGTACTTTGGTTAAGGAAATTTTGTAGAATTAATACTATTTTAAATAGTATTTATTTTATTAAAATTTGTATTTAATAGTATTACTATTATATTTGCACTTAATTATATTAATAATGGATAAGTTACTATCTAGTTTTGAAATTGAAATACCTAAAGGTATTTATTTAAAAGACCCAAAATCTTCTAAATTAGGGAAGAAAATTATAGAACAGAGCATAATATTAATTGAAAATATTGGTTTCGAAAATTTTACTTTTAAAAAATTAGGAAACCTTATACAATCTAATGAAAGTTCTATATATCGCTATTTTGAAAGTAAACACAAATTATTAGTTTACCTTACTTCTTGGTATTGGAGCTGGATTGAATACCAACTTGTTCTTGAAACCTATAGTATTAGCGATTCAAAAACAAAATTAAAAAAAGCAATTGAAATAGTTACAAGAACTACAAAAAATGATAGTAAATACAGTCATATTAACGAAGTGCTATTAAATAAAATTGTAATTAATGAAAACTCAAAATCTTACTTAACAAAAAATGTGGATTCAGAGAATGAAAATGGTTTTTTTATGTCTTACAAGCGTGTGGTTCAACGTTTTTCAGAAATAATACTCGAATATGATAGTACGTATAGTTATAACTTAAGTTTAGCTAGCACTATTATTGAAGGAGGCTTGCACCAAACCTTTTTAAAAAATCATTTTATTTCTATTACAAATTGCAATAAAAATAATACACCAACCATTTTTTTTACAGATTTAATTTTAAACACTTTAAATTATGAAAACTAATCCATTATCTCCTTGGAAACGTTTTGTAGGTCTTATAGCATTAGAAAAAAAAGACATTATCCAAATTGGAAAATTTGCTATTTTTGAAGGAGTTGTAGCATTGTCTTTACCCCTAGGAATTCAAGCCATTATAAACTTATTACAAGGTGCACAACTTTCTACTTCGTGGATAGTTTTAATAATATTAGTAACACTAGGTGTAGCTTTTACAGGTATTTTAAAATTGATGCAAATACGAATAATTGAGACTATACAGCAGCGTATTTTTACTAGAGCATCTTTTGATTTAAGTTATCGTTTTCCGAAGATAAAAATGAATGAATTACGAAATTATTATCTACCTGAATTGGCAAATCGTTTTTTTGATACCTTAACAATTCAAAAAGGATTATCTAAAATTTTAATAGATGTTCCTTCTGCTATTTTACAAATAATTTTTGCTTTAACTCTACTCTCTTTTTACCACCCTTTCTTTATTCTATTCGGATTTTTTCTGTTATTATTAATTTACATTTTATTTAAATATACAGCACAAATTGGTTTAGAAACTAGCTTACAAGAATCAAAAAACAAATATAAAGTTGCGCATTGGTTACAAGAAATTTCACGTGCAGTTATTAGTTTTAAACTATCAGGCCGAACTTCTTTGGCAATGGATAAAAGTGATACATTAATTAATGATTATTTAAAATCTAGAGAAAGTCATTTCAATATTTTGGTATTACAATTTTCTCAAATGATTGGATTTAAAGTACTTATTACAGCCGGCTTATTAGTTATTGGAGGTTTTTTAGTACTAGATCAACGTATGAATATTGGGCAATTTGTTGCTGCAGAAATTATTATTCTTTTAGTTATTAATTCCGTTGAAAAATTAATTCTAGGGTTAGAATCTTTCTACGATGTATTAACATCTATTGAAAAACTAGGGCAAGTAGTTGATATGCCTATTGAAACTCAAACTGGCGAATTGCTAAATCCAAATTCAGATTTAACTATTGAATTAAAAGATGTTTCATATGCTGTTGAAGATAGAAATGAATTAGTTTTAAATAATATTTCATTAAAAATTGAACAAAAAGATAGAGTTCTTATACAAGGTAAAAGTGGTTCCGGAAAATCAACTTTATTACGACTTATTTCTCTTGTAAACACACCAACATCTGGCTATATCTATGTTAATAATCTTTCTAGTGAAAGTTTACTTGCAAGTGATTATCGGGCTAATTTAGGAATGTCTTTAATTGATGAAACTCCTTTTGAAGGAACCATAAGAGAAAATATTACATTTGGGAATACTGCTATTTCTGATGAAACTATTTATAAAACATTTGATGATATTGGATTAACAAAATTTTTAATGCACCAACCTAAAGGGTTAAATACAGTTTTAAAACCACAAGGAAAACAACTTACTAATACTATTAGTAAAAAAATTGTTTTAGCAAGAGCGCTAGTTAAACAACCCAAAGTACTAATTTTAGAAGAGCCTTTAGATCATTTTCATAAAGATGTTGAAGATAAAATAATAAATTTTTTAACATCCCCTTCTCAACCATGGAGTTTAATTGTTGTAAGTAACAACGATAACTGGAAACCAAAATGTAATAAACAAATAACTCTTAAAAGAGGAGAAATTATTAATAAAATTTAGTCATGTTAAATATATCTAACAATAAAGTTTCGAAATTAATCGATTTAAAAAAGTTTAAATCTGGAGAAGAAATTTTTGATAAAGAACATCACAAGTTATTTAAAAAGTTTCTATTGGTATTTTCTATAATTATATTAATTGTTCTTTTCTTACCCTGGACACAAAATATTACAAGTAATGGCAATGTAACTACATTAAAACCTAATCAGCGACCACAAACTTTGCAATCACAAATTCCTGGACGCATTGAAGAATGGTTTGTGCAAGAAGGAGATTTTGTAAAAAAAGGTGACACTATTCTTCGTATTTCAGAAGTTAAAAGCGATTACTTTGACGAAAAATTATCAGAAAGAACAGACAATCAAATTGCTGCTAAATCATCGTCTGTTGAGGCATATAAAAATAAAGTGTCAGCATTAAATAATCAAATTTCAGCATTGCAACAAGAACGCATTTTAAAATTAGAACAAGCTAAAAATAAATTGCTACAAGCACATTTAAAAGTTAAAACTGACAGTATGGATTTAGAGGCTATTAAAGTAAAAACTGATATAGCAAAAACCCAATTTAACAGAACCGTTTTATTACAAAAAGAAGGATTGAAAGCTGTTAAAGATGTTGAAGAAAAACGAGCAAAACTACAAGAAACAAAAGCTAAATTAATTTCGCAACAAAATAAACTTTTAAGTACAAAGAATGAAGTGCTTAATTCTAAAATATCAATCTCAACTATTAGTGCAACTTATGGCGATAAGTTAGCAAAAGCGCAAAGTGACTTATTTACAGCAAAATCTAGTGGTTATGATACGGAAGTAGAAGTTTCTAAACTAGAAACAAATCTTGCTAATTATCAAAAACGTAGTAGTTTACTATTTGTAACAGCTCCTCAAGATGGTTTTATAAACAAAGCAATTAAATCTGGTGTTGGTGAAACTTTTAAAGAAGGTGAAAAATTAGTAAATATTATGCCTTCAAATTACGATTTAGCTGTCGAAATGTACGTTAGACCTTTAGACTTACCTTTAATTCATGTAGGCGAAAATGTTAGAGTTCAGTTTGATGGTTGGCCAGCAATTGTTTTTAGCGGTTGGCCAAATGTATCTTATGGAACTTATGGAGCAAAAATTGTTGCTATCGAAAATTTTATTAGTGATAATGGCAAGTATAGAGTATTATTAGCTCCCGATAAAAATGATGTTTATTGGCCAGAAGCAATTCGTGTAGGTTCTGGTGCAAAAACAATAGCTCTACTAGATAACGTTCCTATTTGGTTTGAGTTATGGAGACAAATAAATAGCTTTCCTCCTAACTTCTATCAACCAAATAAAGAATCAGATAATTCAAAAGCTAAAAAGAAGTAGTAATGCAAAGAATTTTTATTTTATTATTGTTATTAAATGGTTCTGTAATTTTTTCACAAGAAAGCGATACCATATTATCATTGGAAGAATATTTAGGGCTTGTAAAAAAATATCATCCTATTATAAAACAAGCAAAACTTATAACTTCTGAAAGTGAAGCAAAATTATTAAAATCAAGAGGTGCTTTTGATCCTAAATTAGAAGTTGATTTTAGCCGTAAAAAATTTAAAGGTACAGAATATTACAATAAATTAAATTCAACATTTAAAATACCAACCTGGTATGGTATTGAATTAAAAGCCAACTATGAAAGTAATGATGGTTATTATTTAAATCCTGAATTTAAAACACCAGATGACGGCTTATATAGTGCCGGCGTGTCTATACCACTTGCAAAAGGCTTGCTAACTAATAAAAGAATGGCAACTTTAAAACAAGCTAAATTATATACAAAACAAGCACAAGCAAAACAACAATTAGTTGTTAATGACATTCTATATAACTCAATTGCTTCCTATTTTAATTGGTTAAAAAATTACCAAGCAAAATTAGTTTATAAAGATTATCTTTTAAATGCAAAAACAAGATTTCAAAATGTAAAAAAAAGCTTTTCCGCTGGCGACAAACCTGCAATTGATACATTGGAAGCCAATATTAATCTTAAAAATAGACTGCTAGATTTTGAAAAGGCTAAAATTGGCTATATAAAATCAGTATTAGAAATTTCAAATTATTTATGGTTAGAAAACAACTTACCAATTGAGTTAGAAACCTCAATTATACCAGACATAAGTACACTTCAAAAAATTGATACTGTGTTAAATAGCTCCATTTTAAATATAACTGATAATGTAATTGAAAATCATCCTAAAATACAGGAACTTAAAACTAAAAAAGAATCTTTAAGTGTTGATAAGCGATTAAAAGCAAATAATTTATTACCTAAAATAGATTTAGAGTATAATTTTTTAAATACAGATTATGATGCTATAAATTCATTTAACACCTCAAATTATAAGACTGGCTTAAGTATTAATTTCCCATTATTTTTAAGAAAAGAACGAGCTGATTTAAAGCTAACAAAGTTAAAATTACAAGATATTGATTTTGACATTTCAGTTACCGAGGTTAGTTTAAAAAACAAAATTAAAAGCATACTTCAAGAGATAGAATCTTACTCAATACAACACAATATTTTAACTGACCTTGTAAATGATTATAAAAAACTAGTAACCAGCGAAGAACGTAAATTTAGTCTTGGAGAAGGCTCACTATTTCTTGTTAATTATAGAGAAGTTAAACTAATTGAAATTCAGCTAAAAAATATTGATACTGAATATCAATTATTTATTAATAAATCTACTTTATTAAAAACTTTAGGTAATTTGTAATATTTATTATTCAATCTATACATAGACATTACACTTCCCTCCTTTTGCCACCGCCTAAAAGTGCTCCATTAACATTGTAATAATAAGTTATATTTTAACTGCATTTAAAAAAAAAGACAAAAAAAGCAGGTTTTTACACCTGCTTTACATTATTAAATTATTAACCAATGTTAGATAATTTATAAACACTTTTTTTTTTAAAATTTATTTCTATTTAGAAATATTAACTTTAAAATCACCGTTACTTCTTATATAAATTATGGTTTCTTTAGTTGTTGAAATTTTTGATGTTGCGTTTTCTTTAGCTCCAAAATATGATCCTGGTTCTAGTACATTTTTTGTTCCTTTTTTAGCAAACTGATGAGTTAGGCTACCAGAAATAACAACAACTCTAAAGTTTGAACTTAAATTTTTGATACTTCCCTTAAAACCAATTGGTAATTTTAAAAGTGTTGCCCGTAATTGCTTTTCTTTATGACTTCCCCATAAGAAAGCTGTTTCTACATTACTTTTTTCTGCTATCCATTCTATATCGTTCGCATTTAACCAAACCAAATTAGTTTTATCTACATTCAGTGGTCTTTCACCATTATCAAAAGCTTCAGAAGTTGGTTTCACTAAATAAGGACCTTCTTGAATATCTAAAAAAGCCATATTGTCCTCACCATCTGCTGCAGTAATATGCGCTTCGCCTGCTGGTTGTTGCCAGTACGAACCTTCTGGTAACCATTGTTTTTCAGCGTTTTCATCATCGTTATGTAATAAACCTTTTATTACTACACCTCTATACGTAATATTGTGAATATGTGGTGGAGATGAAAATCCTTTTTTAAATTTCACCAAAAATCCTGCGGGCTCATTTTTAGTTCTATCTCCCCAAAGTTTACCTGCAGCCGGACTTTTATCGCCTCGTAACGGGTTTAACCAACCCCATTCTACATTATTAGCTGTAACAACTTCGTTTTTAGAGGTTTTATTGTCTGTTGTTGGTGTTTGTGCAAAAGTTATTGCACTAATAAAAGCTGCAAAAACTAAAGTAATAATTGTTTTCATTTATTGAATTTTAACTATGAGTTTCTAAAACAATTCCAAAAGTTTTTGGGATAGAATTAAACCTCTAAATATTTATATTTCTTATTTCCAAGTTACTATATCCTCCAAAGCTCTTCTAGATTTTGGGAATTCAGGTTCTGCTTTTCTGTAACCAAATGCAGTCATAAATGAAATTCCATATTTATCCGTATCAACTCCAAATTTATCTCTTAATAAAGCTTCAGTTTGTTCTATATGAAAGCCTTCAATTGGACAAGAATCAATTCCTGTTAAAGCAGCAGCAGTCATCATATTACCTAACGCAATATAGGTTTGTTTTGAAGACCAATCGAATAATTTTTTATCTGAATCTAATTTAAAATCGCGCTCTTGAAACTCTCTGTAAAATTTAGAGTACATTTCAATTACGTCTTCTGGCAATTGTTTAACTTCTTTCATCATGTGCATAATGTAATCTGTATCATGTTTTACCATAGATGCTTTCATACTTAAGCCTAAAACAAAATGACTAGCTGTATCTAATTTTAAAGGTGCTCCCCAAGCTACAGGTTTTAGTAATTCTCTTAATTCTTGGTCTTGTACCACTATAAAATGCCATGGTTCAAACCCAAAGGAACTTGGAGATAAATTTGCTGTTTTAAGTATAAAATTAATATCTTCTTCAGATATTTTTTTGGTGGCATCAAATTCTTTTGTTGCGTGTCTGTATTGAAATGCGTTTAAAACATCTTCTTTTGCTATGTTTGGTGTCTTCATTATATTTTAGATTTTATTAGACTATAATTTTTATAGTGGCAAAAGTATGTATAGTATTTAAATTTCACAATAACGGTCAAAAATGATAGTATAATTAAATTTTGCAAACAACTTAAAATCAATACATTATAAATATAAAATTTACTATAAAAAGTATAGTTGTATAATTAAGTATAGTGTTGTACTTTTGTATTCTTAAAAAATATATGATGTATAAATTTAAAGGAAAAGAATATCCATGCTGTGCCAGTTTAACTATGGGAGTTATAGGAGGAAAATGGAAAACGGTTATATTATACCATTTAATTGATAATACGCTACGATATAATGAATTGAGAAAAGAAATGCCTACAGTTACTGAACGTACTTTAAGTTTACAGTTAAAAACGTTGGAAGAAGATGGCATTATTAAAAGAAAAGTATATACCTCTAAACCACCTTTAAAAGTAGAGTATTCGCTAACCAATTTTGGTAAAACATTAATTCCAGTAATTAAATCTATTGCAGATTGGGGCGTTTTTGTTGTTGAAAAAAAAGGGAAAATTGTTATTTAATACATAAGTATTAATTAAGACTACAATCTCCTGCTTGGATATCTTCAACTGTTGGATTATAACCGTTGTGAGCAATTTCAACAGTTTCATAGGTTCCATTTACAAATAGATTTTGTAATGCACAGAAATCAGTTAAACTAGGATTAAAAGAATCGTTCACATAACCAAAAGGTCCAATTATTACCCTTTTTAGACTTATTAAATTTTCTAAACCGGTTAAAGAACTCAAATTCTCATTACTAAAAATACTCAATGCATTTGTAATAGTTTGTACTCCTTCTAAACCAGATAAGTCTTGTAATGCATCATTATCATGGATATATACATTGTCTAAATTCCCAGGACTTAAATTGCTTAAACTATTAATTGAATTAAGAGCAGAATTCATTGATAATTTTAACTCAACAACAGATGTTAAATTATCTAAACCTGACAGTGTTTGAAGTGACGGATTTAGAATAACAGTTAAATACGACATTGCTGATACATTTTTTAAGCCATCTATAGATGCTAATAAAGGATTATCTTGTATACCAAATGATAACGGATTAGATATATCATTATTTAAACCTTCTAATCCGTTTAGAGATGTTAGATTGGAGTTGTAACGAATAGATAATTCAGAAATATTACTTATATTTTCTAATCCATCCATAGAAACTAAAGCATCATTATTTTCGATTAGAAGCCAGCTATCATTAGCATCATTTATTAACGACAAATTACCTAAACCTACTAAATTTACAAGTGCAGGATTATCTCTAACAAATACCCAAGGTCCTGCAGTTGTAAGATTCGGTGTTCCAATTTCAATAAGAGAATCATTTCCGTTTATGTCAAGATATTCAACAGTGGTTAAACTACTTAAATCGGATAAAGATATTAACGCATTATTATTTGAAATTATTAGAGATCCTGAAGTAGACTCGATAGCATTTAAACCCGCTAAAGAAGTGAGATTGTCATTATTTTTAATAAAAACATTACCATTTAATGAAGAGGATACTGAAGTTAATGTGTTAAGATTTACTAATGATGTTATATCTGAAGATGAGTCATCTAGCCCAATCACTAAATTACCTTCAATTTGTTGGTAACCTAAATACCCAAAAAAGTCAACTTCATCTTGACTTGTTAATGTAACATTACCAACCTTAACACCTCCAAGATTTTCGCAAATAGAAATTGTATTTAAATTGGTGTCACCTTCTGGAGTAAAATTAAGATTAATAAAATCTGTTCTTTTATTGGTATCAAAATCATAAGCGATTAATGTATAAGAAGCGTTTGGACAATAACTGAAATCGAAATTTACACTAGATCCTGTTAACGATACTGTTTCAAAAACATTGCTTCCACTTAATAAAGCCAAATAACCGTTTGTAATTAGATTAGCGTTACAATCAACCAAATCTGCAATTATTGTTGTTTGTTGATAATCTGGAACATCGTCTATGGTTATATTAATATCTGTATCAGAATTAAAAGGATCTATAGGCTGGTCATATATTAGCGTTGTAGAACAGTTTGAATATACTTTTAGCAATGTCTGTTCGCCTTGAGGAAACAATCCACACAATTGACCAGAAATATTAGTATAACCAGAAAATATCATTTGCTCTGTAGATTGCATAATTATTTCTATGTAATTATTTGATACATCAGCACCATTTAAATCCGTTAGTGTAAGGCAAACATTAACGCCTTCAAAAGGATAATCTACGTTCCACCAAGAAAAATGAGTTACAGATGCTTCATATTGATTACCAACACGAGACGCTGTTCCTTCTTCTTTCCAGTAACCAACTTCATCATCAAAACTCCATAAAGCAATTTCTGCAGGTGCATTTGGCGTACTTGTATCTATTGGAAATGTTAAGGTAGCCGGTGCAGTTTCTGATATATTTAGCTGTTCTCCGCTTGGTGAAGTAAGTGAAACAGAAAGCATACCATAAGTTTCCATACTTGTTGCATTTCCATTTTCTCGTTTTCCAAACAGCATACCAGGCATTGCATTAAAAGTTTCTTGTTGGTTTGGTGCTAAATAGTTTATAGAAACATCTACTTGTCCATTATAATTATTAGCGTCTGAATCTATAAAAATTCCTTGAAACACAACCTTGGCTCCATTTGGAAGACCTATTTCAGAAATTTCCCCAGAATTAATTGAATCTACAATTATTTTTTTAATGAGTGTTATACGAATATTGTTTGAAGCGTTTTGCAAAGGAATTAAAGTTCTACTCCCATTTATATATCCTGCTTTACTAGCTTTTATATGCGCAAAATTGTCAAAAACAGAAGCATTATTAATTATAAACACGCCATTTTGGTCTGTAACAGTTGTTTGATCTCTTAAGGTTATTTGAACATTAGGTATATGCTCTCCAGCTTCATCTACTATTTGCCCAATAAAATCTGTTGTAATTAATTCACCAAAATATTTATCAGCAAATTGCTCATCAGTAATTAACTCTTCAGGATTCTCTATATTTTCTTTAAAAGCATCATCTTTTTGACAAGTAAAAAAGATAAAACAAGATAATGTAAGTAGTAAGTACTTTTTCATAAGCAAATTATAATTTTAGACAATATACTATTTTTATTTAACTGCTAATAATTATAATATCGCTATCGCTGTTTTAAGTATGGAATAAACTTATTTTATATTATATATTTCGCTACGCTCCTATCATCGGTACGTGAAAAAGAATATTCCATTAACACTATAAAAAAGGTTTTTGAGAAAAAATTAAGAAAGTTTCTCAATGTTTTCTATTATTTTTGCTGTTTTAATTTCAATAGTTTTGATTTTTTCTTATTATGAAACCATTATATATCTTCTTTTCTCTATGTTTTTTATACTTTAATAATTATGCACAAAACGAGAACGATTATAAAATAAATATAGATTCTGTTATTCAAGTAGTTTTATTGGAAAAAGCCAAAGAAATTAAAAACGATTCGATTGGCAATGTAATTTTACAAGATTCTACAGCTGTTTCAGCAAAAGATAGTATAACAAATGTATGGTTAACAGATAATTGGGATACTTCAGTTATTAATCCATATAAAAGAGAAGTTATAGTTGAACCTTTTAATATAAAATTTTCCGATACTGTTTATAGCTCTCCAATGGAACGTAAAAAAGTTATTACGTCTCATTACGGTTGGCGAAATAGAAGAGCTCATTATGGGATTGATATCGATTTAGTTACTGGAGATAATGTTTTAGCTATGCTAGACGGTAAAGTACGTTACGTTGGTTATAATAGAGGACACGGAAAAGTGATTGTGATTCGCCATTTTAACGGATTAGAAACAGTTTATGCACACTTATCTAAACGATTGGTAAAAGCCAACGATATTGTTTTAAAAGGAGAAGTTATTGGTTTAGGTGGTAATTCTGGAAATTCTAGAGGAAGTCATTTACACCTTGAGGTTAACTATAAAGGAAATCATATAAATCCTGAATATTTATTTGATTTTGGCGAAAAAAATATAGTAAGAGCTCAAAATATATGGGTTACTAAAAATTGGGTTACAGCATACAATCATAGTTCTAGACGTAAAAGTAATATTACCGTTTGCAGTACTTATGATGAAGCTATACAAAGTGAAGTAAAACAAAAAGAATTGTATATTGTTAAACAAGGAGACACACTGTCTAGAATTTCAAACAATCACCACGTATCTATAACTTCAATTTGTAAAACTAATGCTATTAGAAAAACAAGCACGTTAAGAATTGGTCAAAAATTAATATTAGTTAAATAGTAAGCTTCTCTTTTTTTAGCTATTCATAAATAAGTGTTTATTAGCTTCGCTACAATATCTAAATAAAATACTATCCCATTAATTCTAATACCGTATTAATATTCTTTTTACTAGCTAGGTTTGTACCTTCACTCATAGTAGTTGCTGTGCCACATACAACTCCCCATTTAAGTATTTCTTCAGAAGAAAAACCATTTTGAATAGCAAACACCATTCCCGCAACCATACTATCACCTGCACCAATTGTACTTTTAACTTTTACTGATGGCGTATTTTTATAAAAAACACCTTCAGACGATGCTAAAAAAGCTCCACGTGCACCTAAAGAAACTACCACATATTTTGCTCTATTCGAATTTACTAATTCCATAGCAAAAACTTCTTGTTCTTTTTTAGTTAAAAACTCTTTCCCTGCTAGTTGCGCTAATTCTTTTTGATTTGGTTTTATTAAAAATACGTTTTCTTTTAATGTTTCCATTAACGCTTTTTCGGATGTATCTACTATAATTTTTATATTTTTTTCTTTTACCATTTGTATTATTTTCACATATAAATCTAAAGGCATTTTTTCTGAAATACTTCCGCTTAAAACTAAAATTGAATTTTCAGAAGCTTCATTATTAATTATTGTTTTTATTTGTTCAATTTCGTTTAAACTTAATTCACCTCCAGGCATACCAAAACGATACTGTAATTGTGTTTGCTTATCAACAATTGATAAGTTTTCTCTTGTCCAAGCTTCAACAGAAATTGCTGTTAAATTTATGTTTTCTTTTAATAAATGATTTTTTAAATTTAAACCTGTATCGCCACCAATAGTACAGATACATTTGTTTTTTACTTGAAGTACATTTAATACTCTAGAAATATTAACTCCTCCTCCACCAGCCTGATACTGAATTGAATGGCATTTAAGTTTTTGATCTGGTATAACCTGGTCTACTTTAGCACTTTTATCTAATGCAGGATTTAATGTTAGTGTAATTATATTCATTTTATAGTTTGTATTTTTAAATTTTTATGATTTGAATATGGTTAATTATTTAGTTTCATTTTGCTTTACATACACATCTAGTTGAGGGAACGCTATTACAATATTATTTTCATCAAACTTACGGACAATTATTCGCCTAATATCACTTTTTACAGAACCAATTCTAAATATATTTTTACTGAAGAATAATAATTGAAAATCTAGAGATGAACTTCCAAATCCCATTAATCTTCCTTCAGCTAATTCACGATCAAATACATCGGGATGCTCAAAAGCACTTTCTTCAAGTATGCTAATTACCTGATCTACATCACTCCCATAAGCTACACCAACATCAATTCTAAAACGTGTTTTATCTGTTTGATGGCTCCAATTAATTACTTTACTAGTGGTTATTAACGAATTTGGAATAATTATAGATATATCATCTGTATTTAATCCTTTAGACGTTCTAACACCAATAGTTTGTATTTTAACTATATTATCATCAATTTCTAAAACATCTCCAATTTTAATAGAACGTTCAGTAAGTAAAATAAACCCCGAAATTATATCGTTAAAAGTTTGTTGTAAACCAAGCCCTATTCCAACTAATAAAGCCGCAGAACCAGCAAGAAATAAGGTTACTTTAATACCAATAGCTTCTAAAATTAAACCAAAAGCTACAATCCATAATATATATCTAATAATTTGATAAATTGCTTGAATGTTTCCTTTTTCATGTTCATCAACATCTGATCGTCTAAAAAGCATTTTTTTAACAATCCACAATACTATTTTTGTAATTATTATAATTAAAAAAATGGCCACTACCATATGTAACTTTAATGAATAACCACCAACACTAAAAAGTATATGATTTAAAATCTCTTGTATTGACTGCATAAGTATAATAAATTAGTACGCTAAATATACCATTAATTTAGATGCATATTTACAAAAAATAAAATGTGAAAATATATTTAACTAATCATTTTTATTATCTTATTAAAAAAAAACAGTTTATATAAAAGTTTTATATAATTTAGTGTTAATAAATTAATACTATTTATAATGAGTAAAGTCCTCTCTAAAGCGAAGGCCAATTTTGGTACACTTCCAGTATTTTTAACAGCAATTTCAACTATTTTGGGTGCTGTGATGTTTTTACGTTTTGGCTTTGCTGTTGGTGCAATAGGATTTGTTGGAACTGTATTTATAATTATAATTGGTCATATAGTTACTATAACAACAGCTATGGCTTTAGCCGAAATTGCTACTAATTCAAAAGTTGAAGGTGGTGGAGAGTATTTTATTATTTCTAGATCTTTTGGGGTAAATATTGGTGCTGCCATTGGTATTACACTATATCTTTCACAAGCTGTTAGTGTTGCTTTTTATGTTATTGCATTTGCAGAGGCTTTTGATGCTATAAAACCTTGGGTACTTTCAGAATTTGGGTATGAATTGTACGACAATCGTTTGTTTAGTATACCTGCTTTACTGCTACTTATTTGGTTAATGGTTACCAAAGGTGCTAATTTAGGAATGAAAGCACTATATATTGTGGTTACTATTTTAGCTATATCACTTGTGTTTTTCTTTCTTGGAACTACATCTTATAATGAAGTTTTTGATAGCTCACAATTATTAAAAGGTGTTGATACCGGTAAAAGTTTCTTTTATGTTTTCGCTATTATTTTCCCTGCTTTTACTGGAATGACTGCTGGTGTTGGTTTATCTGGAGATTTAAAAGATCCTAAAAAATCTATTCCAATAGGTACACTTTCTGCAACTATTATAGGTATGATAATTTATGTTTTTATTGCTTATAAATTGGCTTCATCAGCAAGTCCTACAGATTTAATTAGCGACCAATTAATTATGGGTAAAATTGCGCTTTGGGGACCAATTATACCCATTGGTTTGGCGGCAGCAACAATATCATCTGCATTAGGTTCTTTTATGGTTGCTCCTAGAACTTTACAAGCCATTGGAAGTGATAAAGTTTTTCCGAATAGATTAATTAATTTCTGGGTTGCAAAAGGAACTAAAAGCACTAATGAACCAAGAAATGCGACCATTTTAACAAGTGTAATTGCACTAATTTTTGTATTAATGGGAGACGTTAATGCTGTTGCAGAAATTATATCCATGTTTTTTATGGTTACATATGGTTCTCTTTGTTTAATTTCGTTTTTACAACATTTTGCTGCAGATCCAGCTTATAGACCTTCCTTTAAATCTAAATGGTATTTTTCGTTAATAGGTGCTATTATGTGTATTTATTTAATGTTTAAAATTAACACACCTTATGCAGTTTCAGCAATAGCTTTAATGGTTGTACTTTATTTTTATATTTCTATTAAAAGTAGTAACAATAAAGGTTTGGCTACTATTTTTCAGGGTGTTATTCATCAATTTAATAGAACTATTCAAGTTTTTCTTCAAAAAGCTGAAAAAGATAAAGCTGAAGAAGATTGGCGTCCAGCAGTATTGTGTTTATCAAAAGATAGCTTTAAACGTTATAGTGCACTAGAAATGATGCGTTGGATATCACATCGATACGGGTTTGGAACCTACATTCATTTTGAAAAAGATTATTTTTCTACTGAATCTAAAGAATTAGCGGATAAAAATCTTCAAAAATTAATAGATATTTCGTCTAGTAGTAATTCTAACGTTTTTTTAGAAACATTAATATCTCCATCAAATACTGGAGCTATAGTACAAGCAATACAGCAACCAGGTATTTCTGGACAACCAAACAATATGATGCTTTTTGAATTTAAAAAAGGTGAAAAAGAATGGTTAACAGATGTAGTAGATAATTATAGTATTTTAAAAACTGCGAAATACGATTTATGTATTTTGGCTACTTCTGATAAAGGTTTTGGGTATAAAAAAGATATTCATGTATGGCTTAATAAAGATGATTATGAGAATGCCAATTTAATGATTTTACTATCTTATATTATTTTAGGGCATAGTGATTGGAAAAAAGGGCAAATCAAAATTTTTGCTACATTCCCAAAAGAAGATATTAAAAAAGAAGAAGAACAATTAATAGAACTTACAAGTAGCGGACGTTTACCAATTTCTGCTAACAACATACATGTTTTATCTAGAGATGAAGGCAAAAGTAGATTAGATTTAATTAATGAATATTCTACCGATGCAGATTTAACATTAATAGGTTTTCATGAAGGAATGATAAAATCAGATAAAAGCATTGAACTTTTTGAAGGCTATGACAAAATAGGAAATATACTATTTGTGAACACTTTAACTTCTAAATTTATTAAATAATTAAAAAGAGAGCAGTTTTAAAACTACCCTCTTTTTAATTATTTAGTGATTATTTTTATTATTTCATATCTATAATACCAACTATTTCGTAAGCTCTAGTTCCATCAATTTGTATTTTTTCATATAAAATATTAGCGTATTCATAATATGTTAATCCATCTATAACAACTTTTTCATAATCGTTAGGTAGTTCATAAACTATAGTCCCTATTTCAGGTTCTACAACTTCGTATTGGTTATTTATTTGTATGTAAAATATACCATTTGCATTATAATAATCATAATTATTAAATCGTACTCTTCTAGAATTAGATGGTAAAATATTAATTCTAAATCCAATTTTAGGAGCAATTACAATATATCTACCTCTAGATTGTGTATAATATTTATTGTTTGCATAATAGTAATTTTGACCTTTATGATTTATAACTCTTCTATTTGAAATATTTCTTACAGCAACTACTTTCTTTTTAGGTTTCTTGTAAGTTACTTTAGTACTAGGTATCCTTCTACTTGTTGTACTATTATTTACAATTCTATTAGTTTTAGTTTTAGTAGTTCTGGCTGTAGTTGTTGGTTTTACCGTTTTATTTGTTGAAGTACTTCTTCGTGTTTGTGCTGAAACTTGCGTTGTAATTGTTATTAAAAACAATGCAGATAATATGTATGCTTTCATAAATGTTTTCATAATTTAAAATTTTAATAATTAGACTTCCTTTTTTTATAGTAATAGTTAGACTATACTTTGTATGATTAGTTTAAAAATAATTAGATTATGAATTAAAAAAAAAGTTAATAGAAGATTACTTAAATTACATCTATAAATAAGCTGATTTTATAGATTGTTATTAATTAATGGCATTAAGAATAGTTTAAAGTAAAATAAACAAAACCATAAGTTACTAGTTTTTTGGTTGTTAATTACGTATTAAACACACGTGTAAATATTCTACTTTTACTAAAAAACGTTACCACCAAAGTATATTTATTGTTTATGTGTTTATTTTGTATTTTTGCTACTAAAAATAGAAAAAAGCATATAATATGAAAAATAACTTATGTAAAACTTCATGTTTATTGATAGTTATGTTAATTAGTTTTTTAAGTTATTCTCAAACAACTATTATAGCTAGTGACGATGCGTACACATGGGATTCTTACCCTGCAAATAATTACGGAACTAAAAGATTAATTACTAGTAATGATAGTGATAACAGTAGCACAGACCATACTAGAGAAGTATATTTAAAGTTTAGCTTATCTTCTATTCCTACTGTAGTTTCAGCAAAATTAAGACTAACTATAGAGAGTACTATAACAACCACAAGAAATTACAAAGCTTATTTAGTACCCAATACTAATTCTTGGACAAACAGTAACATTACATGGAACAAAGCAACTAATTTTACGGGAGTATCAGAAATAGTTTCTGGAAATCATCTTGGAAACTTAATAGAATTTGATATTACTAGTGCCGTTTCTAACGCTAAAGCTAATAATGAAACTTCTATTTCAATTAAAATTGTTTCTACTGAAGAAGATATATCAACTTTTATATACAGTACAAATACTACTACATCAAATGCTGAAAAACCAAGATTAGTAATTAATGAAACTACTCTATCTTTAGATAACGAACTAAATTCAGAGATAACCAATGTTTTTGTTTTCCCAAACCCAACTAGTGATAAGTTATATATTAAAGGAATTGAAAATATAGAAACAACTATAAATATATATAGTGCTATGGGTCAGCTGTTAAAGCAAGAAAAATACAATTCTAGTGTAGATTTGAGTACTTTTAAAACTGGATTGTACTATGTGAAAATTTCAAATACACAGAATCAAAAAACATTTAGTATTTTAAAAAAATAGATTTTATAAAAACGTATTTAAAATAAAAAAGAGAATAGCTACAAGCTATTCTCTTTTTTATTATCCAAAATTTATTATTTCAATAAACCTAATAAACCTGTTAATTCAGTAAGGTTTAAACTTGAATTATTATCAGTATCTAATATGTTAAAATTTTCTGCTACAGTACCAATGGCTTCAGTTGAGCTAATTGCCTCATCTTTATTACTATCTAATAAAGTAAAAAGACTAGATATTTGCTTTACTGTAGAATTTGAACTTAACGAGCTTAACAATGTTGCTGCACTTGAAATACTAGATGTGTTAGCATTTTTAACTGTATCACAACTAAACATTGCAATTACTAATGTTAATGATAAAATGATTTTTTTCATACTATTAATTCTATTTATTTAATATTAAAGAAATGTAATGTTACATATTATTAATAAAGAAGTGAATAGACAAACAGCACTTATTAATCCTTTAATACAATAATTTTATCGACGAAGTTATACCTTTATTTTAATTAAATTCTTCTTCGATTTATTTATCTATTTAAATTAATTTTCTAATACTGCGAATTGCTCCAATGCTTGCATAGCTTCACAACCGTAAACTACTGATGGGCCTCCTCCCATAAGAACAGCTACTCCAATAGTTTCCATAATTTCTTCTGCACTTGCACCTGAAGTTAACGCATCATGCACATGGCAAACAATACAACCCTCACATCGTACGGTAATTGCAATACCTAAAGCAATAAGTTCTTTTGTTTTAGCTGAAAGAACTCCATCTGAACTACTTGCTTTATGCATTTTACTAAAACCTTCCATTGTGTTAGGTATTTTTGCGCCTAATTCTCCCATTAATTTTGAGAGGTTGTTGTAGTTATTTGAATAATCTTTAATCATATCTAAAAAATTTAAAGAGTTAATTAAAAAGCAATTGATTTTGAAAGAAGAGCTCAAAAACATTGCGTTACTCAAAGTTAAAAAATATTACACTAATTTTCAATAATTATTCTGTTTATTTCCAACTAAAAAAAATCTTAAAAATGCTAGTATTCAAGCTGTTAAAATATTTATTCAATTAGTAAATAATGTTTTTAATTTGAATTTTTAGTGCAAAAAAAAACGCATATTTCTATTAAAATTATAAACTTATTACTATTAATTTGTAAAATAGATAATGCTAATTTAATTATGAATTTAAAGAGTTATTATTTATAAACTCTAAAAATTTTGGTTTGTAGTGTTCTGAAACTGTAATTCTCTGCTTATTAATTATTATTTGACTACGCTCAATTACATCTATATTTTTTAAAGCTACAATAAAAGACCGATGTACGCGCATAAATTTTGTTTCAGGAAGTTCTTCTTCCAAAGATTTTAAACTCATTAACGTTAAAATAGGTTTTGGGTTATCTTTTAACCAAATTTTAATATAATCTTTCAACCCTTCAAAATACAATACATCAGCTAATTTTATACGTAATTGTTTGTATTCAGATTTCACAAAAAGGAATTCTTTTTCTTTAGAAACACTATTTTGTTGTTTTCCTTTCACCAATTCAAACCATGTATTTGCTTTATTAGCTGCTGCTAAAAATTCAGCATAATCAAAAGGCTTTAATAAATAATCTAAAGCTTCTACTTTAATACCTTCTAGAGCATATTGATCAAAAGCAGTAGTAAAAACAACACGGGTTTCTTTCGGTAACATTTTTGAAAATTCAATACCAGTTAAATCTGGCATTTGAATATCTAAAAACAATAAATCCACAGGATTTGCTTTAATAAACTCCATAGCTTCAATAGCACTACTACACTTTTTTTTAAGTACTAAAAAAGGTGTTTTTTTTACGTAGCTTTCAACTAAATTTAAAGCCATTGGTTCATCATCTACAATAATACAGGTAATTTTAAGTGCACTCATAATTTAGGATGTTTCTATTTCTAAATGTACTAAAAAACATTCTTGTTTTACACTAGTTTTAAAGGTATATTTATTGGGATAAAGCAATTCTAATCGTTTTTCTAAATTTTTTAATCCAATACCTGAACCGCTTTTATCATCTGTTTTTTTAGGGAAGTTATCGTTTTCAACAGTAAAAAGCACAGTTTTTCCTTTACAATTCATTTGAATATTAATACTACTTTTTTCACTCGCAGAAACACCATGTTTAAATGCATTTTCAATTAATGAAATAAATAATAATGGTGCAATTTTAATACCTGTTTCTTCTGAAGGGAAATTAAAATTAACCGTTGTTTTATCTGAAACTCTTAATTTCATAAGCGCAATATACTTTTTCATAAAATCAATTTCTTTTGAAAGTGAAACTAACTCCATATTTGTTTCATACAGCATATAACGCATTAACTTACTTAAACTATGTATAGAAGATTTGGCTTGTTCTGGCGAAACATCTACCATAGAATAAATATTATTTAATGAATTGAAAAAGAAATGTGGTTGTAATTGATAATGTAAATGTTGTAACTCGGATTGTAATTTAAAATTTGCCGCCTCTTTACGTTCAGCTTCTGTTTCCACCCAGCGTCTTGTAGTTTTCATAGCTATAGAAAATAGCAATGGAGCAACGTAAGACAGTATTTGTACATAAATAAATAACTTAAAAGGAGGACCATTACCATTTTCATTATCCGTTTTTTTTCTAACAATCTCTTGAAAAAAAGTATCTTCAATTTGTTCTTTTAAAACTAAAAACAAAGCAATCATACCAAGGTTTATACCTATAAATAATAGCATTTTTTTAGTAAATAAAAAGCGATCTATAAGTATAAAATAGTTGACATAGAAAATAATGGCATAAAACCCTAACGGAACCCAAAAATGAGCAATAACTCTATTTATCTCTTGCGATTGTCCATACGATAATATATACGGAATACTAAAAAGCACTACCCAAACTAGAAGATGTGAAAAAGTTGTTATTTTATTATTTTTATGCATTAAATTATATTTATAAAGTTTTAAAAATTTTACTTAACTACCAATGGTGTTTTTTACCGTGAACAGTATCCCATAAAGTACCACTCTCAAATTCACTTGTAATATATGTATAGATATTTTCTGCCGATTCTTTAGGTGTTAATGGAGCATTTTTAAGATTACTAATTCTAATCTCCGTTTTTACCCAACCAGGATCAATTGCGGTTATAAATATGGAGTTTTTTAATCTGTTTGAAAGAATTTTTGTGTACATATTTAATGCACTTTTAGACATTCTATAAGCAACAGAATAAGCATCTTCTACATTTGTTATTGAGCCTAATTTTGATGAAATTATTATTATTTTCCCTTTGTTTTCTATATGTGGTAGTAAACTTTCTGTTAAAAAAACAGTACCATTAACATTTACCTTAAATGTGTTTTCAAAAGATTCATATTCAGGGTTACTTTTTCCTAAATCGGGACCAATTCCTGCATTATTAATTAGTATATTAATTTTATTAAAACGTTCAGCTACAAATTTAGAAAACTCTTCTATACTGCTTTTATCTTTTAAATCTAGCTTAACAGAAATAAGATTTTTATGTTCTATTTCGCTAATTTTACCATCTCTGCAAGTTCCAATTACTGTAAACCCATTAGACAGCATTTTTTTAGCTAGTGCTAAACCTATTCCCTTACTTGCTCCTGTTATTATTGCTATCTTATTCATTTACTTGTTATTTTTAAAAGCTACTATTTATTATTCATAACGCAATGCAGTTATCGGATCTAAAGCAGCTGCTTTTTTAGCTGGATACCACCCAAAAAAGATACCTGTAATGGCACATACAGCAAATGATATTATTATAGAATACAATGCAATACTTGTAGGCCAATTTAAGAATTTTTCAATAAAAACAGTTGATGTAAGCCCTAAAATCACTCCTAGAATTCCACCTGTTATACTTATTAAAATAGCTTCTATTAAAAACTGCATTAAAATATCTGAACCCTTACCGCCTACTGCCATTCGTAATCCAATTTCTTTAGTTCGTTCTTTTACAGAAACATACATAATATTCATAATACCAATACCACCAATTAATAATGAGATACCTGCAACAGCTACTAATAAAATTGTTAACATTTCGCTAGTTGAACTAAAGGTTGAAATTAATTCTTCCATAGAACGTACATGAAAATCGTCTTCTTCACTTGCTGTTAATTTGTGTTGTTTTCTTAAAATTTCTGAAACTTGAGTTACTGCTTCTGGGGCTTCACCTTCACTTATAGCAGATGCCATAATTGTATTTAAATGATCGATCGCTAAAATTCGTTTTTGTACTGTTGTATATGGTGCAATAACTACATCATCTTGATCTTGACCAAAGGTATTCTCTCCTTTTTCTTCTAAAACACCTATTACTTTAAAAGGAATATTACTAAATCGAATCATTTGCCCTACAGGATCTTGGCCGTCAGGAAACACATTATCAACCACTGTTTGTCCAATTAAAGCCACTTTAGCAGCCGTTTGCACTTCTGCATCAGTAAACATACTGCCGCTTTGTAATTCGGTAATTTTAATTTTTAAATACTCTTGATTTACTCCGTAAATTGTTGATGGCCAGTTATTAGAACCGTTAATAACCTGTCCACTACCATTTACTAAAGGTGTTATATACGTTAATAAATTAGCTTGGTCTTTAATTGCGTAGTAATCATTTAGTGTTAATGTTTCCATAGCGCTACGTTCTTGTCTAACACCACCTCGCACATCAGATCCAGGTCTAATAGTTATCATATTTGAACCCATTGCTGAAATAGTTGAACGAATACTCTCTTTTGAACCTTCACCAATGGCTAACATAGCAATTACAGAAGCTACGCCAATAATAATTCCTAACATGGTAAGCAATGTTCTTGTTTTATTAAGAATAATTGCTTTAAATGCGATTTTTAATAAATTTAATAGTCTCATAATTAATCGTCTTGTTTAGGTAATTTTTCTAATTCTTCTGCAGCAGATAGTATATTGGTATTTTTATAATCTTTAATAATATTTCCATCTCTTAACACAACAGTTCTATTGCTAAAAGTAGCAATATCAGGTTCATGTGTTACAAAAGCAATAGTAATTCCTTGTTTATTTAAATGTTGAAACAACGACATAATTTCATAAGAGGTTCTTGTATCTAAATTACCTGTAGCTTCATCTGCGAGAATCATTACTGGATTATTCACCAACGATCTGGCAATTGCAACACGTTGTTGTTGTCCTCCTGAAAGTTCTGAAGGAGTATGATCCATTCTATCAGCCAAACCAACCATTTCTAACGCTTTTATAGCACGTTTTTTTCGTTCTTCTGTAGAAACTTTACTATTGTACAACAATGGTAATTCTACATTTTCTAATGCTGAAGTTCTTGCTAATAAATTATATGATTGAAAAATGAATCCTATTTTTTCGTTTCTTATGGTTGCTAATTGGTTTCTGCCAAGGTCTTTTACTTTTAAACCATCAATTTTATAAGATCCATCAGTTGGTTGATCTAAACAGCCTAAAATATTTAGGAGTGTACTTTTACCAGATCCACTAGATCCCATAATGGTAACAAACTCACCTTCATGTATAGTAAATGAAATACCTCTTAAGGCATGAACCGTTTCGGTTCCCATAACAAAGTCACGTTTTAAGTCTTCTATTTTTATAATTTCTTTACTCATGACTATTTACTTTTTTTTACTTCCAGGTCTTTGTGGCATAAACGGACTTTCATTAGAACCACTTGACCTAGCTTCAGATTTAGAGACAGCTTTTAAGCTATAGACTAATTTTTCTCCTTCAGAAATACCACTTACTATTTGTACATTAACACCATCACTTGCTCCTAGAGTTACTGTTTTTGACGTAATACTTCTATCGTTTCCAAGCACCCAAAGTATTTTTTCATTTTTAGATGAATTGTTTGTGTTTTCTGGTAAATTATGATGTGTATTATAGGTTGCTAACGTTTCTGCTTCTGGTTTAAAGTTTATGGCTTTAGCTTCTGCTGTTAAAACATTGTTTAACTCTAAAGTATAAATTGAAATGGTTGCTGTTAAACCAGGTTTTAGTTTTAAATCTGGGTTATCTGCCTTAATAACAACGGTATATGTTACCACATTTGAAGTAACTGTTGGGTCTAGTCTCACTTGGGTTACAATACCTTCAAAGGTTTCACCAATATAAGCATCAACCGTAAAAGATACACGTTGACCATTTTTTACATTTCCTATATCTGCTTCATCTACATCTGCTTCTACTTGCATTTCTTTTAAATCTTGTGCTATGGTAAACAAGGTTGGAGTACTGTAACTTGCTGCAACTGTTTGTCCTTCATCTATATCTCTAGATAATATAACACCATCAATAGGTGAATAAATATTAGCATATCCTAAATTAGTTCTTGCTGACTGAAGATCAGAATAACGTTGTGTTACAGTACCTTTTGCTGTTTGGTAATTGTATTCGGCTTCGTCAAAATCAGATTTACTAATTACTTGATTTTCATACAAGGATTTTTGTCTCTCGTAGATAGTTTTCATGTAATTTCTTTGACTTACAGCATTGTCATAAGCAGCTTGAGCTTGAGTTTTAGAAGCTTTTAAGTTTGTTTTATCTAATTCAGCTATCAACTGTCCTTGTTTAACTTCACTATTATAATCTACATATATTTTTTCAACAACACCAGATACTTGCGTACCAACATCTACTTGATTTATGGGTTCAATAGTTCCTGTTGCAGTAACCATTGTAGTTACGTTTGCTTTTTTAGCTAAAACTGTTTTTGCTTCAATTATAATAGCATCGTCTCCTTTTAAAAAAAAGTAAGCTATAATAGCAAGTGCTACTAGTGTAATACTACTTATAATGATTGTTTTTTTATTTTTCATGAGTCTGTTGATTAAAGTTTTATATCGTTTCCTTGATAAAATTGTAATAATTGGTGGTATAAAATATTTAAGTATTTTGCTTGCAGGTAGTTTTGTTGTGCATTGGTAAATGTATTTTGACTAATTACCAAATCTATAGTACTTAAAGCTCCTAATTCGTACTTTTTTTGTGCAAGTTTGTAACTTTGTTCTGCGGCTGTTTTAGAAGCTTCAGAAGCAATTACTTGTTCTTGAGCTGAAAGTGCATTTTGATAGGCTGTTTCTACTTTTTTATAAACTTCTTTTGTAGTAGTTTGTTTTTGAATTTCAGCTTTTTCAATGTTTATAGTTGCATTTTGTACAGCTGCTTTTGTTTGGTTTCTGTTAAATATTGGAATACTTAAGGATAATCCTAATTTTTGATTAAAATTAACATCAAATTGATCTGAAAAGGTGCTATCATCAACACTTGTGTATCCAGAGCCTATACTTCCACTTAAAGATAAGGTTGGTAAAAAACCTCCTTTAGCAATTTCAAGTTCTTTCTGATTAACAGCAATATTTAAATTACTAGCTTCAATTTCAGGTAAAAATGTTAACGATTTGTTGTAAATCTGTGTTTTGTTTAGTTCTAAATTTATTAAATCCTGATTTTCACTTAAGGTCTCAACTTCTATATCTTCAAAAGGTTGAAGTTCTAATAGTTGTTTTAACTCAATTATATATTGTTGATAATTATTTTTTGCTGCAATAACATTGTATTTGTTTGTTGCGGCTTGACTTTGTGCTTCTGTGTAATCACTTAAAGCAATAGTTTCTGCATCTAAACGAGCTTTAGCTCTTAATACTTCTTTTTCTGAAGCTTCTAAATTATTTTCTGCAATAGTGATACTTTCTTTACTGTATAACGTATTTAAATACGTTTCTAGAATAGTTAAAACAATGTTGTTTTTTTCAACTTCTTCTTGAAAAATACTTTGTTCTACTAATATTTTATTTTGTTCTATCTGATTGCTAATTTGATTCCCTTGAAACAATGTCATAGAACTATTTATACCAACATTTGTACTATGTATTTGGTCAGAAACATAATCGCTAGTAATTGGATCAATTGTATTTCCGCTAGAAAAACTTTGTGATGCACTTCCAAATAAATTAGGTAATCTAGAAGATTTTGCCTTACTATAATTTACTTCAGCTATATTTTTATTTAGTGTAGCATCTTTTACAGTAATGTTATTTTCTATTGCATAGCTTATACAATCTTCTAAAGACCAAACTTTTGTTTTTGAAGTTGAAACTTCTTGAGCAAAAGATATTTGCATAAAAAGAAAGCTTGCTATGATAAGATATAATTTCATTTTGAGTGTTTTTTAATTTAACACTACAAATGTGAAACTATATACTATTTAAATAAAGTAGAATAGACGTTTACGAAGATTTGATATATAAAAACCTATTTTTAATAGATGAGATTTTTTACATTAAAGTATCTATAATTATTTTTTATTCAACAAAAGATTGATTATCAATTTTTTAAACGTATTCAAAATAACTCCATATTGTTATACAAACTTTTATTTTTGTGATCTTTTATTTTTAATTTCAGATAAATGCAGTCCTTTTTCACGTATAAGTAAATCATTTTTTGGACTACCTATAATTTGTGAAGAATATACTCCAGAATGTCCAGAAAATAAATAAGCTGTAGAGCAAGCTAATGCAATAAAAACTCCAGATTCTATTCCAAAAAGTTCAATTCCCATAATGGTACAAGCAATAGGTGTGTTTGTAGCACCAGCAAAAACAGCTACAAATCCCATTCCTGCAAGTAATCCCATTGGTAAAGGAATAAACCAAATTAATACATTACCTAAAGCTGCTCCAATATAAAATAAAGGTGTTACTTCTCCTCCTTTAAAACCTGCTCCAAGGGTAAATGATGTAAATAAAATTTTCAATAAAAAATCATACGAATTTAAATTCTCATTAAAAGCATCTACAATAGTTGGTATTCCCAATCCAATATATTTTGTAGTACCCATAAAATAAATAGCAATTGCTAAAATTGTTCCTCCAATTACAGGTCGAAGTGGTGGATATTTAATTTTTTTATTAAAAAGCTTGCTCCAAAAATGTGTGGATTTTGAAAAAAGCATTGCTGTAAGTCCAAAAATAATTCCTGCTAATAATGACCATAATAGATTAACAGGAGTCATTTCAGCAACTGTATTGATGTGATAATGTGTATGAGGTACATTCCAAAATTGACAAAAATAATCTGCAAAAACTGCAGCCATAAAACTTGGAATAATAGCATCTAATCGAATTCTTCCTAAAACTAATACTTCCAATGCAAAAATTCCACCTGCTAAAGGCGTACCAAAAACAGAGGCAAAACCAGCACTTATACCTGCAATTAATACAATTTGTCTATCTCGCTTTGATAATTTAAGAACTTTTGTAAACCTATCGGCAATAGCACCACCAATTTGAACTGCAGTTCCCTCACGACCAGCTGAACCTCCAAAAAAATGAGTTAAAATAGTTCCAAACAAAACAAGCGGAGCCATTCTAAATGGAATTATTTTTTTGGGAGAATGAAATTCTTCAAGCAATAAATTATTACCTTTTACAACACTATTTCCATATAGATGATATGACAGCCCTATTATAAAACCACCAACAGGTAATAACGCAATTATCCATAAATGTGATTCTCTCCAATTTGTAACCCAGCTTAAACTTAACAGAAAAAATGCTGAAATACCTCCTACTATAATTCCTAAAACTAAACAAATTAAAACCCATTTTAGAAGATATATTAATGATGGTATTTGTTCAAATGAAAATAAAAACTTTTTAATTTTTGTTTTGTTCATATTGCCCAAAGTAATTTTTTTATACTGGCATAAACTATTTTAAATAGAAATTTTTAATTCTAAATTGAAAGTAGTTTAAGGCAAACCTTATAGCCAAAATTAAGAATGTAAATATAAACTAAAATTAAGTTTTAACAATTGGTAATAAAGTTATTATCTAGTTTTATTTTTTAATAGACTATTTTAAAATTAAAACCTAAAAAAACCAGAAAATTTGCATCATCTGGTTTTTAATTTAAAGTATATGTATTTTAAATTTAGGTTGCTTCTAAATAATCGGCAATTCCATTATTGTTTTCATCTCCCAATTCATCTGCGGTTAAAATTTCATCACCATCGTCATCAGTATCCAAGTAATTAGGAATTTCATCTCCGTCAGTATCATCGTTTTTTACATTTCCATCACCATCAATATCTTCATCACTTGATAAAACACCATCATTATCATGATCAGCTCTATTTATATCGTTTAGTGTTATTTTAAAAATTAAAGGTGAATTTTCACTAATTATTGATTGAGTAATATTTCTATAAGCTAAACCAGATGGAATAAATAAATAACCTTCTCCACTATCTTCATAATCAAAAGATTCATCATCATTTATTATTTTAGTTCCAGTTTTAAAATTTGTAAACCCGTAAGCCCAACCATCTACAACACCTGTTAAAGAAAACCATATTTTACTTGAACTAGAATCAAAAACAGTACTATCTAATAACATTCCGGCATAAGTAACAAATACTGAATCTGAAGATTTTGGATATTCACCCACACCTTCGTTTTCTTTTAAAAAGTATAAGTTATAATTTATATCATCCTTTGTAACCTCCTGTACTTCAACTAAATCTGAAAGCGGTGTTTCGTCTGATGTTATTGTCCAAATTGCATTATCATCTTCATTTAAATAATGAGTTTGTAAGTATTCTATTAAATCAGCATCGTCAATTAAGGCTTGCGCTGCATGATCAAAATCATCATCACTTGAATTATCATCATTTCCATCACAAGAAAACATTGTAATACTTAGTAGTGCAATAAATAATAAACTTTTTAATTTCATTCCTTTTATAAGATTAGATTGCGCAAGATACTATTTTCATATACTTTTGAAAAGTTTAATATTAAATTTTTAACTTTAAATTATGCGAATAGATAAGTATTTGTGGTGTACGCGTTATTATAAAACACGAAGTATTGCAACTGAAGCTTGTAAAAAAGGACATGTTAGAGTTGATAATAAGCCGGTAAAGCCTTCAAAAGATGTGTTCTCTGGAGAGAAAATTATGGTAAGAAAAAATCAAATTAATTACGAATTTTTAATTCTTGATTTACCTTTAAATCGTGTTGGTGCTAAATTAGTAGACTTATACAGAAAAGATATTACCAATAAAGAACAGTTTGAAAAACTAGAATTATTAAAATATTCTAAAGACTATTATCGTAAAAAAGGAACTGGAAGACCAACAAAAAAAGATAGACGTGAATTAGAAGATTATCAGGATGAAGATTAATTTAATACATAAAAAAGCACTTGTAGGTGGAAGCTCAAAAGGTTTAGGAAAATCAATAGCTTTAGAATTAGCTAAAAACGGAGCTTCTGTAACAATAATGGCTAGAAATAAAGAGGCTTTGCAAGCTTTAGTTTCAAAAATGGATACTTCACAAGGTCAAGTACATCAATTTTTAATTGTGGATTTTTATAATTTTAACGAATACCAGAATATAATTTCAAACTATTTTAAATCTAATTCAGTTGATATTTTAGTCAATAACACCAACGGACCAGAAGGAGGAACTGTTTTTGATAAAACTACAAAAGATTACCAAACAGCATTTGATTTACTTTTTAAAACTACACAATTTACTACCATGTGTGCTATTAAACAAATGGAAAAAAATGGTTTTGGTAGAATTATTAATGCAACTTCTATTAGTGTTGTTGAACCTATTAACCATTTAATATTATCTAACACTATTAGAGCAGCAGTAACTACTTGGGCTAAAACATTAGCTACAAGCATTGCTAGTAAAGGAATTACAGTAAATAACATTTTAACTGGTATTTTTGATACTGAACGAATTAAAGAACTTAATAAATTACAAGCTAAACAGTTAAATATTTCTGAAGATGAAGTTTTACTTAATTTAAAAAACTCAATTCCAATGAAACGAATTGGAAACCCAAAAGAGTTTGGATACTTGGTTAATTTTTTAGCTTCAGAATATGCATCTTACATTACAGGAACAAATATTGTTATTGATGGAGGACTTGTAAAATCTTTATAATTTATGACTAAATTTGACAAACAGTATTGGGATTTAAAATACGAAAAAAATAAAACGGGTTGGGATATTGGTTACATCTCCACTCCTATAAAAACATATATAAATCAATTAACAAATAAAAATTTAAAAATTCTTATTCCAGGTGCCGGTAACAGTTATGAAGCTGAATATTTGCATGAAAATAATTTTAATAAAGTTAGAGTTATTGATATTGCTTTTCAACCACTACTTAATCTAAAAAAACGTTTTCCAGATTTTCCTGAAAAAGATTTAATAAACATGAATTTTTTCAGTCATGAAGATAAATATGATTTAATACTAGAACAAACTTTCTTTTGTGCATTAGATCCTTCTTTGCGAGAAGCTTATGTAAATAAAATGTATAATTTATTAAATGATGGAGGAAAAATTGTTGGTTTACTATTTGATTTTGAACTAACCAAGCAAGGTCCACCTTTTGGAGGAAATATTATTGAATATATTCAACTATTCTATGCTAAATTTGAAGTTCGTGTTTTAGAACGTTGTTATAATTCTATAAAACCAAGAGATGGTAGAGAATTGTTTTTTATCTTTGAAAAAAAATAAATATAATGGAACAATCGGTTATACTTACTAATAAACAAATTGAACACAAAACAAAACGTATTGCGTATCAAATTTTCGAATGTAATTCTAAAGAATCAGAAATTATTATAGCAGGTATAAAAGGAAATGGATACATTTTTGCTCAACATTTAGAAGCAGAATTAAAGCAAATTTCCGATTTAAAAATTACACTTTGCGAAGTAAATATAGATAAACGAAATCCATTAAAACCAATTTCAACAGACTTAAAACCTGATGATTACAAAAACAAGCCACTAGTTTTAGTTGATGATGTATTAAACTCTGGGTCTACCTTAATTTACGGAATAAAACACTTTTTAGAGGTTCCAATAAAGCAATTTAATACAGCTGTAATGATTGATAGAAATCATAAAAAATACCCTGTAAAAGCAGATTTTAAAGGTCTCTCTTTATCTACTTCACTTCGTGAACATGTTAATTTAGTGTATAATAAACAAAATAGTTATGCTGTTTTAGAGTAGCGTAATTATTTCTTCTGAAATTTCTAAAATAGATTTATCATCAACATTTGCAATTTTTGAAGCACTTTCATAAAATGGTGAACGTTCAAAAAGATGTTTAGCAATAAATTCTTTTAAATTATCAATTCCTATTGTTGCTACTAAAGGACGTTGAAGAGTTTCTTTTTTTATCCTTTCAAAAATAGTATTAATAGAAGCTTTTAAATATATTGAAGTACTATTTTCTGTTATTAGTTCCATATTATTTCCATAACAAGGTGTCCCTCCTCCTAACGAAATAATCATATCATTTTTAGAACTCAATAACTCTTTTAAACATTCAGACTCCTTGTTTCTAAAATATATTTCTCCTTTTTCTTTAAAAATAGTAGAAATTGTTGATTGTTCTTTCGCTTCGATATACGCATCTAAATCAATAAAAGGAATCAACATTTTTTTTGCAACTACCTTACCCACAGCAGATTTGCCACTTGCCATATACCCTAATAAAACTATTTTCATACTTGTTTACTTTCTATTTAAATAAGTAACACAAATATCGTTTAAAAAACTACATAAAAAAACTTGTATTTTAAACTTTAGGTAGTATATTTGCACTCGTCTTTGGAAAAGGTAATTGACCTGGTAGCTCAGTTGGTAGAGCACCTCCCTTTTAAGGAGGTGGTCCTGGGTTCGAGCCCCAGCCAGGTCACAAAAAAAGTTAAGCATTTGCTTAACTTTTTTTATTTACTAAAATTAATGCACATATGGCGGAATTGGTAGACGCGCGGGCTTGAGGGGCTCGTAAACGTAAGTTTGTGCAGGTTCAAGTCCTGTTATGTGCACTTATTTCACTTTAAAATTCATTACTATTTTAATATTCTTTAGCAAAAATTAGGGTTTTTATTAGTAATATTGCATTATGCTAAAAAGAATTTTAACTCCTATAGTTTTTTGTATTGCTTTTGCTGGTTTTGCTCAAGTAGAAAAAAACACCGATACTATAAAACAATTTGAAACTTCATATTTGAAAGGTCAAGTTATTAGTCATACAACCAAAGACCCTTTAAAAGGAGCTCACTTATTTAATTTGAATTCTGTTTTAGGAACTGCAACAAATGATGATGGTAAGTTTGAAATGAGCACAAGAGTAAATGACACTATTTATGTATCATACCTTGGTTACCAATCCATTAAACTAAAAATTACAAACGATTTACTTCTTGGAAATGAGTTAGTTATAGAATTAAATGAAAAAACTGAACAAATGGAAGAAGTAGTTGTTAAATCACATAAACTAATTGGTGTTTTGGAAATTGACGCTAAAAACACTCCAAAAGATAAATACTCAAGAATACATATTAGTGGTGTTCAACAAACTTATGAAGTTGGTGGATTACGTAAAGCTAAAACCTATACTTCTCCTGTAGACGCTTTATTTCATCCTGTAGATTTTGTTTATAATATGTTTGGTAAAAAACCAAAACAACTAAAAAAATTAAAAAAATTACGAGATGATGATGAAGTTAGAAATTTAATGGAAACTAAATTTAATCGTGAGATTATGATGGAGTATTTAAATATGGATGCTCAAGAATTAAATGATCTTTTAAATGAATGTAATTATTCTGACTATTTTATTAAATCAGCTAGTGATTTACAATTAGTTGAGGCAATTTTACTTTGTTATGAAAACTATAAAGCCATTAAAAAAGGTAGTACTATAAAAGAAAAAAACTAGAAAATTTATAACTTATATAATAATTAAAGTCAACATATGTTGGCTTTTTTTAACATATTTACTATGACATATAAAGAAATTGACTCTTATACAGATTTAATGGAAGCTATTGAAACTCAAAATCAATTAAGTTTTCATGCTTTTCAAAATATAGATTTCAACCAGATTTCAAATTCTTTTACAAACTTATCATTTTACAATTGTATATTTTTAGGTTGTACAATTCCTGAAAAATTTACCGTTAAACTTTCTGAGGATTGTTTAATTTTTCCTCAAATAAACGCTCCATTTAATCCATTTATAAATTCATTATACACAAAAGAAAAATTGTATAATAATTATCAACTTGGAAATCCTGATAGTTACGAAAAAACTTTTGATAAGGTAGTTTACAATCACTACACAAAACAAGGTAAAGAAGCTGTAGATATTAAAGAAACACTTACTAGACGTTTACACGATCACTCCATTACAAATGCTTTAAATGATTTTGTTATAGATTATGATAAACGGAAAATTGTTGCCATAATGGGTGGACACAGCTTATCTAGAAGTAATAAGAATTTTTTAAAAGTAGCTAGGATTAGTAAAAAATTAACTGAATTAGGTTATTTAATGATTTCTGGTGGTGGTCCTGGAGCAATGGAAGCTACCCACGTAGGTGCTTGGTTTGCAGGAAAAAGTAATAAGGAGTTAACCGAAGCTATAAATATATTAGCTGAAGCACCAATTTATAATGATGCTTTATGGTTAGATAAATCTTTTGAAGTTTTAGAAAAACATCCTACTTCTAATTATAAAAGTTTAGGAATTCCAACTTGGTTATATGGACACGAACCGCCTACTCCATTTGCCACACATATTGCTAAATATTTTGCAAACAGTGTACGTGAAGAAGGTTTGTTAGCTTTAGCTAAAGGTGGTGTTATATTTTCACCAGGAAGCGCAGGAACTATTCAAGAAATTTTTCAAGATGCTACTCAAAATCATTATTTAAGTTATGGTTTTGCCAGCCCAATGGTGTTTTTAAATAAAGAATATTGGACTAAAAATAGGCCTATTTATCCATTGTTGCTAAAATTAACAGAAGAAGAAAAATATAAAAATATGATTCTTTCTATTTTCGATTCTGAAGAAGATGTGATTTCTGAAATAGAAAAGTTTCCAAAAAAATAATCATAAAAAAAGAGGCTATCTAAAAGTGAAAATTTCGTCAACCTGAACTTGTTTCAGGTTCTCATACTAATTAATTATCGGTATGATGTGATTCTGAAACAAGTTCAGAATGACGGCTTTCAATGCTTTTTAGACAGCCTCTTCTATTGGTTTATCTTCTTCTTATTGATTCCCTAAAATAATAGGCATTCCAGAATCACCACTACCAATAACAATTACTTTGCTATTTGGAGATTCAGCTAACTTAATAGTTGCTTCAATTCCTTTATCCTGAAGAATTTTATCAGTTAATGATGCGCTTAAAATTCTATTTGCATCTGCTTTACCTTTCGCTTCAATTATTTGCTTTTCAGCTTCTTTAGCTGCAGTAACTAATCTAAACTCATATTCTAAAGATTCTTGCTCTTGTTTTAATTTACGCTCAATTGCATCTTTAATTGTTGCTGGTAAAGTTACATCTCTAACTAAAACTTCGTTTAATATAATGTATTGACCATCCAATATTTTTTTTGCTTCATCATAAATTTCACTCTGAATTACATCTCTTTTACTTGCATATAATTGCTCCGGAGTATAACGTCCAACAACACTACGAGCTGCTGATCGAAGCGTAGGTTGAATAACTCTTTCTAAATAATTTTTACCTTTTTCTTGATGTAGTTTACCTAAATCTGCAGGTCTTGGCATATACCAAGATGAAGTTTCTAAAATAATATCCAATCCGTTTGATGAAAGTACTTTCATTTTTTCAAATAATTCTTGTTGACGTACTTCATACACTATAACTTCATTCCAAGGTGCAACAATATGAAATCCTTCACCTAATGGTGGTTGATCTGTTACTACACCGCCATCAAAACGTTTCCATAACACTCCCGCTTCACCTGCATCTACTGTTACAGTTGATTTTGATAAAAATATAATTGCTACAATACCTATTAAAATAATAGGCATTAAAGTTTTTGGTAATTGTAATTGTCCGTTGTTTGCCATTGTTGTTTTAATTTAAATTTTTGTAAAAATACGAAACAGAAAATTATAAACTATCTTCTATTTTTATTTTTTACTACTCTACATTTTCTAAAGGTGAAAAAACTCCTTTGCCTAGTATTTCTAATTCATTAAATTGACTGTAATTTTCAACTTCAATCCATTCTTCATTTTTAACTCCAAGAATTACTTCTTTTTTTTCAAAATTAAATGCTTTATCCGTTTTATTTTTTAAAACAAATGCAAAAAACTTATTATCTTCATGTAAAATAGCTTCAATTGGCAAAGCCCATTTTATTGATTTTTCTATCATAATTTCAGCTTCAACAAACATTCCAACTAAAAAAGGTTGATTTTCATCTTCTAAATGTGCATGAACTCTAACTGTTCTAGTGTCTTCATTTATTTCATTTCCAATTAAATAGACACTCGCATTGTATGTGTTTTCTGAATTTTCTGGAATAGAGAACTTTATTGATTGTTTTTCTTTAACATTTAAAACATCTTTTTCAAATATCACCAATTCTAAATGTTTATGTTTTGTATTGTTAATTTCTAAAATAACATCAGTTGCATCTACAAATTTTCCTTTAGAAGCATTTACTTTTGAAACTACTCCATTAATAGGTGAATAAATAGGAATTATTGAGGTAAAATTCCCAGATTTTACATTGGTAATATTTATTCTCATTAATTTTAATTTTTGCTCTAATCCACGTGAAATAGCAACTGTGCTCTTATAATTACTTTCTGCCTCTAAATATTTCTTTTTTGAAGTAATGTTTTCATTAAACAAGGTTTTCTGACGCTCGTATTCAGATTTTAAATAGTTTAATTTCTCTGAAACTTCTAAAAACTCTTGTTGAATGTCTATAAAAGCAGGGTTTTCTATAGTTAATAATAATTGTCCTTTTTTCACTTTATCACCTATTAATAAAGGTGATTTTTTAATATAACCACCAATAATAGCGCTTACTTTTGCTTTATTTGCTGGTGGAACATCCACAAATCCATTTGTTTTAATACTTGTTGAAAATTCTTGTTTAGATAGTTTAACTAATTCCATTTTAGAACTCTTAAATTGTTCTTTACTAACAGAAATAACTCCTTTTTCAGTTGCTACATCTTTTACAACTTCTTTTTCTTTTGTTGAGTTACATGCTGAAAAAGAACCTATTAAAACAAGTTGTAGTATATATATTTTAATGTTTTTCATAATTATAGATTTATATAATTTAATTCGATAGCTTTTTGATTGTAGTTATTTAAACTATTTAAATAGCTTACATTTATTTGATATGAATTTTCAATACTTTGTATATATTGAAAGAAATCAATCTCTCCATTTTTAAAACTAGAATTGGCAGTTTTTAATATTTCTGAAGCTAATTTTTTTCCATTTTCTTCATAAAAAGAAAGTTCTGCATTTGCCTTATTCAACTCATTTTGAAGTATTGAATACTTGCTTTTCAATTGTATTTCGGCTTCTAACTTTTTATCTTCTGATATTTTTTCATCTATTTTTAAAGCTTTTAATTTAGCCGATTTACCAAAAAACAATATAGGAATAGTGACTCCTGCTCTAAAACTATTATAAGATTCATTAGAAGTTATATCCTTGCTATTAAAATAGTTAAATGATAAACTTGGTAAAAACTCTTGGTTTGAAATTTGCTTATTTACTAACGATAGTTTTTTATTTTCTTGGTGAAATTTATTAATTAAATGATTTTCTAAAATTTGATTTTCAACTGTTACTTTACTCAATCTATTTTTTGAAACTAAAATTTCTTCATTAGACTGTAATACACTATTAAATTTTATTAATAAGCTTGCCAAATCTTGTTCTAATTTTATTAATTCAGTAGTAAAAAGCTGATGTTTAGATTGCGCAGTTATCATTTCTAAATAATTAGATTCACCTAACTCAAATTTTCGTTTTGCAGCTTTTGAAAAATTACGATACAAACTATCCATATGTTTTAAGTAATTCTGTTTGTTTTGAACATAAACTATTTCATAATAAAGACTTGAAACATTTTTAATTAACTCATTTTTAGCTAATTCAAATTCAATTTGTTTTAAATTAGTATTTAATTTATTAGCTTTTTTCTTTGAAAAATAAATAGTTGGAAAATCTATACTTTGTTCAACTCCATAGGTGTCAAAAGGTTTATCTAAAATTCCTAAACTTGTTCTATCCTTTTCGTAATAGACAGAAGTATTTTCAAAATTGAAAGCTGTGTTAATTAATTTTTGGGCTTTTGCTTTTTCCAAGTTGCTAATATTTAAACCTTTATTGTTTTCAACCGCTATTGAAATGGCTTCCTCTAAATTTATTTGCTTTTGAGAAAAACTAAAAACAGGAATTAATAATACTAGTAAAATTAATGTAGACTTATTTGCTTTTATTTTTTTTATTTTAAAATTTTTAGTTTCAAAAATTGCATATAATGTAGGTAAAACAATCATAGTTAATATGGTTGCTGTTACCAAACCACCAATTACAACTGTAGCCAATGGGCGCTGAACTTCTGCTCCTGCATTGGTAGAAATTGCCATTGGAAAAAATCCTAATGCGGCAGCGGCGGCAGTTAAAATTACTGGTCGTAAACGCTCTTTAGTACCTTTTAAAATTCGTTCATTAACATCTGATATTCCTTGTTTTTTCAATTCTTTTAAATGCTCAATTAGTACAATACCATTTAAAACAGCAATACCAAATAAAGCAATAAAACCAACACCTGCCGAGATACTAAAAGGCAAACCTCTTATTAGTAAAAACAATACTCCACCAACTGCTGCTAAAGGTATTGCAGAAAAAATCATTAATGCATCTTTTACAGAGTTAAACGCAAAATGAAGTAATATAAAAATTAATAACAATGCAATTGGAACAGCAATTTTTAGTCTGTTTTTTGCACTGTTTAAATTTTCAAATTGTCCTCCATACGAAACAGAATAACCAACAGGTAATTTAACTTGTTCGTTTATAATTTTTCTAACATCATCTACTACAGATTCCATATCTCTATTTCTAACATTTACTCCAATTACAATTCTTCTTTTAGTATCATCTCTAGATATTTTTGCTGGACCTTTGGTATATTCAATTGTGGCAAGTTCATGCAATGGAACTTTTATACCTAATGGTGTGTCTACATATAAATTTCGTAAATTTTCTATATTTTTTCTGTAGTTAGAATTTAGCCTAACAACTAAATCAAACTTACGCTCCCCTTCAAAAACACTACCTAAAGTTTGACCCGCAAAAGCCATAGAAACCAATTCATTTAAAACTTGAATATTTAAACCATAACGAGCCACTTTTTTACGATTGTATGTAACCGTCATTTGAGGTAATCCATCAACTTTTTCTACAATAATATCCGATGCACCTTCTACGTTTGCAATTTTACTTTTAATTTCATCGGCTTTAGATGCTAAAACATCCAAATCTTCACCAAATAATTTTATAGCAACATCTGCTCTAACACCTGTAATTAATTCATTAAAACGCATTTCAATAGGTTGTGTAAACTCAAACTCAACTCCTGGAATAATAGCTAGTTTTTCTTTAAACTTATCTGCTAATTCATCTTTTGAAGAAGCTGAAACCCATTCACCCTTTGGTTTTAGTTTAATAATTACATCGCTTTCTTCCATAGACATAGGATCAGTTGGAACTTCAGCAGCTCCAATTCTTGTAACTACTTGAGATACTTCAGGAAAATTATCTAATAAAATTTGTTCAATTTTAGTGGTGATTTCAACAGTTTTTGATAAAGATGTACCTGTTTTTAAAGCAGGTTGAATAACAAAATCACCTTCATCAAGAGTTGGTATAAACTCACCTCCCATTTTACTAAAAATAATTCCAGTTACAATTAACAATACAACTGATAATGCTACAACAATTTTTTTATTGAATAAAGCCCATTTTATAACCGGTTCGTACATTTTTGTAAAAAACGAAATCAATTTTTTTGATACGTTATTTTTAGACACTTTTTCTGGCTTTAAAAAAATGGAAGAAATTACTGGAACGTAAGTAAAGCATAAGAACATAGCACCAATTAAAGCAAAACTAAAAGCCATTGCCATTGGTTTAAACATTTTACCTTCCACACCACTTAATGATAAAATTGGAATGAATACAATTAAAATAATAAGTTGCCCAAAAACAGCAGAAGTCATCATTTTTTTACTACTATCATAAGTGATTTTATCAATCTCACTTTGTTGTTCATTTTTAGATAAACCAACTAATTGATCTCTACTACTTGTAATTTTAAAGGCTATAAATTCAACAATAATTACGGCTCCATCTATTATTATACCAAAATCAATTGCGCCTAAACTCATTAGATTAGCATCTACTCCAAAAACATACATCATTGATAATGTGAATAATAGCGAAAGTGGTATAACTGAAGCTACCACCAAACCAGAGCGTAAACTTCCTAAAAGTAGAATAACTACAAAAATTACAATTAATATTCCAATAATTAAATTCTCTGCAATGGTAAAGGTTGTTTTACCTATTAGTTCACTTCGTTCCAAAAAGCCATTGATAAAAACGCCTTCAGGCAATGTTTTTTGAATTTCCTCAACACGCTGTTTAACGGCTTCAATAACTTTATTAGAATCACCATCTTTCAACATCATTACTTGTCCTAATACTTTTTCTCCTTCTCCATTTCCAGTAATAGCTCCAAACCTTGTAGCATACCCATAATTAACTTCAGCAACGTGCTTTATTAAAACTGGAACACCTTGTACATTTTTTATAACAATGTTTTCAATATCTTCTAAAGATTTTATCAAACCTTCACCTCTTACAAAGTAACTTTCATTTGTTTTTTCTATATACCCACCTCCTGCAACACTATTATTTTGCTCTAAAGCATCCATAATTTGTGAAGAAGTAATATTCATAGATTTTAATTTTTCAGGATTTAGAGCAACTTCATATTGCTTTAGAAATCCACCCCAAGTATTTACTTCTACAACACCTGGAATACCAGAAAGTTGACGTTTTACAATCCAATCTTGAATTGTTCGCAACTCCATAGGGGAATATTTATTTTTATAAGCAGGTTTAGTGTCTAAAATATATTGATAAATTTCTCCTAAACCAGTAGTAATTGGCCCCATTTCAGGAGTTCCAAACTCCTCTGGAATTTTTTCAGATGCTGCTTTTATTTTTTCAGCTATTAACTGTCTAGGTAAATACGTACCCATATTATCTTCAAAAACTATGGTAACTACTGAAAGTCCAAATTTTGAAACGGAACGTATTTCTTCTACACCAGGTAAATTAGCCATTTCTAATTCAACTGGATAAGTTATAAATTGTTCAACATCTTGAGTAGATAAATTTCTAGATGTTGTTATTACTTGAACTTGATTGTTTGTAATATCTGGTACTGCACCAATTGGTATTTGTGTTAAAGCAAATAAACCAAATAAAAAAATAGATGCTGTTATAAGTAAAACAATAAGTTTATTTTGTATACTTAATTTAATTATATGTTGTAACATAGTTTAATTATTTAAATCATAATATATTGAATGTAAGTTAATTACATTACTTATTTAAACAAATAAATTAAACTGTTTTTGGAGGTTGAAAAAAGTTAGTTTCAAATAGTTTTATAGGTTGCTCACAGTATAAAAATCGAGAATTTACAAAAATTTCATCCTTTAGTTGAAGTGGATAATTGTTATTGCAAATAATAAAATCTAAATGAAAATGAGTATCTAAATGTCTATGTTTAAATGGTAAATTTTGATGTTCTTTATGTTTATTTTTATGAATATCAATATCACTTCCATAGTGTTGGATAATAAATTCACCTAAACTTTCACCTTGTTGAATGTGAGTTACTAAATGATCTACTAAAACAGGTATTTTAGGAGCATCGGTTAAATCCAAATTAAAGCTTTGAATTAACACAATAAAAGATAAAAATATGACAGCAATTTTACTCATCTACTGCAAATGTAAAATTAATTAGAAAATAAAATGTGACAAGTTTTACATAAGAGAATTAAATTTTCCCAAAATATTTTCTTAAAAACCATTCTGTACTTAATAAAATAATAACAAAAGCTAATAACCACTTCCAATTTATTAGAGGTGTTTTTTGTAGCGTAGATTTTTGAATACTTTTAAATTTTTCGGTGGCAATTAAATTATTTATTACACTTTCAGAGTCTTTAGAATAATAGACCTTTCCTCCTGTTTTGTTTGCTAATAATTTTAAATTTTCATCGTTAGCATTTAAAAATTGTTGTTCTACTTCAAAAGGTTCAACTTTAAAAACTCCAGAACTACTAACATTTTGATTTTCAGTAGTAATAGTGTAATTATACTCACCCGAATTTAAATTTGAAATTTCTGCTACAAAACTATTATTTGAAAGTGCAAAAGGAAATTTAGACAACTTATTAGTTGCATTATTTTTAATAGTTAACCACAATTTAGCTCTACTATCAAAGCTTAAATTATTATCTAAATATACAGCCGAAAACTGAACAATTTCATTAGAAAAATATATAGGTTCTACTGAAACTTGTAGGCGGTTTTTACTTTTATTAGATGCTAAATACAAAACTAAACTTGAAATAAAATTATCGAATTGCTCAAAATTTTTAGTTTCAATAAAACTTTGCATTCTCCACCTCCAACTATTTTCGCCAAATAAAATTCCGGCTTTAATCTCATCAATTTCAAAAGTTGCTAACATTGGCTTATCTGTTTCAAAAGCTCCAATTTTTTGATAAAGTAATATGTTTAATGGAATATTAAAACTTACATCGCCAAACTTATCTTCAAGTGGAGAAAATGACTTAAAACCAATATCTTCAGTAACAAAGCTTTCATATTGTAAGTTAAGTTTAGGAACATAACTTTCAGTTTGATTTAAAACGTCTTTTTTAAAATATGATTGCGCTTTATTTAAAAAATCCCAATCGGTTTGCGAGCCACTTATTATAAAAAAATGTTGTTTGTTATTTTTAATTTCATTTAAAACAGACTTAAAACTACTGGTAGGCTGATATAATATAACTAACTGATAATCTGTTATTTTGCCTTTAATTTTATTTGGTTTTTTTATAGTTACTTCTCTCTGTTTATTAGTTTCGATAGATTTTTTAAGCATCCCTAAATCTGGATGAACTACATCACTTATCAATAATATTTTAGTTTTTTCTTCTATCACATTTATTGAAAAACTTTTAGAATTGTTTGCTGTATTTTTTTCTGAATCTAAATTTTCTACAATAGCTGTATAATATTGAGTGCCTTTTTCAGTAACTTTTATATAAAAAGATGAAATTAAAACATTATTATTTTTAGAAAGCTTAATGGTTTCTGAATGAACAGTTTTTCCTTTATGAAGAATTTTTAGTTTTTTAGAAACTGTATTTTTTCCCGCGTAATTCACAAAAATTTCAACAGGTAATCTATTATTTATATAGGTTTGTTTATTTACATTTAATCGAGAAATATAAATATCTTCAATGCTAGTTGTGTCTCCTACAATAAAAGAATTTATTGGATTTTTAGGTTTCAGAAATTCAATACTATTTCCAAAGGTTTGGTTTCCATCTGTTATAAGTAATACAGGATTGTTCTCTCCGTAAATTTTAGAAAACTCTTGAATTGGATTTGATATATTTGTTTGATTTTCAATATATTTTAGTGTATCTAAAGCATATAATTCTTTTCCAAAACCATAATACTGAATATTATATTTATTATTTAAGGCTGAACTATTTTTTAAATTATCAACTAAAGTTTGTACTATTTCTACTTGTTTACTGTATTTTATAGATTTAGATTGGTCAATAGCAACCACTAAATTTGGTTTTTCAATTTCAAAAATTGTTTTTTTTATAGAAGGATTAATTAACAACAACATTAATGTGAATAGTGCTAAAAACCTTAATGCTAATAAAATATAGTTTGTTTTAGTTTGTTTTAATTTATACCAATACTGAAAAAGCGCTATTGCTAGCGCTAGTATTCCAGATAATAGTATGTATAAAATTGTTTCGGTTGACATTAAATTATGTTAACATTCCACCATCAACGCTTAATGTTTGTCCTGTTATGTAAGCACTCATATCCGATGCTAAAAATACACATGCATTTGCAACATCTTCAGGTGTACCGCCACGTTTTAAAGGAATTGAATTTCTCCATTCTTTAACTGTTTCTTCTGGAAGAGCTCCAGTCATTTCAGTTTCAATAAAACCAGGAGCTATTGTATTACAACGTATATTTCTTGAACCTAATTCTAAAGCTACCGATTTTGTGAAGCCTAAAATACCAGCTTTTGAAGCTGCATAATTAGCTTGACCTGCATTTCCTTTTAAACCAACTACCGAGCTCATATTAATAATAGAACCTTTACGTTGTTTCATCATAGGACGAATTACTGCTTTTGTTAAATTAAAAACCGATTTTAAATTCACTTCAATTACTTTATCAAAATCTTCTTCAGAAATACGCATTAATAAGTTATCTTTTGTAATTCCTGCGTTGTTAATTAAAACATCTATACTTCCAAATTCTTTTAAAACATCTGCTGCTAATTGTTGTGCTGCATCAAAATTTGCGGCATTAGATTGATATCCTTTCGCTTTTATTCCAAATGATTCTAATTCTTTTTCCAATGCTTCTGCAGCTTCAACTGAAGAACTGTATGTAAAAGCAACATTTGCACCTTGTTTTGCAAAAGTTTCAGCAATTCCTTTTCCTATTCCTCGTGTAGCTCCTGTAATTAAAGCTGTTTTATTTTCTAAAAGTTTCATTTATTTAAAATTTCATTTATCAAATCAAATATAATACAATTGTATAAAAAAAGCCTCTAAAACTAGAAGCTTTTAATAGTGTGAATTTATTATTATTAATTTGGAGGATAACACAGTAAAATTTTAGAAGAACTTATGGAACTGATAGTAATTTCAGAAATTGCTGCTGAAATAAAAATTTCATCTCCTTGAGTATATTCATATTTATTTCCATTACAAGTTATAATTCCATCACCTGAATAAATAACAGCAACGTAAAAACAAGAATTTCCTTTAATAGTATGCTCTCCATCTAAAAGTAATTCATTTAACCCAAAACAATTTGTATGCTTTTTATTAAATAAAGTTCTTAATGTAAACTGATTAGAACTTTCTATAACTTCAGGGTTTATTTTCCATTTTTCTAACGCCTCATCAATTGTGTAATTATCATAATGAAAACACTCAAGCATTTTTTGTTCACCAACACCTTGATGAATTAATTCTGGACCTATTTTTAAACCTGCTGGAGTTGTTTTTTCAACTCGCATAGTATAATCTGTAGGCTCTTGGACTTCCATTAAAAAGCACCCAGCACCAATAGCATGTGGCACACCTCCATAAATCATAAAAGCATCTCCTGGTTTTACTTCAATTTTATGAAGGCAATTTAACATTCCTTCAATATTTTGATTTTCAAAATGAGATCTCCAAATTTCTTTGGTAACATGCTTTTTAAATCCCATATAAATAACAGGTTTTTCTCCATTTATTTCGCGCGTATTTAAAACATACCACGATTCTGTTTTTCCAAATTCAGAATTTAATATAGTTTTAGCATATTCTTTATCTGGATGCACCTGAATAGTTAATCTTTCTTTTGAATCTAGCATCTTAATAAGTACACCTGTTGTTCCGTATTTTTTTGCTAATTCTTCACCTAAATATAATTCTGGATTAGAATTAATTAAATTTTTTAAGGAAAAAATACCATCAGTTGTTTCAATTAATGAGAGTCCTTCGTTTTCTGGTCTACCATTTCCACGTGCAGTAACCGTAGACATAATCCATTGTTCTGGCTTTTGTCCATCTACTTCTGAAGATTGTTTTTTCCATCTATCAATTAAAGCTCCTCCTTCATAAGTTCTCCAAACTCTATTTAATGATTGTTTTAAGGGTATGTGTGCATATTTTTGTAAATTCTTCATTATAGTTTAATTAAATATTTGAATAACTCCTGTAATACCTGTATATGAAGTGTATATAGAAAATAATAAGATAAGTCCTAAAAAGATGTTTTCTAGTACTGTGTTTTTATATTTCCCCATTAAGTCTGATCGATTGCTTAAGTATAAAATACCTAAAACAGTAACAGGTAAAATAACAGCATTAAAAACTTGTGAAACAACCATTACAAATATTGGTTGTGCATTAAAAACTGGCACTACTAAACCTAATAATGAAATTAAAAGCACCATTATACGGTATTTTGGCAATGTCATATTTCGTTCAGAATTATTATAATCGCATAACAACCAAGGAAGCATTAAAATATTTGGAAATTGAGATGAAACTCCAGCTGAAATTATACCAATTGCAAATACAGATGTTGCAAAACTACCTGCTAATGGTTCTAACAATCCAATCATTTGAGATGCTGTGGATAATCCAATGCCTTCAACATATAATGTACCTGCAGCAGCAGCCATAATAGATGTGCTAATAACAAACATTAAAATTACTGACACCATAGCATCATTACGTTGTTTTTTTAAATCGGTCATTTTCCAACCTGCTTCTTTAACTAAAGTTGTTCTAATTATAAATAAACCAGAAAAAACAGTTGTTCCTACAAGTGAAGCAATTATTAAAAATGGACTTTTATCGGTACCTAAAGTATCTGGCACATTTGGTATAAGCCCTTTTAAAATATCTATTGGAGGTGGCATCATTATAAAAAAGTTTAGCAAAAAACTAGCTGACATAATTGCAACAATTACTGCTAATGCTCTTTCAAAAAATTGTGTTTTTCCATTCCAAAAAATAAAATATACCATAGCAATAAAAGCTGTTGCAAAATAAATTGGAGATATACCTCCATCAACGGCACTTTTAGACCATTCATAACAAATGTCAGCAACAATTCCCATTACTCCCATTACACTTCCACAAACACCTACAGTTAATGCTATTATAAAAAAGATACCAACTCCAGGATGAATATGCTTTCTAAAGGCTTGTAAGGCTGTTTCACCAGTAACTAGCGTAAATTTACCATATAAATTAATCATGAAAAAGGTTGTTAAACAAGAGGCTACAATAGTCCAAAGTAATGACATTCCATATTCAGCTCCTGCTTTAGCCATAGTTGTTACACTTCCTGTACCAATATTTAATCCTAATAAAAATATACCAGGAAGAAATAAGGCAATCCATTTTGCAAATTTGCTGCGAAAGGTTTGTTTCATATGTAAGTTGTTTTTAAAAATAAAGATTTGTGAAATTAGTTAAAAAAAAAAGAATAACATCAAAAGTATTTTATATTTAAGATTCTAATTATAAAACTAATTAAGTACAAAAAACACTTACAAAATTGATTCAATTTTGTAAGTGTTTTTTAAAATCTATTTATAAGATATAAGTATCAACAAATGGAACTTAATATTTTAAATTAAAAATATAAAAAATGCTATATTAGGTATTAACCTAATACTTCTGCAACTTTATCTCCTATACTAGCAGGAGAATCAACTACATAAATTCCGTTTGCTTTTAAAATTTCCATTTTTGCTTGTGCTGTATCATCTTTTCCTCCAACTATTGCACCTGCATGTCCCATTGTTCTACCTTTTGGAGCTGTTTGTCCAGCTATAAAACCTACTACTGGTTTTTTATTTCCAGTTGCTTTTACCCATTGTGCAGCTTCAGCTTCTAATTGACCTCCTATTTCCCCAATCATTACTATACATTCAGTTTCAGGGTCATTCATTAATAATTCTACAGCTTCTTTTGTAGTTGTTCCAATAATTGGATCTCCGCCAATACCAATTGCGGTAGTAATTCCATAACCTTGTTTTACTACTTGATCAGCAGCTTCATAAGTTAATGTTCCAGATTTTGAAACAATCCCTACTTTACCTTTTTTAAAAATAAAACCAGGCATAATTCCAACTTTAGCTTCTCCTGGCGTAATAACTCCTGGACAATTTGGACCTACCAATCTACAATCTCTAGTTGCTATATATGCTTTTACTTTTACCATGTCAGCTACTGGAATTCCTTCAGTAATACAAATTATTACTTTTATTCCAGCTTCAGCTGCTTCCATTATTGCATCAGCTGCAAATGCAGGTGGTACAAAAATTATGGATGTATCTGCTGCTACTTTTTCAACTGCTTCTGCAACGGTATTAAATACAGGTTTATCTAAATGGATTTGACCTCCTTTTCCTGGAGTAACTCCTCCAACAACATTTGTACCATACTCTATCATTTGAGTAGCATGAAAAGTTCCTTCACCTCCAGTAAAACCCTGAACAATAATATTTGAATTTTTATTAACTAAAACGCTCATTTAATTGTAATTTTTAAGTGTAATTTTTATTTTAATTCAAATTTAATTTTTTATTCAATTAAAATGAAGAAAATATTATTTTTTTTGAGATCTCAATAGCTGCTTTATTTCAGCCATTTCTTTTAATTTTTTTCTAGATTCTTCAACTGGCGTTCCAAAATACGTTTTTCCTCCTTTTACGGATTTTGTTACTCCTGTTTGTCCTAAAATAGTTGCTCCTTTACCAATAGTAATTCCACTATTAGTTCCTACTTGTCCCCATAAAGTTACACCATCTTCAATTATTACACAACCTGCAATACCTGTTTGTGATGCTATTAGGCACATTTCCCCAATTGTAGTGTCATGTCCAACATGAACTTGGTTATCTATTTTTGTTCCTTGTCCAATAGTTGTATTAGATGAAACTCCTTTATCAATAGTACAAAGTGCACCAATATCTACATTATCTTCTATTAAAACAGAACCACTAGAAAGTAATTTATCGTAGCCTTCAATTCTTTTTTTATAATAAAAAGCATCTGCTCCAAGTATTGAACCCGAATGAATAGTTACATTATTTCCTATTTTACAACCATCGTAAATAGTTACATTGGCATGAATTAAACAGTTATCACCAATTTCAACATTGTTTCCAATAAAACAATTTGGTTGTATAACAGAATTCCCTCCAATTTTAGCTGTTTCTGCAATGGTACTTGAAGATTCTTGAAAAGGTTTAAAATATCTAGTTAATACATTAAACGCTGTAAAAGGGTCTTTTGAAATTAATAAAGCCTTACCTTGAGGGCATTTAACTTTTTTATTAATTAGAACTATTGTAGCTTTAGATTCTAATGCTTTTGTATAATACTTTGGGTGATCTACAAAAACTATATCTCCTTTTTCTACTACATGAATTTCATTAAAACCTTCAACGGGAAAGGAAGCAGGTCCTATAAAATCAGCATTAACTATTTTAGAAATTTCTTCAAGACTATATATTCTAGGGAGTTTCATAGTTTTTACTCTTTAACTCTTTCAGAGTAAGTTCCTTTTGTAGTTTCAATTTTTATTTTATCACCTTCATTAATAAATAAAGGTACATTTACTTCTGCTCCTGTTTCTACAGTTGCTGGTTTTGTTGCATTTGTTGCTGTATTACCTTTTACACCTGGTTCTGTATGAGTAACTTCTAAAATAACGCTTGCAGGCATATCAACAGATAACGGCATGTCATCTTCTGTATTAAAAATTATTGTAACAATTTCACCTTCCTTTAATAAATCTGGTGAATCTAATGTTTCTTTTTGTAAAGTAATTTGATTGTAATCATCTGTATTCATAAAGTGAAAAGTTTCTCCTTCTGGATACAAAAATTGATATTTTCTAGTTTCTACTCTAATATCTTCAATTTTTCTTCCTGCAGGAAATGTGTTATCTAAAACTTTACCTGATGATAAACTTTTTAATTTAGTTCTAACAAAAGCTGGACCTTTACCTGGTTTAACGTGTAAAAATTCTACTACTTTAAAAATATCATTATTATGTTTTATACATAATCCGTTTCTAATATCTGATGTTGTTGCCATTTCGATGGTTATTTTTTATCCTTATTAACTTCCTGTATATCCTTTCATAATTCCTCTTTGAGAATTTTTTATGAATAGAATTATTTGATCTCTTTCTGGTGTTGCCTCCATTTCTGCTTCAATTTTTTCTAAAGCTTGTGAAGTATTGTAATTCTTCTGGTACAAAATTCTAAAAATATTTTGAACCTCTCTTATTTTTTCTGTTGAAAATCCTCTTCTTCTTAACCCTATTGAATTGATACCTATGTATGACAAAGGTTCTTTTCCTGCTTTAGCAAATGGAGGTACATCTTTTCTAACTAAAGATCCTCCAGATACCATTGCATGCTGACCAATATGAATAAATTGGTGTACTGCAACTAATCCACTTAAAATAGCAAAATCTCCAACAGTTACATGTCCTGCAATTACAGACCCATTTGCTAAAATACAATTATTTCCTATTACACAATCATGAGCAATATGTGAAGTTGCCATTACTAGACAATTATCTCCTATTTGGGTTTTTCCTAGTGCTTTTGTCCCTCTATTTACGGTACAACATTCTCTTATGGTTGTATTGTCTCCAATAATTGCAAGGGAATCTTCACCATCAAATTTTAAATCTTGAGGTATTGCTGAAATTACTGCTCCTGGAAAAATTCTGCAATTTTTACCAATTCTAGCACCTTCCATTATAGTAACATTTGATCCAATCCATGTTCCAGAACCTATTTCAACGTTATTATGAATTGTTGTAAATGGTTCTACAACTACATTTGTTGCTATTTTTGCTCCTGGGTGTATATATGCTAATGGTTGATTCATTATTCTTTTGGTTTTCTAGCGATTTGCGCCATTAATTCTGCTTCTACTACTAATTTCCCATTTGCATATCCGTAAGATTGCATGTGACAAATCCCTCTTCTAATTGGTGAAATTAATTCCGCTTTAAATATTAATGTATCTCCTGGTAATACTTTTTGTTTGAATTTAACATTATCCATTTTCATGAAGTATGTTAAATAATTTTCAGGATCAGGAACTGTACTTAATACTAACACTCCTCCACATTGAGCCATAGCCTCTACTTGTAAAACACCTGGCATTACAGGTGCTCCTGGAAAATGCCCAACAAAAAAATCTTCATTCATTGTTACATTTTTCATTCCCACAACGTGTTTATCTGATAATTCGATAATTCTATCAATTAATAAAAACGGAGGTCTATGTGGTAATACATCCATAATTTGATGTATATCCATTAATGGTGGTTGATTTAAATCGTAAGTAGGTACTTTATTTCTTTTTTCTTGCTTAATTTTATTTCTTAATTTTTTTGCAAAAACAGTATTTACTAAATGTCCTGGTTTATTTGCAATAACTTTACCTTTAATTCTGGTTCCAACAAGTGCTAAATCTCCAATTACATCTAATAATTTATGACGAGCAGCTTCATTTGCCCAGCGTAAAGTTAGATTATCTAAAATTCCATTTGGATTAACGGTAAGCGTTTCTTTATTAAAAGCCTTTTTTAATTTATCCATAGTTTCATTAGATATTTCTTTATCTACGTAAACTATAGCATTATTTAAATCGCCTCCTTTTATTAAATTATTATCTAATAACATTTCAAGTTCATGCAAAAAGCTAAAAGTTCTAGCATCTGCTATATCTTCTTTAAAATCACTTAAACTATTTAAGGTTGCATTTTGTGTTCCTAAAACTTTAGTACCAAAATCTACCATTGTAGTGATTTGATATTCATCACTTGGCATTAATATAATTTCACTTCCAGTTTCTTCGTCTCTGTAAGAAATTACTTCTTTTACTATATACTCTTCTACTTCAGCATCTTGTTCTTCTATACCTGCTTTTTCTAATGCTTCAACAAAATGTTTAGATGAACCATCCATAATTGGAGGTTCTGGAGCGTTTATTTCAATTAATACGTTATCAATTCCTAACGCTACACATGCAGCTAATACGTGCTCTGATGTGTTAATACTTACTCCTCTTTTATCGAGGTTTGTTCCACGTTGAGTATTTACAACATAATCTGATAATGCCTCAATTACAGGTTCTCCTTCTAAATCAACTCTAACAAATGCATACCCATGATTAATTGGAGCAGGTTTAAATGTCATAGTAACTTTGTTTCCTGTGTGTAAACCTACACCTGAAAGAGTTACTTCGTTTTTAATAGTTTTCTGTTTTAAACTCATTTTTCTTCTTTTAAAGCTTTTAATTCTTTTTGCAAAGAGTGAATTTGTGATACTAAGTCAGGTAACTTTTTAAAATATACGTATGATTTGTTAAAATCTGAATAGCCTATGGCTGGAGTTCCCTGAATAACTTCATTATTTTTTATGTTGCGGGCTATACCCGATTGCGCTTGAACTCTTACATTATCTCCAATAGTAATATGTCCTACAATACCAACTTGGCCGCCTAACATACAATTTTTCCCAATTTTAGTTGAGCCTGCAATTCCTGTTTGTGCAGCAATTACTGTGTTCTCTCCTATTTCTACGTTATGAGCAATTTGAATTTGATTGTCTAATTTTACTCCTTTTCTAATTATTGTTGAACCTAAAGTTGCTCTATCAATAGTTGTAGCTGCTCCAATATCTACATGATCTTCAATAATAACATTTCCTATTTGTGGAACTTTACTATATACTCCTTCTTCATTTGGAACAAACCCAAATCCATCAGCGCCAATTATTGCTCCTGAATGTATATTAACATAGTTACCTATTACTGTTTCTGAACATATTTGAGCTCCTGAAAATAAAACTACATTATTTCCTATTTTTACATTATCTCCAATATGTGTATTAGGATAAATTTTCACATTGTCTCCAATAGAAACATTGTCTCCAATATAAGAAAACGCACCTAAATATAAATTTTCACCTATTTTAGCTGAACTTGAAATAAAGGATGGTTGCTCAATTCCAGACTTATTTAATTTAGCTTCGTTATAAAAATGAAGTAATTTAGAAAAGGCCTTGTAAGCATCATTAACTTTAATTAAAGTTGTTGATATGTCTTTTTCAGGGTTAAAGTTTTTATCAACAATTGTTATTGATGCATTTGTTGAATATATGTAAGATGTATATTTTGGGTTAGATAGGAACGTTAACGATCCTTCTACTCCTTCTTCAATTTTTGAAAGCGTGTGTACTTTTACTTCTCCATCACCTACTACATTACCTTCTAAAATTTCTGCGATTTGGTTAGCTGTAAATTTCATTATCTGCAAAAGTAAAAAAAAAGTTGAATATTATTGTTTTGGATAGCATATAAAATACTTAAACACTGGTTTTGATAATGCTTGAAGGTTTAAATGGTCTGATGCTTCAGTAATATCCTTGATTTCTCCACTTTTAAATAATATTTGAATATTATTTTTTGTTCTATCATAAGCTTGATTTTGAACTTCTCCATGATACATAAAATAATCAATCTCATTATTATTGAAATTGCTCTTTTTTTGAATATCCTTTTTTACTTTTTCAATCTCATTATTATTAAACTTTGTTGATTGTAAAATAACCTTTGGAAGTTTTCTATTTACAAGGTTTTCAGCTAATTTAGAAAGTATAAGATCATCTGTAGAAATCCACTCTTTAATAGATGAAAAAATATCATAATCATCTAATTTAGCAAACCTTTTTAAGGTTTCTAAAGTAAAATTTTCTTCATTTATAGGATTTTCTAAAAAGAATTTAAAAGCTTTTGTTCCTGGTAAATCTATGTTTTTAGAGGTTAATTCTTTAGCTCTTTTTAATACTTTTTCTAATAATTTTTCTGCAACTAAACCTGTTTTGTGTAAATAAACTTGCCAATACATTAAACGGCGACCTACAATAAATTTTTCAACAGAATAAATTCCTTTTTCTTCAACAACTAGTTCATCTTTTTTTACATTTAACATAGTTATTAAACGCTCCGAATTTATATTACCTTCTGCAACACCTGTATAAAAGCTATCACGTTTTAAGTAATCTAACCTATCCATATCTAACTGACTTGAAATAAGCTGATATAGAAATTTTCTAGGATAATTACCTTTAAATATAGTTATTGCCAACGTTAATTTACCTTCAAACTCTTCATTTAAAACTTCCATAAATTTTAATGAAATTTTTTCATGACTAATTCCTGTAACTATATTATTTTCTAACGCATGTGAAAAAGGTCCATGACCAATATCGTGTAATAAAATTGCGATATAAACAGCATTTGCTTCATCTTCCGAAATTTTAACACCTTTAAAACGCAATATTGAAACTGCTTTTTGCATTAAATGTAAACAACCCAATGCATGATGAAAACGTGTATGATGCGCTCCTGGATATACTAAATGCGATAAACCCATTTGCGAAATTCTTCTTAATCGCTGAAAATAAGAATGTTGTATTAAATCAAAAATTAAAGCATTTGGAATTGTAATAAACCCATATATTGGGTCGTTTAATATTTTAAGTTTGTTCGTTTTTATTTCGGTCAAAATAATTAATTTTATAAATTACAGCAAAGATAATAATATATATGGGTGATATAAGCATTTTATGGGTAGATGATGAAATTGAAATTTTAAAACCGCATATTCTTTTTCTCGAAAAAAAAGGATACAAGGTTTCAACAAGCACAAATGGAACTGATGCCATTGAAATGTGTAATGAACAAAACTTTGACATTGTTTTTTTAGATGAAAACATGCCTGGACTAACTGGTTTAGAAACACTTACAGAAATTAAAAGTAAAAAGCCTAGTTTACCTATTGTAATGATTACTAAAAGTGAAGAGGAATATATAATGGAGGAAGCAATTGGTAATAAAATTGCTGATTATTTAATTAAACCTGTAAATCCAAATCAGATTTTATTGAGTTTAAAAAAGAATCTAGATCATTCTAGATTGGTTTCAGAAAAAACAACCTCGAACTACCAACAAGAATTTAGAAAAATTGCCATGGATTTAGCAATAGTAAATTCTTATGAAGAATGGGTTGAGCTTTATAAAAAGCTAGTTTACTGGGAAATAGAATTAGAAAATATTTCAGATACTGGAATGGTAGAAATTCTTGAAAGTCAAAAAGCTGAAGCAAATTCGTTGTTTTTTAAATTCATTAAAAAAAATTATACAGATTGGATTGAAGGATATGACGCTCCTATTTTATCGCATCAATTAATGCAAAAAGTAATTTTACCTGAAGTTTCAAATTCAAAAGGAACTTTATTAGTGGTAGTTGATAATTTAAGATACGACCAATATTTAGTTTTAGAAAAAACCATTAATAAATATTATAAAAAACAAGAAGAAATTTCGTATTGCAGTATTTTACCAACCGCAACACAATATGCTAGAAATGCCATTTTTTCTGGTTTAACACCTTTAGAAATGTCTAAAAAACATCCAAATTACTGGAAAAATGATACGGATGAAGGTGGTAAAAATTTACACGAAGAAGATTTTTTAAATACACAATTAAGAAGACTGAATAAAAATATTAAAAGTGAATACTATAAAATAACCACATTAAAAGGTGGTAAAAGTTTAGTTGAAAACTTTAATGCATTAAAAGAAAACGATTTAACTGTTGTAGTATATAATTTTGTAGATATGCTTTCACATGCTAAAACGGAAATGGAAGTTATAAAAGAATTAGCTAGTGATGATAAAGCTTACAGAAGCTTAACTAATAGTTGGTTTAAAAATTCTCCGTTGCTAGAAATGATTCAAAAAGCGCAAGCATTAGGGTTAAAATTAATTATAACTACAGATCATGGAACTATTAATTCAAAAGAACCTACAAAAGTAATTGGTGATAAAAACATAAGTTCAAACCTCCGTTATAAAACTGGTAGAAGCTTAACTTATGAAGATAAAGATGTTTTTGCTGTTAAAAACCCAGAAGATATTCAACTACCTTCTATTCACATGAGTAGTTCTTTTATTTTTGCAAAAGAAGATTACTTTTTTGCATATCCTAATAATTACAATCATTTTGTTAAGTATTATAAAAACACCTATCAGCATGGAGGAATTTCTTTAGAAGAAATGATAATTCCTTGTGCTATATTTGTACCTAAATAATAGTAGTAGCATATAAAAATATAAAGGAAACCTTTAAACTTTTAAACCACAAAATAAATTATATGGTAAAAAATTACGGTTTAAACGAAATAGCTGATGTAGCTAAAGAAGTTATTTCAAATTCAAAACATAAAATATTACTTTTTTTTGGTGAAATGGGTGTTGGTAAAACAACCTTAATCAAAGAAATAGTAAAACAATTGGGTGTAAATGATAATGTAAACTCTCCTACTTTTTCTTTAGTAAATGAATACCTTTCAGAAAATGGAGAAGCTGTTTATCATTTTGATTTCTATAGAATTAATGATGAAAATGAAGCTATGGACATGGGAATTGAAGAATATTTTTACAGTAATAATTGGTGTTTAGTAGAATGGCCTAATAAAATAGAAAATTTACTACCTTTAGAATCTGTTAATGTTACTATTACAATAAACAGTAATCAACAACGAACCATTACACTTAAAAATAATGAGTAAAAAAATTACTTCGCCATTTAGCTTACACGAACTAATTCCTCAAGAAGAAACTTTAGAAATTGCTAAAAGCAAAGGAGAATTAGTTATTGGAATTCCTAAAGAAACGCATTACCAAGAAAAAAGAGTGTGTTTAACGCCCGATGCTGTTGGCGCATTAACTGCTCAAGGACATAAATTTGTTATTGAAACTGGTGCTGGTGAAGGTGCAAATTTTTCAGATACTGAATATTCTGAAGCTGGTGCAAAAATATCATACGATGAAAAAGAAGCTTTTGGTTGTCATATTATCCTAAAAGTTGAACCACCTTCTTTAGAAGAAATTGAATATATAAATCCACAAAGCGTTTTGTTTTCTGCTTTACAATTAAAAACACAAACAAAAAAATATTTTGAAGCATTGGCTAGTAAAAGAATTACGGCTCTTGCTTTTGATTATATCCGCGATGAGCACGGAATTTATTCCATAGTAAAATCATTAAGTGAAATTGCAGGAACTGCTTCTATTCTAATTGCAGCAGAAATGTTAAGTAAAGCTAGCAATGGAAATGGATTATTACTAGGAAATATTAGTGGTGTTCCACCAACCGAAGTTGTAATTTTAGGAGCCGGTACTGTTGGTGAGTTTGCCGCGCGGTCAGCTATTGGATTGGGTGCTAATGTTAGAGTATTTGATAATTCATTAACAAAATTGCGTAGCCTTCAACAAAGACTTGGAAGACCAATTTACACATCTACTATTCAACCAAAAACACTTTTAAAATCGTTAATGCGTTGTAATATTGCTATTGGAGCAATTAGAGGTGTTTCTAGATCACCTGTTTTTGTAAACGAAAGTATGGTAGAACAAATGAAAGATGGAGCCGTAATTGTTGATGTAAGCATTGATCGTGGTGGTTGTTTTGAAACTTCTGACGTAACTACACATAAAAATCCAACCTTTAAAAAGCACGGAGTTATACATTATTGTGTACCAAATATACCTTCAAGATATTCCAGAACTGCTTCAGTATCAATAAGTAACATATTTACACCTTATTTAATGAATATTGCTGAAGAAGGTGGATTTGAAAATGCTGCACGTTTAGACAAAAGTTTGCAAAAAGGTATGTACTTTTACCACGGAATTTTAACAAACAGAACTGTTGCTGATTGGTTTGGATTACCTTTTAGAGATATAAATTTATTGTTTTTATAGTATATGACTTTTAAAGAACGTTTACCTTACTACCTTTTTGGACTTGTAATTGGAATTATTTTAGTGGTTTTTATTTGGAACAAAAAAGGAACAGAATTTAACTACGGACCTAATTCACGCCTATTAAAAAATATTAGAATTAAAAATCGTGTTTTTTCTAATGAAGCATTATTTTCACTTCAATCTAAAAATTTAGATACTTCTGTGGTATCAAAAATATTAAAAAATGGAAATGCCGATATGTGGAATAAAGTAAAATTAGACACTTGTATACGTTATGAAATAAAAGGAAAAAAAGAACAAAAAAACGTTACACTTACCATTAAAAACTGTGATTCTACAGCGTTTATAGAAAAAATAATTATTGATTAGCTATTTCAGCATAATAGTGCTCCTTTATTTTTTTAATACTCTTTATAGTTTTTTCCATCCAATCTAAATATTTTTCATCTTTCTCTAAATCAGAAAGTTGCCAATCAATAGTACTAGATTTTAACTTTTCTCTTAATCGTTGCAAAATAATAGCAGCAGCCACAGATATATTTAAACTTTCTGTAAATCCAACCATTGGAATTTTTAAATAACCATCAGCATTATCCATTACCTCTTTAGAAAGACCATCTTTTTCAACTCCAAAAAAGAAAGCTGACTTTTTAGTAAAATCAAAATCTTCCAAATAACAAGATTCATTGTGTGGTGTAGTTGCAATAATTTGGTAACCTTTACTGCGTAAATTATCAATACAAACTTTTGTATTATTTACATTTCGTTCTCTGTAAAAATTGAAATCTAACCACTTTTGAGCACCCTTTGCTACTTGATTTGAAGCGTAAAATTTATATTTATTTTCAATAACATGAATATCTTGTATTCCAAATATATCACATGTTCTAACTACTGCACTTCCATTTTGAGGTTGATAAATATCTTCAATAGCAACTGTAAAATGACGCGTACGATCTTCTAAAACCTTTCGAAATAAATTTCTTCTTTTTTCAGTTACAAACTGTTCTAAATATTCGGTTAATTTATAATCTACCATGTGAAATCTATTTTTGAAAACTATATTTCAAAAATATTAAAATAATTATACATTTTCATTTAATTCTAACTAAAAAAGGAATGTTTAAAACTCTTTTAATAACTATTATTTTAAGATGATTTAATGTGAAGTTGTTTCTTTTATTTTAATTAAATTTGCGCTTTAAACAACACACTAAAAAATCATCTTATGATCCATTTCTTTGGAAACGCAAACGGTAAAATTTATGCTGTTCAAACGTCAAAAGAACTTTCTCCTGAAACAACTAACAAATTAAACTGGCTTTTTGGAAACCAACCTAAACTAGAAGAAACTTCTATAACTCAATTCTTTATTGGTCCGCGAGCAGCTATGATTACTCCTTGGAGTACAAATGCTGTTGAAATAACGCAAAATATGGGAATTGAAGGAATTATTAGAATTGAAGAATTCAATAGTTCTAATGAAAGCGAAAGTTTTGATCCTATGATTTTTCAAAAATATTCAGAATTAAATCAAGAAATATTTACTATTGAAATTGAGCCTGAACCAATTTTAGATATTGAAGATATAGCAGCTTACAACAAGCAAGAAGGTTTATCTTTAAGCGATGAAGAAGTTCAATACCTAAATAATTTAAGTGAGAAAATTGGTAGAAAACTTACCGATTCAGAAGTTTTTGGTTTTTCGCAAGTAAATTCAGAACACTGTCGTCATAAAATTTTCAACGGAACATTTGTTATTGATGGAGAAGAAATGCCTTCTTCCCTATTTAAATTAATTAAGGAAACATCAAAACAAAACCACAATACAATTGTTTCAGCTTATAAAGATAATGTAGCGTTTGTAGAAGGTCCAAAAGTGGAACAATTTGCTCCTAAAAGTGCTGATAAACCAGATTTTTATGAGAAAAAAGATTTTAATTCTGTAATCTCTTTAAAAGCTGAAACTCACAACTTTCCTACAACCGTAGAACCATTTAACGGCGCTGCTACAGGTTCTGGTGGAGAAATTAGAGATAGATTGGCTGGTGGAAAAGGTTCTTTACCTTTAGCCGGAACTGCTGTTTATATGACTTCTTATTCACGTTTAAAAGAAAATAGACCTTGGGAACAAGGAATGAAAGAGCGTGATTGGCTATACCAAACTCCAATTGAAATTTTAATTAAAGCTTCAAACGGAGCTTCAGATTTTGGAAATAAATTTGGACAACCATTAATTAATGGTTCTTTATTAACTTTTGAACACCAAGAAGACACTTCGACTTCACTCAATGCAGGCGCTAGAAAATTAGGGTTTGACAAAGTAATTATGCTTGCCGGTGGAATTGGTTATGGTAAAAAAGAACAAGCTTTGAAAGATACACCAAAAGAAAACGATAAAATTGTAATTCTTGGTGGTGAAAATTATAGAATTGGAATGGGTGGAGCTGCTGTATCTTCAGCAGATACAGGTGCTTTTGAAAGTGGAATTGAATTAAATGCTGTTCAACGTTCAAATCCAGAAATGCAAAAACGTGCTGCAAATGCAATTCGTGGAATGGTAGAAAGTGATGTAAATCCTATTGTTTCAATTCACGATCATGGTGCTGGTGGACACTTAAACTGTCTATCTGAATTAGTTGAAGAAACCGGTGGAATTATCGATTTAGATAAATTACCTGTTGGTGACCCTACTCTTTCAGCAAAAGAAATTATTGGTAACGAGTCTCAAGAACGTATGGGATTAGTTATTAACGGTAAAGATGCTGAAACTTTAAAAAGAATTGCAGAACGTGAACGTTCTCCTTATTATGAAGTTGGTGAAGTTACTAATGATGATAGATTTACGTTTGAATCTAAAACTACAGGTGCAAAACCTATGGATTTAGAATTAGAAGATATGTTTGGTAGCTCTCCAAAAACAATTTTAACTGATAAAACGGTTAAAAGAAATTATAAACAGCTTGAATATAATGTAGATAATATTCACCATTACATTCAAAATGTATTAAAATTAGAAGCAGTTGCTTGTAAAGATTGGTTAACAAATAAAGTGGACCGTTGTGTTGGTGGTAAAGTTGCAACACAACAATGTGTTGGAGCATTACAATTACCTTTGAGTAATTGTGGCGTTATGGCTCTAGATTTTAAAGGAAAAGAAGGTATTGCAACGTCAATTGGTCATTCACCGGTAAGTGCAATTATTAATCCTGAAGCTGGAAGTAAAAATTCTATTGCTGAAGCGTTAACAAACGTTATTTGGGCACCATTAGAAAATGATTTAAAAGCTATTTCATTATCAGCTAACTGGATGTGGCCTTGTAAAAATGAAGGAGAAGATGCTAGGTTATACAAAGCAGTTAAAGCTGTTTCAGAATTTTCTATTGAATTGGGAATTAACGTTCCAACAGGAAAAGATTCACTTTCAATGAAACAAAAATATCCAAATGAAGATGTTATTTCTCCTGGAACAGTTATTATTTCGGCAGTTGGGCACTGTAATGATATAACAAAAGTAGTTGAACCAGTTGTTAAAACAACTGAAGATAACAAACTGTATTATATCGACTTATCAAAAGATAGTTATAAATTAGGAGGTTCTTCTTTTGCACAAACAAATGCAAAAATTGGTAAAGAAACTCCAACAGTAAATGATGCAGCTTATTTCAAAAATGCATTTAATACCGTTCAAAAGTTAATTAAAGAAGATAGAATAATTGCGGGTCATGATATTTCTGCTGGTGGAATGTTAACAACACTATTAGAAATGTGTTTCTCTAGCGAGAGTGTTGGTTTAAACATTAACCTATCTCAATTAAAAGAAAAAGATACTGTAAAGCTTTTATTTGCCGAGAATAGCGGAATTATTTTCCAAAGTACAGATAATAGTATTCCTACAATATTAAAAGAAAGTAATGTTGAATTCTTTGAAATTGGAACAGCTACAGAAGGCGAAAATGTAAACATTATTCACAACGAAGAAGTGTTTAGTTTTAACGTAGCTTATTTACGTGATATTTGGTTTGAAACTTCATATTTATTAGATCAAAAGCAATGTGCGAACAATACAGCCGAGGAACGATTTAAAAACTATAAAAATCAACCATTAAAATATACATTCCCTAAACATTTTACAGGTAAACTTCCTGAAATTGATGCTTCAAAACCAAGGCCAAAAGCTGCTATTATTCGTGAAAAAGGTTCAAATTCTGAACGTGAAATGGCAAACGCTATGTATTTAGCTGGTTTTGATGTAAAAGATGTACATATGACTGATTTAATTTCTGGTCGTGAAACATTAGAGGATATTCAGTTTGTTGGTGCAGTTGGTGGATTTAGTAATTCCGATGTTTTAGGTTCTGCAAAAGGTTGGGCTGGTGCATTTTTATACAATGAAAAAGCAAATACGGCTTTACAAAATTTCTTTAAAAGAGAAGATACTTTATCTGTTGGTATTTGTAATGGTTGCCAATTATTTATGGAGTTAGAAGAAATTAATCCAGAACATGAAGTTCACGGAAAAATGCTTCATAATAATTCTATGAAACACGAAAGTAATTTTACTTCGGTAAATATTCAAGAAAATAATTCTGTAATGCTTTCTTCTTTAGCTGGAAGTACTTTAGGTGTATGGATTTCACATGGTGAAGGTAAATTTAACCTTCCTTTAGAAGAAAAAGAATACAATATTGTAGCTAAATATGGTTATGAAGGATATCCTGCAAATCCTAATGGATCTGATTATAATACAGCCATGATGAGTTCAAAAGATGGTAGGCATTTAGTAATGATGCCACATATTGAGCGTTCTATTTTCCAATGGAACTGGGCAAATTATCCTGAAGGAAGAAAAGATGAAGTTTCTCCTTGGGCTGAAGCTTTTGTAAATGCTAGAAAATGGCTGACTAAATAATTTTAATTTATTTGTCAAAATAATTATATTAAGACCTAACAAGTATCAAAATATCTGTTAGGTCTTTATTTTTATTTGCTTTTTGTTTAACATTCCGTATAAAATAAAATCACGCACACTTCACTGAAGTTCATAGCTTTAAATAATGTACTTTTGCAAAAATTTTGATAACAGCAAATGAAACCACCTAAAAAATACCAATTTATTATTGAATTGGGAAAAGCCTTACATATTTATGGAATTCCTTCCTATAAAATTCAATCGTACTTATCTAAAGTAGCTAAACAACAAGGAATTAAAGGTGTTTTTATGGATTTACCTACTTGGATTAACTATACGTTTTATGATGACGAAAATTCATATAATTATGTAGAATGTATTCCTCCTGGATATCTAAATTTAGGTGCATTATCTAGAATTGATGAAGTTACTAATAAAGTTATTGAAAATAACGATGATGGTTTTTCTTTAAAGGAAGAATTAGATTTAATTCATATTAAAACTAAAAAAATAAATCATTTTGTATTAACACTTGCGTATACTTTTGCTTCAGGTGCATTTAGTCTAATGATTGGTACCAACTGGATTTCATTTGGATTTTCTCTTTTATTAGGTGCGTTGGTTTATTTTATGGTATATCTATCTACTAGATCGTCCTATTTAGAAACTGTTTTAGAATCTCTAGTTTCATTTGTAATAACAGTTCTGGCTTGTTTAATTTATTTAGTTTTCCCTGATTTTAATGTAGGTATAAGTATACTTTCAGCAATTATTATATTTATTCCGGGATTGGCAATTACAACAGCTTTGGAAGAAATCACCTCTAAAAGTTTAGTTTCGGGTGGTGCAAAACTATTCGATTCATTAATATCACTTTTCAAACAGTTTTTTGGTGCTTTATTAGGCGTTACATTAATGTCTTCATTTATAAATTTTCAGCTTTTAAACCATACTTCAGAAATGCCAAATTGGATTATGTTTTGTGCAATTCCAATTTTTTCAATTACTCTTTTACCCATTTTCCAAGTTCGAAGAAAAGATATGTTGTTAGGTGTTCTAACAGGTGTTACAGGATTCTTTTTAACTGTTGCATTTTCTAATTATGGAATACTTATTAGTACTTTTATAGGAACAATTGCAGTTGTTACTATTAGTAAATTATTTAGTAAAATAACAAAATCACCAAAAACAGTTTACTTAATACAAGGAATTATAATGTTGGTTCCAGGTAGCAAATCTTTTATGGGTTTAAGTAATTCTTTTTTAAAGTCATCTATTATAAATACAACAAATTTATTTGAACAAGTTGCTTTTATATTAATGGGAATTATAGGTGGATTAATATTTGCTGGTGTATTTAGACAACCGTCTAATTAAAAATAAAAGCGCTTACAAACTTTGCAAGCGCTCTTAATTATTATAAACTTAAAACCAAATTATTAATCGGTTACAATTATTAATCTTGAAATATTTAACTTATTTGTATTTGAAAGATTAAGAATATATGTTCCACTTGATAATTCTTCAACATTAATAAATGCATCTGACTCCAAACTATTTACTTCTTTCTCTTTAACTAATCTACCATTTAAGCTAAATAATTTTATAGAATTAATACTGTTATTATTTAGAATTTTAATATTTAAATTACCCTTTGCAGGAACAGGATAAACTAAAATATTTTTACTAAATTCATAATCATCTACAGAAAGTACCTTATCTCCATAAAATTCAATTTCTCCAATAGCACTCCATGCGCTTTCTCTATTATCACCACTAGCATTAAATCTTCCATAGCCAATTACTTTTACATATTGCGCTTCAGCAGAAACTTCGTACTCATTAAATTCTGTAGTTCCTGTAGCTGTAAATAATAAATCTCCTGAAGTTGGTAAAATTAAAGAAAAGTCAGAATCTTCTGTACCTGTAGTAGATACTAAAAATTGAAAACCAAAAGCATCACTTTTATTTGTAGTATTAAATTGAATAAAATCTAGTGTGTATATATCACCCAAATTATAAATAATATATTCTCCATCTCCTTTATAATCTCCGGTTAATACATCACCATCATCGGCTGTCCATACAGAACCCATATCTTTATCTAACGTATTTATTGCTAATTCAGATTTAGAAGTATTTTCTTTTGAAACAAAAAATATAGATACTGGATCATCTTCTTCTCCAGTATTAATTAAATTTGAACGAGGAGCACCTTCTTGAGTTATAGTTAATGTTTTTATAATATCACCATCTGTACCTTCACCTGTAAAAGTTACCGTACCAGTTCTAACACTTAATTCAACATTAGCAGTAACTGAAACTAAAACTGTTGCATTACCAGTACCTGAAGTTGTATCACTACCATCAATAGTTATCCAAGTATCGTTAGATTCAGCTGTCCAAATAACATTAGCAGTAACTGAAACTTCATTGTCACTCGATGCTTCATACCCTAATGTAGATAAAGAACCAACAGTTAAAGATTCTGGTATTTCAATATTACAATCACCATCAGAAATATTAAGGCCTTCAAAATCTAAAAAACAAGCACCAATACCGTACCCAACCATTTCATCTGTTGTTGGAGCATAAGAACCCATATCAGCTCCTTTACCTTCAGATCCTGTTCCAGAAAACGTAAAAATATCATCACCAGAAGCTGTAGCCGTAATTCCGGTTTCTTCTGAAAATTCAGTAACATCTAAATCTTCTCCTAAAGTAGTTCCTGTAAAAACATTTCCTGTATAGGTTAATGCTGTACCTAAATTTGCAAAAGAAGTTTCTGTATCACCTGAAATAACATCTGTTATATTTTGGTTACCCGTTTCAAAATAAATTAAATTATTAGCAACTGTTCCTGTTGGATCAGTTGAACCTTTATCTACATTATAAAATAAAGGTGAATATGTGTTCATTATAGTATTATTTGATAAAATAATATTTTCTGTTTGTTGATATCCGTTAGAAGCATCTTCTTCAGAACAATCAACAGCAGGATCAGCACTTCCTCCAATAAATGTAATACCATTATTCCATTTAGCTTGTGATACAGTTGTAACACAGTCTTGGATATAATTATTTGTAATTGTATGATCACTATCAGTAATTCTAATACCTCCTGTACCATCAACATTTTCACCTAAAAAATAATTTCCATCAACAGTGGCATTAGAACCATGACGAAGCACTAAAGATCCTCTAGATCTTCTAAATGTGTTATTAGTATAAGTGTTATTTTTACTTTTATTAGTTATAATTTCATTTTCACCATCGGCCTGAACAAAATAGTTGTTACTAACTGTAGCACCACTATTTACCATTTGATATTCACTTGTACCTATACGTATAGTCTCGCTATCTCCAGCATTTGATATATTACCTTCATCATCTACATAATCAGCATACAGCTCTAACATTTTTTCAAAATTGTAGAAATAATTATTGCTAATTGTATGCCCTACTAAATCACATCTTGTATTGACAGTTTCAAAACCATTATCTGGTTCGCCATCTTCAGGTTCGTCATAAGGTGGTCCCCAAGCATTGTATGCATATTCTGCTAGAATAATAGCACCTGCAGTTTGTTTATTCATAAATGAACAGTTTATTACAGTATTATGTGTTCCATACAAAACAATCCATCTATGTTTTTCTATAGCTGGAGAATCTTCAGGATCTGCCGGATTTAAACCTTCTTCTAATTCTTGTGGATCAACTCCTAACCCATCTATTGCACAATTTTGAATGGTACTATAATGTGCAAAATTATAACCATTTCTAAATTCAATAAAATTACTTGCTCCATAACCACCTTTCCAGTGAAAACCATCTACCACTAAATATTCACCAGTTGCAATTACATCTCCTGTATCATCATCTGTTTCACCTCCAATAGTTAACCTTGGACCACCAGTAAAAATAACACCTCCTGGTGTTTCGGCTCTAAAAACAACTGGATTTTCTTCTGTTCCAGAACCTAGAAATCTCATGCGTTCATCAGTAGTATATGTACCATTTTTTAATATAATTAAATCTCCAGGTTGGTATATAACATCTCTTAATGCTTCAGGGTCATCAATATTATAAGTCATGTTTTGAGAAAACACACTTGTTGAAAATAAAAATAGAATACCAAAAATAAATTTGCTATAAAGTTTTAATAAGTAATAATTTTTCATGTTTAAAAAAATTAGTTGATAATCAGTTAAATATATAGGTTACATCTGGTTTTCCAGATTGGTTAACCAAATATAATACTAATTTTTTAATATTTATACAGAACTACTTAAATATTTAATCGTTACAAAAAACATACTAAATTATATAATAAAGTATTATGAGTAGATATTTTTGATGATTGTATAATCCTTTATTTATTATCTTATAATTTACAAAACACAAATTCTATACTATAACTGAAATTAATTCACAACTATTAAACTTTACTTGCAATCATCTATATTATAACACTTTACAAATATATTGTTATAGAAATAAATGGTAAATAGATTCTTACTTAAACAGAATAATATTTAAAACAAGTAAACAAAATAAATAGGACTTAATTAATCTATCAAAATCTAATACTAAATTATGTTATTTACTTACTTGTAAAATAGTTTTTAATTTCATAATTTGCCGTGCTACACTTAACCAAAAATTATACAATGTCCAAAAAAGTTACTCGATTATTCGATTTTCCTCAATATCAATTAGAAACATTCAATTTATCCAATGCATTTAATACAAAATACAATGGTAAATGGGTTGCAACTTCAACAAAAGAATATATTGAAAAAGCCAACGCAGTGAGCAGAGGCCTTTTAAAATTAGGAGTTAAACCTGGTGATAAAATAGCTGTTTCTTCAACAAACAATAGAACTGAATGGAATATTTTAGATATTGGTATTTTACAAGTTGGCGCTATTGGAGTTCCTATTTACCCTACAATTGCAAAAGATGATTTTGAGTACATATTCAATCATGCTGAAGTAACTCTTTGTTTTATTTCAGATGGAGAATTGTATAAAAAGGTTTCTAAAGTAAAAAAGAATGTACCTACACTTAAAGAAATCTATAGTTTTGAAGATGTTAAAAAATGTAAAAACTGGAACGAAATTATTGAATTAGGTAAGGATACAAGCACTCAATCAGATGTTCAAAAAATAATGGATAGTGTAAAACCTGAAGATTTAGCTACTATTATTTATACATCTGGAACAACTGGAACACCAAAAGGTGTTATGCTATCTCATAGCAATATTGTAAGTAATACTTTAGATTGTCAAAAAGTAATACCTATGGAAAAAGGTAACTTTAAAGCTTTAAGTTTTTTACCTGTTTGCCATATTTTTGAAAGAATGTTATTATACTATTATCAATATGCGGGTGGTCAAATATATTTTGCTGAAGCTATTGACAAAATTGGAGATAACTTAAAAGAAGTTAAACCTAATTTTATGACCGTTGTTCCTCGTCTTTTAGAAAAAGTGTATGATGGAATTATAAATAAGGGTTCTGAATTAAAAGGTATTAAAAAAGCTCTATTCTTTTGGGCGGTAGATTTAGGTTTAAAATGGGAACCTTATGGAAAAAACGGTTGGTGGTATCATCAAAAATTAAAAATTGCCGATAAATTAATTTTTAGCAAATGGCGAGAAGCACTTGGTGGAGAATTAAAAGATATGGTTTCTGGTAGTGCAGCCTTACAACCAAGACTGGCAAAAGTTTTTTCAGCAGCTGGAATGATTATTATTGAAGGTTACGGATTATCTGAAACTTCACCTGTAATTTCTGTTAACATGTACAAAAATAACATGATGAAAATTGGTTCAGTTGGTAAAGTTATTGATAATGTTGAAGTTAAAATTGCAGAAGATGGAGAAATACTTGTAAAAGGACCAAATGTAATGATGGGTTATTATAAAGATCCTGAAAGAACAGCTAGTGTTATGACTGGCGATTATTTTCATACAGGAGACAAAGGTGAATTAGATGAAAATGGATTCCTTTCAATTACAGGTCGAAAAAAAGAAATTTTTAAAACTTCTGGTGGAAAATATATTGTTCCTGCACTTTTAGAAAATTCAATGAAAGAATCTCGATTTATTGAACAAGCTACAGTAATTGGTGAAGGTCAAAAATTACCTGCTGCAATTATTCAACCTGCATTTGACTTTTTACGTGATTGGGCAAAAATTCATCACGAACCAATTCCAGGTAGTAATCAAGATTTAATAGAAAATCCACATATTATTGCGCGTATTGAAAAAGAAATAAAAAAGGCTAATAAAGGGTTTGGAAAATGGGAGAAAATTAAGAAATTTGAATTAACACCAGATCTTTGGGGAATTGAAAATGGGTTGTTAACCCCAACTATGAAACCTAAAAGAGATGAAATATTAAAAAAATATAAACATTTATATAATAAAATTTATGAAATTTCTGAATAGAAACTTTTCTATCAGAATAGGTTTGTTATTTTTGTGTAAAATTAACTAGATGGAACAATTTATAGTATCGGCACGTAAATATAGACCTCAAACTTTTGGGGATGTAGTTGGGCAAAAAGCAATTACAAATACGCTAGAAAATGCTATAAAAAATAATCATTTAGCGCAAGCACTTTTATTTACGGGTCCAAGAGGTGTTGGAAAAACTACATGTGCTAGAATATTAGCAAAAAAAATAAATGAGCATGCTGGTGAAACTAGTGAAGATGATTTTGCTTTTAATATTTTTGAATTAGATGCTGCTTCTAATAACTCTGTTGATGATATACGAAGCCTTTCAGACCAAGTTAGAATTCCTCCACAAACTGGAAAATATAAAGTTTATATTATTGATGAGGTTCATATGTTATCACAATCGGCTTTTAATGCCTTTTTAAAAACATTGGAAGAACCACCTGCACACGCAATATTTATTCTTGCAACAACAGAAAAACACAAAATTATTCCAACCATTCTTTCTCGATGTCAAATATTTGATTTTAAACGAATTGGAGTTTTAGACGCTAAAGAATATTTAGCAAAAATTGCAGCACAAGAAAATGTAAATGCTGATGATGATGCTTTGCATATTATTGCTCAAAAAGCTGATGGAGCAATGCGAGATGCGCTTTCGATTTTTGATAGAGTTGTTAGTTTTTCTGGTAGTGAATTAACAAGAAAAGCCGTTACAGAAAACTTAAACGTTCTAGATTATGATGAATATTTTAAAACTACCGATTTAATTCTTGAAAATAATATTCCTCAAGTTTTAGTTCATTTTAATACTATTTTATCTAAAGGATTCGACGCTCACCATTTTATTGCTGGTTTAGCCAGTCACTTCAGAGACTTATTAGTTGCAAAAGATGGAGTTACTGTAGAATTATTAGAAGTTGGAGATAATGCAAAAAAGAAATATTTAGAACAATCTAAAAAATGTGATTTACGTTTTTTAATTAAAGCAATAGAGTTAAGTAATGATTGTGATTTAAAGTATAAAACATCTAAAAATCAACGATTACTAGTTGAACTTACCCTAATGCAATTAGCCTCTATCACATTTGATGGAGAAAAAAAAAACAATAAACCATACATAATTGCAGCGCTTCATTTTAACAAAGGAACTATAAAAGCTGTTTCAAAAAATAAAAAAAATCAACTTTTAGAAATTAAACAAAAAGTAAAAAAACAAGCAGTTACCGAGACTAAACCTACTGTTAAATTACAAGAAAACAAACCATTACCCAAACCAAAACTTAATATAAAAAACAGAAGACCTTCTGCCCTTTCATTAACAAGTATTGATCGAAAAAAGAAACTAGAAGAAATTGAAGTTGATATTGAAGTAGTTCCAAATAAACCTACTGATGATTTTGCCGAAAACAAAGCTATTTTACTTTGGAAAAAATACAGCGATCAATTAAATAAAAAAGGTAAAAAAAGTGCTTCATCTGTTATGAGATCCAATCAACCTAAAATAATTGATAACAATATTCATTTTATTGTAGCATCTGGTATGATGAAATCTCAATTAGAACAGGTGAAATATGGCTTAATGGAGTTTATTCATAAAAACTTAAACAACTTTAAAGTTGAGCTGATTATTGAGGTTAATGAAGAAGAAAATAAAAAATACGCATATACTCCTCACGAAAAATACCAGAAATTACTTGAAAAGAATAGCGCAATAGATTTATTTAAAAAGAAATTCGATTTAGATTTATAACTTCTAAAAAATAGAATAGATATGATGTTAGGATTACAGTTTGAAACTGAAACTTCGTGGGCTGAAATAGCAAAAAATGATTTACAAGAAATATTAACCGACCATGCTTATGCTGAACAAAAAGCATCTGCGAATGCAACATCAATTATTATTAACTATTCTGAAGAAACAGAATTAGTACAAGAAATGGCGTTGATTGCTATCGAAGAAATGGAGCATTTTAAAATGGTACATGATATAATGGTAAAAAGAGGTATGGTTTTAGGCCGACAAAATAAAAACGATTATGCTGCGCACCTTCAAAAATATTTCCCAAAAACTAAAGACAGAAACGAAAGTTTAATTCAAAGGCTATTAGTTGCTGCGCTTATTGAAGCAAGAAGTTGTGAACGTTTTAAAGTGTTTGCAGATAATATGAAAGATGAAGAATTATCTAAATTCTATTTCGATTTAATGATTTCTGAAGCAAATCACTACACTACTTTTTTAGGTTTTGCTCGTAAATATCAAGATAGAAATATTGTAGATGAAAAATGGAAAGGTTTATTACAATATGAAGCCGATTTTATGAAATCTAGAGGAATTACCGCTAAAGTTCACGGATAATATATGTTTAGTAAAGAAGAATCAGCAAGATTAAGAAAAGAATTTTGGACTAGTTACGGAAAATCATTTCCACGTAAATGGATTTTATACAATACAAGAATTAAAGATTTCAGTTTTAAATTTGTTGCAGACACAAAAAAAGCAATGGTTGTACTTGATATTGAATCTTTTGATAAAACTAAAAACCAATTACTTTTTGAACAACTTTTAGAATTAAAAAGTAATCTGCTTGAAGATTACTTACCCGATGCAATTTTTGATGAGTTATACCTATTAGAAAATGGTAAATTTATTCACAGAGTGTATGTAAAATACAACGGAGAATTTAATATATACAATAAAGATACTTGGCAAGGCGTATATTTATTTTTTAATGAAGCTATGCATCAATTCGAAGAGTTTTTTGAAGACTTTGAAGACTTTATAAGACGTGCAATTTTTTAATTTTTTAAAGCCTCTAAATATTGACTTACAAATTCTTTTACACCATCAGATAATTTAGTTTGTGGTTTAAAATTAATATAATTAAACAAACTTTCAACATTAGCATAAGTAGATTGTACATCTCCAGGTTGCATTGGTTTAAAAACAATTTTACCTTTTTTACCTAATGCTTTTTCAATTTCATTTACAAAATCCATTAAAGCAACAGGACTATTATTTCCAATATTAAACAATTGATATGCTTTAGAACTTTTTGAAGTTTTTGGTTTTTTAGGATCAAAATCAGTACGATTTTCTTTAGGAGCTAATGGCAATAAACGTTTAATACTTTCAACAATATCAGCAATATATGTAAAATCTCTACTCATATCACCATTGTTAAACACTTCAAACTCTCTATCTTCAACAATAGCTTTTGTAAAAATATGCAATGCCATATCTGGCCTTCCGTATGGGCCGTAAACCGTAAAAAAACGTAAACCAGTTGAAGGAATATTGTATAAATTAGCATACGAATGCGCCATCATTTCATTGGCTTTTTTACTTGCAGCATACATAGCTAATGGATGATCAGTACAATTATCTTCTTGAAAAGGAACATCTTCACTTAAACCATATACAGAACTAGATGAAGCAAAAACTAAATGCTCTACAGGAAAAGCTCTACAGCTTTCTAAAATATTTAAAAATCCAGTAATATTACTATCTACATAACTATGTGGATTCTCTAAAGAATACCTCACTCCTGCTTGTGCAGCAAGATTTACCACATAATCAAATTTTTCTTTCTTAAAAAGAGCTTTCAAATTTTCTAAATCAGTTAAATCTAATTTTATAAACGAACAGCTCTCAATGGTAAGTAATTCATTATAAACAATTTCAGAAGTATCAAAACCTAAATTTTGAAGTCTTGCAAATTTTAAATTAGGATCATAATAATCATTTATATTATCTAACCCAACAACATTATAATTGTTTTTAAGTAATAATTTGGCTAAATGAAATCCAATAAACCCAGCCATTCCAGTAACTAATACTTTTTTCATAAAAAAATTGCTTTAGAACAAAAATAGAATTAAATACTAAAAACAGCTAAAATAAATATGAAGTATTTTAAAATAGTAACAATAATTTCAAATCAAACTTACTAAATTTGAATACCAAATATTAACATTATGAAGAAACAATTAATAGAATGCGTTCCTAATATAAGTGAAGGAAGAGATATAAATAAAATAAATACCATTGCTAAAGTTGTAGAAACAGTTGAAGGTGTTAAGTTATTAGATATTGATCCTGGTAAAGCTACAAACCGAACAGTAATTACATTTGTTGGTGAACCTGAAAATGTAATTGAAGCTGCTTTTAGATTGATTAAAAAAGCTTCAGAATTAATTGATATGAGTAAACATAGCGGAGAACATCCACGTTTTGGAGCAACCGATGTTTGTCCATTAGTTCCAATTTCCAATATTGCATTAGATGAAGCTGCAGTTTATGCACATAAATTAGGTGAACGAGTAGGAAAAGAATTAGGAATACCGGGTTATTTTTATGAAAATGCAGCTAGAGAAGATAAACGTAAAAATTTAGCAAGTTGTAGATCTGGAGAATATGAAGGATTAAAAGAAAAGTTAGTAAACCCAGATTGGAAACCAGATTTTGGACCTTCAGAATTTAATAATTCCGTTGCTAAATCTGGAGCTATTGCAATTTCAGCAAGAGATTTTTTAATTGCCTATAACGTAAATTTAAACACTACTTCTACCCGACGTGCAAATGCAATTGCTTTTGATATTAGAGAAGCTGGAAGAATAAAACGTGATGGAAATCCTTCAACAGGTAAAAAAGTTTTAGATAAAAATGGAGAACCTATTAGAATTCCAGGAAAACTAAAAGCTGTAAAAGGTATTGGTTGGTATATTGAAGAGTATGGAATTGCGCAAATTTCATACAATCTTACAAATATTTCTATAACATCTATGCATAAAGCTTTTGATGAAACTGTTAAAGCTGCAACTGATAGAGGTTTAAGAGTAACCGGTTCAGAGTTAATTGGATTAATTCCCTTACAAGCAATGCTAGATGCTGGGAATTTCTTTTTACAAAAACAACAACGTTCTTTAGGAATTTCAGAAGATGAAAAAATTAAAATAGCAGTAAAGTCGTTAGGTTTAGATGATTTAAAACCCTTCAACCCAAAAGAAAAAATTATTGAATACTTATTAGACGATGATTCAAAAAAACTAATTGACTTATCAGTTAAAGATTTTGCCGAAGAAACTGCAGGAGAATCTATAGCTCCAGGCGGTGGATCAATTTCAGCTTATGTTGGTACTTTAGGAGTCTCATTAGGAACTATGGTGGCAAACCTTTCGGCTCATAAAGCTGGTTGGGATAATAAATGGGAGTTTTATTCAAAATGGGCAGAAAAAGGACAAGCTTATAAAAACAAATTATTGTTTTTAGTAGATGAAGACACCAATGCGTTTAATAAAATTATTGCAGGTTTTAGGTTACATAAAGGAAATACTAAAGAAATACAATTAAGAACTGAAGCTATACAAAATGCCACAAAATATGCTACTGAAATTCCTTTTCAAGTAATGGAAACAAGTTATAATTCTATGGAAGTTATGGAAGCAATGTTAAAAGAAGGGTTACAAACTTCACTTTCTGATGCTGGTGTTGGTGTTTTATGTGCCAGAACTGCAATAATTGGAGCTTATTATAATGTTAGAATTAATGCGAAAGATATAAAAGATAAGGTTTTTACTGAAGATATTTTGGCTAAAGCAAAAACTATTTATAATAAAACACTAAAAAAAGAAAAAGAATTAATGGCTATTATAGATTCAAAAATATAAGGTTTAAATACTATTAATTAGTGTAAACAAAAAAAGGTCTGAATTAATTCAGACCTTTTTACTTTTGGGTGGAAGACCGGATTCGAACCGGCGACCCTCGGTACCACAAACCGATGCTCTAACCAACTGAGCTACAACCACCATTTCAACGGATGCAAATTTAAAAACATTTATGTTTCTATACAAGCATTTTTTATATTAATTTATCTAGCGATTTTATAGCTACATAACGCTCTGATGTAAAGCCTTCTGCGTGTTCTACACCAATCAATCTTCCTAAATCTTGAGCTCTATATGTTATACTATCTAAAAAATTCTTGCTTGAAATCGGCGAAGTTGGCTCTTTACTTGTCGGATCAAAAAATTGTGACTTATACGCTAAAACTGCTTCTACTTTCTTATTCATAAAATTAGATACATCCACAACAAAATCTGGTTCAATATTTTTCCATTGTATATAATGGTATACATATTTTGGTCTCCAATGCTCCTGCTTAATCCCATTTTCTTCTGTTTCTATTTTTCTTAAACCAGATAAAAAACATGCATTAGAAGTTAATTTACTTCCTTTTGAATGATCAATATGTCTATCATCAATTGCATTACATAAAACAATTTCAGGTTTATATTTTCTAATAACTTCTATAATTTTTAATTGATTTTCTTTATTATTTTCAAAAAAACCATCTGCTAAAGCTAAATTTTCTCGAACATCAACACCTAAAATTTTTGCAGCATTAGTTGATTCTGAATCTCTAATTTCTGCAGAGCCACGAGTTCCTAATTCTCCTCTAGTTAAGTCTAAAATTCCGACTTTTTTACCTAAAGAAATTTCTTTTGCAATAGTTGCTCCGCAACCTAATTCAACATCGTCTGGGTGTGCTCCTATTGCTAATATATCTAATTTCATAAAATATTATTATCTAATTATTGCAAATATAGGTAATTTTTAGTGCTTAATATCTAGGCATTAAAATACTAATAACTCTTAAATAACTAAATACTAGAAAATTAACATATACAGTTTAAAATTAAAATAAACGGTATGGTTTTTACAATAAATGGTAAAATAAATTAGGTTAACTAAAAGTTATTTTCTAAATTAGCCATTGTTAAGTAATTATAAAACCCCTTAACCCCATGAAAAAAGTATTAACATTACTACTCGTTTTAATTTCTACTTCGTTTGTGTTTTCACAAATTTCAAATTCTGAAAAAGAAGCTTTATTAGATTTATATAGTTCAACAAATGGAAATGATTGGAATAATTCTTGGGAATTAAATTCTGATGTTAAAACATGGCACGGTATTACTATCCAAAATAATAAAGTTATTGAAGTTAACTTAAGTATGAATGGTTTGGTTGGTGTAATTCCAGCATCAATTTCTAATCTAAAAAATTTAGAAGTTTTAGATTTAGGTTTTAATAAATTAAGTGGTCAAATTCCTTCAGAAATTTCAGAATTAAAATCTTTAACAACACTTAAATTATTTATGAATTCACTTACTGGTGAAATTCCAAGTACAATTGGTAACTTAACTAATTTAGAAGAATTTACTTGTTTTAATAATAATTTATCTGGAGTACTACCATCTTCTATTTATAATTTAAAAGAATTAAAAATTCTTCATTTAAGTAGTAATCATTTAAATGGTGAATTAGATTATAGAATTGGAGAATTAAAAAATTTAAAAGTATTGAGTTTATTTGACAATAGTTTTGTAGGTACACTGCCTATTGAAATTGGTTTATTAGTTAATTTAACTGAATTAACATTATCAAATAATTCTTTTGAAGGAAATGTACCTAATGAGTTATCTAACCTTTCAAAACTTAAAACACTTTACATAAATAATAATCAATTTATAGGAACCTTAAGTAAAAACATAAAAAATTTACCACATTTAACTATGCTAGAATTTGATTTAAATTTAGATATAATTAATGATGCTAAAGCTAACCCAATATCACTTTCTACTATTAGTCCTAATTAAAAATATCCTTAAAAACATATAAAATATCCTTCAATTTAGTTTGAGGGATTTTTTTTTAACATTAATTAACATAGTTGTATATGCAACTATTGTTTTTTATAATACATTTGCTAAAAATTAAAAAAATGTCTTTTGAAGATAATCTTATACCTTGGATTGGTAAAACCGGTAAATTAATTGGGGCTACTTTAAATAAAATTTTAAAGGATAAAAACATAAATCTTACACGAGAACAATTTGTAATACTAAAATTACTAAAAAAAAACAATGGTATACCGCAACATGATTTAGCCTTTATAACTGAAAGTGATAAAACTTCACTTTCAAGGTTAATTTCAAACATGGAAAAAAATAATTTACTAATAAGAAAATCTACTAAAGAAGATAAAAGAATAAAAAATGTTTATTTAACAGAGTTTGGATTAGAAATTTTTAAAATAACAGAACCTATAATTTTAGAATCTATCCAAAAATTTCAAAAAGGTATAACAGATAACGAAATAAATCAAGCAATACAAACAATAAGTAAATTACAAAACAATATTATAAAAGAACATTCAATTAAACTATGCGACAAAAAATAATAATTGCTGGAAGTATACTACTTCTAGTATTAGCAGTATTTGCAGGGACAAAAATTGCTGAAATGGGGTCTAAAGAAAAACCTAAATTCAATAAAGTTGTTAAAACCGTTTACACTAAAACAGTTAATAATAAAGCTATTCCAGTAAAAATAATTACAAGTGGAAATTTAGCAGCTAAAAACAAAATTGATTTATATACTGAAGTACAAGGTATATTAAATCCTATGAAGAAAGAATTTAGAGCAGGAACTAAATTTTATAAAGGACAAACTATTTTATCCATAAATAGTGATGAGTTTTATGCAAATTTACAAGCGCAAAAAAGTGCTTTTTTTAATAGTTTAACCTCCGTAATGCCAGATATTCAATTAGATTTCCCTAACCAATATGTAAAATGGCAAAACTATCTTAACTCGTTAGATATTAATAAAACTACTCCAAAATTACCTTCAACCAATTCTGATAAAGAAAAATTTTTTATCTCTGGAAGAGGAATTTTAACCAGTTATTATAATGTTAAAAATTTAGAAGCTAAATTAATTAAATACAATATTAGAGCTCCATTTAATGGAACTTTAACAGAAACTTTAGTTGCCGAAGGATCTTTAGTTAGATCTGGACAAAAACTTGGTGAATTTATAAATACTGATGTATTTGAACTTGAAGTAAACGTAAATGAAGCCTATGCAGATTTACTAAAAATTGGAAACAAAGTTACCGTTAGCAATATTAATAATACAAAATCTTGGGAAGCTACAGTAATTAGAGTTAATGCAAAAGTAGACCAAACAACACAAAGTATAAAAGCTTATTTACAAATTAAAGGTGAAGGTTTACGAGACGGTATGTATCTAAATGCGGCTTTACAAACTAAAAAAATTGAAAATGCAACTGAAATTCCAAGAAAGCTTTTAGTTGAAGACACAAAAGTATTTATAATAAATGACACTATTTTAAACCTAAAAACAATAAATCCTGTTTATTTTAATAATGAAACAGTAATAATTAAAGGTTTAGAAAACGGAACTACAATGCTTTCAAGAAGCCTTCCTGGAGCTTATGATGGAATGTTAGTTAAAACAATAAATGAAACAGAATAATGAAAAAGGTTATAACATATTTTATAAAATATCCAGTAGCTGTTAATATTTTCATATTTGCATTTATTATATTTGGAGCCTTTGGATTTTTAAGTTTAAAATCCTCGTTTTTCCCATTAACAGATTCAGATATTATAAATATCTCTATTTCTTATCCTGGTGCTTCACCAGAAGAAATGGAAGAAGGTATAGTGCTTAAAATTGAAGATAATTTAAAAGGTATTATAGGTGTAGATAGAGTAACTTCAGTTTCTAGTGAAAATTCAGCATCAATTACTGTTGAAGTTGAAAAGGGTAAAAAAATTGATGTAGTTTTAGTAGATGTTAAAAATGCTGTAGATAGAGTTCCCTCCTATCCTTCTGGTATGGAGCCTCCAGTAGTTGCTAAAGTTGAAACAGTTAGGCAAACAATTTCTTTTACAGTAAGTGGTGAAAATTTATCATTAGCAACTATAAAACAATACGCTAGAAATATTGAAAATGATTTAAGAGGAATTAAAGGAATTTCACAAGTTTCATTAAGCGGATTTCCAGATGAAGAAATTGATATTGCAATTAAAGAAAGTGATTTACGTGCTTACAATTTATCTTTTCAAGAAGTAGCAAATGCTGTTACTAAAGCAAATATTTTAATTTCAGGAGGAAATATTAAAACCTCAAGTGAAGATTATTTAATTAGAGCCAGAAATAAAAAATACCAAGGTATAGAACTATTAAATATTGTTGTAAAAACAGATGCTTCTGGAAATATTATTCGTTTAAGCGATATAGCAACAGTAAAAGATACTTGGTCTGAAACACCAGACAGAATTTTTTACAATGGAGCAATGGCTATAAATATTGCTGTAACCAACACAAATAGTGAAGATTTATTACTCTCTGCTGAAGCTGTAAATGAATATATCCACAAATTCAATCAAGAGCATAATAATATAACTGTTAATGTTGCAAGTGATAGTTCAACTACCTTAAACCAACGTACCGAATTACTATTAAAAAACGGTATTATGGGAATATTATTGGTATTACTATTTTTATCGTTATTCTTAAACCCTAGACTTGCTTTTTGGGTTGCAGCTGGTTTACCAATATCCTTTTTTGGTATGTTTGTATTTGCCCCTTTATTAGGTGTAACAATTAATGTATTATCACTATTTGGGATGATTATTGTTATTGGTATTCTAGTAGATGATGGAATTGTAATTGGTGAAAATATTTATCACCATTACGAAAAAGGAAAAACACCTATAAGAGCAGCTATTGATGGAACTTTAGAAGTAATTCCTCCTATTGTATCTGCAATTGTAACAACACTTTTAGCATTTTCAACTTTCTTTTATTTAGATGGAAGAATTGGAAAGTTTTTTAGCGAAGTTGCAACTATAGTTATTTTAACACTTACAATATCTTTAATTGAAGCTTTATTAATTCTACCTGCACACATTGCACATTCAAAAGCTTTAGCAAAAAAAGAAAAAAAGAAATCAAAAATTAATCAATTTTTCTATAAAATAAATGAAACATCAGAAGGTTTCTTGTTTTATATAAGAGATAAAATTTATGCGCCATTTTTAAAATTCTTTTTACGAAATAAATTCTTTGGATTTGCAATACCAATTGCACTTTTAATTTTAACAATTGCAAGTATAAAAGGAGGAATAATTAAAACAGATTTCTTTCCTAAAATTGCCAGTGATAGAATATCTATAACTTTAAAAATGCCGCAAGGTACCAACGAAAAAATTACAGATTCTATTATTTCTGAAATTGAAAAATCAGTTTGGTTAATAAATGATGAATACACCAAAAAACAATCTGATAATCAACAAGTTGTACAGAACATAATAAAACGTATTGGACCGGGAACATCGAACGCTTCTTTAACTGTTAACTTATTACCTGGTGAATCTAGAGAATTTTCATCTCCCGAAATAACTTCAGCCATAAGAAATAAAGCTGGTGAATTTTATGGTTATGAAAGTTTAAGTTATGGTTCTGGTGGAAATTTTGGAGGTAGTCCAGTTTCTATTTCATTATTAGGTAATAATATTAACGAACTTAAAGCTGCTAAAGATGAATTAAAAGCTGCAATGAATCAAGACCCTGATTTAAAAGATATTTCAGATAATGATCCTTTAGGTATAAAAGAAGTTCAAATTAAATTAAAAGACAATGCATACCTTTTAGGTCTTGATTTATCAACTGTTATGAGTCAAGTGCGTTCTGGTTTCTTTGGATTTCAGGCACAGCGTTTTCAACGTGGACAAGATGAAATAAAAGTTTGGGTACGTTACAAAAAAGAAGATAGATCATCCATAAAAGATTTAGATGATATGTGGATTTCAACACCTCAAGGAGGCAACGTACCATTCTCTGAAATTGCTACCTATACTATTAAACGTGGTGAAGTTGCCATAAATCATTTAGAAGGAAAAAGAGAAATTCAAGTAAACTCCGAATTAAAAGATCCTGAAGCTAGTGCAACAGATGCAATTGCAGCAATTCAAGAAACTATAATACCAGAAATTTTATCAAAATACACAACAGTTTCAGTATTATATGAAGGGCAAAACCGAGAAGCAGAAAAAACTTCAAATTCTGCCAAACTAGTTTTTCCAATTATTTTAGCACTAATTTATATTACTATTGCTTTTACATTTAGAAGTTTTGATCAACCTTTATTATTAATGGTAATGATTCCTTTTAGCCTTATTGGAGTTGGTTGGGGGCATTATATTCATGGTTTTCCAATAAACATTTTATCTGGATTAGGTATAATTGCATTAATTGGTATTTTAGTGAATGATGGTTTGGTTTTAATTGGAAAATTCAATTCATACTTAAAAGCTGGTTTAAAATACGATCAAGCATTATATAAAGCAGGCCTATCAAGATTTAGAGCTATTTTCTTAACCTCATTAACTACTATAGCTGGTCTTTTACCACTTCTATGGGAATCTAGTAGACAAGCAAAATTTTTACAACCAATGGCCGTTTCAATTTCTTATGGAATTGGAATAGCAACAGTTTTAACATTAGTTATGCTTCCTCTATTACTATCATTAGGTAATTCAATAAAAGTATTTATTAAGTGGATTAAAACAGGTGAAAAAGTAACAAAAGAAGAAGTTGAAAGAGCAATTATTGAACAAAAATCAGAACACGATGCTGAATTATAAATATACACTTATAGCCATCTTGTTTAGCGTAACAATAAGTTTCGCACAAGATTCTGAAATACTTACAAAAAACAAAGCAGTTAGAATAGCATTAGAAAATAACTACGGAATTAAAATGGCAAATAATGCTGTTGTAATTGCAAAAAACAATGCTAGTATTTATAATAGCGGTTATTTACCAACTGTAAGTGCAAGTGCAGGAGCAAGTTATAGCAATTCAACAAGTGATTTAACTGCTCAAGATGGAACAGAAACAAAATTAGATAACGCAGAAACAAAAGCATATAATGCGTCTATAGGATTAAATTATACATTATTTGATGGTTTTGGAAGAAAATACAACTATCAAAAATTAAAAGAAACCCATAACCTATCTGAACTAGAAGCTAAAACTGTAATAGAAAATTCATTATTACAATTATTTACTATTTATTATGAAGTGGCTAGGTTAACTGAAAATAATAAAAATTTGTCGCAATCTTTAAGTGTTTCTAAAAACAGATTAAAAAGAAGTCAATACGCTTATGAGTATGGTCAAAGTACTAAACTAGATGTATTAAATGCCGAAGTTGATGTAAATAACGATAGTATAAACTATATCAACTCTCAACGCTTATTAGCAAACTCAAAAAGAGATTTAAATGTTTTATTAGGAAGAAATGCTCAAGAAATATTTGAAGTTGATACTAATGTAAATTTTGAATTAACTTTTGATAATAAAACACTTCAAAATAAAGCTAAACAACATAACATTGAAATTTTAAAAGCAAATAAAAATATTGAATTAAGCGATTTTGATATAAAAATTAACAAATCAGGGTTTTTACCAAGTTTATCAGTAAGTACCTCCTATGCTTTAAATCAATACGATAATGCTGCAACCTCACTTTTTGCTGAACAGTATTCAAAAGGAATAAATGCAGGATTAACATTAAGCTGGAATATTTTTGATGGTGGAAGTACAAAAACAAATGTTGCCAATGCTAAAATTTATACTGAAAACATTAAAATTGAAAAAGAACAAATTGAAAATCAATTAGAACGTGATGTAGCAAATGCATTAGAAATTTATAACAATTCTCTATTTATTCTATCTTCGGAAAAGAAAAACGTAGAAACAAACCAACGTAATTTTGACAGATCTGAAGAACGTTTTAAATTAGGACAAATTACATCCATAGAGTTTAGACAAGCACAAATAAACCTTTTAAATTCAAAATCTAGTTTAAACACTGCTAAATACAATGCTAAAAATGCAGAGTTAAGCCTTCTTCAACTTACAGGAGAATTATTAAACAACACTTTTTAATAATCTTATAAAATAAACAAAAAGCATATACTTAAAATTTAAGTATATGCTTTTTATTACGCTACATTTTAACGTATTCTTAATGTAACAATAATTACTTTAGGATAAAATCACTAAAATCAATGATATAAATCATAACTTTTAAAACTTACTCTGTGTAAATTTGGTTACTTATCAAATAAATATTTTCATAACCAAAAATTAAATTAACGATGGAGACGGTACAAGAAGTTAAAACTAGAGTTTATAAATTCGGGAATAAATCAGCCGATGGTAATAGTACAATGAAAAACTTACTAGGTGGTAAAGGAGCCAATTTAGCTGAAATGAGCTTAATAGGAATTCCTGTTCCTCCTGGGTTTACAATTACAACAGAAGTATGTACAGAGTACAATCAATTGGGGCAAGAGACTGCAATTGGAATGATTACTAAAGAAGTAGAAACCTCTATTGAAAACATAGAAAATATTATGGGCTCTAAATTTGGCGACAAAGAAAACCCATTATTAGTTTCTGTTAGATCTGGAGCACGAGTTTCTATGCCTGGTATGATGGATACCGTTTTAAATTTAGGTTTAAACGATGATGTTGTAATTGGTTTAGCTGAAAAATCTGGAAACGAACGTTTTGCTTGGGATTCATATAGAAGATTTATTCAAATGTATGGTGATGTAGTATTAGGCATGAAACCTGAATCTAAAGAAGATATTGATCCTTTCGAAGAAATAATGGAAGCGTTAAAACATAAACGTGAGATTGAATTAGATACAGATTTTACAATTCAAGATTTAAAAGATTTAGTCTACGATTTTAAAGATGCCGTAAAAAAACGTACCGGCCACGATTTCCCAACAAACCCTTGGGATCAATTATGGGGAGCAGTAGTTGCAGTATTTAATAGTTGGAACGGTGATAGAGCTGTATATTATAGAAATATGCATGGTTACCCAAGTGAATGGGGAACTGCTGTAAATGTACAAGCAATGGTTTATGGTAATATGGGTGAAAATTCTGGTACAGGAGTTTGCTTTACTCGTGATGCAGGTACAGGAGAAAACGTATTTAATGGCGAATATTTAATAAATGCACAAGGAGAAGATGTTGTTGCAGGTGTTAGAACACCACAACAAATTACTAAATTAGGTTCTGAACGTTGGGCAGTTTTAGCAAAAGTTGAAGAAGCTGAAAGAGCAGAATTATATCCTTCATTAGAAGAATTAATGCCTTCTATCTACAAAGAATTAAATGAATATCAAGAAAAATTAGAATTACATTACCGCGATATGCAAGATATGGAATTTACTATGCAAGATGGTAAACTCTGGATTCTTCAAACACGTAACGGTAAACGTACAGGTGCTGCAATGGTAAAAATTGCAATGGACTCTTTAAAAGAAGGGCTAATTTCTGAAAAAGAAGCATTATTACAAATAGAACCTAATAAATTAGATGAATTATTACACCCTATATTCGACCCAAAAGCATTAAAAAAATCAAATGTAATTGCACAAGGTTTACCTGCATCTCCAGGAGCTGCAACTGGTAAAATTGTTTTCTTTGCAGATGAAGCAGCAAAATATAAAAGCAGTATACTTGTTCGTATCGAAACTTCTCCTGAAGATTTAGAGGGAATGAATATTGCCAAAGGTATTTTAACTGCTCGTGGAGGTATGACTTCTCACGCAGCCGTAGTTGCACGTGGTATGGGAAAATGTTGTGTTTCTGGTGCAGGAGCATTAAAAATTAATTATAAAAATAGAACTTTAACTGTAGACGGTCACGAATATCATGAAGGTGATTGGATTTCTTTAAACGGTTCTACTGGTAATATTATCGAAGGTAAAGTAGCAACTATTGAGCCTGAATTAAGTGGTGAATTTGCAGAAGTTATGGAATTAGCAGATAAATTTGCTACTATGCAAGTTAGAACAAATGCCGACTCTCCAAAAGATGCTAAAATAGCTCGTGCATTTGGAGCACAAGGTATTGGCTTAACTAGAACAGAGCACATGTTTTTTGAAACAGATCGAATTAAAGCAATGCGTGAAATGATTTTAGCTGATACTTTAAAAGGTAGAAAAGAAGCTTTAAATGAATTATTACCAATGCAACGTGCCGATTTTGAAGGTATTTTTGAAGCAATGGCTGGTTTACCTGTAACTGTTCGTTTACTAGACCCACCTTTACACGAATTTGTTCCTCATCAATTAGAAACTCAACGTAGTTTAGCTGAAGATATGCACATTACTTTAGAAGCTGTAAAAATTAAAGTTGCTGAACTAGAGGAATTTAATCCAATGTTAGGTCATAGAGGTTGTAGATTAGGTATTACGTATCCAGAAATTACTGAAATGCAAGCAAGAGCTATTATTGAAGCTGCTTTAAACTTAAAGAAAAAAGGTATTATAGCAAAACCAGAAATTATGGTACCTTTAATTGGTACTATTCAAGAGTTTGAAAGTCAAGAAGCTATTATTAGAGCTACTGCAGAAAAAGTTTTTGAAGAATATAACGACACAATTGAATATTTAGTTGGAACTATGATTGAAATTCCTAGAGCTGCTTTAACTGCTGATTTAATTGCAAAAAAAGCAGATTTCTTCTCTTTTGGAACAAATGATTTAACTCAAATGGCTTTTGGTTATTCTAGAGATGATGCTGGTAAGTTTTTACCAGTATATCTTAAAAAAGGTATTTTAAAAGTAGATCCTTTTGAAGTATTAGACCAAGAAGGTGTTGGACAATTAGTGCAAATGGGAACAACTAAAGGTAGAAGTACTAAAAAAGATTTAAAAGTTGGAATTTGTGGTGAACATGGTGGTGAACCAAGTTCAGTAGAGTTCTGTTATAAAACAGGTATGAATTATGTAAGTTGCTCTCCTTATAGAGTACCAATTGCTCGAATAGCATCAGCTCAAGCTGCAGTAAAAGAACAAGCATAATTTAATTTTTAAAATATATAAAATCCGTTTTTTTAATTAAAAACGGATTTTTTTTACATAAACATCATATTTATTGTTGGCTAACAATTAAACTTATATTACTATCTTAGCAATATGATTAAAATTGTGCTTTTAGGAGGCGGAAATGTTGCTCATCATTTAGCTAAAGTTTTTATTCAATCTTCTGAAATTGAATTAGTTCAAATATACAATAGAACTCTTAAAAATATTGAAACATTTAATAATCAAACAACTATAACTAATAAAATATCTGAACTAAAAAAAGCTGATACATATATTATTTCAGTTTCTGACAATCAAATTGCAAACATTTCATCAAAACTTAATTTAAAAAACAAACTTGTTGTACATACATCTGGTGCTATGAGTTTAGACGAAATTAAATCAAACTCAAACAAAGGTGTCTTCTACCCGCTTCAATCTTTCTCTAAAAATAAAGAAATAGATTTTTCAGAAGTTCCATTTTGTTTAGAAACAAACAACACAAAAGATTACAATTTATTAAAAAAAATTGCTTCAGCTATTGGAAGTCCTTTCTATAAAATAGATTCCAACCAAAGACAACAATTACATGTTGGCGCGGTATTTGTAAATAATTTTGCAAATTACATGTATCAATTAGGAAATGAAATTTGTAAAGAAAATAATATTCCATTCAAAATATTAATGCCTTTAATAAAAGAAACTTCAAGTAAAATTACTGAATTACAGCCATTTGAAGCCCAAACAGGTCCGGCAAAACGTGGAGATACAAAAACTATTAATAACCATTTAAAAATACTATCAAAAAATAAGCAAGAAATTTATACATTGCTAACTAAATCTATTGGGAAATTATATGGAAAAAAGTTATAAAGAAATACTACCAAAAATAACAACATTTATGTTTGATGTAGATGGTGTTTTAACAAACGGACTAGTTCACATATCGTCAACAGGAGAATTAACTAGATTAATGAATACTAAAGACGGATATGCTCTTAAAACAGCTCTGTTAGCTGGGTATAACATTTGCATAATATCTGGAGGTAATAATGAAGGTGTAAGAAAAAGACTTGAAAACTTAGGTATTAAGGATATTTATCTAGGCGCACATGCCAAAATTGAATTATTTAATGATTATATTAAAAAAAATAACATCAACCCAAGTGAAATTTTATATATGGGAGATGATATTCCAGATTACCCTGTAATGAAATTAGCAGGTTTAGCTTCATGCCCAAAAGATGCTGTTGCCGAAATACAAGAAATTTCAAATTATATTTCTCAAAAAAAAGGAGGTATGGGTTGCGTTAGAGATGTAATTGAACAAGTTCTAAAAGTTCAAGGTAAATGGGATGGCCAATACAATGCTTAAAATAAAAAACACCAATTATATAAATTAAATTAAAACTACAAAAAATGAAAAAACACCTAACAATTACACTTATGCTTGCTTTAGCTATTTCGTTTACTGCAAGTTCACAATCTATTTTTGGAAAATGGAAAACTATAGATGATGAAACAGGAAAAGAAAAATCTATTGTAGAAGTTTATAAAAAAGATGGAAAAGCCTATGCAAAAATTCTTCAATTATTAGAAAAAGGAAAAGAAAACAAATTATGTGAAGAATGTAAAGGAAATAAAAAAAATAAACCAATTAAAGGAATGGTAATTATTGATGGTTTAAAAGAAGATGGAGATGAATGGAATGGAGCTAAAATTTTAGATCCAAAAACGGGTAAAGAATATAAATGCTATATTACTTTAGATGGTAATAACAAACTTAAAGTTAGAGGCTATATTGGCTTTGCTTTAATTGGTAGAACCCAACATTGGAGTAGAGTTCAATAAATAAAAAAAGAGTCTGAAATTTCAGACTCTTTTTTTTTAACTATTATTGTTTTATTTAGCACATCTAAATCCCATATTAAATAAAGAAGTATCTATTGAATTTTGACTTCTAAAAGTGGTAGTATAACTATTTTCCAAAGCCTGATCAAACATAAAAGATCCGCCTCTAGTTGAACGCACATTAGGGCTTTGAGGTGCTTGAGATTTATTATATGGATATGGTTTAAAATAATTATCGCACCATTGCCATACATTTCCGCCCATATCAAATAAACCCATTTCTGAAGCTGGATACACTCCAACAGGTGATGTTAATAAAAATCCATCTAGTACTTCTTGCTCTTGAATTGAGTTTCCTTGCCAAACATTAGCTTGGTATTTACCTTCAACTACAATTGAATTTCCCCATGCATATTTATTGTTACTATTTTTTCCGTTTTTAGCTGCAAATTCCCATTCAAACTCTGTTGGTAACCTTTTCCCTTTCCAAGCAGCATAAGCTTTTGCATCATTCCAACTCACATGTGTTACCGGATGATTATCAATGGCTTTAGGCTTATCTTTTCCTAAAGGAAACTCCCAATTAGCACCTTTTAAAAGTTCCCAATTTCCTTTTTCAAAAGAAAACACACCAGAATCTCCAAACTTTTCAGCTTCAGTTGTATAAGATGTTTCGTTAACAAAAATTCTAAATTCAGCAACAGTCACCAAATTTTTATCTAAATAAAATGGTTGAATTTCCATTTCAAAAGCTGGTTGTTCATTTGGTAAATTTTGAGAACCAATTTTAATTGTCCCTCCTTCAAAATAAACCATTTCTAAACTATCTTTATTTTTTTCAATTTGTACTTCCTTTATAGCTTCTTTATTCTCTAATTGCTTTTCTTTTTTTACCTCTTTACAAGAAATAAACAAAAAAGCTACCACTAATACTAAATATATTGTTTTCATAAAATATCTTTAATTCTTTTCTTTTAACATAGGTACAAACCTAAAATCACCTAACTCATGTTTTTTAAAATCTTTTTCACTTGTTCTAACAAATAATGTCATTACTTGGACATCATCTCCAATAGGAATTACCAACTTACCTCCTACTTTTAACTGACCTAGTAAAGCTTTTGGTAAAAATGGTGCTCCAGCTGTGACAATTATTCCATCAAAAGGCGCTTCTTCTTTTAAGCCAATATAACCATCGCCAAATATTAATTTTTTTGCTTTATACCCTATTTTAGGAAGAAATAACTTTGTTTTTTTAAATAATTCTTGCTGGCGTTCAATAGAATACACTTTAGCTCCCAACTCAATTAATACAGCTGTTTGATAACCCGAACCAGTTCCTATTTCTAAAATTTTATCCCCTTTTTTAATTTCTAACAATTCAGTTTGAAATGCAACTGTGTACGGTTGAGAAATAGTCTGTTCTGCTGCAATTGGAAAAGCCTTATCTTGATAAGCAAAATCAGCAAAACTTGAATCCATAAATAAATGACGTGGAATTTTACTTATTGCTTCCAATACATTTTTATCATTTATACCTTTTGAAACTAATGTTTTTACTAACTGATTTCGAAGTCCTTGGTGTTTATGCGTATCCTTCACTAATTATTGAAATTTGAGTTGTTAAAAATAGGAATAAATGCCTAAAGATTGTTATTTTTGTTGTCACATTTTTAAACAAAATAACATGCTTAAAGCTGGAGTATTAGGTGCAGGACACCTCGGGAAAATACATTTACGATTATTAAATCAATCAGAAAAATACGATTTAGTTGGTTTTTATGACCCTATAAAAGAGAATGCTGAAAAAGTTTCAGAAGAATTTGGTTACAAAGCGTTTGATTCTATAGAAGAATTAATTGATGCTGTTGATGTTGTTGATATTGTAACTCCAACTCTTTCTCACTTTGATTGTGCAAAACAAACTATTGAAAAAGGAAAACATATTTTTATTGAAAAACCTATTACAAAAACTGTAGATGAAGCTGAAACTATTATAGCATTAGCCAACAAATACAATGTAAAAGGTCAGGTTGGACATGTTGAGCGTTTTAACCCAGCTTTTACAGCTGTAAAAGACTCTATCAACACACCAATGTTTATTGAAACACATAGATTAGCTGAATTCAATCCAAGAGGTACTGATGTGCCTGTAGTTTTAGATTTAATGATACATGATATTGATGTAGTTTTAAGTGTTGTAAAATCTAAAGTAAAAAATGTTAATGCTAGTGGTGTCTCTGTAATTAGTGATACACCAGATATTGCAAATGCTCGTATAGAATTTGAAAATGGTTGTGTTGCTAACTTAACTGCAAGTAGAATTTCATTAAAAAATATGCGTAAATCTCGTTTTTTTCAAAAAGATGCTTACATAGCTGTTGACTTTTTTGAAAAAGCTACTGAAGTTGTTAAAATGCAAGATGCTCCTGAAAATCCTGGAGATTTTGATATGATTTTACAAAATGCAGAAGGAATTAAAAAACAAATCTATTTTGAAAACCCAACTGTTGAAGCTAATAATGCTATTTTAGACGAACTAGAAACTTTTGCAGATGCTATTAATAACAACACTACGCCTATTGTTAGTTTAGAACAAGGTACAGAAGCTTTGCGTGTTGCTCAAATGATTATTAACGATTTTTAAACCAGTTATTAAATCAATTTAAATAATATTTAAATTTTAGAAGTAATAATTTAATTAATTAAACCTAAATAATAATGAAAAATATTGCCGTAATAGGTGCAGGAACTATGGGAAATGGAATTGCCCATGTTTTTGCTCAAAATAAATATAAGGTTCATTTAATTGATGTGTCAGAAGATGCTTTAGAAAAAGCGTTGGCTATTATTTCTAAAAACTTGGATAGATTAATTACTAAAGATAGAATAGACGAGCATACTAAAATTAGAACTTTAAAAAATTTAATCACTTTCACTTCTATTTCTGACGGAGTAAAAAATGCTGATTTAGTTATTGAAGCTGCTACAGAAAATGAAGATTTAAAATTAAATATTTTTAAACAAATTGATAAAGACGCTCCTAAAAATGCAATTTTAGCTACTAATACTTCCTCTATTTCTATTACAAAAATTGCTTCAGTAACCAATAGATCTGAAAACGTAATAGGTATGCATTTTATGAATCCTGTTCCAATTATGAAATTGGTTGAGGTAATTAGAGGTTATAATACTTCTAATGAAGTTGCAAAAACTATTATGGAACTGTCAAAAAAATTAGACAAGGTACCTATTGAAGTAAATGATTACCCTGGTTTTGTTGCAAATAGAATTTTAATGCCAATGCTTAACGAAGCAATTGAAACATTGTACAATGGAGTTGCTGGTGTTTATGAAATAGATACTGTTATGAAATTAGGAATGGCACATCCAATGGGCCCATTACAATTAGCTGACTTTATTGGTTTAGATGTTTGCTTATCAATTCTAAATGTAATGTATAACGGATTTAAAAATCCAAAATACGCACCATGTCCTTTATTAGTTAATATGGTTAGAGCAGGAAAACTAGGAGTAAAATCTGGTGAAGGTTTTTATAATTATTCTGAAAATAAAAAGGCTGAAATAGTCTCAAAACAATTTATATAAAAAAAGCCGCTTAATGCGGCTTTTTTTATGTACAAGTAAAAATCTATTGTAAATTTTTCAAGAAGAAATCCATCATATCTTCTTTTAATTCATAATGCATTTTTACAAAAACTTTCATTTCATCTTTTAATAAAATTTGCTTTTCATGAAATACAGGCTCTCTTTTGTTTTCGTATTTAGCTTGTGCTATTTCACGTTTTTTCATTCTTATTTTATGTCTTAAATGCCCCATTACTTCACGCTCACGTATTATTTTATTTTGATAACCTTCCAGTTGTACCATTACCTCTTGACCAAAATTACGTAAAGCTACATGCTCTAATTTTTCCTCAAAATAATCCATTTCACTTTCTTGGAATTTTAATTCACGTTTCCATACTTCTAAATTGAAGTTTAAATCACTTAAGAATAATAACTGACTCTCCATATACATTTATCTTTTAAAATTTTATACAATAAATTTCAAACTTTTTAATTAATTTTTAGGTGATAAAAATCATAAAATTAAATCTATTCTTCTTTAAAAAGTTCTACTATAAATATACAAAAAAAGCGTTTCAATAAATATTAAAACGCCTTTTTTTATTTTTGAAAATTAATTACTAATTATTCTCTTCTTTTTCATCTTTTTTGGATGTTTTATTCCAAATTTTAATTTCATCATTTTCTGTTACTCCATCTAAAACTTCAACATTTATTCCATCAGAAATTCCTAATTCAATATCTTTTCGTTCAAATTCTTGATCACCAGTTTTTATTTCTACATAAGCTTGTTCTGTTTTTTTATCAAATTGAAGTAAGGCTTCTTTAATAGAAAGAACACTATCTTTTTTTTCTAAAACTATATCTGCATTTGCACTATAACCAGCTCTAATAAAGTATTCATCATCTAAAGTAACATCTCCTTTTATTTTAAATTGTACTGCTCCATTTTCTTCTGTTCCTTTTGGAGCAATAAAGTTTAATTTAGCTGGGTACTTCTTTTTTTCAATAGCTCCTAAAGACACTTCTAAAACCGTTCCGTTTTGAATTTTTCCAACTTCGGCTTCATCAACCTGACCTTCAAAAATCATTTTAGTCATATCTGCAATGGTTGCAATAGTTGTTCCGGCATTAAACGTATTAGCTTCAATTACTTGATTACCTTTACGTACAGGAATTTCTAATATAGTTCCTGATATTTCAGCTTTTACATAGGTGTTTGCTGTTTTTCCCATACCAGCAGCTGAACCTTTTTGAATAATTTGAAGATTGCTTTGTGCTGTATTTAAATCTTGTCTAGAACTATTGTAATTTAATTCTGCTGTTTCAAATTCTTGACGAGAAATTACACCTTTTTCGTATAGTCCTTTATTTCTTTCGTATAAAGTTTTAGAATTTTCAAAACTTAAGCGAGCGTTTTTAACAGTTCCTTGTGCACTATTTAATGAAGAAACATTTGGTACAACTCTAATGGTTGCTATTAAATCTCCAACTTCTACTTCTGCTCCCTCTTCAACATAAATTTTATCAATAATTCCAGAAACCTTTGGTTTTATTTCAACTTCTTCTAATGGAACTACTTTTCCTGTAGCTACTGTTTTGTTTACAATATTTGTTTTAAAAGGCGTTTCAGTTTCGTATTGGATTGGTGATTTACTATTCTTTTTAGCAAACCATAATAATACTGCAAGTAATAATACTGCTATAGTCCCAAAAATTATTTTTCGTTTCATTAGTAATTGATTTTCTGATTTTTATATATACTTTTTATTCTTCTCTTAATGCTTCTATTGGTCTAACACTAACTGCTGTTTGAGCTGGTATTAACCCAATTAAAGTTCCTAATATTACAAGTGTTAATGCTGCTATTAAAATAACAGGAATATTTACCGTTGGATTTAATAATGCGGCTTCAGGTCCACTTCCTATGGTTACGTCAATTATCATTAAAACAAGTCCTCCAAGAATAATTCCTAGCGCACCTGCAATACTTGTTAAAAATACTGATTCTAATATAATTTGACGTTTCACTTCCCAAGGTGTTGCACCTAATGCACGTCTAATACCTATTTCTTTTGTTCTTTCTTTTACAGTAATTAAAAGTATGTTCCCAATGGCAAATACACCTGCTATTAAAGTTGCTATACCCACAAACCAAGTTAAAAACTGCATTCCAGTTAAAAACCCTGTTACTTTTGCTATTTCTTTTCCTAAATTAAAGCTTCCAATTGCTCTTTCATCTTTTGGGTGCACTTTATGTAAATTCTTTAATAACAATTTTACATCAGCTTCAATTTGGGTTATATCAAATTCAGGTTTACCTGTAATCATCATCCATCCTACTCCATCTCCAATATTATAAACTTGTTGAAATGTTGTAAATGGAATATGAATATTGCCTTGTGGTCCACCACCACCTATTTGACCTTGTTTATACATTCCAACAACATTGTAATTTATATTGTTAATTTTTATATAAGTACCTATTGGGTATACATCTTTATCAAATAATTGCTTGTAAATTTCTTCTTCTATTATACAAACTTTTCTTTTTTTAAGAATATCTTCATCATTAATAAATCTACCATAAACCAAATCTTTTTTTTGTACTTTATCTAGTTCAGGATAATCTCCAAAAACTCCAAAAGTTCCGGTTTTAAAATTATTTACAGCTAATGCTTGTCTTTGTAATCTAGGAACAACAAACTCTAAACCTTTAATCTCGTTTTTAATACTCTCTAAATCAGACATTTTAAGTCTTATTTGCCTACCTTCTTGAAAACCTTTAAAAGGTTCTGCTGTTTGTTGCGCCCAAACAAACACACTATTAGTAGCAAAACTTCCAAATAATTTATTGAAGTTATTTTCAACACCTCTTGCTGCTCCTAATAAAACTACAAGTAGAAAAATTCCCCACATTACGCCTATTATGGTAATTCCAGTACGAACTTTATTTTTACGAATACTTCCGTAAATTTCTTGCCAAGTATCTTTATCTAGTAAAAATTTTATCATCTTATTCGTCGTTTAAGGCTTCGATTGGTTTAATTCCTGCAGCTCTTTTTGCAGGTATATATCCAGCAATAGTTCCTGCAATTATCAAAATAATGGTAGCACCAATAACTGTACTTGTTTCAACACTTGGATTTATTATCCAATATTTTTCTAAACTACTTCCAATTGCTTTTAGAGTACCTACACCAATTAACAACCCTGTATAACCTGCTATAGCGGTTACAAAAATAGATTCCATCATAATCATTCCAACAATAGATTTTGGTGTAGCTCCTAGTGCTTTTCTAATTCCTAATTCTTTGGTTCTTTCTTTTACAATATAAACCATAATGTTGCTTATACCTATAATACCAGCTACTAGTGTTCCAATTCCAATAAAAATAATTATGAAGTTTAACACAAACATAAATTGTTCAACATTTTTTGTTCCTTCAGCATAATTTCTAACTCTAATGGCACCTTGATCTCTAGGATCAACACTGTGCTTTTCTTTTAACATTTTAGTTAATAAATTTGAAAAAGATAACGATTCATCAACAGATAAATCAGGATTAAACGTAAGTCCTATATAATCTAATTCATCATTTGGTTTATACATTCCTTGAGCAGTTGTAAAGGGAGTATAAATATATCGTTCATCATTATCACCTCCAGGGTCTGAAAAAACTCCAACAACCTTGTAAGAAAAACCATCTAAAGAAATATTTTTACCTACTGCATTTAATTCTCCAAATAAATCTTTTTTAACTAACCTTCCAATTGCAATTACTTTAGCTTTATTTTTTACATCTAATACACTTAAAAAACGTCCCTCTTCAATAACAGCTTCTTCAAGTGGTTGATAATCTGGATAAACACCTCTTACTGTGTATCTATTTTGTTCTCCTTTATATATCGCTTGTACATTTCCTCTTTGTATATTTGGACTAAAGTATTGAATCTCATTTTCAAATTTAGAATTCATGAATTTCATATCATCATTTCTATACTGAATTTGTCTACCGCTTTGAAGCCCTTTAAAAGGTTTTGTAGTTCTACCAGAATAAATATAAACTGAATTAGCTGCATCACCTGCAAATTGCTTTTCAAATGTATTTTTTAATCCATTTCCAATTCCAAATAATAAGGTAAATAGTAAAATTGCAAACGCAATGGTAAACCCTGAAAGAATAGTTCTTAATTTATTCTTATTAAGTGTTTGAAATATTTCTATCCAACGATCTAAATCAAACATAATTTAAGCTTTTACTTTTTTATTGGTTAATTCATCACTAATAATTACACCATCTTTTAATCTCACAATTCTATCTGTTTCCTCTGCTATATCTTCTTCGTGCGTAATTACAAAAACGGTCATTCCTTCTCTGTTAATTTCTTTTAACAATTCCATTACTGAATTTGAAGTAGTAGAATCTAATGCTCCTGTTGGTTCATCGGCTAAAACTACTTTAGGCTGTGTTACCAATGCTCTTGCAATTGCAACACGTTGTTTTTGACCTCCCGAAAGTTCACTTGGCAAATGGTGAGCCCATTCTGTTAAACCAACTTTATCTAAATATTTCATTGCTATATCTTGACGTTCTTTACGTCCAATACCTTGGTAGTATAAAGGTAAAGCAACATTTTCTAATGCATTTTTATAATTAATTAAATTAAATGATTGAAATACAAACCCTAAAAATTTATTTCTTAAAATAGCTGCTTTCTTTTCATCTAAATTTTCAATTAATTGTCCATTCAAATAATAATTTCCAGAATCATGAGTATCTAATAAGCCAACAATATTTAATAAGGTAGATTTTCCTGAACCTGAAGATCCCATAATAGAAACAAATTCTCCCTCTTTAATATGAAGGTCTAAACCTTTTAAAACGTGTAATGAGTCTTTTCCTATTGGATAGGATTTGTGAAGTTTCTCAATTTTAATCATTTGGTTGTTGTTTTAAACGAAAATAGGCAAAGCCTTTAATTATTGATATTAATTTTTTGTTAAAGAAATTATATGATAATTTTCTATTTTTGTTTTATGAAGCAATTAAAAAATAAACATATTGTTCTTTTTGATGGTGTTTGTAATCTTTGTAATTCATCTGTTCAATTTATAATTAAACACGATAAAAAAGAACTCTTTTTATTTGCCTCACAACAATCAGACGCTGCAAAGGAACTATTGTTACAGTTCCCTTCAAAAAAAAATGATTTAGATAGTATTTTATATATTGAAAACGGAATTTTATATCACAAATCTACAGCTGCATTGAAAATTGCAAGGCTTTTAAAATTTCCTGTAAATTGTTTATATATATGCATTATTCTCCCTTTATTTATTAGAGATTCTGTATATAATTACATTTCTAAAAATAGATATAAATGGTTTGGAAAAAAAGAAAATTGTATGATTCCTACGGAAAAAGATAAAAATAAATTTATTTAGAAAAGTTATTTCTTGTGATGATAATTATCGTCCCATTCTTTTACTTTAGGTTTATGTAGTTTCCCTATAGTTTTTGCTACAATCATAGAAACTGATGCATCTCCAGTAACATTTACCGTAGTTCTACACATATCTAACGGTCTATCAATAGCAAATATTAGGGCTAAACCAGCTTCAGGAATTCCTGCTTGTCCAAGTACAATTACTAACATTACCATTCCAGCTCCTGGAACCGCAGCAGAACCGATACTTGCAAGTGTTGCTGTAACAATAATTCCTAATTGTGCTCCTAAACTTAAATCCATTCCAAAAGCTTGGGCAATAAATACTGCTGCTACTGCTTGATACAAACTAGTACCATCCATATTTATAGTAGCACCAATTGGTAATACAAAACTACTTACTTCTTCATCTACACCTAAATGTTCTGTTACTCGCTCCATTGTTACTGGTAATGTTGCCGCACTACTACTTGTAGAGAATGCTAACAATTGTGCTGGTGAAATACCTTTTAAAAATGTTGATGGATTTTTTTTAGTTACAGCCCAAACAATAAGGTTATAAAATAAAATCATAATTAACAATCCTAAAACTACTGTAAATGCATACCAAATTAAAGCTTTAAACAAATCAGCACTTGGTGATTCAACAACTAGTGCTGCTAAAAGTGCAAATACACCGTAAGGCGCAGCTAACATAATTAAATCTATAAGTTTTAAAATAACTTCATTAAAACCATCAAAAAAGGATTTTACAGGTTTTGCTTTTTCGTTAGGTATTAAAATAAGTCCTATTCCAAAAAAGATTGCAAAAAATATTATCTGCAACATATTTCTATTTTGAGTTGCAGCACCAAAAATATTCTCTGGAACTATATCTACCAATGCTTGCAAAGGTCCAGAATCTTTCTGTTTTTCTGCTTCGTCTTTATATTTTTGAGCATCACCACTATAATTTTCAACTAGCTCTTGTCTGGTTTTTTCAGAAATTGAATTTCCTGGTTGAATTATATTTACTAATAATAACCCTATAGATACAGCAACTACTGTAGTAATTAAATATATTACTATAGTTCTACCTCCCATTTTAGAGAGTTTTGAAATGTCTTTTAAATCTGAAACACCTTTAATTAATGAAGCTAAAATTAAAGGTACAGCAATTAACTTTAAAGCATTTATAAATATTTTACCTAATGGTTTTATCCAATCTTGTACTATTTCTTTTCCACCTTCAATGTACGTCATTCCTAATCCAAATAACACACCTACAACCATTCCAATTAATATTTGCCAATGCAATGCTAGTCTTTTCATTTAAAAGTTTTAAATTTCTTCGAAAGATATAAAAACCATAAAACTTTTGTAACGTTTTGGCATAAAAAAAAGCGCAATTTGCGCTTTTTTTTAAACTTTTTACTCAATATTACTAAAACTGATATCGAATTGACAATGCTAAATCCAAATCGGTATTATTTCCGTAATCTCCTAACAACTCAATTTCAGGTCTAAAATCTAATGAAATTAATATTGGAATATTAAAATTGTATTCAATACCTACATTTCCATCTGCATTTAAAAATAAACCATCATCATCATCTCCCGTAAAATTATCTCCATAACTCCATGACCCTATTCCAGCTCCAAAACCAGCATACCAATTAAAACCACCATCAATATTCCAAACCCATTGATAAATACCAGTAAGTTTAAAAGCATCATAATCATCGTGATTTCTATAACCTAAATCAACTTCTAGTCTATTCTCATGATTTAATTTTTTTTGGTATGAAATTTCGCCTCCAATACCGTTATTATCTCCAAACCTAATTCCTATAGCATTATCTGCAACTTCTTGAGCATTTGTAAATTGAAAACTTCCTACAATAGCAATTAAAATAATTAGTAATTTTTTCATAATTAAATATTTTTAAATTTCTTGTTTAAATAATCAAATAATATACCAATTTAAGTAATTTATAATTTCAATGTGACTAAACACTTAAATAAGGGTCTTATTAATTGTAATAGAAAATATTTTATTTACATTTAACCTTTTAATTAATACAACAAAAAAATGGCAGGAATTTTAGACTTATTAAACAGTGACCTTGGAAAAACTCTTATTAGTGGAACTAGTAAACAATTTGGACAAGACGAAGGAAAAACAGCAAATGCTTTAGGTGCAGCTTTACCCTTAATTTTAGGAGCTATGAAAAATAATGCTTCAACTCCAGAAGGAGCTTCAGGCTTATTAAGTGCTTTAGGTAATAATAAACATAGTGGTGGAATTTTAGATAATCTTGGTGATGTTCTAGGTGGAAGTGGTGTTAATGAAGATGTATTACAAGATGGTGCAGGAATTTTAGGTCATGTTTTTGGAGGTAAAGAACAAAACGTTGCTAATGCAGTTAGTAAGTCAAGTGGTATTGATTTAGCAAGTGCTATGAATATATTAAAAGTTGCAGGGCCATTAGTAATGGGAGCTTTAGGAAAAGAAACACGTCAAAGTAATGTAACTGACCAAAATGGAATTGGAAATTTATTAAGCGGTATGCTTGGTGGTGCTTCAAATGAACAACAAAGTTTAGTTTCTAAATTATTAGATGCTGATGGAGATGGAAGTATGATTGATGATGTTGCTGGTATGTTACTTGGAGGAAACAAATCTAAAAGTGGGCTTGGTGGATTACTAGGCGGATTATTCGGAAAATAAAATTTCTTAAATAGATATATAAAAGGTCAAGTTTAAAACTTGACCTTTTTTTGTTTAAACTTTTTCATTTGGAAAATAAATGTATTTTTGCTCGACTAAACTAAAAAAATGGAGAAATTAAAACAACGTTGGGGAATTACCTCCAACTTTCAATTATTACTAATATTTGTTGTTTTTTCTATTAATGGAAGTTTTGCTACTATAATTGCAAAACCAGTTACAGAGTTTGTAGGTTTAGATAAAGAAACTACAAACCCTTGGATATTTTGGCCTTTAAGAATTTTAATGATTTTCCCTATTTACCAAATTACTTTACCTATTGTTGGTTTTTGTTTTGGTCAATTTACATTTTTTTGGAATTTCACTAAAAAAATGCTGGCCAGATTTGGTGTGAAATTTAAAGAATCTTAATCTTTTCCTTTTTTTAATAAGTATTTGTAAACCCAAGTTAACGTAAATGTTGGAATAAGATCGGTTCCAAAAATACCAGCTTCTTCAACTAACGATACTAAACCTCCAATTTTACCTTCGGTACCTTTATACATTTTAAAAATAATAAATGCCGAAAGTGGTGCCCAAATTATATCTGCAAAATCACCAATTATGGTTACAGTTGAAGTTAATACTCCTATTCCATCCATTAATAAACCTAGTAATAGCAATTTGTATTTTTTATTCATAAATATTCTTTAATCTCTATATAACAAGAAAAATGCCAAAATTATTGTGCTTTTAACTTCTCTTTAAATTTTTCTCTAAACTTCTTTAATTTTGGGTTTATCACTGCCGTGCAATAGCCTTGAAATTTATTGTTATTGTAATAATTTTGATGGTAATTTTCAGCCTTATAAAAAGTTGATGCTGCAGTAATTTCTGTTACAATTGGTGTATCAAATACTTCAGCTTCAGTTAATGCTTTTATATACGATTTAGCTATTTCTTTTTGAATTTCAGAATTATAAAATATAGCTGACCTATACTGCGAACCAACATCGTAACCTTGTCTATTTAAAGTAGTTGGATTGTGTGTGCTAAAAAAAACATCTAATAATTCTAGATATAAAATTTCTTCAGAATTAAATTCAATTTTAATTGCTTCTGCATGACCAGTTTTACCTGTAGTAATTTCTTTATAAGAAGGATTTTTTAAAGTTCCTCCAATATAACCTGAAGTTACTTTTTTAACTCCTTTTAATTCTTGAAAAACTGCTTCGGTACACCAAAAACATCCATTTGCAAAAATTGCAGTTTCTATATTTGACTTCATAATAGATTTTTTAGATTGTGAAAAACTAATTGTAGAAAATAAAATAATGGCTATTGTTAAATATTTTGTCATTCTTTTTCTAAAGTAAGTCGTTCTAAAACAGAAATAATTACAATGTTAAATATGATCTAATGTTAAAACAACCCTTTCTAACATTTCTTCGGTAAAATCTAAATGTGTTACTAAACGTAATTTTCCATTTCCCATTGAAATCATAGAAATATCTGCATCATGCATTCTACTTATAAAATCATGATCATCAATAGAATCTACAACATTAAAAATAACAATATTGGTTTCTATAGGTTCAACACTTTTTACTAAACTACAATTCTGAAGTGCAGTTCCAATTACTTTTGCTCTAGTATGATCTATAGCTAAACGATCTATATGATTGTCTAATGCATAAATACCTGCAGCAGCTAAATAACCTGCCTGACGCATAGCTCCACCAAATAATTTACGAATTCGTAAGGCTTTTTCCATATGCTCTTTAGTTCCTAAAAGTAAGGATCCTATTGGAGCTCCTAATCCTTTACTTAAACATATTGAAATAGTATCAAACACTTTCCCATATTGTTCTGGTGATTGTTTTTTAGCAACCATAGCATTAAACAATCTAGCGCCATCTAAATGAAAAGCCAAATTATTAGCATCACAAACATTTTTAATTTTTAAAATTTCTTCAAAATCCCAACATGCTCCACCACCTTTATTAGTAGTGTTTTCTAAAGCAACTAGGCGAGAATACGGTGTATGTATATCATTTCTACCACCTAAAACAGCTTCGCTTAATTGCTTTGCAGTAAACATACCTCTATTCCCATCAATTAAATGTGACGTTACTCCTGCGTTAAATGCTGGTCCTCCACCTTCATAATTATATACATGCGCCCATTTATCGCAAAACATTTTATCTCCTGGTTGCGTATGTAGTTTTATACCTGCTTGATTAGCCATAGTTCCAGAAGGAAAAAACAAAGCGTCTTCCATACCAAACATTTCAGCAATTTTAGCTTGAAGTTTATTAACTGTTGGGTCGTTTTTAAAAACATCATCCCCAACTTTAGCAGTCATCATTGCCTCCAACATTCCTTTAGTTGGAACAGTAACTGTATCACTTATTAAATTAATTCCCATATTTAAATTTGAAAAGTTAAATTTGTAATTCTTAAATTTTGAAATGATAACATTAGATTACATAAAAAAACTACAAAACCGAATAGCCAAGTTAAAAACTTACCTTGATATTGACAAGAAAAAAATTGAAATTTCGAACGAGGAAGAAAAAACTGCAAATCCCAATTTTTGGAACAACCCAAAAGAAGCAGAAGTTGTAATGAAACAACTACGTTCTAAAAAAAAATGGGTTGAAGATTTTGAAACTGTTTCAACAAATTTGGAAGATTTAAATGTGTTATTTGAATTTTATTCAGAAGGTGAAGTAAGTGAAGAAGAAATAAATTTATTGTACAATAAAACTATTGAGCTTGCAGAAAATATGGAATTTAAAAATATGCTTTCTGAAGAAGGTGATAGTTTAAGCGCTGTATTACAAATAACTGCTGGTGCTGGTGGAACAGAAAGCTGTGACTGGGCTGAAATGCTAATGCGAATGTACCTAATGTGGAGCGAAAAACAAGGCTTTAAAGTAAAGGAATTAAACTTTCAAGAAGGTGATGTTGCTGGAATTAAAACTGTTACATTAGAAATTGATGGTGAGTATGCATTTGGCTATTTAAAAGGCGAAAATGGCGTGCATAGATTGGTTAGAATTTCTCCTTTTGATAGTAATGCAAAAAGACATACAAGTTTTGCCTCCGTATATGTGTATCCGTTAGTTGATGATAGTATAGAAATTGTTATTAATCCTGCTGATATTGAAATAACAACAGCACGCTCAAGTGGTGCTGGTGGTCAAAATGTTAATAAAGTAGAAACAAAAGTTCAATTAACACACAAACCTAGTGGAATTCAAATACAATGTTCTGAAACTCGCTCACAACATGAAAACCGAGATAGAGCAATGCAAATGTTAAAATCTCAATTGTATGAAATTGAATTGATGAAACAACAAGAAGCGAGAAGCGATATTGAAGCTGGCAAAATGAAAATTGACTTTGGCTCACAAATAAGAAATTACGTAATGCACCCTTATAAATTGGTAAAAGATGTTAGAACCGCTCATGAAACTGGAAACGTAGATGCTGTTATGAATGGTGAAATAGATAGTTTTATCAAAGCTTATTTAATGCAACAAGGTCAAAAAGATACTTCAAACGAACTTTAAAATGAAAAAGATAGATACTATAATATTTGATTTAGGTGGTGTTTTGGTAGATTGGAATCCAGAATATGTTTATAAAAACGTATTTAACACTGAAAAAGAAATGAAATGGTTTTTAACCAATGTTTGTTCACCTGAATGGAACATAGAGCAAGATGGTGGAAGAACAATTGCAGAAGCCGAAAGTCTACTAATAACTCAATTCCCAGAATACAAAAAAGAGATTAAACTTTTTTATGCAGATTGGGAGTTTATGTTTTCAGGCCCAATTAGAGAAAATGTTAAACTATTTCATCAACTAAAAGCTACAAAAAAATATAACTTTTATGCCTTAACAAATTGGTCTTTTGAGAAATGGGACAAAGCACTAGAACTATTTCCTTTTTTTAAAAATTTTGATGGTGTAGTTGTTTCAGGACAAGAAAAGTGCAGAAAACCATTTTCTAAAATTTATAATTTAATTATAGATCGCTATAATATTACACCTGAAAATGCTCTTTTTATTGATGATAATTTTGAAAATATTGAAGGTGCAAAAAAAATAGGATTCAATGGAATTCATATCTCAAAAGGTGAAAAATTAAGCGAAAAACTGAATTTATTTAACATTAAAATTGATTAAAACACTTATAAAATACATTTTTTAATAAACAAATGGTTGTTATTTAACAATATTTTGTATTTTAGCTTTAAAAGATGAAATAATCTGTTTATTAAAAACAATAATTGCTATAAATTTAAATTAACTCAAATGAAAAGAATAATTCTGTTATTTTTTTTGACATTCCCTACAATACTTTTAAGTCAAAGTGAAGAACAAACTTTTTTTAATGTTTCAGGTAAAATAATCGATTCCGAAACAAAAAAACCTTTAGAAGCTGCCTCTATTATTTTTAGAGATATTAATAATAAAATTAAATTTGGTGGAATTACTAACCAACGAGGAAATTTTTCCATAGAAGTTGCTCAAGGAAACTATAATGTTAGTGTTGAGTACATTTCTTACAAAACAAAAAAATTAGATATTTCTAACATTTTAAAAAATTCAAATATTGGAACTATTGAATTAAGTATTGATACTCAACTATTAAATGAAATTGAGATAGTAGCGGAAAAGAAAACTATTGAAATTAAACCCAAAAAAATGGTGGTAAATGTATCTAAAGATATTGTTTCTTCTGGAGGTTTAGCAACAGATGTTTTAAATAACATACCTTCTGTAGAAGTTGATACAGAAGGTAACGTTAGTTTAAGAGGTTCTGAAACAACGGTTATGATTAACGGCAAAATTTCTCCTATGTCTAAAGGTGAAGCATTAAAATCTATTGCTGCTGGTTCTATTGAAAAAATTGAAGTAATAACAAATCCTGGTGTTAATTACACAGCTTCTTATAAAAGCATTGTCAATATTATTCTTAAAAAAGGAAAAGATGAAGGGTTTAACGCTTCTATTACCGCAACAGGAGGTTTTAAAGATATTTATGGAGGTCTACTTACCTTAAATTACAAAACAAAAAAATACAACTTTTATACAACATCAAGTTATGGACATAGTAAATCTGTTAGTATAGCTGATTATAAAAGTGAGTATTTTGAAAATGGAACTACGTCTTCCTATTTAAATGAATCTAATGAAACTAGTAGAAATAAAAATAATTGGTATGGATTATTAGGTGTAGAAATTTATATTTCAGACAACACTACACTTACCCCACAAATAAATTACACAAACTTAAACAATAAGTCTAATAGTGAAACCTTTACAGAATTTTTAGATAATTCAAACTTACTTCAAGCAACAAATAATAGATTTTATAACATTAATTTTAATGATGACATTTTAGAATATTCTATTAATTTGGAACATAATTTTAATGAAAACAAAAACATAACAGCCAACTTTAGTTATTATAATGACACTGAAGATTTTGATAGAATAATAACTAACACAAACTCTGATTTTACTGATGAAGATTATATTGAAAAAAATAAATTAAAAAATTCTGATATTGATATAAAATATAATCAGTCCATTAATGATAATAAAGCATTTGCTTTAGGTTATAAAGGAGAATTTGGTTCTACTAATTTTTTAAATACCGAAATAGATGCAATTAACAGTATAGATTACATAGAAGATAGCCATGCTGTATTTGCCGAATTTGAAAATCAAATTAAAAAGTTTTACTACGCCGTTGGATTGAGAGCGGAGTCTAATAAAATTAAAATTAACTATAAAGATTTAAATTCATCTAACTCAAAAGAATATAACGATTTATTTCCAGCTGTTTATCTAGGATATGATTTTAATGACTATAAATCTTTGTTTTTTAGTTCAACTAGAAGTATTAGTAGACCAAATTATGAAACTTTACAGCCTTTTGAACAAAAAACAAGTGAAACTAGTAGCTATATTGGTAATGAAAGTTTAGAACCTTTATACATCTATCAAAATGATATTAGCTACACCTATTCTGGAAAAAAAATTACCATAATTTCTGCGTTAATGTTTAACATTTTCGATAACTATTGGCAAAATGTAACTTATAATTCTGGAGAACAATTTAATGGTGTTGATAAGTTAATAACAACCTATGCCAACGTAGGTGATTTAAAACAATATGGTTTAAATGTAGCTGTATTTTACAGCCCAACTAAAACATTAAATTTTAGTGGAAATATTTTATTAAATCAATTAGAACAAAAAGGTGTATTTAAAACTATAAACAACGCTAACCAAGCTATTGAAATAGATTATACAGACAATACCTTTACAGGAAACTTAAGCTTGTTAACTCAAATAAAACTACCAAAGCTTTTTAATTTCCAAACAAATGTTACACACTTTTTAGAATCAGAAGGTGCTGTTTCTAAAAGAAAAGCATACACTTATGTAACTGCTGCTTTAACAAAAGAATTATTTAATAATAATGCAACTATAAGTTTAAATGTAGATGATTTATTTTTGTCACGTGAAACAAATAGAGATCGATACATTGAAGGTTTTTTTCAAAAAACAAAATATAAAAATAAATATAGAACTATAAAGCTATCGTTTACCTATCGATTTAACCAAAGTAAAAAACAACGAAAAATTGATTTTGATAAAAAAGATATTCAACCAAATTATTAAATTTGTACTTAAACAAAATCAAAAAATGAAAATATATCACAATCCTCGTTGTAGTAAAAGTCGCCAAGGTTTAGCAATTTTAGAAGAAACTAACGTAAACTTTGAAACTATAAAATATTTAGATACACCTATTTCTAAAGAAGAATTAACTGAAATTATCTCCTTATTAAACATCTCTCCTATTGAATTAGTTAGAAAAAATGAAACTATCTGGAAAGAAAACTTCAAAGGAAAAGTATTATCAGATAAAGAAATTATAAATGCTATGGTTCAAAATCCAAAATTAATTGAGCGTCCTATAGTAATTAATAATGGAAAGGCTGTAATTGGTCGTCCGCCAGAATTAATTAAAAATATACTTTAAAAAATTAAGATTTATTTAACAAATAAACAAACTAAAAACCCTTCAAAAAAACTGAAGGGTTTTTAGTTTAACATACTGTTTAATCAACATTTACACACTAAAAAAAGCACTTTTTTAACGTGTTTTAGTGTTAACACTAGTTAACATATTTTAAAATGAATTAATAGTATTTTTGAACTTCAAAAAAAATCAATTTTATGAGGTCAATTATTACTATTTTAATACTAATTATATCCGTTCAAATTTTTGGTCAGCCTAAACCAACTAATACTTATATATCAAAATTTAAAGTATCAGGTACTGTAATTGATAAAGAAACAAAACAACCATTAGAATATGCTACTGTAGTATTTACGCCATTAAATAACAAACAAATTACTGGAGCAATAACTGATGCTAATGGAATATTTAATGTAGAAGTTACCAAAGGTGTTTATGATATTTCCGTTGAGTTTATTTCGTTTAAAACAAAAACCTTTAAAAACCAGACCATAAATTCAGATAAAAATTTAGGAATTATTCCTTTAGAAATAAACGCTGAAAGCTTAAACGAAATTGAAATAATTGCAGAAAAAAGTACCGTTGAAATACGTTTAGATAAAAAAATATATAACGTTGGTAAAGATATGACTGTTAAAGGTGGTTCTGCTTCAGATGTTTTAGATAATGTACCTTCGGTTACCGTAGATGTTGAAGGAAATGTAAGTTTAAGAGGAAATGATAATGTTAGAATTTTAGTAAATGGAAAACCTTCAGGTTTAGTTGGTTTAAGTGGTACAGATGCGTTACGCCAATTACCTGCTGACGCTATTGAAAAGGTTGAAGTTATTACAAGTCCTTCTGCAAGATACGATGCTGAAGGAACAGCAGGAATATTAAATATTGTACTTAGAAAAGGAAAAGCTACAGGATTTAATGGATCTATTTCAACATCAATTGGTTACCCTGAAAATTATTCTGTTGCTGCAAACTTAAATTACCGTACTAAAAAATTTAATTTATTTACCAATAGTAGTTACAGTTATAGTAATAGCCCAGGAAATTCACTTTCAGAAGTTACTTATTTAGATGATAATGACGCCATAGAATCTTATAGAAATGAAGTAATAGAATATAACCGAGAAAGAAACAGGTTTAATACAAGGTTTGGAATAGAGTATTTTTTAAGCAAAAAAAGTTCTCTTACAGCTTCTGTACTTTATAGAGATTCTGATAGTGATGATATTGCTGAAAATTTTATTGATGAATATAATATAGATTACTTACTATCAGGAGAAACTCTTAGAACTGAAAACGAAACTGAAAAAGATAAAGTACTTGAATATAGCTTAAACTATACAAAAGATTTTAATAAGTCAGGTCATAAACTTACCCTAGATTTCCAATACGGAAATACAGAAGAAAATGAGTATGCTTTTATAACTGATGTTGATACCTACCCTGCTACTGTTGAAAATGATCCTGAAAGAACTGAAACTCTTGAAAAAGAAAAAGAAGTTCAATTTAAAGGAGATTATACATTACCAATTGGTGAAAACGCCCAGTTTGAATTCGGTTTTAATATACAATTAGATGATATAAATACTGATTATTTAGTCGAAAGCTATGAAAGTGGTGAATTTGTAAACAATACAAACTACTCAAACACATTAGATTTTAATCAAGATATTTATGCAGTTTATACTCAATATGGAAAAAAGGTTAATAAATTTTCTTATTTATTTGGTTTAAGAGCTGAAAAAACTGAAAGAAGAATTAATTTACTTCAAACAAATGAAGTTTATAACAAAAATTTTACTGAATTTTTCCCAACAGTTAATTTAGGCCTTGAATTTAGTGAAGATCAAAGTTTAACACTTGGTTATAGCAGAAGATTAAGAAGACCTCGTCACTGGTTTTTAAATCCGTTTGAATCGCTTACAAGTGAAACTTACATTAGAAAAGGTAATGTAAATTTAGACCCAACTTATACAAACTCTTTTGATATTGGCTTCTTAAAAAAATGGAATAAGTTTACCTTAAACTCTTCAATTTACTACCAACATTCAATAAATAATATTGAAATGATTCAAGAAGATGAATGGAGAGACAATAGTGGAAATACAATAACAGATCCAACAGAAACTTCAAGTTTAACAAAAGTAATTATTACTACACCTGTAAATTTAGGAACTCAAGACCGTTATGGATTTGAATTTACAGCAAATTACAATCCGTTTAAATGGTGGAGATTATCAAATAGCTTTAATTTCTTTAAATCTGTAGTTAATGGTGATTATAACAATGAAAGTTTCGATTCTGATGATGTAACTTGGTTTACTAGATTAACTTCAAGAGTAAGCTTACCTGGAGGTATTGATTGGCAAACTAGAGGAATGTATAGAGCACCTTATGAAAGTGCTCAAACTAAACGAGAAGGTATATTAAGTGTTAACCTTGCATTTAGTAAAGATATTTTAAAAGAAAAGGGAACACTTTCTTTAAACGTATCTGATTTATTTAATACTAGAAAAAGAAAATCTGAAAGTTACTCTGCAACTACTTATTCATATAGTGAATTTCAATGGAGAGAACGTCAAATTAAATTAAATTTTACTTATAGATTTAATCAAAAGAAACAAAGACAACGCTCTGAAGGAGAATTTGATGGTGATGGAGAACAAGAAATGTTTTAAAAACCCCATATTGTATTATATTTAATTTATAATGCAAGTAATAAAAACCATTATAATAGAAACATTTTTATTTTTTACAATACAAACTAGCTTTGCTTAAAAAGTAGAAAAATTAAATATAATTATAGAATACGTTAATGAAAATATAGATACATCTACAACTGAATTAATAGATATTCAAGAAATTATAACAAAAGTATCTTCTGATAGAAAAAGTGTTCAAAAAATTACTGGTGATAAAAAGAAAGCTTAATTAAAAGAAATTTACCAAAATAAAAAGTAATTTAGATTTCTATAACAATAAAAAAAGACAGCTAAATAGCTGTCTTTTTTTTATATGTAATATTTTATAATATTATTCTTTTCTTGCTGGTTCTCCACCTTTTCTATATTTCCAAGCTTCTCTAAAATAACCTACTAACCAATAAGGAACTATAAAGGTTAATAATAAAATCATTAGCCAAAATCCCATTGTAAAAACTGTTAAGAAAACTAAAAATCCTGAAAATTGTGATAAATCCATGTGTAGTTATTATTTATTTATAGCAAAAATAATATTTATTTTCAATAAACCAATTTCAAACAATGCTTTTTTAATAATCTTTTTCAAAAAAAATACACTAAAAAATAAAATTCTTTAGTGTATTTTCTTTACTTCTTATTTAATTTCTATTTAAATTCACCAAAAAAATCATTTCCTTTATCATCTACTAATAAAAATGCTGGAAAATCTTCAATTCTAATTTTTCTAACTGCTTCCATTCCTAATTCTGGAAAGTCAACCACTTCAACAGATTTAATACTATTTTTTGCTAAAATTGCTGCTGGACCTCCAATAGAACCAAGGTAAAAACCTCCATTAGCTTTACAAGCGTCTGTTACTTGTTGTGAACGGTTTCCTTTTGCAACCATAACCATACTACCACCAACTTTTTGGAAAGGATCTACATACGGATCCATTCTTCCTGCAGTTGTTGGCCCAAAACTACCTGAAGGCATTCCTTTTGGTGTTTTTGCTGGTCCTGCATAATATACAGGATGATTTTTGAAATATTCAGGCATTTCTTCACCATTTGCCAACATTTTACTAATTCTTGCATGTGCCATATCACGCGCAACTATTAATGTTCCTCTTAAATTAAAGCGCGTTTTTACGGGATATTTAGAAAGTACTTCACGAATTTTTTCCATAGGTTGATCTAAATCTAACTCAACAGCACCTGCTAAATGCGGTGCTTCTTTTGGTAAAAATTGTGCTGGATTTTTTTCTAATTGCTCAAGAAAAATACCTTCTTCAGTAATTTTACCTTTAGCATTACGGTCGGCACTACAACTTACTCCTAATCCTACTGGGCAAGATGCTGCATGTCTAGGTAAACGAATTACACGTACATCATGTACAAAATATTTACCTCCAAATTGAGCTCCTACTCCACTTTCTTGACAAATTTTTGTTATTTTTTCTTCCCATTCTAAATCTCTAAAAGCTTGTCCACTATCATTACCTTCTGTTGGTAGATGATCTAAATAACCTGCAGATGCTTTTTTTACAGTTGCCAAATTAGCTTCGGCAGAAGTTCCACCAACAACAAATGCTAAATGGTAAGGCGGACATGCAGAAGTTCCTAAATCCATTATATGCTTTTTAACAAAATTGGTTAAATTCTCTTCTGTTAATAAAGATTTAGTCATCTGATATAAATAAGTTTTATTTGCAGATCCTCCACCTTTTGTTATAAATAAAAACTCGTACTTATTACCTTTTTCTGCATAAATATCTATTTGAGCAGGAAGGTTTGAACCTGAATTTTTTTCTTCTAACATTGTTTGAGGAACAATTTGAGAAAAACGAAGATTATCTGTCTGATATGTGTTAAAAACACCCTTTGAAATATATTCAGCATCGTCTACACCCGTATACACATCTTCACCCTTTTTAGCAACACAAATTGCTGTTCCTGTATCTTGACAGGTTGGTAGTTCGCCTTCTGCTGTTACCATTTGATTTAACAACATTGTATACGCAACAAAACGATCATTATCAGAAGCTTCTGGATCTTTAAGAATAGTCTCTAATTTTTTTAAATGAGTAGCACGTAAATAAAATGATACATCATGGTATGCTGCTTCCGATAACAACTCAAGACCTTCTGGTGCAACTTTTAAAATTTTTCGTCCATCAAACTCCACTACAGAAACATGGTCTTTAGTTAACAAACGGTATTTGGTAGTATCCTTTTGGATTGGAAAAGGCTTTTGATATTTAAATTCAGACATCTTTATATAATTTTATTTATAACTTATTTTTTTGCTCTTGCAAATATACAATGGATGTGTAAAATAGCTAAATTAAAAAAGGTTTATTTATCTTTTATAAAAAAATAAAAGCCTTTCAGATTCATCTGAAAGGCTTTTTAATAAAAAATATATGTGTGTATTTTATTTTTAATTTATAAGTTCAAAAGATTGTTTTGCTATTTCAACTTCTTCATCTGTTGGAATAACCATTATTTTTACTTTAGAATTAACTGCTTGAATTTCTCTAACTTCTTTAGATCTAACTGCATTTTTTTCAACATCTATATCAATTCCAAAATAATCCATGTTTTCACAAACCATTTTACGCATAGGTACAGAATTTTCTCCAATACCAGCAGTAAATACTATAACATCTATTCCGTTTAAAATAGCCATATAAGCACCTAAATATTTTTTAATTCTATAGGCTGCCATATCTAAAGCTAACTGACATTTTTCATCTCCATTTTCTGCTTCAGCTTCAATATCTCTATAATCAGATAAACCATCGGTTAATCCAACCATTCCGCTTTCTTTTTGCAGTATATTGTTTACTTCATTTAAATCATATCCTAAATTATTTACTAAATGGAATATAATTGAAGAATCTATATCACCTGCTCTACCACCCATTATTAAACCAGCAACTGGTCCAAAACCTAATGAAGTATCAACGCTTTTACCATCTTTAATAGCTGTCATGCTACATCCACCACCTAAATGAATTGTAACAATTTTTGAACTATTTTCTGCTCCTAAATATGACATAGCTTTTTCAGCTACATATTTATGGCTAGTTCCGTGAAAACCATATCTACGAATATTATCTTCGTCTAAAAACTTATTAGGAATTGCGTATTTGTATGCTTCAACAGGCATAGTTTGGTGGTATGCTGTGTCAAAAACTGCAACTTGTTTTGCTTCAGGAAAAATTCCTTCTGCAACAACAATTCCTTCATAATTAGCAGGATTATGTAAAGGTGCTAATGAAAATAATTCTTTAATTTTTTCTTTTACTTCTTCATCAATTACTACTGTTTTAGAAAAAGTGCTTCCACCATGAACAACTCTATGACCTACTGCTTGAATTTCAGAAGTAGATTTAATAACTCCTACTTCTTCATCTAATAAAAATTTAACTACTTTTTCTAAACCTGTTTTGTGGTCTGTAATTCTACAAACTTTTTCAATAGAATCTTTACTAGATTTGTATTTAATTTTTGGGTTTTCTAAACCAATTCGTTCAACAATTCCTGAACAAATTACTTCTTCCGAAGGCATATTAAATAATTGATATTTAATAGATGAACTACCTGAATTTATTACTAAAATTTTCATTTATATTCCTTGTGCTTGTATTGCTGTTAATATTACTGTGTTGTATATATCTTCTACTGTACAACCTCTACTTAAATCGTTTACTGGTTTATTTAAACCTTGTAACATAGGTCCAATTGCTAATGCACCTGTTTCACGTTGTACTGCTTTGTATGTGTTATTTCCGGTATTTAAATCAGGGAAAATTAATACGTTTGCTTGTCCTGCAACTTCAGAATCTGGTAATTTACTTTTACCTACTGAAGGATCTACAGCTGCATCGTATTGAATTGGTCCTTCGATTTTTAAATCTGGACGTTTTGCTTTTACAATTTCAGTTGCTGCTCTAACTATATCTACATCTGCTCCTTTTCCAGAAGCTCCAGATGAATATGAAAGCATTGCAATTTTTGGATCAATTCCAAAATTTATACTTGATTCTGCTGAAGATATAGCTATTTCAGCTAATTGTTCTGCATTAGGATTTGGGTTAATGGCACAATCTCCAAAAACAGAAACTCTATCTTCTAAACACATGAAAAATACTGAAGAAACTACTGATACTCCAGGTCTTGTTTTTACAAATTGTAAAGCTGGTAAAATTGTATGTTGTGTTGTATGTGCTGCTCCAGAAACCATTCCATCAGCTAAACCTTTATGCACCATCATGGTTCCAAAGTATGAAACATCTCCCATTAAATCTTCAGCCATGTTAATTGTTAAACCTTTATGTTTACGAAGTTCAAATAAGGTTTGTGAAAAATCTTTATGATATTCTGAAGTTAATGGATCAATAATAGTTACCTTACTTAAATCAAAGTCTAAATCTAGTCTATCAATTGTACTTTTAATAGTATCAAAATCACCTAAAATAGTAATATCAACAACATCTAATTCAACTAATATACCTGCTGCTGTAATAATTCTATCATCATTTCCTTCAGGTAATACAATATGTTTACGTGCTGTTTTTGCTCTTTTCAGTAAATTATACTGAAACATTTTTGGTGTAATACCAGTATTTTCAAATGCTACTAACTTATCGGTTAATTTTTCAACTTCAACATATTTATCAAATACATTTATTGCTTGATTAATTTTACGATTATTTTCAGCATACATATGAGATCTAACTGCTCCAACTCTATTTGCTGTTGCAAATGTACCGTGATCTACTGATAAAATTGGGACAACTTTATCTAAACCATCAATTAGTTTTGTAATTGGCTCTTCAGGAACTAAACCACCTGTTAAAATTATACCAGAAACAGTTGGGTAGTTAGATGATATATTAGCTTGTAAAGCACCTAAAATTATATCTGCTCTATCTCCAGGTGTAATTACAAGTGTATTATCTTTTAAGTGCGTTAAATAGTTGCGTAGTTGCATTGCCCCAACAGTAAAACTTGCACATTCATTATTTAAGTCTTCTTTTCCAAATAAAAATTCTGCATCTATTGCTTTTGCAATTTCTTTAAGTGTTGGATTGTTTAGAGATTCAATTAAAGGAATAACATTTACATAAACATTTTTTGGCAAAACTGCTTCAACACCTTTTTTAGCTATTTCAATATTTTTTTCTTGAACTTTGTTTGCTATTACAGCCAAAACTTCAACTTCTTTATCTTCAAAAGAATCATACGCTAAATGTAAATCAGCAACAAATTCTTCTAATGTTTTTCCAACTCCACTTGAAACTAAAATAGCTGGAATCCCCAAGTTTTTGGCTATTAAAATATTGGCATCTAATTCAACTGCTGTTCCTTCTCCAGAAAAATCAGTTCCTTCAACCAACATAAAATCATTCTGCTCTTCTAAAATTTTATACTTCTCAATTACGGTGTCAATAATTTTACCTTCTTCACCTTTATTCCTTAAGTTTATCATTTCTGAACGCGTAAAAGCATACGCATCTTTAGGCTCTATATTCAAATCGAAATGCGAAAGAACAGTTTTTATATGGTTGTCTCTTTTACCATTTTTTACATCGTCTATTATTGGCCTAAAGTAACCTACTTTAGCTGTTTTTCCCAATAACATTCTCATTAAACCCAAAACAACAATAGATTTACCACTATTGGGTTCACTAGTAGCAATATATATAGCTTTATTCATTAAAATAATTTTAGGCAAATATAACTTATAAAAAATTGGTCAACCAATTTTTTGGTTCTTTTTTTAGTGACAAATATCACGTTTATAGATAAAATAGTATTTAATTCTTATTTATAAATTATCAGTACCTTTGATTTACTATTACAAAAACTATGACTACTTTATTTACTGATATTAAAGAACTTATTCAAGTAGAAGATTATCCAAAAAAAATGGTTTCTGGTAAAAATATGAAAATATTACCAACTTTAAAAAATGCTTTTTTACTTATTGAAAATAATAGTATTAAAGATTTTGGTGAAATGAAAAACTGGAATAACCAAAAGGTAGATAAAACAATTGATGTAACTGGAAAAATAATTTTACCCACTTGGTGCGATAGCCACACACATATTGTTTATGCAGGTAATAGAGAACAAGAATTTGTTGATAGAATTAATGGTTTATCTTATGAAGAAATTGCTAATAGAGGTGGCGGAATTTTAAATTCAGCGAAAAAATTACAAGAAACTTCGGAAGAAGATTTATACCAGCAATCTGCTAGAAGAGTTGAAGAAGTTATGAAATTAGGTACTGGTGCTGTTGAAATTAAATCTGGTTACGGACTTACAAAAGAAGCTGAATTAAAAATGCTTCGTGTTATTAAAAAATTGAACCAAAATTATCCAATCACTATAAAAGCTACTTTTTTAGGTGCACATGCAATTCCTTCAGAATATAAAAATAATAAATCTGCATATTTAGATATTGTTATTAATAAAATTCTTCCTGAAGTTGCAAATGAAAATCTTGCTGAATTTATTGACATTTTTTGTGAAAAAGGCTATTTTGATATTGAAGACACTAAAAAACTTTTAGCAGCAGCTAAAAATTACGGCTTAAAACCTAAAATTCATGTTAACCAGTTTAATGCTTTTGGCGGTGTACAAGTTGGAGTTAAATTTAAAGCTATTTCTGTTGATCATTTAGAAGAAATGAGAGATGAAGATATTGAAATTTTAAAAGGTTCTAAAACCATGCCCGTTGCTTTGCCTTCTTGCTCTTATTATTTAGGAATTCCATATTCTCCTGCTAGAAAAATGATTGATGCTGGGCTACCAATCGCTTTAGCAACAGACTACAATCCAGGTTCAACACCTTCAGGTAATATGAATTTTGTTGTTTCAACAGCGTGTATTAAAATGAAAATGACACCAGAAGAAGCAATAAATGCAGCTACAATAAATGGAGCTTATGCCATGGGGTTAGAAAATTCCCATGGAAGTATTTGTAAAGGTAAAAAAGCTAGTTTTATTATTACTAAAGAAATTCCTAGTTACGGATTTATTCCTTACTCATTTGGAAATCATCAAATTGAACAAGTTTATATAGAAGGAAAACGTATCTAATTATTTCTTTTTAAATAATCTTTTTAGAAAAGGTTTCTTCTTTTCAACTTCATGATAACCATTTGAATATTTACCATAGCCGTATCCATAGCCATAACCGTATCCATAACCATATCCATATTTGTTTTTAACCTTGAAGTCGTTTAAAACAATACTAATATTAGCTATTTCTTCTTTTTTATACTTTTCATTAATTAAACGAAGCATACCTTTATCTGTATAGCCTTGTCTAACTACATAAATAGTAGAATCAGCAAATTTCAACAATTCAATTGCATCACTAACTAAACCTACTGGTGGCGTATCTAATATTATGTATTCATATTCCTCTTTCAAACTATTAATTAGTTCATCCGTTGCTTGACTAATAAGCAATTCAGAAGGATTTGGAGGTATTGGTCCAGATGTTATAACATCTAAATTTGGCACTTTTGTTTTAGTTATAATAGCACTTTTTTCTTCTTCAGCAATTAAATAATTAACAACTCCTTTTTCATTAGTTATACCAAAATCTCCAAATATTTTTGGCTTTCGTAAATCCAATCCAACCAAAATTGTTTTTTTCCCACCTAAAGCAAAAACAGTTGCCATATTAATAGAAACAAATGTTTTTCCTTCTCCACTTACTGAAGATGTTACTACTATTGTTTTACATTTATCTCGTGATTGTCTTCCAAATAAAAACTGAATATTAGAACGTAAGGCTCTAAAAGATTCTGAAACGGTAGATTTTGGTTTTAAGAATACAGCTAAATTATTTTCAGCAGTATTTTTTCCAACAACACCTAATAATGGAATTGGAGATATTTTTTCAACATCTTCTGCTCTATGTATTTTAGTATCTAAAATTTCTTTTGCTACTATTAAAAATAATGGAAAAATGGTTCCTAACAACAAAGCAATTATATAGTTAAATGATTTTCTAGGAAGAATAGAACCTTGCCCTGTATCTTTTGCTGAATCTAAAACAGAAATATCTGATACGCTAGCTGCAATAGCTATATCTGCTTCATAACGTTTTTGCATTAAAAAAACGTAATTGGATTCTGTTAAATTGTACTTACGTTGAAAATTCAATAACCTTTGTTCCTTATTAGGTAATTTATCTAATTTGTAATTGTATGAATTTAATCGTTTTCTACTATTTGTTAAAGTAACATTGGTGGTACTTTTTAATGAAGAAATATTTTCTAATAATACATTTCTTGCAGTTTCAATCTCCTGATTTACAAGTTTTAATGAAGGATGATTCGAAGTAACTTCGTTTGATAATTTTTCTTTTTGAATAGAAAGTTCAGTTAAATTTCCAACCATTCCTGTAATTGCAGCGTCTTCAATATTAATAATTGCAGGTGCTGGAATTTTAGAATAATTAGAATGAGAGTTAATATAGCTTTCTAAATTATTAAAGTACTCTATTCTATCAACCAATTGCTTTTGCATTTGATCTAGACCTGTTGTTTGAGAAAAAATTTCACTTCCTTGAGCCGACAAATTATAAATATCGTTTTGCTTTTTAAACTCACCTATTGTATTCTCAAGTAATTTTAAACTATCAGAAGTGTTTTTAAATTGTGCATCAATAAAAGCCTTTGTACTTCTAGCGTAGTTCGTTTTTTGCTCTAATTCATAATTAGATAATACTTCTACAGTTTTGTTTAAATAATCAACTATTCTATTTTTATTAGCACCTTGCATAGAAAGTTCTACTAACGATGTACCTGCTAAACCTTTTGCATTAACATTTTTATAAATATTAGTAGCTTGTGTGATTGAATTTAATCGAATAAAATAAACAGCTCCATTAGTTGGTTTAAAATCTTCAACTTGTTTTAACTGACCTTTTAAATAAGGTAAATTTATATATTGATTAAATGAATATGGTTGGGTTTCTAATACTTTTGGTTTATAAGTATTAACCTTATCTGTTTTATAATTTATTAGGTTATAATTAAGTTCATTATCAAAATCAACAGAAATATTAAAACTATTATTAGAAATAAATTCTATTTTAATATTTGTGTTTAATAATTGAAATTGATTATTCTGAAGTTCTAAAGTAAAAGGAGTTTTTCCATACACATCTTCCAATCTAAATCTCCCTTCTTTTAAATAATCTACATAAAAATCGAGTTGCTTAACAACTTTCTCATTGTGAGAACGTGAGGTTAATGATTTTCTAATTGACTCTACTTTATCACTTACTCCACCCCAATTAAAAGCAATATTAGTTCCTGAAGCAAACAATGGATTTTGTTGTTCTTTTACAGCAATTGTTGTAGTTAACCCATAAACTCTTTCTGCTGAAATATTTACATAATATGCAATTGCAAAAGCAATAATAATACTAACTGCAAACCATTTCCAATTAGAAAGAATTCTAAAAATATAATCTTTAATATCTGAAATTTGTTCTTGTGGATTCTCTATAAACTTGAACTTATTCTCCATAAATTCTTATAAATTTTTAATCAATAAAATTGAACTAGTTAAAAAAGACAATACTGTTACAACAGTTGTAAATGTTTGCAAACCAGTTGTTCCAGTACCCCAAGCTTTTTGTTTTAATGGTGGCACATAAATAATGTCGTTAGGTTGAATGTAAAAATTTTCGGAATTAAAAACAGACATATCTGTCATATCAATTTTAAATTTTTTTACTCCATCTAATGTTTTTCTAATAACTTCTACTTCTTTTCGATTTCCAACAGTTGTTATTTCACCTGCATTGGCAAGTGCATCAATTATTGAAACTTGATTTTGCATTAAACTAACGGTTCCTGGAGAGCCTACTTCACCAGTAACTAAAAAGTTAATTCCTCCTAGCTTTACCGTTACAAATATCAATTCAGGATTTTTAAAAAATTTCCCTAATTCAGTTTCAACCTTTTCCCTTGTTTCTTTTTCAGTATATCCTAAAACATTTATATCTCCAATAAATGGCATTCTAATATTCCCATGTCTATCAATTGTATAACCTGTAAAATATAAGCTTCCTGATTGGTTAGAAGAACTTGCTTGCGCTTCACTTGCTTTAAACATTGAAACTATTTCAGCATTATCTGCTTTAATATCAATATATAAAATATCATTTACTTGCAAACGATATGGAGCATTATTCAATCTATAAATTTCGTTTTTTGGAACAGGATCACCCTGAAAATAAGTTAGTTGTTTATTACTTACACAAGAAGATAATAAAACAACAGAAATAAGGATACTAATTATTCTTTTCATAAAAAATTAATGAGGTCAGACAAATATAATTTTAAATAGCTTATTAAAATAATTTTTCCATTAATTTCGCAAAAAATCAATTATCATGTGGTTTAAAATTAAACTATACATTAATTATTTAATAAATTCCACCAATCAACATGGTGTACATTCTCCTTTTGTATTTAATTTAGTTACAAAATGTTTATATCAAAAAACACCTAAAAAAAAAATTAATCCGTATAAACGTATTAAATCTATTTTAAATAAAAACAGTACAGTTATAACTATTCAAGATTTTGGAAAAGGAAGTAAAATTTTTAAATCAAACAATAGAAAAGTTAGTGACATTGCTAAAGTTGCTGGAATTTCATTAAAAAAGGCAAAACTTTTAATAAATTTAGTAACGTATTTTAAACCTTTAAATATTTTAGAAATTGGAACATCTGTGGGGCTAGCATCAGCAACAATGGCTACTTTAAACCCTAAATCTAGAATTACAACATTAGAAGGTTGCAAAGAAACAAGTAAAGTTGCACAAAACTTATTTTACAAATTAAATTTAAACAATATTACTATTATTGAAGGTGAATTTAAAAATACACTTCATAAAACAACATCAAATAGTAATTTTGATTTTATTTATATTGATGGTAATCATCAAAAAAAAACTACACTAGCATATTTTGAACAATGCTTAAATTCAATACATAACAATTCATTTATTATTTTTGACGATATTAATTGGACAGAGGAAATGAATGAGGCTTGGAAAATAATAAAACAACATCCAAAAGTTACTGTAACTATAGATTTGTACTTTTGGGGAATTGTTTTTTTTAGAAAAGAACAAGTTAAACAACATTTTATAATAAGAATTTAATTAAAAATTTAAATGAAAATATATACAAAAACTGGAGATAAAGGTACAACTGCGTTAATTGGTGGTGTTAGAGTTTCAAAACACCATATTAGAATTGAAGCTTACGGAACCGTTGATGAATTAAATTCTTACATAGGATTAATACGCGATCAAAAAATTGGAGAACATTTATCAAATGTTTTAATTAAAATCCAAACGCAATTATTTACAATTGGTGCTATGTTAGCAACTCCTTCGGAAAAAGAATTTCTAAAAAGTGGAAAAGAAAGGCTAAAAATTGAAAAAATAAATCCAGAATCTATTCAACTTCTAGAAAATGAAATAGATAATATGAATGAAAGTTTAGACCCAATGACTCATTTTGTATTACCTGGCGGACATACTTCAGTGTCATTTTGTCACATAGCACGTTGTATCTGTAGAAGAGCCGAAAGAATAGCCTCAATGCTCAATGAAACGGAGAAAGTAGACGAACAAATCTTAATCTATTTAAACCGCCTTTCTGACTATCTTTTTGTACTGGCACGGAAGTTGACATACATTAATAAAGCGGAAGAAATTAAGTGGATTCCGGAGAAAAAAAAATAAGTTCTTATTATTATTGAAAAAATACAAGAAAAAACTTGACTTTTTAAGTAAAAAAATTATTTTTGCAGAAAATTAATACGAAAATTATGTATTGGACATTAGAACTAGCATCTTATTTAGCAGATGCACCTTGGCCAGCGACAAAGGATGAATTGATTGATTATGCAATTAGAACAGGAGCACCTTTAGAAGTAGTTGAAAACCTTCAAGAAGTTGAAGATGAAGATGAAAACTATGAAACAATTTTGGAAATTTGGCCAGATTACCCATCCGAAGATGACTATCTTTGGAATGAAGATGAATATTAAACCATTAAAAAAATAAAAAGTCTCTAAATCGAGGCTTTTTTTTTGCTTTAAACATAAAAATTTAAGTTAATTTTAAACCTTTTTCATTGTAAAAAAGTTTAAATTCGCTAACTATCAAAAAATAAACATACACACTTATTATTTAAGTATAAAAAAACATATATTACTAAAAATGAACATATTAAATTCAGTTCTTAAAATATTTGTCGGAGACAAAAATAAAAAAGATTTAAAATTATTAGAACCTATTGTAAAACAAGTTACAGCATTTGAACAAGAAATTTCAAATCTCTCAAATAACGAACTTCGGAATAAAACAGTTTATTTTAAACAGAAAATTTCCGAAGCAACAAAAGATCTAACTAAAAAAATTACTGATTTAAAAGTAGAAGCACATAAAGAAGACACACATATTGATAGACGTGAACAAATTTATAATGAAATTGATAAATTTGAAGATGAAGTATACCAAATTTCAGAAAAAGTTTTAGAAGACATTATGCCTGAAGCCTTTGCAGTTGTTAAAGAAACTGCAAAACGATTTGTTGAAAATAAAACTATTACAGTAACCGCTACTCCATTTGATAGAGAACTTTCCGCAGAAAGAGAAAATGTAACTCTAGATGGTGAAAATGCTATTTGGGCAAATACATGGGATGCTCAAGGAAAAGAAGTTACTTGGGACATGGTACATTACGATGTACAATTAATTGGTGGTGCTGTTTTACACCAAGGTAATATTGCTGAAATGATGACTGGTGAAGGTAAAACTTTAGTATCTACCCTACCCGTATACTTAAATGCATTAACCGGACGTGGTGTACATGTTGTAACAGTAAACGATTACCTTGCTAAACGTGATGCTGCTTGGATGGGACCAATTTACGAATTTCATGGTTTAAGTATTGATTGTATAGATCACCACCAACCAAATTCTGATGCACGTAGAAAAGCATACAATTCAGATATTACTTTTGGTACAAATAACGAATTTGGTTTCGATTATTTACGTGATAACATGGCACACTCACCAAACGATTTGGTACAACGTCCACACAATTATGCTATTGTAGATGAGGTAGATTCTGTATTAATCGATGATGCTCGTACACCTTTAATTATTTCTGGAGCTACTGCCAATGCTGATCGCCATGAGTTTAACGAATTAAAACCAGGTGTTGACAAACTAGTATCAATGCAACGCCAACTTTTAACAAGTGTTTTAGCTGAAGCAAAAAAATTAATTAATGAAGGTGATACAAAAGAAGGTGGATTTTTACTGCTTCGTGTTTTTAGAGGTCTTCCAAAAAGTAAAGCTTTAATTAAATATTTAAGTCAAGAAGGAGTTAAACAGTTACTTCAAAAAACTGAAAACTACTACATGCAAGATAACAACCGCGAAATGCCAAAAATTGATGCGGAATTGTATTTTGTAATTGACGAAAAAAATAACTCTATTGAATTAACAGATAAAGGTATTTCTTACTTATCTGGAGATGATAAAAATGATGAATTCTTTATTTTACCAGATTTAAGTACTGAAATTGCTAAAATAGATACAGAATTTACTGATAAAAAAGAAAATACAGCCAAAAAAGAAGAATTATACCGAGATTATAGTATAAAAAGTGAGCGTATTCATACTATGAATCAACTATTAAAAGCATATACCCTTTTTGAAAAAGATGTGGAATATGTAATAATGGAAGATAAAATTAAAATTGTTGATGAGCAAACAGGTCGTATTATGGATGGCCGTAGATATTCTGATGGTTTACACCAAGCTATTGAAGCTAAAGAAAACGTAAAAATTGAAGATGCTACCCAAACCTATGCTACCGTAACACTTCAAAATTATTTTAGAATGTATCGTAAACTATCTGGTATGACAGGTACTGCGATTACTGAAGCTGGTGAATTTTGGGATATTTATAAATTAGATGTTATTGAAATTCCAACAAATGTTCCTTTATTAAGAAAAGATAGAGAAGATTTAGTTTTTAAAACAAAGCGTGAAAAATACAATGCTGTAATTGATCAAATTGTAAAGCTAGTTGAAGAAGGTCGTCCAGTATTAGTTGGTACAACTTCTGTTGAAATTTCAGAATTATTGGGTAGAATGCTTGGTATTAGAAAAATACAACACAACGTATTAAATGCTAAACTTCATAAAAAAGAAGCTGATATTGTTGCGCAAGCAGGTAATGCAGGTGTTGTAACTATTGCAACAAACATGGCTGGTCGTGGTACCGATATTAAGTTAAGTGATGAAGTGAAAGCAGCTGGAGGTTTAGCCATAATTGGTACAGAACGTCACGATTCTCGTCGTGTAGACCGTCAGTTACGTGGTCGTGCCGGTCGTCAAGGAGATCCAGGATCGTCTCAATTCTATGTTTCTTTAGAAGATAACCTAATGCGTCTATTCGGTTCAGAAAGAATCGCTAAAATGATGGATAGAATGGGATTACAAGAAGGTGAAGTTATTCAACATTCTATGATTACCAAATCTATTGAACGTGCGCAACAAAAAGTAGAAGAAAACAATTTTGGTGTTCGTAAACGATTGTTAGAATATGATGATGTAATGAACTCTCAACGTGAAGTTGTTTATAAACGTAGAAGACATGCTTTAGATGGTGACCGTTTACAAGTAGATATTGTAAATATGGTGTATGATACTTGTGATTTACTAGTTAGAGAAAATAAACCAACAAATGATTACACAAACTTTGAGTTTGAACTAATTCGTTTTTCTTCAACAAGTTCACCTTTTACTGAAGAAGAATTTAAATCAAAATCTGATCAAGAGTTAATAGATGAATTATTTGATGTTGTATACAAACATTATAAAGATAAATTAGAAAGAAGCGCACTAGCTGCCTATCCGGTAATTAAAGATGTTTATGAAACTCAAGGCGATAGATATGAGCGTATTGTGGTTCCTTTTACAGATGGTACTAAAGAATTAAAAGTTGTTACAAATCTAAAAGAAGCTTATGAAACCAGTGGTAAAGGATTAGTAACAGATTTTGAAAAAAACATTACATTGGCAATAATTGATGATACTTGGAAAGATCATTTACGTCAAATGGATGAATTAAAACAATCTGTTCAAAATGCTACATATGAGCAAAAAGATCCTTTATTAATTTACAAATTTGAATCGTTCGAGTTATTTAATAATATGTTAGATACGGTTAATAAAGAAGTACTTTCGTTTTTATTTAAGGGTGAATTACCATCTCAGGATTCTAAACAAGTTTCACAAGCTAGAGAACAAAAACGTGAAAAAGTTCAATTAAGTAAAGAAGACTATAAAAATACTTCGGAACAAACTCAAACTAATCAAACTCAACAACCACAAGTTACTGAAACTATTGTACGTACTGAACGTAAAATTGGTAGAAATGAAATAATTACTATTAAAAATGTAATGAATGGTGAAAGTAAAAAAATAAAGTATAAGCAAGCTATTCCTTTAATTAATAAAGGTGAATGGGTTATTGTTCATGAAGATTAATACGTAACTAAATTTAGTATAGTAAAAAAAAAGCCTCGCAAATTGCGAGGCTTTTTTTTATATCTCTTTATTTTTATCGTAAGGAATACTTTTTAAAACATGATTAATAACATTTACTCTGGCAGAAGTTTTTCTATTAGCTTTAATAATTTTCCATTTTACTTTACCATGTTTTGTTACTTCAAACATTTTATTTTTGTATTCTGTATAAACATCCCAAAGTTCTTGAGCCTTTTCATCTACAGGAGTCATTTTCCATTGCTTTAATGGATTATTTTTAATTTCTTCAAAACGCTTTGCTTGTTCTCGTTTAGAAATAGACATATACATTTTTACAAGTCTAATACCCGATTCAACAATCATTCGTTCAAAATCATTTACTTGATTCATAAACGTTTCGTGCTGTTCTTTAGTACAAAAACCATTTACTGGTTCAACCACAGCTCTATTGTACCAACTTCTATCAAAAAAAACTATCTCACCCGCTTTTGGAAATTGCATAACATAGCGTTGAAAATACCATTGGCTTCTCTCATCTTCAGTTGGTTGAGGTAATGCTACAATGCGTAAATGTCTAGGATTCATTCTTTCAGTTATTCTACGTATTGCTCCACCTTTACCTGCTGCATCTCTACCTTCAAATAATACTATAATTCGTTCATTTTCATCAATTGCCCAATGCTGCATACGAATTAACTCTACCTGTAATTTCTTCAGTTTTTTTTCGTAATTAACATATCTAATCGCTTTCTCTATATTATATGGTTTACGAGAAAGTAATGCTCTTAATCCTTTATTTGTGTTCAATATTTGAACATCGTCATCTGATAATTCAATTTCTCTCATAATTAATCTATTTGATTTGATGAACGAAAATATCGCATAATTATATTTGGATCAGGTGCAATTGTTGTTAGTGCCTCCTGTTTACCATCATATTCAAATTGTGATAATACATAACGAATACATTCTAACCTTGCTACCTTTTTATCATTTGCTTTTACGGTAATCCAAGGGCTATAACTTGTATGAGTTTTACTAAACATTTGCTCTTTATAATACGTATATCTATCCCATAACTCTTGACCTTTTCTATCAACTGGACTAAATTTCCAACGTTTTAAAGGAGTAGCTATACGTGAATTAAAACGTGACAACTGCTCATCTTTTGAAATAGAAAACCAAAACTTAATTAAAATTAGACCATCTTCGTATAACATGTGTTCAAATTCTGGGACTTGAACCATAAAATTATGATATTGATGTTCATCACAAAACCCCATAACAGGCTCAACTACAGCTCTATTATACCAACTTCTATCAAAAAATACTATTTCTCCTGGATTAGGTAATTGTTTAATATAACGTCTAAAATACCACTGACCTCTTTCCACTTCTGTAGGCTTATTTAAAGCTACTACGCGCATTGATCTTGGATTTAAATGTTCTGTAAACCTTCTAATATTACCTCCTTTTCCGGCTGCATCTCTTCCTTCAAAAATAACAGCAACAGTTTTTTTATTTTTTGAAATCCATTGTTGAAGTTTTACTAACTCTATTTGAAGTTTTCTTAATTCTTCTTCATAAAAAAGTCTACTATTTACTTTATCTAATGAAATCTGTTTTTGTTCAATTATATTTCTTAACCCTTTATTTGTTGAAGATGTTAAAAAATCTTCTCGAGTAAGTTTTGGAGTTTCATTTCCCATAAATTTAGTCTTTTTGTTCAATAGGCACACAGTCTGCCGGATTATTGGATATTTGTAATTTTGCATCAGAAGGAGAAATATAAGGTATTCCTAATCCTAATCCACGCAATATAAATAATAAACCAATAATAACTACAAAAACTGGTATAGCCTTTTGTATTTTATTCCTTAAAGATAAATTTACGAAATTTCCTAATAATATAGCCGTTGTCATTAAGGGAATTGTTCCAATTCCAAAAACGGCCATGTATAAAGCTCCTGTATAATAATTACCTGTAGAAATTGCTCCAATTAATGCCATATACACTAATCCGCAAGGTAAAAATCCATTAAAAAATCCAATTAAAAAAAGTGCTTTATTTGATTTTTTATTTAAATAGAGTCCTAGCTTTTGTTTTACTTTACCTATAACCCCATAAATAGGTTTTGTTATATTAAATTTACCTAACAACGAAACTGGTAAAACAATGGCTAATATCATTATTACACCCATTAAAACAGATAAACGTTGCTGAAAACCAGCCAAATACAAGCCTTTACCAATAAACCCAAATAGAACTCCAATTAGTGAGTAACTTATTATTCTACCTAAATGATATAGAAATGTTTGATAGAATAATCTAAATTTTGAGCTTCTGTCAACTGGTAAAACAAATGCGATTGGACCGCACATTCCTAAACAATGAAAGCTTCCAACCAAACCCAAAACTAATGCTGTCCAAAGCATAAATTAATAGTTAATTTTTTGTTTTAATAGATACTCTTTTTCTTTAGCTTTCCATTCAATTTTAACATTCCACTTTCCTTCAACTAAATCTTGATTTTTAATTAAAACAGTGTTTGTTTCTAATTTTATTGGTAACTCAAAATCAATTTTACTATTAGATAGTCTTTGAAAATAAATTTTTCCTGTAATTTCTTTAGGATTAAATTCTGAAGGAAAAATTATAGATAATCCTTCTACTGTTTTCTCTATTAATACATTTTGTTTTAACTCTACAGCATTATTTAATTTATCAATTTCTTGTTGATAATTTAATTCATCTTTATAATAATCTTCAGATACTAACTGATGGTTATATTCATCTAAAAAAGTAACTTTAAATACAAAAGATAATATAAATATAACAAATGCAACTAATGCAATTGTTATACCCATTGGCCAACTAATTCTAAATTTCATGTGTTTATTTTTATTGTTTTTCAAAGGTCACATGGAACATCAATACAATTAATTTTATACTACTTAATTGCTATTTTGATTGTTTCATTTATTTTATTTTTAATGGTCCCATAAAGTTTGTTGAAGTTGTTTCAATTAATTTTCCTCCAGAATATACCCCAAACTCTAATTCTTCTTTAGACGAATTTAAGTCTTTTCTATCAATCTCAACAAATATAGTCCCTTCTTTTAATCCTTGTTTAGGTACTGTTAATTCTCCCCCAACTAGTACAACTTTACCTTTATGAGAAGTTAATTTTAATTCTACATTTTTTATTTCTTCAGTAGTTTTATTTATTAACTTAAACGTATAAATGTTTTTAATTGTTGTTGGTGTTGATTGAAATGTTTGACCAGGTAAACGCAAAATAGTTGCTTCAACATCATTACGTAAAAATAACATTGTTACTAAAACAACTGCTAATATTGTAAGTATTCCAGAATATGCAATTAATCTAGCGGTAAATTTAAATTTTTCCTTTTTTTCAATATTATCTTCTGACGCATATCTAATTAATCCTTTTTCAAAGCCAGTTTTCTCCATAATTGCATCACAAGCATCAATACAAGCAGTACAATTAATACACTCTAATTGAGTTCCGTTTCTAATATCAATTCCTGTTGGACAAACTTGCACACATTGTTTACAATCTATACAATCTCCATGTCCTAAAGCATCTCTATCTTCATCTTTTTTAATTTTTTTTCTACCTGCTTCATTTTCTCCTCTAACAAAATCGTAAGCTACGTTAATAGATTTATTATCTAAAAGTACGCCTTGTAACCTTCCATATGGACAAACAATAATACATACTTGTTCTCTAAACCAAGCAAAAACAAAATAAAATACAGTTGTAAAAATTAATAATTTAATTAGAGTACCAACATGAGCCATAGGTCCTTCAATTGCGTATTGTAATACTTCATCACCTCCTATTAAATATGCTAAAAATACATTGGCTATAAGAAATGAGATTAAAAAGAATACAAACCATTTTAGAACTTTCTTTCTAATTTTTTCAGCATTCCAAGGTTGCTTATCTAATTTTATTTGTTTAGACCTATCTCCTTCTATTAAATATTCTACTTTACGAAAAATCATTTCCATAAAAATAGTTTGTGGACACATCCAACCGCAAAAAATTCTTCCAAAAACAACTGTAAACAATATAACAAAAACAACACTTAAAAGTATTGATATAACCAATAGATGAAAATCTTGTGGCCAAAAAGGAAAACCAAAAATATGGAATTTTCTTTCTAGTACATTAAATAGCAAAAACTGATTTCCTTTTATTTTAATAAATGGAGCAACAAACAGAAATGTAATTAATACCCAACTTACATAAGTTCTATACTTGTAAAACTTCCCTTTAGGTTTTTTTGGATGAATAAAGTTACGTTTACCTGATTCATCAATGGTTCCGATTGAATCTCTAAATTTTTCGTTTTTTTGCATTCTTATAATATTAAATAAAAGGCTGAAACTTTAATTTTTTGCCACATACAAAAATAATCTTATCTTATAATTATTAAGATACAAAAGTGACAAATAATTAAAATAACAGCCTAATTACTACTAACTAAAAAATTAAAGCACAGTTTTAGTAGACTAAAATGTGCTTTTATAAATTACTATTCTGGCCAAGTTATATCACCTTCAGGTGCTTTTGGAGCTGCTGGAGTAGATCCTTGCATTGAAATAATATAACTAGCTAATTCTATTCTTTCTTGTCTACTAATGGTACTTTCCCATGCAATCATACCTTTACCAGGTCTACCTCCATTAGTTAAGGTGTTAAATATATTTTTAACACCACCACCTAAAATCCATTTATTATCAGTTAAATTAGGCCCTATACTACCACCTAAATCTGCTAAATGGCAAGCTGTACATGTTTTTGTAGCAAATAGTTCTTTTCCTTTTGCTATACTTTCAGCATCAGTTAAAGCTACAATATTTGAATCGTCAAACAATTCTGGATTTGCATCTTTATATGCTTGTATTTCGATTTTAGCTGTTTCTAATTCAGCTGTTAATTCATCGTATTGATTCCACCAACCAAATCCTAAAACTGCTATATAATAAAATACACAAATTATTATAGTTATATAGAAACCATATAACCACCATGGTGGTAAAACATTATCTAATTCTTTAATTCCATCATAATCATGGTCTAACATGATATCTTCTTCTGTTCCTAACTCGTGGGCTTTAGTCATGGATTTCATGAACTTTTTCCAACCCGATATATTTTCTGATTTTTTACTCATTGTCAATTTCTTTATTGTTTGTATTATCTAAAGGCAATTGGCTTATTTCATCAATATTTTTTTTTGGTAATTTAAATACAAAAATTAACATTAATACAAATACAGTGAAAAATAATAGAAGTGAAATAATTGGATATATTTCAACTCCATCAATACCTGATAAATTATGTTTAATAAACTTTAGCATAATCTTTTATTTTAATGCTGTACTTGAATTTACTTTTATATCTGTACCTAGACGTTGTAAGTAAGCTATTACTGCAGTAATTTCTTTATTTTGAATATTACTGTTTCCATAATTTGTAACAAATTCTGGATCTTGACGCAAGTTATTTTCAATTTCTTTTGCTTGAGTTAACAACGTTTGTTTAGCATTAGCGATATCTTCATCACTATAAGGAACTCCAAGCTTAACTAAACCTTTCATTTTCTTTTCTAAATCTGATGCATTTAAGTCATCTTTAATTAACCAAGAATAACGAGGCATAATTGAACCTGGTGAAGTTGAACGTGGATCTAGCATGTGATTAAAATGCCAATTATCGTTGTACTTCCCTCCAATTCTATGAACATCTGGTCCTGTTCTTCTTGATCCCCATAGGAATGGAAAATCATATACAAATTCACCTGCTTTTGAATACTCTCCATAACGTTCAACTTCCGAACGGAAAGGACGAATCATTTGAGAGTGGCAGTTATTACAACCTTCTCTAATATAAATATCTCTTCCTTCTAATTCTAAAGGTGAATAAGGTTTCACACTTTCAATAGTTGTTACATTTGATTTCACCATTATTAATGGTACAATTTCTACTAAACCTCCTATTAATATAGCTATTGTTGTTAAAATTGTAAACAAAACTGTTCTTCGTTCTAACCAAGTGTGCCATCCTTCACCTGCAATACGTTGACCACTAATTTTTTTCAATGGTGCTGCTTCTGCTAATTCATCTTCAACAACAGAACCTGCTTTTGCTGTTTTAATAACATTATATGCTAATAAAATAAAACCTGTAACGTATAAAGTTCCACCTACTGCACGCATCATATACATTGGTATAATTTGAGTTACAGTTTCTAGAAAGTTACCATAAATTAGTGTTCCATCTGGGTTAAATTGTTTCCATAAAAATGCTTGTGTAAATCCAGCAACATATAATGGAATAGCATAAAACATAATACCTAATGTTCCTAACCAAAAGTGTGTATTTGCTAATTTTCTAGAATATAATGGTGTTTTCCATAGCTTTTCAGCTAACCAATAAACAATACCTGCAATCATAAATCCATTCCAACCTAATGCACCAATATGCACGTGACCTACAATCCAATCGGTATAATGTCCAATTGCATTTAAGTTTTTAAAAGATAACATTGGTCCTTCAAAAGTTGACATACCATAACAAGTAATACCAACTACAAAGAATTTTAATATTGGATTTTCACGCACTTTATCCCAAGCTCCACGCAGCGTTAACAATCCATTAATCATACCTCCCCAAGAAGGGAAAATTAACATTACAGAAAACACAGTACCTAAATTTTGTGCCCATCCTGGTAAAGCTGTATATAATAAATGGTGTGGTCCTGCCCAAATATATAAGAAAATTAATGTCCAAAAGTGTATAATAGAAAGTCTATACGAGTAAACTGGTCTATTAGCTACTTTAGGAACAAAATAATACATTAAACCTAAAATTGGTGTTGTTAAAAAGAATGCTACTGCATTGTGGCCATACCACCATTGTACTAATGCATCTTGTACACCTGCGTAAACAGAATAACTTTTAAATCCTGTTACTGGCATTTCAAGGTTATTAAATATGTAAAGAACAGCAATAGTTACTAGTGTTGCTATGTAAAACCAAATAGCAACATAAATATGTCTCTGTCTTCGTTTTAAAATAGTTCCAATAAGGTTAATTCCAAAAACAACCCAAATTAAAACAACGGCAATATCTATTGGCCATTCTAATTCTGCATATTCTTTAGATGAATTAAAACCTAATGGTAGTGTAATAGCTGCCGCAACAATAATTGCTTGCCACCCCCAAAAATGTATTCTACTTAATACATCATTAAACATTCTTGCTTTTAGCAATCGCTGTGTAGAATAATAGACTCCTAAAAAAATTCCATTACCTACAAAGGCAAAAATTACAGCGTTGGTATGTAAAGGTCTTAATCGACCAAAACTTAACCACGAAATTGCATTTTCTGATCCTGTAAATTCTAATAATCCTGGGAAAACAAATAGCAAGGCAACTATAAGCCCTACTAACATACCTACAACTCCCCATAGAATTGTAGCCCAAAGAAACATTTTTACGACTTTATTGTCATAATAAAACTGTTCTTTTTCCATACGTGTTTGATTAATTGTTAATTGTTAATTTTTATTTATTATCTGTTTGCTTGTTCTCTTTAGTTTCTTTTTTTGGCTCTGTAACTAATTCATCATCAAACAACATACGCACTGAAGGTGTATATGTGTCTTCATATTGTCCAGATTTAACGGACTTTATAAAAATAATAAAGAAAAATACGGCTACAATAATACTTACGCCTATTGTAATGTAGACAACTTCCATTTTTTAGTTAAGAGTAATTTTTATTTAATTTTACAAACATATAATTATCATAAGACAAATAAAATGACAATTATCATATAAAAATAGTCATTTATTTCATCTAATAAAACGAATTTATAATTTTTTAGAAATCCAATTTGTGAGAATAGTTACAAAAACCACAATACTAATAGAACTTAAAGGCATTAAAATAGCTGCAACAACTGGTGTTAGTTGACCTGTTAATGCAAAATACAGTCCTATTATATTGTACAAAAATGAAAAGATAAAACTATATTTTATTACACTTATTGTTTTTTTAGATAACTCAAAAAATGTTGGTAACTTGTTAAAAAGTTTTGCATCTAGAATTGCATCACAAGCAGGTGAAAAAACATTTACATCTTCAGATATTGCAATTCCAACATTGCTTTGTGCTAATGCACCAGCATCATTTAGCCCGTCTCCAATCATTAACACGTGTTCTCCATTTTTTTGAAGTTCCTTTATAAATTGCAGTTTGTCTTCAGGTTTTTGATTAAATTTAAATTGTGTGTTTTTAGGTAATATTTTTTCTAAATATGCTTTTTCTCCTTCATTATCTCCAGATAGAATTACAAGTTTATATTTTTTAGATAATTCTTCAAAAACCCTTTTTGTACCTTCTCTATAACTATTATGAAACACAAAGGAGCCTTTATATATTGCATCTATTTCAATATGAATAGCTGTTTCATTTGTACTTTTAGCTTCAATATTTAAAAAACTTGCAGAGCCTAATTTAATAGAAGCATCTTTAATTTGTGCAACAATACCTTTACCTAATATTTCTTCAAAATTAGTTGGTTTCTCTTCTAAACTATCTATTGAAATAAAACAATACAAACTTCTACTTAAAGGATGGTTTGATGCTCTTAAAACAGTTTTTATATGTGATAATTCTTCTGAAGTTAATATTTCTCCTTCATAATTTATTTTAGAATTATCATTTGTTGTAATTGTTCCTGTTTTATCAAATATTATTGTACTTATTTTAGAAAGGTTTTCAATAGTTTCGGCATTTTTTAAATAGAATTTTTTATAACCAAAAATTCGTAACATATTTCCAAATGCAAATGGACTAGATAAGGCTAAAGCGCATGGACAAGCAATTATTAAAACAGCTGTTACTACATTTATAGCCATTGATGAATCTATAAAATACCAAATAACACCTGCAACTAACGCAATACTTAAAATAGCAATTGTAAAATATTTACTAATGGTATCTGTTAAATTTTTAATGGTGAAATCTTCACTTTTATTAAAAACATCATTACTCCATAATTGTGTTAAATAACTTTGTGAAATAGTATTAATAACTTCCATTTCAATTGCTCCTGCTGTTTGTTTACCTCCTGCAAATAATTTATCACCAGATTTTTTTGTAACAGGAATGGATTCCCCTGTAACAAAACTATAATCTAATGCGGCATTCCCATTTATTAAAATACCATCAACTGGAATTAGTTCTTCATTTCTAATTAGCAACCTATCGCCTTTTTTAATATCTTTTACTTGTATATTTTTTTCTTCATTATTCAATATTTTTGTAACTGCTATTGGAAAGTAAGACTTGTAATCGCGCTCAAATGATAAAAAATTATAGGTTTTTTGCTGAAAAAATTTACCAAGAAGTAAAAAGAATACTAAACCTGATAAGCTATCAAAAAAACCAGAACCTAAATCAAAAAGTACTTCAACTGTGCTTCTAATAAATAGTACTGCTATTCCTATAGAAATTGGTACATCAATATTTAAAATACCATGTTTTAAACCTTTGTAAGCTGAAATAAAATAATCTTTTGCAGAATAGAATACTACTGGTATTGCCATAACCAACATTAATCCACGAAAAACATACTTGTATTTATCTAACCAAAACTCATCTACCTGAAAATATTCTGGAAAGGATAATAGCATAATATTTCCAAAAGCAAAAGCCGCAATAGAAATTTGATAAATAAGTGTTTTATCTACTTTATGTTTTTTTGAATCAGCATCTTCTAAACTTATATAAGGTTCGTAACCAATAGAGGTCATTAATTCAACAATACTCTTTAAACTTGTAATCTCATTTTTAAATGTAATTCTTACAGTTTTTTTGGGAAAATTAACTAATGAAGTTGTTACGCCTTCATTTAATTTAGATAAATTTTCTAAAACCCAAATACAAGAACTACAATGTACACTAGGAATGTAAAGTTCTACTACAGATGTTTCTCCATCATTAAATTCTACTAACTTTTCAATTATTTCTTCATTATCTAAATAATTGTATTTTCCTTGTATTTCTGTAGGTATAGTTCCAGGTGTAGCCTCTAAATCGTAATAACAAGTTAGCTCATTTGCATTTAAAATTTCGTATACAGTTTTACAACCATTACAGCAAAATTCCTTATTATTAAATTTTACTGGTTTTTTACCACAATCTGCACCGCAATGATAACAATTACTCAATTAATTAGTGTTTAGTTTTTTACAAATTTATTGATTTATTACGGTATAAATATGACAAATATCATTAAATTTTGTACATTTGTGTAATTACTATAATTAGCAATTTTTATATGTCAAAATGTACACAATGTATTATAAAGCGTTTTAATTCATTACATAAACTTAATCATGATGAATTGGAAAACTTTTCTGAACATAAAACTTCTCTTATTATAAAAAAAGGAGAAAATTTAATGACAGAAGGTCACACAATTAATGGGCTTTACTGTATAAAGGATGGAAAGTGTAAGTTAACAAAATTAAACACTAATGGTAAGGAGCAAATTATAAAATTTGTAAAAGGAGGAGATATATTAGGTCATAGATCAATTTTAAGTGATGAGCCTGTTGGTTTAAATGTTACGGCTTTAGAAGATATGCATGTATGCTTTATTCCTAAAGGAGATATTTTAGATATGATTAGACAGAATTCACAATTTTCTTTAAGTTTAATGAAGAATATTTCACATCAATTAAACGAAGCTAACACATCTATATCTCAAATGGCTCAAAAACCTGTAAAAGATAGATTAGCTGAAACTTTACTTCATTTAGAAAATATTTTTGGTACTGATAAAGAAGGTTATATAGATGTTATATTAACTAGAGAAGAAATTGCTAACACTATTGGAACAGCTACTGAATCTGCTATTCGATTACTTTCTAATTTAAAGAAAGATCAAGTAATTGATTTATCTGGGAAAAAAATAAAAATTACGAATAAAAATGCTTTAAATAATATTTCTGAAGGATATTAAAAGTTTTAATTATAAAAAAAAGCCTTTGAATTATAATTCAAAGGCTTTTTTTTATTCTTATTTATTTTTATTGTTGCATCATTGCAGCTGCAATTCTTTTATAAATACCACCTTCTAATTTAGCTCGAATAGCAGAGAATGATTCAATTGTTACTTTTACATCTTCTAAAGTATGAGTTGCCGTTGGAATTAATCGTAAAATAATTAATCCTTTTGGAATTACTGGATATACAACAATAGAACAGAAAATCCCATAGTTTTCACGTAAATCATTAACCATTGCCATTGCTTCTGGTATATCACCTTTTAAAAATACTGGTGTTACACAAGTATTTGTATTTCCAATATCAAATCCGTTTTCTTTTAATCCGTTTTGAAGTGCATTTACATTCTCCCAAAGCTTATCTTTCAATTCTGGAGAAGTTCTAATCATATCTAAACGTTTCAAAGCACCTTTTACCATTGGCATTGGTAAAGATTTTGCAAACATTTGAGAACGCATATTGTATTGTAAATATTGAATAATATCTTTATCTGCTGCGAAAAATGCTCCAATACCTGCCATAGATTTTGCGAAAGTTGCAAAATATACATCAATATCATCTTGAACACCTTGTTCAAAGCCTGCTCCTCTACCATTTTCACCTAAAGTTCCAAAGCCATGAGCATCATCAACTAATAATCTAAAGTTATATTTTTTCTTAAGTTCAACAATTTCTTTTAACTTACCTTGCTCTCCTCTCATTCCAAAAACACCTTCTGAAATAACTAAAATACCACCATCATGTTCATTCGCGATTTTAGTTGCTCTACCAAGCATTTTTTCTAAACTTTCAATATCGTTATGTTGAAAAGTAAAACGTTTACCTGGATGTAAACGTACACCGTCAATAATACAAGCATGAGCATCAATATCATATACAATTACATCGTTTTTAGAAACTAAAGCATCAATTGCAGATACCATTCCTTGATATCCAAAATTCACTAAATATGCAGATTCTTTATTTACAAACTCTGCACATTCTTTTTCAAGTTGTTCATGATACTTTGTGTGTCCAGACATCATTCTAGCTCCCATTGGATAAGCCATACCATATTCAGCTGCTGCTTCAGCATCTGCTTTTCTAACATCTGGGTGATTCGCTAATCCTAAATAGTCATTTATACTCCACGTAATTACATCTTTTCCATTAAATTTCATTCTATTAGAAATTTCACCTTCTAATTTTGGAAAAACATAGTAACCTTCAGCTTTTTCAGCCCATTTTCCTAAAGGACCTTTATCTTTAATTATTCTATCAAATAAATCTCTCATTATAATATGTGTTTGTGCAAAAAAAAGTTAATTACATCCTTTTTTACAAGACTACAAATTACGTCTTTTTTTTTGGGTTTTCAAATGAACATAACAAAAAAAGAGGTTTCATATGAAACCTCTTTTTAAAAATATTTTTACAAAACTATTTTATGTATTCAACTACCTCATTTTCTTTGGTTTGAGAATCAAAAAAGCCTTGCTCTTTCATCCAATCATCACTATAAATTTTCTCCATATATCGAGAACCGTGATCGGGTAAAATTAAAACTACATTAGAATTTTCATTAAATATGCCTTTTTCACCATATTGTAATGCGGCTTGCACAACTGCGCCACTAGTATAACCTGTAAACAATCCTTCTGTTATGGCTAACTCTCTTGCTTTATGTGCAGCTGCTTCATCTGTTACTTTTTCAAAAACATCAATTACATTAAAATCAGTTGCTGTAGGAATCAAATTTTTTCCTAAACCTTCAATTCTATAAGGGTAAATTTCATTTTTATCAAATTCACCTGTTTCATGAAATTTTTTCAAAATAGAACCAAAAGCATCTACTCCTAATATTTTAACATTTGGGTTTTGTTCTTTTATATATTTTGAAACTCCAGATATAGTTCCTCCAGTTCCACTAGCTGCAACAATATGAGTTACTTTTCCGTTAGTTTGTTTCCAAATTTCAGGTCCTGTTGTATTGTAATGCGCTTCAATATTTAATTGATTAAAGTATTGATTAATATATACTGAATTTGCAGTTTCTTCATGCAATCTTTTTGCAACAGAATAATACGATCTTGGATCGTCTGCTTTGGCATGAGCAGGACAAACATAAACTTTTGCTCCCATTGCTTTTAGCATATTAATTTTCCCTGCAGATGCTTTTGAATTAACTGCTAAAATACATTTATAACCTTTTATTATACTTACTAAAGCTAAACTAAAACCAGTATTACCTGAAGTGGTTTCAATAATTGTATTTCCTGGTTTTAAAATTCCTTGTTTCTCTGCTTCTTCTATAATATGAAGTGCAATTCTATCTTTCATAGAATGCCCTGGATTGTAAGCTTCATATTTAGCATAAAAACTACCTGGAATATGTTGGGTAATTTTATTTAATTGTATAAGAGGAGAGTTTCCTACAAGTTCTAAAATATTTTTACAAATACTTGTATTTTCTATCATTTTATAATTTTAAATTCAAATATTAAAAATTCAAAAATTGAATTATTTAATAACATGCAAATTTAATAATTTATTTTTAAAGTTCTACTTTTCCTTCTAGGTCTAGTATAAAGGTATAGTCTCTAGCTATTTCTTTTAAAGCATCAAAACGTCCAGAAGCTCCTCCATGACCTGTTTCCATATTTGTATGAAGCAATAACAAATTACTATCTGTTTTAAAATCTCGTAACTTGGCTACCCATTTTGCTGGTTCAAAATATTGCACTTGCGAATCGTGTAAACCAGTTGTTACCAATAAATTTGGATAACTTTGAGCCTTCACATTATCATATGGAGAATAAGATTTCATATACTGGTAATATTCCTTTTCGTTTGGATTTCCCCACTCATCATATTCACCGGTTGTTAATGGAATTGTTTCATCTAACATAGTTGTAACAACATCAACAAAAGGTACAGAAGCAATTACACCGTTAAACAATTCTGGATTTATATTAATAATAGCTCCCATTAATAAACCACCTGCAGATCCTCCACTTGCATACAAATGGTTTGCTGATGTATACTTTTTATCTATTAAAAATTCAGCACAGTTTATAAAATCGGTAAACGTATTTCTTTTATCTAATAATTTTCCGTTCTCGTACCATTTTCTTCCTAAATATTCACTTCCTCTAACATGCGCAATTGCAAAAACAAAACCTCTATCTAATAAACTTAAACGTGTTGAACTAAAACCAGCATCTATTGTATAACCATAAGATCCATAACCATATAATAATAATGGTGTGCTTTCAGATAATTTAGTGTTTTTATGATATACTAATGAAATTGGAATTTTTGTACCATCGGTAGCGTTTGCCCAAAGTCTTTCACTTTTATAGTTTTCTTTATTAAACTTACCTCCTAAAACTTCTTGCTCTTTCTTTATTTCTTTTGTTTTATCATCTACATTGTAATCTATAACAGAACTAGGTGTTGTCATAGAATTATAACCGTATCTAATAATATTGGTGTCAAATTCTGGATTTCCATAAACTCCAGCGGAATAAGCTTCTTCATTAAAAGGCATGTAATAGTCTTCTGTATTATCCCAACGCTTAATTCTTATTTTACACAAACCATTTATACGTTCTTCAAGCACTAAAAAATCTTTAAAAACTGAAATATCTTCTACTAAAACATCTTCTCTATGCGGAATTACATCTACCCAATTTTCTTTTGAAGTTGAGTTTTCATTCACCTTCATTAATTTAAAATTGGTAGCATTATCTTTATTAGTCAACACATAAAAATCTGTTCCGTAGTGTGCTATACTATATTCTAAATCGCGTTCACGTTCTTGAAATATTTTAAAATCTTCCGTAGGATTTTCAGTACTAATAAATCTATATTCTGTTGAAACAGTACTCGATGAACCTATTATAATGTACTTTTTAGATTTTGTTCTGTAAACATAACAACCGTAGGTTTCTTCATCTTCATGAAACACTTCAACATCTTCAGAAGGGTTTGTACCTAAAACATGGCGAAATATTTTTTCTGAACGTAACGTTGTTGGATTTTTTTGAGTATAAAAAATTGTTTTATTATCATTTGCCCAAGCAGCTCCGCCTGTTGTGTTTTCAATTTTTTCTGGATAAAGTTCACCCGTTTCTATATTTTTAAATTGAAGTGTATATTGTCTTCTACTTATTGTATCAATTCCAAATGCCGCAATTTTATTATTTGGACTTACAGAAATGCCTGAAAGTTTAAAATAACTGTGCCCTTTTGCTAATTCGTTTACATCGAACAATATTTTTTCTTCAGCGTTTAAGCTTTGAAATTTTCTAGTATGAATTGGATATTGTTTTCCTTTTTCATAACGAGTAATGTAAAAATAATTATTCTTTTTATAAGGAACAGATTCATCATCTTCTTTAATTCTTCCTTTTAATTCTTCAAATAAATTTTCTTGAAATTTTTGAGTGTGCTTTGTTTTTGCCTCAAAATAATTGTTTTCAGCATTTAAATAATCGTACACTTTTTGTGTTTGAGCATCTTTAACTTCAGCATTTTTTTGCTCATCCGTTAAACGCATCCAAAAATAATCATCAATTCTAACATCTCCATGTATCTCTAATTTTTTTGGTGTTTTTTCAGCAATTGGTGGTTTTGCAGCGTTATTTTTCATTTGTGATTCGGTTTTTTTACACGAAGTAGCAAAAATAAGACTTAAAACGCATATATAAGTGGCAACTTTCATGATCTCAATTTTTTTCATTAATAATTTTTCAAAAATACTATATTTGTCAACGTAACAAGTTAAAAAATATACAAATGTTTGGTGATTTATCTGGAATGATGGGCAAATTGAAAGAAGCTCAACAAAAAATTGAAGAGACAAAAAAAAGATTAGATACTATTTTAATTGATGAAACTTCTGCTAACGGACAAGTTAAAGTTTGTGTTACTGCTAATAAACAAGTTAGAAGCATTTCTATTGATGAAAATATTACTGATAAAGAAGAAATTGAAGACTACTTAATTATAGCATTAAATAAAGCGCTTTCTAGAGCAAATGAAATTAGTGAAACTGAATTAGCTGCCGCTGCAAAAAATGGAATGCCTAATATTCCTGGAATGGATATGTTTGGGTAAAAAAATTGTATTAAATAAATAATATTATCTTTAAAAATATTTAACCCTAAATTTTCTAAAGAATAAAATATATTAAAAATATGGATGAGCTATACCTACTAAACTCAGACAACATTGACAAACTTCATAAAAGCTTAAATAGATTTGAACGTGACAAAACGGTTAAATCTGTTTTACTTTTTATGGCTGATACTGATAAATTTTCGGATACTTTATTAGAACCTATACTTCAAAAATTTTCAAAACCTATAATTGGAGGAGTTTTTCCCGAACTAATTTTTAAAGGTAAACGTAAAAAAACTGGAACTTTAATTATTCCATTGGAGTTTAAATTAAATACGCAAATAATAAAACTTTCTGATTCACAAGATTCAATACTTAAGCAATTAGAAGAAGTGCAAAAACACTCCACAGACACATCTAGCTCTTTATTTGTATTTTTTGATGCTTTGGGTAAAAGTAAACGTTTATTTATTCAATCTCTTTTTAATTTTTTTGGTGTAAACCCTACATATATTGGTGCCGGAGCAGGATCATTAAATTTTGAATCTTTTCCATGTATTTATAATAATTCTGGCATTCATAAAAATGTTGCTGTAATTGGTTGGGCTAAAAAAGAAGTTGCAATAGGTGTTGCGCATGGTTGGAAACCAATATCAAAACCTTTAAAAGCTACAGAAACATTTAAAAATGAAGTGAAAAGTATTAATTGGGAACCTGCTTTTAAAGTTTATAAAAACATTGTTGAAAAACATTCTAAAAAAACATTTAACAATTTTAATTTTTTTGAAATAGCAAAATCTTATCCTTTAGGAATATCTAAAATTGAAGCAGAAAAAGTAGTTAGAGATCCATTTAAAATTGTAAATAACAACATACATTTTGTTTCTTCTATAAAACAAGGTGAGTACATCGAAGTACTTCATGGAAACACAAACTCACTTTTAAAAAGCGCCGCTACTGCTATTGATAACTCTATTAATAATTGGCAAAACAAACCAATACATACTGTTTTTTGTGTTGATTGTATATCTAGAGCGCTTTTTATGGGTAATGAATTTAATAAAGAATTAGAAATTATTGAGAATAAAGGTTTAACCTCTGGTATTTTAGGAATTGGCGAAATTGCAAATACTGGAAATTCTTTTTTAGAAATTTATAACAAAACAATTGTTATGGCAATATGGTAGAACGAAATCTTCAAACTGAAATGTTAATGGAACTAATTTTTAGTTCAGACAACGAGAGTAATGAAACTCAAATATTAAAAGAAAGTCTTCCTGTATATTTAAGAAAATTAAATTGTTTTATTGCAGGAGCATTAAAAAAAACAAAACATAACTACTCTGAAATTGTATTGTTTCCGTATGTTGCAAAAAAATCCAATGGTTGGGAAAAAGTAAAAGCCTATTTTATTGAAAACCCTATTAATAATTTACCTTTTTCTACATTTTATTTTGAAAATTCTAATTACTACGCATACAATTTAAGTAGTTACGGAATTTTAATTTTAGGAAGAAGGAATGAATTTAGCAACGCACTTGCTAATGAACTAAAACAAATTGTAAATCATTTAGGAAAAAAATTAGCACTTGCATATGAAATTGAACAAAGAAAAATTGCTGAAAAAAATTTAATAAAAGCTAAAGATGAAGCTGAAAAAAATGAACGATTAAAAACTGCATTTCTAGCAAATATTAGTCATGAAATTAGAACTCCTATGAATGGTGTTTTAGGTTTTTCAGACCTATTAAAAACCCCAAATTTATCTGAAGCTAAAAAAGAAAAATACATTCACGTAATTGAAAAAAGCGGTGAACGTATGTTAAATTTAATTAACAATTTAATTGATATTTCAAAAATTGAAGCAAAACTGATAGAAAAATCAATTTCAAACGTAAATTTTAATCAACAAATAGATAGTATTTACGATTTTTTTAAACCTGAAGCTAAAGCTAAAAATTTAACTTTAATTATATCTAAAACTTTAAATTCTAATAAATCTTATATAGCTACCGATTTAGAAAAATTCTACGCTATTTTAACAAATCTGGTAAAAAATGCTATTAAATATACAGATAATGGTACTATAGAATTAGGCTACAATTTAAAAACACAAAATAATAATTCTTATATTGAATTTTATGTTGAAGACACTGGAATTGGAATACCTATAGAAAGCCAGAAAGTAGTTTTTGATAGATTTATACAAGCTGATATTGAAAATAAATATGCTAGGCAAGGAACAGGTTTAGGGTTATCTATTAGTAAAGCGTATGTTGAATTATTAGGTGGTGAAATTTGGGTTGAAAGCACCGAAAATATAGGTTCTAAATTTTACTTTAACTTACCTTTTACTATTCAATAAAAAATTCATCTTTAAATCCAATAAGGTAAACTTTTTCTTGAGCTCTAGTTATTGCAGTATATAGCCAACGTAAATATTCTATATTTTGCCCATCTGGTAAGTAAGGTTGTTCAATAAAAACGGTTTTCCACTGACCTCCTTGTGATTTATGACACGTAACTGCGTAAGAGAATTTTACTTGTAAAGCATTAAAATACTTGCTTTTTTTAACGCCTAATAACTGCTTGTATTTCGCCTTTTCATCAGCAAAATCTTTTAAAACTTCTTGATACAATCTATTAGAATCTTCATAAGATAAAGAAGGTGTTTCAGACGTTAACGTATCTAATAATAAAACTGTTTCAAATGGTTTTTGATTAGGATAATCAATCATTCTAACTTTAACTTCAGCAAATCTAAATCCATAAAGCTCTTTAAAATTAAAAATTTCTAATATTTCGCAAATATCACCATTTGCAATAAAACCTGCCTCACTCGAATCAGAAAGCCAATGGTAATTATTTTTAACAACCATTACAAAATCTCCAGTAGAAATTTCACTTTCTTGTCCACGAATTTTACTTCGTATTTGTTGATTGTATTGATTGGCTCTTTTATTTGAACGTACTATAAATGCAGTATCTTCTACTCCTATATTATCGTACGCAGTATTAATAGCATCTTGGATATCGTAACCATCTACCAATCTAATTAAATCTGGAAACCCTAATTCGAACTGAAAATCTGAATAGCCGTTATTAGCTAAAATCATTCTTAATTGAGTTGCGTTAGTTAATATTCCAGAATCTTGATGTTGACGCATTACTTCACTTAATTCTATTTCTGTAACATCTTTATTATAATTTAATTCTAATTTAGTAACATCTAAAGCTGGACTAATATTTAACCTTACAGGTGGTAATTGCGCTGTATCACCTATAAAAACTAACTTACACTGGTGCCCTGAATAAACATAAGACATTAAATCGTCCAATAAAGATCCGTTTTCAAACAATTTACTATTACTTGGAGCGTCGGGAATCATAGAAGCTTCATCAACAAAAAATATAGTATTAGTATGTTTATTTGTTTGCAAAACAAAATCTACGCCTCCTCCTCTATTTTTTTTGGGATGGTATATTTTTTTATGAATAGTAAAAGCACTACGTTTAGAATAATTTGAAATTACTTTTGCAGCTCTTCCGGTTGGTGCTAACAAAACTGCCTTAACACCTACTCTCCATAAATTATTTACCACAGTACTTATAGTAGTAGTTTTACCTGTTCCAGCATACCCTTTTAAAACAAATAAAGATTGGTTGTTTTTATCAAAAATAAAATCAGCTAAATTATTTAGTAAATTTTCTTGAGAAACAGTAGGCTCAAATGGAAATTTTTCGAGTAGTTGAGTTCTAAATTCAGATGGAGTTTTTATCATTACAAAATTAAATGTCAAATATACAAATACTTTATACTGAAAAGTTTTTCTGAATGAAAAAAATTTGTAGATTTGCGTATATAGACACTAAAATTTAATACATAACATTATGACATTTTTAATTATACTTGCAGGTATAGTAGTTACAGGCTTATTAGCTTACCTCATTGTAAATTTCATTCCAAGAAAATTGCATTGGATAGTTTCAATTATTTTAATTGCATTAGCAGCATTTTTAGTTTACAAAATTAATTTTGAAATTCAAAAACCAGTTAAATTTAATAAAGAGAAAAAAGTACGTTACGCAAAAGTTATCGAAAATATGAAAATTATTAGAGATGCTGAAGTTGCTCACAAACAAGTAACTGGTAAATACACTGCTAAAGGAGAGGATTTAATTAAATTTATTGATACTGCAAAATTTGCTGTTACTGAAGTAAAAAACGTTCCAAAAACAGTTAGTCTTGGTGGTGGTATTACTAAAGAAATTGAAGAAAGAATTGTTGACACTGTTGGCTACAAAGATGTAAGAGCTAATTTTGTTGGTAAAGATTATAAAAACATGATGAATATTCCAGGAACTGAAGGTAAAAAATTCAAAATTGAAGTTGGCGTAATTGAAAAAATTGCTGGTTTAAAAGCTCCTGTATTTGAAATTAAAGTTGATAAAGCTATCGTTTTAAAAGGAATGGATTATAATTTAATTAAACAAGAAAAAGAAGCAATTGGTGGTGAAGAAATAAAAGGTGAGTTTCTTAGAGTTGGTTCTTTAGCAGAAGTTAGTGAAGATGGTAACTGGCCTCCATTTTATGATAAAGGAGATAAAAAAGATTAATAATACTATAGATTTAAAAAATCTAAATGAGAATAGTCTATCCATCCAAATTAGTTTGGATGGATTTTCTTTTTGTATCTATAACTCATATGAAAAAGAGATCGTAGCTTTAAGTTCGTATGAATTAGAATATGATACAACAATTACTCCAGAACAACATCTAGTTTTTATAAAGGACGTATTTGAAAAAGAAACTATTTTAAAATCAAATTTTAAATCTGTATTAGTTACACATTACAATAATTTAATTACGCAAGTACCAAAACCATTTTTAGACAAGGATAACCTAGAAAGTTATTTAAAATATTCTGTTAAACTTTTAGAAAATGACTATGTTACTTTTGATGAAATTGAAAATTCAGATATTGTTAATGTCTACATTCCCTTTGTTAATATTAATAATTTTTTAATTGACATTTATGGAACTTTTGTTTTTAAACATTCTTCTACTCGATTAATTGAAACTATATTAGTTAACTACAAAAACAACGATAAAGATTATATGTTTATTAATGTATTAAACAATACATTTGAACTTGTAATTTTAAAGAATACTAAATTTCAATTATACAATCAATTTAGTTTTAAAACTAAAGAAGATTTTATTTATTATCTATTATTTACTGCTGAACAATTAGAATTAAATCCAGAAGAATTTGAATTAAAATTATCTGGAGAAATTGAGAAAGAATCTGAACTTTATACTGTTTGTTACCAATATATAAGAAACATTTCGTTTTTAGAAGTTAAAAACTTTCCTTCATTATTAAATAATGAACTATCAAAACACTCATACTATACACTTTTAAGTCAATTATAATTTAATGAGAATTATTTCAGGAAAATTCAAAAGTAAACGTTTAACAGCTCCAAAAAACCTACCTGTTCGTCCAACAACAGATATGGCAAAAGAGGCCTTATTTAATATTCTAAACAACTTATATTACTTCCATAACATACAAGTACTTGACTTATTTTCGGGTACAGGTAACATAAGTTTTGAGTTTGCCTCTAGAGGTACTGAAAATATAACTTCAGTAGATGCTCATTTTGGTTGTGTTAAATATATAAATCAAATTTCTAACGAACTTGACTTAAATATTAATACTATAAAAAGTGATGTTTTTAAATATTTAGGAAAAGCTTCAGGAAAATATGACGTTATTTTTGCTGATCCACCTTACAATTTTGAAATTGAACAGTTTGAAAATATTGTAAAATTGGTATTTGATAGCAATTTTTTAAATAACAATGGTGTTTTAATTGTAGAACATTCAAAACATACAAAACTAGATCATTTGCCTAGTTTTAGCTATTCAAAAAAATATGGTGGAAATATGTTTAGTTTTTTTGAATTAAACACTGAATTAGAATAACGATTCAATAATTTTCTTTTCCGAAATACCTTCTGCTTCTGCTTTGTAGTTTTTAACTACTCTATGTCTTAAAATAGAAAAAGCTACAGCTTGTACATCTTCAATATCTGGAGAATATTTTCCATTAACCGCTGCATACGCTTTTGCACCTAAAATTAAATTTTGTGAAGCTCTTGGGCCTGCACCCCAATCTACATAATTATTTACTAAATCTGTGGCGTATTCACCTTTAGGTCGTGTTTTTGAAACAAGCTTAACAGCATACTCAATAACATTATCTGTTACAGGAATTCTACGAATTAAATGTTGAAATTCATTAATCTGTTCTGAAGATAATAAAGTGTTTAATTTTGGAAACTCATCGTTAGTTGTACTTTTAACAACTTCAATTTCTTCTTCAAAAGAAGGGTATGTTAACTCTATAGAAAACATAAACCTATCTAATTGTGCTTCGGGTAAAGGATAAGTTCCCTCCTGCTCAATTGGATTTTGAGTTGCTAATACAAAAAATGGTTTTGCTAATTTATAATGGTGTCCGGCAACCGTAACAGAACGCTCTTGCATAGCTTCTAACAAAGCTGCTTGCGTTTTTGGAGGTGTTCTATTTATTTCATCCGCTAAAATAATATTACTAAAAATTGGCCCTTTTATAAATTTAAAATTATTTGTTTCGTCTAATATTTCACTTCCTAAAATATCAGAAGGCATTAAATCTGGTGTAAACTGAATTCTTTTAAAATCTAAACCTAATGTTTCAGAAATTGTACTTACCATTAGGGTTTTAGCTAAACCTGGCACACCAATTAATAAGGAGTGTCCACCACTTAAAATAGATAATAATACATGATCTACGGCATCGTTCTGACCAATTATTATTTTACCAATTTCAGCCTTTAAGGCTTTAAAAGTTTCAACTAAATTTTTAAGTGCTGTAACGTCAGACATATTAATCTTTTTTCCAATTTTTATCGAAAGTACATTTTTTATAATCTTTATTTATTTTAATGTACGTATCGTTTATTTTATCTTTTGACCATTTTTCAACAGTTTCTTCTTGTTTTTTCTGAAGTGTTAATTGTTGAATTTTCTCATAGTCTTTAGTAAATTCAGCTTTATGCCCATCTACTTTAGATTTTACTAAAATAATTTTGTGCATTTTTTCTCCACCTCTAACATCTTCATAAAAAGGCTCTGTTATTTCTCCTTGTTTTAAGCTACTAACTTTATTAAATAGATTAGGATCCATTCTTGTTAAATCAAAATGGGTATCGTTAGTTTGAGAATTTAGTAGTAGTCCTTTATTATTTTTTGTGTCTTTGTCTTCTGAATATTTAGCAACTGCATCTTCAAAAGAAATTTCGTTATTTAAAATTTGAGTTCTAATTTTTGCTAATTCTTCTAAAGATTTTGCTAATTCTTCGTCACTAATTTTTGGCTGAATTAAAATATGACGTACATCTCTTTCTTGTCCTTTTATTTTTTCAACTTGTAAAATATGGAAACCAAAACCAGATTCAAAAGGTTCTGAAATTTCACCTTCGTCTAAACTAAAAGCTATTTCTTTAAATTCTTTTATAAATCCACTTTCTCTAGTTAATGTGTACAATCCTCCATTTTGAGAAACTCCTGGATCATCAGAATTAATAATAGCTTTTAATCGAAAGCTATAGCCATTTTCAATGTCTTTTTTAAGCTCATTTAACTTATCTAAAACTCTTTTGGTTTCTTCTTCAGAAGGTTTTAAAATTTTAACAATTTGCGCTAATTCTATTTCTGCACTAAATTCTGGTAAGTTATTATCTACTTCTAAATTTTTAAAATACGTTCTAACTTCTTCTGGTGTAACATCAACGTTTTCAGTTAGGCTAGCTCTTTCTCTTTGAATTAGTAATTGCTCTCTTTGAATGCTTCCTAATTCATTTCTTAAATCTTCTTCATCAGAAAAACCGTAATAATCAACTACTTTCTCTAAGGAACCTAATTGTTGCTTAAAATATGAAATATTACGTTCTACTTCGCTTTCAACTTCAGCATCTGAAACTACAATACTATCAACTACTGCATGGTGTGCAAGTAATTTCTGTGTCATTATTTCTTCTAAAATTTCACAATCTGAAATGTCAACTTTTCCTTCAGTTCTTTGTGCTAATTCTTTTTTAAATTTATCAATATCAGAATCTAAAACTATATTTTCACCTACAACTACTGAAACTCCATCTATTTTAATTCTTTCAGAGTTTTGGGCTTTTATACCAATAAAGGCAAATAAGAAAGCGATTACTAAACTATTTTTACTCATTTTTAAATATTTCAAATTGTTCTTCTTTTTGTGCATCTTCAAATAATGTTTTTTCAATATTTTTTAACAACAACAGCTTACGTTGGTGTAAAATCATTTGTTCAATTGTTGGTGTAATATAACTTTTGGGAGCTATGTTATTTCTATATAAAACATCTTTAACAGTTACCAAATATAAACTTAATGAATCTTCTTTTTTAATAAAATTTCCTTTTTTTAAAATTTCATTTTTATCCATTTCCTTTAGAATTGGAACTTGAGCTAACAAATCGCTGTATTTAACCCAAATAGAATCATTTAAATGAAATGATTCTAACGATAAATGTTGTTCTTGTAAAGCTTTAGTATCTTCTATTTTTGAAGATTTAAACAGCTTTTCAATTACTTTTTTATCTTGAATTTTATTGTTGAGTTTTATATATTTTAGTTTTAACAACTCTTCGTTTAGCATAAAGTTTTGGCTGTTATTTTTATAAAACTTATCAATATCACTTTGTGTAATATCAACATTTAAATATTCTTGTACTACAGCTTCTTTATATGAGTTTATAAACAAATCCTGACGATATTTTGAAACAAGTTCGTCGAATTCACTTTGTTTATCTGCCAAATTAATTTTTGCTTTGGATAATAATAATTGCTGCTTAATCCAATTATTAATATAGTTTGTAGTTAGTAAAATACTATCTTGTTTAGGAATATTATCCGTAACAATGTTATCTAAATCATTTTTATATAAATAATTTTCTCCAACTCTTGCCACAGCTTCTCTATCATCTTTACGCAACGAAAAATAATCGCATGATGAGAATAATACCGCAATATATATATATATTAAAACTTTATTCAACTACTTAAAACTTTTGTTTTAAAACTTTTTTCTTTTCTCTTTTATTCACTTCAACTTTATAGGTATTATAAAGCTCTTGAATCCAATTTTCTTCTAATTTGTTTTGATAATCTGAAATTACCTTTCCTTTTATATTTTTAAGCTCTTTATTTTTATACTTTTCAGCTTTAAGGTTGTTATAGAAATTAGTTAGCCCAGTACTATCTTTTGATTTTTCCCAAACTTTTTGTTCTAACAATTCAAATAACATTAATCCTTCACTAAATTCTTTTAATGTAGCTGCAAATGTAGGGTTTGTAAATTGTAAATTTTCTTTATAATACGTTAAAACTTCAGTTTCTTTAAATTTTTCAAAAGCTTCATTTACGTTTAGGCCTTTTGCTTTTTTTAAAAACAATATAAAATCTTGTTGCAAAATATTTTTATCTTGAATTTTCAACAATTCTGAAGTGAATTTTTCTGGTGTTTCTTTCCAGTTAACAGTATTAAATTGTTTTAAACTTACTGAATTAACTTTGATTGTATAATTTTTATACAAACTATCAATTATAGATTTTCCTATTAAATTAGAGCGACTGTCTTTTTCTATTTTTTGTTTTAACTCTTCTTCAATAGCATTAAAACTTTCAACTGGATATTTTTTAAGTAATTTAATAATATGCCAACCAAATTTAGTTTTAAATGGTTTTGCAATTTCCTCTTCATTTTCTATAGCAAAAGCTTGTTTAGCAAACGGCTCTAACATTCTACCATAAGTGAATTTCTTCATTTTACCACCCTTAATTGCACTTGATGCATCTTGAGAAAACTTTTTAGCTAAAGCGCCAAAATCTTGTTTATCAACTGTTAGCAACTTGTAAATTGAATCAATCTTATTTTTATTTTTATCAGAAGGTGTTTTTAACATTATATGTGCCACTTCAACTTCACCTTGAGCTTTACGTATGTTATTTATTTTTAAAATATGGTATCCAAATTTAGTTTTAAACGGTTCTGAAACTTCTCCAATTTTAGTGTTGTAAGCTACGTTTTCAAATGGGTAAACCATTTGTAAAGCAGTAAAATAACCTATATCACCTCCATTTTGTTTTACTGAAGGATCTTCAGAATACTCTTTTGCAATTGTTTCAAAATCTGCTCCATCCACTATCTTTTTTCTAGCTTCTACTAATTTATTAAACGCTGCCAAGGTATCTGCTGGTGTATCTTCCTTTTTTGAAAAAATTAAAATATGACTCGCATTAACCTCTTTCAACATTCTTTCGTAAGCCTCTTTTACTAATTTATTTGTTACTGCTTCGTCTTTTAAATAAGGCATTAGCAAAGACTCCTTATATTGATTTAATTCTTTTTTATATTGCGAAAGTGTATCTAGCTTTAAATCTTTGGCCTGTTTTACTTTTAATTTGTAATTTATATATAATTCTAAATAATTATCAATTCCGTTTTCTCCTTCGTTTATTAAGTTTAAATTTTTCTTATAAACATTTATAAATTCAGAAGTTAATACAGGCTCATCAGCCACTGTAAATAAAACTTTTTCTTTTTTTTGTGAGAATAAATTAACCGTTATAAATAAAAAAGTGAACAGTAGATATTTAAAATTCATTAGTAAATATATTTTGAATAGTTATTGATTTGTAAATAATAAAAACGTTGCAATTTATTTTTTATTTTTTGAAAAACCTGTATAAATCATTATAAAGATATAATGCCTTCAACTTTTTCTGCATCTTTATATTTTTGAATAACATTTTCAGCTTTTTTCATAACTACTAATATTGATAAACTAGTAAATTTACCTGTTTTTGAAGCTTTTTTGGTAATCACAGCTCCTTCATGATTAAACATGTTTTCTACTTGTAAAATTTTTTCTTCATTCGAAGGAACAATAAATTTAAACAAGTACTTTGAAGGAAATTTAGTATCCTTTTTTAATTTTTTTTGAAGTTTTTTATAAAATTGATCTCTAGAATCCATATATATCTTTTATATAAAGGCTAAACAATTATAATACCAACATTAATTTGTTAATATTAGCTGACAAAATTACATTAATATTTTTACTAAATCCTTATTTTTGCATTATGCAACAAAAAATTGTAATTATAGGTGGTCCAGGAACTGGCAAATCAACAGTAATTAACGAGTTAATTAAAAGAAATTATACTTGTTTTGAAGAAATTTCAAGGCAGGTAACTTTAGATGCTCGAGAAAGAGGAATTGAACAGCTATTTTTAAAAAAGCCATTACTATTTAGTAAATTATTATTAGAAGGAAGAGTTAATCAATACCTTGAAGCTGAAAAAACAACAAGTGATTTAGTATTTTTTGATAGAGGAATTCCCGATGTACATGCTTACATGAATTATATTAGTATCGATTACCCAGATATTTATATTGAAAAAAGTAAATTTCATAAATACGATTATATTTTTTTAATGCCACCTTGGGAAGAAATTTATATTTCAGACAATGAACGTTATGAAAGTTTTGAACAAGCACTTGCTATTCACAATCATTTAGAACGCAGCTATAAAGAAATTGGCTACCATATAACTGAAGTTCCAATTGGAACAGTTGAAGAACGTACAGATTTTATTTTGAATGCCATTAAATAATGCTTTCAATAACAGAAATATTGAAAAAATATTGGGGATTTTCAGAATTTAGAGAACCTCAAGAAGCTATAATTCAATCAGTTTTAGAAAAAAAAGATACACTTGTTTTATTACCTACAGGTGGAGGAAAATCGCTTTGTTATCAAATACCTGCATTAGCTCAAGAAGGTATTTGCATTGTAGTTTCACCTTTAATTGCTTTAATTAACGACCAGGTAACTAGTTTACAACAAAAAGGAATAAAAGCAGTTGCTTTAACTTCTCAACTATCGGAAGATGATTTAATTAGAGCCTTTGACAACCTTCAGTTTGGAGATTATAAATTTTTGTATTTATCACCCGAAAAATTTCAATCGGCTTTAGTTCAGGAAAAAATTAAACAATTAAATGTTAGTACAATTGCTATTGATGAAGCGCATTGTATTTCAGAATGGGGACACGATTTTAGACCTTCTTATTTAAAATTAAATACGTTAAGAGAATTAAAACCAAATGCTACAACCATTGCTTTAACGGCAACAGCTACTAACAAAGTTTTAAACGATATACAAAAGCAACTAGAACTTGAAAATGCTGTTTTGTTTAAAAAATCTTTTAAACGCACAAACCTAAACTACAATGTAATACATACAGAAGATGTTTACGGAAAACTTCTTCAATTATTAAATAGATTAAAAGAACCTTCAATTGTTTACACAAATAACCGAAAACAAACAAAAGAGGTTTCCTCCTTTTTAAATAGAAATGGCATAAAAAGTTGTTATTATCATGGTGGACTTTCTGTAACAGAAAAAAATTCTGCTTTTGAGCTTTGGATGAACGAAAAAACTCCTACAATTGTGGCTACAAATGCTTTTGGAATGGGAATAGATAAAGCAAATGTAAGGTGTGTAATTCACATTAATATTCCACAAAGTATTGAAAACTATATCCAAGAAGCTGGTAGAGCTGGTAGAGATGGAAAACCATCATATGCTATTGCTATTACCAACAAATCTCAATTATTTGAAGCTGAACAAAAGTATAATAACACTATAGCGTCAACAAGCTTTGTAAAAGAAATATACAATCATTTAAACCAATTTTTTAGAATTTCAATAGGCGAACTTCCAAATCATGTTTTTGACTTTTCTTTACAAGAGTTTTGTGTAATTTACAAACTAAACTACCTTCAAACATTTAATGCCATAAAAGTTTTAGAACGAGAAGAAGTGTTGCTTTTAGATGAAAATTACTCAAAAAAATCTACCTTAAAATTTATTGTTTCAAATAACCAAGTATTAAATTTTATTGAAAACCATCCAAAATTAAATCCCTTAATAAATCTTATTTTAAGAAATTATGGTGGAATATTTGAACATTACACGGTTATAAATGAAGCTTTTCTCTCCAAAAAATTGGGGATTCATAAAAATGAAGTAATAAAACAACTCCATATATTAAATAAAGATGGATATGTACATTACAAATTTGAGAATTCAACTTCAAAATTAACTTTTTTAATAGAGCGAGAAGATAATTATACAATTAATAAAATAAAACCTAGAATAGAACAGCAAAACACATTAAAATTAAATAAGCTAAAGGCTGTTTTAAATTATTTTACAAATAATAAAACGTGTAGAAATATTCAATTACTTCAATACTTTAATGAAAAAGTTTCTGAAAATTGTAACAATTGTGATATATGTATTGCAAAAAACAAAAAAATACAAATTTCAACTATTGAACAACCTATTTTAAATCTACTACGTATAAATTCAGAATTAACATCATTTCAAATTTGTGACCTTTTAGAATTAGAAAAAGAACCTGTTTTAAATTCATTAAAAATTTTAATTGAAAAAAATAAAATTGCGATAACTTCGCAGAATAAATTCAAATTATATAAGTAATATGAGAGATTTAAGAATTGTTTTTATGGGAACACCTGATTTTGCAGTTGCAACATTAGACGCTATTCTAAAAGCTGGCTTTAAAGTGGTTGGTGTAATTACAGCTCCCGATAAACCTGCTGGAAGAGGACGAAAATTAAATCAATCGGCTGTAAAAAAATACGCATTAGAACATCAATTAAATATATTACAACCAACCAATTTAAAAAACGAAGATTTTATTGAAGAACTTCGTTCATTAAAAGCTAATCTTCAAATAGTAGTAGCATTTAGAATGTTACCAAATGTTGTTTGGAAAATGCCAGAGTTTGGTACATTTAACCTTCATGCCTCGCTTTTACCAGATTATAGAGGAGCTGCACCAATTAATTGGGCTATTATAAATGGAGAAACTAAAACTGGAGTTTCTACTTTTTTTATTGATGAAAAAATTGATACTGGAAATATTATTTTAAATGAAGAAGTTAGTATTGGAAAGGACGAAATTGTTGGAGAACTACATGATAAATTAATGAATGTTGGAAGTAAGTTAGTTGTTCAAACAGTTCAAATGATAGAACAAGGCACTGTTGAAACAATAAAACAACCTAAAAAAGATACTAAACCTGCTCCAAAAATATTTACTGAAACCTGTAGAATTAATTGGCATGAAAACATTAATACTATTTACAATCTTATTCGAGGTTTAAATCCATATCCAGCAGCATGGACAACTTTAATAAACGGTGATTCTGAAATTAAACTTAAAATTTATACTGTAAAAAAAGAGCTTGAAGAACATTCTTTTACAGTAGGTTCTATAGTAACTTCGAAATCTGAATTGAAAATTGCAGTTAAAAATGGATTTATAAATATAAAAAGCTTACAACTAGCTGGTAAGAAAAAAATGGATACTAAAAGTTTATTAAATGGCTATACTTTTAACCAAAACTCAAAAGTACTTTAAGCCTTATATAATAGGCTTTACAGCGTTTTATCTAGAAATAAGCTTAAGGTTATTAACAAAAGTTATCTTTTATTAACAAAATAGTGTCTTTTTTTAATCAAAACTTGCACAAGCCCTTATTCCGTCTAACTTTGTTATGCTTTTAAAAGCAAAATAAATTGTTTAACCAATAAATTTAATATTAAAATTATGAACAAATCAGAATTAATTGATGCAATGGCAGCTGATGCAGGCATCTCAAAAGTAGCAGCTAAAGCAGCTTTAGAATCTTTAACTGATAACGTAACAGCTACACTTAAAAAAGGTGGGAAAGTTGCATTAGTTGGATGGGGAACTTGGTCTGTATCTCAAAGAGCAGCAAGAACTGGTAGAAACCCTCAAACTGGAAAAACTATTGAAATCGCAGCTAAAAATGTTGTGAAGTTTAAAGCAGGAGCTGGATTTAGCGATGCCGTAAACTAATAAATACAATAATTTATTACTTATAAAAACTCTCTATTAAATAGAGAGTTTTTTTTATTCCTAAATTTTACTATATTTAAAAAAAGAAAAAAACCTATGTCTGCATTAATTCCTGAAAAAGGTAAATTATTAATTTCTGAACCTTCTATTTTGAATGATCAATCATTTAATAGATCGGTAATTTATTTAACAGAACATAATAATGAAGGTAGCATTGGATTTATTATAAACAAACCTACCGAATTTGTTATTAACGATTTGATCCCTGAAATAAATTGCAATTTTACGGTTTATAATGGTGGACCTGTAGAAAAAGAAAATTTATATTTTGTACATAAAATACCTAATAGAATTCCAAACAGTGTTGAAATAGCAAACGGTATTTATTGGGGTGGAGATTTTAATGCGTTAACAGAACAATTAAATAGCAAATCTATTAAACCGTGTGAGATTAGATTCTTTTTAGGTTATTCTGGTTGGTCTGTAAAACAATTAAGCCAAGAGCTAGAAGAAACTTCATGGATTGTTGTTAAAAATAATTATGAAAACATTCTTAATATAAATACTAAAGAAATTTGGAAAAATCAATTACTAAAAATTGGTGGTGATTATAAAATTTGGGCAAATGCTCCGTTAAATCCTTCGTTAAACTAAATTAGGAAGCACTTTATTTATAATGCCTTCTGAAATTTCAGTTTTAAAAACTTTTTTACGATAATTTGTAACTGGCTGAATACCAACTATAACATTTGTAACAAAAACTTCTTCTGCTTTTTGAATGTCAAATGGAGAAATACTTATTTCTTCGCAAGTATATTCTTTAGTTCTATCAAAGTAATCTAATAGTTTAGAACGTACAATTCCTTTTACACATCCATCAGAAATTGGTGGTGTTTTTATAACTCCATTGGAAATAATAAAAATATTACCATTTATTGCTTCTACAACATTTTTCTTTTCGTTTAAAAGAATACAATTATTATAATTGTTTTCACTTGCAAAAATACTTGCTAAAACATTGGTAATTTTATTGGTAGTTTTTAAAGTTGAAAGTAATCCTGAATTTAAATAGAAATCTTTATATAATTCAACTTCATAAGTCTGCTTAATTTCAACTTTTAATTCTTTTGCTTCAATACTATAATTTACTTTATTAGAATTTGGAGTGTATAACCCTCCGTCTTTTCTATATACGGTTAATCTTACACGTGCATCAATCAATTCATTAGCCTCTACCGTTTTTAACACTTCACTTTCAAAAAATTCAAGTGTTAAACCCATAGAAATTTCCATACGCAACATTCTCATTGAAGCCATTAACCTAAAATAATGACTCTCCGTATAAAGAATTTTACCATTCACTACTTTTAAGGTTTCAAACAAAGCATCTCCATATTTAAATGCTCTATTCGTTGAATTAAATAACAATTCGTTATCTGGTTTTAATCTTCCGTTAAAGTTTATCATATTCTAAATTTATGAAACAAAATTACATAAAAAAACCCTGAATAAATCAAGGTTTTTTTAGTTGTTTTTAGTATTTGTATTATTTACGCACCAATGGTATGTTTTAATTCGTCGATTTGATTTTCCCAAAACATTTTAGCTTCATCTACTTCGTCTTCTTCAGCAAAATCAGTTACAATCAAAGCTACATCTTTTGTAATATCATCAATTTCTAGTCTAAATTCAAAATAAGACTTTGGATCTTCATCTTCTTCCCATTTAAATTTTATTTTTTCTTCAGGACGTTCTTGCAAAACTTTTGCTTTTTCTTCAGATCCATCCCAAATAAAAGTAAACATTTCTCCTCTAGAATTTACATTATCTGCAAACCACTCTGATAAGCCAGATGGAGTTGCAAAATATTGGTATAACATTTTAGTTGATGCATGTATCGGGAACTCAATTTCAAACTTAACTTTACTCGACATATTTCTAATAATTTGAAGCACAATATATATAAATTATTGTTTTAAAAAAAATTAACCTATTAAAAAATATAAATGATATTTAGTTGCTATAAAAATAATAATTTTTATATTTGCAATCGCAAAAAAGGCGTGGTAGCTCAGTTGGTTAGAGCGTCGGATTCATAACCCGGAGGTCTGCAGTTCAATTCTGCATCACGCTACAAACATTTAAACCATGTAAATCAGCAGTTTAGCATTCTAAACTGCTTTTTTTATGTTTAAATTAAATGAAATTCTTACTTTTGAATACGAAAGTGCATACGATTTTGCATACGATTTACAAATGAAAAAGAATTATTCGAACCCCAAAATCTACATTGCCAATGGTGATTTAAAAAAACGTTGGTATGTCTATTTCTCTTACAGAAATCAAAAAACAGGAAGATTAAAACGTGTAACTCCATTTTATGGAGATGCTCACAAATACAAAACTAAAGAGGATCGCCTATTTGTACTATCTGTCTATCGCAAAAAAATTCTTGAATTATTAAAACTGGGATACAATCCATTTGAAGATAATCAAGAACTCTATCAGAAACAAAAAAACAAAAAATCCGAGCAACCAGTTAAAACTACTGTTGAAACTAAACAAGAAATAACACCAATAGCTGAACCAGCACCAAAAATAATAAAGCCAACTGGTAAAACTATTGCAGAAGCTTTTGAGTTTGCGCTATCAATTAAGAAAAATGTTGTTGGTGAACGAACTTATGAAGGTTACATTAGTAGACTAAAATCATTAAAAAAATATTTAGATGATAACTATCCAGTTATTAAATACGCTGAACAACTGACTAAAAGTATAATTGTTCAATACTTAAATGCTGTGTTACTTAAAACTAGTGCAAGAAGCAGAAATAATACTCGTATTGCATTAAGTAGTCTATTTCAAATGCTTGAAGATAATGAAATCATTCCTACAAACTTCATAAAGAACATACCAGTATTAAAAGCTATACCTGAAAGAAACAAAACATACACAAAGGAGATCCAAGAACAAATATTCGAGTATTTAGAAAAGAAGGATCCTATACTACTATTATATATTAAATTCATCTCCTATAACTTCCTCCGTCCAATTGAAGTAAACAGATTAAAGGTTGGAGATATTAATCTGGAAGAAAAAACCATTTCATTTAAAGCCAAGAATAGTCCTTTAAAAACAAAAATTATTCCAGATATTTTAATTCAAGATCTACCAGACCTAACAGGATTAAAAAAAGAAAACCCACTTTTTACACCAGATAAATTTGGTGGTGAATGGACAACTTCAGAAAAAAATAAAAGAGATTATTTTTCTAAAAGGTTTAAACGAGTTGTAAAAGAACATTTTAATTTAGGAAAAGATCATGGTCTTTATAGTTTTAGACATACATATATTACCAAGCTGTATAGAAAATTAGCAGAGAACTCCTCTCCTTTTGAAGCAAAAAGTAAATTAATGTTTATCACTGGTCATTCTACCATGGTGGCTTTAGAAAAGTATTTAAGAGATATAGATGCAGAATTACCAGAAGATTATTCAAAATATCTAAAAACACATTAGAATGAACATAGATCCAATACAAACAAATGTTTTTTTAGAAGAGCTAATCAATGTTTACTATCATAAATTTATCATCTATATTCCTGAAGAAGTTATTGATAAAAATGTTTTGAATGAAATTAAGGAGGATATTAAAGATACTTTCTTAAATGATTTTTATTTTTTAGATAATAATTTAGGAAGCTCAAAAGTTAACAATGAAGATGCAGCAGAAGTAAATATCTATTTAGGAGAAAAAAGAACATTTCTACAACAAAACACCTTTAAATTATTAGAAAAGAGTAAAGATTTAAATACAGTTGAATTTTTAATTATAATAGAAAAATACTACGAACAACTCTCTCTTTTTATTTATATCACAGAATGGTTTTGTAAAAACATAAAAAAGTACAAAGGCGAAACTGTTAGCTTAAGTCTTATTGGTGCTTTTAATATCCAATACCAAATGTTTATTGCACATTTGAAAGATGTCTGTAATTATTTTGGATCTTTTATAGATTTTGACAAAGATTTTGACTTTTCAAAAGAAACACTGGTATTACAACACATACCTGAATTAGTTTCTAGATATGTGAAAATTGCAGAAACTCAAAAAAAATCAAAGGTTCAGGAAAAGCCTAAAAATACACTGGAAAAAAAAGAACTGGACCAGTCTAAAAAAACAGATAAGAAAATAACTAACCCAAAGAAAAGAAAACGACCTCAATTAGATGATAAAAAAATAGAAGCTATGATTTTATCAAAAGTGTTTAATGTGGAAGTTTAGAATAAAATATTACTAGAATGTCAGCAAAACAAAAAACAATAATTGAAGATGCATCAATTAACTTTAGACTATCTCCAGAGTTAAAAGAGTGGATAACAAATGAAGCTAAAAAAGAAAACAAAAGTATTTCTAATTATTTGAGAGATCATTTTGAGTCTTATAAAAAAGGGGATTTATATACAGAAGATGTTGACTATTATAAGAATACTTCCTTTATTAATTCAACTTCATTTCTGCAATTGATTGCCTTTGTTTTTAGCAAAAGAAATAATGAATCTTGTACAGCATCTACAAAGCAAATGAATGATTATATCAGTACTATAAAGCAATTACCTAATGAAAATATTCCTGAAGATATAATAACTGAATTTGACAAAGTTCTTATGGACTTGATACGCGTTAAAAATACTGGTTCTGCAATTATTATGACCACATTTCAATTTTGTAAAAGTTCTTTTACTGAACCAGGTTTTAATTATGATTTACTAGAAAAGTACTTACTGGTTGATTTAAAAGCTTATACTATAATTAAAATTTCATAACAAAATTAGCTGCAATATTTCACGTGATACATTTGTGATATTTACGTATTTAAAATATATCACAACTATTTAAAACTATAAAACATACCACAAAAACAATCAAAAAAACCTTTTATTTATAAGAGCTATGTGTAGTTCCTAAAAAAACAACTGGGGTGTATCAATTTTTACAGTGTATATTTATTTGTGATTATTTTTTAAATACAAATAAAATTATTCAGGATCTAACTTTTAAAAACGTGACTGGTACCAGTGTAAATATTTTAGAGTTTTTCATCTAATTCAAAATAAACTGTTATTTGCCATTTCCTACCTGTTCCAGTGTAATAATTGCATAGTTTATAGAATTGTTAAGATTATGAAAATCAAAAATAATCAACCCAACAAACGTTTTTTTTTTATATTATCTACAATTGAAATACGTTAATAAACATGTCTTCTTCTTTATCAAAAATTCTGGATAAACTATCAAAAACAACCTATTATAGAAGTTCAAACCCTTTAAAAATAATTAATTGCGCATATT
>NZ_JAWMPV010000006.1:0-100696 GCF_033101135.1 Lutibacter sp. TH_r2
AGATATCTGACTTAAGTCACTGAATACATGCCTTGTAAAATATGTAAAAAATTTAAGGGTTTAATTTTTTCGTAAAAACGGACATACAATATACTTAATTATTTTTAACTAAACAAATTGTTTTACTGTTTTTTAGAGACTGGATCAATTGGTGCGTGGACATGTTTTGTACTTAACTCAAGATAATTAAAATCTAATTTAGAAGGTTGTTCTTCTAAAGTCCCACTCAAAAAAGCTCGTTGTAATATATCTTCAACTAAAAAATCTTTATAATTATTTACAGGATCGTAAGTATCCTTTAATGATAATTTAAACATTTTAGCTGTAGTATTGTACCAAAAAGCTTTCCAACCACTTCGTAAATTCTTTACTAGATCAAATGCTGTTTCACCAGTTTGACGATGAATAAGCTTAATTAATATTCTTCCTTCTGTTCTTGTTAATTTTTTTAGTTGATCTGTAAACTCTCCTTCAATATATTTTTGTACTCTTTTTGTATATCTTCGTTTTTTACTTTTTGACTTTATACTATCTAATCTTTTATTAATTACCTCTAACCTATCTGCTGCCATTTTTGCATAAGGATAAGCTTTTAGTGTTTTTTTTTGATACCAATAATAATATCTTCTATCGTAAGTTGTTTTAAATTTTAATTTCTTTAGTAATTTTACTTCCTCTAATTCTATTAATAAGGTGTCGCCTTCAAAAACAATATAGCGTTCACTTAACGGAATTGAATCTACTTCTTCTTGACTATATATATATGTAGAAGAAATTATTAGTATTATAATAAACGTTTTTTTTAAAACAGCATTCATTCATTAAAAATTTTAACGATTCAAATTTACAATATATACTATAATGTATAAAAGATTATTTTATTACTTATTAATTGATTTTAGTATCTTCGTTTTTTAAATAAAATGAAATGGCAAAAAAGATAATTAATAAGAAGTCTCTTACTTTTTTAGAGAAATATTTAAACAATGCTGCTCCTACTGGTTATGAAAGTGAGGGTCAGAAAATTTGGATGAACTATTTAAAGCCTTATGTTGATACTTTTATTACCGACAGCTATGGTTCTGCTGTTGGAGTTATAAACCCTGATGCAAAATTTAAGGTTGTAATTGAAGGACACGCTGATGAGATTTCGTGGTATGTAAACTATATTACACCTGAAGGTTTAATATATGTGATTAGAAATGGAGGAAGTGATCATCAAATTGCACCTTCAAAAGTAGTTAACATTCATACTAAAAACGGAATTGTTAAAGGTGTTTTTGGATGGCCAGCAATTCATACAAGAATTGGCGGAAAAGAAGAAGCTCCAAAATTAGACAATATATTTATTGATGTTGGTTGTAAAACCAAAGAGGAAGTTGAAAAATTAGGTGTACACGTTGGTTGTGTTATTACGTATCCTGATGAATTCTTTATTTTAAACAAAAACAATTTTGTTTGTAGAGCTTTAGATAATAGAATGGGTGGTTTTATGATTGCTGAAGTTGCTCGTTTATTAAAGGAAAATAATATTGAGTTGCCTTTTGGATTGTATATTACAAACTCGGTTCAAGAAGAAATTGGTTTACGTGGTGCTGAAATGATTACTCAAACTATAAAACCTAACATTGCTATTGTTACAGATGTTTGCCACGATACCACTACTCCAATGATTGATAAAAAGAAAGAAGGAGAAACAAAGAGTGGTGACGGACCAGTAATAAGCTATGCTCCTGCTGTTCAAAATAATTTACGTGATTTAATTGTTGAAACTGCTGAAGCTAAAAAGATACCTTTTCAACGTATGGCTTCATCAAGATCTACTGGAACAGATACGGATGCTTTTGCTTATAGTAATGGTGGAGTTCCATCTGCATTAATAAGTTTAGCTCTACGCTATATGCATACAACTGTAGAAATGGTACATAAGGATGATGTAGAAAATGTGATTCGTTTAATTTATGAATCACTATTAAATATTAAAGAAGGAGAAACTTTTAGTTATTTTAAATAAAAAACTCTTTAAATCCTCTCTTATTTAAGGGAGGATTTTTCTTAATCTAATTTAATGGATGAATTAATAGACATATTAAATGCTGATGGAAAACCATGTGGTGAGACTTGTATGAAATCTTTTGCTCATAAAAATGGGCTTTTTCATGCTAGTGTGCATATTTGGATTTTTGATGAGCACAACAATGTATTAATTCAAAAAAGAAAAGAAAACAAAGATACTTTTCCAAACTTTTGGGATATTTCGGTTGCTGGACATATTTCAGCAGGAGAACAGTCTATAATTTCAGCAATTAGAGAAATTGAAGAAGAAATTGGTTTATCTGTTACTGCAAGCCAGCTTGAATTTATTGATACCTTCAAAAAAAAAATAATCCATTCAAAAGAATTAATAGATAATGAACTTCATTATATATATATGTGTAAATTGAATTTTAAGTTGAGTAATTTAAAAATTCAGAAAGAAGAAGTTAGTGCTTTAAATTCAATAAAATTAGTTCAATTAAAAAGAGACATAAAAAATAGTACGTTAAAATTTGTTCCTCATGGAGCTGATTATTTTAAATTGGTATTTAAAGCGATTAAAAAATATAATATATAGATGAAAAATACGATAGTTTCACGCGTTCAGCATTTTTTAAAAAAATATCCCCCATTTATAAAATTACCTACAGAAACTTTAGTAGAGATTTCTAATAATGTAGAAATTCAATATTTTGAAGAAAACCAAATTATATTTAATCAAAATGATACTCCACATAAACACTTTTATATAGTACATGAAGGATCTGTAAGACTATATAGATTTGCAGAAGGTAGAAAGCATGTGGTTGATATTTGTGACGAAGGAGATTTGTTTGGTTTACGACCTTTAATAATGAAGGAAAATTATTTAATGGGAGCAGCTGCAAATGAAGAGACCATTGTTTATGGTATTCCTATTGAAGATTTTAATAATATTATTTTAAATTTTCCTTTAGTTAGTCAGTTTTTACTTGCAAGTTTTGCTACAAATACCAGAAATCCATTTGAAGACAAGCACAAAGGGAAATTATTTGCAAATATCTCTGCTATTCAAAAAGTTGAAAATTCTTTTTCAGAAACACAATCAGTAAAATACACTAAAAATCCTATTACCTGCTCTAAAGAAACTTCAATACAAGAAGCTGCAATAATTATGAGTAAAATGGTAATTGATTCAATTATTATTACCGAAAATAATATACCCATTGGTATTATTACAGATAAAGATATGCGTACAAAAATTGGTACTGGACTCTATCAAATTACAGAGTCTGTATCTAAAGTTATGAGCTCTCCTGTTGAAACTTTTAAAGAAAATTTAAGTGTTGCTGAAGCTCAAATTGCAAGGCTTAAACATAAAGTATCCCATTTAATTATTACAAAAGATGGAACCCCATCAACTGAAGTTGTTGGAATTATTACTGATCATGATTTAAATGTTAGTTATGGTAATAATCCAATGTATTTAATGAAAGAAATTAGAAATGCAAAGGATTCAGAAACTTTAAAATATGTTAGAACAAAAGCCACCAATTTAACAAAAGCTTATTTGGAACAAGAAATACCTATCTATTTTGTTACCAAAGTTATTTCTGAAATTAACAATGCAATTACCAAAAAAGCAATTCAACTATCTATAAAAGAATTAAATCAAAAACCTCCAGCAAAATTTACTTGGCTTGCAGTTGGTAGCCAAGGAAGGCAAGAACAATTGCTAATGACGGACCAGGACAATGCATTAGTTTTTGAAAATGTACCTAAAGAAAATTATGATAGTGTAAAAGCATACTTTTTAAAACTTGCTACTAAAGTAACTGAAAAACTTCATATAGTTGGTTTTGAATATTGCCCTGCTAATATTATGGCTAGTAATACAAAATGGTGTTTAAGTTGTGAAGAGTGGAAAATGCAATTTAAAGATTGGATTAAAAATCCGGTTGCTGAAAAAATATTGTTAAGTATTATATTTTTTGATGTTGAATATATTTATGGTGATAAAGAATTACATTCACAACTTTCAAAAAGAATTTTTAAATACATCAAAAAAAATCAAATATTTTTAAGTTTTTTAAGTAAAGCTACATTAGAAAACCCTGCACCATTAGGCTTTTTTAAACAGTTTTTAGTTGAAGAAGATGGTGAAAATAAAGATAATTTTGATATAAAATCAAGAGCTATTAGACCATTGGTTGATGCTGCCAGAATTTTCTCCCTATTGTATGGAATTCATGAAAACAATACGATTGCACGTTATGAAAAATTGATGGAAGTGGAACCTCAAAATAAAGAAATTTTTGAATCTTGCGCCAATGCATTTAAAATTTTATTGCAATTTAGAACTTTACAAGGCATTTCAAATAATGATTCGGGAAAGTATGTTGATATAAATAATTTAAGTAAAGCCGATAGATTAAAGCTTAAAAGTTGTTTTAAACCTATAAAAAATATCCAAGATTCACTAAAATTACGTTTTAGTGTTTCAAAAATAAATTAAAATGATTCGATTTTTCAAAAGAAAAAAACAACCTATATATTGGAAAAATTACGTTTCTAAAGTTGAGAACTGTACAAAATATGCAAATTTCGAAAATATTAGATTTGTTGCTTTAGATACTGAAACTACAGGTTTTGATTTTAACGAAGATAGAGTTTTAAGTATTGGAGCTATTGCTTTAGAATCCAATAAAATTCTTGTTAAAGACTCTTTTGAAATATTTATTAAACAAGATGTATTTAAAAAAGAATCCGTAAAAATTCATGGAATTAGAAAAAATGGATTAGAAACCAAATTTGAAGAAGAAGAAGCTCTAAAACAATTTCTTGAATATTTAGACGATGCAGTTATTATTGCGCATCATACTGCTTTTGATGTTACTATGATTAATCAAGCTTTAAAAAGATACAATGCTGGTCCGCTAATTTCAAAATCATTAGATACCAATTATATTCATAAAAAAATGTCCAATTCTACTGAATTTAATAAAATTTTTAGTTTAGACGAATTGTGTGTAATTTACAACGTAAAACCATACGATAGGCATAATGCTGCTGGAGATGCCTTATTAACTGCACAAGTTTTTTTAAAGCTTTTAGGTAAGTACAAAAAAAATAATGCATTAAACTTAAAAAACCTAATAGATACTTCATACCCATTTACTCAATAGATTCTTTAGTTAAAAAATATAAAATTTAAATTAGTAAATTTTATAAATATCTATAAATACACTTAAATATTAAATTAATTTTTTTTTTAAAAAAAGAGTTAATGCGAATTACCAAACTAGATGGGTTACGAGGAATTTTTAGCCTTATGATTGTTTTTTTTCACTATTCCTAAAAATTCCTTCCAGACTTTATATATACTAATTTTTTTATTAGACAATCCTATACTTTTGTTGATTTCTTTTTTGTGTTAAGTGGGTTTGTTATTGCATACAACTACAACACCTTAAACACTAAAAAAGAGTTTTGGGTATTTTAAAAAAAAGATTTATTAGACTCTATCCGCTTTTATTTTATACAACAATAGTATTCTTATTATATATGATTGTTTTGATTATATTCCGATCTGATTATTATAACAATACAGATTTTATAACTATTTTATACTATAAAGCAATTGATACCTTATTATTTTTAAATTCTACACCTATATTTTCAAATACGTATTTAGGTTTAAATGAGCCTTCTTGGTCTATATCAAGTGAAATGATATCTTATCTACTTTTTGGAGCAATCTCATTGTTTTTTATAGGAAAGGAAAAAAATATTACTTTGATATTGATTATAATTGGATCTGCTCTTTTTGTTATCTGGAAGAAGGAGTTCTTTTTTGGAGGAGATTTTGGATTTATTAGAGGCTTTATTTCATTTAATTGTGGCTACTTTATTTGGTATTTCTCAAAACTAAACTTTAAGGTTAATAACCTATTCGAATATTTAATACCGATACTCCTAATTATTATTTTTTATAATCTAAACCGATACTCCAATAATAATGGTTATTTATTTGCCCTAGTAACTATACCTTTATTTTATAGTTTCTCAATTTTTATTTTATTAAAAACAAATGGTTTTATTAGTAAATTTCTAGATAGTAAGCCTATACTTTTTTTAGGGAAAATATCATACTCTATTTACCTCAACCATATGATTATTCTAATATTAGTGCCAAACTCACTTTTTAGTTTGTTACAAATTCCTAAAAATGTATTTAATGAAATTATAGTTCTAATAATTACAGTTGTTTTCATATTATTTTACTCAAAATTCACTTACTTAATTATAGAAACAAAAGGTGGAAAGTTTCTAAAAAAGATATTGCTAAAATATAAATAACCCATAAAAACTATGAATACCTTTTTCCTTCAAAACAAAAAAGCCTTACTAAAAATTAGTAAGGCTTTTTGTGATCGCGACAGGATTCGAACTACGTCTAAAATCCCTTTATTTTACTGCTATTCAGCTACTTCTTGTAAAGGTTGTTGACCGATTTGTGAAACAGTCAATTAATCTACTTTATTGAAATTTAACTTTCAATTTCCTTATCAAATATAAGAATTTACACGCTAAATTAATACAAATTACACTAATATTTATGATACTTTTCTCAAGTATTCATTAACAATTTCAAGTTTAATACCACTATATTCTGCAAATTCTTCTGAAGTAATGAATTGATGTTTTTGTTTACCAAAGTGTAATTTCATTGTATTTAAAAGTTTACGTCCATAGCGTTCACTTCTTCCAGTGATACATTGAATGTCTTTTGGGTAAATACAAGCTCTTACTATCTTCATTTTAATACTCTATCTATACTTTATCCTACTAGTATTTATACTTTATCTATACACCCTTAATTGTATTAAAAAGGACGTTTACGGAATGGATGGGTTTCGTTTTTTTAATTCTTTTATAAAGATACCTTCATTTGTTTGAAATTAAAAATTTATAACAATATGGCTAAACAAACCGGTATTATTAAATTAAAAGGAACCATTGGTGGAATTTCCTTTTACAAAACGAGTGATGGACACCTTGCTCGCGAAAAAGGTGGTGTGGACAAATCTAGAATTGCAAATGATCCTGCTTTTCAAAGAACTCGTGAAAACGGTTCTGAATTTGGAAGAGCTGGTAAAGGTGGTAAAGTTCTTCGAAATGCGATTCGTATTCTTTTGCAAAATGCAAAAGACAAAAGAGTGGTTAGTAGATTAACCACTGACTTATTAAAAGTAGTTAAAACAGATACGACCAACGCTCGTGGATTGAGAACTATTCAAGATGGGGTTATGAGTTCTTTAAAAGGATTTGAATTCAATTTGAATGGTAAACTTGGTTCTACGTTGTTTGCTCCTTTTTCAACTTCTTACGATAGAGTTAGTGGAGATATTTCTGTTGACTTGGCTGCTTTTGCTCCTGCTGTTAGAATTGCTGCTCCATCTGGAACAACACATTTTAAAGTGGTAACTGGAGCTGCTGAATTGGATTTTGAAAATGAAGCTTCTTCATTTGAAAATGATGAAACTGCTATTTTACCTTATGACAATGCAAATACAGCTGCTATTGGGTTAACTGTAACTGCACCTGCAAATTCTGTTCATCCAGTATTTATTGTATTGGGAATTGAATTTTACCAAGAGGTAAATGGACAAATGTATTCGTTGAAAAACGGAACTTACAATGCTTTATCAGTTGTAAAAATTGATACTGTATAATGGAATTGGTTTTACATAGAACCTATTTTGAAAAGGGCACGAATAGTGTCCTTTTTATTAATTCTAAATTTTTAGGGTTTACTATTGAATTGCCCTGGAGAAAAAACCAAAAATCTGTTTCGTGTATTCCTGAAGGTACTTATAAATTAAAACCTCGCTTTTCAGATAAATTTAAACATCATTTAATTCTTGAAAATGTAAAGAATAGAAGTTTGATATTGATTCATCCTGCAAATGATGCATTAAAAGAATTACGTGGTTGTATAGCTCCTGTAACTTATTTATCTGGAATTGGAAAAGGAACTACATCCAAACTATTATTTCAAAAAATTATTTCGTTGTGCTACCAAGCTTTTGAACGAAAAGAACAAGTAATCTTAACCATTAAATCATAACTTATGAACTTAAAAGAACGTTATAAAAAACCTACTCCTCCATTTTTTAGAAAATTAAGAAATATTGGAATTGCATTGGCCACTGCTGGTGGTGTTATTATTGCTGCTCCAATTTCATTACCTGCAGCTGTAATTACTGTTGCAACGTATATGACTGTTGCAGGAACAGTAGCTACTGCTGTTAGCCAAGCTGTTGTTTCCGATAAAAAGAAAAACCAAGAAGAAATTATTGAGTAATTTCTATGAATAATGATATTCAAATAAAGTCTGGGGTTGTTGGTGGGACTTTATTATCCACTGTATTAAATATTAGCTTGAACGATGTTATTTTTACTATTGTTATGGCTGCTATTGGTGCAGTGGTTAGTTTTTTTGTTTCTTATTTTTTGAAGAGATTATTTTCAAATAAATAAAAAGCCTAGCTAAATTTTTAGCCAGGCTTTTATAAACGTTGTTGGCTACTGGCTTTTATCACTTTATTGAAAACTAATGTCTGCTATTATCTTGAAATAATCACAATTCGTACAATTGGTACTTGTTGTTAATTCTTTCTCTTCAGCAATAAATTCTGTAGAAGAAAAATCAGGGTATAAATCAATAAATGGTTCAATTTGAGTAACCAAATTATCGTTTCCATCATAAAATTCTATAATATATCCCGAGAAATTACTGGGTTTGTCTGTAATCACGATTGTGTTACCAGGATAACTTACATTCCAATCTGTTGTACTTGGGAAAACAGAACTAATATTTTGTTGGGTTTGTGAGGTGTATGTATATGTGTAATTTGAAGTTTTTAATATTTTAAAATATAGAGAGTTATAACTTTGTGGCACGTCATCTAAAGTAATATTGTTCAGTTTTAAAAGACTTGGGCGAATGATATTTATGGTTTGTTCAGTTTGTATATCAAATTGTTTTGATTTCAGTCTAATAGTGTATTCTCCAACTCGATTAGCGCTAAAATTTAAATCTTTTGTAGTAAAAGTTTTAATTTCACTACTTGAAATAACTTCCCAAATATATCCTCCGTTTTCATTTGTTGTGGTATTCGTAGCTTTAATGTCAGAAGATGCAATAGCAATATCATTTTCAAGATTAAAAGACAGATTTGGTTGAAATTCATCAGAATCTGATGAGCAACTGTTTAGCGTAATAATAGCAATTGTAAGTAATAATAATTTTTTCATTTTCATTTTTGTTATTAATTTATATTTGATTTTGTTGTCAGCTTGTTGCCAACGGTTTTGTGTTATGATTTCGTTGCGATAATGTCGTAAGACTTATCGTAAAAGAAATCGAAGTTTAAAGTTAAGATTATTTGTCGTAAAACGACAAAATTTAGCAATGAATTATACACAGTGTTAGCAAAAGTATTTAATCACAATTACCATTACAAGGTTCTGCGTTTTCATAATCTTGTTGAGTAAAAGTAAATGTTACGTCTGTACCTGTATAAAAAAAAGGATTTCTATCATTTTCTGTCGGAAAAGTTAAGATTTTTTTTCTTTCATTATTATAATTAATTATGATTGAATCACCTTGGAAAAACACAGCAAAATCATACCCTCTTGGAGGTAAGTCATCCTTAAATGATTTTGTTAGTTCATCCCCATATTGCAAATCAATTGTAGTTGGAGTATCTCTTTTAGGGTAACTATTCCTATATGAGTTTATTTTAATGTTTTTTCCGCTATTATTAATTATAGTGTACTCATAATAAGTACCTTCACCCTGGTCTGTACCACAGCTAATTAATACTAACATAATTAAAGTCAAAATTAGATTTTTCATAGTATTGTTTTAATAGTTTAATCTGTCCAGTTTCCAAATAGTTCATCTAAATAAATACTCGTTGGATTACTGTAATCATTTTTAATATTATCTCTCCACTCATTCCAATATCTTGCACCTACAAGAGCATCTTCAAGTTGTTTAATGGTATAACCACTAACTCTATCAAACGGATAGGAACTTCCATAGCCACCGCTATATATTGAAGCACCTTGATTAAAATTATCTAACATATCCCACCCACATGACGTATAATGATTTTCAGATGCTACAGTTTTTCTCTGAAAGTTACGCAAATCAAAACCATCAGAATTACCGTATTCATAGTCAGTCAGACTAAATTTATTTCTATAACGATCAACAGTTAACATTATTTCCACAGTTGTTGGCCAAGTCTCTAAAAGTCTCCTATTTCTATTTTTAACTTCTGAACTTCCAGATAAAAAACTATCTCTTACAAGATTGTTATAAGATGAACTATCAACTTCCCAATGGGCAGCATGTGCTAATTCGTGAATTGTAGTTCCATAAACATTATCTGATGATCTACCATATGCTTTTATATGAATTTGTGCTGAAAGACCAAAGGTTAATTCACTTCTCAGATGAGAGAATGAAGAAGGAATTCCCCAAGGAGCACTCTCTCTAGCAGCAATTTTCATTTGTCTTTTGAAAAAAGCATTTCTAGGAGGAGATGTTAACCCGAACCTGTTACCATAATAATACGTATGTGCAGCAGAATGTATCATTCCATGATATTCGTCATCCCCACCTTTAATATTTTTATTCCAAGGTTCATCTTTCACCTTTGGCCCTCTTGTTTCTGCTTGGAATAACGAACCATTTCGTATGCTGTAATGATATCTTTCCCATTGAATTACATACCTTGCTTTTCCTCTAACTGAACCTGTATTAAAGTTACCGTTACTATCAGTTATACCTTGTCTAATAGTAAACCATTGTCTCATTAATACTTGAGCTCCTTCTAAAGGTACGTATTTACCTTGAACTGTACTTGTAGAGTATATGTAAACAGCTCTCTGACAAATATTATCATCTATAGGATCAATTCTAGCATTCTCTACTTTAACATATGGGAGTAATTCATCAGGAGCAGGAACAATTTCTCCCGTATCACAATTATAATATTCCCAATGGCTAAATGTTTGGGTAGTTGTAGTTGAAGAGCCCGCATTGTCATCCCAAATTTTTAATTTTCCTGAAGGATACCATTTGCTACCAAAAATCCACCAAGAATTTGTAGTGTCGCCTTCAGGCATTAATTCTTTTTCATTGCCAGTAAGTGTAAAAGCTTCCATTAGTAAATGACGCAATAAATCTTCATTGTTTCCTATTTCTCCTTGACGGGTCATAGCTTCTGGTTCACTAGAAATTTCATAAGTATCGAAAAATGGATCTTCTTCTGGAATGTACAAATTTTCAATTATTTCTGATGCTACTCCGCTTGGAAGAATTTTCCCAACAGGTACAGCGGTGTAATATTCAGGAATAGAATCATTATCAGGAGTCCTATTATCTAAATATGTATCAGAAAATTCATAATCTAGAGGATAATCAAAAACGTGTAAATCATCATCATTTTTAATCAAACTTTCTTCTTCGGTATTTTGAGGGGTAAACTTTACATAATAATAGGTAGTATTAAACTCTAAATCATTAATGGTTTGCTCTAATCTACTAGCGCTAGTTCCTTTAGTTTTAATCTTTTTTTCTTTAAGGTTTTTCTTAATGTTTTCAAGAGCTTTATTCATATTCTTAACTGAATAAGGATTTTTTAATTTTTTAGCTCCCTTAAATTTCTCGTTTTTACTCTGTAAACTTTTATCATTAATTTCAGAGTTTACATTGTTTTGTTCATCTATAAAATAATCATCTTTTTCACAGGAAATAATCAATAATCCAATTAATATTGGACACAATAATAATAGTTTAAATTTTTTTAAATTCTTCATAGATTTCAATTTTTAGGTTAATATATTAAATTAATTGTTCACATTTTTATCAATATTTTTGCTAACTTGTTATATGCTAACTAATTCCACTATTTACTAGGTTAAAACAAGGCATAAACCAAGGTTTTCACCTATTTTAATAAAATTAATATGATATAGCTTGCAATTATTTTGCTACTAAATTACAGTAAATGAAATTATATATCAATAAAATCTACTTATTTAAATTGAATATTGATATTATTAATTTTAAAATGTTATTTAATTACAACTAATTATTAAATGTAAACCCAATTGCCCTGCTAATTCAATCATATTTTTAGTACCTCTACTTTTTCCATCCCAAAAGGCAATTAATGTGTCAGCATAATTTGCCATTTGTTCATTGCGTTTTGGTCCTGCAGCTTTACCAAATTTATTCCAGTCTGCAGGAAATTGAGTTATTTTATATCCTCGTTCTTTTGCGTATTGCTCTCCTAGTTTGTCGGCTCCTCTGTAATAGGCTCCAGAAATAATTTCAATATTGGTTTGATCCTGGAGGATGTTATCACATTCTGCACATATTTTTTTATAATCATTGAAAGTCCGGCTTCCTGCTATTATTAGTTTCATCATTCTAGTTATTGGTTGTTGGTTTTTTGTTGTTGGTTTGGATTCCTGCCTACGCAGGAATGACACCTGGCGTCTAGTTATCCCCTGTGTCCCCCTTTGAAAGGGGGATATTTATTTTTTAAGACCTCAACAAAGCAATTTTTAATTGCGCTATTGTTGAAAGTTGCTGTTTTAAATTGGCTTCAAAAGCATTTATTTTTTTAAGCTTTTCAACTTTAATTTGCCATTGTTGCTCTTGGTAGTTTTTTAGTGCTGTATTAATCACATTTTTAGCATCTGAAATACATATAAAAGGGATAACACTTCCTTTTAAGTAGTAGCCAAAAAACTTTCCAATTTTTAGTGATAGACATAAATAATAAAGTGACTCCCGGCTAACTTTTGAATTAGTTGTAATTACAAAACAGTTTGGACAAGGTTGCTCCATAGGCTTACCACTGTTTAAGCCTTTACATAAAATAAAAAAGTGCGGTTTGTTATAGGTTCTTCCGCTTCGGTGGGTTTTGATTTCATAAGTTGACATAGTTCTCCATTTAAAATTATGCGCTTCGCGCACATAATTTTTCGGAAGACAAAAGAAAAAAGATAGCCACAGCTAGGTTGTGTGGATAGGGCTGTCAAGGTTTTTGGGAAAAACACTACCTATATTGACAGTTGAAATTATAACTAAAAATATAGTGAGGTGGAGGTTTTTTTCAAAACCCGTAGGGCTTGACCTTGAAAGGCTGAAAGCGGCTGGAGATGGAAACAACCGATATTTGCTATATTTTTTATTTTTACTTGTACTAAATTTTATTCTTATGGAAAATCCTTTTGAAATTATTGTAGAAAAACTAAATGCTATTGAGAATCGAATTACATCAATTGAAAACAAACTGTTAACATCAAATGATACTTCAAAAACAGTATTTGAAATAATGAGTTTAAATCAATTATGTAAGTATTATGACTTCCATAAAAGTTTTATTTACAAACTAACTTCTAATCGAGAGATACCACATTATAAAAAAGGAAAACGCTTGGTATTTAAAAAAGATGAAATTAATACCTGGCTACTAGAAAATAAAATTAAAACTATGGATGATTTACAACGTGAAGCAACATTATATTCTATTCGAAAAAAAAAGTAACTACTAAAATTATAACTGATATTGAAGCTAGAAATCTATTACTAGAAAAAGACTTTAAAGTTGATATTGGTCTAAATATTTAAAAAAATATAACGTAAAATAAATTCATACATCACATTACCAAGATCTATATACTATAAAACTGTTACCCTAAAAGCTTAAAAGAAGCATTTGCATTTAAAATACTCATTATGAGTATTTCAACAGGAATAGATTAAGTTTATATTTGATTCTACTAACTAAAAAACATTACCATGAAAAATTATTTATTTTTATGTATTCTAATTGTGCCTTTTTTTATCTTCAGTCAAAATGATAATACTGAAGACCATTACCAAGAAGTTTTAAGAAAGTATAAAAAAAGCTTAAACAAAGAACTTGATAAATATGAACAAAAAAACTATGCAATTCAGGAAAAACTTTTGAATGAAAACATTAATAATTACCTGAAAAGTGTCATTTTTGGAAGTAGTGAAACAAATACAAATGCTGAATCCTTTAGTTTTTCCTTAAATGATGACAAAACAACCATAACAACTACTACACTTGTTCCCCTAAATAAGTCTATAGGTGAGAAACAAGCTTTCCTAAAATTAGGATTATTTGCCTCTGGAAAAGGAAATTTATTTGATTTGTATTCCAAAGAATCCTGGCAAAATGATGTAGGATTTAATGCTGGAATTATATTTAAATTTAAAGGAGGTACCTATTACAACAAAAGTAAGAAGCCTATATTAAATGAAAAAAGATTGGTTTACGCTGACTCCTTGATTTTTAGCAAAAAATTTAAGAAAATTGAGGAAAGAGATAAACTAAAAGCTGAATTAGATTTTGCAAAAGCAAAAATGAAAGCTAACAGAGATAAATGTGATAAAGACTGTCAGAAAATTGTTGATGAAGGAATTATAAATTTTAAAAATATTAATGATAAGTTTGAAAAAAAAGGGATAAAAAAAGTGTATGACAGTCTCGTAAAAAAACAAAACATCTATAATATTTTAGATAAAGAACTTATTTCCGGATTGCCTAAAGATGAATTATATCTGTTTGATAAAAAAAATGATATTACAAACGGATATTCTTTATGGTGGTTTGACTTTAATATTAATGGAATAAACTCTTCATACAACATTAAAAATGATAGTATCCTCACAGAGGCTATTCTTTCCTCTTTAGAGCTTGAAAAGTTTAAGAGAAAATTTAGATTAGGAACACAAATTAACATTAATTATACTAAAAATAACTACAGCTTATTTTATGCACAATTAGGAGCATCTCTAACATTTGGAAACCTTTTAGATAATAACTCAATAGTTGGTACACCTAAATTAAAATTAGAGGAAGATGACTATTTTTTAATAGATGACGAAGAAAATATACTTGGAAAATATCGACATTTAGACAGTAACAATACTTATGGTGGGATAAACTTTTATTCAAGTTATTTTTTTACATCTAAAAAGAATATTGGAGTTAGTTTAAGTTTTAAACATCATTATATTATCAATTCTAAAAACAATGATTATTTTAAGAGTAATTTCAGCCTTCTGTTTGGCCCCGTTTTTAGTAATGTAGGAGAAGATAATTTTACGAAAGCGACGTTTGGATTAGAATTTGGTTTTGAAAATGAACCGTACAATACTAAAATAAATGACGAATTTATTGCTCGATTGAAAGTTGGTATTCCTTTCAACGTATTTAAGAAGAAAAAATCATAAATCATATAAATATTTATCTATCAATATAGCAGGTAATCGCGAAGCATTTAAGCGAGCCGCCGGCGAGTTGAACGAAGGGTGTTGGGGCAAAAGTACGTTGCCGTAGGCATAAGTACGTGCAACAATTACGTGGTACACGCAAGGTGGCGGTGTTTTTGAAGCTGTTGGGAAAACAAGGGCAATTTATGTAGTGAGGAATGAAGGAATGTTGTGTACTTTATTTTGGTTGGTAGTTTTTGGTTTTTAGCTGTTGGTTGGTTTGGATGATAATTATAGTTTGAAATTAAATTTTATAAAGTACCATAGTGACAAATGAAGAAGGAAATACATTGCTCTTGTGCGCGTTTGCAATATGTAATAAATCCGTTGTGTGTTATTCTACTGAATTATTATTGAGAAAATCAAACATCAAATTAGTTGAATTTATTTTACTACTTGCAACGGTTTATTTTATATGCAAAATGGCTGCTATCAAAAACTGTGACACCTGATTAGCCCGGAGTGAGCAGCAGGCGAGCCAAAATAGTGTAATAGCGGTTTGACCTTAATTCATATTCTTGCGTAGCAAAACCTAAAAGGATTTTAAGGGCAAAAGATAGCTATGCGTGAGGAATACGTGGAGTGTGTGAAATAAAATAAATAAATTGTGCTAAATGAGGACTGTGGACGAATTAGTGCTATTTATGGTATATGCAAGGGATAACAACCCCTGCGCCGTTGGCACCTCCCCTTTCAATGGGAGGAGTTATATGTTTTTCTATTGAATGCCCTTGCAAATATATTTTATGAAACAAAATGGAGCGTATTGCGAACACCTTATTACCTGCACGAATGTTTGTATTTTGTTCTGATGTTTGTTGTGGAAATGGATTACTTTGCACCTAAATATTTTTGAAATTTTTTGTGCATTATCATTTAATTATTTTCAATCCAAACCAAAGAACTTGCGCCCAAAATTGCTGCGTCACCACCATTTAATTGTGAAGGAATAATTTTTACTTTATTTCTATAAATAGGAAGTAAGTGTTTTTCCATACTTTCCACAGTTGGTTTAATTATAAAATCTCCAGCAGCTAAAGGACCGCCAAAAAGAAAAATAGCTTGAGAATCAAGATGATGAATTGTATTAGCTAAACCAATTCCTAACCAATAACCTGTTAATTTGAAAACTTCAATGGCTAATAAATCACCTGACTTAGCGGCATTATAAATAATTTTTGAATTTAAATCAGCTAATGAATAATTTGACAAAATACTGTCCGTATTGTTATTTTGGGCTAAGAGCTCAAAAGCTGTTCTTTTAATTCCATTTGCTGAACAATATGCTTCTAAATGTCCTCTTACTCCGCACCCACATAACCTACCATTAGGTTCTATTAGCATATGACCACATTCTCCTGCAAAGCCACTATGACCATATAGTAAATTCCCATTCACAACTATACCGCTTCCAATTCCAGTTCCAAGTGTAAACATAACAAAATCGTTAAAATCCTTAGCTCCACCATAAATCTTTTCTCCAAGTGCAGCGGCATTTGCATCATTGGTAAGATGAACTTTTTTGATATTTTGAAATTTCTCTTTTAATAAAGTTACAATAGGCACTTTACCTTTGAATGATAAATTTGGAGCATAATCAATACTTCCATCATAATAATTCCCATTTGGAGCACCAATTCCAATTCCAACAACCTCAGATGAAGTAAATTTATTAATTAAAGCCTTCATTGTTTTCACTATATCATCTAAATATAACTCAATAATCCCGTGTTTTGGAGTTGGAATACTTTGCTTAATTAAAACTTTGCCTTCTCTATTGGTTAATCCAATTGCTGTATTTGTTCCACCAATGTCAATACCTATTGCGACTTTGTTCATAATCGATGTTTTGTTTTTACCAGAAAAGAGCGTATAAAGCAACTAAAATAAGCATTACTGTAAATGCTCCAATATTGAATAAAGGACTTGTTTTAAATAACTCTTTTGTTATTTCAATTCCTTTTTCATCATCTTTTCCTTTACGTTGAATTAAACTAGTGATTATAATTACTACCATTGTTAAAACAGCTGTTAATCCCATTTGATCCATCCAAGGCATTGTTGTAGCTTTAAATAATATCGCTATTGGAATTGACGCTAAAGCACCAATAATTGCTGCTTTGTTTGTTGTTTTCTTCCAGAATAAACCTAACATGAATACTGCTAAAATACCTGGAGATACAATTCCTGTATACTCTTGAATAAATTGGAAAGCCTGATCAATTCCTCCTAAAAGTGGAGCCATAATACAAGCAATAACTAAAGCAACACCTGCAGAAATTCTACCTGTATTAACAGTAGCCTTATCACTTGCGTTTTTATTGATGTATTGCTTATAAATATCCATTGTAAAGATTGTTGAAGTTGAATTCAACATTGATGCTAATGAAGATACAATTGCTGCCGCTAGAGCAGCAAATGCTATTCCTTTCATACCTGTAGGCAAGAATTGAAGTAACCAAGGATAGGCTTTATCAGCTTGATCTGAAGTTGGCATATTTAATTGCCCTGCTTCACCTAAGCTTGCCATAATTTCTGGATCATTTACCATTACATAAGCCGCAATACCAGGAACCACTACTATCACAGGAATTATTAACTTTAAGAATGCCGCCAATAAAATACCTTTTTGAGATTCTTTTAAGGATTTAGCCGCTAACGTACGTTGAATTATGTATTGGTTGAAACCCCAATAATATAAGTTTGCCACCCATAATCCACCTACTAACACCCCAATTCCAGGTAAATTTTGAAATTCAGGATTAGATTCATCTAAAATCATTGCAAATCTATCAGGAGCTGCATCATATACAGTTTTAATACCTTCAATAACTCCTTCTCCTCCAGAAACTGTATTCAATGCTAAATATGTAGTTACTAAACCACCTAACACTAAAAATATAACTTGAATTACATCTGTCCAAGCTACTGCTGATAATCCTCCATATAATGAATAAGCTGCTGCAAACAAAGCCAAACCTATAACACCATAAATCATTGGAACACCCATAATTGTCTCTAAAGCTAATGACCCTAAATAAAGTACCGATGCTAGATTTACAAACACATACAATCCAATCCAGAAAACAGCTAAAATTGTTTTTAAGTTTGTTGAAAATCGTTTCTCAACAAATTCTGGAATAGTATATAATCCTTTTTCAATAAAAATTGGCAAGAAGTATTTACCTACTATAATTAAGGTTAACGCTGCCATCCATTCGTAAGATGCAATTGCTAAACCTAAAGCAAAACCAGAACCTGACATTCCAATAAATTGTTCTGCTGAAATGTTAGCCGCAATTAAACTTGCACCTATCGCCCACCAAGGTAAACTTTTACTTGCTAAAAAGTAGTCTTCTGCGTTTTTCTCGTGTCCTTTTTTATCACGCGAAACCCACAATCCAACTCCTAGAATCAAAATAGCATAGGCTATAAAGATTACGTAATCTAATAATTGAAAATCTGTTGTCATATCAACTCTATGTAAATATCTTAAGTTATTTAACTAATACTTTATAAATTTATAATTTTGCACTCGATTTGTTTCATCACTAATTCTAGCAATATATACACCAGTTTTAAAAGCACCCATAGATATTATTTCTTCATTTATATTGGCATATGTTTTTGAATTAATCAATCTACCAGAAATATTATAAATATCTACATTTAACTTTCCTGTGTTTGAATATTTAATATCCTTAATCTTCAATCCAATCTCTTTAATATAAACAATACTATATTTCATAAAATTATTCTCATCAACACTTAGTGAATAATTACATCCATTAAAAACATCATACAAACTTTCACCAGAAGTTGAAACTGTAACTAATCTATTTGATCCTGTTACGGAAGAACAACTATCATTAAGTGTTTCATCAGTACCCCAAGTATTCCCATTCAGATATTTGTACTCAAAATCTATAGGATAGTTTTCCGGTGTTGGAAACCTCAAAGTAGCACTATGAATAGCTCCATTTACATCTGGCAATGATAGATTACTAGTATTCCAATCATTAAACCAACCAGTTATATGAACTCCATCTCCTGAAATTGTACTTTCACTTGTCATATCTACATTAAACATAATTGAAAACCCAGTACCTTCACTATTACATCCATTAAAAGGAACTAACTCTAAGTCAACGTCTAACCCTGAGTTATTAATGTACAAAAACCTATCACCACTTGATGTAGCACAAGGATAGTTTGCTTGCTCTTCAGTTCCCCAAGAACTACCATTTAAATATTTAAAACGATGCCATCCTGTATCCAAAAGAACCGTAACAGAATAAATACCTGTTGCCCCTTCTTGAGTTAGTTGAGTGCTTGAAGTATTCCAGCCATTAACCGTTCCAACTATATGCACACCATCAGCGCTAACTGTTTCAGAAGACATATCCACTTTAAAGGTTACATTCACTTGTGAATATACTTGCAAAGTCATAAATAATGACACTAATAAAAAGCTTAATACGTAATTTTGTTTCATTTTTTTATTTTTTATAATTTTCTAAAATGCAGAAGTATATTTCTTCCACATTTTAGAAAACAGTATTATTAAAAATTATTAGATTAATAAATAATTGATTGCATTGAATGTGGAGCTATTTCAAGAGAAGTCTCCTTATCTCCAACCAATAATTTATATACAATCGTGTTGTCTGTTTTATTCATAGCAACAGTAACCATTGAATTATCAGGATTTCTAAAAGTTGTACTTTCTAAAGTACTTCTTGATGAAGTTGTACTAACTCTTACAGCACCAGGTTTAATAAACTTTGAAAAATGACCAATATAATAATACGTGGGTGTATAAATTAATTCTCCATTTTGAGTATCAGCGTGTATGGGTGCAAAACAAAAATTACTTACGTGATTTGGCCCACCTTTTTCATCTAATAAAATATTCCAATCTGTCCAACCAACGGTTCCATTATTAAAATCATTAATCATAGAATTTCCATAACGTTCGGCATTAGACCAACGTTGATATTGTGCTGGATCAAAAGCTTCTTGACATCCTTCTGTAAATAATAAATTCATTGAAGGGAAAGACTCTTTAATATTTTTTAAATTATCATATTTAGGCGCTCCACCTGTCCAAGTTTCATACCAATGAAAGCCAATTCCCCAAGCGTATTTCATAGCTTCTGGATCTTCAAAAATAGTATTGGCTCTATGTGATATTAAATCACGATTGTGATCCCAAACTACAATGTTTTTATCACCCAATCCTTCTTTTTCAAAAGTAGGACCTAAATATTTTTTCAAGAAATCTCGTTCTTCTTCAGCAGTGTAAATACACGATTCCCAACGTTGCACCGCCATAGGTTCATTTTGAATAGTTACTCCCCAAACTGGAATACCTTCTGCCTCATAAGCCTCAATAAACTTAACGAAGTAATTAGCCCAAGTTTGATTATATTGAGATAATAGCTTACCTCCTTGAAGCATATTCTTATTGGTCTTCATAAACGCTGGCGGACTCCACGGACTAGCATAAAACACCAAATCATCATTAATAAGAGCTTGTGCACGCTTTATCATAGGTATACGCTTTACCTTATCTTTTTCAATAGAAAATGTTTTAAGTTCCTTATCACCTTCTTCTATATAAGTATGGCTTCCTAAACCAAAATCACTACTATGGATGCTTGTTCTTATTATATTGTAATTTATACCGTCTTCAGAATAATAAGCCTTCAGTAATTCCTCTTGTTTGTTTTTACTCAATTTTGAAAATACTTCCGCAGAAGCATCTGTAATTGCTCCACCTATTCCTAAAAATGTTTGAAACGTTTTGTTTGGATTTACAAAAACAGCTACTTCAGTTTCTAAAGGCTGAACAACCTTATTAAAAGTAAGATTATTAGTGAATGACAACTTTAAATCTGTGTTTTTGGTTGTTGTATAAACTTCAGCTTTATTTAATTCTATAGCTTTAGAAATTGGTATTTGTTCTTTAACAGTAGTTTCTTTCTCTACTGTTTTTGTACAAGCTATAAAAGCAAGTAATAAAAACGTTATTGATAAATATTTTGTATTCATTTAATCAATTATAATAGGTTAGTACTTACAAATGTTCCAACTGAACCTGCATCTAATGTAACTGTGATTGATTCACTTGGTAAATTAATATTAAATATTTTTTGTACATCTGTATTATTTAAAACAACTACAATAGTTTCGCCATTTGACGTTTTAAATGCAACATTAGGTAATTCACTTAAATAGTTTGAATCAACTCTTACTGAACCTGGACGTATAAATTTTGATGCGTGCGCTATTATATAATACGCTACGTTTTTAGTTACTGCATCACCATCTATAGTTAGCGCTCCTAAACATTCTGTACAACCACCATCAGTATGAGGCTCCAAACTAGAATTAGAAGCTAAATTCCATTCTAATACAGTTTTACACCAGTTTCTTGTTGCTCCAATAATCAATTCTCTTGTATGCCATTTTAGACTTTCATTAAAACTGTCATTTGACCCCACCCATTGTTCTGTGAAATACAAATTCTTATCTGGGTGCGCTGTTTTCACATCGTTTAAATTATTAATATCACCTGCATATAAATGAAATGCCGATCCATCAATATATTTGTTAGCTTCAGAATTGTTTAAAACCGAAATTGGATAATCAGTTCTATCGGCATTATGATCATAAATTATAATTTTAGTTTCAATAGAATTTGATTCAAAAGCAGGACCTAAATGTTCTCCAACAAATTCAGCTTGATCTGAAGCTTCCATTAATAAGCTTGGATTATTTTCAGGATTCAACGGTTCATTTTGAACAGTTATTGCGTCTATTGAAATTCCTTCGCCTTGCATAGCTTGAATGTATTTAACAAAATACATTGCATACACATCATAATATTCAGATTTCAAACTTCCTCCAACTGTACTTTGATTCGTTTTCATCCAAACAGGTGGAGACCAAGGTGAACCTAAAATTTTAATTGCTGGATTTATAGCTAAAATTTCTTTTAATACTGGGATTAGATTCTTTTTATCCTCGTTTATAGAGAACTTATCCATATTTACATCTGTTTCACCAGAAGCCAAATCGTTATAAGAATATGGAGCTTCATCTAAATCCGATGCTCCTATACTAATTCTTAAATAACTTACACCTATATTATTTTCATCTACACCAAAAAGTTCATTTAATAATTCTGCTCTAGCTGATGAAGACATATTATTTATATGTATTGCACTTCCTCCAGTTAAAGTATATCCAAAGCCATCAATTTCTTGATACTCTTCAGAAGTTGAAACATTAATTGTAGCATAATTATTTTCGTAATATGAAGAAATTCCTGATTCTTGTTTTGCAAATAGTACTGATTGATCACCTTTAGTTAAATAAAACGCTGTATTTACAACATCTGGTTCTGGAGGTGGTATTACATTAAAATCATCCGCTTCTTTACAGCTTTTACAACCTATTTGAATTCCCACACAAACAAGTATAATCGCTAATATTTTTGAATTAGTTATTATTTTATTTTTCATTATTATAGTTTTTTTCACCAGAATTTAGCTCTGATTTTAAATTAATTAGTTTCAAACAAGTAAGTTCCAGCAGTATAATCATTCGTAATTTCAATAGAAACTGTGTACGAACCATCTGTTGAAATATTTCTTATGTTTGAACCGCCCTTATTTGTTAAGTTTCCACTCAATGCACCGGCATCATCTGAACCAAAATCATTATCCCAAGGCGAGATAAATTTCATATCGTAATCTGCTATTAAATTTTCCGATACATTAAATTTAAATGGGTGTTCATAGGTCATTAAAAATTCATTTCTACTATCCCAACCTCCGTTTAAATCATCCCAATGAAATAGAAAAATATTGTAGTAACTCCACGATAATTTTGAATTTTCAAAATCAATACTAAATAAATATGCTTGATCTCTTTCAACTGAAATATTATCATCTCCTTCACTTAAATCAGCATTTACACTAACTTTTACGCTATCAGGAGTATCCGTAGCACCAATATTTGAAGACACCGTATAACTATTACCTGTTCCGTTGGCCATAGAATTTAAAGCTACTATATCACTTGTTTGTAATGCCATATAATTAACACTACTAAAGGTATCTCCATCCTTAACCAATTCTTCAGTCATTACATCATTCACAAATAAGAATAATGTTTCTGGTGTTTCAATTGGTCCAACTGCATTAGGGTCTTTTTCAATTGAGTACGTATAAGCATCCGCCGAAAGGTCTAAAGTAACTATCACAGTTCCCTTTATTTCTGCTGGAACATCTTCATAAGATAAACCTTGATTCCCTGCTTGAGACTCCATAATTACTTCATTTGAAGTTCCAACAACTCGTTTCATTAAATAACTCCAATAATCTCCACCAGGAACATCAGCTCTAAATAAGAACCCTCCAGTTTCTACAAATTCCATAGTCGCTTGCCAAACACCTCCACCAATATATTCAAGTGGCTCATCACTTCCCCAACCTCCAATAATTGGGCTTCCTTTCACATTCCATCTATCAAATTTTAATAATGAATACGTATTGTTTTCTAAATCAACTGTAATTTTATATTGACCATCTTCTGAAACAGTGATTGCTTCACCATTTTTTACTAACACATCATCTGCTCCACCATAATTATGTGCAGGTAATGATTGCTCACTATAGAACATAAAAGTATTTCCTGCAGTAAGACTTGTATAAACCTCATAAATATTTGATGGATTTCCATCAGAATTATCCAATCTTTTTAAGGGCGTAGCCAATGATAAATTGTCTCCACCTTCTGTTGCATTTCCTGAAACAAATATTTGAGTAGGAATAATTTCTGTTTCAAAACGAATTACAGTTAAATTTCCAGTTACCATTGTTTGTTTACTTAATGATTGCGCAACTGCTCCCCAAATTAAATTCACTTCACTTCCTGCATCATAACCTGCTAACGACAATGCTCTATCTAAATCTTCATAAGAAATAAAAGCTGATAAATCTTCTCCTCCATTGTCTGCTGTAATTTCAATTAATGGATTCTCATAATCTGGATTTTCCGCTTCTACTATTACAACTGAATAAAACACTCCATAACCTGCTGAAGAAACAGCTTCTGTCCATCCAAATGTTATTAATTCATTCGAGTTTTCTGCATCTAAAACAATTGTTTCATTTTCTGAAGGTAAAATTATTTCAGAAGTAGAAAGTTCCCATAAACCTTCCGGTTGTAAATTATCATCTTCCTTACAAGCAACAATTGAGATTGCTAGGATAAAAAAGAATACTATTTTATATATATGTTTCATTTTCGCTTATTTTATAATGGATTTTGTACTAATGCAGGATTTCTATCCAATTCTTGTTGTGGAATTGGTAATAAAATCTTTGCTTCTGTCATATTGTAATTCACTGAACTTCCAGTTCTTAAATCAACTTCGTTCAAACTGTTCATTGTAGAAACAGCTAAATTATATCTCACTAAATCATCCCAACGCTGTGCTTCTTGAGCTAATTCAAGTCTTCTTTCTTTTAAAATTGAAATTCGAAGAACCTCTTTAGATGATTTCTGTTCGTTAGTTAATTCTGGCAATGAAGCTCGTATTCTAATTTTATTCACTTCTGCAACAGCCAAATCTAATTGACCAGATTCATTTAAAGCTTCTGCTTTTAATAATACAATATCTCCATATCTTAAAATATACTGACGATCTGAACTTGCCCAACCACTAGCATTTTTCCACTTATAAGCAAATGGAATTGAAGAACCAATTTCATTTCCCCAATATTCATCAACCCATTGTACACTTTCAAACAATACTGATACATTTTTTCTCACGTCATCACCTTCTGCATCAAACGCATCAATTAAATTATGTGATGGTGTCACAAATTTCCTCCAAGAATCTCCTGATATTGAAGGAGGTAATAACAATTGCGGGCCCCAGTTCCCTTCATCTCCACCTAAAAATTGGATTTCCATAATAGACTCATCATTGTTGTAATGATTTCCATCAAACAGTTCTTCATAAGCTATTAATGTATAATTTGCTGTACTTGCCTCAACCTCCTGAATAAACATTAATGCTAGGCTATAATCTGGATTTGGTTTTTGTAAACAAGCTTTAGCTGCCAAAGCATTTGCTGCACCTGAAGTTGCTCTAGCTTTATTTACACTATTATCGTTTCCATATGTGTCTGGCAATAATGATATCGCCTCTTGTAAATCAACAATAATTTGTGTGTATACATCTTCTTCTGTCGATTTTGGAATATTAACATCTTCAGGGTTTGCAGATTTTACAGACTCTAAAACCAAAGGTATTCCTCCATAAAGTTTCACAAGATTATAATAATGATAAGCTCTTAAAAAATAAGCCTCTCCTTTTATTTGTTCTTTTCTTTCTTCAGTTAATTTAACATCTGTAACTCCATCTACTTTATCCAGTACTGTATTTGCTTTAGCAATAGCATTGTATAAATTAGACCAGCTACCATATACTTTTGAATTTGTTGGAGATACAGTCAATTCATCTATTGAAAATATTTCAGGGTTATCTCCTCCTGCATAATAATTATCTGATCTAACATCTTGAAATAACACATTATCCCAAATATAATAATCTGATGATTGAAAAGATTCATAAGCTCCAGTTAGAGCGGCTTCAATTTGACTAGCACTATTATAGGCGTTGTCTGATGTTTCTTCTGATATAGGAGCTAAATCCAAATAGTCTTCACAAGAAAAGCATATAAACGTTGTAATTAAAACAACAACTATTTTATTTAATTTCATTTTGTTCATTTTTTTAGTTTTTAAAATGATGTACTTAACCCAAAAATGATATTTCTGGTTTGTGGATATGTTCCATAATCAATACCTCTTACTGTATTACTACCTCCATAGGCATTTACTTCAGGATCAAACCCTGAATAATCAGTTATCGTAAATAAGTTTTCACCAGTAAGATAAACTCTTAAACTCCCTAATTGTAGCTTATCTAAAAGCTCTTGGTTGAAGTTATAGCTTAGTGAAATAGTTTTAAATCTCAAATACGAAGCGTCTTCAATAAACCTTGTAGATATTCTTGAATTATCCGTATTTCCCCAAGAAGCTTTAGGTACGATAGTTACATCTCCTGGATTTCTCCATCTATCCATAACAGCGATTGATTGATTTTTAGGGTCAATCATACCTTCTGCTTCAATTCTTGTTGCATTTAACATATCATTTCCTTGAGAACCTTGTAAGAATACTGTTAAACCAAATCCTTTATATGAAAGCGTATTATTTATAGAGTATGTAAAATCTGCATTTGCATCTCCAATAATTCTTCTATCATCAGATGTAGGGTTGAATGTTGAAGCTCCATCACTATCTATATAATAAGCATTACCAGTAGCACTATCGACACCTCCATAAACATACCCATAAAGTGTTCCTAAAGGAAGGCCTTCTTTTACTAAAGTTGCTTCCCCTCTGCCAGCTATACTTCCTTGAAATAATTGTTGCCCTACTAAATTGGTAACTTCATTTTCATTGAATGAAATATTAAACGAAGTTGTCCATTTCAAATCTTCTTTATCGATATTGGTTGTATTTAAACTAAATTCTAAACCTTTATTTTCCAATTCCCCAATATTCTGAACAGCACTATCATAACCTGTACTTTTTGGCAATGGAGCATTTAGTAATAAATCTCTTGTTTTTTTAATATAAGCATCTGCTGTAAAAAGAAGTTTTCCTTTAAACAAGCCTAAATCAATACCAATGTTTGTTTGTTCAGATTCTTCCCATTTTAATTTAAGGTTTTCAATAGATGCAGGGTAAGTTCCTGGCATTGTAACACCACCAATTGGGTAGTTTGCACCACTTCCAACTCTACCATAGTAAGCGTAATTATCTATCTGGTCATTACCTACAATACCCCATCCTGTTCTTAACTTAAGATTACTAATTGCATCAATATCTTTTATAAATTTTTCTTCAGACAATCTCCACCCTAATGAAAATGAAGGAAAATATCCCCAACGTTCATCTGAACCAAAAATACTTGAACCATCAGCTCTAAAGTTTACTGTTGCCAAATATTTATTATTGTAATCGTAGTTTAGACGACCAATAAATGAAGAATTTGCTTTTTCAGATTTGTATGCTGTGGCAGCAAACACTTCTGACCCTCCGTTTACCGTTTGTACTCCATCACTTGCAAAATTTCTTCTTTCTATAGAACTGTTTTCCCAATTGTTTTTTTGATTTACCGAACCAACTAATGCTTCAATTTTATGCTTATCAATTTCAGTTTTATACTTCAAAGTATTTTCTATAATAGAGTAAAAAGAATTATCTGTATTGTAAATACCTTGACCACTTAAAGCTCTACCATAACTTGTTCTATATGGATCTAAAAAATATTCATAAGTACCATTACTGTCATCGATACCAAAATTTGATCTAAAAGTGAAATTCTTTAAAAAATCAATTTCAACATATACATTCCCTAAAAATCTACGGTTACTATATCCTCTTTCGCTTCCATCTGTACTTGCAATTGGATTTTCCCAATTTTGAAAAGGGTTACTTGTAAAAGTTCCATCTTCATTATAAATTCCAATAACACTTGGCGTAGCTAAAGCTCCTAACAAAACACCTCCGTTATTTGTACTTGAGCTATCATTAACATCTACATCTGAATATTTTGAATACGCGAACCTAGTTCCAACTTTTAACCAATCATTAATCTTTTGCTCTAAATTAATCTTAAAGTTTGCTCTATTCATTTCTGAACTTCTTACAGCTCCTTCTTGCTTTAAATATCCACCAGAGATATAATAATTTGTCCCATTATTACTTCCTCCAATTGAGATTTGATAATTTTGAGATAACCCAGTTTGGAAAATTTCTTTTTGCCAATCAGTATTCTCATTATACTTATCCCAATCTGTTGTTTGCCCCATTTCAGTCATTAAATCTCTATACTGCTCTCCATTTAGAACTGTAAGAGTATTCCACACTTTTGAAACTCCCATATAAGTATCAAAAGTAATTGTAGGTTTAGAAGAGGTCCCTCTTTTTGTTGAAATAATAACTACACCGTTTGCACCTTGAGCACCATAAATTGCAGCTGAAGAAGCATCTTTTAAAATTGTAATACTCTCAATATCAGAAGGATTAATAGACCTTGTATCTGTTGTAGGAACACCATCAACAACATAAAGTGGTTCACTTCCAGATTGAATTGAGTTAGTTCCACGAATACGAATACTTAACCCTTGAGATGGCTTTCCTGAACTAGATAGCACCTCAACACCCGGTGCTTTACCTTGAAGTAATGCTCCTACCTGATTGTTTGGTCTAGTCTCAAAATCGTCAGCTTTCACAATAGATACAGAACCTGTAATGTCCTTTTTTTGTTGGGAACCATAACCAACAATTACAACCTCATCCATAGCTGTAACATTTTCAATAAGTGATACATTTATTTCAGATTTTCCCGAAACATTTTTCTCAATTGTTTTCATACCTATATAGCTGAAAACTAATATTGAATTAGATGATTTTTGAATGTTGATTTGATACATTCCATCAAAATCTGTTACCACTCCTTTTTCCGTGCCTTTTAAAACAACGGATACTCCAGGAATTGGATCTCCCATTTGGCTAGTTACTTTTCCTTTTACAACACTTTTCTGTGCGAAAGATGAAAAAGAAATTAGCATAAAAAAAACAACGTATTTAAACGATGCTTTTAAACTTGATAATTCATTAAACTTCATACTTGTTTTTTTAATGATAATAATTAAGATTTGGTTTAAAAATTAGCATTGAATGCTATTCATTTTTAAGTAATTCTCGAAACTTGTTTACATACATTATTTCGATTTACAGTGTAAAGAAATTACAAAGAAAGACACCTTACAATTTGAAGTAGTAAAAAAGTGGACGTGTTTCAACGTAGAAAACAATCAAAAATCTGACTTACAGCAATATACAGATTCTAACTATTTAAAAAAAAGTGGAAGAAATAATTAGCCTTTTAAAGTATTTTAACTAATTTATTTGTTTAATTAACTTTAAACCTAGGTGATTTTATTTTATTGAAGCCCCAATTTTCATAACCTCATCTTCAAAATTATCTCTTGGAACTGCACAATTATTTTTAACTTTTACACGGTAGTTGTAAATTGTATTAACAGAGTATCGCAATAATTTTGCTATTATAGAACTATCTGTGATTCCTAATCTTATTAATGCAAAAATACGAAGTTCAGTGTTTAAAAACCCTTTATTTTTGGGTATGATTTTACCTTCTTCAATTAACAAATTATTTAATTTTTCAACAAAATTAGGGTAGATATGTAAAAAAGTATCATCAAAATTTTTGTAAAAAAGTTTTAATTCATCGTCTATTAATTGCTTTGATTTTGTTTTTTCAAATAAGTCAGCAACTTTTTTAGTAATAATATGCCTTTTAACCATTGATCTATAAGCATCTAATTTATCGATATAGTTTGACTGAATACTTAAAAACGTACCAATATAATGTTCTTTAACCAAACTTGATTCAGAAAGATCTTCATTCAATTTTTCTAATTTACTATTGGTATTATTTAGCTTTAAATTTAACTCTTTAAATTGTTCATTTGCTTGTATAAGTTCGTTTCTTGTTGTAGACAAATGTCTTACTTGTTTAAAAATAAAAAATACTGTAAATAATAATACAACACCAAGTATGCTTATGGCAATCAATAAATTTTGAAGTTTCACTCTTTGCATTTCACTGCGCTCTTGATAGGCTTTTGTAATAACTGGCAATATGTTTGATATGAGAATAAACCGAAGTCTTGAATTATAAAATTCAGCATCTTCAAATGAAAAGTTAATGTATTTATGAGCCCTATCAATTTTATTTTCTTCAAAAAGCAACAAAGCCAATGTTGTTAGCGAAGCATTGTCCTTAACAGCTGCTTGAATATCTGAAATAGCTGACAAAATCAAGTATTTTTTTTGTTCATCTTTATTTAATTCAAGTTCATAACTTAAAGACCTTTCAAATGAAGCAAGAGAATAAGTTCTTGTTCCAATATTTGTCATTGCCAACCTACGAGTGTTAATTTTTAAACTTTCTAATATCTGCCGATTGTCTCTAAATTTAGTTTCAACTATTGCTAAATATTCTTCAGTACTTGGATCTAATCTATTAAATAATGAATCTGTATATACCTTGTAATAATTTGAATATTTCTGTTTATTTTCATTCGCTAAAGAATAAAAACTCAAGTCTAAATATACTTTTTTATAATTGCTATAATACCTATTAAGTAGTTTATCAGCGAGATGTTCTCGATCTATATCAGTTAAAATATCATAAGCTTCTTTGTCTCGACCAGAAGAAGCTAAAAGTTTAGCTAAATTTAATCGAGATTCATCAATAAAAAGTTGATTTTTTAGTTTATTTGCTATTGATATATTTTGTTCTATATAAGATAATGTAGCATCAAATGAATAGGTTTCGTATTCAGAAATAATATTATTATTAATTTGATAAATTTGCTCTAAACTTAAACTCTCATCATCTAATAAATCTTTTAAATTACGAATGTGTAGTTCTTTTTGAGAATCATATCCCTTTCGGTTTTCCATTGTTTTTTCTAAAACAACCAAAAGTGAATCGATTTCTTTTTGAGCATAAATAAAATTACAAGAACAAATAAAAATTAATAGTATTAAAACTCTCATTAAAAAATCATTTTTTTTCAAAAGTAAGAAATATAAATTATAAGAAAGTTTAAAGAGTTAAATGCGATACTTTTTTATTGCCTTATTTTTGAGACTGGCAACAACATTTTAATTTCTGAAATATATTTTACTAGAGTTTCTTTTTTGTCCATCTAAAATTATTTAGTTGGTTCTCTACATTTTAAACCTGCGTTTATAATTTCTGAACAATAAATAGCTCTACTTACGCTCCAATAAGAAGGATTGTAAGCGAGAAAAAATCTGCTCAATGTACTAGGTACAAAAACCATTTCTATGAGTGGTAATGGTAAATTATTACACAATGCATAGAAATTGAGCAACCTATATTTAAAATATTTGGATTTTTCTAATAAAAGACTAAACTTCGTTTATTAAATAAGATTAAAAGCACCCAAAATAAATGACCTGCTTTATAATGTAAACTTCTTTTTGAACTGAATGCTATTGATTGATTGTAACGTCAAAAAACTTATGTTTATCTAGATTTTACGTAACTAATTTACTATATTTGAGTGTTAGGTTTTCATAGGCCTAATCTTTTTCATAGCAATTTTCCCCACCTGATAAGGTGGGGTTTTTTATTTTCTTTTATCAATAGAATTTTCATCGAAACTAATTAAGTTGAACATTGCTCTCATTCTACTTCGCACTCTGTTTCCGTATCTTTTTTCTAGTTCTTGAGTGTTGGTTGATTATAATCTATTACTTTTCCATTGATGAAAAGTAAACAAAAATCTAGGCTGATTTTAATTTCTTTGAATTCTACAATTATTCCACTTTCGACACCAGACCGCTACGCTATTTGGTTTACTCAAACGCTTCATAATTTTGAATTCTTACCGAAATTTAAATAGGCCATTAAAAAAATCATTTTCTTTTATCAATAGAATTTTCATCGAAACTAATTAAGTTGAACATTGCTCTCATTCTACTTCGTACTCTGTTTCCGTATCTTTTTTCTAGTTCTTGAGCGTTGAGGTTGGTGGTTATGTGAGTATAGATTCTTCTCTGCGGTTCTGGGTGACAAAATAGGTCATAACGAGATAATAAGATTTCCCCCATAACGTTACATTCTTTTGCATAGTGACTGCCTGTTGGCTCTAAACCTAAATCATCAAAACAATAATTATTTGTTTTATTAAACTTTTCCAACACATCAAAACCTTTTGAATTGAAATTAAATACAATATTTCGTGTTGGAATAATTTCATAATTTGTTTTATGTGGTGCTAAATTCAATAACAACTTCATTAGAGATGTTTTACCGCAACCAACAGGACCAGAAAGTAATAACCCTTTGTTTGTATCAATTCCGAGTTTAGCACAGCTGTAATGATCCTGGATAAAGTAATTGCAAAGTTTAAAAAGTAGCGGTTCATCTTCTTTGTAGATTTTAAAGTTTTTTCCAAAAAGTAAATGGCCTTTGATATTGAGGTAGGTTTTTATTTTTTCGAAATCGTAATGAACTGTATTGTTTCTAATTTCTCCAATCTGGAATTTGGAAGTTCCTTCAATTTTTATGTGTGGTTCGATTTTCATAGTTTTTGATTTCCAATTGATGAGATTCCTGCCTTCGCAGGAATGACAAAATCTTATAAAGGTTCGTTGTAATTTTTGTTTTGATTGGTGTGGAGGTTGTCTTGATTATGGTCAAGTGGCACATTGTTTTCACTTGTTTGCTCTCGAAATGACAGTTTCATTTCTCCTGCTTTTAGCATCCAACTTTTGGCTGTGGCCTTCCAATCAACAATTTTTGATTTCCCTCCTACCTTCCAGCCAATTCCCTGATAATGATTGAAAAATTTTTCTGCTTCCAATTTTGGATAATTCTCTTTTTTAAAAAACTCAAAAATTAATTTTTCTTTTGCGATTGCCTCTAGTTTAATAAAGTTTACTTTATGTTTATTAATGTTTATATTAGATACCAGTGCTTGTCCATTTATGGTAGAGTCTAAATACAAGTCTTGCTTATCACTTGTACTGAAATTAAACAACCTTACTTTACTACCTTTAAATGGATTGTGAGAAGGCTTATAAAGAATATACTTCCAATGACTTAACTCTTTAATACAACGATGATACGTTGTATTTGAACCAATTTTAGAAAACTTCATTATTTCCTCTCGGTTTATATAAAACTCTTCGGGAAATCGATTGTAATTCCATAATTGAAATAAAGCTATATACAAACTTATATGTGTTGGATTTAAACGAGCATCTTTTGAGAATTGATGAAATACACCATTGAGGTGTGTTATGTAATTCATTAACCTTAAAATTTATTGTGGATACTGTTCTCCTTCATCACTTTTTCGATTTCTTCGGAATCGTAAAAAATGATTCCTCCAATTTTTGTGTATGGGAGCGTTCCGTTAATTCGTAATGTTTGAAGTGTTCCTGGACTTATTTTTAATAACTCCATTATCTCGTTTGATTTTAAATACTTTTTAACTCCTGTTGAGGTTGTTTTTACTAATAGCTTTTTGATTTCTTCTAATAATTCAATCTTGAATTCTCTTAAATCATCTGTAGTAATAATTTGTGTTGGCATTGTTTCAGCATTTTTTAAATTAATAATTTTATAGCGATTTGACTTTCGTGCTACAAAGCTGAAGAGTTTTATTGAGAATTCTTCGGTAGTCGGGTTCAACTACCGAAAAACTTTAACATTTCAAAAATGCTTATATGTTGATAATATGTAACTTATGAAAATAAATATTTTTGAGAGGATAGTTAACCTTGAATCATTTTTGATTGAAAGCAGAAAAATTTAAAATTTAGGGTAATAAAACACTGTTTTTAGGTCTAAAAATGGCTAAAATGTAGTTTTCGGTAGTCGGGTCCAACTACCGAAAAATTTTAACATTTTATCTTTTATATTACACTAATAATCAATGCGATATGTTTTTAACTATTTAGTTTGCATTTTTTGAAGTAGTCTAATTTTCATTAAATCTAGAAACTTTGTAGGTTCTTTTTCCCTAGCCTTTATTTCTCCATAGGTTTTGTAAATATTCCCAAGATCTAGGTTGAATAATTCCTTACAAATTTCAACAAGCTTTTTCATTTCTGCTTCACCATTTTTTAATACACCAGTAGCGTTTAATGCGTATAATAATTCGGTTAATTCTGTTTTTGTACCTGTCCATTGCAGGTCGTTTAAAACATTAGATTTTTCTTTTACCTGCTTATTGTTAAACTTTTTCTTTTTGAGCTCTTGCAGTTGCTTTTTATAAAATTCAATTTGTAAGTCTTGGGCGATAATTTTAGTTACTAGGAAATCGTGGCTAGTATTAAATTCTGGGTCAATAAACTGATTTGAAAAATCAAGAAAAAGTTCTAATTGTGATACACCTCTAATAAAATAAATATGGTCTAATTTTTTCTGATTTGAACGATAATAGCTTAAAAAATCCTGATGCTTGCATTCTCGAAAATTTAGTTTTTGCATTTCTGCTGTAATAGATTTTCGTTTTAAAGAATTACTGGTATTTGGAAAAGCTAACATAAATTTATGGGCTTTCTTAAAAAAATGCAACCTCCCTTCTACTTCAGGTTTAAGTTCTTTGAAGAACTTTATTTCATTCTTTTTTGATTCAAATTTATGATTCCTTACAAGTTTACTAAATTCGTTGAGGCATTTTCTTGATAGGTTAATTCCTTTTCTTAAGATTTTGATATCCTGGAGATCTGACTTCTCCACAATAGCAATTTCACCTTTGTATTTAACAAAGATTTCATTAATAATTTTCATAGGTTAGTTTTCAATTTTTAGCTGTCTAAAAATAGTAAAAATCTACAAATCACCTAACTACTTGATTTTCTGATATTTTTATTTTTCTCTATTGATTTTTGTTCTAATAGATTTCTTAAACTATTCATATCTTCACTTACTTTTCTTTCAATAACTCTAGCATAAATTTGAGTAGTAGCTAATTTTGTGTGCCCCAATAATTTTGATACAGTTTCAATTGGAACTCCATTACTCAAAGTTATTGTTGTAGCAAAAGTATGTCGGGCCATATGGAAAGTAAGATTCTTTTTTATTTCGCACCATACTGCTATTTCTTTCAAATAACTGTTAATTTTTTGATTGGAAAATTGAGGAAACAAAGTTCCGTTTGCATTAGCTCTAATACTATTAGCATACTTATCAATTAACATTTTTGCTTTATCTAATAATGGTATTTTAACTGGTGTATTTGTTTTTTGTCTTTTTGTAATAATCCACAAATTTCCATCTATACCTTTAGAAATATTGTTTGTTGTTAGCTGCATAATATCTATATACGCTATACCGGTATAACAACTAAACACAAATAAATCTCTTACCAGTTCTAATCTTTTAATTGTGCTCGTAAACTCTTCTAATGTTTGTAAATCTTCTTCTGATAAAAATTCTCTTTCATTTTTAATAAATGATGATTTGAACTTTACAAATGGATCTCTTACAATCCATTCCATTTTAAAAGCCATTGTTCCCATTTTTCTTAACCGCTGAATATGTTTCATCACTGTATTATTACCAATCTTTCTTTGGTGGTCTGTTGGCTGATAAGAGCGTAAAAAATCTTCAAATCCAATGACAAATGAATAGTTTAAATCTTTTAAATAAACATCGTTTGTCTTGAACTCCTTTTTTATAAACTTCCTTAAATAATTCTGACTTGATTTGTAATGCCTCATTGTATCTTTATGAAGTTTACAAGCCATTTTTTCATTATGGTAGGTAATCAAATCTTCTAGTGATTTATAAACCTCATCTTCTCCTAAAAAATTAGACTTTATTGCTTGAGCTGTTATCAATTTATCTTCTAATCTTAAATTCTGATAACTTTGAAAAAGCTTTGCTTTTACTTGCTCAATGTAATTGTTTGTTGCTCTAGCTTTTTGTGTATTTCCTTTTAATTTAGATTTGTGTTTATCCCAAGTGGAAACATCTACATTTTTTTTAAGGCTAATGTTAACTCGCTTTTGATTAACCGTTACTCTAGCAAACAGTTTTGCCTGGTTATCTTTTACACGTGAAGTGTTTATCCAAATTAGGATTGAGAATGTGTTAGATGTTTTCATAGTTGTCGTCTTTTTAATGTTAAACTTTAATTTAGACGAAAGTCAAATCAACTATAGTACATATAACCTTTATAGAAGTTAGCTTTTTGTTGACTAATTCATTGAAATATTTGATATAATTCAGCTTTCAATTTCTTTAACTAAAATGTAAAAACCTAGTGTTTTCGGTATCTCCAGCTAAAATTCGGTCTACATTTTTCAATTTTTATTTTGTTGACCGCTTTGTGAACATTTTATATCAAATCATATCAAATTATATGATGGCCCTAAAACTACAAAACCTTGTAAATCATAGGATTTACAAGGTTTTAACACCGTTTGATAAGTGCTGTAGTGATCGCGACAGGATTCGAACCTGTGACCGTCTGCTTAGAAGGCAGATGCTCTATCCAGCTGAGCTACGCGACCATTAGGATTATAAATAATCCAAAGATATTTGTCGGGGTGGCAGGATTCGAACCTGCGGCCTCCACGTCCCAAACGTGGCGCGATAACCGGGCTACGCTACACCCCGAATGGTTATCTTTAATTTTTGCGGAGAGACAGGGATTCGAACCCTGGCAACACTTACGCGTTGACAGATTAGCAATCTGCTCCATTACCACTCTGGCACCTCTCCTAAAAATATGTGTTAGAACTTTATTTTTGCGAGTGCAAATGTAACACTACAATTACATTTACACAACATTTTTTAACTTTTTTTATATATTTATTTTTATAAATTATTCAGGATATTCAATTCGTAAATGATAAATGTTCTTTAACTTCTTCTTTAACACCTTTTTAATGGTTTGAAGTTCTTTAAAAGTTATATCTGCATTCATAAATTGACCTTTCTCCATTTGCCCATTTACAACCTTTTCAACTAAATTATCTATTAGTTGAGCTGTAGGTTCTTTTATACTTTTTGAAGCTGCTTCAACCGAGTCGCACATCATTAAAATTGCAGTTTCTTTTGAAAATGGAATAGGTCCTGGATATTTAAAATAATTTTTATCTACACCTTCACCTTCAATTTCAACTTCTTGCATGTAAAAATAATAGACTAATGTTGTACCGTGATGTGTTCTTATAAAATCTATAATTCTATCTGGTAATCTATGCTTTTTTGCTAATTCTACACCTTTAATAATGTGGTTTATAATAATTTGTGCACTATCTCTAGGTGTTAATTCATCGTGAGGATTTACATTAGTAGATTGATTTTCAATAAAATACATTGGATTTTCCATTTTACCAATATCATGGTATAAGGCTCCTGTTCTAACTAACATGGCATTTGCATTTATTTCATTAGCTGCAGATTCAGCTAAATTAGCCACTTGTAATGAGTGTTGAAAAGTTCCAGGTGCTTTTTCAGCGAGTTCTCTTAATAATTTAGAATTTGTGTTGGATAATTCTTTCAACGATTCATCTGAAACTAAACTAAATAACTTTTCAAAAATGTAAATAAGCGGTAAAACAAATAAGGTTGCGGTGCCATTTAAAGCAAAATAACCAAATTTCCACCAATCTAAATTTAAAGCGTTCCCTTCTTGAATAATTGAAAAAGCAAAATAGGCTACAAAATAAACAAATGTTATTTGTACCACCGAAATAAATAGATTCGCTCTTTTATATAATTCAGAAATAGTTAAAATTGTTACAATTCCAGCTATAATTTGAAGAAAAATAAATTCAAAACTATTAGGAACTATAAACCCTAATAATAACACCGTTAAAACATGCGTAAATAACCCTAAACGGGCATCAAAAAAAGCTTTTATAACTAATGGAAGAATAACAATTGGCGCAACATAAACGTATTTAGAATCAAATTTAACAATCAAAGTCACCAATAAAACTACTAATATTATATTAAAAAATATAAAGGTTACTTTATTGCTATTTTCAAATATATCTATTCTATATTTTTTTAGAAATAATAATAACATTAAAAATGCTAATGCCACTAAAATTGTATACCCAAAAACAATCCAATTATAATTAGACTTACTCCAAACTTGAGATTCATATTCGTTTTTTAATGAATTTAATTTTGCTAGTTTTTCACCTTCTACAATATCTCCTTTAAAAATAATTCGCTCATTTTCATTCACCAATCCTTTTGTATAAGAAACTTCACCTAATTGTTCATTCAATGCTTTCTCTGTAAATTCTTCATTAAATAATATATTTGGTTTTAACGTTTCAAATAATAAATTTAATATTTCATCTTCAATTTCTGTTAATGGTTGCGCTCCTATTTCTGCATTTAGAAAATGCAATAACTCGCTAGACTTCAGTAATTTATTTTTATGAATTTCTTGAATTTGATTTCCTCTTTTAAGTGTAAGAGTAGAGCCTGCTACATGCTCTAATTCTTTTGTTTCTATAAAGCCAGGCTCATACACTTTAGAAATTATTGTTGAAACTTTTGATGATACCTCATTTTTATTAGTATCACTCACTTCAAATACACCAAAAATTTTATCTAATCCTTCATTTACAACTTTTACAACATTTTTCACTTCAGTTTCATTAAACTCATAATACTGTTTTGCTGTACCTTTTATTTGTGCTATTTCAACTGCTATTTCCTCTTCAGATTTTTCTACTGCAAAATCAAATGGCGCAAAATAATCGTTGTATTGCCAAGGTTTTCCTTTTTGAAATTCGTATTTAAAATGACCTCCTTTTGGAAATAAATACACTACCAAAAAAACGGCAGCGATATATAAAAATACTTTATATATTAATGAGTGATTAACAAGTAATTTGTTTATTATATTTTTCACGAAGTAAACGTTTTCACTTCAAAAATAGCAATAAAATTTATGATAGCTACATGCTACTACTTATTTTATATCATTTCTTCTAAACGAATTGGTAAATTGCGCTGTACCCAATCTAAATAATTTTTGTAGTTGTATTTTTTATGTATAATTTTTGTTTTTTTGGCTATTTGTTGAATTATAGTTTCTGGTTGAATTTGTTGTTTGGAAATTTCTAAAACAATATCCCCCATTTGTTTGTTAACATTTGATGAAATTTCACCATTTACTGATGTTAACCATTTTTCAAATTCATCTTCTGTTAAATCCACATCTATAATTTTTTGAGTCATTCTTTTTCCATGCTGTTTAGATTCTTGAATATTTCCTCTACCTGTAACAGCATTTCCTATGGCAAATACATTATTAAATCCATACACTCGATAATCATCTTCCCCTTTCATTTTTAAAGCAGCATAATCGTATTCTAACCCTTCTATTTGTTCTGGAATACTACCTATTGAAGAAATTACCATTTCTGTATTAATAGTTTTAAATTCGTTTTGAGGTATTAATTTACCATTGTATGATTTATTTTTTTGAAGAATAACACCGTTCAATTTTTGATTCTTAATAACAAATTCTTTTGGAATACTTAAGGGAATAAACTCAAATAAATATTTCTCAACATATTTATTCAATAATTTTTCTGAAACATCTTTAGCTGCTTCAATTTTCTCTTGAGTCTGATCTTTTGGAGATTTTAAAGGCATTTCTCGAGCTGAACGTCTATAAACTAATTTAGCAGGTTCAATTTCTAATGTAGCAAGTGTACAATTATTTTCCTCTAAAATTACATCTATGCCTTTTTTCTCAATTGTAAATATATCTATATCAATATCTTTTTTAAAATATAATTGTTTTTTCACCAACTCAATCATTACAATTTTAACTACATCTAACGATGCTAATCCTCCACCAAAAACAACCGTATTATTTTTTATGAAAAAATTCTTTCCTTCAAATGATGGTTCATGTTTATGATTAAACCAATAAATAAACTCGTTTTGATATACCAGTTCTTTATCTCTAAATTTATCTGCATTTGGAATTGGCAACAACCTATCGTTCCAAGCTCCATTTGCTAAAATAATTGCTGAAAAACCCCAGTTTTTCACTAAATCTTCAAACTCAATATCTTCTCCAATTTTAGTGTTTGGTATAAATTGAATATTTGGATGATTCAACTTTGAATTTATTTCATTTATTTGTCTATTTCTTAAATTAATATGCCAACTAGGTAATCCATCTTCAATCTTACCATATGGTAACTTATTCATTTCAAAAACAACTACTCTAAATCCATTATTTGCTAAAATACTTGCAGCTTCAGACCCAGAAATTGAACCTCCAATAATAGCCACATAATGCTTTTTGTTTATTTCATTTGTACTCATATTTAGCATATTTTAAAATATTATAACAAGTTATTAAATATAATGAATTTTAGTGTTACAATTATCACAGTTAAATTACTAATTTTTTAAAATGTTGATTTGCTTAAAAATGATTAAATTCGCAAAATATCTATCCAATTATGAAAGAAGTAGTTATTGTATCTGTTGCCAGAACTCCTATGGGAAGTTTTATGGGAAGCCTTTCAAATATTCCTGCTCCAAAATTAGGAGCAATAGCAATTAAAGGTGCTCTTAAAAAAATAAACATAGAACCATCGTTAATTGATGAAGTTTTCATGGGTAATGTTGTTTCTGCCGGACTTGGTCAGGCACCAGCTAAACAAGCAGCTATTTTTGCAGGTATTCCAGATACAGTTCCTTGCACTACTGTAAATAAAGTTTGTTCTTCGGGAATGAAATCTATTATGTTTGGTGTGCAAGCAATTAAACTTAATGATGCTGAAATTGTTATTGCTGGAGGAATGGAAAATATGAGTATGATTCCACATTACATGCAGGGAAGAACTAGTACAAAACTTGGGAATATTAACGTTTCTGATGGATTACTAGTAGATGGTTTAACTGATGTTTACAACCAAAAGCACATGGGAACTTGTGGCGATTTATGTGCTACTGAACACAATTTCACTAGAGAAGATCAAGATAATTTTGCTATAAAATCTTATAAAAAATCTGCTGAAGCATGGGAAAATGGAAAGTTTAATAATGAAATTGTTCCTGTTGAAATTCCACAACGCAGAGGAGAACCTATAATTTTTTCGGAAGATGAAGAATATAAAAATGTAAAATTGGAAAAAATTCCAACATTACGCCCAGTTTTTAGCAAAGAAGGAACTGTGACTGCAGCTAATGCTTCAACATTAAATGATGGAGCCGCAGCATTAGTTTTAATGAGTTTAGAAAAGGCAAATGAATTAGGACTTAAACCAATTGCAAAAATTATAAGCTATGCCGATGCATCTCAAGAACCAAAATGGTTTACTACAGCACCTGCAAAAGCACTTCCAAAAGCATTAGAGAAAGCAAATTTAACTATTGAAAATATTGACTATTTTGAATTAAATGAAGCCTTTTCAGTTGTTGGATTGGCAAATATTAAAATACTTGGATTAAACCCTAATAAAGTAAATATTAATGGTGGAGCTGTTTCATTAGGTCATCCATTAGGAATGTCGGGAGCAAGAATAATTATTGCTTTAACATCCATATTAGAACAAAATAACGCTAAAATTGGTGCCGCCGCAATTTGTAATGGTGGTGGTGGTGCAAGCGCAATGATAATTGAAAGAATGTAATTTATATGCTCTACGGAATTTGTAATTTAAGCATAATACCTCTTCGAATTGAACCAGATGACACCACTGAAATGGTTTCACAAATTTTATTTGGAGAATATTTTAAAGTTTTAGAAAAACGTAAAAATTGGAGTAAAATCCGTCTAGCTTTCGACAATTATGAAGGCTGGATTGATAACAAACAATATGAAGAAATAAATGAAGAATTATATTTTGAAATTAATACTTCTAAAAAAGTAATTTCAGGAGAAGTAATTGATTTTGCTACTGACGAAAGGCATAATTTTTTTACCATTCCAATAGGTTCAAATTTACCATTTTACAATAATGGTAAACTAAAAATAAATAAAACTTTGTTTAATTACGAAGGATTAACTATTTCTAATAATTTACCTAAAGAACAATTAATAGAAATGGCGTATAAGTTTATAAATACTCCATATTTATGGGGTGGAAAAACTCCTTTTGGTATTGATTGCTCTGGATTTACTCAATTAGTTTATAAATTATGTGGCTATAATTTGTTACGCGATGCATCACAACAAGCAACACAAGGTGATGTATTAAGTTTTATTGAAGAAAGTGAACCTGGCGATTTAGCTTTTTTTGACAACAGTGAAGGTGAAATTACACATGTAGGAATTATTTTAAAAGACAACCATATAATACATGCTCATGGCAAAGTTAGAATAGATAGATTAGACCATAGCGGTATATTTAATATTGATAGTCAAAGACACTCGCATAAATTACGTGTAATTAAAAAAATAATATAAAAAAAAAGCTCACTTTTCAGTGAGCTTTTTTTATCAATAAAGTTTATTTTTATTGTTTCAATCCTTCATAAACTTCTTTAAGTTCTTTTAACTTATCAGTATTTTCAAGGTTTTCATATAATCCTATTAATGTTTGAACAACTCCAATATTATTTTTATCTAGATTATAAGCTTTTTCATAATAAGGTACAGCTTCTTTATAAACCTCTAATTGTTTAGCTTGTAACTCATCATATTTATCAAAGTTTGATAAATTTTTATTCATTTCTTCAATAATTGGTTCTGCTTTTAATAAAATAGTAGCTCCAATATTATTATAAGCATCTCCATAATCTGGCTTTAATTCAATAGCTTTTTTGAAGTTAATTACAGCTTCTTCAATGTTTTTTTGATTTAAATTCATTACCCCAACATTATAGTATAATGCAGGTTCTGTTGGGTTTAATTCAATTGCTTTTTCTAATAATTCTTTAAATTTAGCTTCATCACCTAATTTAAAATTTAAATTAGCTTCTTCAATTAATAAAATATAATCAGTTGGAAATTCTTCTCTACCTTTTTTAACAATTTCTAATGCCTTTTTTTCATCATTTTTTCCACTGTAAGCAGATGCTAAATTTTTATAAATTGATGGTCTTCGTGTTTCCTTAACTTCAACACCAGGGTTTTCTGCTATTTTAAATTTAATTTGATTATCTCTAGATTTTTTATCTGCATACGATAATTTTTCACCACTTTCAATATTAGTAGCTGTAAAAACTGTTTCAATACCTGTATATCCTGTTTCTAATAAATCATCATATAAAGCAATAGACTTGTCGTAATCTTTACCTAAAGTGTATAGCAATGCTGCATTATCTAAAAAAGAAGTGTCTTTAGGGCTTAAAACATAAATATTATAAAAACTTTTTGCAGATGCACTGTAATCTTCTGGTGCTTTTGTTGCAAGTGCTTTTTCATAACTAGTATTAGCTTTTGTTCTGTTTGCTTCAACTAGTTTATTAATAATTTCTTTGAATTCACTAGAGTACTTTTGCTTATTTGTTTCGTTCTCAAAATTAATTAACTGTCTCAAAGCTCCAGCAGTTTCTTTAAGATCACTCACTTTACCATTTTGATAAAGTGCTTTACCTTTCAAATAGTAAAACTTCGCTTTTGTTTTTTGATCTGCAGCTCCTATTAAGCTTTCAGCTTGGTTTATAACCGTTAATGCTGTTGCAAAATCCCCTGCTTTTACTGCTTTTTCAGCAGTTTTTAGTTCATTTTTCTGTCCAAATACTGCGACGCTTAAAACTAGTGCTGCAGCAAATAATACTTGTTTTCTCATTTTTAAATTGATTTATTCTTGATTTGTGTTCTCTTCATTATTTTCAATTTCCGTGCCATTCTCTACATCGGAAGTATCTTCTTCTTCTTCACGGTTAACTTTTGCAACAGAAGCGATAGAATCACTTTCTTTAATATTAATCAATTTTACACCTTGGGTTGCTCTACCCATTACGCGTAAATCTGAAACCGCTAAACGAATAGCAATACCCGATTTATTGATTATCATTAAATCATTATCGTCAGTAACATTTTTTATAGCAACTAGTGCACCAGTTTTTTCAGAAACATTAATAGTTTTTACACCTTTACCTCCACGATTTGTAATTCTGTAGTCTTCTAGACTTGAACGTTTACCATATCCTTTTTCCGAAACTACTAATACATTACTTTCTTGGTCATTTACTGCAATCATTCCAACAACTTCATCTTGTTCATTCTGTAAAGTTATACCTCGAACACCTGAAGCAGTTCTACCCATTGGACGTGTTTTACTTTCTTCAAAACGAATTGATTTACCTGATTTTAAAGCCATCATAACTTGACTATCGCCATTTGTTAATTTTGCTTCTAGTAATTCATCACCTTCTTTAATAGTAATCGCATTAATACCATTTGTTCTTGGTCTAGAATATTGTTCTAATGAAGTCTTTTTAACTTGACCTTTTTTAGTTGCCATAATCACATAATGATTATTAACATAATCCTCATCTTTCAAATCTTCGGTAACAAGAAATGCTTTTACTTTATCATCTTGTTCAAGATTAATTAAGTTTTGAATTGCTCTTCCTTTTGTGTTTTTTCCACCTTCAGGAATTTCATAAACTCGCATCCAAAATACTTTTCCTTTCTGCGTAAAGAACAACATGTATTGATGATTTGTTCCTAAAAATAAATGTTCTAGGAAATCTTCATTACGAGTAGTTGCACCTTTTTGACCTCTTCCTCCTCTATTTTGAACTTTATATTCATCTAAATTTGTACGTTTTACATAACCTGCATGTGAAACAGTAACTACAACAGGTGAATTTGGAATCATATCTTCTATAGATAAATCTCCACCAGCATATTCAATTACAGATCTTCTATCGTCTCCATATTTATCTCTAATTGCTACTAATTCATCAGTAATAATTTGATAACGTCTTTCTTCGTTTCCTAAAATATCTTTTAAATCTGCAATAGTTTTAATAATTTCATCATATTCAGCACGCAACTTGTCTTGCTCTAGACCAGTTAGTTGACGTAATCGCATTTCTACAATTGCTTTTGCTTGAATTTCTGATAATTCAAAACGTTCAATTAAACTTTCTCTAGCTTCATCTGCATTTGAAGAACCTCTAATTATTTTAATTACTTCATCAATATTATCTGAAGCTATAATTAAACCTTCTAATATATGCGCTCTAGCTTCAGCTTTTTTAAGTTCAAATTCAGTTCTTCTAACAACTACTTCATGTCTGTGCTCTACAAAATAATGAATAAGTTGTTTTAAATTTAATTGCTCTGGTTTACCATTAACTAATGCAATATTGTTTACACTAAATGATGTTTGTAAAGCTGTGTACTTAAATAATTTATTCAGAACAATATTAGGAATTGCATCACGTTTTAATACATAAACAACACGCATTCCATTTCTATCCGATTCATCACGAATATTTGCAATACCTTCTAATTTTTTTTCGTTAACTAAATCAGCAGTTTTTTTAATCATATCTGCTTTGTTAACTTGGTAAGGAATTTCAGTAACAATAATACATTCACGCCCTTTTACTTCTTCAATGGTAGCTTTTGCTCGCATAACAATACGGCCTCTACCTGTTTCAAAAGCATCTTTCACACCTTCGTATCCGTAAATTATTCCACCAGTTGGAAAATCAGGAGCTTTTATGTGTTGCATTAATTCTGGAATCTCAATATCTCGGTTTTCTATATAAGCAATAGTACCATTTATAACTTCTGTTAAGTTATGTGGCGCCATATTAGTTGCCATACCTACTGCAATACCAGAAGCTCCATTTACTAATAAATTTGGAATACGAGTTGGTAGAACCGTAGGTTCATTTAACGTATCATCAAAGTTTAATTTGTGGTCTACTGTATCCTTTTCAATATCAGATAACATTTCTTCTGATATTTTTTGCATACGCACTTCTGTATAACGCATTGCTGCTGGACTGTCACCATCAACCGAACCAAAGTTCCCTTGACCGTCAACCATCATATACCTTACGCTCCAATCTTGAGCCATACGAACCATAGAGTCGTAAACAGATGTATCACCATGTGGGTGGTACTTCCCTAGAACCTCTCCTACTACTCTGGCTGATTTTTTATAAGATCCTGTTGCTTTAATTCCTAATTCGTGCATTCCGTATAAAACCCTTCTGTGTACAGGTTTTAAACCATCACGAACATCTGGTAATGCTCTTGATACAATCACTGACATTGAGTAATCAATGTAAGCCGATTTCATTTCATCTTCAATATTAATTGGAATCAGTTTTTCTCCGTCTGCCATAAATATTTTTTTAGTTTTTTATCTCAAATTTTAACAAAGCAATATACAATTTTTAGAGGGTATACAAGACAATATTGCAGTAGATTTTACTTATTTTATTAACAACAACTAGTTTAAAAAAACAACACTTAAAACATTAATAATCAGCCACTTTCACATATTTAATAACAATCTATTTTAAACAAAAATGAAAGTGGCGCTGTTTTTGTACTTAAAAAAGAAAAAAATCAGTTAATTTTACCATATAAACATATGATTATGGAAGATAATTTTTCACCAAAAGTAAAAGATGTAATTGCTTATAGCAAAGAAGAAGCTATACGTTTAGGTCACGATTTTATAGGCACTGAACACTTAATGCTTGGACTGTTGAGAAAGGGTGATGGAAAAGCAATAGAAATATTAAATTCATTAGATATAAACCTATCTCATTTACGCAAAAAAATTGAAGGCTTAAGCCCAAGTAATTCTGCTACTTTAATAGCTAACGAGAAAAAAAGCTTACACTTAACTAAACAAGCAGAAAAAGCACTAAAAACAACATTTTTAGAAGCTAAATTATACAATAGTGATTCTGTAAACACAGCTCATTTATTATTATGTATTTTACGTAATGAAAATGATCCTACAACAAAATTGTTAAATAATTTTGAAGCTAATTACGAAGATGTAAAAACAGTTTTTAAACAGCTATTTACTGATGAAGAACTTGATTTACCTTCTGCCGATATACCTTCAAACGATGATTTTGACTCCCCAAAATCTAACCCTTTTGAGCAACCTAAACAAGGCAAACCAGCTCAAAAAAAATCTAAAACTCCTGTTCTAGATAATTTTGGTAGAGATTTAACTCGCCTAGCAGAAGAAGGAAAACTAGACCCAGTAGTAGGACGTAAAAAAGAAATTGAGCGTGTTTCGCAAATATTAAGTAGAAGAAAAAAGAACAATCCAATGTTAATTGGTGAACCTGGTGTTGGTAAATCTGCCATTGCTGAAGGTTTAGCTCTGCGTATTATTCAACGTAAAGTATCTAGAATTCTATTCGACAAACGTATTATATCTTTAGATTTAGCAAGTTTGGTTGCAGGTACAAAATACCGTGGTCAATTTGAAGAACGTATGAAAGCGTTAATGAATGAGCTAGAGAAAAACGAAGACATCATTCTTTTTATTGATGAAATTCACACTATTGTTGGTGCTGGTGGAGCTACAGGTTCATTAGATGCATCAAATATGTTAAAACCTGCATTGGCTCGTGGGGAAATTCAATGTATTGGTGCAACTACATTAGATGAATACAGAACTAATATTGAAAAAGATGGTGCCCTTGAACGTAGATTCCAAAAAATAATTGTAGAACCTACTACAGTTGAAGAAACCATACAAATACTTCATAATATTAAAGAAAAATACGAAGAACACCATAATGTTGATTTTACTGATGAAGCTATTAATGCTTGTGTAAAATTAACAAACAGATATATGACAGATCGATTTCTTCCAGACAAAGCTATTGATGCTTTAGATGAAGCTGGATCTAGAATTCATATTACAAATATTGTTGTTCCTAAAGAAGTTTTGCATTTAGAAGCTGAACTTGAAAAAATAAAAGATTTAAAAACTGCTGCTGTAAGTGGTCAAAAATATGAAGAAGCTGCGCGTTTACGCGATGATGAAAAACGTGTTGAAGGTGAACTTTTAACCGAACAAAGAAAATGGGAAGAAGCTTCTAAATTAAATAGAGAAATTGTAACTGAAGATAATGTTGCTGAAGTAGTTTCTATGATGACAGGTATTCCGGTTAATAGAGTTGCTGAAGCTGAAAGCCATAGATTACATGATTTACCAGAATTAATTAAAGGTAAAGTAATTGGCCAAGATGAAGCTGTAGCAAAGGTTGTAAAAGCCATTCAGCGTAACCGTGTTGGATTAAAAGATCCTAACAAACCAATTGGGTCGTTTATATTTTTGGGGCAAACTGGAGTTGGTAAAACGCAATTAGCAAAGGTTTTAGCTACAGAATTATTTGACAATGAAGATTCTTTAGTGCGAATTGATATGAGTGAATATATGGAAAAATTTGCCATATCACGTTTAATTGGAGCGCCTCCAGGATACGTTGGATACGAAGAAGGTGGACAATTAACTGAAAAAATTAGAAGAAAACCTTATGCCGTTGTTCTTTTAGATGAAATTGAAAAAGCACATCCTGATGTATTCAATATGCTACTTCAAATTTTAGATGATGGACATATTACTGATAGTTTAGGACGAAAAATTGATTTTAGAAATACAATCATTATTATGACTTCAAATATTGGATCTCGTCAATTAAAAGATTTTGGTGGCGGTGTTGGTTTTGGAACTTCTTCTAAAAAAGAACAAGCTGATGCAAATGCAAAAAGTGTTATTGAAAATGCTTTAAAAAAATCTTTTGCTCCTGAATTTTTAAATAGAATTGATGATGTAATTGTATTTAATGCGCTTGAACGTAAAGATATTCATTCAATTATTGATATTGAATTGAAAAAACTTATCAATCGTATTGATGATTTAGGATACACGCTTAACTTAACGGACGAAGCAAAAGATTATATTGCTGATAAAGGATTTGACAAACAATATGGTGCAAGACCTTTAAAACGTGCTATTCAAAAATATATTGAAGATGCACTAGCAGAAGAAATTGTTAATTCTAAACTTTCTGAAGGTGATACCATTTTTATGGATTTAGATAAGAAAACAGAAGAGTTAACTATAAAAATTACAAAAGGAACTGACAAAGTAGAATAGTTAAAATCTAAAATAATTAATAAAAGGTTGAAGTTTACTTCAGCCTTTTTTTATGTTTTAATAATTCCTTTTAAAAAACCTAAACCATATCCAAAAAACTGCGTTAAGGTTGTTAAAATTGTAGCACAAGCAACCACTATACTTTTATTTTTAATAAGAGAATCAATAAATATTACTCCAAAATAAAGACCGTAACATAAAAGAAAAAACTTAATTCCTATTAAAAGGATTACTACCGAAAAAAACAATCCAACAATAAAAATACTTGGAAACCAATATGTAATTTTTGCTGTTCCTGGATATTTGGTATTTAAAAATGGTCTTCCTTCTCCAAACTTAAAAGTTTGCTTAAAAAACTGTTTAAAAGTTGATCTTCTTTTGTGGTAAACAAAAGCGTTTTCAATAAATTGTGTTTTAAAATCCGCTTCCCATAGTCTAAAAGTTAAGTCTATATCCTCTCCTATTTTCATTTCACTAAAACCTTTTGTTTTATCAAATGCTTTTTTTGAGATTCCAAAATTAAAACTTCTTGGTTGAAATTTTCCAACTGCGTTCTTTTTCCCTCTAATTCCACCAGTTGTAAATACAGAAGTCATGCTATAGTTAATAGCTTTCTGAATTGTTGTAAAAGATTTATGAGCAGCATCTGCACCACCATAAGCATCAGTATAATTTTTAGTTAAAGCTTTCGCTACTTCCTCTATATAGTATGAAGGAATTATGCAGTCCGAATCAAAAATTATAAAGTAATTACCTTGGGCTTTTTCCATTCCAAAGTTTCTACTTTTTCCTGCTCCAGTGTTCTCTTTAAAAAAATATTGAATATTTAATTTTTCAGAATATTTTAAAACAATATCTTCTGCTTTTATACTTGAACCGTCTTCAACTACAATTACCTCAAAACTTCCAGAATAAGTTTGTTCTGTCAAACTTTGCAACAATTCATCAACCTCATCTGGCCGATTATAAACAGGGATTATAATTGAAAATTGTAGCTTCACTAATTTTTTATTTGAAACAAATTTAAACTAAAAAATTGTCATTCTGAATGAAATGAACAATCTAATAAAAGATTTTTCATCCTACTCAAAATGACAACTTCTATAATTATTTTATAAATTAATTTGGTAAAACTGCTAAATCTACATTCTTGTACATTTCTAAATTCTCTAAACTAAAACCGTTCATATAATCGAATTTTTCCTTGTTTTCAGACCTCACTAAATTCACATACAACCTTGCTGTTTTTATAAATTTCTCATCTTTTTGGCTATTCAATACTAATAGATATCCCATAATAATATTTCCTGCCATTTCAACAAGTCTTGTTGAATGAAAATCGATCAATTCATTACTATCCAGCTCGATAACGCTTTGTACTATTGACTGATATTCTTCAGACATTTTATGAAGTTTTGTTCTTACTTCGCAATTTTTATCTAAAACCAAATTATCGTATTCTTTAATTTGGTCAAAAAACACTCCTGTTGTAACACCTTTAATTGCTGCAACGGCTTGTAACTGTGAAGTTCCTTCGTAAATTGAAGTAATTCTAGCATCTCTATAAATACGTTCTATTGGGAAATCTTTCATAAACCCAGTTCCACCATGAATTTGTAAAGAATCATACGCAATTCTATTACAAGCTTCACTTGCTGTTAACTTAATAAGTGGTGTAAATACGTTTGAAAGTTTACCGTAATGTTTCATTTCCATACGTTCTTCTTTCTCTAACTTTCGATCTTTCATAACTTCTTCATAAGCTTTGAAAATATCTACAAAACGAGTAGTTTCATATAATAATGAACGAAGTGCATCTACTTTAACTTTCATGTTTGTTAGCATTTCATACACCGCTGGAAAATTTACAATTACTTTTCCAAATTGTGCTCTTTCTTCAGCATATTTTAATGCTTCTCTATAAGCTGCATCTGCGATTCCCACAGATTGCGCACCAACACCTAACCTAGCAGAATTCATTAAAGACATTACGTATTTAATTAATCCAAAACGCTCTTTTCCTACTAATTCGGCTGGAGCATCTTTAAATACTAATTCACAAGTTGGAGAACCTTTAATTCCTAATTTTTTTTCTAAATGTCTAACTTCAACTGCGTGATCATTTCTATCGTAAATAAACATAGATAATCCACGTGCATCACTTGTTCCTTCTTCCGAACGAGCTAATACTAATGAAATATCTGCATCTCCATTGGTAATAAAACGCTTAACACCGTTTAAAATCCAAGTATTTTTTTCTTCATCAAAAACAGCTTTTAATTTTACTGCTTGTAAATCTGAACCAGCATCTGGCTCTGTTAAAACCATTGCAGCAGTTGCACCATCACGATTAAATCTTGGTAGGAATTTCTCTTTTTGTTCTTCCGAACCAAATTCATAAATAGTTTCAGCACAATCTTGTAATCCCCAAATATTAGCAAAACCAGCATCAGCACGAGCCACCATTTCTGCAGCCATTACATATGGTAATAAAGGAAAATTTAAGCCTTCATACTTTCTTGGCAAAGCCATTCCAATTAATCCAGCCTCATATAAAGCCTTATAATCTTCTGTAGTTCCTTTTGCATAAACTACTTCATTATTTTTTATACTTGGTCCTTCTATATCAATACCTTCAGCATTTGGTGCAATTGTATTTGCGCAAATATCACCAACAATTTCAAGTACTTTTTTATACGAATCTATTGCATCTTCATGATTTAAAGGTGCATAATCAAACTCTTCTGACTGTTTGAAATTATCTTCTTTTAATTTTACAACTTTTTTTACAATTGGATCTTCAAAATGAAATTTGAAATCCGGTGTGTCTTTGAAAAAATTATTCATTTTTTTCTGTTTTATATTATTAAAGAATTTTCAAAATTTCAGTTTTTATCAACTTGAATTTAGTATAATGAGATGCTGAAATAAGTTCAGCATAACGGCTTCCTTCTATTTTGAAAATCTTATCATTTTATTATTAATCTATTTTGCGTTCTCCTTGTAATATTTAATCATTTTAGGAAGCACAACTCCTAAATCACCAGTTATTACATAATCTGCAATATCATTAATTGGTGCATCTGGATCATTATTTATGGAGATAATCATTGAAGCATCTTGCATACCAGCTGTATGTTGAATTGCTCCTGAAATACCGGCGGCAATGTATAATTTTGGTCGAACCGTTGTTCCTGTTTGTCCAATTTGACGATTATGCTCAATAAACCCAGCATCTACTGCAGCTCTTGAACCTCCAACTTCACCTCCTAAAATATTTGCTAAATTTTTAAGTAGGTCAAAATTCTCTTTTGAACCAACTCCGTATCCTCCAGCAACTATAATAGGTGAATCTTTTAAATTTACATCAGATTCTTCAATATGACGTTCAATAATTTCAACTACAAAATCTTCGCCTTTTACAACTTCATTTGCATTTATTGAAACCACTTCTGTTTTATAATTTTTATCAAATATTTCTTTTTTCATTACACCTTCTCTTACAGTTGCCATTTGAGGGTGCATATCCCAATTTATAATGTTTGCCATTATACTTCCTCCAAAAGCAGGACGAATTGCATACAATAAATCCGTATATTCTTTTTTTTCTTTTTTTACAAAATGATCGCCAATATCTAATATTGTTGTATCGGCTGTTAATCCACAATTCAATTTTGAAGCTATTCTAGGAGCTAAATCTCTTCCAACAGAAGTTGCTCCAAATAATACAATTTGAGGATCTTGTTCTTTTAATACTTTATAAACTAAAGCCGCATGTGGTAATGTTGTATATGGCTCTAAACGTTTATCATCAGAAATAAATAATTTATCAACTCCGTATGGTGAAATTTGATCTTCAATTCCTTTTAAATCTTTACCAAAAATCATTGCATCTAATGGACAACTTAATTTTTGAGCTAAACGTTTTCCGGCTGATAATAACTCTTGGCTTATTTCTGCTACTTTCTGGTTTTCTACTTCACAATAAACAAATACACTTTTCATTTTATTCATTTTAAGTTATATCAACTACCCAATGGTGTGATGTTTAATTAATTCTTTAATCATTCCTTCAATATCGCTATCTGAATCAGTTAAAACCTTGGATTCGTTTGCTGTTAATACAATACTTGAAACGCTTTTAACTTTAGTTGGTGAACCTGCTAAACCAATTTTTTCTACATTGGCATCGATATCTTCTACACTCCACTCTGGAATTACTAAATACGGTCTCTTTTTATGTAACTCTTCTAAAACAGGATCTCCTTTTCTCATTTCAGTTTTAGTTCTGGCGTATTTGTATTTCATTACATTTTTAGCATGTCTAGATCTACATTCTGGTGAAGAACCATGAACAGTCATTAAACAAGGAAATGGTGCGGAAACAGTTTCAACTCCTTTTTCTAAACGTCGTCTGGCAACAATTTTATCTTTCTTAATATCTAAAATTTCTTCAACATAGGTTACTTGAGGAATATCCAATTTATCAGCACATTGTGGTCCAACTTGTGCAGTATCTCCATCAATAGCTTGTCTTCCACCTACTATTAAATCATAGTCGGCAATTTTTTTAATTGCTTGAACAATAGTATAACTTGTTGCTAATGTATCTGCACCACCAAAACGTCTATCTGAAATCATTATTCCATTATCAACTCCGCGATAATAACCTTCACGAATAATGTCGGCAGCTTTTTGCGGCCCCATTGTTAATATAGTAACCTTGGTTTCTGGTATACGATCTTTTATGTTTAGTGCTAATTCCAGTGCATGTAAATCATCTGGATTAAAAACGGTTGCTAGCTTACCCCTGTTAACTGTACCATCGGGTTTCATGGCATCAGGGCCTACATTTCTTGTGTCTGGCACTTGTTTTGCCAACACAATTATTTTAAGTGGTCTCATCTATTTTTTAGGTATATTTTTTAATATCCTATAAAATTAAATGATGCGTATGAAATAAAACGTGATATTACTCATACTCAATAAAAAAATAGTATAAAAAAAAGCGATGATTTATAATCATCGCTTTTAAATTAAAGTTATTATTTTATTACTTATCTGTTTCTTCTATAGTGTCTGATTCATGTTCAAAAGTACTCATAAAATTTTCCATAATTGGGTTACTTACTCCCATATTAGAGAATCCACCATCATGAAATAAATTTTGAAGTGTTACTTTTTTAGTTAAATCTGAAAATAAACTTATAGTATAATCTGCACATTCTAATGCTGTTGCATTTCCTAATGGAGACATTTTTTCTGCATAGGCAATAAACCCATCAAAACCTTTCACTCCACTTCCAGCTGTAGTTGGCGTTGGAGATTGTGAAATTGTGTTAACACGAACTTTTTTTTCTATTCCAAAGAAATAACCAAAACTACGTGCTACAGATTCTAGATATGCTTTATTATCTGCCATATCATTATAATCTGGAAAAACGCGTTGTGCAGCCATATATGATAAAGCTACTATACTTCCCCACTCGTTCATAGCATCTTTTTTGTGTAACATACTCATTACTCTATGAAAAGATAATGCCGATACATCAAAACCCGTTTTTGTAAAATTATAATCTTGGTTGGTGTAATGGTTTCCTCTACGAACATTTACAGACATTCCTATTGAATGCAATACAAAGTCAATTTTACCTCCTAAAATTTCAACAGCTTTATCAACTAAAACTTCTAAATCCATCATGGAAGTAGCGTCAGCAGGAATTACTTCAGAACCTGTTTTTTCGGCCAACTCTTTAATAGTACCCAATCTCATAGCTACAGGTGCATTTGTTAATACAAATGTTGCTCCTTCCTCATGTGCTCTTTCTGCAACTTTCCAAGCTATTGATTTTGAATCTAACGCTCCAAAAATAATTCCTCTTTTTCCTTTTAGTAAATTATGCATACTATTTTATATTTTTGTTTTAGTAATTTGGTGGCAAATATAACAATTATTAGTTAAGCAATTGTTTTGCGTGTTGCAAAGCTGTTTCGGTAATATTTTTACCTCCTAACATTTCAGCAATTTCATTAATTCTTTCTTTAGAACTCAACTCTTTTAACTGTGTAATTATATCTCCTTTTTGATCTATTTTATAAACTTTATAGTGTTGTTTTCCTTTAGAGGCAATTTGTGGTAAATGTGTAATAGTAATTACCTGCATATTAGCACTCATTTGCTTCATAATTTCAGCCATTTTTTGAGAAACATCACCTGAAACTCCAGAATCTATTTCATCAAAAATAATGGTTGGTAACTTTAAATATTCCGAAAGGATTGCTTTTACAGCTAACATTATTCTAGATAATTCACCTCCTGATGCTATTTTTTTTAATTCTCCAAAGTTTGCACCTTTATTTGCTGAAATTAATAACTCTAATTCATCTTTACCATTTGATAAATAATTAGATGAATGTTTTAAATTAAACTGAAATCTGGTATTTTCCATACCAACAAAAGCTAATAACTTTTCAAGTTTTTTAACCAATTTTGGAATTGCTTTTAAACGTTGATCTGAAATAGTTTTTGCAAGTATATCTATTTTACCTGCAACGTTATTTAATTCCGTTTCTTTGGCTTTTAATATTTCTGAAGAGTTTTCTACTAAAGCAACCTTTTCTGATAAATTATTACAAATTTCTAATAATTCTTTTACGCTTGATGCAGCATGTTTTTTTTGAAGGTTGTAAATTAACTGAAGTCGATCATTTAGCTTCTCTATTTCTGAAGCATCTAATTCAACATTCTCATTGTAATTTTCAATTTCTGAAGCAATATCTTCAAACTCAATTTTTAAACTATTTATTCGTTCAAATAAATCTGAATATTCTGTAGAAAATGATTTTATCAAATTCAAATTATTTGAAAATGAGTTTAAAAGTGATTGCAAGCCAACTTCTTCATTAAAAGCAATGGATTGAGCTTCTGATAAATTTAATTTAATAGCTTCAATATTATTTAATTTATCTAATTCTTTTTCTATAACTTCCTGTTCATTCTCTTTTAACTTTGCATCCTCTAATTCATTGTATAAATGCAAATTATACTCGTACTGCTCCTTTGATTTTTCTTGTTGCAGTTTTAGCTGATTAAGTTCTTTATTTAGTTTTGTATAAAGCTTTAACCCTCTTTTATACGATTCTATTTTAGCAGTTGTATTAGCTAAAGAATCTATTATTTTAAATTGAAAATCGGTATTAGAAAGTTGTAGTGTTTGATGTTGAGAATGCACATCTATTAATTGTTCACTTAAATTTTGTAAAACTGAAAGTGTTGTTGGTGTATCGTTTATAAATGCTCTTGATTTTCCGCTTGGTAAAATTTCACGACGAATTATAGTTTCGTTTTCAAAATCTAATTCGTTTTCATCAAAGAAAAATTGCAATCCATAATTTTGAATTGAAAATTCTGCTTCGATAATACATTTTTTATCTGAATTTTTTAAGGTAGAAGAATCTGCTCTTTTACCTAAAACTAAACCTAAAGCTCCTAATAAAATAGATTTACCTGCACCTGTTTCACCAGTAATTATAGATAAATTATCTTTGAAATTAACTGTTAAGCTTTCAATTAAAGCATAATTTTTTATGGAAAGTTGTATGAGCATTTTTTAGCTAATTTTAAAAAATTACTACATGTTATTCCATTTCGAAGTATTTATCGGAGACATTTTTAACAAAATTTCCTTTAAATCACTTTTATCAAAATAAGGACCGTCAGAAAAAACATCTACAATTTCATCTGATTTAGAATCCATAAACACACGTAAAAGAAATGCGTTTGGGCGATTGTCAAATATGGATTTTATTTCTGAAATTGCATCTGCTATAGAAGCTTTGGCCTTTTTTTTATCTTTTGAAAAATAATCTAATCCATTTAAATGATATTTATACATTGCCGTTCTATATGAAGCATACGTTGGAGACAACAAATTATCTACCAAGGTAAATCTTGTGTTTGTTCCATCGTTTTGATTCCAACCTTTATAACCACTTTGCTGTGCTTGAACTACAATGTTTTGTGCTTGAGTATAATATGGTGTTCCTCCATTTAACGAAAATGTATCTGTATCCATCCCTATAATAGTATAGGCATAAAATGAAACTATAGAAACTAAATTAGACTCAAAGCTATTTTCATTAAACTGTAAAGGTTCATATTCAGTATATTGAAATGAAAAATTACTATCTTTAAAATTAAATACAGGTGTTAAATACAATGCTCCATAAACTGGTCGAGATGATTGAACTTGGATATTTCCTTTAAAAGAATTTCCTTCCCTTTCTAAAATAGTTAATGTAAAATTACAACTAATTCGTTCTTGTTGTTTGTAATTTAAATTTGTCCAACGTTTTTGACTTACAAATTCATTAAGCGCATTTTCTAATGTCTCAAAAACTTGTTTGTTTGAACCCGAAATTTTATCAGAATTTATTGTTATTGTACAATCTAACTCTTGAGCATTCAGCTGAAAAGCTGAAATTAAAACTGATAAAAACAATAGGAATCTACGCATATATTTTATTCAAAATTTCATTAAAAATATCTTGAGCGACTTCAGCTTTAGATTTTAGACTAAATTCTGAAATTTTTTCGGATTTATCAATAATAGTTACCTTATTTGTTTCAGATTTAAATCCGGCACCTTTATCTTGTAAAGAATTCAATACAATCATATCTAAATTTTTCTTATTCAATTTAGACTTTGCATTTTCTAATTCATTATTAGTTTCTAAAGCAAAACCAACTAAAAACTGTTTGTTTTTGGCTTTACCTAGTGAAGCTAAAATATCTTGTGTTTTTACCAATTCAATATTCATTGAATCGGTTGATTTTTTTATTTTTTGGACTGCTACTTCTTTAGGTTTGTAATCTGAAACCGCTGCCGAAAGTATTGCAATATCAACTTTGTTATATATACTTTGTGAAGCATTGTACATTTCTTCAGCACTAACTACATCAATTCTTTCAATTAAATTATTTGAAACTTTTTGATGCGAAGGTCCTGAAACTAAATATACTTTTGCTCCTAAATTTGCAGCCCTTTTTGCTAATTCAAATCCCATTTTTCCTGAAGAATGATTTCCTATAAAACGTACAGGATCTATTGCTTCGTATGTTGGACCTGCTGTAATTAGCACTTTTTTATTATGAAGTGGAAGATTTTTTAAAATATCGTTTTCCATAAAAGAAACAATATTTTCTGGTTCTTCCATTCTACCTTCTCCAATTAATCCGCTTGCTAAAAACCCACTTGAAGGTGGAATAAATACATTTCCAAATGTTTGTAAAACTTCTATACTTTGCTTTGTTGTTGGATGTTTGTACATATCCAAATCCATAGCTGGCGCAAAATAAACTTTACATTTTGCAGATAAATAAACTGCCATTAACAAATTATCACAAACACCACTTGCCATTTTTGCTAACGTATTGGCTGTAGCAGGTGCAACTAACATATAATCGGCCCACAAACCTAAATCTACATGACTGTTCCACTCATCTGTATCTTCTTCTCCTTTTTCGTAAAAAGAAGTAGCTACAGGATTGTTTGAAAGTGTTGAAAGTGTTAAGGGAGTTACAAAATCAATAGAAGCCGGAGTCATAACTACTTTGACTTCGGCTCCTGATTTTATAAATAGTCGAACTAAATGTGCTGTTTTGTAAGCAGCTATACCGGCAGTTACGCCTAAAAGAATTTTTTTACCGCTTAAAATAGACATTTATTACTCGTTTGTATCTTCTGGATTTCTATGGTAAATTTTACCATCTAACCATTCTTCAATTGCAATTGCAGTAGGTTTAGGTAATTTTTCGTAAAATTTAGAAACTTCAATTTGTTCTTTATTTTCAAAAACTTCATCTAAACTATCGGTATATGTAGCAAACTCTTCTAATTTCTCAATTAATTCAGTTTTTAAATCACCGTTAATTTGTTGGGCTCTCTTTGCTAAAATTGTAATTGCTTCGTACAAATTTTCTGTAGGAGCTTCAATTTTATTTCTATCGTACGTTATAGTACTAGATGCTGCATTTGTATTTTTATAGTCCATTATTCTCAGTTTTTAATTCTATTACAGAGCTTAACTCTTTAGTTAAATCTTTTACTTTATCTTCAGTTTCAGCTAAATACTCCGATTTAGGATAACTTTTTTTAAAACGCTCGTGATATTTTATAGCATTTTTAATTCTCTCTTCTTTCTTTCGAAAAATACTATTCATTCCTAATTCATAACCAGCTAAAAATTTAACATATAAAGCTTCTTCTTTATATTTTGTTCCTAGATAGTCTGATAATAAATTGTCAACTGCAACTACTGTAGCAATATAGTCTTCAGTATGGTAATATTGACGAGCTATTTCAAAAGATTTTTTTTCTAATTTCACAGTAAGCTCACTAATATATTTATTTGCATCAGCTACTCTTGTAGAGCTTGGATATTTATAAATAAAATTTTGCAATGCATTAATGGCTTCATTTGTATCTTTTTGATCTAAACTAAAAATTGGTGAAGCTAAATAATAACTGTGCGCTGACAAATATGCTGCTTCTTCTAATTTAGAACTTTTAGGGTAATTTTTTGCGAATTTATCAAAATAATAAGCTGCTAAACTATATTGTTTTGTATTGTAATGAGATTGCGCTATCATATACTGAATACGCTCCATTTGAGGTTTTCCTCTATAACTTGGTGTTATTTTTTCAAAAAGTTGAATAGCTTTAGAAAATTTTTGATTTTCATACATTTCAGTAGCCATTTTATATTGTTCGGTTACCTCTCCTTTATTCAAAACTTTTTGATATTCGCCGCACGACGCTAAAGTGAATACGGCACAAATAATTAAAATATAAATTTTATTTTTTTGCATTTGGCAAAAGTACTTATTAATTATGGATTATTAAAATATTTATTAACTGACCACAAAAATAACGGTTGAAAAGAATTTTAAGTATGTAAAGCTCTTAATTGTTTGTTAATTGTTCTATGCTCCTGGCATTACTGAACTTGTAACAACCAGTTGTTTAACATCATTGTCAAATAAATACAAACCACCTTTATCGTCACCTATTAAGTTAATTTTGTCTAAAATTGTTCTAGCTTGTGCTTCTTCTTCTATTTGTTCTGCTACATACCATTGTAAAAAGTTGTGTGTTGCATAATCTCTTTCTTCTAAAGAAATATGAACTAATTCGTTAATACTTTGAGAAACAAAAATTTCATGTTTTAATAAAATTTCAAACATCTTTTTAAAAGAACCAAATTCAATTTCAGGTGCATTTAATTCTGAAATTATTGCATGACCTCCACGCTCATTAACATACTTAACTAGCTTTAACATATGTTGACGTTCTTCATCTGAAGCATCATACATAAATTGAGAAACACCTTCTAAACCTTGAACTTCGGCCCAACAAGCCATTGCTAAATATATTTGTGATGATTCTGCTTCGTGTCTAATTTGCTTATTTAAAGCTGCCTGCATATTATCTGATAACATAATTTTCTTTTTTTTGAATTACTTAATTTATTTTAAAGTAAAATTACTAATAATTCTCAATAAAAGTGTTAATTTTTTGTTGCAATTGTGACGTGGCCTCAACTAATGGCAAACGAACATCTAACCCGCAAATATCAATTTTTTGTAAAAGTGCTTTTATTCCTACCGGATTTCCTTCTTCAAAAATTAAATCTATACTATTCATTAATTTATAATGAAGTTGATATGCTTCTATATTATTTCCATCTAACCCTAATTGAATTAGTTTAGAAAAATCTTTTGGCAAACCTTGACCAATAACAGAAATTACTCCTGCTCCACCAGCTAATGCAATTGGTAAAGCTATCATATCATCGCCAGAAATAACCATAAAATCTTTAGGTGTGTTTTGAATTAGTTTCATTGCTTGTACAATATCACCTGCTGCTTCTTTAACTGCAACTATATTTTCAAAAGCGTTTGCTAACCTAATTACCGTTTCTGGAGCAATATTACTACCTGTTCTACCTGGCACGTTATAAATTATTATTGGCTTTGGTGAAACTTCAGCAATTGCTTTAAAGTGTTGATAAATTCCTTCTTGACTTGGCTTATTATAATATGGTGAAACTGACAATACTGCGTCAAAATCACTCAAATCTGTAGTTTTAATTTCAGCAATAACATTTGCTGTGTTATTTCCTCCTATTCCTAAAACTAATGGAAGTCTACCTTTATTAACATTAATTATTTTTTGCTTAACCAATTCTTTTTCTTCAGTAGTTAAGGTTACAGCTTCTGCTGTTGTACCCATTACTACTAAATAATTAATACCATTCTCTATTTGAAAGTTTACTAAACGTTCCAAACCATCAAAATCAACCGATTTATCACTATTAAAAGGTGTTACCAATGCTACTCCAGTACCTAATAATTTTTCCATTTATAATTTGTTTAATATGGTTAAGTATTTTTTTAATTCTGAATTAAAACATTTAAAATCACCTTTTTCACAACTAATTAATAATTGATATAACTTGTTATTAAGATATGAAAAACCAACATTAAACGCAGAATTACACTGCAATAATACTATGTTAGCGTACAAATTATCAACTTTATTATAGTTTATTAACAAATCATATTTTTTTGTTAAACAACTACTCAATTCTTCTGATTTAATATTTCCAAACCAACCAAAATCACTTGGGTAAATTGCATTTTCAACTTTCTTATTTTTAACCTTCTTATTTAAAAACACAAAAGGCTTAATTAACTCTTTATCAACCAATAAAAACTCCGATATTTGTTCAATCAATTCAACCTGTTTTTCTTCAGAATCACAAAAAAACAGAACACTTTTTACTTTGTTAGAAGTTGAATCTGAATTTTGGAGATTAAATTCTTTTATTTTTTTCTTGAAAAAAAATTGATTTGTTTTTCGTTTAAATCCTGTAAAAATCATCTATATTTGAAGGTTATTTGCACAAAAATAATTAAAAACAATAGTATTTCAATAATGAAAAGATTTATTCTCTTACTTTTTACAATTTCACTATTATTTAGTTGTAAAAATGAGCCACAAAAGTTAGTAAAAATAGAAGGCAAATTACTTCCAATTACTGAAAAAATTGAAAGTGTCAAAGAAATTGATGACTTTATAAAGCCTTATAAAATAAAGGTTGAAAGCGAAATGAATACAGTTTTAAGTTACACACCAAAAGATTTAGTTAGAACAGATGGTGAACTTGAAAGTACTCTTGGAAACTTAATGGCAGATTTATGCTACCAACGTGCAAATCCTGTTTTTTATTCCAGAACTAAAAAAAATATAGATTTTGTTATGTTAAATTTTGGTGGCATTAGAGCTGGAATTACCAAAGGAGATATTAAAACTCAAAATGCTTTTCAATTAATGCCTTTTGAAAATAATTTAGTTGTAGCTGAACTTTCAAGCGAAAAAGTACTAGAATTAGCTGATTATTTATTAAAATCTAAAAGGGCACATCCACTTTCTAAACAGATTAAAGCTATAATAGAAAACAACAAAATTAATTTCAAAATAAACAACAAATCAATAGAAAAAGATAGAACTTATTTTGTGCTAACTTCTGATTATTTACAAAATGGAGGAGATAGCATGAATTTCTTTAAAAATCCAGTTGAATTGTATAAAATTGATTATAAAGTACGAAATGCTATTATAGATTACTTTAAAGAAGTTGATACTATAAAAGTAGAATTAGACGGAAGATTTATTAAAAAATAGGAAGTTATGAAAAGAAGAAATTTTATACAAAAATCAACAGCAGCTTCTGCGTTTTTAACTTTAGGAGGTTTAAGTTTAGAATCTTTTGCTTCAAAAACAACAAAACACATTACTATATTACATACTAATGATACGCATAGCCATTTAGAAGCATTTCCATCAACTCACTATAAATATGCAAACCAAGGTGGAGTTGCTAGAAGAGCAACTTTAGTTGAACAAATTAGACAAGAGAATCCAAATACTTTGCTATTAGATGCTGGTGATATTTTTCAAGGAACCCCTTATTTTAATTTTTATGGTGGAGAACTTGAATTTAAACTAATGAGTATGCTTAAATATGATTTAGCAACTATTGGAAATCACGATTTTGATAATGGCGTAGATGGATTATATAAACAACTACCACATGCAAAATTCGATTTTGTTTCTGCAAATTACGATTTTAAAAATACCATTTTAGATACACATGTAAAACCTTATAAAGTTTTTATAAAAGAAGGAATTAAAATTGGAGTTTTTGGTTTAGGAATTGAATTAGAAGGCTTGGTAGATAATCGTTTATACAAAGAAACTAAATACCTAGACCCTGTTGAAATTGCTAAAGATACAAGTAGAATTTTAAAAGAAGATGAAGGCTGTGATTTGGTAATTTGCCTTTCTCATTTAGGATACTTTTTTAAAAAATCTCCTGAAAAAATTTCAGATTTAAATTTAGCCTCAAAAACAAAAAACATAGATTTAATTATTGGTGGACACACACATACATTTTTACCAAAACCTACAATAACAAAAAATAGTGAAGGTGAAAATGTTTTAATTAATCAAGTTGGCTGTTATGGAATAAATGTTGGAAGAATTGATTTTTATTTCGACAGTGACAAAAATGTTGTGAGTAAAGGAAAAAGTATTATTGTTTAATAGAAAATAATTTAAAAAAATAAAATGCGCATAGAGCAAGGATTAAAATTAGGATTTAAGGATGTAATGATAAGACCCAAACGTTCAACATTAAGTTCGCGATCAGAAGTAACGCTAGATCGAAAGTTCACGTTTAAACATAGCAATCACAAATGGAATGGGGTTCCAATTATGGCTGCAAACATGGATACAGTTGGCACATTTGAAATGGCAAGAGCTTTAGCTAATCATAAATTATTTACTGCAATTCACAAACATTATACAATAGACCAATGGAATAAATTTATAAATTCATTATCTAAAAAAGAAACAGATTATATTGCTGTAAGTACAGGTACAGGAAAATCAGACTCAAAAAAAATAGCCACTATTTTTGAACAAAATCCCCAATTAAAATTTATTTGTATAGATGTTGCTAATGGGTATTCAGAACATTTTGTAAATTTTGTTAAAGATACACGAGACAAATATCCAGATAAAGTAATAATGGCTGGAAACGTAGTAACAGGCGAAATGGTTGAAGAATTAATTTTAGCTGGTGCTGATATGGTTAAAGTTGGTATTGGTCCAGGCTCGGTTTGTACTACTCGTGTTAAAACTGGTGTTGGCTACCCACAACTTTCAGCAATTATAGAATGTGCCGATGCCGCTCATGGTTTAGGTGGTCAAATAATTTCAGATGGAGGCTGCAAAATACCTGGCGATATTGCAAAAGCTTTTGGTGGTGGAGCTGATTTTGTAATGCTTGGAGGCATGTTAGCTGGACATACTGAAAGTGGCGGACAAATGGTTGAAGTTGATGGTGAAAAAATGAAACTTTTCTATGGAATGAGTTCGGAAACAGCAATGAATAAACATACTGGTGGAGTTGCAGAATATAGAGCTTCAGAAGGTAAAACAGTAAAAATTCCTTATAGAGGTGATGTTGATGCTACAGTTCAAGATTTTCTTGGTGGATTGCGTTCAACTTGTACTTATGTTGGAGCAAAACGATTAAAAGAATTAACAAAAAGAACCACATTTATACGTGTTCAAGAACAACACAATGAGGTGTTTTCAAAATAATTTTAGTTTAAATAACTTATTAAAAGTGGCAAAAATTATTTTGCCACTTTTTTTTGCATCTATGTAAATTTCTAAAGTTTTAACGTCTAAAAGTTAAAACCATATTCATGGGCAAAAAAATAATTTTAGTTTTCAGAATTATAATTTCAATTCTATTAATACAAACATTACAATATAAATTTACAGCACACCCAGACAGTGTTTATATTTTTTCAAAAGTAGGATTAGAACCTATTGGCAGAATAGGTATTGGCATTCTTGAGTTTATTGCTGCTTTTCTTATTATTATTCCAAAAACAATTTGGATTGGAGCTTTACTAACAGTTGGAATAATTGGAGGTGCAATTATAATGCATTTAACCCTTTTAGGAATTAAAATAGATAATGATGGTGGTAAACTATTTTATATGGCTTTATTTATTTTTATTTTAAGTGCCATTATACTTTTTAATCAACGTAAAAACATTCCAATAATTGGTAAAAACTTCTAATTCCAAACTGGAACTACACATTTTTCACTTAATTTATTTAATAAAGGCTTAATACCTAAAACTATACTTTGTTCCATAACTTTTGAATCATCTTTATGGCATTGTAAACAAGCTCCTACAGTTAATAATTCTTTCTGTTCATTAATAGTAAAAGGTCTAAAATCTGTTCTTGTAGAATTTACAACTCCTTTTGGTGTTTCACCTAAAAATGGAATCCAAGAATCTTCCGGTAAGTTATCGTTCTCATTTAAAGCATATTCAGGCGTAAATTGCCACTTTCCTACTCCATTTTCAATTATAAAAATTAATTCTCCATTTCCATAACCTAAAGTTGTTGAATTTGTATGACAGCTTTTACAATCTCTAACTTTTGACGTTGTAGTGTGTGGTGAATTTGGAGCATACAACCTATGAAAAGAAACATCTTCTCCATTTTTTTCACCAGCATAACTTCCTTTATCAATGGTTAAAATCATTCCAGGAACAGCAGGCTCAATATGTTTTCCATTTTCATTAATACGAACTCCTAAAGCAGGTTTAAAATTCCCAAACTCTGCAACAAACTCTTTCCATTGCCCTTTTACATATTTTCTATCTAATAAGTCAAATGCTTTACTCTCATCCTTATCAAATTCATTATGGCAACCAATGCAACGCGTTGTCCATGAAGAATGACACGTTGAACAAGCCATATTTTTATGCGCATTATCTCTTGAACAAACCTCACTTTGCGGATTTAAAGGATATAATTCTTTATCCTTTTTCCCTATTAAAAATGTATTTCCTAAAGAATCAACAAAAGTGTTTACTAAAGGATGGCCTCCATTTTTTACTGAAATAATTCCCTTGTCTATATGCGAATATTCTCTATGCATAAACACCAATAAACTTTCAGTATCCAAAGAATCATACGAAATTATATTTGGTTTATTTTTAAAATGACAATCAGAGCATTGCAGTTTTACGGCTTGTTCTTCATGTGCATATTTTTTACCATCTCCCATTACTTCATGAGAACTATGGCAATCTATACACAACAATCCTTTTGTATGATGCACATCTTCTTCAACATATTTATATACACGTTTATCTTCTAAAACTCTAAATCCTTCTTTTGAAGTCAATTCTTCTTCATCTAATAAAGTTTCTTGCCAACCTTCATAATTAGTAGAAATTCTACTAGATCGGCTGTGGCAACCAAAACAATGCTCATTACTAACAAAAATATCTGTAGAAGGATGCGATTGAGGTAATTTCTTTTTATTTGAAGTTATATACGTTTGAAGTTCTTTTTTAGCAGCCTCAGAATAGTTTAAATGGCACGCATTACAACCTCCACCTCTACTCAACTGCGTAATTGCTCCAAAATCTTTTTTCTCTGCACCTAAATGACAATTAGCACATAAATCTCGTAAGTGCTTATCTGAAGGTGAATTTTTAATTTGTTGAATGTGATATTGGTAATTTGGAGAATCGGCTTCGCCAAAAATAAATTTATCAACAGCTACTAAACCGCTATTAGTGGTCATTAATGAGTTTTCAATTTTATGAAGTTCATTTGGATGACATTTTCCACATGTTTCTTTTGCATCTGCTAAATTTCCCGGAATAAGAACCATTCCTTTATGTGAATCTTCTTTTGTCAACGCTTCAACATTTCCTAAATGACAACTAGCGCAACCAATTAAATCTGGATTATGAAATTTTGAATAACCTTTTGTATTTGAATGGCAAACTAAACACGTTTCTTTAGCAACTGTAGTTAATGCAGTATACTCTTGTTTACTTATTTTTGAATAAGAACCTTCAGAATTTATAAAGAGTTTATAAATTCCAAAAGCACTAATTAACACTAGTACAACTCCTATTTTAAGAAAATTTGATTTCATAAATTCAATTGTAAATACAAACTTACAACATTCTTATTTATAACAATTTTCAATAAATTTTAAACCACTGATTACCAAACCACTAAAACTTTCAACTACTTTTAATGTAACTAAAGTTACCATACTTTTCTAGCTCTTATGACTTTTATCATGCTATAAATTTTAAACAAGAAATACCTTTAGCAAAGAAATATAATTAAACAAATATGACTACTTCAAGACGAAAATTTATCAAAATTTCCGCTTTGGGTTTAGGAGGTGTTGCGGCTACAACATCAACTTTTAGCATGTTCGGTTCTAGTTCGTATTTAAACGAATTAGTAAAAGAGAACGTTTCAAAAAAGTTGAAAATAACACCTACATACTGCGAAGTTTGTTTTTGGAAATGTGCTGGTTGGACTTATAGTGATGAAGACGGAAATATCCAAAAAATAATAGGAAATGAAACTGACTCACATTGCAACGGAAGGCTTTGCCCTAGAGGAACAGGAGGTGTAGGTATGTACACCGACGAAGACCGACTAAAAACTCCATTAATTAGAACAACAATTAACGGCGAAGAAACTTTTAGAGAAGCAAGCTGGGATGAAGCTTTAGATTTAGTTGCTTCAAAATTTAAAGATATAAAGGAAAAACACGGTGCTGAATCGCTTGGATTACTAAAACATGGATGTCCAGGTTGGCATTTTGAACATTTGTATAAGTCTCTTGGTTCAGATACTATTGCTGAACCAGCTTACGCACAATGTAGAGGACCTAGAGAAACTGGCTTTGGCTTAACTTTTGGCTCTTGGGTGGGTTCTCCAGAACCAACCGACATTAGAGATACAAAATGTTTAGTGCTAATAGGCTCACATATTGGAGAAAATATGCACAATTCTCAAGTGCAAGAAATGTCTGATGCTATTGATAATGGAGCCACCATTATTACTGTTGACCCACGGTTTTCAACCGCAGCAAGTAAGTCTAAACATTGGTTAGCTATTAAACCCGCTACAGACATTGCTTTACTACTCTCTTGGATGAATGTTTTAATTGAAGAAGAGTTATATGATAAAGAATATGTAGAAAAATACGGTTTTGGGTTTAATGAGTTAAAAGAATATGTTCGTGAATTCACACCAGAATGGGCGTATGGAATTACAACTATAAAACCAGAAGAAATTAGAAAAACTGCAAGAGCAATGGGCAATGCGGCACCTTCTGTAATTGTACACCCTGGAAGACATGTAGTTTGGTATGGCGATGATACACAACGAGAAAGAGCTATTGCTATTTTAAATGGTTTATTAGGTTCTTGGGGAAGACGTGGAGGATTCTATTTTAAAGAAAAAATTAACGTTCCTAATTTTCCTCATCCAGAATATCCAGAACCAAAATGGGGATGGAAAGAAATTGGCGAAAAATACCCATTAGCTCAAATGGGAGTTACTAATGAAATAATTAATGCATCAATACCAAACAAAAATAATAAATACTCAATTAAAGCATGGATGGTTACTGGTACAAATTTAATTAAATCAATACCAGACACTAAACAATTAAAAGAGGCAATGGATGCGTTAGAATTTATGGTTGTAATAGATACTATGCCTACAGATATTACCGGCTATGCCGATGTAATATTGCCAGAATGCACATATTTAGAGCGTTCAGATATTGTCCGTTCAGCAACCAACAGGCATCCTTCAATTGCTGTTAGATTTGCCGCTGTTAAACCTAAATACCAAAGTAAACCAGGAGCTTGGATTGCAAAAGAAATTGGTATGCGTTTAGGATTAGAAGACTATTACCAATATAAAGATTTTGATGAAGTTATTGATTGGCAGCTAAAAGAGTTAGGAACTTCAAGAGAAGAAATGGAAAAGATAGGTGTAAAAAACTACCCTAGAACATCGAGACCAATGTATTTAAATGAAGACGAAACTTATGAATTTGGTACAGCTAGTGGTAAAATAGAATTCTATTCTCACGAATTAAAGAATCTTGGTTTTGATCCAATGCCTACTTACACTCCACATCCTGAACCTCCTCAAGGGTTTTATAGATTAAATTATGGTAGATCTCCTATGCATACGTTTAGTAGAACAGCAAATAATCCTAATTTAAACGATCTTAAAAGTGAAAATAATTTATGGGTAAATCCTAAAACTGCAAGAATATTAGGATTAAAAACCAATCAAGAAGTTTGGTTAAAAAATCAAGATGATATTATTTCAAATTTCTCTATAAAAGTTAGAGTAACTGAAAGAGTTAGATGGGATTCTGTTTATATGGTACATGGTTTTGGCCATGATAACAAAAAACTAACACGTGCTTTTGGAAAAGGAATAGATGACACAAAAATGATTTCAAAAATATTTGTAGACCCAATAATGGGTGGAACAGGTATGCGAGGAAATTTTGTTTCTATTTTAACTGAAAATCCACATAAAACTGTAGAGCTATGAGATATGCAATGGTAATTGACACTTTAAAATGTGTTGGATGTAGCGATTGTGTAGTTGCTTGCCAAACAGAAAATAACGTACCTATTGGGTATTGTAGAGATTGGATAACAGAAACTGTAAGCGGAGCATATCCAACTATTGAATTAGAACTAAAATCTGAACGATGCAACCATTGTGAAAATGCACCTTGTGTACGTTGTTGTCCAACGGGTGCAAGTCACCAATTAGATAATGGAATTGTACTAGTAACTGCCGATGAATGTATTGGCTGTGGAGCTTGTATAGAATCTTGCCCTTACGATGCGCGTTACCAACACCCTGATGGTTATGTTGATAAATGTACATTTTGTCATCACAGATTAGAAAAAGGACAACTTCCAGCATGTGTATCTGTTTGCCCTACAAAATGCATGTATTTTGGAGATTTAGACAATCCAAATAGTGAAGTTTCTAAATTGTTGAAAAACAGAAAATGGAAAACTTTGGCTCCTGAAGCAGGAACTAAACCTAAAGTTTATTATCTAATTTAATAGTAAAATTATGCAAGAAGAATTATTTACAAGCGGAAGAAATATTCCGAATATAGATCCTTCATTAGAAATTTGGCACTGGCCAATTTCAGTTTATTTATTTTTAGGAGGGTTGGCTGCTGGACTTTTATTTTTTGCAGCTTTAATAACTGTTCTAAAAAAAGACAAAGAATACCCAACAGCTGTAAAATTTGCATCTATAGTATCTCCAATTGCTTTAACTCTTGGTTTATTAGCTTTATTTTATGATTTAACTCATAAAATATATTTCTGGAGATTGTACACTACAGTTAGAATTGAATCTCCTATGAGTTGGGGAGCTTGGGTATTACTAATAATTACTCCATTATCTTTTTTATGGGTAATGAGTTATTACACTGAATTATTTCCAAACTGGAAATTAAAATTTGAATTTTTAAATACCATTGAAACATTTCTTCAAAAAAATAGAATGAATATGGCTTATGCTATACTACCATTATCTATTGTACTTGGAGTTTACACAGGTATTTTATTATCAGCTTTTAATGCAAGACCTTTGTGGAATAATGCTATACTAGGACCTTTATTTTTAACTTCTGGATTATCTACAGGAGCAGCAACAATTATACTTTTAGCTAACACAGCAAAAGAAAAACATTTATTTAGTAAAATAGATCTAGGTCTAGTAATTTTAGAACTAGGTTTAATTGTACATATGATAATGGGAATGTACGCTGGATCTGAAGTACAATTAGAAGCTTTACAATTATTAATAGGTGGAGAATTTACAATGATGTTTTTTGGTTTTGTAATAATTCTTGGATTAATTGTTCCAGCAATAATGGAGTTTTTAGAATTAAGAGGATTTAAAATACCTGTTGCTATACCCGCTTTATTAATATTATTAGGTGGTTTAATTTTACGATTTGTTATGGTAGAAGCAGGACAAATAACACGTTACCTTTATTAAATAAAAGAAGTATGGAAAACACAAAACAAAACAAACATATATACTGGAATCCTTATTTTGGAGGCTTTCTTTTAGGATTAATTGTCCTTTTCACTTTCTATGTAACTGGCCGAGGATTAGGAGCTAGCGGAGCAATGAAAAGTACTGTAGTTGCTGCCGTAGATGCTGTAGCACCAACACACGCCGAAAATAATGCTTATTACAGTAAATTTATAAGTGAAGAAAAATCACCTTTAAACACATGGTTGATTTTTGAAGTAATTGGAATGTTAATTGGTGGAATGATTTCTGGAGGTTTATCTGGAAGAATTGGATTAAGAGTTCAACACTCGCCTAAAATTACTAAAAAAAGAAGATTGTATTTTGCTCTAGGTGGCGGAATATTATTTGGAATAGGTGCGCAAATTGGTAGAGGATGTACAAGTGGTGCTGCATTAAGTGGTATGTCTGTACTTTCTGTAGGAGGTTTTTTAATAACTATGTCCATATTTGGAACAGGTTATTTAGTGGCTTATTTCTTTAGAAAAAACTGGATTTAATTAATTTAAAAAAAATATTTATGGGACCATTAATTCCAAACGGTGTAATTCCTTACGAATGGAACAATATTGTAGCTATTCTAATTGGACTTGCTTTCGGATTTGTATTAGAATCTTCAGGTTTTTCTTCATCAAGAAAACTTGCAGGAGTATTCTACGGTTATGACTTTGCCGTTCTAAAAGTCTTCTTTACAGCTGCTGTAGTTTCAGCAATTGGATTATATTACATGGATTATCTTGGATACATTAGTGTTGGATCATTATACATACAACCAACTTATTTATGGGGAGCAATTATTGGAGGAGCAATAATGGGTATTGGATTTGTAGCTGCAGGATTTTGCCCTGGTACAGCTCTAACTTCTGTTGCCATTGGTAAAATTGATGCTATGGTTTATATAGTTGGAATTATGATTGGAGTATTTATTTTTGCAGAATTCTACACCTTGTTTCAACCTTTATACGAAGGATCTTATTTAGGAAATATAACAGTAGTAGATTATTTTGGTGCAAACCCTTATTGGTTTATATTTATTTTAACTATTGCAGCTTTACTCGCCTTTTTTGTTACTGATATTATAAGAAAAAGAATTAAAAAAGTTTTTTATTAATAATAACTAAATCAATTATGACTACAAAAAAATTAATAGCTACTAGATATATTTTTCTTTCAGCAATTTTAATAATACTTGCAGGAGGTTTAGTTTTATTACCTAAATTTAAAAAACATGAAGGTATAGCTCCTGAATTATTATTAAGCAATGCTATAAGTCCTGAACGTTATATTAGTACAGATGAGCTGGCAGATAAATTGGTAAACAACGATCCTTCAATTTTATTAATTGATGTTAGAGATAAAGCTAGTTATAATGAAAACACTTTACCTAATGCTGTAAATATTCCTTTAAATAAATTATTAGATGAAGATTTTGAGGTATACTTAAATCAAACTGCATACGATGTTGTTTTATTTTCTAATGATAGTTTTAAAGCAGATCAAGCTTGGATTTTATGCAACAGATTAAATTACAAGAATTTACACGTTCTAAAAGGTGGAATTAACCAATGGTTTAACACTATTATTAATCCTCCAAAGCCAACTGAAAATATGCCAAAAAAAGCCTTTGAATTATATTCTTTTAGAAAAGCTGCTAGTATGTTTTTTGGTGTTAAATATATAGATCAAATTAAAACATCTGAAACAAAAAGAGTTTCAACTACTCCTAAAGTAGTTATTCCAAAAAAGAAAAATAAAAAAATGCCTGTTGAAGGTGGTTGCTAATTTTAAAGCTTATTTATTATGAAAGAACTTGAAAAAACTAAAAACATATCAATAGCAGCTGTAATTACTATTTTACTTGTAATAATTGCATTATTAGCATTTAAAAAACCTAAACATTTATACGCTATTAACACAGAAAAAGCTTTAGAACAAATAGTTGAAAATTCTACTATTCAATTAAATAATTTCAACCCTGAAACTTCAGTTTTAATAGACATTAGAAATCAATATGAATTTGAAAAAGGTCATATTAAAAATGCTATAAACATAAATTCAGCTGATATTTTAAACGATGACAATTCAGCTATATTTCAGAAACTCAAAAATGATAATAAATCTATTGTTTTATATGGAAACACTCCTTCCGAAGCTATAACAGCTTCAACAATATTACAACAATTAGGTTATAACAATGTTAAAATATTAGCTGTGAATAATTCATTAAATCAAGATAAATTAATAACTACTCCAACTGAAATTGAAAAGAAAGGAGAAAACATAAATAAATTTATCGAAGCTTCTATTCAAAAAGTAAATCAATTAAGTGATGTTAAAATAAAATCAAAATATGAAGTTAAGGTACCAGTTAAAACTGTTATTGTAAAAAAGAAGAAAAAGAAAATGACTGTTGAAGGCGGTTGTTAATTTATTTAAAATACAATTTCAAACTTCAACCTATTTTAAAACATAAATATTGTGCTGCAGATATTGATCTAAAGGCATCTCTAATTTCTCAACACCAAGAAATGTTTACAATTAAATTATTTCTTCTATAAAAAATTGAGAGTACACGTAAATTATCAAAACAAAAATGTAAATGATAATTCTAAAAATTATAATGTTTTATTAGCTCAAAAACAGATTAGATTTTAACTATAAACAAAAAATAATAATTTTAAAACTCCTGTTATTACACAGGAGTTTTTTTTATTTATTATGTTTGTATTAACATCTAATTAAAAAGTTGTAAATAATAATGAATACAAGCAAAGACATCATTAGAGAAAAACTACAAAATTATTATTCAAATATTTTTGAAAAAGAGCTTATTAACGAAATTGTTAATAACAGTTTTTTTAGAAAAATTAATGATGGTGAAATTCTTTTAGATATAGGAGATAATATGACTCATATACCTCTTATTTTAGATGGTGCTGTAAAAATTATTAGAGAAGATGATAATGGTGATGAAATTGCATTGTACTTTTTAGAACGTGGTGATACTTGTGCTATATCCTTTGTTAATTGTATTAATAGAAGTAAAAGTATGTTTAGAGGTGTTACAGAAAAAGACACAGAAGCTATATTTATTCCTGTTGAATTAGTTGATAAATGGTTGCAAAAATATGAAACTTGGAGACATTTTATTATTGATAGCTATCACATGCGTTTAATTGAAATGGTAGAATCTATTGATAGTTTAGCCTTTATGAGATTAGATGATAGACTACTTAAGTACTTAACAGACAAGGTTAAAATAATGCGAGATAATACGCTGATTATTACACATCAAGAAATTGCTGATGATATTAACACCTCTAGAGTTGTTGTTTCTCGTTTATTAAAAAAATTAGAAAACGAAGGCAAAATTCAAATTAGAAGAAATAGAATTATTATTGATAATATTTAATTTTCTAACAGTTTTAAATAATCATCTTCTGAAATAATTGGCACATTTAAACTTTCAGCTTTTGTACGTTTGCTCGGCCCCATTTTATCACCAGCAACTACATATGTTGTTTTTTTAGATATAGAACTTGCAACTTTTCCTCCGTTATCTTCAATAGATTTTTTCAAATCATTTCTACTCAAGTTTGTAAAAACTCCAGAAACCACAAATATTTTTCCTTGTAAAATATTGGAATGATTTTTAAGTTCCATTTCTGAAACTTCTAGTTGAACTCCATACAATTTCAATCTATCAACCAATTGAATATTGATTAAATTTTGAGAAAATGAAATAACACTTTCCGCAATTCTATCTCCAATTTCATCTACTGAAATTAATTCTTCAAAAGTAGCATTCATTAAATTATCAATACTTTTAAAGTGTTTTGCTAATTTTTTAGCTACAGTTTCCCCAACAAATCTAATTCCCAAAGCAAATAACACTTTTTCAAATGGAATTTGTTTAGATTTTTCAATTCCTTCAATCATATTTTGAGCTGATTTTTCTGCCATTCGTTCTAAAGGAATAACTTGTGCTACAGTTAACTCGTACAAATCAGCATAGTTTTGAATTAAACCTTCTTTAAACAATAATTCAACAGTTTCAGCTCCTAAACCATCAATATTCATAGCTTTTCTGCTTATAAAATGCTGAATTCTTCCAGTAATTTGTGTTGGACAACCGTATTCATTTGGGCAATAATGCTTGGCATCACCTTCGTTTCTAACTAATTTAGTATTACAATCTGGACAATGCGTTATGTATTTAGTTGGTTCAGAATTTTGAGGTCGGCTAGACAACTCTACACCAACAATTTTAGGTATAATTTCTCCTCCTTTTTCAACAAAAACAGTATCGCCAACTCTAATATCTAATTTTTCAATTTGGTCTGCATTATGCAATGACGCTCTTTTTACAATAGTACCTGCTAATTGAACAGGTTCTAAATTTGCAACAGGCGTTATGGCTCCAGTTCTCCCAACCTGATATGTAATTTCATTTAAAATAGTACTAACTTGCTCTGCTTTAAATTTATACGCTATTGCCCAACGCGGTGCTTTTGACGTAAATCCTAATTCATCTTGATATGCTAATGAATTTACTTTTACTACAATTCCATCAGTTTCGTAAGGTAAATTATGGCGTTCTGTATCCCAATGCTCTATAAAATTAAAAACTTCGTCTATAGATTTACAAACTTTAATAGCTTTTGGAACTTTAAACCCTAATTTTTGTATGTGTTCCAATGTTTTAAAATGAGTCTCATATTTATTTGAAGCTTCAACAACATGATATAATAAACAATCTAACGGTCGTTTTGCAACTTCTGCACTATCTTGTAATTTTAAACTACCACTTGCTGTATTTCTTGGGTTTCTATATGGATCTTCACCAGCTTCAATACGCTCTTCGTTCATTTTATTAAACCCATCAAAAGGTAAAATAATTTCTCCTCTTATTTCAAAAGAATTAAAGTCACTTTCATTTAACACTAAAGGAATAGACTTTATGGTTTTTATATTTGCAGTTACTTCATCACCTTGAAAACCATCACCACGAGTTACTGCGTTTTTTAAAATTCCGTTTTCATACGTTAAATTTATAGAAGCTCCATCGTATTTAAGTTCACATGTATATTCAATAGTCTCACTCCCTATTATTTTTTGAATTCGTTTTTCCCAATCTACTAAATCTTCTTTTGAATAGGAATTATCTAAAGAGTACATTCTATTTTTATGAACAACGGTATTAAAGTTTTTTGTAACCTCACCTCCAACTCTTTGGGTTGGCGAATTAGCATCAAAATATTGAGGATTCTCTTCTTCTAATTTTGCCAAATCCTTTAACTTCAAATCAAAATCATAATCTGAAATAGTTGCATTATCCAATACATAATAGTTATAATTATGTTGGCGTAATTCCTCTCTTAATATATTTATTTGCTCTTCAACAGACATAGTTTCTCTTTAATTTTTCAACGCTAAAAATAAGTATATTATTAGTTTGTAAAAAGTATAAATGTTGAAAAGTTAAAAAGTTGAATAATATTTAAGAAAATTATCTTTTAAAATTTAGTAAAACACTCAATATCAACACTAACTTAAAATAAGAACTAAAAAAAAAACCTTTCAAAAATGAAAGGTTTTTTCTATTTACTAATTTTAACTAATATTTATTTATCTAAATATATAACGTTCTAATTCTCCTTTAAGATTAAGCATTTCAATACGCATTACTTGCCCTTGTTGTTTGGATGAAATCATAGTAGTAACATCTTCAACTGAATACATTTTCTCACCATTAATAGCCGTAATAACATATCCTTTTTCTACTCCATATGATTTTAACTCTTCATTAGAAATATCAATAATTTTCACACCATTTTCTAAATCTAATTTATTTAAATCTTTCTTTTCAAGGTTTTTAAGTTCTAAACCTAATTCTGAAACCTTACTAACTTCAATTTTACTTAAAGTTACATCTGCTACTTTTTGCTTTCCATCTCTTAAGTATGTTATTTGAACAACATCATTTGGTCTTTTTGAATTTAAAAACCCTGTTAAATCTGCGTAAGTAGAAACTTTAATCGTATTCATTTTAACAATAATATCATTAGCTTCTAAACCTGCTTTTTCAGCACCAGAACCTTCAATTACTTCAGAAACATAAAACCCTTCAGTATAATCAACATCTAATTTTTCAGCAACATCATTATTAAGTTCTCCTCCTTTAACTCCTAAAACAGCCTTTTGAACAGTTCCAAACTCCATAATATCTTCAATTACTTTTTTTGCAATACTAGATGGTACCGCAAATGAATAACCAACAAAAGCACCTGTTTTAGAAGAAATAGCTGTATTTATACCAATTAATTCTCCTCTAGTATTTACCAAAGCTCCACCACTATTTCCTGGATTTACAGCAGCATCAGTTTGAATAAAAGAATCTGTAATGTTTCTTCCTAACCTATCTGTATTTCCTTCTAAATCTCTTCCTTTAGCACTTATAATACCTGCAGTAACTGTTGAAGTTAAATTGTATGGATTTCCAACAGCCAATACCCATTCACCAACTTTAATGCTATTTGAGTCTCCAAAAGTAATTGAAGGTAACTCTTCAGCATCAATTTTTAGCAAAGCAATATCATTAGTAGCATCAGTTCCAATTAATTCTGCCTTATATACTTTTTTATTATTCATAGTAACTTCAATACTTGTAGCATTTTTAATTACGTGATTGTTTGTTACAATGTATCCATCTTCAGAAATAATAACTCCGCTTCCGGTTCCAACTTGCGAATACTGCTTGGTTCCATTTCCTTGACCATAAAATAATTCTGCCCACGGATCTCTATACGTTTGTAAAGATGTATTTTTAACGTGAACAACTGCATTTAACGTTTTTTCAGCGGCAACTGTAAAATCTGTATTTTCCATTCCAGCAATTACTCCATTCCTATAATTTGTTTGCATAACTGCTGGCTGATTTTCCTGAACTCTCTCAATTACAACCTGTGGTTCTTCAAAAAACATTTTATAGCTTCCTAAAGCTAAAGCACCTCCAAGTGCTGAAAACAAAACTATACTTAATACTTTTTTCATCTTTTAATATTTATTAATGTTTTTAATTAACACTCAAATTTAGCACTTTAGTACATTCAAAAAACTGCTTTAACGTGTTGTTAACTGTGATTTAACTTTTTTTAACATTTTGTTATTCGAACAAAATCAACTTCAAAAAAACTATCCTTTTTTACTACATTTGCAACAATGGAAATACAATTTTTTAAATATCAAGGTACTGGGAACGATTTTGTAATGGTTGACAATCGTTCACTAACTTTCCCAAAAGAAAATGAATTGCTTATTAATAAAATGTGCGATAGACGTTTTGGAATTGGAGCTGATGGATTAATTTTATTAGAGCCATCAGATAAGTACGATTTTAAAATGATTTATTTTAATGCTGATGGTAAGGAAGGTTCAATGTGTGGTAACGGAGGAAGATGTTTAGTTGCTTTTGCAAAACAATTAGGTATATTTATAAACAAAACTACTTTTGATGCTGTTGATGGAGAACATTATGCTACTGTTGAAAATGGAATTGTAAGCCTAAAAATGATTGATGTAGATACTATTAATTCTCAAGATACCTACACATTTTTAGATACAGGTTCACCACACCATGTTGAGTTTTGTTCTGAAGTTTCCAAATTAAATGTAAAAGATGTTGGTTCAACAATTAGATATGGCGCTCCATATTTTAAAAAAGGAACAAATGTAAATTTTGCTGAACAAACTTCAGAAAACTCCTTTAAAGTTAGAACTTACGAACGTGGTGTTGAAGATGAAACACTAGCCTGTGGAACTGGTGTTACAGCTGTTGCTATTGCAGCAAATAAAGCTAAACTAACCAAAAGTAACCCTATAAAATTAGAAGTTTTAGGAGGTAATTTAGAGGTGTCGTTTACTGTTGAAAATGGGATATACAACAATGTATTTTTAAAAGGTCCTGCTGAATTTGTTTTTGAAGGAAAATATGTAAGCTAATGGCAACTTTAATTGGTAAACATATAAATTTAAGAGCACTAGAACCAACTGATTTAGATTTTTTATTCTCTATTGAAAATAATGAAAATTTTTGGAAAATAAGCAATACTCAAATTCCTTATTCAAAATACATATTAGCAAATTACATTAATAACGCACATCAGGATATTTATGAAGCCAAACAATATAGGTTTGTAATTTGCAATACCGAAAATATTCCTGTAGGAACTATTGATTTATTCGATTTTGATCCTCAACATTTTAAAGTTGGAGTTGGAATTTTAATTTTACCCAAATATCAACATAACAATATTGGTTCGGAAGCATTAGAATTAGTTATAGATTATGCTTTTACGTATTTAAATATTCATCAAATTTTTGCTAATATTACCTCTAATAATATAAAAAGTATTGCACTTTTTGAAAAATTTAATTTTCAAAAAACTGGAGAAAAAAAAGATTGGCTATTTATTAATGGTGAATTTAAAAATGAATTACTATATCAACTTATAAAATCTTAAATGAATTTAAAAAAACTTATTATATTAATTTTTTCGTTACTATTTATAATAGGAGGAATTTTAGCATATAATTATTATTCAAAAATATACAAACCTAATACTGTTAAAAGTGGTTTTGTTTACATTCCTTCAAATAGTAATTACAAGGAAGTTGAAAATTTAATTCGTCCTTTTCTAAAAAAAGTAAAATCTTTTAATTGGGTAGCAAATAAAAAAAATTATCCAAACACTATAAAAGCAGGAAAATACAAAATAACAGAAGGTTTAAATAATAATGAGCTGGTAAACCTATTACGTAGCGGCAAACAAACTCCTATAAAACTATCATTTAACAACCAAGATACATTAGAAAAATTAGCAGGAAGAATAGCAGATCAAATTGAAGCGGATTCAATTACACTTTTAAATGCCTTTAATGAAGTTTCTTTTTTGAATAAAAATAAATTTTCTTCAAAAACCGCATTGGGTATGTACATTCCAAATACGTACGAATTTTATTGGAATACTTCAGCAACTACATTTAGAAATAGAATGCTAAAGGAATACAATAGATTTTGGAGTAATTCTAGATTAGAAAAAGCAAAAAAACTAAACTTATCAGAAAATCAGGTAATTACACTAGCATCAATAGTTCAAAAAGAAACAGCTAGTGTAAATGAACGTCCAATGGTAGCTAAACTCTACCTTAATAGATTAAAAGATAAATGGCCTTTACAGGCTGATCCAACCATTATATTTGCTTTAAAACAAAAGTACGGACAAGATTATGTTGTAAAACGAGTTTTATATAAAGATTTAAAAATAAATTCTAAATACAATACCTACTTAAATTCCGGGCTTCCTCCAGGTCCAATTGCTATGCCAGATGTATCATCTATAGACGCTGTACTAAACCCAGCAAACCACAATTATTTTTACATGTGTGCAAGTGTTACTGATATTGGAAAGCATGTTTTTGCGAAAACGCTTTCACAACACAACAGAAATGCTTTTAAGTACCAAAACTGGTTAAACAAACAAAGTGTAAACCGCTAGTACTACAACCTTTTCGAGACTGTATATTTATTTTATTTTACGTTTTTATTATGAAACTAAAATATTTGTTATTTTTTTCTTAAAAAATTCCTAATTTTTTTAAAATATTGTCAATAAAAATAATTTTTAGTACTTTTGTTGCTTATTAAAATTAATGGCGTATATTTGCCAGCTGAAATTTACAAGGCCTAAAACCTTTAAATTATGAAAAAAGTAACAATATTTTCAATATTAGTAACACTTGTATTTTTAATTTCAAGTTTTACAGAAAAAGAAAAAACTACTAATAACAGTCTAATTTTTACAAATGAAATTAGTACTGCTCTTACTGAAGCTGAAGCAACTAGCATTCAACAAAATATTCAAATTCCATTTGTCGGCAATGAATTCAATGGATTTAAGGAAGCCGTAGCATTTAAAGAATCTCAAGGACGATATCATATTGTAAATACTTTAGGGTATTTAGGAAAATATCAATTTGGAAGAGCAACTTTAGAACGCTTTAGAATTTACAACACTTCTCATTTTTTAAAAACTCCTGAACTACAGGAAGATGCATTTATAGCCTTGTGCTCTTTAAATAAATGGATTTTAAGAAAAGATATTAAAAGAAGTGTAGGAAAAAAAATAAATGGAGTTGTAATTACTGAATCAGGTATTTTAGCCGCTGCACATTTAGCAGGAGCTGGAAACGTAAAAAAATACTTACGTAGTTATGGTGCTAACAGCTTTGAAGATGCTTATGGCGCTTCTGTTTATTACTACATGAAAAAATTTGCAGGTTACAATACTTCAATTATTGAGGCAAACAGAAAACCAGTTGTTTAAAAAGTAACACAAACAATATAAAAACAAAAAAACCACTTAATTAAGTGGTTTTTTTTATTCTTTATGTATTATAAAAATTGTTGGTTTTTTATGAATATCAATTTTTTGATGTTTCCAATCTTGAATCATTAAAGTTCTAATAAACTCTGTTGGCAACGTTATATCGCACGCAATACACAATTTTGCTGTTGGAGTTAAAGTACTTTTTAAATCCGTAAACATTTTTTCGTTCCTATAAGGTGTTTCGATAAATATTTGTGATTGATCTTTCTCTTTTGATAATCTTTCTAATTGTTTAATTGCTTTTTTTCGTTCAGAAGTATCAATTGGCAAATAACCATTAAAAGCAAAGTTTTGCCCATTAAAACCAGAAGCCATCATAGCCAACAAAATAGATGATGGCCCAACTAATGGAATAACTCTCACTCCTTTTTCATGTGCCATTTTTACAATTTCAGCACCTGGATCAGCAATACCCGGAACACCGGCTTCAGAAAGTAAACCTACAGAAACACCTGTTTCACAAACATCTAAATATTTGCGAACCTCTAATTCCTCGGCATACTTATCTAATTTTAAGATTTGTAATGAAGGTTGTGATTTTTTGGGAGTAATTCGTTTTATAAATCTTCGAGCAGTTTTTTCATTTTCAACAATAAAATAGGTTAAGTTTTCTATTGCTGTTTTAACAGAGTAAGGCAACACTTCTAAAGGTTCATTATCACCTAAAGTAGTTGGAATTAAGTACAATACACCTTTATTATCCATTTTTATTTAATTATTTCAACTATTTTATCACAAGCCTCGTCCAACATATTATATACATTTTTAAAACCAAACTCACCACCATAATATGGGTCTGGAACATCTAAATCTTCACCAGGAAAAACTTCATTTAAAATCATTTTAACTTTAGCTTTATCTTGTTCATTTCTAGCTAATTTAATTACATTTCTATAATTAGAGCTATCCATTACATAAATAAAATCAAATTCATCATAATCCTTCACACTAAATTTTCTAGCTTTTTGATCTGTAATATCCAAACCATTTTGTTTTGCAACATCAATAGATCTAGGATCTGGTAAATTACCAACATGGTACGCTCCTGTCCCAGCTGAATCTACAAATACTTTTGAAGTAAATACTTTAGACTTCAAAATACCTTCAGCTAATGGAGAGCGGCAAATATTACCCAAACAAACCATTAAAATTTTTGTCATGCTATTTAAAACGTAAGTTTTTTAGTCAGATCATCTACGTATTTTCTGAATTGCTTATCAGTTTCAGTTAAATTATCAACAGTTTTACAAGCATGTAATACAGTTGCGTGATCTCTTTTTCCTATTTGCGAGCCAATACTTGCTAATGAAGCTTTAGTCATTCGTTTTGCAAAATACATTGCTAATTGACGTGCTTGAACAATATGGCGTTTTCTTGTTTTAGATTGTAATGTAACAACATCCAATTCAAAATATTTAGAAACAACTTTCTGAATATATTCTATAGAAACTTCTCGCTTTGTGTTTTTAACAAATTTATCAACTATTTGCTTTGTAAGCGCCAATGTAAATTCTTTTCTATTGAATGAAGCTTGAGCAATTAAAGATATTAATACACCTTCTAATTCTCGAACATTAGACTTTATATACTTTGCAATATAATCAACAATCTCATCTGGCATTTCAACTCCGTCTCTGTATAATTTATTTTTCAAAATTAATACACGTGTTTCAAAATCTGGAGATTGTAATTCTGCAGATAATCCCCATTTAAAACGAGACAATAATCGCTGTTCAATATCTTGCATATCAACAGGCGCTTTATCCGATGTTAAAATAACCTGCTTACCATTTTGATGTAAATGATTAAAAATATGAAAGAAAACATCTTGAGTTCCTGTTTTACCTGACAAAAACTGTACATCGTCAATTATTAAAACGTCTATCATTTGATAAAAATGAATAAAATCATTTCTAGTATTTCCTTTTACAGAATCAATATATTGTTGTGTAAACTTTTCAGAAGAAATATATAAAACAGTTTTATCTGGATATTTATCTTTTATCTCCACACCTATTGCATGCGCAATATGCGTTTTTCCTAATCCAACTCCACCATAAACTAACAATGGATTAAATGATGTTCCTCCAGGTTTATTTGCAACAGCCATACTAGCAGAACGCGCTAACCTATTAGAATCACCTTCTATAAAACTTTGGAAATTATAATTTGGATTTAATTGAGATTCAATTTTAACTTTTTGAATTCCTGGGATAATAAACGGATTTTTTAGTTCTCGCTTACTAATATCCATAGGTATTGTAACACCTTGAGGATTTATAGGATTTCTGTTTGAACTTGGAATTTTTACAGTATGTGGTTTTGCACTACTATAATTATTTTCCATTCTTACATCATAAACTAATTTTGCATCTTCTCCCAATTGCTTTACCAAAGCAACTCTTAATAATTTAATGTAATGTTCTTCTAACCACTCATAAAAAAACTTACTAGGCACTTGAATTGTTAAAGCTTCTCCAGCTAATTTAACAGGTTTAATTGGCTCAAACCAGGTTTTATACGCTTGTTGCTTTATGTTGTCCTTAATAAAAGACAAACATTCATTCCAAACTGATGATGCAGTTTTAGTCATTCTAATTCAAATAGTGTTTTCAGTTAATCTAAAGCAAATTTTTAGGGGAATTCACTTATCTTTTTGGTTCTACAAAAATGTGAATAAATTTCATCAAAAAAAAATTAATTTACTATTGATTATTATTTTTTTTTTACGTAACTAGGTTTCAAAATTTAAAAAAATGCATATAAATTCTATACAGTTTAGAATTCGTTATAGTGAAACCGATCAAATGGGTTATGCCCACCACGGTAATTACGCTCAATATTTTGAAATGGGACGTACAGAATGGTTACGTGAATTAGGTATTTCATATAAAAAAATGGAAGAGGACGGAATTATGTTACCTGTAATTAGTCTAAATACAAATTACTTAAAACCAGCAAAATACGACGATCTAATAACTTTAAAAACAACTTTAGCAAAAACCCCAACTGCTAAAATTGAATTTTATTATGAAATCTATAGAGGTGATGAACTTTTAACAACGGCAACTGTTACTTTAGTGTTTGTGGATATGAAAAAAAACAGACCAATAAGAACTCCAAAATCTATATTAGACAAGCTGAAATAAGATTATTTAATCTCTTTTATTTTTGCGCAACGAAGATTTTCAATTTGTTGTTTTATAGAACTCGCATTTTTCTTTCTAACTGGAATTGTAAATTCACAATTCATTTCCATTTTTTGAGATAAAATTTCGAGCTTATTATCTTTTATAATTCTCATTATTTTATTCATATCTGCATATTCAAAAACAAGATTAAAACAAACATCAACAGTTTTCTCTAAAATTTTACAATTTTCGAGTGTTTCTTTTGCTGTAGTTCTATACGCATTTATTAAACCTCCTACACCTAATTTGGTTCCTCCAAAATAGCGAACAACTACAATTAGTATATTTGTAACATCAAAAGATAACAATTGACCATAAATAGGTTGCCCTGCAGAATTACTTGGCTCTCCATCATCATTTGCTCTATATCTAATTTCTTCAGTTCCTATTTGCCAAGCATAACACCAATGTCTTGCAGAATGATGTTTCTTTTTTAATTCTTCAATATGCTGCTTTACCTCTTCTTCATTTAAAACAGGAAAAGCAAAGCCAATAAATTTGCTTCCTTTCTCTTTATAAAGAATATCTCCAACAGAAACGTCAATAGTTTTATATGTATCTTTTACTGAAATAATATAGAATTTAGATTTGCAAATATAGGAATGTTATGTGTGGTTTAAAATGAATATATTTGATTAAAATTCAAATATTAATGAGACTTTCAATTTTACTTTTCGTTTTCTCCATTACCTTTTTTAGTTGTGATTCACCAAAGAAAAAGGAAAAAGTTAGAGAACCAAATTCTTTTGCAATTGTTATTCACGGTGGAGCTGGCGGTGGAATTAAGCGTGATAATATTTCAGAAGAAAGGCAAGAAATTTACAAGCAAAAACTTGAAGAAGCCATTAATGCTGGTTATGCTATTTTAGAAAAAGGCGGAAATTCTCAAGATGCTATACAAGCTGCAATAACAGTTATGGAAGATTCTCCATTATTTAATGCAGGTAAAGGATCTGTTTACAATAGTGAAGGTAACCAAGAAATGGATGCCGCTATTATGAATGGTAAAACTTTAAACTCTGGTGCAATTGCAGGTGTTAACCATATTAAAAATCCAATTTTAGCGGCTAGAATTGTAATGGACAGCTCTAAACATGTTATGTTATCTGGAAAAGGCGCTGTTATTTTAGCCGAAAAATACGGAATTGAACTTGTGGATAGCACTTATTTTTATGACGAAAGAAGAATAAATCAATTAAAAAGAATTCAAGGAAAAGAAAAAACTCAATTAGACCATACAGCTTACAATCCTGAATTTGATTTACAAGATCATAAATATGGAACTGTTGGAGCTGTTGCTACTGACAAAGATGGAAATATTACTGCTGGAACTTCAACCGGCGGAATGACCAATAAAAAATATGGTAGAATTGGAGATGTACCAGTAATAGGTGCCGGAACATATGCAAATAACGCTACGTGTGGTATTTCTGCAACCGGAACTGGTGAATATTTTATTAGAACCGTAGCTTCACACGAAGTTTCAAGTTTAATTCAGTATAAAAATCAAACTCCTAAAGAAGCTTTACACCACGTTTTATTTAACCAAATTGAACCTCTTGGCGGTGAAGGCGGAATGATTTTAATAGATAAGTATGGTGATGTTTATTGGGATTTTAATTCTAGCGGAATGTTTAGAGCTTATAAAAAATCTAACGGAGATGCAAAAACTGAAATGTTTGAAATAACTGAATAGTTATTTATTTCTATAAACACACAAAGCATCAGTTGACACTTTAATAGTTTCAATTGGTGCTTTTTTAATTTTTGGAGCTTGTAAACCTTCTTTAAACTCTGAACTCCCAACAAAAACTTGAGCTTCGTCCCATAAATTTGCATCAATAAAACTTTGCAAAGTTTGCTTTCCTCCTTCAACAATTAGAGATTGTAAATTATATTTATAAACAACCTCACATATTTGTTGTGGAACATTTTTACTAAAATCAATTCTTTCAAAAATTACATTTTTATAAGAATCACTATTCTGTTTAACTTCTGAAAACACAATGGTTTTTATACTTCCGTCTAACAAATTTTGTTCTTTAGGTATTTTTAAACTTTTATCTAAAACAACTCTTACAGGATTTTCTCCAAACCAACTTCTTGTATTTAAAGTAGGATTGTCATTTAAAGCAGTGTTGGTCCCAACCAAAATTGCTTGTTCTGTTGCTCGTAATTTATGTGCTAATTGTTGAGAATATTCATTAGAAATCCAATTTGGTGTGTTTTCTGATTCTTTCGTTCTCAGTTTATCAATAAAACCATCTTTAGTTTCAGCCCATTTTAAAAATATATAAGGCCGCTTTTTTATATGAAACATAAAAAAACGTTTATTCAATTCTTTACATTCCTCTTCTAAAACTCCTAAAGTAACTTCACAACCGTTATCTTGAAGAATTTTCACACCTCTACCGGCAACTTTTATATTAGGGTCTAAACAACCAATTACTACCTTTTTTATTCCTTTCTCAACAATTAAATTTGCACAAGGTGGTGTTTTTCCAAAATGCGAACAAGGTTCTAAACTAACATAAATTGTAGCTTTTTTTAAAAGAGATTTATCTTTAACCGAGTTTATGGCATTTACTTCGGCGTGTGGTTCGCCTGCTTTTTTATGCCAACCTTCACCAATAATTTTACCATCAAAAACTATTACACTACCAACCATAGGATTTGGGTATGTTAAACCTTCTCCATTTTTGGCTAACTCTATACTTCTTTTTATATATTTTTCGTGTATCTTCACATTGCAAAAATAAGATTAAAAAATGACACATAACGGCTTTACTATTAGAGAAATTCAGCCAAAAGACAACACTAAAATTGCCAAAGCAATACGTGAGGTTTTAATTGAATTTGGTGTTCCAAAAGTTGGAACAGCGTATGCCGACAAAATTTTAGACACACTTTTTGAAGCTTACAATACTAAAAATGCCATTTATTATATTATTGAAAAAAACAATGAAATATATGGTGGTGCAGGAATAAAAAAATTAGATAATTTTGATGGAGCCATTTGCGAATTGCAAAAAATGTATTTTAAAACTGAAGCCAGAGGAATTGGTTTGGGCAGTAAAATGATGCATATTTGTTTAGAAAAAGGCAAACAATTTGGATTTAAACAATGTTATTTAGAAACCTTACCTTATATGAAAGGCGCACGTAAATTGTATAGAAAAACTGGATTTAAAGATCTAGATGCTCCTATGGGAGACACTGGGCATTATTCGTGTAATTTATGGATGCTTAAAAATTTATAATGACAATTTCAGAATTAAAAAACCAATATACATTAAAGTTATCTTCTCTTTACCCTTCTGAAGAAACTCTATCATTCTTTTATTTATTAGCACAAGCTCATTTAAATATGAGTAAAATTGATATTGCTTTAAATTATAATCACATTCTTAATGAAAATAATCTAGTTTATTTTCAAAATGCATTAACTCAACTAAAAAAAGAAATTCCTATACAATATATTATAGGTAACACTGAATTCTATGGCTTACAATTTAAAGTGAATGAAAATGTACTAATTCCTAGACCAGAAACGGAAGAGTTAGTAGATTGGATTCTAAATTCAGTAAACAAAAATGAAAAAATAAAAATATTAGATATTGGTACAGGTAGCGGCTGCATTGCAATTTCTTTAGCAAAACATCTACCAAATGCAGAAGTTTTTGCAATTGATGTTTCAGAAAAAGCATTAAAAACTGCTAAAACAAATGCGGAGACAAATAAAGTGACAGTTAATTTTTTAGAAACCAACATATTAGAAACCAGTAGCTTAAATAATTTTTTCAATGTAATTGTTAGTAATCCGCCTTATGTTAGAGAGCAAGAAAAACAAGAAATTAAACCGAATGTTTTAGAAAACGAACCTCATTTAGCATTGTTTGTTGAAGATAATGATGCACTAATTTTCTACAATAAAATTGCCGATTTAGCTAAAAATAGCTTACTTAAAAATGGATTGTTATTTTTTGAAATTAACCAATATTTAGGGAACGAAACTGTTGAATTAATTCAAAACAAAAACTTTAAAAACATAGAACTAAAAAAAGATTTTTATCGGAATGATAGAATGATTAAAGCTTCTATTTAAAATTTTAAACATTACAACCTACTTATCTAGTATATTTGCCAAATGGCAGAGAACATTAAAACACAACAAGAAATTTTAAAAAAGTTAGGCATTGAAAAATTAAACCCAATGCAAGAAGAATCTTTTAAAAGCATTACTTCTAATTCTGAAACTATTCTGCTATCACCAACCGGTACAGGAAAAACATTGGCTTTTTTACTTCCAACAATTTCAAAATTAAATTCTACTATTCATCAAATTCAAGCATTAATTCTAGTTCCTTCAAGAGAACTTGCAATACAAATTGAACACGTAATTAGAGAAATGGGTAGCGGTTTTAAAGCAAATGCAGTTTATGGAGGCCGTTCTGGTTCTAAAGATAAAGTAGATTTAAAACATCCACCAGCTATTTTAATTGGAACTCCTGGTAGAATTTCAGACCATATAAATAGAGGTATTATTAATGTTAATTTTATAAAAACATTAATTTTAGATGAATTTGATAAATCTTTAGAAGTTGGGTTTGAAGATGAAATGAAAGATATTTTAAACGGATTAACTTTTGTAAATAAAAAAATACTTACTTCAGCAACACAAAAGGTTAAAATTCCCGCTTTTATGGGAATTAAAAACCCAAATAGATTAAACTTTTTAACCAAAAAAACAACACAAATAAAACAACAACTAGTTGTTTCTTTAAATGAAAGCAAATTAGATACGCTAGAAAAACTGCTTGGATTTGTTGGCAATGGAAATGGAATTATATTTTGCAATTTAAAAGCTAGCATTCAAAATATTAGCGATTTTTTAGCATCAAAAGGAATAAAACACAGTTGCTTTTCAGGTGATTTAGAACAGTTAGATAGAGAAAGAGCACTTATTAAATTTAGAAATAAAACCAATAGAATTTTGGTTGCTACCGATTTGGCCGCTAGAGGTATTGATATTCCTGAAATGGATTTTATAATTCATTATGAACTTCCTATGAGAAATGATGAGATGATACATAGAAACGGTAGAACAGGAAGAATGAATAGTAACGGAACGGCATATATACTAAAATCTAAAAACGAAGAATTACCCGAATTTATTAATAATATTGAAGAGATTAAAATAACTTCAAACAAAAAAATTAAAAACAGCAATTGGGTTACACTTCATATTTCAGGAGGAAGAAAAGATAAAATTTCAAAAGGTGATATTGCCGGCTTATTTTTTAAACAAGGAAATATTAAAAAAGAAGAATTAGGAGTAATAGAACTTAAACAAGATTGCGCTTACGTATCTGTTGCCTGCTCAAACACAAAAGATCTTATTACTAATGTTAATAATAGAAGACTTAAAAAGAAAAAAGTTAGAATTAGCATTCTTAAATAGAAATTAAATACAATTTTTAAAATCAAAAAAAAAGTAACTTTGCAAAATGCGAATTGATATAATTACAGTTTCACCAGAGTTAATAAAAAGTCCGTTTGAATTTTCAATAATTAAACGCGCAATAGATAAAGGTCATGTTGAAGTTCATTTTCACGATTTACGCACCTTTGCATTAAATAAATATGGAAAAATAGATGATTATCAATTTGGTGGTGGAGCCGGAATGGTTTTAATGATTGAGCCAATTGAAAAATGCATATTGGGTTTAAAAGCCGAAAGAGATTATGACGAAGTTATTTATATGACACCAGATGCTGCAACCTTAAACCAACAAACAGCCAATACACTTTCATTAAAAGAAAACATAATTATTTTATGCGGTCATTACAAAGGTGTAGATCAACGTGTAAGAGATTTATTTATAACTAAAGAAATTTCTATTGGAGATTACGTTTTAAGCGGAGGAGAATTAGGTGCTGCGGTGCTTTGCGACGCTATAATTAGATTAATTCCAGGGGTTTTAGGTGATGAAACATCGGCTTTAACAGATTCTTTTCAAGACGATTTACTTTCACCTCCAGTATACACCAGACCAGCAGATTACAGTGGTAATAAGGTGCCAGAAGTACTACTATCAGGTAATTTTCCAAAAATAGAAGAATGGCGAAATGAAAAAGCTTTAGAAAGAACAAAAAAAATAAGACCCGATCTGTTGGAAGACTAATATTTTTGATTAAATTTGCACACTCAAAATTAACCTCTGACGAGAATCGTGAATGTTGATTATTGAAAAACCCATTAAAACTAAAAAAATGGAAAATTTAGTATCGTTTGTACAAAACGAATTTGTAACTAAAAATGAGTTTCCTCAATTTCAAGCAGGAGATACAATTACAGTTTATTACGAAATTAAAGAAGGGCAAAAAACACGTACGCAATTTTTTAGAGGAACAGTAATCCAAAAAAAAGGAACTGGTTCTTCAGAAACATTTACAATTAGAAAAATGTCTGGAACAATTGGTGTAGAGCGTATTTTCCCAATTAACTTACCAGCAATTCAAAAAATTGAAGTTAACAAACACGGTAAAGTTCGTAGAGCCCGTATCTACTACTTTAGAGGTTTAACTGGTAAAAAAGCAAGAATTACAGAAAGAAGACGTTCTTAACATTCTTACAAAAAACTTATTTAAAACCCGTTTTGATATTCAAAACGGGTTTTTTGCTATTAACAATTGTTAATAACTACGGTTTATAAGTTGTTGATATCAAATCACTTATAAATTTGCTTTTTATGTTTTTGTGTAGTTAATTTACAAAAGAATTCACAGAGATAGTGAAGTGAAAATAGAAAACGCAAGTTTAATATAGCAACTAAAACAAATTCAAAGTGAAATTCAAATGTTCTTGAACATAGTTTTTAAAATCAGCACTTGTAAAAGTAATGAGCCAAGTATTTAGCATAAATAGATGGTACATTGATTTTAAAAGCACCTTTTAAAATAGAACTTTAAAACAAGTTATGGAGACATAACAACAAAGTTTTAGGATTTCTGTTTTAAAAAGAAACATGATTAATAAGAAGTTGTGATTCGTAAGAAACTTCAGCAAGAGTAAAAATTAATTGTAAATGAACTTGTAAAAGTTAATTTAAGGCAATTAAAAAGATACTTAAAACTTATTAAAAAATTGTTTCAGCAAAAAGCCATGGTATTGAGTAATCAATATGATGGCTTTTGTTTTTTTAATGTTACACTAATGATAAAAAAATTGCCTTTTTTTTACGTTTTTAAAAATTACACACCCTTATTTATAACGTTTTCGAAGTGGTTTCTACGGTATATTTGATTACATTTGCGTCAATCAAATTTTAAAATTAATTGTTAAACCATTTGCCTCCCTATTTTAAGTAGGTGAATTAAATTAAACTTTTTAAAAATATGAGCGTTTCGCCAAAAATTATTTATACAAAAACAGATGAAGCTCCTGCTTTAGCAACGTATTCCTTTTTGCCTATTGTAAAGGCATTTTCATCTTCGGCTAAAATTAATATTGAAACAAAAAATATTTCATTAGCTAATAGAATTTTAGCAGTATTTCCTGATTATTTATCAGATACACAAAAGGTAAATGATGCACTTTCAGAATTAGGTGAGTTAGCAAAAAAACCAGAAGCTAATATTATTAAATTACCAAATATTTCTGCTTCAGTTCCTCAATTAAAAGCAGCAATTAAAGAACTACAAAATTTAGGTTACAACATTCCCAATTATCCTGAAGACCCAAAAACTGAAGAAGAAAAAACAATTCAAAAAAAATACAATTCTGTTAAAGGCTCTGCTGTAAATCCAGTTTTACGTGAAGGAAACTCTGATAGAAGAGCTCCAAAAGCTGTTAAAAATTTCGCCAAAAACAACCCTCATTCTATGGGTGCTTGGTCTCCAAATTCAAAAACTCACGTAGCTACTATGCAAAAAAACGATTTTCGTTCAAACGAAAAATCGTTAACCATGGCTGAAGCAGATACTATTAAAATTCAATTTGTATCTAATAAAGGTAAAACCTCAATTCTAAAAGAAAGTCTTCCTCTATTAGAAGGAGAAATAATTGATGCTACTATAATGAGTAAAAAAGCTTTATTAGCTTTTCTCGAAGCTGAAATTAAGGATGCTAAAGATAAAAACGTATTGTTTTCATTACATATGAAAGCAACAATGATGAAAGTTTCTGACCCAATTATTTTTGGACACGCAGTAAAAGTATTTTTTAAATCTGTTTATGAAAAATTTGGTTCTGAACTAGCAGAATTAGGTGTTGAAGAAAACAATGGATTTGGAGATTTAGTTTCAAAAATTGAAAATTTATCAGCTGATAAAAAAGCAGCTATCCAAGATGAAATAGACTCTTGTTTTGAAAATGGACCATCATTAGCAATGGTAAATTCTGATAAAGGAATTACAAATTTACATGTTCCAAGTGATGTAATTATTGACGCTTCGATGCCTGCAATGATTAGAACTTCAGGGCAAATGTGGAATATAAATGGAGAACAACAAGACACCAAAGCCGTTATTCCTGATAGTAGTTATGCAAGTATTTACCAAGCTACCATAGATTTTTGTAAAAAGAATGGTGCTTTTGACCCAACAACAATGGGAACAGTTCCAAATGTTGGATTAATGGCCCAAAAAGCTGAAGAATATGGATCACATGATAAAACATTTGAAATAGCTGGAGATGGAAAAGTACAAGTACTTGATTCAAAAGGAAACTTATTAATTGAACATAGCGTTGAAGAAGGAGACATTTGGAGAATGTGTCAAACAAAAGATGCGCCAGTACAAGATTGGATTAAATTAGCTGTAAAACGTGCTAAAGCAACAAATACACCTACTGTTTTTTGGTTAGATAGAACTAGAAGTCACGATGCTGAATTAATAAAAAAAATAGAAAAATATTTACCTAATGAAAATATTTCAGGATTAGATATTCAAATATTAGCTCCTTACGAAGCTACTCTGTTTTCATTACAACGAATTAAAAATGGTTTAGATACAATTTCAGTTACAGGAAATGTTTTACGTGATTTTTTAACTGATCTATTCCCTATTTTAGAAGTTGGAACAAGTGCAAAAATGTTATCTATTGTACCATTAATGAATGGAGGTGGATTATTTGAAACTGGTGCAGGAGGTTCTGCTCCAAAACATGTTCAACAATTTATTAAAGAAGGACATTTAAGATGGGATTCACTTGGTGAGTTTTTAGCACTTGCCGTTTCTTTAGAACATTTAGGTGAAAACTACAATAATTCTAAAGCTCTTGTTTTATCTGAAACTTTAGATGAAGCAACTAATAAGTTTTTAGAAAACGGAAAATCACCTTCTCGTAAAGTTTATGAATTAGACAATAGAGGTAGTCATTTTTATTTAACCTTATATTGGGCTGAAGCATTAGCAAACCAAACAAAAGATGCTGATTTAAAAGCTTTATTTTCGAAAATTTACAATGCTCTTTTAACAGCTAAACCAAAAATACTTGTTGATTTAAACAGTGCTCAAGGAAGTGAAGTTGACTTAAAAGGTTATTATAAACCTAATGATGAATTAGCAAATAAAGCTATGAGACCTAGTAAAACATTTAATCAAATAATCAATTCGATTCCTGCTGAAAATGTTTTATCGTAACAACAATTAAAAAACCTTTTTACACCAAAAAAAGCGAGCATTACTGCTCGCTTTTTTTACTAACCCAATTCTCCTTTTTCCGCAATTTTTATTTTTTCATTGTTACTACACGTTGTGGGAACGGTGCTTCATAACCAGATTTTCCTAATTCTTCAACAATTTTTTGTCTTGTATCCCAATATACATCCCAATAACCTTCAACACTAGAATATGGCAATGCAATTAATTCAATTGCATTTTCCCCTAAATTATTTACAGCAACTCTTGGTTTTGGATCTTTCAATACATTTTCATCGTTTTCTAAAACATTCATCACTATTTTTTTTGCTTCATTAATATCAGCTCCATATCTAATTGCAAAAGGCATATCTACACGTAAATTACCTACAGTAGTATAGTTTACTATTTTATTAGCTGTTATTGTTCCATTTGGTATTATTGAAGTTTTATTTTGAAATGTTTCTAATACTGTTACAAAAACAGATATTTCTTTTACAAAGCCTAATTCACCATTTACTTCTATTAAATCATCAACCTTAAAAGGTCTAAATATCAACAACATAACTCCTGAAGCTAAATGCCCTAATGAACCATTGAAAGCTGCTCCAATTGCAATCCCAATACCACCTAATAGTACTGCAAACGATGTCATAGGTACACCAACAATTTGTGCTATTGTAATAAATAATAACGCTTTTAAAGCAAAACCTATTAAGGTAATTAAAAATGGTTTTAAAGTTTCGTCTACTGTAGATTTATCAAAGGCTTTTGAAACTCCTTTCATTATTAATCTAACAATCCACAAACCTATTAGTAATGAAACTATTGCTCCAATTAAACTTAATCCCCAATCTCCTACTCCTGAAGAAATTGAACTTAAAAATGACGATAATGATTTTGTAATATTTTCCATAAATTTATTTTTTAAAATTTGGTTGTTATAATTATTAAGACACTCTTACATTTAAAAAGTCACTTATATTCAATAATAATTTTCAATTTACTATTTTTGAAAAATGGGTTTTATAAAAACAACTGAACAATCTTCTAATTACAATAATTTAGAAAAAATGGAAGTAGATTCATTATTAAAAAATATAAATAATGAAGACAAAACTGTTCCATTAGCTATAGAAAAAGTTATACCTTCTATTGAAGTATTAGTACTTGAAGTTTTAAAACGAATGAGGAAAGGTGGACGTTTATTTTATATTGGAGCTGGAACTAGTGGAAGATTAGGTGTTGTAGATGCTTCTGAATGTCCTCCAACATTTGGAGTATCACATGAAATGGTAGTTGGGATTATTGCTGGTGGAGACATCGCTATTAGAACAGCTGTTGAGTTTGCTGAAGATTCAACAACTCAATGTTGGAAAGATTTAAAAGAATACAATATAAATTCTAATGACTCTGTAATTGGAATTGCAGCCTCTGGAACTACACCTTATGTTATTAGTGGACTAGAAAAATGCAATAAAAATAATATTTTAACTGGATGTATAACTTGTAATGCAGAAAGCCCATTAAGTAAAACGGCACAATTTCCTATTGAAATTATTGTTGGACCAGAATTTGTTACTGGAAGTTCTAGAATGAAAGCTGGAACAGCGCAAAAATTAGTTTTAAACATGATTTCAACTAGCTTAATGATACAGTTAGGGAAAGTAAAAGGGAATAAAATGGTTGACATGCAACTTTCTAATAATAAATTAGTTGACAGAGGAACTAAAATGATTATGGAAGAATTAAATATAGAGAAAAAGGAAGCTGCAAAATTATTAGAAACTTATAAAAGTGTCCGTAATGCCATAAACCACTTTAAAAAATGAGTACAAATAGAACAGAATTAGTTAGAGGTTTAAAATATGAATTAGTAGCGTTACCACTACTAATTATAGGTCCAATTTTAATTACTATTGGATTTAAAGCTGTAAAACAATCTAATAATTATTTATGGCTAATTGCTGGAGTTTTTATAGCTATTACTGCTATTTTTTTAGGGTTTTTAGGAATTCGAATTATTTTAAATGCTTTTTTCAACTCTAAATAATTTACATTGAAAATATTTAAAAATTGGGAGTATTGGCCAGCCTACATGTATTATTTACCAAATATTCCCTACGCAATTTATTTAGCTTTAAAATCTAAGAGTCTGGTTTTTTTCTCTATTACAAACCCAGCAATAAAACATTCTGGGAATGGTTATGAATCTAAATTTGAAACACTAAAATTAATTCCTCCAAAACAAAAACCAATTAGTATTTTTATTCAAAAAAATGAATGCTTAAACACTGTTTTAAATAAAATTAAAGAAAAAAATTTACACTATCCACTAATTATAAAACCAGATATTGGATTTAGAGGTTTATTAGTAAAACAACTAAAAACGGAAAAAGATTTAACGCAATATTTATCTAAAAACAATTGTATAGATTTAATTTTACAAGAGTTTATTTCTTATAAAAATGAGTGTGGAATTTTTTATTACAGATTGCCTAATTCTGAAAAAGGATATATCACATCAATAACCTTAAAAAAGTTTTTAACTGTTATTGGAGACGGAAAATCTAGTTTATTAAATTTAATTAAAAATGACGAAAGAGCTTTTCATTATTTAGAATTACTCACAGAACTTCATAATAATAAACTTTATAGTATTCCATTAAAAAATGAAGAAGTTGTTTTAAATGTAATTGGAAATCACTCTAAAGGTACTCAATTTATAAATGGCAATCATTTAATTTCGAGAGATTTAGAAAAATCAATTGATAGTTTTATGAAAGAAATTCCTGATTTTTACTATGGAAGATTGGATATAAAATATAATTCTATTGATAATGTGATTAAAAAACAAGAGTTCAAAGTTTTAGAAATAAACGGTATAATTGCTGAACCTACTCATATCTACGATGCCTCTAAAGGAACTTATTTTAAAGCTTTAAAAGCTATTAGAGAACATTGGAAAATTATAAGTGAAATTACTAAACAGAATAAAAAAAATGGATTCAACTATGAAACCATTTCGTGTTTTATAAAAAGTCTGATTCATTTAAAAAAATATACTTCTTTTATTAAAAGCATAGTTTAGCGCCTTAAATAAATCCATCCGTGCCAGCTAAAATTCTCATCATGAAAATTTAACACATAAAAATAGGTTCCGCTTGGCAATCCTTTACTTCTGCTTATGGTTAAATTATGATCAGAAATTCCTCCCCAAGAATTATCGTAACCTTTTTTGGAATATACTAATGCTCCCCATCTATTATAAATAGAAATTGTATTGTTTGGACGTAATTCAATTCCTTCAACAACAAAAGTATCGTTAATACCGTCTCCATTAGGTGAAATTCCAAAATTATGATTTTCAGTATTCTCTGCTAATTCCGAAGCTACACTAAATATATCACTTCCAATAGTTATTATTTCGTAATTATCTGGAATAAATTCTTTTGACTCAATACTACCTTCATCAAAATCACCAGTAATATTTTGCCTTCCTAGATCTTCCCATTTATTTAACTCCTTACTCCAACCTACAACCGTTAAATTTTCTAATTTCTCACTTAATACATTTATATTACTTTCTAAATCCCATGTTAATACTATAGTAGTTTCTTTAGTTCCGTCTAAATCCCAAAACTCTTCTTCATTAATTTTATTTAAAATTAATTGCTTTTTAGAAGTATCAAATGAATTTGAAAATATAGTTGGAGAATTAGGGTTTTCTTTAAAATAAGCTCCTTTAAAATAATCACCGTTAGATGGATTAGTTAAAATCATAGGCCTAAATGAATCTTCGTCTCCTATAGGAAAAATAAATTCTCCATTACTAATTACACTTGTATAACCATCTACATGTGTATAGTCGCCTTCACCTCCATAAACTTCGTGGTTTATAAAATCTAAACTAATGTTTGTATCTTCTCTTGGTGTTTCAACTTTACCTTTAATAAAAGATAAAGTATTAGTAACTCCCATTGATGTTTCTAAATACAAATTATCGAGTACATCAACTTCAACATTATTAAATATAGGTTTATTAGTTCCTGCAATTATTAAATAATCATCTAAACTATAAAAACCTGCTAATCCTAAATTTTGATTGAAATTTCCATTATTTATTAAATCTGTATGAAAACCTACTTCTCCTCCATCATGGATTTGGATATTCCCATAATTATGAAAGGCTTCCTGGCCTATTAATAGGTTTGCCCAAAATATTACGATAATTAAAAATAGTTGCTTCAAAATTTTTTATTTATATGCTGTAAACAATACTATTACATTTTCTGCATAGTTTGTAATATTTATAGTAAATCCATTAGTGTTAAATGAACTTAAACTTCCAATTGTTCTACCTAATGCATTTCCATTTTGATTACTATACCTTAAACCAATACAATTTGTATTTGAAGCATATCTTGAAATATCATTAATTGAGTTACCACTCCCTCCAACGTATATAACTTGTTGAGCTGGTGTAGCACCACCATCATCTCTTGCAAAACCATTCATAGTACCAAATGAATTTGCAATTGAGCTATCATTATCCTTGATTCCATTATCCGAATCAATACCTGTGAAATCTTCTATATTGGCATGTGCTACAAAAGTAATTTGAGATGGTTGAAAAGGTAATCCTGTAACAACTTTATTACCTGTACCTGTTATTTGGAACGCACCTACATATACAGTTGAACTAGAAACATTCACCCAAGTTGTTCCATTAAAAATCATTAATTCTTTAGTATCAGAATTGTACACAATTGCACCTTCCTCTAAAGGTGTTACCCCATTAATTTCAGAAGTACTTCCTATAGGAATCCCCATTACTGTAGTATCATTTAGCTGACCATACAACAATACAACATTAAACAGAAGAACCAATACTAATATATGTTTTTTCATAAATTCTTTCTTTTAAATGAAATTAATTACTTTTTGTATTTTTAAATCAATAGCTACTGTTTGTTTATAAAGTATAGAATGAAACACAATTACATGAATTACCACTACCAGTTGCTGATTTATCACCTTGTATTTGACGATATTGACTATTTGCACCTATAGGACTAGTACTTGTAAAAAGATAATCATAAGTCCCATCTCCATTATCTTGTTCAACAACAGTATGATCGCCAAGAGTTAAATTTGTTAATTGATAAGGTACATTATCTAAAAGGATTTCATAAGAGGTAGCTTGTACTCCATTATTAAAACCCAATTGAAAATATGTTCCACTCGCAGTATCATTTAAGGTATATGTGAAATCTGTAGTGGGAGTTCCAGTTGGTGTCGTAGGATCTGTAGTTGTTCCTGCAGATGTTGTTGTTACAAGTTCAACTCCCGTTACTACATCTTTTGTTGCTGATGTATTAAAATACCAAACTTCATCTACATATGTATCTGCGGTTGTACCATTATCACCGGTAACTACTACAACATCAAAACCATCTGCTCTTTGCTCCAAAACTGAAACAATTCTTGAATCTCTTCCTGAATTAATTTGAGTTCCAAAAGTAATATCATATTCAGCTCCATTTGGATGAGCAGTAGTAAAAGCAACTGTATATCTACCTGTTGCAGTTCTACTTACGCTACAATTTATGTTAAAAGAATTTGTACCATCACCTAAAGTATGAGCGGCCGCAAATACATAACCTATTGTTTCTTTTGTTACATCTAAAGTAGATTCTGTTTGAGGTAATGTTACTGTATTACCTCCAGAAATAGTTAATTGATCTCCTGATATAGAAAGTGTTTGAATTTCATTTGTTGAATCAGCATCAGCATCATCAACATTTAATGTTAAAGTTGAACCACTAGTTAATGAAATATTTCCAGCAGTAGCATCGGTACTAATATCTTGTATTTCATTTGTAATATCTCCATCTACTTCTGTTCCTGTAACTACATAAGGTGTTGTTGATGACCCATCGCCTGTTACAGTATTGATTCCCGCTCCTGTTACTATTGTTTCTGTTCCATCAGCTACTGGTAATGCTATTGCGGTAGAGGCAATTCCATTTACTGTACTTGTGATTTCTCCTGATACAATGCTTAATTCGTTCGTGTTTACGATTGGTGCTGTTAATGAACCTGCTGAATCAGTAATTGTTAATGTGTTAA
>NZ_JAWMPV010000007.1:0-79672 GCF_033101135.1 Lutibacter sp. TH_r2
TTATCTATATATAATTACATTTAAATCTAGATTAGATTTGAATAAATTTAATTTAATGTTAAAGAGATTATTTAGATTGTTAACTACTTTTTTATTTAAAATTATCTTACTTTATATTTCTTTATAATTTTATAGCATGTATGCTATTTTAGATTGTAATAGTTTTTACGCTTCTTGTGAACGTGTTTTTAATCCTTCATTAAAAGATAAACCGATTGTTGTTTTATCGAATAATGATGGTTGTGTTATAGCGCGTAGTAGTGAAGCAAAGTCTTTTATACCTATGGGTGCGGAAGCTTATAAATTTGAAAAAGATTTTGAGAGATATGGTATTCATGTTTGCTCTTCAAATTACTCATTGTACGGAGATTTAAGTTCACGTGTAATGAATATTATATGTCAGTTTTCACCAAGTGTTGAAGTTTATTCTATTGATGAAGCTTTTTTTAAGGTTGATCATATTAAACAACAAGATTTAATTAAGTATACTACAGAAATTAAGGAAACAATTGAAAAATGGGTTGGGGTCTCTGTTAGTATTGGAGTTGCTCCAACAAAATCATTAGCAAAAGTGGCTAATAAAATTGCTAAAAAGGGTTTTAAAAAATTTAATGGAATTTGTGTTATAGATACTAATGTTAAATTAGAAAAAGCTTTAAAGTGGACAGCTATTGAAAGTGTGTGGGGAATAGGCAGAAGGTTTTCAAAAAAGCTTCTTGAATATAATATTAGAAAAGCTTATGATTTTGTGCAATTACCTGATGAATTTGTGCGAAAGCAGTTTTCTGTTGTTGGTCTTCGTTTAAAAAAAGATTTGGCAGGAGATCCAACTATTGGTTTTGAGAAAATTCAACCTAAAAAAAATATTGCTACTACGCGTACGTTTGAATATGCTTTAAAAGATTATGATTCAATAAAAGAGCGTGTTGCTACTTTTGCTAATGCTTGTTCAGAAAAATTACGAAAGCAAAATTCAGAAGCTAAGTTTTTATATGTTTTTTTAAAAACAAGTTTATATGCAGATGATAGGAGAAGTGTTGGAACTGTTATAGCTTTACCTTATTCAACCAATTCTAGTATAATTATTTGTAAGTATGCAATTATTGGTTTACAAAAGTTATTTAAAAAAGGATATAATTATAAAAAGTCTGGTGTAGTTGTTATGGGAATTCAACCAGAGCAAGTTCATCAATTTTCATTATTTAACGACGAAAATCCTAAACATAAATCAATAATGAAAGTAATGGATAGCTTAAATGCTAAATATCAAACACCTAAACTAAAAATTGCGAATCAAGATTTTAAAACTTGGAAAATGAAGCAAGCTCATTTATCACCAAAGTATACTACAGATTTAAATCAAATTATGGAAGTTAATTGTTCAGAATAGAATGAAAGATAAAAAGTTAGAAATATTTAGAGTAAAAGCATTAAAAAACATAAAACGACCAATAATTAATGAGGATATTCATGCTGGGTTTCCATCTCCAGCGGAAGATTTTCAGGAGTTAAGAATTAGTTTAGATAAAGAGTTAATTACTAATGAAGATGCTACTTTTTATGCACGCGTTAGAGGGAACTCGATGATTGATGCAAATATAGAAGATGGTGATTTGTTAGTAATTGATAGAAGTATTGAATCTAGAGATGGAAGAGTTGCTGTTTGTATGATTGATGGCGATTTTACTGTTAAACGTATTAAATTAGGTGATAATTGTTTGTATTTAATGCCTGAAAATTCTAAATATAAACCAATAAAAATTACTGATGAAAATGAATTTATTGTTTGGGGAATTGTGACTTATGTAATTAAAAAAGTTTAATATTTTCTATTAATTATTTTTTTCTACTATAACTGTTTTTAATCGTTCTCTATGAGCTCTAATTTTTAATGTTATTACTGCTAAACTAAAGTATAGTAAAGTAAGTATCCATAAATGATTCCATTCAGTTAAAACTTCATTAAAAGAGGCTTCCATTTGAGTTAATTTAACAAAGCCATTCATTCCTGAAGTTGATGGAAGTAGTTTTGCTAAATTTTGATAAAATACTGAAAAACTTTCCATAGGAAAAGATAAACCACTTAACATTAAAGATGGGATTGAAAAAAGGACTAGAAATACTATAGATTCTTCTCTTCTATGAAATAATGAACTTATGGCAATACCTAAAAATATAACTGAAGTTAAGTAGGGTAATGCAAATAAGTATACATGTAAAAGACTAGACCTTATTGGAATAGAAAATAAGGTAAATATTAAACCTAATTGTATTGGTAGAATAACAGCAAATAATAATGAATATAAACTTGCTTTAGCTAATAAAACTGGTATTGTTCCACCTTTATGTAAAAGTCTTGGGAAGTTAGAATGAACTGTTTTGTCTTCTTTACGTGATCCATTAATAATTCCGATTCCCATTAATAAAACTAATTGAATAATTAATGCAGTTAGCATAGGAACCATGTATGTTGCATATCCAGAAGATGTATTAAATAAACTTGTAGAAATAGATTGTATTGGACTGTAATTTTGTTTAGCAAAAGAGATAGGAGTTCCTTTTGCCATATCTTTTTTAATAACAATACCAGCATTATAAAAGCCAGTAGCTACAGAAACATCTACTAATACTTTTTTATAAAAAATCATGTTTGAAGCATCTGAAAATGTTGTAATGGTTGTTTGTCTAGATCTTCGGATATCTTTTCCAAAATTTTTAGGTAAGATTAGAACACCCATTACTTTTTTTGAATAATAAGCTGTTTTTGCTTGTTGTAAATCTGTAAAAGTAGAAATAGTTTTAATTCCGTCTGAAGCATCTAACATAGAAATATAATCTCGACTAGCTTTTGATTGATCTTGATTAACTACAGCAATTGGAACTTCTGTAACAACTTCTTTAGAATATATATAAGTATATACGAAAAGAATTACAAAGGCAACAGAAAAAAAAGTACTGATAACTGCTTTATCAGATTTAATAGCATTCCATTCTGTAAAAAATGTATTTCTGAAAGAAACTTTTGCTCTATGATATATTTTATATAGGTTTTTCATTATTAAATACGTTGAAGAAAAGATCCTTTTTTTAATAATCTTGTTAGTTTTCTAAATGAAATTAGAATTGGGAGTATAGTTAACACCACAAGAAACACAATTGAATTGAAGGAATAAAAAACAGGTATTCCTCTTTGGGTTTGATCTAAAAATAAGTCAAAAAAGTGGGTGTAAGGAAATAGTTGACTCATTAATTGTAATATTTTTGGCATTCCAAATATTGGAAATGTAATTCCTGAAAATGATAAACCTATTGCTGCAAACCCTGATCCAAATGTTAGTGCCTCTCTAAAACTACTACTTATAGCTAAAAATAGAATAGCAAAAGCCTGTGAAGCTGTAATTAATAAAAATAAAGCTAAAAGTACTACTGTTTTATTTCCGTTTAAAGGAAAATCTCCAATTATAAACATAGTAAAATACATTACAAGTCCAACTAGAAGAAACCATAATGTATATGGTACTATTTTACCAAGAATTATAGTGGTAATATTTCCTTTTCCTATATTGTATAGTTTCTCACCTTTATTGAATTTTAAATCTATACCAAAGCAATAAATGGTAGTAAGAATGACAAATATTTGAAAAAACAAGGTTAAAAAACCTGAATTTAAATAATACGAATAATTAGTATATGGATTTGATAATACATGATTATTTGAATTTATTGGCTGATAATTTGCCTTTGCTTGATTTAAGTTAACTCCTTGTTTTAATTGTTTTTGTATATTAATTCCTGCAGATACAGTACCTATTGCTTTTTTAAAGGCTTTATTTTCTAATCCTGATGGTAATAATAGGTTTCCATTAAATTGATTAATAATGGACACTTGTTTTCCTTGGTTTAAATTTTCTCCTAATTTTTTTGGGATGGTTACCAATCCGTACACTTTTAATTCTTTTATTAATGCCTCACCTTCTAATTGAGAAGTTGGCTTATAGCTAACCATTATTTCTGGAGTTGCATCTAATTGACTGATAATATTTCTTGAAATAGATGAATTATCTAAATCTATTACAGCAATTGGTAAATCTCTTGCTACACCATTATTTAGTAAGGTGTGAAAAAAAAGCATAGAGACAAAAGGTAATATTACTGCAAAAATAAACATGGATTTGTTATGAAATAACAAACCAAATTCTCTTTTTGCAATATGTAGAAACGATTTCATTTTTAGTTGTTGAATTGAGAATAATCAATTAGGATACTCATTCCAGGTCTTAATTCTGTTTCTTTTTCAATAGGAGATGCTTTTATTTCAAAAGTTCTAACATCAAAATCTCCAGTAGATTTAGTAGCGTTCCAAGTAGCATAATCACCAAGTGCAGCTACATAATAAATTTTAAAAGTAATTTCTTTATTTTCTAATGCAGGTATTGTTGCTTTAAATTCTGAACCTTTTTTAAAATTAAATAGGTTTGTTTCTTTAACATTAACAATAGCGTAGGAGTTTGATAGGTCTACTAAATGAGCTACAGGATAACCAGTACCAATTAATTCACCTTCTTCAGGTAAAAAGTTTAATACTTCTGCATCTATAGGACTTTTAATATAACGTTCGTTTTTATAACTTTCTAATTCTGTTAATGCACCTTCAGCTCTTCTAACTAAAGCACTAGCTGCATCAATATCTTCAGTTCTAGCGCCTTTTAAAGCAATTTGATATGTATTGTAAGCTGCTTTTTGATCGTTTAAGGCCGCTTCTTTTTTTGCAAAAACTTCATCTCTTTTTTGAGCTGAAACAACACCATCTTTAAATAAATTTTCAATTCTTTCGTAAGATTTTAGCATTACATTAGCTCCTGCAGTTGCTTTTTCATAAATGCTTTTGTAGGCTAAAATTTCTTCTTTTCTAGCTCCATTTTTAGCTTTATTTTTTTGTGCGTTGGCTGCATCTTTTGCTGCAATTGCTTGTAACTCTTTAGCATCAATTTCAGGACTTTCTAATGTTGCCAGTAGTTGACCTTTTTTTACACTTGCACCTTCTTTTACTTCAATAGATTTTAAGCGAGTTGGTAATTTTGATGATAGATAAATTTCTTTTGCTTCAATTCTACCTTGTAAAATAATTGTTTTTGGTTTACTAATAAACCAAATACTTGTTAACACTAAAATTGCAATAACAATTATACTTATGGCTGATTTTATAACTTTTGAATTTTTCATTTTAATATTAAATTTTGTTCAAGAAATTTTCTGTATTATTTAAGCTTACCATTAATTCTCCATAGGTTTTATTGTATTGGTAAAGCGCTTTTATTTTATATAACTTTATTTGTGTTAGTTTTAAAGTAGCATCAATAACTTCTAATGATGTTCCCGTACCTTCTTCAAAAGCTCTAGTACGCATAAACTTTAATTTTTGAGCTAAAATTTCGTCGTTATCCAAGCTATTGTATTGGTCTTGTTGTTTTTCTAATTCGCTATACAATTTTTCTGTATATGTTTTTAGGTTTAATACAGCCTGTTTTTCTAGTTGTTTAACTTGTTCAACTTTGTGCTTTGCAGCTTTAATTTTATGTTCTCTTTCAAAACCATTAAATAGTTCCCATGAGGCACCAACTCCTACTAACCATTTTACATCTACGGTAGATAAGTTATCTTTCCATAGGGTATGTTTACCAAATAAAGCAATTTTAGGAAAGTATTCACTAGTTTCTACTTTTACTCCAATTTTTGCCAATTCTTGGTTTTTTTCTAAAAATTTAAGTTGTTCATTTTTCTGAATCATTTCAGTTTGAAATTCTTTTAAAGATGTTTTAATAGAAGGAATTTGGAACTCTGTAGAAGCAGAACTAAACTCTTTACCACCAATTAAATTTTTAATAGCTGTTGTTGCTAATGAAACATCTTTTTTTGAAGCTTCTAATTCTCTTTTTGCATTTGATAAGGCAACTTTAGCGTTTAAAGTTTCAACTTCAGGAATAATTCCATTTTCAAATAACTTTGTTGCATGATTGCTATGTATTTGAATAGTTTCAAAAACTTTTTTGCGTAAGTTTTCTGCTTGTTTAGCTAGTTTTAATTTGTAGTAATAATCTATAAGTTTAATGGTAAGCGTATTTTCTTGAATTTTATGTTCATTTTCTGATAACTGGTACTTTATTCCAGCAGCTTTGTTGGCTGCATTAATTTTGCCACCAGCAAATATTGGCCAATCAATATCGGCAGAAGCTAAACCTAAATTTTTTTCAAGTACTGTAAAATTCCAATCACCTAATATTGAGGGATCCGAAATGCCTAATAATCCACTAGCCATGTTTCGTTCATCATTCAAATCAAAGCTTATATCTTTTTCTAAATGTGCATACGTACCAGAAACACTTACTGATGGATAGCGCAAGCCTTTTACAGCTTTTTGTTCTTCTTTTTTTGCATTAACTTCTTGCTGTGAAGCATTTAAATTACCATTATTTAAAAGCATTAATTGGTATGCTTCTTTTAATGTTAATTCTTGCGCATTTACAATATTTGAAAGCAGTAAAAGAAATAAAGTGGTAATTTGAACTGTTGGTTTTAAAACCATTTTTAAAATAGTAGACATTATTAATTATCTTTTTTTAAAATATTTAAAATGTTATTGGTTAAATAGTTAACATCATTATTAGTAGTATTTTCTATTCCTAGAAAGTTTGTTCTTTTAAAATGAATGTAATCTACAACGTACACTAAAACATGGAAATGAAGTTGTAATATCTCAATATCCATACTAATTTCTCCTGATTTTTGACCAATAGCATTTAATTGTTCCATTACTAAAATACTTTTCTTTTTTAACTTGGAAGGTATTTTAAAATTAACGTTATGAAGCAATTGGTAAAAAAACTTGGAAGCTACTGGTTCGTTAAGCGCGTATACAATTCTATTTTGTATAAATGCTTTTAAAATAGGAGCAATAGTTGTAGGATTTAATTCTATTAAAAACTCTAGCTCGTTATTAAGAGAATTTACTTTATCAAAATACAATTCGTCAATTAAAGCTTGTTTACCTCTGTATAATCTATATAAGTAGCCGCCACTAACATTTGCATTTTTTGCAATCATAGCAATTGTTGCTCCTTCTATACCTTTTTCAACAATAGTTTTCATTGTTGCAGCTTTAATTCTAATCAGTTTTTCCTCATCTATTTTACGAGCCATAAGGTTTATTTAAAATAATGAGCAAATATATGAATAAACATTCATTCATTAATTAAATCAATTAATTTTTAAGAAAAATTTAATCTATAATAGGTTATTGGAATATATGAAGTATAAAAAAAGCCAACAATGCTATGCTGGCTTTAGGTTATGTAAGGTATTTAAGGTTTAATCTTGTAAAACACTTCTTGAAATTACTATTTTTTGAATTTCAGAAGTTCCTTCGTAAATCTGTGTAATTTTAGCGTCTCGCATTAAACGTTCAACGTGGTATTCTTTCACAAAACCATAGCCTCCATGTATTTGAACAGCCTCTACTGTAACTTGCATAGCCATTTCTGCAGCATATAATTTTGCCATTGCACCACTTAAATCGTAATTTTTATGTTCATCTTTATCTTTAGCAGCTTTCATGCATAGTAATCGTGCGGCTTCAATTTGAGTAGCCATATCAGCCAATTTAAATGCAATTGCTTGATGTTTACTTATTTCTTTACCAAAAGCTTTACGTTCTTTTGAGTATTGAAGTGCTAATTCATAAGCTCCGGCAGCAATTCCTAATGCTTGTGACGCAATACCTATTCTACCTCCAGCTAATGTTTTCATTGCAAATTTAAATCCAAATCCGTTTTCTCCAATTCTATTTTCTTTTGGAACTTTAACATCTGTAAACATTAAAGAGTGTGTATCGGAACCACGAATACCCAATTTATTTTCTTTCGGTCCAACTTGGAAACCTTCCATTTCTTTTTCTACAATAAGAGCATTAATTCCTCTATGACCTTTTTCAATATCGGTTTGAGCAATAACTAAATAAACACTCGCATTATTTCCATTTGTAATCCAGTTTTTGGTACCATTTAACAAATAATAATCACCTTTATCAAGTGCAGTAGTTTTTTGTGAAGTAGCATCAGAACCAGCTTCGGGTTCGCTTAAACAAAACGCCCCAATAATTTCTCCTTTAGCTAAAGGAACTAAATATTTTTGTTTTTGTTCTTCAGTTCCATAGGTTTCTAATCCCCAGCAAACTAAAGAGTTGTTTACACTCATAACCACAGATGCAGAAGCATCTATTTTTGAAATTTCTTCCATAGCTAATACATAAGAAACTGTATCTAAACCACTTCCGCCGTATTTTGGGTCAACCATCATTCCAAGAAAACCAAGTTCTCCCATTTGTTTAATTTGTTTGGTTGGAAATTCTTGCTTTTCATCACGATCAATAACTCCAGGAAGCAATTCATTCCGTGCAAAATCTCGAGCAGCATCACGAATCATTATATGCTCTTCGGTTAAGTTAAAATCCATAATTATAATTTTTTTAGGTGTTTTTATTTTCTCAAATGTAAGCTTTTTTAGATAAATTTTTAGTAATTATGTAATACAGTAGCACTTATAAATATATGAAACAAAATTGGAATGTAATTGGTTTAATGTCAGGAACTTCGTTAGATGGAATTGATTTAGTATTTACTTCATTTATTAAAGAAAACAAAACGTATTCATATAAAATTTTAAATTCTGAAACTATTTCTTATTCATTAGAATGGGAAGATAAATTGCGAAATGCTTTTTATTTATCTAAAGCAGAAATTTCGAAATTAAATGTTGAGTATGGGGTTTATTTAGGTGAAACTATAAATAGCTTTATTAAAAAATATTCGTTAAAAAACATTGATTTTATAGCTTCTCATGGACATACTATTTTTCATAAACCAGATGAAGGGTATACCTTACAAATTGGTGATGGTGAACAGTTAAGTAAAGCTACAAACCTAAAAGTTGTTTGTGATTTTAGAACTCAAGATGTTGAATTAGGAGGGCAAGGTGCACCGCTTGTTCCAATTGGTGATAAGTTGTTGTTTTCTGAATATGATTATTGTTTAAATTTAGGTGGATTTTCTAATATCTCTTTTGAACAAGAAAAACAAAGAATAGCTTTTGATATTTGTCCAGTTAACATTGTATTGAATTATTATGTAAAACAATTAGGTTTTAATTATGATAATAAGGGTGAAATTGCCAAAACAGGTAGTATAAATATAGATTTATTAAACGATTTAAATAATCTAAATTTTTATAAAATGCCTATTCCAAAATCATTGGGTTTTGAGTTTGTTGAGACCACAATTATTCCATTAATTGATAGTTACAAACTTTCAATTAAAGATATTTTAAGAACATTTGTAGAGCATATAGCTCAAAAAATTGTAGAACAATTAGAAAATACTTCTACAAAAAAAATGTTAGTAACAGGAGGTGGAGCTTATAATTTATTCTTAATAGATTTAATTAAAAGTAAAACAATGTGTGTGTTAGTGATTCCTGAAAAAAGTTTGGTTGATTTTAAGGAAGCGTTAATTTTTGCTTTTTTAGGTGTTTTAAAGCTAAATAATGAAGTGAATTGTTTACAAAGTGTAACAGGAGCGACAAAAGATCATTCTTCAGGAAAAATTTACATTAAGTTACATTAAACTTACTATATTTGTTCCGTTTTTAATTTAAAAACAGAAAAAATAATTAATAATAGAAATTAATAATAGTTAGCAATAGCTTTTACACTTAATTATGGAAACACTTATTATTATAATATTCATTTTAGGATATTTAGCAATTACATTAGAACACAATCTAAAAATAGACAAATTAATCCCTGCTCTAGCCATGATGGCAGTGCTTTGGGCTTTAGTTGCATTTGGTATTGAAACTTTTCCAAACTGGTTTGATTCTGCAGGACACAAATTAGTTGAAGGTTTTTCGAGTTTTTCAATTAGTGAAAAACATCATTTATTAGAAGAAACATTATTACATCATTTAGGAAAAACTGCTGAAATACTATTTTTCTTATTAGGCGCCATGACTATTGTTGAGATTATAGATTATTTTGATGGTTTTGCAACGTTTAAAAATTATATTAAAACAAAAAGTAAAAAGAAGTTACTATGGATTTTTGCTTTTCTAGCTTTTATTTTATCAGCTATTATAGATAATTTAACTGCAACAATTGTTTTAATTACAATTCTTCAAAAAATAATTGGAGATAAAAATACACGTTTATGGTTTGCAGGTTTAATAATTATTGCTGCAAATGCAGGTGGAGCATGGTCTCCAATTGGTGATGTTACTACTACAATGCTTTGGATTGGTAAAAAAGTTACAACAGCTAAATTAATTGAGTACTTAATAATACCATCATTATTATGTATGGTTGTACCAACATTTATAGCTTCGTTTATGAAACCATTTAAAGGTGAACTTGAAAAAACTGAAGAAGAAGATTCTACAACTCAAAACAAATATGGGCCAACAATGCTTTACCTTGGGTTAAGTGGAATTATTTTTGTTCCAATATTTAAAACTATAACTCATTTACCACCATACGTAGGGATGATGCTTTCGTTATCAGTTGTCTGTGTTTTTGCTGAAATTTACAGTAGATCAAAATTCAGTATTTCACATGCTGTAGAACAAGAAGGTGATGATAAACAAGGTCATCATAGCCCAGTTCACCAATCTTTATCAAAAATAGAATTACCTAGTGTATTATTTTTCTTTGGAATTTTAATGGCTGTTGCATCATTAGAATCATTAGGAATGTTATTTATTGGAGCAGAATCTTTAAAAACAATTATTCCAAATACAGATATTGTAATTATGTTATTAGGTGTTGGTTCAGCTGTTGTTGATAATGTACCTTTAGTAGCTGCAAGTATGGGAATGTTCCAAGAACCTATTGATAGTCATATATGGCATTTTATAGCTTTCTCTGCAGGAACAGGTGGAAGTATGTTAATTATTGGTTCAGCAGCAGGTGTTGTTGCAATGGGTATGGAAAAAATAGATTTTTTCTGGTATTTTAAAAAGATTTCATGGTTAGCAGCAATAGGGTTTGTAGTTGGAGCCGCAACTTTTTTAGGATTGACAGCTATATTTTAATAAACATAAACTATTATAAAAAACCAAGAGTTATGCTCTTGGTTTTTTTATATCTAGAAAACAATTTTTAATGCTTTTTTTCGTTAAACAATCATAAAATTTTAATATATGTTAAGTACACTTCAAGAAACTGCTGAAGTTTTAGAGGAAACAATATCAGAAGAAAAAACACTATCTATCTATCAATTAATAATGGATGGAGGTATTGGAGGTCAGGTTATTATAGCTATACTTGTTGTTTTATTAGCGGTAGCTTTATATATTTATTTTGAAAGGTTATTCACTATAAAAGCTGCATCCAAAACTGACAAAAATTTTATGAATCAGATTAAAGACCATGTTTCAAGTGGAAAAATTGATTCAGCTAAAGTACTTTGTGCACAAGCAAATTCTCCAGCCGCAAGATTAGTTGAAAAAGGAATTTCAAGAATTGGAAAACCTTTGGAAGATATTAATACAGCTATTGAAAATGCTGGACGTTTAGAAATTTATAAATTAGAAAAAAATGTTCCAGTTTTAGCAACAATTGCTGGTGCCGCTCCTATGATTGGTTTTTTGGGAACAGTTATAGGAATGATTTTAGCCATTCATGAAATAGCAAATGCTGGTGGACAAATAGATATTAAAATGCTTTCTGATGGGTTGTATACTGCAATGACAACTACTGTTGCGGGGTTAATTGTTGGAATTATTTCATACATTCAATACAATCATTTAGTAGTTAGAACTAATAAAGTTGTGTATGAAATGGAAGCAAAATCAGTAGAATTTTTAGACTTACTAAACGAACCTATTTAATGAATATTCGAGGTAGAAATAAAGTAAATCCAAACTTCAATATGTCGTCTATGACAGATATTGTTTTTTTGCTATTAATCTTTTTTATGATTACTTCAACACTGGTTACCACAAGTGCTTTAGATATATTATTACCAAAAGCAAGTGGAAAAACCGAAAACCGAAAATCAGTTTCAGTAAGTATCACTAAAAAACTAGTATACTATATAGACAATAAAAAAGTAAATGAAAATAGTTTGGAACAAGATTTGTTAGCTTTATTAGCTGATAAGGAAAGTCCAACCATAGTTTTACGTGCCGAAGAAGGTGTTCCAATTGAAAATGCCGTAAAAGTTATGGATATAGCTAATAGAAATAGGTTTAAAGTAATTTTAGCTGTAAGACCAAAATAAATTAAATGGCAAATTTTTTAGATACTAAAAATAAAAGAAAATCTGCGGCAATTACAGGTGTATTAATGAGTCTGTTAATAGTTGGGATATTTTTTGTGGGACTAAAATATTTAGATCCACCAGAAGAATATGGTATTGCTGTAAATTTTGGAACTTCAAATGTAGGTAAGGGAGATATTCAACCTACTGAACCTTTAAAATCAGCTTCCCAAGAACAAGTTATTGAAGAGCAACAAGAAGAAATTCAGGAAATTAGTGAGTCTAAAGTTACCGAAGAAGAAACTTCAAAGTCTGAAGATGTTGTAACTCAAGATACTGAAGAAGCAATAGCAATAAAAAAAGAACAAGAAGCAAAGCGAAAAGCAGATGCAATTGCAAAAAAAGCACAATTAGAGAAAGAAAGAATTGAAAAAGAAAAACAAGATGCAATTGCAAAACAAAAAGCTGAAGAACAAGCTAAAAAAAAGAAACTAGACGCCTTAATAGGTGGAGTAAGTAATTCTGAAGGAAATGCAACTGGAGGAGAAGGAAATGATAATGTTCCGGGCGATAAAGGTAAAATTACAGGTGATCCAAATGCAAATGGTTATTATGGAAATGGAGGAAGTGGAAACGGAGGAGATTACCAATTAGGTAATAGAAAACCGTTAAGTAGACCAAAACCAGGTTATGAATGTAATGAAGAAGGTCTTGTTGTAGTTGAAATTGAAGTAGATAGAAGTGGAAACGTAATTAATGCCAAGCCAGGTGCAAAAGGCTCTACAAATACAGCACAATGTTTATTGTCTCAAGCAAAGGCAGCAGCTTTAAAAACAAGATGGCAAGCAGACTCAAAAGCGCCTTCAAAACAAATAGGAACTATAAAATATCGTTTCTCATTATCTCAATAATTAATGAACTACCAACAAACCATTGATTGGATGTTTACACAATTGCCAATGTATCAAAGGCAAGGTAAAACAGCATTTAAAAAAGATTTAACCAATAGTTTAGCACTTTCAAAACACTTAAATTTTCCTGAAAAAAAGTTTAAAAGTATTCATGTTGCTGGAACTAACGGAAAAGGATCTACAAGTCACATGTTAGCTTCCATTTTACAAGAAGCAGGTTTTAACGTTGGCTTATATACATCACCTCATTTAAAAGATTTTAGAGAACGAATTAAAATTAATGGTGAAGTTATTTCAGAAAAGGATGTTATAACTTTTATTGAACAGAATTCATCTTTTTTTGAACAACATCAATTATCATTTTTTGAAATGACTGTAGGTTTGGCATTCAATTGTTTTGAAAAATATAAAGTAGATATAGCTATTATTGAAGTTGGATTAGGAGGAAGGCTAGATTCAACAAATATTATTACACCAGAAGTTTCTGTTATAACTAATATTGGCTTGGATCATACGCAGTTTTTAGGCGAAACACTACCAGAAATAGCATTTGAAAAAGCAGGAATTATAAAAAATAATATTCCAGTTGTAATTGGCGAATTTCAAGAAGAAACATTTTCAGTTTTTAAAGAAATTTCAGAAAAGAATAAAACAAAACTATACATTGCTTCAAAAGAAGTTGAAACATTATATAAAACCGATTTATTAGGATATTATCAATTAAACAATGTAAAAACAGCTGTTAAAACCATAGAAGTATTAAATTCAATTGGATATTCAATTTCCAATAATGTACTAGAAAAAGGTTTATTAAATGTAGTTACAAATACAAAGCTGTTGGGAAGATGGCAAATACTACAAAAAAAGCCAAAAGTTGTTTGTGACACAGGGCATAATACGGAAGGTTTAACCTATGTTATTAAACAACTTAAAAATGAAAAATATGAAAATTTACATATTGTGCTTGGAGTTGTTAATGATAAAGATTTAGACACTATTTTGCCAATGTTTCCAAAGGCTGCAACTTATTATTTCTGTAAGCCAAATATACCGAGAGGCTTAAGTGCTGAAATATTAAAAAATAAAGCACTTCATTTTAATTTAAATGGTAACTGTTACAATTCAGTAGAATTAGCAGTAAATTCAGCCAAAGAAATTGCTACTTCAAACGATTTAATATTTGTAGGAGGAAGCACCTTTGTTGTAGCCGAAGTTATTTAAATATACTGTAGTTTGTTGATATTTGATAAGTTATCTTTTCTATAAATAAAAAAAACATTTTTTCATTAAAAAAGCTTTGTGTAATAAAAAAAGTCGTTATATATTTGCATCCGCTTCGGGCAATTAGCTCAGTTGGTTCAGAGCACCTCGTTTACACCGAGGGGGTCGGGGGTTCGAATCCCTCATTGCCCACCAAGTAAATCCTACTAGAAATAGTAGGATTTTTTTATTAAATAAAGTTTTTAAAAGCTTTGTATAATAAAAAAGTCGTTATATATTTGCATCCGCTTCGGGCAATTAGCTCAGTTGGTTCAGAGCACCTCGTTTACACCGAGGGGGTCGGGGGTTCGAATCCCTCATTGCCCACCAAAGTAAATCCTACTAGAAATAGTAGGATTTTTTTATGCTTAAATTTCATCAAAAAAAGTATATTGAATTCGATAGGCTTTTAAAAAAGTTAGAAGTAATTTATTACTGTGTACAATCGTTTTGAATTTTCATCTATATCGCTTAGTTTATCTCCTTCATTAATTTAATCTATTAGTCCATTTATATTTACAAATACATTTCTGCAAACTTTTTAAGGAGTTATAAATCCAAATTCTTTAGAATTGTTGAAAAAAATACGGTTAGCTACTTCTAATTAAGTATTTTTTTTATTTAACTGATAGTTGTCATATTTTAAGTATGATACTTTAGTTACATTTGTGCTGTAGATTTAACGATCTACATCTTTTTCATAGCAATTTTCCACCTCAACCCCAAAAGTGAGGTGGTTTTTTTTGCATTATATTTATCTTTTTTGAGTAATTAAACATTTAAAAATAAAATTGTTTAATTATTATAACGAGTCTGTTTAAGAAGTTTTATTAAAAATGAACTATTTTTACATAGATAGAAATAACTTATAATTAAGTAACAATAGAAATTCTCTTTAATGAATACACTAAAAGAAACATTAAATTATACTTTTTATTTAAATGATAGCATTTCATTTTCTGTAAAAACTATATTGTTTACATTAGTAATACTTTTCTTGGCAAATATTTTTTTAAAAACTGTAAAAAAAATTGCTACAAGAAAATTACCTGAAGAGGATAAGTATAAGTTTGCAACTATATTTACCTATTTAAAATATTTAACGTACTTAATTTTATTACTAGTTATATTAAATTATAATGGAGTAAAAGTAACTGCAATTATTACAAGTGCTGCAGCTTTATTGTTAGGTGTTGGGTTAGCTTTACAAACTTTTTTTCAAGATGTAATTAGTGGTATTTTTATTTTGTTTGACCAATCATTACATGTAGATGATATAATAGAAATAGAAGGAAAGGTTGGAAAGGTTACTAAAATAAGCTTAAGAACTACAAAAGCTGTAACTATTGAAAATAAAGTTTTGGTAATTCCAAACCATTTATATTTAACCAATACATTATATAATTATACTCAAAATGGAAATGTTACACGTGAGTTTATTTATGTAGGAGTTGCTTATGGGAGTGATGTTCAATTAGTAAAAAGTTTATTAATTAAAGCTGCTAATACAACTAAAGGCATTTTAAAAAAACCTGAACCTAAAGTGTTTTTTGATGAATTTGGAGATAGCGCTCTTCAGTTTAAATTAGTATTTTCAATAAAAGATAGTTTTCAAGTTATAGAGCCAAAAAGTGATTTACATTTTGAAATAGATAGATTATTTAGAGAGCATGCTATAACAATTCCGTTTCCACAACGTGATGTTAGAGTCTATAAAAGTTAGAGTATCAGTTATAAATCTATTATTATTATTATTATTATTATATGAAATATTTACTTTTAGTTTTTTTAATAGTTGGAGTTTCTTGTTCAAAACCACATAAAAAGAAGTTTAGCAATGTTAGAGATAAAGTTGTGAAACAAGATTCTATTCCTAATATTTATGTTGTAAAAACTATATTTTATTCTAAAGATAGTTTACTAATAACAGCAGATATTTACGAAGTAAATGATAAAAAACCTACAGTTTTATTATGTCATCAGGCTGGGTATAGTAGAGGTGAGTATATTGAAACTGCAAAAAAAATAAATTATTTAGGATTTTCATGTGTTGCAATAGATCAACGATCTGGAAATAAAGTAAATGGTATTATTAATGAAACAGCTAAAAAAGCTACTGAAAGTAAATTAGCAACTAACTATATGTCTGCTAAAATAGATATAGAGGCTGCTATTGATTATGTTTATAAACTAAATGGTGGAAAACCTATAATTTTGGTTGGAAGCTCTTATTCGGCTTCTTTAGCGCTTTTAATTGGTAATACTAATTCAAAAATTAAAGCAATAGCGGCATTTAGCCCAAGAGAATATTTAGAAGGTGTTAATTTGAAAGATGAAATAAAGAATATGTCAAAACCAATATTTGTGACTTCTTCCAAAAAAGAAATCTTACAAGTTGAACAATTAGTATCTTTAATTAATAATAAATTTGTTATGCATTACAAACCAAAAGTTAAAGGTATTCATGGATCCAAAAGTTTATGGGAATCATCTAATGGTAATGAATTTTATTGGATAGAGTTTAAAAAGTTTTTACAAAAAAATAAGCCAACTAAAATTTAGTTGGCTTAATATATTTTTTTAATATAAAAGTTTTTAATCTGCTATAAAATTCCAAACTTGACCTATAGTTGTACCTCCATTACCATCACTAACTTCAACTTTCCAATAATATGTTGTACTTCCTGTTAATGTAGCCGTGGTAAATGTTTTTCCTGTTTGATTTTCAGAAACCATAGCTGTTGGTGGGTTTACATCTTCAAAATAAATAGTATATGTTAAAGGGTCGTTATCTACATCGCTTGAATCCCACTCTAAAGTTGCTGTGGCAGTTTGAACAAAACTGTTTAATTCTGGACTAACTAAACTTGGTGAAAAAGGTAAATAATTTACAACACCTTCTCCTTCAGTATAAAAATCAAAAATAGAAGAATAATTTCCACTTAAATTATTAGAATCTGTTGCTTTAACTCTCCAATAATAAGCAGTTCCTTTATCAAGTGTAACTGATTTTGATGTAGAAGTTAAACTAGGGAAAGTTTGCTTGTTTTGAGTAAAAGTATTGTTTGTAGCAACTTCTAACAAATATGTAATAGCATCACCATCTTCATCAGTTGCTGCACTCCAATTAAAATTAACACTATTATCTATACAAAGCTTTCCATCAGTAGGATTGGATAAGCTTGGTTGAGAAGGAGCACTATTTTCTGTTGGTGTTGGAGTAGGTGTTGGATCATCTCCGCCACCGCCGCCGCAAGACCATAAGCTTACTAAAACAGCTAGTAAAAGTAATTTATTTTTCATTTGGTATATTGTTAATGTTTATTTCAAATAATTAGATTGCAATATACAAACTATTTGTAAGCTCTTCAAAGTTAAGTTCTACATTTATTTTTCAAAAATTTCACATAAAAAAAGCCAACTATATAGTTGACTTTTTTATAATAATTGGATATAGTTTATTTTATAATAATTTTTTTAGATATACTATTATTATCAGATTTGAAATTTAAAATATAAAGCCCTGTTGAAATACTATTTAAATCTAGAGATGAATTTTGATCAAAAGATTTAATTTTTTTCCCAGAAAAGTCATAAACTGTAATTTCAAATTTTTCTCCATTGTTTAAACCATTAAGTTTTATTGTTTTATTTACAACATTAAGTGAGACTGAATTTTTTGAGTAATTTTCAATACCTAATGCTGGATCTAGAGTAACAGTAATTGTACTTATAGCACTTAATGTACTAACGTTAGGAGACCAATCAGCAGACCCATGCTGGTAAGTGGTATTACCATCTTTTATAAATCGATATGCGTAATAATAATCACCAATTGTATTAATTGTAATATCTGTTTTACATCTTTTATTACTATCTGTACCGTCTTCAAACCAATCTAAATTTGTCCAAGTCCAATCAGAACCATCAGTAGTTGTTCCATATCCAAAACTTGAGCTAGTCCAATCTCCTTCTCCCCATTCAACAGAAACTGTAAATAAATCTGCAGTTGTTGCAGTTATGTTTTGGTTTGGTTGTTCAGTAGTGTATCTGTGTCCCCATTGGGAAAAAGCAGATGTAACAATAAATAAAGTAATTAATAAAAGTAGTTTTGTTTTCATATTTTTTGATTTTAAAATGTTAAAAATCCTCTAATAAATGAAATTATAAATTAGAGGATTGTATAAATAATTAATTTTTAATAATTCGTTTAACACCAATTCCTTCAGCAGTATAAATTTTTACAAAATATATAGCTTTTGATAATTCTGAAATGTTAAATGAATCGTTTTCTGTGAAATCACCATTAAATGATTTTATAAGTTTACCCATAACATCAAAAACTTCAACTAGTTCAGTAGATTTTGTTAATCTAAAAGAATTTGCTGTTGGATTTGGGTATAATTTTATAAAGTTTTTATCGAGAATAATATCATCAACACTTAAAGTTGAAGTTTGATTTCCATAAATTTTAAACTGTCCGGCAGCTATAGTAATTGGATTAGTTGTATTAGTAACATTTATTGATGTAGCGCCTGTTTCATCCATTAAATCATACCAAGTTCCTGTATATGGAAAATTAGGAGTAACATCTTGTGAGGTTACATCAAAGTTTGCTAAAACAACTACATTTTTAAGCTCTGTACTTGCAATAGCATCATCCCAAATATAAATTTTAGGTGTTAAATTTCCAGAATTTATAGAGTAGCTTCCTTCAAAAACATCTTCACTAATTTTTAATTCATTAATTCTAGCCCAATCATTATATATTTGTGAACGGTTAGTATCGCTTAACCAATCATTGTCCCATTGAGGTTGAGGTTTAGTATCTAACTTACAATTTCCATCTATTGCATCATCTTCAGTATTTACAGAACCATCAGAGCAAGTATAAATTGAATTTTCCATGCCTAATTCTCCAAAATGCCATATCATTTTTGGACCTGGGATAGTTAATGAAACAGCTCCAATTGCAGACATTCTAGACAATGCTGTATTTAATTCTGTAACATTGTGTGAAGAATTTGTAGTGTTACCGTATTGCAAGTTTTTATACATTAACCTTTCTTCGTCATGGCTTTCAGCATAACCCATTAATCGTTTTCCAGTAAACCCTCTGTTTTCATAACCCATTCCACTTATGTCAGAAGTATATCCCATTGAAAGTTCATTGTATTCACTTGTCATTTTTCCCCACATCATAACACCTTTTCCTTCATCTAATCTATAGTTAGCCCATTCTTGTTCTTCAGCATTGGTACCCAAATGTTCAAAAATAACGTAGTGATCTGGATCAATAGACCAAGAATAATCAGCATATTGTTTTAAAATATCGACTCTATCTTGTTGGTATGAATTTGTACATGAATCATCTCCAGAAGTACAATCTTGTGTAAATCCTTTTGTTAAATCCCATCTAAAACCATCAATATTATACTCTTCGATCCAATGTTTTACAACACGTTCTACATAATATTGTGTATATGCACTTTGGTGGTTAAAATCTGAACCTACGCTGTAACTATGTGTTGCAACTTCATTAAAATACGGATTTTCACTACTTGGATCACCCCAACCATCGGCGTCAGGATCATCCATCCACATGCGTACCATTGGATTTCTTCCAAAAGCGTGGTTTAAAGCAACATCTAAAATAACTGCAATATCATTTTGATGAAAAGTATCTACTAGTTCTTTAAATTTATCAGGTGTTCCATAAAATTTATCTAAAGCTAAATGAAAAGAGGTATTGTAACCCCAACTTTCATTTCCTTCAAATTCCATTATTGGCATTAATTCTATAGCATTAACATTTAAGTTTTTGAAATAGTCAATTTTATCGATTAAATCTTGGAAGTTTCTATCAGCATCAAAATCACGAATTAATATTTCATATACTATTAAATCTTCTTCAGTAGGTCCTGTGAAATCGGTTACTTGCCAATTATAGTCAGATTGATTTGTTTGAAGTACAGTTACTTCACGTTCTTGACCATCTGGATATGCATAAGTTGTAGTTAAATCTGGAAAAGTATTTTCTGAAATCCAAGGATCATCAAAAGGAGATAAAACTAAAGTAGAGTATGGATCCGCAGTTTTTACTAATTGAGGTGAATCTGCAACTGGATTTAAAGCATATACCCAATATTGATAGGTATATATTTCTCCAGAAGTTAATCCGGTAAGTTCTAACCAAAATTTAGTTCCAGTTGTATTTTTTTTCATTAAATAAGATGAGCTTTCAGTCCAATTATTGAAACTTCCAGCCACATAAATAAAATCTTTATTAGGTGCATCTATTACTAGTGTTGCTTTTGTTGGGTCACTTTCATTGTAGTTAATACCATCTTCTAAACCAGCAGGCATTTCTTCTGTAGTTACTGTTGGTTCTAATGAAACTTCGAAAGAATTTTCACCAATATCGGAAGAACTAAAGGGGCTTCCTTCAATTCTTACAGTTCCAGCTTCAGTAATATTTGTAAGAGTTGTACCGTAAGTTGGGTATCCTGAACCAGAGGCTACAGATACATTGTTAAAAAAAACTTCAAAACTTCCAACTACTTGTGAGCCTCCAGACTGCATATAAGCACTAATAGTTAAATCTCCTCCGCTAGCAACAACTGTTGGATTTGAAGTTGGAGCTGTTATAATAAGTGTAACTTTTCCAACATAATATAAAAAGTCTTGTGATTTTTGATCTCCAGTTCCATCTTTAGCTTTAACTAATATACCTAATTGGGAAATACCAGTGTCTCCAAAAAATGTAGTAGGAGTTAGAGTGTAACTATAAGTTCCATCTCCATTGTTTGTAAGTTTATGAGATTCATTAGAATTGTCCCAATCTCCATTTCCAGTGTAAGTACTCACCTGGTCTCCGTTTGAATCATAATACCAAGCCCAAAGATAAAGGTTATCTGGGTCAGTAACATTATCCCAAGCTGTAGGATCAACATTTGAAACTGTAATAGTAATTTCTTCATCTTCATCAAATGAAGTTGGATTTATATTAAAATCTACAGTTTGTGTTTGTGCAATTAAAGCAAAAGGAAATAAAAAGGAAAAAAAAAGTAAAATTTGTTTCATATTTATTGTTTGAATTAAAAATAGGGTAATGCATATGCATTACCCTATTTTACATAATTTTAATTATTCTAGTGTTATAACTTTATTAACAGTGTCAAGTGTTAATGTGTATGTTCCTGGTGTACCAATAAATTTAAAATTATTGTCACCATCTGCAGCATCTTCAAAACTAGCATCTATAGTGTAACCTTCAGCAATATAATAAGGGTAGTTTTGACCAGAACCCCAATCATTTTCAACAGTAAAAAATCTAAATGCATCATTGGTAAGATTTACAGAGCCTGAATATACACCTGCTCCAGTACAAGGTAATTGAACAGGAGAATCCCAACCCCAACCAGCATCAGGTACACCTGCACCAACTAAATATAGTTGATCAAATTCACATGATGTTTGTGGAGGTCCTAATGTAATTACTTTATTAATAGTATCAACTGATAAATAATAATTACCTGTTGTACCTATAAAAGCAAAATTATTATCACCATCTGCAGCATCTTCAAAATTAGCATCTATAGTATAGCCTTCAGCAACATAATATGGGTAGTTTTGACCAGAACCCCAATCATTTTCAACAGTGAAAAATCTGAAGTTATTTGCGTCAGCTGTACTTTGTAGGTTTACATTTCCGGCATATATACCTGTACCAGTACATGGCAGTTGAACAGGAGAATCCCATCCCCAACCAGCGTCAGGTACACCAGCACCTACTAACCATAATTGATCAAATTCACAATTTGGTCCAACCATTGGAGGTCCTAAAGTAATTACTTTATTTTCAGTATCAATGCTTAAAAAATATTCACCATCTGTTCCTATAAAAGCAAAGTTATTATCACCATCTTCAGCATTAACTAAATTAGTATCAATTGTATACCCTCTTACTTCATAATAAGGGTAGTTTTGCCCTGAATCCCAGTTTTCAAATTCAGTAAAGAATCTAAAGTTATTAGCATCAGCAGTACTTTGTAGGTTTACATTTCCAGAATACGTTGTACCTAAAAGTGTTAGTTCCACAGGTGAAGTCCATCCCCAACCAGCATCAGGAGCACCAGCTCCAACAATGTATAATGTTTCTGGAAGTGCAGTTTCATAAGGAGTAACAGAAATTGTAATTAATTCAGAAAATCTTTCTGAAGTTCCTGCAGCTGTTTCAAAACTAGCTTTTACTCTTAAGTCTAATTCTCCAACTTCACCAACAGTAATACCCAAAGCTAAAGCAGCTTCATTTAATGCTGAATGAGTAGTTTCTAAAGAATAATCTTCAGTAGTACCTAATGATTGAGTGGAAGCAAAACTTGTTCCTGCTTCAGCAACTTCAATCTCATAAGTTACAGAAACAGTACTGCTTTCATCAAAATCAGCATCTGTCCATTCAGTTGTTATTGCTGTATCATCTGGTGTAATATCAGATAGTATTACTTCAAAAGTACTGTCTGGACTAGTTATTATAGGGTTACTACTAGGGAAAGTTGTAACTACTAAACTAATATATTCTGTTGTTTCAGTACTTGAAGAAACACGAATGTAAATAGGCATTTCTGCAAAAACTTTAATACCGGCATCTAATAGAAACTGGTTAAATTCTTCGACTGTTAGTGAGAACGATTTTTCATCTGAACTACCAAGGGTAATAGAGGATGAAAATGTATCTTCTAAATCCATTTCTACAGTATAAGGTCCTGAAGCTCCACTTAAAGTTTCCCAAGATAAAAACAAAGCAATGTTTGCTGGGTTTTCATCGTTTAAGACTAAAACTGAACCACTAGATGGCGCAACTATTTGAAAACTTTCTTGAGCTGGCAATATTTCGAAATTCTCATTTTTATCACACGAAATAAATCCGAATGTGATTGCTAAAAGAATTATTATTTTATTTAAATATTTCATCATTTTAAAAGTTAATTATTAATTAGCAGTAATACTATAAGTGTATTCTCTAGGATTACTTAAATCTAACACAACATGATAATTTCCTGAAGCACCTTCGAAAGTTAAATCTCCACCACTAACTAAATTTCCATCATCATTCACGGTTCCTAAATCAAAAGCTCCCCATTCGTTATTTCCTCTGAATTTGAAACCTCCAGGTGCTAAATCTATATCAACAGAAAGTATTCTTGTTTCAGAATCATAAACTAAATCAGTATCTGCATCCCAACCTGTAGGAGTTGCTTCACCAATAATTCCCCAGCTAACTGCAGTTGTAGCATAAGTTAAATCTGTAGTGTTTGCTTGGACAAAGTAATAACCTGCAACAGTAGCATTAGCATTAGCTTCACCATCTTCATCTATAAGTTTACCAGAAAAAGTACCATCATCTCCCCAATCTGTATTTCCCCAGAAAAAACTTCCTGTTTGATCAGGAGCGATAAATTTATATTCACCATCTAACCAAACGTATCCTTCATAATCAGTTTCTCCAAATGCTGAAGAAGCTAGTAAAGGAGCAGTAGCAGGATCCCAACCTTGGTGGTTACCCGGAACAGCTATTGTTGGAAGATCTGTTGTAAAAGGTGTTACAAATACCGAAATTGGTTCTGAAGTTTGTGTTTCAACTCCTGTTGCACCTACTGTAGAAACAACTCTAATTTCTAATTCACCTTCAATAAATGGAGATAAACCAGCTGTAACAACTGCACCATTAAATTCTAAAATGTTCCAAGTTATTAAATTATTTGTAGTTTCTCCAGCTACGTAAGGATCAGCAAAATCTGTTCCTGCTTTCGCAAATTCAATACTATAATCAATTTCTGTTGGGTTTCCGTAATCTGCTGAATCCCAAGTTAAAGTAAAAATTGGATTAGTTTGTTCTTCCAAAGGGTTAAGTACATAAGCTGTACCTGTACTAGGAGCCGTAATTTGTCCACTTCCTTGGGTTGAAACAACTAATAGTTCTTGATCTTCATTATCGCAAGCTACTATTGTAATTGTGAATAATGATAAGAATATATATTTTAATATTTTTTTCATTTTGTAAATCTTTTAAATATTAGTACCCTGGATTTTGAGTTAAATTAGGGTTTGCTGTCATGTTATTTGCAGGAATAGGATAAATATCCATATGGCTTCCTATTGCAATACCATTAGCACTTCCACCTTTCCAAACCCAATTGTAATTTCCTCCAGAAAATAAACCGAATCTAACTAAATCTTGTCTACGGTGTCCTTCCCAATATAATTCTCTTGATCTTTCATCAATTATGAAGTCTAAAGTTAAGTTTCCTTCAGAAATTTGAGTTGAATTTGCTCTATCTCTTAAATCGTTGATATAATCTACAGCTTCAGCTATAGTTCCACCAGATCCACCTCTAACAACAGCTTCAGCATACATTAGGTTAACATCAGCTAATCTAAACATAGGAAAATCAGTATCTACAAAGGTTGGGTCTGAACCTGCAGAACCAGTTGAAGTTACATTTTTAAATTTTGTAATAATATAACCAGAATCTCTGTCTGCTACATCAGTTATTTCAATTTCTCTTCCTTCTGTAAGTAATGTATTTCTTTGATCGGTAGTTGGAACATCTCCGTTTAAGAATCTTTGAGCAAATTGCTTTCTAACTCTTAAAGCTCCACCCCAACCTTCTGCGCCAAGATCAGCAGCATTACTTTCTAAACTACCAACTTCACCATTAATAATTACTGTGGTAGCTCCGTAATTTTGAGTAACTACACCATCATTTACTAATCCAAAAATAATTTCATTTTGGGCAGCTTCGTTTGAATCATTATCAGCTAAAAAGTTTAATTCGTAATCGCTTGCTAATGAATATCCTGAAGATAAAATTTTATTGCAATATGTAATACATTCAGTATTTTTATCTTGATTTATATATACCTCTGCATTTAGATACATTTTTGCTAAAATCATCCAAGCTACAGCTTTATCAGCTCTTCCGTATTCATTACTTCTTGCGTCTACTAAATCACTTTCAATTGCTATTAATTCTGATTCAATATAACTAAATAGTTGTTCTCTGTTGTATTCTGGTCCTTGGTAGGTCCCAACAGGATCATTTTCAGTTACAAAAGCAGCTTTTCCAAATAAGTCCATTAAGTGATAATAAGCCATTGCTCTTAACAATCTTGCTTCTGCTCTATAAGCATCAATATCACCTCCAACAGCAGCTGTGTGACCACGAGCTTCTAACATTTCAGGTGTAGTTTGGCGTAAATATTCGTTTGTTAAAGCAACAGAGAACATTGCTCTACTAAAGAATCCTAATAAAATTGAGTTAGTTGAAGACCATGTATTACGTTGAATAGCTTTTACAGCTCCACCTTCGTCATTTTCATAAGACCAAATTGGCTCATCAGCAGCTAAATCTTGTAAATACCAAAGTGTTCTAGCGTATTGACTTGTTCCAGCATCAATTCCTTCAAGGTTTGATGATCCAGAACCGTCAGTTCCTGTTAATGAAAGGTTACCATAGATACCAGCTAATGCTTGTTTGTAAGCAGTAGGTTGAGCATAAAATTCTTCTGATAAAAATTCATCGTCATCTTGAGGTATTACATCTAAATCATCTGTACAACTTACAGTGAATACGATAACACCTAAAATTAAAAATAATTTATATAAATTAATTGTTTTCATCTGTTATTAATTAAAAATTAAAGTTAGCACCTAATAAAAATGTTCTAGGTCTTGGGTAAATAGTATTATCAATTCCTCCAAAAACTTCTGGATCTAACCCAGAGTAGTTTGTAATTGTAAATACATTTTGTACACCAGTCCATACACGAATTTTAGCAGAATCTTCATTAGCTTGTTTAAATGTGTAACCAAGTGTTACATTATCCATTTTTAAGAATGAAGCATTTTCTACATAATAATCAGATAATAAAACTTCACTTGTTTCATTAAAGTTACTTTCTAATACTGATGTTGGCATATTTCCTAAAGCTTCAGTTGCTTGTAATAAATTGTATTGAGCTCTAGATGAGTTTACGTTGTTATACATATAGTTTCCGATACTTGCTCTTAAGTTAAAAGCTAAATCAAAAGCTTTGTAATTTACATTGGTTTGGAATCCCATTGTAATATCAGCTGTTGGCTTTTTGTAGATATATCTATCATCTGTATTTATAACTCCATCTTGATTAAGATCAACATAAGCACCTTCAATTGGATCTCCTGCAGTAGTGTATAATTGTTTATAAACTAAAAATGAATAAGGAGCAAATCCTTCTCTGTGAACTTGTACGCTTGAACCTGTACCACCATCAATACCACCAGTATCAATATCTTGACCAGCTGCTAGTTCATCAATTTCGGTTTGATTAAAAGTAACATTGTAATTTACGTTTACATTAAGGTCTTCTTTTTTTATAATATCTGATCCAATAGCAAATTCAATACCTTTTGAAGTGAAGTTACCAATATTTTGCCAACCAACATTACTAAAGTTAGAACCATCGGCAACAGATACTTCAGATAATAAATCTTTAGATTCTTTAAGGTAAAATTCTAATGAACCATAAATTCGATTATCAAATAAACCATAATCTAAACCTACATTATAGGTTGTAGTTTCTTCCCATTTTATATCTTCAAAAATAGATTGAGGATTTGCAATAGGGTAAGTTGAGTTTCCAAAAATGTATTGAGAAACTGATGTTCCAGTAACATATCTTCCTAAATAAGCATAAGCTGCATCTATATCTTGTTGACCTGTAACACCCCAACCTAAACGTAATTTAAGTTTTGAAATAGTTTCAGAGTCTTTTAAGAAATCTTCATCACCAATTTGCCAAGCAAAAGCAGCTGCAGGGAAATTACCCCAGCGGTTATCTTTACTAAATCTAGAAGTTCCATCACGTCTATATGATAAAGTTAATAAATACTTGTCAAAGAACGATAAGTTTGTTCTTCCAAAGAAACCTATTAAAACAACATCTGCATAAGTAGTGTAATCAGCTTCAGCATCATCTGGATCTATTAAACTATTAGTAGTATAATCTTCGGCTTCAAATTTTTGATATGAATAACCACCTGTAACTTCAACGTTAATGTTTTCTAATTCTTTATTGTAAACTAGATAAGCGTCTACTAAACTATTTTTTTTGTAGCTTGTATATTCTGAATAATCACCTAAAAAATCGGTACCTTCAGGTTGTTGACCGTTAGCACTATTTACATCTAGTTTATTGTAACCTCCACCATCAATTTCATCATAACCAAGGTTAACAACAGCTCTTAATTCAGGTAAAAAATGAAATTTATAATCAAGTTCTACATTACCATAAAAACGTTTAACATTACTTTTGTTTTCACGTTGTAATAAACTGGCAACTGGGTTTCTTGGAGCATTCATTGTTTGAGCGTAACCTGCGCTATCTGTATACCAATACTCAAAAAATCCACCAAATGGAGAAGAAGAGTCATATATTGGTTGCGTTGGGTCCATAGTTAAAGCAGCACCTTCAACACCATCAGCAAATCTGTTATATTCAAAATTTAAATTTGCATTTAAGTTTACTTTTAAATGGTCATCGAAAAATTTTGGATTCATTGCTAAAGAAGAAGAAACTCTTTCAAATTTTGAAGTTTTACGCAAACCAGGTTGTTTTGTATGCCCAATAGATAACCTTGTAGGAACTTTATTATAAAGCATTCCATTTACAGATACATTTTGGTCAATTGTAATATTCTCTTGATAAATTTCATCTTGCCAATCTGTATTAGCAGTACCTAATTGATCAACGCTAATTCCAGTTTGGCCACCATCAATTCTTGAAGTTATAATGTCTCTAAATTCATCAGCAGAAAAAACATCTATTTTATTAGCTAATGTTTGGTAACCAACTTTTACATTGTATTCAGCCTGAAAACTTTGTTTTCCTTTTTTTGTAGTGATTATAATTACACCATTTGATGCTCTAGAACCATAAATAGCAGTTGAAGATGCATCTTTTAAAACTGAAAAAGATTCAATATCATTTGGATTTAAAGAAGCTAGAATTGATCTAGATCCACCAGCAGTAGAGTTAGAAATTGGTAATCCGTCAATTACAATTAAAGGGTCATTTGAAGCTCCTAAAGAAGCTCCACCTCTAATTCTAATAGCAGATCCACCTCCTGGAGTACCATCAGTAGTTACATTTACACCAGCAACTCGTCCAGTAATTAAACTAGCAGGTGAGACTATATTACCTTGGTTAAAATCATCTTCAGTAATTGCAGAAACAGCACCAGTTGCATCTTTAATAGTTGTGGTACCATAACCAATTACTATAACCTCGTCAAGAGATTCAGTATCTTCTACTAACATAATGTTAATAGTAGTTGAGTTCACAGTTATTTCTTGAGTTTTAAATCCCAAGTAAGACACTACTAAAATATCTCCTGTTTTAACGTTTTCAAGAACATAATTCCCGTCAAAGTCAGTGGAGGCACCTCTAGTAGTCCCTTTAATTAAAATGTCTACACCAGGTAAGCCATCGCTACTGGTTGCTTCTGTTACTTTACCTTTTACAGTTTGTTGTGCAAAAATTGCTAAAGGAAACAGAAATAAGACACTAAACAAAAAAATTCTAAAATTTTTCATCTATTTTAAGTTAATTAATAATTAAGGTTTAATTTTAAGTTTTGTACTAAAAAACTTTACATTTCACAGTATAAATGTAAGGACTTAACAATAATTTAACAATAATATGAGTTCTTTTTTAGGTTACTATAACGTTTTCGTGTTTATAACTTTTTCACTCTAACGTTGTAGTGAAGTTTTTGTTTTTTTTACATAATTTTAAATATTTTAATGTTTTTTTTGTTTAAACGTAATTAATACATTTAAAAAAATGAATCTTTTTAAGAATATCACATGCATATGTTTTAGGAAAACTTATATTTGTATAGAATAGATAATATTAAATAGTTTAGTAATTTATATGAGGCCAAAAATCACGTTAAAAACAATTGCAAAAGAATTTGAAGTATCAATATCAACTGTTTCTAAAGCTCTTAAAAACAGTAATGAAATAGGTGAAGAGTTGCGTGAAAAAATTAAGGCATTTGCAGATTATTATAATTATAAACCCAATAGTTTAGCTTTACAATTACGAAATCAAAAAACATCGGTTATTGGAGTTGTAATCCCAGAAATTGTTCATCATTTTTTCTCTACGGTTATTGATGGTATTGAAGTGAGAGCAAATGAAAAAGGATATAATGTAATGGTTTGTTTATCAAATGAATCATATGAAAAGGAAGTGACAAATTTAAGTTTACTAACTAATGGAAGCGTAGATGGATTAATAGTTTCTGTTGCTAGAGAAACTCAAAAAAAAGGAGATTATAATCACTTTAAAGCTTTAACTAAAGATGGTTTTCCTTTAGTACTGTTTGATAGGGGAACTGACTCATTAGAATGTGATCAAGTTATTATTGATGATATTGCAGGAGCGTATAAAGCCGCAAAACATTTAATTGAAATTGGAAGGCGAAAAATAGCATTGTTAACTACTGAAGATTTTATATCAGTTGGGGCATTAAGAAAAATTGGATTTAGAAAAGCGATGCAAGATTGTGGAATTGATGTTAACGAAGATTTAGTTTTTAAAATAAATGATAGTAAGGATTTATACGAGCAAATAGAGCAGATTTTTCAACAAGATGAAAAACCAGACGCAATACTAGCAGTTAATGAAATTTACGCAGCAATTGCTATGAAAATAGCTCAAGAACATGGTTATGTATTGCCAGATGATATTGCCGTAATTGGTTTTACAAGTGGTTTAATTTCAGAATTTACAACTCCTTCATTAACATCTGTAGAGCAACATGGATTTTTAATGGGACAGCAAGCAGCTGAATTATTAATAAATAGAATTGAGCACAAAGCACCTTCAAAATATATTAAGGAGGTTATTTCTCCAACATTAAAAATTAGAGAATCTACAATTTTAGAATAGAAAAAAACTCAAAATAAACATAATTAGTTAAAAATTTAAATTTTATTTTCAATATACTCAAAGGTTAGAGTACTGAATTTTGTAGAAAATTCAACTATTGAACATTTTAAAAGCTTGAATTATTTAGAAAATAATTTATATATTTGTTGAGTAAAAGCAATTTTACAGTACTATATTTACTTCACACTTCACAATTTAATTAAAGGTAATTTAACCTTTAATGTTTTTATATTATTTAATATTTACGGAATGGAAAAACGGAAACTAGGTTTCTGGGAAATTTGGAACATGAGTTTCGGGTTCTTAGGAATTCAAATGGGTTTTGCGCTGCAAAATGCAAATGCTAGTAGAATACTACAAATTTTTGGTGCTGATGTACATGAATTATCATGGTTTTGGATTGTTGCTCCTTTAACAGGTTTAATTGTTCAACCAATTATAGGCTATTATAGTGATAAAACATGGACAAGGCTTGGAAGAAGAAGACCCTATTTTTTAACAGGTGCACTATTAGCATCGGTAGGTTTAATATTAATGCCTAATGCTGATATGTTTACTGCATTTTTGCCTGCTTTATGGGTTGGTGCTGGAATGTTAATGATTATGGATGCATCGTTTAATGTTGCAATGGAGCCTTTTAGAGCTTTAGTAGCAGATATTTTACCTTCTGATCAACGCACATTAGGTTTTAGTGTTCAAACTATTTTAATTGGTATTGGAGCAGTAATTGGTTCATGGTTGCCTTATGTAATAACTAATTGGTTTGGAGTTTCAAACAATGTTTCAGAAGGTGAAGTGCCATTAAGTTTATTACTATCATTTATTATTGGCGCTGCTGTTTTAGTTATAAGTATTGTTGTTACAGTAGTTACTACTAAAGAGTATACTCCAGAAGAAATGGCATTAATAAATGCTCATGAAGAACCTGAAGAAGAAGAGTCTAGTTTGTTAAATATATTTTCTGATTTTAAGAAAATGCCTTTAACAATGAAACAATTAAGTTCTGTTCAATTTTTCTCTTGGTTTGGATTATTTGGTATGTGGGTATTTACCACACCAGCAATTGCACATCATATTTATGGACTTGGTTTAGAAGATCATGGCGCCGAATACCAAAATGCAGGTGACTGGGTTGGAATTTTATTTGGGGTGTATAATGGTATTTCAGCTATTTATGCCTTTTTTTTACCTGCAATTGCAAAAAAAATAGGAAGAAAAAAAACACATGCTTTTTCATTAATTTGTGGAGGTTTGGGTTTAATTTCAATTTATTTTGTGCCAAATGAAAATTGGTTGTTTTTATCAATGTTTGGAATTGGAATTGCATGGGCAAGTATTTTAGCCATGCCATACGCAATTTTAGCAGGTTCAATACCAGCAAGAAAAATGGGTGTTTATATGGGGATTTTTAACTTTTTTATAGTACTTCCTCAAATATTAAACGCTTTAATTGGTGGGCCAATGGTTAAATACCTTTATGGTGGAAATCCAATTTATGCACTGGTAGTTAGTGGAGCTTCATTAATAATTGCAGCACTATTAGTTGTAAGAGTAAAAGATGTTGATGATAAAGTAATTACAAATAATTAAAAATGAACTAATAATAAATTTTCATCATTCTAAATTAATTCAATCGAATGATGAAAATTTATATTAATTTCTGAATGTATTTAATTTTTTTGAAAATTCAGAAATTTAAAAAATCTTAAACAGATGAAAAAAATAGCATTTATATTTGATTTAGATGGTGTAATTGTGGATACAGCAAAATACCATTTTTTAGCTTGGAGAAATTTAGCAAACCAGTTAGGATTTGAATTTACCGAAGAACATAACGAACTTTTAAAAGGAGTTAGTCGTGTAAAATCTTTAGAAATTTTATTGAATATTGGTAAAGTTGAAATTTCAGAAGAAGAAAAACAAAAATACTTAATTAAAAAAAATGAAGAATATCTAGGGTATGTAAATAAAATGACTGATGAAGAAATTCTTCCAGGTGTTAAAGGTCTGTTAGATTTTTTAGATGAAAATAAAATTACATATGCTTTAGGTTCAGCAAGTAAAAATGCACCTTTAATTTTAGAAAAAGTTGGTTTATACAATCGTTTTACAGCAATAGTTGATGGTAACGATGTTTCAAAAGCTAAACCAGACCCAGAAGTATTTTTAATTGGAGCTAAAAAACTAGAAATGAACGCCGAAAATTGTGTAGTAGTAGAAGATGCTATTGCAGGTGTTGAAGCAGCAAAAGCAGCAAATATGACTTGTGTTGGAATTGGTGAACAAGAAGTATTAGGTCAAGCTGATTTTGTTTTTAATGATATGACAGGATTTACGCCTGATTTTTTAAACCAACTAATAAACTAGAGAATGAACAAGAATTATATAGTACCAAATGAGTGGTCTATTATAGAAAACGACTTTGATGCCGAAAATGTTGAAGCGTCAGAAAGTTTGTTTAGTATTGGTAATGGAGCTTTAGGGCAACGCGCCAATTTTGAAGAAGATTATTCAGGAAAAACTTTCCAAGGAAGTTATATTGGAGGTATTTATTACCCAGATAAAACAAGAGTTGGATGGTGGAAAAATGGGTATCCAGAGTATTTTGCAAAAGTGCTAAATGCTCCAAACTGGATTGGTATTCATATTAAAATTAATGAAGTAATATTTGATTTAAATACGTGTAAAATTTCAGATTTTAAGCGTGAATTAAATATGAAAGAAGGCTGGTTAAGTCGTTCTTTTAATGCCGAACTACCTAATGGAAATAAAATTGAAGTTTTTGCAAAACGCTTTATAAGTATTGAGTTTAATGAAGTTGGAGCCATAGAGTATAAAATAAAAGCAATCAATTTTTCAGGTGAAATTACTTTTTCACCATATGTGGATGCTGGTATTATGAATGAAGACACCAATTACGATGAATTCTTTTGGGAAATACTAGAAGTAGTAGAAGGTGAAAATAGTGGATGTATTCTTTCAAAAACACTAAAAACAGAGTTTCATGTAAGTACTGCAATGCAAATTGCATTAACCTTAAATAATGAAGAAATTTTTCCAGTTCAACAAACAATTGTAGAAGATAAAAAATTAACCTACTCGTATGCTGTTGATGTTAAAGAAGGCGATGTTACTACTATTTTTAAATTTGGTAGTTATACAACTTCATTAAATTATAAAATAGAAGAATTAAATAGTGCTTCACTATCAAATGTTCAAAATGCTAAAGAATTAGGGTTTGAAAAATTATTAGATTTTCAAATTAAATCTTGGCAAAAAATTTGGAAAACTGCTGATATTGTAATTGAAGGAGATATAGAAGCACAACAAGGAATACGTTTTAATATTTTTCAATTAAACCAAACGTATATGGGAACCGATGCTCGTTTAAACATTGGTCCAAAAGGGTTTACTGGAGAGAAATATGGCGGAAGTACGTATTGGGATACCGAGGCATATTGTATACCATTTTATATGGCAACTAAAGATGCCAGCGTAGCTAAAAACCTGCTATTATACCGTTACAATCAATTAAACAAAGCTATTGAAAATGCTGAAAAATTAGGTTTTAAAAACGGAGCAGCACTATACCCAATGGTTACAATGAATGGTGAAGAATGCCATAACGAATGGGAGATTACCTTTGAAGAAATTCATAGAAATGGAGCCATGGTTTATGGAATTTATAACTATGTAAATTTTACACAAGATTTTGATTATGTAGTAACAAATGGTTTAGAAGTAATGATTGCTATTGCTCGTTTTTGGCATCAACGCGCCAATTGGTCAGATGCTAAAAAGCAATTTGTAATATTAGGAGTTACTGGTCCAAATGAATATGAAAACAATATAAACAATAACTTTTACACTAACTATTTAGCAAAGTGGTGTATTGAGTATACGGTAGATTGTTTAAATAAAGTTCAACATAATTTTACAGAAGATTTTGATAGAATTTTAGATAAAACAAATTTAACTATTGAAGAAACATACAATTGGTTGAAGGTTGCAGATAATATGTATTTTCCTTTTAATAAAGAAAAACAAGTATTTTTACAACAAGACGGTTTTTTAGACAAAGAAATTATTCCAGTTGAAAAGCTAGATAAATCTCAACGTCCTATCAATCAAAAATGGTCATGGGATCGAATTTTACGTTCTTGTTATATTAAACAAGCGGATGTTTTACAAGGTATGTATTTATTTGAAGACAGATTTTCAAAAGAAGAAGTAGAACGTCATTTCGATTTTTACGAACCTTTAACTGTTCACGAATCATCTTTATCACCATGTGTACATTCTATTTTGGCAGCATCTATAGACAGAATGCCAAAAGCCTACGAGCAATATTTACGTACAGCTCGTTTAGATTTAGATGATTACAATCACGAGGTTCACGAAGGTTGTCACATTACAAGTATGGCAGGAACTTGGATGTCAGTTGTTCAAGGTTTTGGAGGAATGCGTGTTTGGGAAAACGGTCTATTATCATTCAATCCTCAAATACCAAAAGAATGGAAATCGTATTCATTTACAATTAATTTTAGAGGCAGTATTATAAAAGTTTACAAAAGTCAAAACGAATGTAAATTTATAAATGAATCTGATAAAGAAATAAAAATGTTTGTTGATAAAAAAGAGGTTTTAATTCCGGCAAATCAATTAATAATACTTTAACAAAGCTATTCCTGTAAAAAAATAGTATTTTTATTTTTTTACAGGAATTATTTTTAAAATATAGTTCCAATGAAAAAAATTAGTTTCTATATAGTATTTTTATTCATAATTGTAAATATGAGCGGTCAAAATATACATAAAATAGAACCTCCGTATTGGTGGGTTGGTATGAATAATAATCAATTAGAATTGATGATTTATGGAGAAAATATAGCTCAATACACACCTTCAATTAATAATTCGTCAGTTGAGTTACTTGAAATAAAAAAAACAGAAAATAGCAATTACCTTTTTTTAAGCTTAAACCTTGAAAAAGCAGTTGTTGGGCAGTTTAATATTAGTTTCTCAAATAATAATAAGACTAATTTTTCTATTGAATATGATTTAAAACAGCGAATTCCTTCATCAGAAAATAGAGAAGGATTTAATAGTAGTGATGTAATGTATTTAATTACACCCGATCGTTTTGCAAATGGAACAACTTCAAACGATGAAGAAATTGGATTAAACGAGCAAGGAATTGATAGAAATAATGATTATGCACGTCATGGTGGAGATATCCAAGGGATTACAAATCATTTAAATTATATTGAAGAAATGGGGTTTACGGCAATTTGGCCATCACCTTTGTTAATTAACGATATGGATGAAAGCTCATATCATGGTTACGCAATGACTGATTTTTATGAAGTAGATCCACGTTTTGGAACTTTAGAAGATTATATAAACCTTTCTTCAAAAGCAAAAGAAAAAGGTATCAAATTAATTATGGATCAGGTGGTGAACCATATTGGAAGTGAACATTGGTGGATGAATGATTTACCTGCAAATAATTGGATAAATTATCAAGAAGATTTTAAAAATGGTAACGTTATAACAACCAATCACAGACGAACAGTTAATCAAGATTTATACGCTTCAAAAGCTGATTCAAAAATAATGAATGAAGGTTGGTTTGTAAAATCAATGCCCGATTTAAATCAAAATAATAGCTTGTTAGCAACTTATTTAATTCAAAATAGTATTTGGTGGGTAGAAACATTAGATTTAGGTGGAATTCGTCAAGATACGTACCCATATTCCGATAAACATTTTATGAGCAAATGGGCAAAAGCCATTATGCAAGAATACCCTAATTTTAGTATTGTAGGCGAGGAGTGGAGCTTAAACCCATTATTAGTTGGTTATTGGCAAACAGGAGCAAAAAATAAAGATGGATACGAATCTAATTTAACGTCTACTATGGATTTTCCAATGCAACGAAATATTGTAGATGCTTTAAATGAAGAAGAGTCTTGGGATACTGGTTTAGTTAAAATGTATCAAGGTTTGGCTAACGATTTTTATTATCCAAACCCAAACGATATTTTAATTTTCCCAGATAATCATGATATGAGCCGTATTTATACACAGCTAAATGAAAATGTAGTAAATACTAAAATGGCTTTAGGTTATATGTTGGCATTACCACGTGTAGTTCAAATTTATTATGGAACTGAAATTTTAATGAATGATTCAGCAAAACCGGGAGATCATGGTTTAATTAGAACCGATTTTCCTGGAGGTTGGAATGAAGATACAGTAAATGCTTTTACAGGAGAAGAATTAAGTGCAGACCAAAAAGAGATGCAATCTTTCTTAAAAAAAATATTAAATTATAGAAAAAATAGCGAAGCAATTCATAATGGAGAAACTGTTCATTTTGGACCTCAAAATGGTGTTTATGTTTTATTCAGAATTAAAAACAATGAAATTGTTACCATAATTTTAAATAAAAATGAAGGTGAAGTAGTTTTAGATTTATCTAGATTTAAAGAGGTCGGATTACAAGGAAAAGATGTGAAAAATATTATTTCAGATTCAATATTTAATTGGGAAAACACTTTAAGTTTAAAAGAAAAAGGAATTACAATTTTAACTACAAAATTATAGTGTGATGAGACGACATTCTGAACTTGTTTCAGAATCACACCTTACTGGTACCTAAATATTATTAGGACTCAAAATAAGTTCAGGTAATCGTTATTCCTACGCTGTTAGGAATTCGTAAACAATTAACAATGAGAAATATAGCAATTCTTCTCTTATTAGTCATAACATTTTCTTGTGCGGAAGCAACAAAAAAAGAACTTCAAAAAGAAGTAGTTAAAATAAAGTTTACAGACTATAAAGGAAAATTAACTTCAGGAACAATTAAAAGAATAGATACTTTTCCGTCAAAATATGTGCGCCCAAGAACCGTTGATGTTTGGTTACCAGAAGATTATTCAGAAAATGAAAAATATGCAGTTTTGTATATGCACGATGGTCAAATGTTGTTTGATGCTGAAACTACTTGGAACAAACAAGAATGGAAAGTAGATGAAATAGTTGGAGGTTTAATTGCTGAAGGAAAAATAAAAAACACCATTGTTGTTGCAATTTGGAATCACGCAGATATTCGTCATTCAGATTATTATCCACAAAAACCATTTGAAGCAATTCCGCAAAAAATTAAAGATTCTGTAGCTAGTTATGCAAAAACTCAAAATAAGTATTTGGCGAGTAACAAAATGGATTCAGATAACTATTTAAAATTTATTGTTGAAGAAGTAAAACCTGTAATTGATGCTAATTTTTCAGTAAAAACAGATGTAGAAAACACGTTTGTTTCGGGTTCAAGTATGGGCGGATTAATTTCTATGTATGCTATTTGCGAGTACCCTGAAGTATTTGGTGGAGCTGCTTGTTTGTCAACACATTGGATTGGTTTTGTTCCTTTTGAAAACAACCCAATTCCTGAAACATTTTTTAGTTATTTAGAACAAAATTTACCATCGCCAAAAACACACAAAATCTATTTTGACTATGGTACAAGAACTTTAGATAAGTTCTACTTGCCATACCAACATAGAGTTGATGAAATATTGAAATCTAAAGGATATGATGAAAAAAATTCAAGAAATTTAAAATTTGAAGGTCACGATCATTCAGAAAATTCTTGGAATCAACGTTTTCAAATTCCAGTAGAGTTTTTATTGAAAAAATAATTTATAAACTCGTCATTCTGAACTTGTTTCAGAATCTTATGATGAGAACCTGAAACGAGTTCAGGTTGACGTATAAAACAAGTCTAAATGAAATCTATAAAATTTTTTATATTCCTTTTTTTTCTTTCCACCACAATTTTCTATGCACAAAATGCAAATAGAAAGTTTGAAAAGGTAACAAAATTTGAATCGTACGTTGAAGTAAAAACAAGCGATGGTTTGTATCGTTTTCAACCTTATGGAAACGAAATTATAGAAACTTCGTTTATTCCAAATGGTGCAACATTCAATCCAAATTCTTACGCAGTTGTTTTAAATACAGAGGCTGTAGAAATGGAAATTGTTAAAACTTCTGGAATGACTGAAATAAAAATGAAAGATATTTCAGTAAAAATCAACCATTCTCCATTTCAAATTTCATATTACTACGAAGACAATTTTTTAATTTCTGAAAAAAAAGGATATTATAAAGCTGAACACGAACCAATGGATTTGGTAAAAGGCAATATTGTTACTGAAGAAACCGAACGTATAGAGTTTAATTTAACGCAAGATGAAGTATTGTATGGTGGTGGCGCAAGAGCTTTAGGAATGAACCGAAGAGGAAACCGATTACCTTTATACAACAGAGCGCATTATGGTTACGAAACGCATTCTGAATTAATGAACTTTACCATTCCGGTGGTTTATTCTTCAAAAATGTACGCTATTCATTTTGATAATGCTCCAGTTGGCTATTTAGATTTGGATAGTAAAGGAGATAATTCACTTACTTACGAAATTATTTCAGGTCGAAAAACGTATCAAATTATTGCTGGAGACGATTGGAAAGAAGTTGTTGAAAATTATGTGAGTTTAACAGGTTTTCAGCCATTAATTCCACGTTGGGCTTTGGGTAATTTTTCAAGTAGATTTGGGTATCATTCTCAAAAAGAAACTATTAAAACTATTGATAAATTTCAGGAAGAAAAAATTCCGGTTGATGCTATTATTTTAGATTTATATTGGTTTGGAAAAGATATTAAAGGAACTATGGGAAATCTAAAATTTGATAGAGATTCGTTTCCAAACCCTAAAAAAATGGTTGCTGATTTAAAAGAAAAAGGCGTAAAAACCATTTTAATTACCGAGCCGTTTGTATTAACAACATCAAACCGTTGGGACGAAGCTGTGAAAGAAGATATTCTTGGAAAAACAAAAGATGGAAAACCTTATACGTACGATTTTTACTTTGGAAATACTGGGATTATAGACATTTTTAAACCTGAAGGAAATAAATGGTTTTGGAATATTTATAAAGACTTAAAAAGTTATGGAGTAGAAGGTTGGTGGGGAGATTTAGGCGAGCCAGAAGTGCATCCATCAGATTTAATACACGCAACAGGAACTGCCGATGAAGTACACAATATTTACGGTAGCGAATGGGCAAAATTAATTGCCAAAGGTTACGAAAAAGAATTTCCAAATGAGCGTCCGTTTATTTTAATGCGTGCAGGTTATTCTGGAGCGCAACGTTATGGAATGATTCCTTGGTCGGGTGATGTAAATAGAACTTGGGGCGGACTTAAGCCTCAAATGGAAATCTCATTACAAATGGGAATGCAAGGCTTGGCATATATGCATTCCGATTTGGGTGGATTTGCTGGAGCAAATTTAGATAACGAGTTGTATACACGTTGGTTGCAATACGGTGTTTTTCAGCCAATTTATCGTCCACACGCACAAGAAGAAGTTCCTTCGGAACCAATTTTTAGAGAACAAAAAACAAAAGTTTTAGCTAAAAAATCTATTGAATTACGTTACAGTCTATTGCCTTATAATTATAATTTAGCTTTTAAAAATAGCCAGAATGGAAGTTTATTAATGCGCCCATTATTTTTTGAAGATAAAAGTTTAATTGAAGTAGATAAAACCTATTTATGGGGAAATTCATTTTTGGTAAGTCCTGTTGTTTCTGCAGGAATAAAAGAGCAAGAAGTTGTGTTTCCTAAAGGTTCAAATTGGTTTGATTTTTATACAAATGAAAAAATTGAAGGTGGACAAACAAATACTATTCAGTTAAGAGAAGAAAATATTCCAACCTATGTTCGTGGAGGTTCGTTTATTCCAATGATTCAACCAATACAAAATACTTCAACATATAATTTAAAAAAGTTCGATTTACACTTTTATTTTGATGAAACTGTTTCAGAAACTAATTACAAGTTATACAATGATGATGGTGTAACAAGAATGGCTTTTGAAAAAGGAATGTATGAAATTTTAAAATTTGAAGCCGAAAAAGAAAAACGTTGGCTTGAAATTGATTTTGAAGCTGAAGTTGGAGCGAAATTTCAAACATCAACAAAGCAAATTAATTTAATAATTCATAATATAAAAAGACTTCCCAAAAAAGTGAAGTTGGAGAAAAATTGTTTGAAGAACTTCAACTATAATTCAGAAAATAAAACATTGAATATTCCTGTAATTTGGGATACTTCAAAAGAAATAGAACTAAAAATAAAAATTTAATCAATGCAAAAATTCAGTTTACTTTTAATAATTTTAATAGCGCTAACAAGTTGTAAAGAAAAACAAGTAAAAGCTATGGAGCCAGTAAAACCCGATGTGCCATTTATTTGGGAAAATGCAAACATTTATTTTATGTTAACCGACCGTTTTAATAATGGCGATACTTTAAACGATTTAAGTTTTGATAGAAAAGACAACGCTGCAAAATTGAGAGGTTTTAAAGGTGGAGATTTAAAAGGTGTTATTAAAAAAATTGAAGAAGGTTATTTTACCAATTTAGGTGTTAATGCAATTTGGATGACACCAATTGTGGAGCAAATTCACGGAGCGGTTGATGAAGGAACAGGACTTTCGTATGGTTTTCACGGATATTGGACCAAAGATTGGACATCTTTAGATCTAAATTTTGGAACCAAAGAAGATTTAAAAAAATTGGTTGCGGTGGCGCATAAAAATGGTATTAGAATTGTGTTAGATGCGGTTATAAATCATACTGGACCAGTAACAGATAAAGATTCAGTTTATCCAAAAAATTGGGTTAGAACAGGTCCACAATGTAATTATCAAGATTTTGAATCTACAGTAACTTGCACCTTGGTTAAGAATTTGCCAGATATAAAAACAGAAAGTGAAGAAAACGTAGAATTACCAAAACAGCTAGTTGAAAAATGGAAAGCTGAAGGGCGTTATGAGCAAGAGTTAAAGGAGTTAGATGCATTTTTTGCTAAAACGGGTTATCCAAAAGCTCCAAAATATTATATAATGAAATGGCTTTCAGATTATATTACTGAATTTGGAATTGATGGTTACAGAGCTGATACCGTTAAACATACAGAAGCAAATGTTTGGGGAGATTTTAAATCGGTTTGCGATGCTGCCTTTGCTGAATTTAAAAAGAACAATCCAGATAAGGTAATTGATGATAACAACTTTTTTCTAGTAGGAGAAATATATAACTATGGAATTTCAGGAGGGAAATATTTTGATTTTGGAGATAAAAAAGTGAATTATTTTGATGGTAAATTTTCAAGTCAAATTAATTTTGAATTTAAATGGAATGCTGCTCAAAGTAGCTATGAAGAATTGTTCTCAAGATATTCTTCAATATTAAATAATGAATTAAAAGGATTTGGAGTATTAAATTATGTGAGTTCACACGATGATGGCCAACCTTTTGATAAAGAGCGTACAAAACCTTTTGAGTCAGCAACTAAATTATTATTGTGCCCTGGAGCTTCACAAATTTATTACGGAGATGAATCTGCCAGACCTTTAATTGTTGAAGATGCAAATGGAGATGCAAATCTTCGTTCATTAATGAATTGGAATGACATTGAAAACAATCCAAAAACTCAAGAAATTTTAACGCATTGGCAAAAATTAGGACAGTTTAGAAGTAATCATCCAAGTGTTGGAGCAGGAGTTCATAAAATGATTTCTGAAGCTCCTTATGTTTTTCAAAGAACCTATATCAAAGAGAATTTTAAAGATGCGGTTATAGTTGGTTTAGATTTAATTGAAGGAGAAAAAGAAATAAATGTAGGAGAACTATTTCCTGAAGGAACTGCTTTAAAAGATGCTTATTCAGGAAAAACAGGGATAGTTAAAAGTGGAAAAGTTGTAATTGATTCACCATTTTCAATTGTATTACTAGAAGAAAAGTAATTTAATAAAAAGAATTTCGTCATTCTGAACTTGATTCAGAATCTCATTTTACTAGAGTCAAACATTATGAGAACCTAAATCAAGTTCAGGTTGACGATAAAAAATTAGATTTCAAAAAATGAAAATATTAAAAAGTTTTTTAGTTGTTTTAATAAGTTTTTTGGTTGCTTGTAATTCGGCATCCGAAAATAAAACAGAAGTTGTTTCTCCTGACGAAAACATTCAAATCAATTTTGAGTTGAATGAAAAAGGTGAGCCAACGTATAAAATCACTCATAAAAATAACCAAGTAATAAAAACTTCAAAATTAGGCTTTGATCTAGAAAATACAGCAGCATTATCTGGTGATTTTCAACTAATAAAAGCAACAAGTTCTAGTTTTAATGAAACTTGGAAAATGTCTTGGGGAGAACAAATTGATGTTGTTAACAATTACAATGAGTTAAAAGTTGAACTTCAAGAAACATCTGCATTAAAAAGAAAATTAAACATTGTTTTTAGAGTTTTTAATGATGGAGTTGGATTTAGATATGAATTTCCAGAACAAGATAACTTAAAAGAAGTATTAATTACTGAAGAAAATACCGAATTCAATTTAACTGGAGATCATAAAGTATGGTGGATTCCAGGTGATTGGGATATTTACGAGCATTTATACAATACCACAAAGTTTAGTGAAATAGATGCTTTAAAATTATCTGGGCACGAGAATTTAGCGCAAACTTCAATCCCTAACAATGCTGTAAATACGCCTGTAACAATGAAAACAGAAAATGGTTTGCATTTAAGTTTTCACGAAGCTAGTTTAGTTGATTATTCAGGAATGACATTAGAGGTTGAACTTACAACTTTTAAAATGAAAAGCACATTGGTTGGTTCAAAAAATCATTCGTATAAAGTAAAGCAAAACGTTCCTTTTAATACGCCTTGGCGAACCATTCAAATTGCAGAAGAAGCCAAAGATTTAATCGCTTCAAAATTGATTTTAAATTTAAACGAGCCAAATAAATTAGGTGATGTTTCGTGGTTTAAACCAACAAAATATACTGGTATTTGGTGGGAAATGCATTTAGGTAAATCTTCTTGGGATTATGGAATGGAAGAAATTGATGGTGAATGGAAAGATACAGGAAAGGCTCACGGAAAACACGGAGCAACAACTGAAAACGCTAAACGATTTATAGATTTTTCAGCAAAAAATAATATTAGAGGTGTTTTGGTTGAAGGTTGGAATACTGGTTGGGAACATTGGATTGGTTTTGAAGATAGAGAAGGTGTGTTTGATTTTGTAACTCCATATCCAGATTATAATTTGCAAGAAGTTGTACGTTACGGAAAAGAAAAAGGTGTTGATATTATTATGCATCACGAGACTTCTGCGGCCACGCAAACTTATGAAAAACAGCAAGATACTGCATATGCATTAATGCAAAGTCTAGGAATTCACGCTGTAAAAACGGGTTATGTTGGTAAAATTATTCCGAAGGGAGAATTTCATCACGGTCAGTATATGGTGAATCAATACAACAATGCAGTTATTAAAGCTGCTAAATATCAAGTCGCTATTAATGCACACGAACCAATTAAAGCAACAGGATTACGAAGAACATATCCTAACACCATTTCACGCGAAGGATTAAGAGGGCAAGAATTTAATGCGTGGTCTAGCGATGGTGGAAATCCGCCAGAGCATTTACCAATTATTGCATTTACTAGAATGTTGGCTGGTCCAATAGATTATACGCCGGGAATTTTCAATATTAAATTCAATAAGTATAAAAAAGATAATCAGGTAAATACAACCATAACACAGCAATTAGCTTTGTATGTGGTGATTTATAGTCCTGTTCAAATGGCAGCAGATTTGGTAGAGCATTACGAAGGAAATCCAGCACTTCAGTTTATTAAAGATGTTGGTGTAGATTGGCAACAAACAGAAGTTTTAAATGGTGAAATAGGAGATTTTGTAACTATTGCTCGTAAAGAAAGAACTTCAGAAAATTGGTTTGTTGGAGGAATTACGGATGAAAATGCAAGAGATTTAGAAATTGATTTCAGCTTTTTAGATGAAGAAGTTTTATATAAAGCAACTATTTATGAAGATGGAAAAAACGCACATTGGAATAATAATCCAACCGATTTAACTATTAGAACTATTGAAATCACAAATAAGTCAAAAGAAAAATTTCATTTGGCAGCAGGTGGAGGTTTTGCAATTAGTTTGATTAAAATTTAACATTATGAAAATAAAATATTTAAGTGTAATTGTTACGTTAATTGTTATTTTAGCAGCTTGCAATAAGGAGAATAAAGAAGATAAAAAGAAGATGAAAGATAAAAAAGCTCATAAGGAAGTCGTTTATCAAGTGTTTACACGTCTGTTTGGAAATACAAATACTACAAATAAGCCGTGGGGAACTATTGAAGAAAACGGTGTTGGAAAATTCAACGATTTTACAGAAAAAGCACTTCAAGAAATAAAGGATTTAGGCGTAACATATGTTTGGTATACAGGAGTTCCACATCACGATGTAATAAGAGATTATACCAAGTTTGGAATTTCAAATGATGATCCAGATATTGTAAAAGGTAGAGCAGGTTCGCCGTATGCCGTTAAAGATTATTACAATGTGAATCCTGATTTGGCAGTAAATGTTGAAAATAGATTAGAAGAGTTTGAAGCGTTGATTGAACGTACTCATAAAACAGGAATGAAGGTGATTATAGATATTGTTCCAAATCATGTAGCGCGTAATTATGAAGGGAAATCAACTCCAAAAGGCGCTGAACCTTTTGGAAAAAGTGATGATAAAACAAAACAATACGACGTTAATAATAACTTTTATTACAATCCTGGAGAAGCTTTTCAGGTACCAGAATGGAGAGATGGTTATTTGCCTTTAGGAGGAGAAAATCATCCTTTAGCAAATGGGAAATTTAATGAAAATCCTGCAAAATGGACAGGGAATGGATCTCGTGCATCACGTCCAGATGTAAACGATTGGTACGAAACTGTAAAAATAAACTACGGTGTTAGCCCTGATGGAAGAAAAGATTTTAATGAATTACCTGAAGGATTTGACAAAGAGAATTACAAAGCTCATTTTGAATTTTGGAAAGATAAAACTGTACCAAGTTCTTGGGTGAAATTTAAAGATATTGCGCTGTATTGGACAGCAAAAGGTGTTGATGGTTTCCGTTATGATATGGCAGAAATGGTTCCTGTAGAGTTTTGGAGTTATATGAATTCAGCTATAAAAATGGTAAATCCTGATGCTTTTTTATTGGCAGAAGTGTACAATCCAGATATGTATAGAAGTTATATCCACAATGGTAAAATGGACTATTTATACGATAAAGTAGCTTTATATGATACTATTAAAAATATTATGCAAGGTCACGGTTGGACAGATCATATAACTGGAATCCAAGACTATAAAGCAGATATTGAGCATAATATGTTGCATTTTCTTGAAAACCACGATGAGCAACGTATTGCAAGTCCAGATTTTGCGGGTTTAGCAGAAAAAGGGAAGCCAGCCATGGTAGTTTCAGCAACAATTAGTACTTCGCCTACTATGATTTATTTTGGGCAAGAAGTTGGTGAGCCTGGAGCAGAGAATGCTGGATTTGGTTCTCCAACACGTACTTCAATTTTCGATTACATTGGTGTGCCAACTCATCAACGTTGGATGAATGAAGGTAAATTTGATGGTGGAAAATCTACTTCAGAAGAAAAAGATTTACGCGATTTTTATAAGCGTTTATTAAACTTTACAATAAAAAGTGAAGCATTAATGGGTGAATATGCTGAAATTCATCACTATAACAGGCGAAAATTAGACAACTATACGCGTAAAATATTTTCGTTTGTACGTTGGAGTGATAAAGAAAAATTGTTAATAATTTCTAATTTTGATGATTTAGTAAATTATGATTTAGATTTAAAAATTCCTTCAAAAATAATTGAAAAATGGAATTTAAAAGATGGAAGATATACAATGTTAGATCAATTGTATCAGAAGCAAAAAGTGACTTTAAATGTTAAAAATGGAATTGGAGAAGTAAATATAAAATTAGATACGTTGACATCGTTTATATTTAAACTTCAATAATTTTTTTGATTAATTATAATTAAAAAAAACTCCATTTTCGTAATGGAGTTTTTTTGTGTTTTAAAACAAGATTAAGCAATTTTAAATGTGTTGAATTTATATTAACATTTTGTTAAGTTTTTTTGCATAATTCACCAATTATTCAATTTTCTAGCTTTTATTTTAAAATATTGAAAACTAGTTTTTTAAGTAAGCTTTTTTTTAACTAAATTTGATGGTTCTTATCGAAATCGTTTTAGTGAATAAAAGTCTCATGTGTAGGAAAAAAACCGCATTAAAAGTACCTTTGAAATCTAATTTTTAACAATGAATGAACCAATTAAAAAGATAGCTGTATTAACATCTGGAGGAGATGCTCCAGGAATGAATGCAGCAATACGTGCAGTAGTTAGAGCATGTACATACTACAGGATGGATTGTATTGGTATATATAGAGGATACCAAGGAATGATAGAAGGAGATTTTAAACCTTTAGCGGCTAGAGAGGTTAGTAATATAATTAACAAAGGAGGAACTATATTAAAATCCGCTCGTTCAGAGGAGTTCAAAACCGAAGAAGGTAGAGAAAAAGCCTATAATCAATTAGTAAAAGAAGGTATTGGAGCTTTAGTGGTTATTGGAGGTGATGGAACTTTTACAGGTGCTTTAAAATTTATTCAAGAGTTTAATTTTCCAGTTGTTGGAATACCAGGAACAATTGATAATGATATTTATGGTACTGATAGAACTATTGGATATGATACCGCATTAAATACAGTAGTTGAAGTAATTGATAAAATTAGAGACACTGCGAGTTCACATAACAGACTATTTTTTATAGAAGTTATGGGAAGAGATGCTGGTTTTATAGCTTTAAATACAGGAATTGGAGCAGGTGCTGAGGAAATTTTAATTCCTGAAAAAGATTTAGGTTTAGATAGATTAGAAGAATCTTTAACCATAAGTAGAGAAAAAGGAAAATCTTCAAGTATAGTTGTTGTTTCTGAAGGAGACAAAATAGGTAAAAATGTATTTGAATTAGCTGATCATATTAAAGAAAAATATCCTTTTTATGATATTAGAGTATCAGTTTTAGGGCATATGCAACGTGGAGGTTCACCAAGTTGTTCTGACAGAGTATTAGCAAGTAGATTAGGAGTAGCTGCAGTTGAAGCTCTACTTGATAGATCAACAGGTGTTATGGTTGGAATAACAAATAATCAGGTGTCAACAGTTGGTTTAAATAAAGCCATTAAAATGAACCACGATATTAACAAAGAATTACTAAAAGTAGCTGAAATTACTTCAGTGTAAATATTATTTATAATTAATTAAAACGATTAAAATGTCAACAATTAAAATTGGAATTAACGGATTTGGTAGAATTGGTAGAATTGCTTTTAGAGTAGCAGCTGCAAGACCAAATGTAGAAGTAGTAGGAATTAACGATCTATTAGATGTAGAGCATTTAGCTTATTTATTAAAATACGATTCAGTTCACGGAAAATTTGATGGTACTGTAGAAGTAGCAAATGGAAATTTAGTAGTAAACGGAAAAGAAATTAGAATTACTGCAGAACGTAATCCAGAAGATTTAAAATGGGATGCTGTTGGTGCTGAAATAGTTTTAGATTGTACAGGTATCTTTACTAATTTAGAAGGAGCTGGAAAACACATTAAAGCAGGAGCTAAAAAAGTTGCAATATCTGCACCTTCAGCTGATGCGCCAATGTTTGTAATGGGTGTAAACCATAAAAATATTACAGCTAACGATACTATTGTATCTAATGCATCTTGTACTACTAACTGTTTAGCTCCTATAGCTAAAGTTATTAACGATAAATTTGGAATTTTAGAAGGGTTAATGACAACTGTTCACGCAACAACTGCAACTCAATTAACTGTTGATGGTCCTTCAAGAAAAGACTGGAGAGGTGGTAGAAGTGCTATTGCTAACATTATTCCTTCATCAACTGGAGCTGCAAAAGCAGTAGGAAAAGTTATTCCTGAATTAAACGGAAAATTAACAGGTATGGCATTTAGAGTACCAACTCCAGATGTATCTGTAGTTGATTTAACTGTTAGAACTAAAACAGGTGCATCTTTTGATGATGTAAAAGCTGCAATTAAAGAAGCTTCTGAAAATGAAATGGCTGGTGTATTAGGTTATACAGAAGAAGCTGTAGTTTCTCAAGATTTTGTATCTGAACCAAGAACTTCAGTATTTGATGCTGAAGCAAGTATTGCTTTAAGTGATAACTTCTTTAAAATTATTTCTTGGTATGATAATGAATTTGGTTACTCAACTAAATTAGTTGATTTAGCTACTTACATTAGTGAAGTAAAATAATTTATTATTAAATAATTTGTTATAAATTTAACCTTGAATTTGTACTTTTTTTAAGTATATTCAAGGTTAAATTAGTATAAAAACATATCTAAAAAATGATTTTAATAGCAGACGGTGGCTCAACAAAAGCCGATTGGATTTTACTAGACTTAAAAGGTGAAGTAGTTCTAAAAACCAGAACTGGAGGTTTAAATCCAGCAGTTTTTCCAGTAGATTTATTAAATGAAAGAGTTTATGAAAATGAAGACTTTCAAAAAATAAAGGATAAGGTTACTGAAGTTTATTTCTATGGAGCTGGTTGTGGAACTCCAAAACCAACAGCATTGTTAAAATCAATATTCGAATCTTTTTTTATGAATGCTAAAGTTGTTGTAAAAGAAGATACTTTTGCGGCAGCCTATGCTGTAACAAACAAACCAGGAATGGTTTGCATATTAGGTACAGGATCTAATTCTTGCTATTTTGATGGTGAAAATGTAGATGTCCGTATTCCTTCATTAGGTTATATTTTAATGGATGAAGCAAGTGGTAATTATTTTGGTAAAAAATTAATAAGAGATTATTACTACAAAAAAATGCCAAAAAAAATAGCAAAAATGTTCGAAGAACAATTTAATGTGGACGCTGATACTATTAAAAGGCATATTTATAAAGAAGAAAACCCAAATACTTATTTGGCAAGTTTTGCTGAATTTATGTTGAAAAACGAAAGAACACTATATTTTAATAAAGTGTTACATAAAGGTATGAAAGATTTCTTTAAAAATAGAATTTTACCTTATAAGGAGTCAAAAACTGTTCCAGTACATTTTGTAGGTTCTATAGCCTATTTTGCTCGTGATATTATTGAAGATGTTGCCAAATATTATTTGGTAGACCTTGGAAATATAGTTCGCCGTCCAATAGATGGATTAATTGAGCATCATAGAGAGTTAATGAATTTAGAATAACTCTAAAATTCGTTCTAATGCCATTCCTCTAGAACCTTTAATTAGAATTGTGGAATTAGAAATAGTCTTACAATCTGTTGAATTTTTAAAAGATTCAAAAGAATTATAGATAAAGGCATTTTTTACATTAGTTGTAGAAAATGCTTTTCCTATTAAATACACTTTATTAAAATTAAATGAACTTGCTAATTCAGCTATTTTTAGATGTTCATGTATGCTAGTTTCTCCTAATTCAAACATATCGCCTAAAAACACAATTTTAGAGCCGCTATTTAATTGATTAAAGTTTTCTAGGGCAACCTTCATGCTACTTGGATTTGCATTGTAAGCATCTAAAAGAATTTGGTTTGAATTTTTTTCTATTATTTGAGAACGATTATTAGTAGGAATATAGTTTTCAATAGCTTTTTTAATAGCTTCCAATGAAACATTAAAGTAGTTTCCAATTGTAATTGCCGCAGCAATGTTATTAAAATTATAACTACCTATTAATTGACTCTGAATTGTTTGGTTTTTATACTGAATTTTTACAAAGGGATTAACTTCTAAAAACTCAATATCTTCTGAATTAAATTTGATAGATTCAATTCCTTCACTTTGTTTTAGTTGTAATTCATCATCACTATTTATAAATGCTTTTCCGTTTGTTTTTCGAAGAAAATTATACATTTCAGACTTCCCTTTAATTACACCTTCAACACCTCCAAAACCTTCTAAATGTGCTTTTCCAAAATTAGTAATATATCCAAAATTTGGTTCTGCAATAGAGCTTAATAATTCAATTTCTTTTAAATGATTTGCACCCATTTCAACTATTCCAATTTCAGTAGATAAATTCATAGATAGCAATGTTAATGGAACTCCAATATGATTATTTAAATTTCCTTTTGTGGCAACAGTTTTATATTTTTTTGAAAGAACAGCGTTAATCAATTCTTTTGTAGTTGTTTTACCGTTACTACCTGTTAAAGAAATAATAGGAATTTTTAATTGATTTCTATGAAAGTTTGCTAATTTTTGTAGTGTTTCAAGTACATTGGATACTAAAATAAACTTGTTTGAAGTTTGAAATTGTTCTTCATCAATAATAGCGTACGATGCTCCATTTTTTAAAGCGTCTTTAGCAAATTTATTTCCATTAAAGTTTTCACCTTTTAAAGCAAAAAACAAACTTCCTTTTCTAATGTTCCTGGTGTCTGTATCAACTAAATAGCTTTGAGAATAAAGCTTATATATTTGTTCAATATTCATAGTTTAAATATAAAAAAAAACCTCACTAAAAAGTGAGGTTTCAATATATAATAAAATTATTTTTTTAGTATCTAACTTTTGTAGTAGTTGGTTTTCTACGTTTATAAGTCATAGGTCCTAATTTTGTAGTTGCGCAACGGAAACCAATATAGTTTGTAGCCATATATTCAGGTAAATATCTACGTTGTGCAGGATCTAACCAATATTCTCTATCTTTCCATGATCCACCTTTGTAAACTCTAGTTTTATCGCTTACAAGTGTAGTTCTGTGTTCAGAATCATATTCTTGCATTAATAAACCACTTTCACCAATTGTTCTTGGTCTCACAGGTGAATTATACATTCTAGGTTTTGTTTCTAATTCATCTTCTTCTTTGTCAAATAGTTTAGTAGAAGCTAAATCACCATCATTTGAATCAACATTATATGCTTTTTCATAATTATTACGCATGTAAGCATCACGTTTTGTAATTGGAATGTATTTAATACTTCCAGGTAATGCTTTAGGTATTAATTTACCGTTATCTAGAGTGTCATATTCAACTGAAAAATCATCAACAATAACAACTTTTCCTTCAGCATCTATCATTTTTTTAGTAAAAATATTTCCTCTAAAGTAGTTAAAGTCATTAGCATCATTATCTATAATTGGTCTATAAACATCTGCAACCCATTCAGCAACATTTCCTGACATATCATACAAACCAAAAGCATTTGGATCGTATTGTTTTACAGCAATAGTAATATCTGCTCCATCATTACTCCATCCAGCAATACCGCTATAATCACCTTTACCTTGCTTAAAGTTAGCTAATTGATCGCCTTTAGTTCTTCTAGATTTGTTTCTAGTATATTTACCATCCCAGGCATATTTTTTTCTTCCTCTTATATTATTGTATTCTCTATTTTCTACGTTAGCTTTGGCAGCATATTCCCATTCTGCTTCAGTAGGTAATCTAAATTTAGGTGAAAGTAGTCCATCAGATACTTTCGCATGTCTTCCAGTAAAAGCACCTCTTTCGGGTCTAGCTTCTCCTTTTTTACGAGCAACATTGCTTGGAAGTCCTTTTGCGTATATAGTAGAATCTCCTTCAAATAAATTTGCTGGATTTGCTAAATAAGCATCTGTATCAAATCTATTTTGACCCATAACTTCAACTGAATCTAAACTAAATAAATCTTTTAAAATACCTCTATCTCTTAAAATTTTTGAGTTTACCATTTCAGTTCTCCATTTACAATATTGGTTGGCTTGAACCCAACTAACACCAACAACTGGATAATCAGCATATGCTGGATGACGAAGATAGTTTTCAGTTAATAATTCATTAAATCCTAAAACATCTCTCCAAACTAAAGTGTCAGGCACAGCGGATTGATAAATATCTTTATAGTTTACGTTACTAGTTGGAAAAACTTTTTCCATGTACTCTAAATAAAATAAGTATTCAGAATTAGTAACTTCGGATTCATCTAAATAGAACGAACGAACTTGTTGTTTTACTGGAGTAGTATTCCAATCAAATAAAACATCATCTTGTACATGGCCCATTGTAAAAGTACCACCTTCAATCAAAACCATGCCAGGAGGTGTTTCTTGACCTTTATAATTTGTGTTTGAAGAAAACCCGGCAGCAGATTTATCTTTCGAATTCCAGCCAGTTAATGATGAATTGTTACGGTAGGATCTATTATGGCAACTTACTAGAGATACCATAAGTATAGCTAATAAACCTAATTTAGTAACGCTGTTAATTTTTTTCATTTTCATTATAAGCTTATAAGGGTTTTAATGTTTCGCAATTTACATTAATTTAATTTTTTTGCAAGAAAAATTTATAATTATGTTTTTTACTAACGATTGTTTTTATGCTTTATTATATGTAATGTTGTATTATATTAAAAATAACTATTAAAATACAACGTTATAGTTTCAATGGAATTAAATAAAATTACCCTTTTTATAATTGTTTTGTTACATACAATTGGTGTTGTTGCTCAACAATCAACTAGTAAACATTTTGAGTTAAATTGGAAAAACAATACTAGTTATACAATTAAAGATAACAATTCAATAGTAACTTCTGTTGTTGAAAATAATTTTTTGAATGATGATTTAATTCCTCAATACATTCAGTCTTGGAAAATTGAAGATAATTTAGATGTTAGAAATTTTGTTGTTTCAAATGTAAAGTATGAAAATTTTACGCCTATAAATGTATATTTAAAACAATCCTCGTCAATTTCATCAAATTTTAGTGTAGATTTTAGAGTTGTAAAGCAAAGAGGTAAAAGCTTTGGAAATATAGAATGTATTCCAATAATTAAGGAAGGTGAAAGTTACAAAAGAGTTATTTCTTTTAATTTAACATATACTCTTTCATCAAGTATAAAAGCTTCAAAATATTTAAAGCAAAGTAGTGTTAAAAACTCGGTTTTAAGCTCTGGAGAATGGTTTAAATTTGCTATTGATACTACTGGAATTTTTAAATTGGATAGAAGTTTTTTACAAAGTTTAGGAATTGACATAAGTAATGTAAACCCTAAAAACATACAAATTTATGGAAATGGTGGAGCTATGCTTCCTTTTGCTAATAACGAATTTAGGTACGATGGATTGCAAGAAAACGCAATAAAAGTAATTGGTGAAGATGATGGGAGTTTTGATAGTGGAGATTATATTTTGTTTTATGCACAAGGTCCACATAGTTGGAATGGAGATGGCGAAAATCTATTTAATTATAAGCACAATTATAATATTTTTTCAGACGAGGCTTATTATTTTGTAACTGTTGGTAATTCAGAAGGAAAAAGAATTGAAAATTCTCCTGAAATAACAGACGCTTCTGTTTCTGAAATAACAAAATATCATGATTATGTTTTTTATGAAAAAGATGAAGTTAATTTGTTTACAACTGGTCAGCAATGGTTTGGAGAATCTTTTATTATAGAAAACACTCAAAATTTTTCAATTCCATTTTCAAATTTAGATACAGCGGAAAATGTATTGGTAAGAGTTAGGGGTGTTGTAGCTTCTAGTTTATCATCGTCAATGAGTATTAAAGTTTCGGGTCAAGATTTATTTACTATAAACTACCCAGCTTATTCCGGTTTAACCGACGCCTATGCGGTAGATGGTAGTGGAGAAATTGCTTTGACAAATTCAGATGTAAATGTTGAAGTTTCGTTTAATAACAATGGAAATCCGTCTGCCAATGCATATTTGGATTATATAGAAATATTAGGTGTTAAAAATTTAATTGCTGAAGGGAATCAGTTTACTTTTAGAAATTTAGAGGTAACATCTAGTGCAGATATTATTGAATACTCAATAGTAAATTCAGATCAAATTTATGAAGTTTGGAATGTAACAGATTTTATAAATCCAACTGTTGAAACTAATAATTCTACTTCAAATACTTTTAACTTTAAAAGTGTTGGAGGCTCTTTAAAAGAATTTATTGTTTTAAATGAAAATGATTTTTATACGCCAAAAAAAATAGAATCTACTAGAATTGAAAATCAAAATTTACATAGTTTAAATAATATAGACTATTTGGTAATAACTCAAGATTATTTAATGACTCAAGGTCAAAGATTAGCTGATTATCACGCAGAAAATGGATTAATTTCAAAGGTTATAGATTTAAATGAAATTTATAATGAATTTTCTTCAGGCTCTAAAGATATAACGGCAATAAGAGATTTTTTACGTCACTTATACCTAAATTCAACAACAAATCAGATTAAGTATGTGTGTTTGCTAGGAGATGCATCTTATGATTATAAAGATAGAATAACTGGCAACAATAATATTGTACCAGTGTTTGAAGCATATAATAGTTTTAATCTAGCAACTTCATATGTAACTGATGATTATTATGGAATGATGGATGAAAACGAAGGTTTATTATCTTCCTTTGAGAAACAAGATTTTTCAATAGGTAGAATTCCAATTACAACTGTTAATGAAGCTGAAAAAATTATTGATAAAATTTTAAATTATTATAGTGAAGCTACATTTGGACAATGGAGAACTAACCTTACGTTAGTTGCGGATGATTTAGATAACGTAATACCTAATGGGAATGATGAAGCTATTCAAACAGGAATGGAAATTATTGCAGATGATATAACAGCAAACAAGCCACTTTTTAATATTAAAAAAATATACATGGATTCTTATACCCAAGAATCATCAGTTGGAGGAACTAGATATCCAGATGTAAATACAGACCTTACAAATCAAATTGAAACAGGTACGTTAATGGTAAATTATTTTGGACATGGAGGTGAAGATGGTTGGGCTACAGAACGTATTCTTGAAGTTTCTGATATTCAAAGTTGGAATAACTTTGAAAAGCTACCATTATTTATTACAGTTACTTGTGAATTTTCGAAATTCGATAATCCTATAAGAGATACCGCAGGTGAATACGTATTGTGGAATGAAAATGGAGGAGCAGCTTCATTAATTACAACAGCAAGAGAAGTTTACATTAGTTTTGGGCAATCTGTAAATAGAGAATTGGTAAAGTATTTATTAGAATATAATAACGAAAATTATTCCATTGCTGAATCTTTATTAGAAGTGAAAAATAATTTTTCAAATTCTCAACGTTACTTTATTTACTATTTTGGAGACCCAGCAATGCATTTAGCAGTGCCAAATCCTAAAATTTCTATTACAAAATTAAACGATATTGACGTAAATCAAGAGTTAGATACAATTAAAGGGTTGTCTCTAGTAAAAATGCAAGGAGAGGTTTTAGATATAAACAATCAACTTTTAAATAATTTTAACGGTGAAATTTCTGCAACATTTTTTGATAAAGGATTCGTAAAAACTACATTAGATAATGATAATCATGGGATTTTTATGGATTATGATGTAAATGGAAGTAAAATATTTAATGGAAGAGCTACAGTAGAAAATGGTATGTTTGAATTCGAATTTTTTACACCAAGAGATTTAAAAATTGAATATGGAAATGGTAGATTAAGTATGTATGCAAACAATACAATTGAAGATAGATCGGGTTATAATTTAGATATAGTTGTTGGTGGAATAAATGAAAATGCACCCGAAGATTCAAAAGGTCCAACAGTACAATTATACATGAATGATTTAACCTTTGTTGAAGGTGGTACTACAAATCAATCTCCTTTATTTATTGCGGTATTGGAAGATGAAAGTGGAATAAATACATCCATTACAGCGGTAGATCATGATATTGTTGCAATAATTGATGGAGACCAATCCAATCCAATTATTTTAAATGATTATTACCAAACCGAGTTAGATGATTTTACAAAAGGTAAAGCATCTTATCAATTAAGCGATTTAGAGCCAGGATTACACACAATTACATTAAAAGCATGGGATTCATACAATAATTTATCTGAAGCAACGTTAACATTTTTTGTTGTAGGTGATGGAAATCTAGAATTAAGTAATGTTTTAAATTATCCAAACCCTTTTATAAACTATACTGAATTTTGGTTTAATCACAATAAACCAAATGAATTATTGCAAGTTAGAGTTCAAATTTTTACTGTTTCAGGTAAGTTGGTTAAAACAATAAACCAAACGGTACAATCAGAAGGAAATTTATCACGAACAATTACTTGGGATGGTTTAGATGATTTTGGTTCAAAAATAGGGAAAGGAACCTATATTTATAAGTTAAAGGTAAAATCGTTGAATACAAATTCAACAGCAGAAAAAGTAGAAAAATTAGTAATACTTCAGTAATAATTTAAGATATTTGTGAAGTTAAAAAAACAAGGATGAAAAAAATATTTCTAGCAATTTTAGTAGTTTTAGTTTCTTTTGTAAAAGTTCAAGCACAAGACGACTCAAACCCAATTACAACAGCAGCTCCATTTTTATTAATAGCGCCAGATGCCAGAGCAGGTGGAATGGGTGATATTGGTGTGGCAACAGCGCCAGATTCGTTTTCTCAACATTACAATGCCGCTAAATATGCATTTCATCCATATCAGTTTACAATTGGTGTTATGTACACTCCTTGGTTAAGAGAATTAACCGATGATGTATTTTTAGGAGGTGTAAGTTTTGCCAATAGAATAGATGATAGAAGCGCATGGGCAGCAAGCCTTAAATATTTTAATTTAGGAGAAATTCAATTAACAGATGATTTTGGTGGAGATCAAGGAACTGAAAATTTAAATGAATTTTCATTAGATGGTTCATACTCTATGAAGTTAAGTGAAACCTACAGTATGGGTGTAACACTTCGTTACATACGTTCAGATTTAGGTATTAAGTCTGGAGATACAGATTTATCTGCGGTAAATACATTTGCTGTTGATATTTCAGGATATTTTGAATCTGATGAAGCTAATTACGGAGATTTTAATGGTGTTTGGAGAGCTGGTTTTAATATTTCAAATATAGGACCAAAAGTGTCATACACAAATGATGATAATGAAAACTTTATTCCAACAAATTTAAGAATTGGTGGTGGTTTTGATTTTATATTAGATAGTTATAATAAAGTTGGCGTATTTGCAGAATTTAATAAGCTATTAGTGCCAACACCAAGTGTTTCTGAAGATGGTGAACCACCATACACACAAGAAGATTCAGGTTTTTTTGAAGGTATGTTGGCTTCGTTTGGTGATGCTCCAGGAGGTTTTAGCGAAGAAATAGAGGAGTTTACTTGGGCTTTAGGTGCAGAATATTTATACGACGATTCATTTGCTGTTAGAGCAGGGTATTTTAATGAAAGCGATACAAAAGGTGCGCGTAAATATTTTACATTAGGAACAGGATTTAAATTTAAAAGTACGCGTTTAGATATGTCTTATTTATTCAATGCGTCAGATATTAACAATCCATTAGAAAATACACTTCGTTTCTCGTTGTCGTTTGATTTTGGAGATATGTTTGAATATTATTAATCTTACTTTTTTTAATGAAAAATATTGAGTTAAAAATTAATATTGGAGTTTACAATACATTTGAAGAGCTTCCTTCAAGTGTTCAGAAATTAATGAGTAAAGCAATTGAAGCAAAGCAAACGGCTTACGCTCCTTATTCTAAATTTAGTGTTGGTGCTGCATTATTGCTCGAAAATGGAGAAATAGTTACAGGAAACAACCAAGAGAATGCTGCTTACCCTTCAGGTATGTGTGCAGAAAGAGTTGCCATTTGGAGTGCAGCTACTCAATACCCTAATCAAAAAATATTGAAACTTGCCATTTCAGCAAGTTCTTCATCTCAAATATTAAAAGAACCTGTGGCTCCATGTGGAGCTTGTAGACAATCTCTGTTAGAGTATGAAGTGAAGCAAAACGAAAAAATTGAAGTTTACTTTACAGGGGAAGAAGGTAAAATTATTAAAACACATTCTATAATTGATTTACTACCAATAGCTTTCGATAAATCCTTTCTTTAAAATTATTAATTATTGCTGTTGAGTATCGTAAAATAAATTTGCCTTTTTCTATATATAGTTCTGAATTATAATTCAGTATAATATTTTTTACTTTTTTTTTGCTTGTTGGGCATCGTATTGATTTTTTAATAAATTTACTTCTTTTATATTACCTTAATAAATTTGTTGTTTAATATTAAATAATGACAAAACATTCAATAATTACAGGAACTGGAAGTTATATTCCGACTAAAGTTGTAAAAAATTCTGACTTTTTAAATCATACTTTTCTTAATGAAGATGGAAGCCCTTTTGGCTATGATAATGAAATTGTTATAGATAAGTTTAAAGCAATTACAGGTATTGAAGAGAGGCGTTATGCTGCTGATAATTTAACATCATCAGATTTAGCTTTTTTTGCTGCTGAAAAAGCAATTAAAGATTCAGGAGTAGATAAAGAACAATTAGATTATATTATTCTTGCTCACAATTTTGGAGACGTTAAAAAAAACTCGATTCAAAATGATATACTACCAAGTTTAGCATCTAGAGTTAAACATAAATTAGGTATAAAAAATCCTTCATGTGTAGCGTATGATATTCTATTTGGATGTCCAGGTTGGATTCAAGGTGTAATTCAGGCAGAAGCGTATATAAAAGCAGGAATAGCTAAAAAATGTTTAGTTATTGGTAGTGAAACATTGTCTAGGGTTATTGATGATTTTGATAGAGATTCAATGATTTATTCTGATGGAGCAGGAGCTTGTATTATTGAGGCGGAAGAAAGTGAAACTTCAAAAGGAATATTAAGTCATGCTGTTCAAACTAATACAGTAGACGAATGTTATTATCTTTTTTACGGAGAATCTTATAATAAAGAATTAAAAGATGGTACAGATTACATAAAAATGTATGGTCGAAAAATTTATGAATATGCGATTAGCAATGTTCCAGGAGCAATGAAATTAGCAATGGACAGAGCAAATGTTGACATTTCTGAAATAAAGAAAATTTTTATTCATCAAGCTAATGAAAAAATGGATGAAGCCATTATCAAACGTTTCTTCCGTTTATATAAAACAAAAGTACCACAAGGAATAATGCCAATGAGTATTCATAAATTAGGTAATAATTCGGTAGCTACTGTGCCAATATTATTTGATTTAGTGAGAAATGGAGAAATAGAAAATCAAGGTGTAAATAAAGGTGATACTGTTATTTTTGCTTCTGTTGGAGCAGGAATGAGCATAAATGCAATAGTTTATAAGTATTAAATAATACATATTAAAATAACTAAAAAAGCTCTCTAATTAGGGAGCTTTTTTAGTTATTACTTTTTTTTAATTAAATTATTAAGTATCTTTAAGTGAAATAGTTATGTTTTGTAAAAGAGTATAAATTTAAAAATTAAAAAGTATAAGAAAAAGAAATTCTACGCAACATCAAAATTGCATATTAAAATTATGTAAGAACTCGTAAAAAATCAAAAACTGAACGCGGCTTTCATTATTATTGAATGTATTAACTACTATCACATCCGCAATTAAAAATTGATTAATTATAGTATTATGAAAAAAGTAATTTTTTTTCTAATAAGTATATTACTATTGAGTTCGTTTTACACCTATTCTCAAAACAAAAACATACTTAATTTAGAAAAAGTAGAAAAATTTGTTATTAAAAATGATCTTCAAACTACTTCTATAATAACCTCTCCAATAGCTGAAAGAGCAATTTTACAAGGCGAGGTAAAAGGAGAATTTAAAAACGTAACGTATCAGTATAAATCAAATGTAGCTATTATGAAGCCAGTATTAAAAAATAATTTAATACAGCACATGAGTAATAATGGTTTAATTAAAACAGTTGATTTAGGAGCAATTAAACCTCATGAAGATAGTATTTATGTAGATCCAGAATCTGATTTGGTTTTTCAACCAGTCATTGTAAGTGATACTGAAATTATTGGATTTATGCCTCGTTTAAAAGATGTATTTGAAGATATTGAAGTGCCATTGCAAGAAGTTAAATTAACGCTTGCAAATACAGAAATGGCTATTGATAGTGTAGAAGTTGAATCGTCTGGAGCAGGAGACGATTATGATATAAAAATAAGTTTTGAAGATGAAGAATATACATTGTTTGAAGACAACGATAAAACTGAAAATTCAGAAACTAAAATTGAATTTAAAGTAAAATTAGATGGTTATATAGGTTTTAATAATCCAAGAGTTGAAGGTAAGTATTCTAAAAATGGAGGTTATAAATTAGTGTTTAAAACCGAAGAAAGAATTGATTTAAAAGTAAGTTCAGATTTAAAGTTAGAGCATGAACAGCTTATCCCAATTTACGGTTTTGATATTCCTGTTGAAAAAATTGGAAATTGCAAGGTTGGAGTTTTTTTAGTTATTGCAGTAAATGGAGAGGTTACTTTAGTGGCGGAAGTAGATCAAGGAATTAATTTTGTTGCTGGAATTAGAGGAGGTACATTTTGGTATATTCCTAAAAGTGTTAGTACAGTACATGAAACTACAAGTTGGTGTGATGTTGATTATCAGGTAAATGGTAAAATTAAAGCATTGGCTGGTGTAGAGTGTAAAGCAAAATTAAAATTTAAAGGTTATAATGTTTTAGATTTAAGAGTTAGAGGAGGTTTAGAAGCAAATGTAGAGGTAAAATTAGGAGATACAACTGCTTTAGATGCTAATATGGGATTTAGGGTAAAAGCTGATGGAAAAATAGTTTCTAAAAAATTTACGATATACGATGAGCTTTTTGTTCTTTGGGAAAAAAGTACTCGAAATTTTGGTGCTTATAAACTTGCAGTTACTGAAGCTTGCGCATATAATGATAGAGTAAAAGGAAAAATTTCAAATATAGCTGATTTAGAAAACCCAAAACCTTATGTTGGTGAAGTAGAAATATTTGTCACTCATAAAAATGGTGTTGAAGAAAAATATGAGGCAACAACTACATCTGAAGGAAAATTTTCAAGAAAAGATATTCAGTTGGTGAAAGGCGATTTAGTGAGTATAAAAATTGATTCGGCAGCAGCAAGAACTGATGGTGTTAAAACAACTATTCCTTTTCAAGAAATTAAGTTTCAAATTGCTGATTATTATGCAGATTTTGTAAGAGGAAGTGTAAATTCTAAAGTAAACACTTTTGATGAACCAAAAACTGTTAAAAGTAATCCTCAAGAAAATAATTTAAAACTTCTTAAACCTAATTTTAGAGTAACTCCATATTTTATGCAGCCAATAACGTATCAAGGTAAAATTGAAATAATTGTTCAGCCGTTACCTCAAGCTGAATTAATTGCTCCTTTAATTTCAATAAAAAATCCTGAAAATAGCAATAATAATATTTCAAAAAACGCAAAAATAAAAAGAGTAAACAATAGTAATATTAAAACTTTGCCAAATAAAAAAGTTGTTCAAAAAGGGGTGTTAAAAAAACCAATGGTTAGAACTACAAGAAATAAAGATACTTTTAAAAATAGAGCTAAAAAATATGTTAAGGAAGTAGTAGCTCCTTTAGGTTTTTTCGAGTTTGATAATATAGCTATTTCTCCAATGGATAAAGTAAAAGCTCGAATAAATATTGATGGATTTATAATTGAATCAGATTGGTTTTATCCAGATGGATTGTTGTTTATGGCTATTGAAAATGAAGGTTTAGAAACTTCGGTTAATATGGTTGCAAAAAGTAAAACGCTAACAGCAACTAACTCAACTTTAATGGTTTCGGCATTACGAAGTAATAAAGCGCCAGTTGGAAATGTAAGAGTTGTAAAAGGTATTGATATGAAACATAACTCAATTCAATTTACAAAATCTGAAGTATTTAAAAATGCAGTAAAACCAATTACATATTTTGATAAACAAGTAGTTTTAGAACCGTGTGTTTTAATTGAAGGAATGTCGTTAGCTAAAACAGGTTCATGGACAGCTACAATAGTATTCAACAAATCAAGTGAAATATTTTCGCCTTGGGCAATTGATGGTCATCAATTTGAGTATGTTTCTTATATTTATGAAGGTAGAAATACTGGTTATAAGTTTTATCAAGAAGAGTGTGCAGCTTGTAATAATGTTAATGTGAACGATTTAACAAGTTTATTAAATGCCGTAATTTCTATTCCTAAAGTAGAAATACATAAAGTTATTCCTAGTACAGCTATTAATCATGATATAAATATGGGAAAACTTAACAATACAAATATGTACTAATAATAAAAGCCCTCTAAATGGGGGCTTTTATTTCATTCTAATTAGATGTATAACCTTATTTTAAAACCTCACTAAAAACAGTATAATTTGGTTTGTAACAAGTTCTATTATTGGTTTAGGGCTAATGTTGTTATATTTATTTTAATTCTTAAAAGTCAATATTGCACTTTTGTTAAAGTTAATTATTAGCTTTAAAAGGTTTATATTTTAAATTATACTATTAAATTTATGAGTTATTAAAGAATCTACCTTATTTAAATTTAATATTTTAGCGAAAAACTTATTTGAATGAATTATATAGAACATGTTGGTAAGTATTTTATAATGCTGAAACAAGTTTTTAGAAAACCCCAGAAATGGTCTGTTTTTAAAGAAATGCTATTTAGAGAAGTTGAGGATTTGGGATTAAAATCTTTGGGAATTATAATGTTTATCTCATTTTTTGTTGGAGGTGTTGTTGCAATTCAAACAGCATTAAATGTTGATAGTCCTTTTATTCCAAAATACTTAATTGGATTTGCTACAAAACGAGGTATAATATTAGAATTTGCTCCAACATTTATGTCTATTATTTTAGCAGGAAAAGTTGGATCTTATATAACTTCGAGTATAGGAACTATGAGAGTTACCGAACAGATTGATGCTTTAGAAGTAATGGGAATAAACTCCTTAAATTATTTAGTATTACCCAAAATAATTGCGGCATTATTTTTCTATCCGTTGTTAGTTATGCTATCTATATTTTTAGGAATTTTTGGAGGTTACTGTGCAGGATTATTAACAGATTTATTTTTTAGCGAAGATTTTATTTACGGAATTCAGTTAGATTTCAATCCATATTTTTTAAAATATGCACTTACTAAAACAGTAGTTTTTGCTTTTGCAATTGCTACCATTCCAGCATACCATGGATATTATGTAAAAGGAGGATCGTTAGAAGTTGGTAGAGCAAGTACAATGGCTGTAGTTTGGACAAGTATTGTTATTATTTTATTAAATTATTTCTTAACTCAAATGCTTTTAGGATAATGATTAAAGTTACAGATTTACATAAAAGTTTTGGAGAAGCTAAAGTTTTAAAAGGTGTTTCAACCACTTTTGAAAAAGGAAAAACCAATATGATTATTGGGCAAAGTGGTTCAGGTAAAACAGTGTTTTTAAAGTGTCTTTTAGGGTTGCATGTTCCAGAGCAAGGCATTATAGAGTTTGATGGAAGAAAACATACTGAACTAACTATAAAATCAAGAAGACAGTTAAGAAAAGAAATGGGAATGGTATTTCAAGGTGGTGCATTGTTCGATTCCTTAACAGTTGAAGAAAACATTATGTTTCCTTTAAAAATGTTTACAAGGCAAATTAGATCTGAAATGTTAGACAGGGTTAATTTTGTGTTGGATAGAGTAAATTTACAAAATGCAAATAAAAAATTTCCAGCCGAACTTTCTGGAGGAATGCAAAAAAGAGTTGCAATTGCACGTGCTATTGTAATGAATCCAAAATACTTGTTTTGTGATGAGCCAAATTCTGGACTAGATCCACAAACAGCTACTATAATTGATAACTTAATTCAAGAAATAACAGAAGAGTATAATATAATTACTATTATAAATTCTCATGATATGAATTCTGTAATGGAAATTGGAGAAAAAATTATTTTTTTAAAAGATGGTGTTAAGGCTTGGGAAGGTTCAAACAAAGAAATGTTTAAAACTGAAAATGAAGCAGTTGTAGAATTTGTGTATTCTTCTAATTTATTTAGAAAAGTTAGAGAAGCTTATTTAAATGAAACAAAATAAAAATTTGGTTTGTTTATTTAAAATATACTTTTATATTTGCACCCGCTAAAGGAAAAAAATGACCTGGTAGCTCAGTTGGTAGAGCACCTCCCTTTTAAGGAGGTGGTCCTGGGTTCGAGCCCCAGCCAGGTCACAAAAACTTCTTGAATAGAGAAGTTTTTTAGTTGAAAACTAGAGGTGAGATACTCAAGTGGCCAACGAGGGCAGACTGTAAATCTGCTGACTATGTCTTCGAAGGTTCGAATCCTTCTCTCACCACAAGCCTCAAATTAATATTTGAGGCTTTTTTTAGATTTAACCTTAAAATGTTTAATAAAAATTGCTAAATACTAAACAAAATAAATATATTTGTATAAATTGTTTAAATATGAAAACTAAATTTCTTTTTTGCTTATTAGTTGTTTTTAGCTGTTTACTTTCTTTTTCTCAAAATACAGGAGTTATTAAAGGTAAAATTATTGATTCTCAAACAAGAGAAGTCATTCCTTATGTAAATGTTGTGGTACTTGATGCAACTATTGGATCTTCTTCAAATGAAAGTGGTGATTTTGAAATTAAGAATGTTCCTTTAGGTTATGTAAAAGTTCAGGTTTCATCCATAGGGTATCAATCTGTAATTTCTGAAGATTATTTAGTTACTATAGATAAATCTCCATATATACTTATTGAATTACAACAAGATAACGAGCAGTTAAATGAAGTTGTTGTAAAAAGTAAAATATTTAAAAAATCTATTGAAAATCCACTTTCAGCACAAACGTTGGGTATAGCCGAAATAGAAAAAAATCCAGGAGGAAATAGAGATATTTTAAAAGTAATTCAATCGTTGCCAGGTGTTGCATCTAATCCTGGATTTAGAAACGATATTATTATTAGAGGTGGAGCTCCTTCAGAAAATAAATTTTATTTAGATGGTATAGAAGTTCCGGTTATTAATCATTTTCAAACACAAGGATCTTCTGGTGGTCCTGTAGGTATAATAAATGCAGATTTAATTAGAAAAGTAGACTTTTATACAAGCGCTTTTTCAGCAAATAGAGGCAATGCTTTAAGTTCGGTTATTGAATTCACTCAAAAAGAAGGTAATCCAGAAAAATTAAATACAAGAGCTACTCTTGGAACTTCTGATGCTGGAATTACTTTAGATGGACCGTTGGGTGATAAAACTACGTTTATGGTGTCTGCTAGGCAATCATACTTACAATTTTTATTTAAGCTTATAAAACTTCCTTTTTTACCAACGTACAACGATTTTCAATTAAATGTAAAACATAAACTATCGGATAAAAGCGAGATCTCATTAATTGGGCTTGGAGCTATAGACAATTTTAAATTAAATGAAAGTGTAAATGAAGGTATTACTGATGAAGATAAAATTAAGAGAAACACATATATTTTAGCAAATATACCCGTACAAGAACAGTGGAATTATACAATAGGAGCTTCATACAAACATTTTGGAGAACATTCTACACAACAACTGGTTTTAAGTAGAAATGTTTGGAATAACAATGCTAAAAAGTACTTTAATAACACATACAATAGTGAAGATTTATTAATTGATTACGATTCTAAAGAAATTGAAAATAAGTTGCGTTTTGAAAATACGTCTTCATTAAAAAATAATTATAAATTAAATGTTGGTGTTGGATTAGAAAATGCTAAATATTTTAATTCAACCTACCAAAAAATTGCAAATTCAAATGGTGTAAGTGAAATTGACTTTTCTTCAGATTTAACCATGTTTAAATACAATGCTTTTGGTCAAATTTCAAAAAAGTTTTATGATTATAAATTAGGTGTTTCGTTTGGAACTAGAGTAGATGCGGTTAATTATAATTCTGAAATGAATAATCCATTAAATCAGTTTTCACCTAGGGTTTCATTAGCTTATGAGTTGTCGGATAAATTAAGTTTGAATGCTTCATCGGGTATTTATTATCAATTGCCAGCTTACACAATTATGGGTTATAGAAATAATTCAAATATATTGGTAAATAAAGATAATGGATTAAAATATATAAAATCTACACATTATGTTGCAGGTGTTGAATTAAATCCAGAATCTACTTCAAAAATTACTATTGAAGGTTTTTACAAAAAATATGCTAATTATCCATTTTCAATAAGAGATCAAATAAGTTTAGCTAATTTAGGTTCAGATTTTGGAGTTGTTGGTAACGAGGAGGTTACTTCTACGTCTAAAGGAAGATCGTATGGAATTGAGCTGTTGGCTCAAAAAAAATCATATAATGGATTGTATGGAATTGTTTCGTATACATTTGTTAAAAGTGAATTTAAGAATGAATTAGATACTTATATTCCTTCGTCTTGGGATAATAGACATTTACTAACAATTACTGGAGGTAAGAAATTGAAAAAGAATTGGGAAATAGGAGGTAAGTTTAGATTAGTTGGAGGGCAACCTTACACACCTTATGATTTTGAAAGTTCTTCAATAATTTCAAATTACGATGTTTCTAATAGTGGAATTTTAGATTATTCTAAATTAAATTCAGAAAGATTTGATACGTATCACCAATTAGATGTTAGAGTTGATAAAACTTGGTATTGGAAGAAGTTTTCACTAAATTTTTACTTTGATATTCAAAATTTATATGGAAGTGAATCTACTTCACAATCTTACTTAATTCCAACGTTAGATGAAAGTGGAAATAAGGTTGTAAACTCTACAGATTCTTCAAAATATGTTTTAGAAGAAATAGATAATACTTCAGGTACTGTTTTACCTAGATTTGGAATTATTATTGATTTTTAATTTTAGAAATAAAATTACCTATTAATTAGTTGTAGTGTGTCTAATTCTAATCTAGTTTTTAACCAGTTTTTTAATTGTTTTTGTTGTTGAGGTACATTTGCTATAGTATCGTACCATTTAGCATTAAAAACTGTTACAGTATCAATAGATTCAAAATTTGTTTGAAGTGTTTTAGCATAGCTTAAATTAGCTAAACCAGTATAATTTATTTGTGCTTCTTTACTAATTTGAATAAAAGGTATTTCATTATCTATATAGCTAGAAAGTTGTTGAGTTAAAAGTTTTATTTTTTCCTCTTTTTCTTTTACAGTTTCATCTCTAGAAGAAATAATTTTTTGATTTTGAGCATATAATTCAGAAAGGTTTTTTACTTCGTGTCTTAAATCAGAATCATCTATACCTTGTTGAAATTTTAATTCAGTTCCACTTAACCCATAATCTGGTAAACGATCGTTCCATTTTTTAATATCACTTTCTGAAAGTTTATTTCCATAAACTACAAGTTTAATATATTTATTTTCGTAGCTAATATTATCAGCATCTTCATCAATTATACTAATTCCACTTTCTTTTATTTCATTAATTAAATTTTGTGCGTGTTGTTTAAATTGATTTTCTTGAAACAAGTTTAAAAACATATAAATACTTCCTGCAAAAACTAAAACAGCCACAAAAGAAGCTAAACGAGCAATACGTTTTCTTTTTGCCGAATTAATGTATTTTAACATTGGAAAGCGCAAAAATTTAACTATAACAAAGGTTGCTAAAGCAATAAAAATAGTGTTAATAGTAAACAAAAACATGGCTCCAAAAAAGTAGTTCAGATTTAAAGTTGCAATTCCGTATCCAGCTGTACAAAGTGGAGGCATAAGCGCTGTAGCAATAGCAACACCTGCAATAGTATTAGTTTGTTGGTTTCTTCTACTTAAAGCTATTATTAAAGCTAAACCACCAGAAATAGCAATAAATACATCTCTAACATCTGGCGCTGTACGTGCTAAAATTTCGGGTGTTTCATTTTGAAAAATTGGGAATATAAAAAATAATGTAGAGGTTAATAAGCTCAATCCAACCATAACGCCTAGATTTACTAAAGAGCGTCTTAAAGTATCAATATCATTAATTCCAATAGATAGTCCAACTCCTAAAATGGGTCCCATTAGTGGAGATATAAGCATGGCTCCAATTACAACAGCTGTAGAGCTAACATTTAATCCAATAGAGGCAATAACAATAGAAAAAACTAAAATCCAAGCTGTATGACCTTTCATGGAAATACTATCTTTAATATCTTGAATAGTAGCTTTTTTATCAGTATCATGTCGGATATCTAACAAATCAATAAAAAATGCTTTTATACTTTCAAAAATAGTTTTAACATCAGCTTTTTGAGGCGGAGTATTAGTTTTATTTTCTGAAGAGTTTGTTGAATTGTTATTTTCCATAACTACATTTTATTTTTAATAATTTCAATTTCAGCATTTTGATTGAATAAATATAACTTTTTACTTTTAATTTCTAAACATTCAAATCGAGTTCTTCTTTTTTTGCCTAGTTTATAGGTTTTATTTTTATAATTGAAAAGTGTTCCAACTTCTAATTCAAATATATAATTGTTTGTTGAAGTTTCGCTATAATAAAGTAAAGCTCTACTTAAATTAACATCGCTACCAGTACTTGCTTTTGGGTTTTTTAAATAATTTGCAAGGTAAGGTAATAAAGAATTTGGAAATATGGTTGGTTGTAAAAAAGGGAGCATTAAATATTGAAAATTACGTTTCCATTCAATACCATGTGGTTTTACTCTTCTACTTTTTCTAAACGTTTCAAAATGAGCAATTTCATGAATTAACGTTAATAAAAATTGATATTTGTTTAGGTTGTTGTTAATTGTAATTTGAGTTTTTCCGTTTCTTAAAACTTTAAAATCTCCATGTTTTGTAGCTCTTTGATTAACAACTTTTATTGAAATTGGATTTTTTACAAGAATTTCACCCACTAAATCAATGGAATTTGTAGGTATGTATTTTGAAATTTCTTTAATCATTTATGGAGTTGTTGACGAAACTTCTATAATTTTTCCGTTGTGAAATTTATTTCCAGTAATTGAGAAATTGTAAATGTAAGCTGCCATTTCTTTAGCTGAAACAGGTGCTTTATAACCAGGGAATGCTTCTTCTAGCATTTCGGTTTGTACGGCTCCTAATGCTAAAACATTAAACGAAACTTCTTGTTCTTTGTATTCTTCTGCTAACAACTCTGTTAATGTAATAATTGCTCCTTTTGCTGAACTGTAGGCAGCTAATCCTGGGAATTTTAAACTTCCTTGAACGCCTCCCATACTGCTAATATTTACAACATGACTTCCTTTTTTTAAATAGGGAAGTAGTTGCTGGGTTAATTCAGCAACCGAAAAAACATTTACTTGGTAAACTTCTAAAAAATCGGTTGAAGTTAATTCTTCAAAAGGTTTGTTAATTAATTTTCCAGCATTATTGATTAATATATCTACTTGTTTCCAGTTTTTTGATATAAATGTTGTTATTTTATTTAGGTCTTCAGAGTTTCCTAAATCAACTGAAATTGCCTTAATGTTTTTATTTTGAAGCGAATTTATAGGTTCAGAATTTCTAGATAAAGCTAACACATTACAATTATTATTTGCGAATAATTGCGCTAATTCAAAACCAATTCCTCTACTTGTTCCAGTTATAATTACATTCATTTTATTCTTCTTCAAAAGTTATATGTTGGTAAGCACCAATATCTGCCGGAATAGTTCTTGTAACTCCTAAAATATCTAATGGAATTAAATTTGATGCAGTTTCTAAAGCATTTCCGTTAGCTTCTGAATTCTCACCAATAATTAATTCGTTTTCTGAAGAATTTTTAAAGTCGGCTTCACCGTTTATAATATTATTTAAAAAATGTGTTGTATCTTCAAAGTTGTATTCAGCTATCCCTTCATAATTATTATTGTAATCATTAAAACGGATTAAATTATTTTTAAAATCATAATTAAATTGCGAACCTTCAATTTTATCTATTAATAATTCTATATTACTGTTTCCATCTATAATGCAATTGGTGAAATTAGCTTGGTTTAAATCGCTAACCACATAAATTTCAGTTCCATTTTCATTGTAATACGAATAATAGTTGTTAATTAAAACACTTGGATATTCACGTAAACTACTTGACCAATAATTAGCAAAAGTAGAGTGTGTAAAGTTGTAATTTCCACCAATAGTACAGGCTAATGAAATTAAACCACTATTATTGATTACTACATTTTCGCCATAAATATTAGTTTGTCTTCCTAATAAACCGTAGTTTGAACTATTGTATATTTGGGTGTTTTTAAGTGTGAGCGCTGGTTCGGTTACACTACCAATAGAATCTATAATTACACCAATTGAAGCATTTTTAATAATTGCGTTTTCTATGTTGTTGTTTTTACTTCCGGCACGTAGCCAAATAGTTCCCCATTGCCCTGGAACATCAGTAAAATAAGGTTCTAATCTATCACCTTCTAAAATAACTTGGTTGTCTAATTCCCCTTCAATAGTTAAAGTAGCATTTTTATCTACAATTAATCCTGAATTTGCATGAAAATGAATTCTTGCACCAGCTTCAATAGTTAAGGTTTTATCTTCTGGTACAGCACAATATCCATAAATTACTGTAGGTTTATTGTTAGTGAAAGTTGTATTATCACCTAAATAAAACCCTTGAACTGTAATATCACTTCCATCATCATCAATACCAGTTTTTATAGTTTCAATAATTCCATCAGAAGATTTTGAAGGGAATAAAAAATTAGCATCTTCAACCAATGTTACTAATTTAACATTTTGCTCTATTTGAGTACTATTAAATACTATAGAATCTATATAAATTGGATTAACTACGTTATTATAATCAATAGTTGTTTCAATAAAAATAAAAATACTGTCTTTTGCTAATATTTCTACATTTTCAAAACTTTTACCTGGAATTCCGTCAACATTTAGTCTGTAAAACGAATTTTCTCCACGACCTAAAGCAATAGTTGGTATTGAAATATCGTTGCCGCTTTTATTGTATACTTTTAAATTGTAAGTACTTGTTCCAATATTGGTAAAAACGGTATCTAAATATACGGTGTCTTTAGAAAAAGTTAATTCACCACCCGAACTTAAAGTAGAAGTAAAGTCTTTTCTACATGAAGAAAATACAATTAATAAAATAACAATTAAAAATGTGAGGTTGTAACGCATTTTGAAGTTTTTGTAAATGTAAAAATAAAATATGAAAGTTTATTTTTTAATTAATTCAATTTCATAAAGTTTGCTCCAGTGTTTTCCAGTAACAAACAAACGGTTATTTTCGTTGTCGTAAGCAATTCCGTTTAAAACTTCGTCTTGCTCATCTAAATTTTGTTGTTTTAAAATTTCTTTTTTTAATGAATTTAAATTTGCAACACCTTCAACTTTACCATTTTTAGGATTTACAATTATAATAGAGTTCTGTTGCCAAATATTAGCATAAATAAGTCCGTTTACGTATTCGAGCTCATTTAAATTTTCAACCTTACGTTTATTAGTATAGGCTTCAATATAGGTTTCTTCTATATGAGTTTCAGGGTTTAAAAACCAAATACGTTCCGTTCCGTCAGTTTTAATCAATTTTTCGCCATTATGTGTCAATCCCCAGCCTTCAAGACTTTTAGTGTATTTAAACTCTTTTTCTTTCTCAAAGCTATCAATATTGTAAACAATTCCTTTTCCGGCTCTCCAAGTTAATTGATGAATTTTATGATTAAAAATGGTGATTCCTTCACCAAAATAAGCTTTATCTAAATCTACTTGTTTTAAAACTTTACCAGTTTTTAAATCAACTTTTCTAACCCATGAAGTTCCGTTTCTTCCAGTTCCTTCATATAAAAATCCATTGTAATATTCCAAACCTTGTGTGTAAGCTTTAGAATCGTGCGGATAAGTGTTTATTATTTTATACGTGTATACATCAGGAGCTTTGTCGGCTAGAAAGTAAACAGGTGTTGTAATTTTTTCAGTTTTATCTTCATAAAACACCAATGCTATAATTTGATGTTTTCCTAATTTATAATTTGAAATATCAATAGTTGCCGAGTTTCCTTCTGAAGAAATTTTTTTATTATCGATCGAAAATTGTACTGATTTTATTGGTTTTTCACCCTTTTCACTTACCGAAACTTTTAAAGTTTGGTTAATTTGTACTTTTTTAGGAGCATTTATTATAAATTTGTACTCACTTTTACATGAGTTTAGTACCAATGCAAGGGTAAGAAATAGAACTGTTAATTTATTGAACATAACTTTAATAGCTTTTTTTATATATTTGTGTAAATAAAATAAATTATTTGTTTGAAGTTTCAAAAATATAGTTAAATTTGCAGTCTTAAAAATAAAAACAGAATTAAAACGAGTTAAGATGAGAAAAGGTATACATCCAGAAAATTATAGAATGGTAGCATTTAAAGATATGTCTAATGAAGATGTGTTTTTAACTCGTTCAACAGTGAACACAAAAGAAACATTAGAAGTAGATGGTGTTGAATATCCTTTAGTAAAATTAGAGATTTCAAGAACATCACACCCTTTCTACACTGGTAAATCTAAGTTAATAGATACTGCTGGACGTATTGACAAGTTCAAAAACAAGTATGCTAAATTTAAAAAGTAATTTTACTTTTAAAAATATTCTAAAACCTTCACAATTTGTGGAGGTTTTTTTTGTATTTAATTTTTGGGTTTCTCTTTAACTACTCGCTATTTTTTTTAAAAATAAGATGCGCTTTAACCTCTAGCGTAGTTTATATGTATATGTTTTTGTAAGATTAAAAAAATTAATTTCGTAAAGTCGCAATTAACTTGTTAGGTGTTAATAGCAGTTCAAAAGCATTTAAAATGTTTTTGCAGATAAAATATCAGCGTTCAATAAGTTTTTAGCGTAAATGCCTTCATTTTCAAGAATACCAATACCAATAGCGCTCTCTTTCAGTATTAATTCATCATTTTTACCATTTCCAAAACTTACAGTATTATTTGGATTCAATTTTAAAATTAAATCTAATTTTTGTTGATTTTGGTTTTCTTTTCCAATTTTTAAAATTTTGCAATTCGCATTTTTTAATTCAGTTTCCACTGTTCCAAAAGTATCTGCTGTAATTACATAAATTTTAATTTCTTTAGAAAGTGTATTAATTGCTTTTTCAACACCAATAATTAACTGACCGTTATTTGCAATAGTGCCATTGTAGTCTAAAACTAAATTTTTTATGTTAAAATTTTTATTTCCTGGAATAGATATTTTCATTAGGGATAAAATATTTTTTTGAAAAAAGTAAATTACAAAAATTGTTTAACGTTTTTTAAATGAATTAAATTTTTTTTATTCTGAAGATTTAATTTTAGTAAAATTTAATTTTTTGTACCTTTTTTTATAAAAAATAATACGCGAGGCTGTTTTAAGTGTTTTTATAGTCTATTTATTTCAAGTTAACACTTTCCTTTATTGTTTTTTAAAAACTCTTTAAATCTCTTATATTTTAATCATTATCTATAGTATTTATTTATTAAAATTTCAATAACTATAATTATATCTTATAAATGTTTTAAGGGTAATAAAAAACCCATTGTTTTAAACAATGGGTTTTAAAATTTATTTTAAGTAATTAACTATGCAATCATAGTAACTGGATTTTCAATATACTGTTTTAAAGTATTCATAAATGCTGCACCAACGGCACCATCAATTGTTCTGTGATCACAAGCTAATGTTAATGTCATTATATTTCCAACAACAATTTCTCCATTTTTAACTACAGGCTTTTGTTTAATACCACCTACAGATAAAATAGCTGAATTTGGTTGGTTTATAATAGAAGTAAAGTGATCTACACCAAACATACCAAGGTTAGAAACTGTAAAAGTAGAACCAGACATTTCATCTGGAGTTAACTTTTTGTTTTTAGCTTTTATTGCTAAATCTTTTACTTCAGCACCAATTTGAGTTAAACTTTTAGTATCAGTAAAAGGAATTACAGGTACTACTAATCCGTCTTCAATAGCTACTGCTACACCAACAGAAATATGGTTGTTGTAGATAGTTTGTTCATTAGTCCACTCTGTATTAACCTGTGGGTGTAATTTTAATGCCATAGCTGTAGCTTTTACAACTAAATCATTAAATGAAACTTTAGTGTCTGGTATTGAGTTTATTAACTTTCTAGAAGCAATAGCATTGTCCATATCAATATCCATAGTAACTGTGAAGTTAACCGCGGTATTTTGAGAGTGGTCTAGTGCTTTAACAATTGCTTTACGCATTTGCGAATTTTTTACTTCTGTTTTACTAATTTCTCCTACAGGAGCTGCTGTAACTGTTGCGTTAGAATTTTCAACTTCAACAACAGGATTGTAATTTTCAATATCAATTTTTACAATTCTTCCACCTTCACCAGTTCCAACAACTTTAGCTAAATTTATTCCTTTTTCTTCTGCTAAAGCTTTCGCTAAAGGAGAAGCTATAATACGCCCGTTTTCAGAATTAATAGCGCTAATTTTTTTAGTAGCAGTAGTTGATTCTTTTTTAGCAGCAGGAGCTTTTTTATCTTCAACCGGAGCAGATTTTTCAGCAACAGGAGCTTCTGTTTTTTCAGCTTTAGGAGCGGCACTTGTAAACCCAGATACTACTGCGGTTACATCAGTTCCTGCCTCACCAATAATAGCTAATAAAGAATCCACGGGTGCATTTTCTCCTTCTTGTAATCCAATGTATAGTAAAGTACCTTCGTTAAAAGACTCAAACTCCATTGTAGCTTTATCTGTTTCAATTTCTGCAAGAATATCTCCTTCAGCAACTGTGTCACCAACTTTTTTCATCCAAGAAGCTACCGTACCATCCGTCATAGTATCACTTAAACGCGGCATTGTAACTACGGTAACGTTATCTGGAACAACAAAGGCTTCAGTTTCTGGTTCAGATTTTGCTGGAGCAGCCACTTCTTCAGTAGCTGGTGCTGGAGTATCTTCGTTAACTGGAGCTGCATTAGCACCTTCAGCTAATAAAGCAGAAATATCTTCACCTTTTTCACCAATAATTGCTAATAAGCTATCAACAGGTGCTGTTTCACCTTCTTGCAATCCAATATGTAATAAATAACCTTCGTTAAAAGATTCAAATTCCATAGTTGCTTTGTCAGTTTCAATTTGAGCTAAAATATCTCCTTCTTCAATTTTATCACCTACTTTTTTTAACCACTCTGCTACAACTCCTTCTGTCATTGTATCACTTAATCGGGGCATTGTAATAATTTCTGCCATTATCTATGTTTTAAAAATGGATAATCTTCTTGTTCGTAAACTATATCGTATAAAAGTTGTTTGTCTGGGAATGGAGATTCTTCTGCAAATTTCTGACATTCAGCAACTTTATCTTTAACTTCTTTATCCCAAGCTTTTATTTCATCTTCAGACGCATATTTTTTGTCTTTAATTACTTGTAAAACTTGTGAAATTGGATCTATTTTTTTGTATTCTTCAACTTCTTCTTTTGTTCTATAATGTTGAGCATCACTCATTGAATGTCCTCTATATCTATAGGTTTTAATATCTAATAAAGTTGGTCCATCTCCTCGTCTTGCTCTTTCAATAGCTTCATGCATGGCTTCAGCTACTGCAACAGGGTCCATACCGTCTACAGGTCCACAAGGCATTTCGTACCCTAAACCAAGTTTCCAGATATCATCGTGGTTGGCAGTTCTTTCAACTGAAGTTCCCATTGCATATCCATTGTTTTCACAAACAAATACTACAGGAAGTTTCCAATTAATAGCCATATTAAAAGTTTCGTGTAACGATCCTTGACGTGCAGCACCATCACCAAAATAGGTTAAAGTAACTCCATCACGTTCAAAATACTTATCAGCAAAAGCTAAACCAGCTCCTAAAGGAATTTGTCCACCAACAATTCCGTGTCCACCATAAAAATTGTGTTTAGGAGAAAAAATATGCATTGAACCACCCATACCTCTCGAGGTTCCAGTATCTTTTCCTAATAGTTCGGCCATAATCCTTTTTGGATCAACACCTAAACCAATTGGTTGTACGTGATTACGGTAAGCAGTAATCATTTTATCGTTTTCTTTCATTGCGTGCAAAGCACCTGCTAAAACGGCTTCCTGACCATTATATAAATGAAGGAATCCTCTTACCTTTTGTTGGATGTAAAGTGCAGCTAATTTGTCTTCAAATTTTCTCCAAAATAACATATCCTTATACCAATTGATGTAAGTGTTTTTAGTAAATTTTTTCATTATTATTTAATAAAATTAAATTTAGTAGATTCGCAAAAGTAGTATTTTTGAATTTAAGACTTATAATTATAGCAATATTTTTTTAACTACAAGGGTTTCGTAGATGGTATCTGGTTAAGATTTTAAGTGCTACAATTTAAAAGTTTTTTAGATTATAATAATAGGTGTTAAAAGTCTAAATTGTTTGAAAAAAATAGGAGCTACGCATTTATTTTGTGAATATTGAACTCCATTTATTCTTTAAAATTTTCCATTTGTTAAATATACGTAACAATTAATAAAATTGAAGAATTCGTTTAGTACATATGTATTATATTTGCAAAAGAAATTATATAATCTGTCCCCACGGATAAATTAGTTTCCCCATATTAATAAAGTAAATTTATAATAGAATAAACTTCAATAAATAAGCAAAATGTTTGTTTTTGCTTTAGAGTTGGCTCTATTATTATGTAAAATATTTATGTTAACAAAATTTCATTCATTATGAATTTAAAACATTACTCAAAAATAAATTTAAAAATAGTTATCCTATTAGGATTTTTATTAGTTGGAGTTAAGGGTTTTTCCCAAATTGGAGTACAAGAAGCGAGTATTAGAACTGGAGTTACATTTCAGTGGGAAGATACTCAGTCTGTTGATGAAGACCCAGCAACTATTAAAAGTTTTACTATTGATGGTGTTTTGTATGACCAATTTGCAGTTCCTTCATATTATCAATTAACAAGAGTTGGTACAACTGGTGGTCACGGTTCAAATGGTATTATAGATGGTAATACTCCTGAAAGTCCTACTACTAGTAGCACGGCAACAGATGATATTTATGATTCTAATACATGGGATACTGCTGCTTTATCAGCGTTTCAGGATAAAGATTTAAATCATTATTTTACAGCCAATCCTAATGGTACAAATTTTAATAATGATTTTGATGCAGTGGCTGTAGACACTACTGCTCAAATACAAGCTATTTATTATGATCCTGCAATTCCTTCAAATACTGGAGGTATTTTAGCTGTTACAGAAAGAGGAGGTAATAATAGTTATTATGTTGAGTTGTGGGGTATTCCTGCGGCTGGAGGTAGTGAGCAAAAGTTGGGAGATACTTTTGTTAGAACAGGTGGTAATTTAACAACTGCTAATGTTACTGCTCCAGTAACTAATTCTGATTATTGGTCTTCTGGTCGTCAGCATTATAATAGACAATCAATAGCTATTGCTTTATTTGAGTTGAGTGAAATTGCACCTACTGGTTCTCAAATTACTGAAATAAAATTTGTTGGAGCTACAAGAGATCATGGAGATGGTAAATTTTTTATTTTACAAAAATATGCACAGGAACAAACAGGTTCTACAATAGAAAATCAAACTTTAAATGGTCAATTAGATAATAGTTCAACAACTCCAATTGGATCAACATATTCATTAGTTGAGGATACTATTGACCCAAATGATGATGTATCCGTTACTGTTAATATGGATGGATCATTTGAGTTAATACCAAAAGATGATTTTGTTGGTGTTTATACATTTACATATCAAATTTGTTTACCAGAACCAAATGAAGGTATTTGTGATACAGCTACTGTAACAGTATATGTTGATAGTGAGCCAGAAATTACAACGGAAGATGTTTGTTATGAGGAAGATGTGATTTTTAATATTACAGGTACGTCAGGAAATATTATTACTTATTCAGGTGCTTCATCAGGAACAGTAATTTTAAATGATTCAGGAGAAGCAACAGTAACTGTTGAAGATGCAATTTCAGACGCTACATTAACTATAGATTCAGTTAAAAATATTTATTCAGGTAATAGTACATCTGTTTCAAACATAAGTGCAACGGCTGTAGTTAATCCAAATACAGAGATTACTACTCAACCAACTAGTTCATCAACATATTGTGCAGGAGATACAGCAACAGCATTAAGTGTAACAGCAAGTGGAACAGGAACTTTAAGTTACCAATGGTATAGCAATACAACCAACAGTACAACAGGAGGAACAGCAGTAGGAACTAATTCTTTAAGTTACATACCAGATGTAAGTTCAGTAGGGACAACATATTATTATGTAGAAGTTACAGGTGTTTGTTTAAATGTAACAAGTTCAATTGCAACAGTTGTAGTTAATCCAAATACAGCAATTACAACACAACCAACAAATCCATCAGCAGTATGTGCAGGATCAACAGTTGCTGATTTAACAGTTGGAGCAAGTGGAACAGGAGCTGTTTCTTACCAATGGTATAGCAATACAAGTGCAAATACAACTGATGGAACATTAATAAGTGGTGCAACAAGTGCAACTTACACACCAGATGGTTCAACAGCCGGAACATTTTATTACTATGCAGTTGCAAGTAGTGATTGTTCAACAGCAACAAGTAATGTAGCTACCGTAACAGTAAATTCAGTGCCACAAGGTACAAATGACGAGTACACTATTGATAGTGGAAATACATTAAATGATGATTTGTCAAACAATGTTGATTTAACAGGAGTAGAATTTAGTTGGCAAGCAGTTGACAATGTAAATATTGTTGGAGAAACAACAACAGTAAGTACAGCAAGTAATATTACAGATACTTTAACTAATCTAACAGGTACAGTTCAACAAGTAGTCTATACAGTTACACCGACATCAATAGATGATTGTGCAGGTATAGCTTTTACTGTAAAAGTAAATGTTAACCCTAAATTGCCAACAATAAGTATTAATGATCAATTAAATATAGAGGAAGGTAATACAGCAACTTTTGTTGTTGAATTGAGTAACACATATATATATCCTGTGACATTTACTGTTAATACAGTTGATGGTTCGGCAGTATCGCCTGGAGATTATGTGGCTATAACAAATGCAATTTATACTATTCCAGCAAACTCAACTACAGTTAATATTCCTGTAACTATTAATACGGATAATGTTTATGAACAAACTAATGAAACTTATCAAGTAGTTCTTTCAAATGTGAACATTGAGACTATTAATTTAGAAATTACTGATACGGATTTAATAGGAGATGGGTCAATAATAGATTTAACAGCGGCACCTACTGTATCAGTAGTAGCATCAACACCAGATGCAGCAGAGCCAGGAACTGATGGAGCGTTC
>NZ_JAWMPV010000008.1:0-8246 GCF_033101135.1 Lutibacter sp. TH_r2
GCTCATCCGCCATTTTAGGTAACGGTTTTTGGTATGTTTTGTTGAGTGTTTGAGCACTAAATTTAGTAAATAATTACTGACCAAGAAAATCCGTGAGGATTTTCGTAAGTGTGCTAGAACCAAACAATAAAATATACCAATTGTTAGCAAACGTTTTATTCAAACTACTGACAATTTTCATTGTAGTATTTGACAATTTCAATCAATTTTGAATAAAGTTTATTTTTATCTTTAAACTTTGGACTTCTTTCTACATATTTTTCGAAAGTCCTTGATTTTATATATTCAGCTAACTTTGGACAGTCGCTGAAATATTTCCTCATTTTCTTATTTGAGGTGTTTCCTAATCCTCTATATATGAGTTTTAAGTTTTCATTTCCTTTCTGAAAATAATAAGTTGGACTTTTTCCTCCATCAAAAGTCCTTTCCCAATAAGAATATATACTTAAAGGAGAGCTTTCATAAATTAAATTAGTAATTAAAATATTTCCGTCTTCATTTTTTTTTATAAAATAGGTTCCTTTTTTTTCTAATTCTATTTTATCTATATCTTTCAAGGTGTATTTTATTTTTTCTTTACTTTTTATATTTTTTTTAAAAACTACTGTATTTTCTGAAGCTAAACCAAAAGTACTAAACAAGCCAAGTCTTATAAATCCAGTTTTAACCTCTCCGTTTTTAAGGTAAATTTTCCCATTATCATTTTGTGAAAATGTAATAGCAGAAAAGAATATTGTCAATAAAAGTACTGTTTTTTTCATTTTTTGTTAATGTTTGCTAACGAGTTTTTATATGATTTGTGCGACTGGAAAATCGGAGATTTTTCGGACGTAGCAAATCGTTAGTTGAATGTTTGTCGTTTGTACTAGTTCAAATTTAAGCATAAATTATATGAGTTGTTGGCTATAGTATTTATTTCAAATTTATTCTAAAAATAATTCCATTCTTGTAAAAGAAAAAATAATCCAGCTATAAAAGAAATAATCATATATATAATTAATTTATTTATCGGAAATTCATCAATCAAAAATGCGTTATCCTTATCTTTAGGATTTAGATAGATATTTATCAATTTCTCTTTGTAGTAATTCTTATATAGTTCTTTTTTCTGATTGTTAGTTAAAAACCACTCATTGAATCCTAAATAATAAATTTTATCAGATATATATTTTTCACCATCATAGTCATATTTAAACTCAATTTTTTGTTCGTACTTTTTTACTGAAGAACTGCTATAAATATCTGTGTCAATGTTGTATTCTTCTACTGTCTCAATCAAGCTTGATTTCAAAACTTTTCCGTGTAAAGACTGCCAATCTTTTGCTTTATCATTATAGTACAAATTAATCAGTATTAAAGCCAAAAAAAATAATCCTAATAATATAAATAGTAATCCAAAAATCAATCCTATCTGTTCCATTTGTTATTGTTCCTCATATTATAGCCAACGTGTTTGAATAACCAAAGTTGCGTTTTGGTTATTGTTTTTATTCTTTGTTAAATATATTATTTTTTGGTTTTAGAAACATTCTATATTTCTCTATTTAGCAATTTTGGTTATGCGTTGTTGTGTAATGTTTTTACTTTGATACTTTAACCTTTTTTATTTCAATCAATAAATCACCTCCTAGAATTATGAATAAATAAATTGCAATAAATTTAACATCTTTAATCTCAAAATTGAATAAGGCTTTTTCCTCAAGTGATACATAATAAATCACGTATCTATAAATTATAAAGAATAATGAAATTATTGATAATAGTTTTAATTTAGGTAGTGTTTTCTTATCTCGAACAATAAGAACAATAAAAAATAGAAAGTTTATAATGCTCCAAATCAGAAAATCAAAATTATCTCGAACAGTGAATATCCAAAAAAATGAAATTGCCGTTATCAGAGTAGATACGAGTGCTATTCTATAAATCCATTTATTTTTAAAAATTGCTTTTTCCTTAAAAACGAATTCTTTTATCTCTTCCTTTTTAAATTCTGTTTTTTTCTCTCTATATTTTTCAAATTTATCAAAATTCTCAAGAATATATTTTGCAGCATAAACAGCATCTGGTTCGAAAACTTCAGAATTATTAACTTTAAACTCTAATTCAGTTCTTGTTTTGTTCTTGAATTTTTTAATATATAAATTCTCCTTCAATTCAGTTTTTTTTAATATTACACAACGGTTTTTGGTATGTTTTGTTGAGTGTTTAAGCACTAAAATTAGTAAATAATTACTGACCAAGAAAATCCGTGAGGATTTTCGTAAGTGTGCTAGAACCAAACAATAAAATATACCAAGTGTTAGGTGCTTTACTTTTTAATCATTCTATTCATCTTATCAATCAGGTTTTTAAAATTTTCTTTTGAATTGATTCTATTGAATATTTTTATTTTATCATTCTTAAATTCAATTATCATTCTATCAGAATCAGTCTGTTCTCCAAATCGACTTCTTTTATTTAAAAATAGTTTATACATTAAAGATGATATTCCATCTCCTTTTTCAAATCTGACATTTTTTATATCATCAAATTTATATATCTGTTTAAGGTTGAATCCTTTAATCAAACCAATTTTTCTGTAAGTAAAATCTTTATCTGAAATTTCAAATCTTGGAAATTGGATTAAAAGAAAAATTATCAGTCCAAATAAAATCGGAATGATAGATAAAATCTTTAAATCATTAATATTTATCAATGCTATGAATATAAAAAATAATCCAAGAAATCCTGCGAAATATCTTTGCACATTATTTCCTCTTAATATGATTTTTTGATTCATAATCAATTTTTTTCAGTATTGCACCTAACGGTTTAGTACATGAAAAGTAGCGTTTTTGAAAACGATATTTTCCGATGTTTAAATTTAATATTATTTTGTTTTAGAAACATTCTATTTTACTAAATGAAGCTATTTTTTATGTACATTGTTGGGGCATCGTAACTTATGAGATCCAAGTTCCTTCTTTTGAATCAATTACCCACTTTCCATTTTCTTTCTTAATAAAAACTATAAATCCATTTCCATTAAGTCTAGCATAACTTATTCCTCCAGTCAAAATTCCGAAATTTTTACTTTTATCTAATATAATTCTTGAAAAAGAGACGACTGCTTTTAAATCACTATTATTCTCAAGTTTCCATTTCCAAATTTGTTTTGGAAAGCTCGTACTGTGTTTAAAAACATACTTATCATTCCTTCTGAAATTCTTTAAATCAATTATGTATCCCGTTTTATAATAATCCCAACTATCATCAAACTCAATTTTAGAATTTTCAAAATGTTTAATCAGTCTTTCTTTGTAAGAACTTGAAATATTTTCTATTGTATCACTTACAACTATTAGAATCTTTTGATTTCCTTTTTTGAAGTTTTCATATCGTTTCTCAATCTCAAAAACTTTCTGTTCATATTTTATTTTTGTGATTTCAATTATACTATCTTTTATTTCTTGACTTTCAGTCTCATAAAATAATTCTGGATATGGAGGAGGAGGAGGGAGCCTAAATTCTAAATTATCATATGAATTATCAATTAAAGTTAAAAAAATATCTTGCATTATTGTTTTATCAAAATCAGAAATGCTTTCTTTTTTTGCACAATTTGTCAGGATTATTAATATTACGATGTAGAGATATCTATTCATAACTGTGTTTCGTCTTTATGTGCCCCAACGGTTTAGTACAAGGAAAGTTGCGATTGGCAAATCGTAATTTTCCGATGTTTGTTCTTTAGTTTATTTGTTTGTCGGATTGTTATAATCATTAATATTTCGCAATTTTTTTTGTGCATTGTTGTGTAACGTTTAATTTATCCAAGCATCAATTTTAGTTGTTAAATTTTCCTTCAATTCTCCCAAATTATTATAAATAATGTGAGGATAATGGTTAGTGTCAAAATGAGTGTTTTCAAAATCATCTCCTTCACATAAATAAATAACAGGTCTTTTTAAACCAAGAGCAAATCCTGCTTCAAAGTATACTCCGTGTTTATGTTCAGTGAAATCAGCTACTACGAATTTTGATTTTCTTATTTCAGAAATCAATGCATCATTTATAGTAACATCTGAATCAATATGCTGTTCATCTATTAAAATTGGGTCATAACCAGCATCCTTAATCGCTTTTTTTATAGCAACTCTTGTTGCATTTTGACTTGTAGAAAAAGACATTGCTACAAAACATCTGTCAGAATGAGTTCCATTTTCGTTAAGTTCAATTACTTTAGAAAGTCCCTCAAAAGTTAATGTAATTCCGACTAAACCACTTCCATCTCTTGTAGAAACATCAACACCATTAATTAAACCTTTGTTTTTCAGAGTAAAAAGATAGAACGCCATTTCCTGGTAATTTTTGAAATAAAGTCTATTTGCTAATTCTTGATTTTCTTCGTTTTTAGGAAAATCGATTCTGGAACCTTCGTATTCTTGAAGAGAATGAAGATAATTTAAAAGGTAATTTATTTTATCTTCAGGTGTTTTTGGGTATATAGCTTCTCGAATTATTTGTTCTAAAATTTCATTATTTAGAACCTTATCTGTTTTTGTACAAAATTCTTTTGGAAACGAATCGTTTAATATCATTCCATATAGAATATGTTTATTTTTATTTACAAAAGAATTATTCTTATGATTCCAATGAAATCGAAATAATAATCTTTTTTCCTTAATCTGAATAATATATTCTGCTAAATCAAAACTTGAAGTAAAATTCGTAGTTTTTAATCCAGTGATATGACATTTTTCAGGAGGTGGCATCATTCCCATAGCAATTCTTTTTTAAATGTTACACAACGGGCTTTTATAAGATTTGTGCGACTGAAAAATCGGAGATTTTTCGGACGTAGCAAATCGTTTGTTGAATGTTTGTCGTTTGTACTAGTTCAAATTTAAGCATAAATTTTATGAGGTGTTAGCCACTGTTATTTATTCTTATCTATTTTTTTTCTCTTAATTCAGTCCATCTTTGTAGAAATCTACAAACATCATAATACATTTCAAAATCTGAAAACGATATTAATCCTTTTCTTTTTTTATAATCACTTTCCACTAAAAAGATTGAACATTCGTAATGGTTGCTAAACAATCCAATCATTGAATTATCTAAAAACCAAGGTAAATCAGTTTTATCCTTTTTCTTATATGTGAATTCTGAATAATCTGATGTATCTACCTTTTCTTTGAATAAAAATCTGTTTGCAACTGCTATTCCTCTATAAAGATTTTTATCAGAAATGTATAGCCCTACCTTTCCAAACAATACAATAGATAAAGCGTAGAAAAAAAACAATAAAATCAATCCAAAAATCACTTCATAATAATCAGTTGGGTGTTTCAGATAATTTAAGCATCCGAATAATGAAAAAATCCATAAATAAAAGGCTATCATTTTTTGATATCCGTGTAAATAATTATCTAATAAAATATGATGTTTTTTCATTAATTGTGGCTAACTTGGTTTTGTATGGTTTGTTGCGTGGTTAAGCAATAAAGTTAATAAATAAAACACTAACCAAGAAAATCCGCGAGGATTTTCGCAAGTAAGCGATTTGCAAGCAATAAATTATACAAGGTGTTGGCAAACGTTTTTTTATTCAGATTATTAATTAAAAATTCAAATTATAATGTCTAAAAAAGTAAATCAATTAAAATTTTATAAAACTCTTTTCGTTATTTCGGTAATTTTTGTTTGGATTCAATTCTTTCATTCAATTTATTTATGGAATCGTATAAAATCAAATTCCGTTTCTTTAGATAATTGTTTTCAAACTTTAAATTCGTATAATTCCGCTTTAAATTCTGATGACTTTTATTTAAGTCCTCATATTTATTTTCCAAATACTTGTCTAAACAAAAGTAAATTCCGCTAAATAGAATTGGAATAAAAATGGCTATAATTCCAATCTTATTTACTGTTGTAAAACTATTCCACCAATCTAAAAAATTTGTAATTATGAAATACTTTTTTCTAACAAAAAACCAGTCTTCTTCTTTGAATTTTTTTAATTCCGATTTAGAAATGAACTTTACTTCTCTATGTGGTCCGGATTCAATTTGTATGAATCTATTTATCTCATATTTTATCATTTTTCAGATTTGAGTGAGTAATGTTTGCCAACGGTTTTTGGTATGTTTTGTTGAGTGTTTAAGCACTAAATTTAGTAAATAAATACTGACCAAGAAAATCCCTTTAGGATTTTCGTAAGTGTGCTAGAACCAAACAATAAAATATACCAGTTGTTAGCAAATGTTATTTTTTTTTGTCAATTAAAAATTTAATTATTCTATCATTAATCTTTGATAATTCATTTAAAATGTAATTTTGATTATTAGCTATCGAACTCATTTTTTCAGCTTGAAGATTATTTAAGTCATTAACTTTTCCCACAATCTCTTTATCTAGTTTAGCTTTTTCTACAATCAGTTTACTCTGATTAATAAATCTATCTTGAAAATAATTAAAAATCAATACTCCTACATTCAAAATTATTAAGGTAGAAGTCAATTTGGAATTTGATATTGAATCATCAATATTCAACCATATAACTATTAAAATTGGTAAAATAAAGTAGATGAAAATTAAAAATAATTTTGCTAATCCTTTAAAGTCATTATCGGGTTTAATTATTCCATCTATTACTATTTTTATCAATATTCCTAAAGCTGTCAATGCAATTTTAGAAAAATAAGGATTATCAATAAACTCCATAACTTTAATTTATATCAATTTTTATTCTTTTGTCAACAGCTCTTTCTCCTTTGTCTATTTTGATAAGTTTATTATTTTCAAAATATAAAAAATATTGTTGGATTTGTGCTGCTCCACCTCGAACAATTCTTTTTCTTACTTTATAAATTTCAGTATCATTATCGGTATATTCTAATACAGGTTCTCTGTTTATGGTATTAAAAACCTCCTTTTTAGTCATTCCAATATTCAGCTCGTGAGTGTTTACTCCTTTATAAGCATTACAAGAAATTAGAAGTAATGCTATTAGTGTAGTCATAATAATTTTTTTCATATCAATCTATTTAATTTTCATTGGTAATATTTGCTAACGGTTTGTGGTATGTTTTGTTGAGTGTTTAAGCGTTAAATTTAGTAAATAATTATTGACCAAGAAAATCCCTTTAGGATTTTCGTAAGTGTGCTTGAACCAAACAATAAAATATACCAGTTGTTACCTGCAGGCTTTTTTAATTTATTATTCGGGTTAATTTTAAAGGAAGGAATATTTCTTTTTCATTTTCTTCTAATTTTTCTCCGACTTCGCATTCTACATCAACTAAATACGCTCGGTCAGGAAATCGTAAAGCTAGACGACTTTTTCCATTTCGAATCAATAACCTTTCAAATCCTTCATCTGGAATTTTTCCTTTTAGTTGCTTAAAAACATCTAAATGAAAATCAAAAGTTGCGACATAAGTTGTATCATTTAGATTGGCTCCACCAACATTTATTGTAAACATATCGTCATCAAGTTGAGATATACCAGTAATTGGAATTTGTGGAAAAACTAAAACTGTATTTTGATCAAAACCAAGTCGTTTTAAGTGTAAACCTAAATCCTTTTTATAATCAAGACTGCTTTTTGAAAATATATTTTCAGGTGATAGTATTGCTTTCATATTTTCCCAGAACAAAGGCAATTCCTGAATATGAAAATGCATAAGTGGTTCAAAATCATCAACACTGAATAATACAAATTCTTTACCATTGCATAGAGAGAAAAACCTTGCTCTAACTTCTGGATGCATTGCATAAGAATATGCTTGTTCAACATTTTTAGATTTAATTATTGATTCGGAAGGTGATTTTGCATCTAAAATCCAAGTCGGCTTTTCGTCAACTTCAAATAGATAATCTGGAATTATATAAATTTTCTTTTTTTGAGAACCAATTGAAACGAATGGGTGAATTAAATTTCTACTTCTAATAATTTGATTTGGTTTGTTCGCTGAATAACCTAAACCTTTTATTATCGGAACTACTATTTCCTCACGAACAGAGTCTTCTTTAAATTCTGGGTTTTTCAACAATTCATAATCGAAATATTCTAAAATGTTTTGAATTTTTTTACTTTTCATTCAGTATTCTTGGTTTTTCTAGCTTGCAGGTAACGGTTTTTGGTATGTTTTGTTGAGTGTTTAAGCACTAAATTTAGTAAATAATTACTTGCCAAGAAAATCCGTGAGGATTTTCGTAAGTGTGCTAAAACCAAACAATAAAATATACCAGTTGTTGGCCCG
>NZ_JAWMPV010000009.1:0-6545 GCF_033101135.1 Lutibacter sp. TH_r2
AGTTAAAAAAGTAATTGCTAGAAAATAAAAACATAAAAATAAATATGTTTTTAATTAAGGTTCGTAAGCGTCTTTAAATTTAAAGGCGCTTTTTTTTACCCTAAATTCTAGTTTTTGATGATAATTAATATTTTTAGAATATAAAAATTTGATTCAATGTTGTAAATGATATAAAAAGAGCTCAAAATTGAGCTCTTTTTTCTAAACAAAAAACATTAATCTAATTTATATGGTTTTATAGGAACTATAGTTCCATCTTTTCTATAAGTTATTTCAGCAATTTTAACAGATCTTAAATGTGTAACTCCTTTTGATAGTGAAGAGTCGTGGTAAAATAAATATGATTTTCCATCAACATCACATACCGAGTGATGGCTTGTCCAACCAACAACAGGTTCTAATATTTTTCCTTGGTAGGTAAAAGGCCCGTATGGATTATCTCCAATGGCATAGCATATAAAATGTGTATCTCCAGTAGAGTAAGAGAAGTAGTATTTATTGTTGTGTTTGTGTAGCCAAGCAGCTTCAAAAAATCTACGGTTGTTGTCACCTGCTAATAATAAATTACCATTTTCATCTAAAATTTCAAGCTCTTTAGGTTTTTCAGCAAATTCTAATAAATCATCAGTCATTTTTGCAACATAAGGCAATAATGCAGGTTCATTATCTTTAGGTAAAAAAGCTGTTGGGCTATCAGGTTGTTCAGCATTAAAAGTTCCAGTTCTCCAACGTTGTAACTGTCCGCCCCATAAACCACCAAAATACATATAGTAACTACCATCGTCATCTTTAAAAACAGCAGGATCTATAGAAAAACTTCCTTTTATCGCTTCTGGTTGTGCAGTAAAAGGACCCGTAGGAGATTTACTTGTTGCTACTCCAATTCTAAAAATTCCGTCGTAAGCCTTTGCAGGAAAAAACAAGTAATATTTTCCGTCTTTTTCATTGGCATCTGGCGCCCATAATTGTTTTTCAGCCCAAGCAACATCATCAGCGTGTAACACCAAACCATTATCTATTGCTTCACTTTCTATACTATCCATAGAAATTACATGGTAATCTTCCATAGCAAAATGGCTTCCTAAATCATCAAAAGCTTCTCCTGCATCAATATCGTGTGAAGGATAAATGTATATTTTTCCATCAAAAACGTGTGCTGAAGGATCTGCAGTGTATATATGCGATACAATAGGTTTTGAAATCGCTTTTTTATTTAATTCTTCAAAATTAATATGTTCTATATTTTCTTCTGGCATTGTATTCTAATTTAATTTGTTCTTCTTTCTTTTAAATCTTGCTCAATTTTCACTTCTAGTTTTTTGTTAATTTCATAGAAAAACAACAAACCAGTTCCTATTAAAAAAGGAATAGCGGGATAAATACTGACAAGCATTTTACTTCCTAAAATGGCACTTTCTGTTTGTACTTCAAGATTAGCATTGTATCCATAACTACCTAAAATACCTGTAACTAAAGCACTACCAATACTTAAACCTCCTTTTAAACCAACCATCATTGCCGAAAAAATAATAGCCGTAGCTCTTCGATTTGTTTTCCATTCAGAAAAATCTGCAACATCTGCAATCATAGCCCATAAAAGTGGAATTGTAATTCCGTAGAAAAAACCGTGAAATATTTGAGAGATAAACATTGTTCTAACAGAAGTAGAAGGGAAGAAATAGAATGCTAAAATGAATATTGTTGAAACAAATAAGAAGATTCCAAAAACATCTCTTTTACCATATTTGTCTGCTAGTTTTTTAGAGAACATTATTCCTACAATCATAAAGCTAATTCCACCAGCATTAAATAGTCCAAAACCTGCAGAAACTGGATTCTCACCAAAGAAGTTTAAACCAATTTCAGACAAAAAGTTTAATATAGGTTGAAGAAAAAGCGTTAACTCATTTTTATCTACATAGTTCTCGAAATAGTAAACATACGAGCCACCTTTTATAGCCAATGTAATAAATACTAATGTAGTTAAAGTTAGCATTATTAACCAAGGTTTATTTTTTATAAGATCACTTAAATCTTCTTTTAAACTCGATTTTTGCTCTGGCTTTGGAACAATACGTTCTTTGGTTGTAAAAAATGTAATTAATAACATAATGGTTCCAATAATAGCCAGCCAGGTCATAACAATTTCTATACCTACGGCTTTGTCTCCACCACCGGCAGTTTCAATAATTGGCAACATAAATACTTGTACAAAAAATTGAGCTATCATAACAGCAACAAATCGATAGGATGAAATGCTATTTCGCTCGCCCATGTCTCCAGTAATTACTCCACTCAAAGCAGAATATGGTAAATTGTTTGCAGCGTACAACATTAATAACAAAGTGTAAGTAACAACGGCATAAATTAGTTTTCCTTTATAATCGAAATTTGGTGTGCTAAAAGCTAGTAAAGCGATTGCACCAAGAGGAATGGCTGTCCATAAAATCCAAGGACGAAACTTACCCCATTTTGTATGAGTTCTATCTGCAATAGCACCCATTATTGGGTTGAATGCAAATGCAGCTACCAAACCAACTGAAAGTATGATTATGGAAGCATCATGGGGTTTTAGACCATAAATATCTGTATAAAAATAAGCTAAATAGGTCATTAGTGTTTGAAAAACCAAGTTTGCAGCAAGGTCTCCAAGACTGTAACCAATTTTCTCTTTAATTGATAATTTCTCGTTATTCATTGTAGGTTAATTGTTGAGGTTTAATAAAGTTTTGTAAGCTTCTTTTTGTTGAAATTTTCTATCAAATAAAAGAGGGTGATTTGTTCTGCCTTGAATTGGCCAATTGTTTAACCAAGAACTGCCATCGTTTACACCCCAAAAAGTAACTCTATTAATTTTATCTTGATGTTTTAGGAATAAGTTAAAAAGTTCCTCATATCGCTTTGCTAGTTTTTGCTCCATTTCTTGTGGAAAATCTGAACGGTAAGGATCCATTTTCACATCACCTTCGAATTGCTCATAGTTTTGTTCAACAGCAGCGCCATTTAAATCCCAAGGATTTGGTAATACGGTTACATCTAATTCTGTAAAGCTTACTTTTAGGCCTAATTCTGCATAAGCAATAATGCTATTTTCAATATCTTTAATAGAAGGTTCGGTTAAACCGTAATGGGCTTGCATTCCAATGCCATCGATTTTAATTCCTTTTGCTTGAAGTTTTTTTACTAAACGAACAACTCCAGCACGTTTTGTAGGTTTCCAAAGGTTATAATCGTTATAGATTAATTCAGCATTAGGATCTGCTTTTGCAGCTAAATTAAAGGCAAGATCAATATAGTTTTCACCCATAACGTTGTAAAAGTTGGAAGTTCTAAAAGTCCCATCTTCATTAAAAGCTTCATTAACAACATCCCAAGTATTAATTTTTCCTTTATATCTGTTAACTATTGTGTTTACTTGGTTTGTTATGTATTTAGTCATTAAAACGCTGTCTTTAACTTTATTCATAAAAGGTGCAATTTGCGAATGCCAAACCAAGGTATGCCCTACAATGTTCATATTATTTTTCACACCAAAATCCACATATTTATCAGTCATGTCAAAGTAGAAAGTGTCAGGTTTTGGATGTACATACATCCATTTCATAATATTTTCAGGAGTAATGGTGTTAAACTCTTTTTTAATCAAATCAACTGCTAGGGTATCAGTTTCTAATAGTTGATTGTCGTTAATAGCAGCACCTATATAAAAGTTGTTTTTAAATTTGGTTTTAAGAGTTGTTTCTGCTTTTAAAGAATTTTCTTTTTTCTTTTCTGTTGTGCAATTAATAGTAAGTATAATAACAGTAAAAAGTAGTAGGATTTTAGTTGAATTTATCATTTTGGTGAATTCGTTAATTTTAAAATGTATTAATAAAATAATAGATTTAAAGTCTCTTAATTTTATATGATAAATTTATTGTATGTAAGTGTAAATGAGTAAAACGGAAAGAGCAAACAATATTACATTTGTTGTAGAAGTACTATTAATAGTATTTAGAGCTATATTTAAATTTTAAAAGCTAGAAGTTTTGTGATGCTATGTTAAAATAATTTTATTAAAAAATAAACTTTTTCACAATTCATAGTCTTTATTTTACATAAAGAATATACGTGCTGATATCCTTTATTATTATTTATAAAAAATGTAAGCAACTACATTTATTAAATTCTTCTTCTATATTGTTTGGTAAATGTTTCAATAATTCAAAATTTTCTTCTGATACACAGACAATACAAATAGGCGACCTTCTTTAGTTTTGTATTTGTGCGCATCTCCATAAAATGGAGTGACACGTTTTAATCTTCCTGTTTTTGGATTTCTGTAAGAAAAATAGACATACCAACGTTTTTTTTAATCTCCATTGGCATTGTAGATTTTGGGGTTCGAATAATTCTTTTTCATTTGCAAATCGTATGCACTTTCGTATTCAAAAGTAAGAATTTCATGAAAATTAGACATAAAAAAAGCAGTTTAGAAAGCTAAACTGCTGATTTATATGGTTTAAATGTTTGTAGCGTGATGCAGAATTGAACTGCAGACCTCCGGGTTATGAAATTGGAGGATAATTTTTAAAAAACCTGATAATCAGCGTTTTAAATTTGCTATTTTTTTAAATCGTATGCAGAATCGTATACAGTTTTAACATTTGTTAATAATTGTTTTGTTACTACAATTTTACAGTTTTTTGTGTGAATAGAACAAGAATTAATTATAAAATTTTAAAGAGATAGTAAATTTAAAAAACGATAAATTTTAATTTTAAGACTTTTACTCATTCCTTTACATATCAATCATTTTAATATTACTTTTATATGCTATGGTAAAAGTGATTATAATTGACGATGAAGCTAACGTTTAAATTATATTAAAAAATACAATAAATAGATTATTCCCATTGCTTATGAGAAATTTGCCTTAAAAGCAATAAAATGTAGTGCACTAGATTATTTATTAAAGCCAATTGATCATTTAAATTACTTAAAATAATATTAAATGTTTCAACTAAATTTTCTTTTATATATTTTTAAAAAAATTATTTTATATACTTATCAGAAAAAAAATTATTAAATAGCCAAAGGTGTTCAATTATTTGGAATGTATTTTATTTATGAAGCACACCTTACATTAAATATAAAGTATTTTTTATTTATACTATTTGTTTTTACTTACTAAAATCGTATATTTGCTTAAAATCCCACAATTATATCCCCCTTTAAATGTAATTAAACTTTTTGAAATTAATTAAAGTTGAAAGCATTTTAAGAACTATAAAGTATAATTATTAGTTTCTTTTTGATCCCTACAATTCTATCTCCCCCAATAGAATATGATTTAAGCTTACAGCTTTATTGTAAGCCTATAATATTATTATATCGATAAAATATTAATTCATTTTTCTGCTTATAAGTTTATTTTAAGTAAAATCTAGTTGGTTATCAATTAATAGTGCTAAACATCAAAAATATTTAAAAATGAAAAAAACTATACTTAAATCAGCATTGAATATTATATCATTTTTGCTATTTACAACTATTGGCTATTCACAATTTACAATGAGTGAATTCACTGACGATTGTATTGGTTCAGATTCAGGATGTACTGCAAACTCAATTGAAATTACAAATGCATATATAGGTAATGGTGATGATGGATCGGCTATAACAGATTGTTCCGATATACATGACATAAATGATGTTTGGATAATGATAAGTGTAAGTAAAAATGGAAAAAAACATGATTTATTGGCTCAATTTTATTTAACAGATGTTAAAGCCGCTAATCCAACACCTGAGCTTAAGAAATATGTTTATTATACAAGTTCAGCAGGAATTGAAACTGGGTTTTATAAAACATTTAAAATAGATAACTATTGTATTAATGGAGATGTAGATAAGTTATACAGTTTAAATGATGTTCTAGTTTCTTGGGATACTTCAGGTGATGGTGTCGCTATTTGTCCTGATATTAGTACTTCTCAGTGTAATGGAGATATTCCAGATATAATTGTTGAAGGACCTTTTAGTGCTGGTGGTAGTGCTCCAAATATTTTATGTTTTGGTGAAGATACAACAGCTAATATAGTTGCAAGTGGAGGTACACAACCTTATACTATCACTATTAGTGATAATCCTAGTGTTCAAAACATTCCTTTTGATGGAAATGAAGATTTTCAAATTACAGCTAGTTCTATTATTACTGTTTCGGATAGTAATAATCACTCTGAAACTTTTACAATAAATGTTAATGAAACACAGGAAATAATAGAAACTAATTCTGAAATTACAATTGATAGTGGAGATTTATTTAATGAATCTTTAATTGATAATGTTAATGTTCCTAGTACTTTCAGTTGGCAAGCAGTTAGTAACGCTAATATTGATGGAGAAACAACTACTGTGTCTACTTCTGATACAATTACTAATACTTTAATTAATTTAACAAGTACATTACAAACTGTAGTATATGTAGTTACCCCAACGTCAACACCTGATGGTTGTGTTGGAGATGATTTTACTATTACAGTACATGTGACGCCTAATGCTAG
>NZ_JAWMPV010000010.1:0-2500 GCF_033101135.1 Lutibacter sp. TH_r2
AAAGCAAAAAACCTTCATTAAATACATAATGAAGGTTTTCAAAAGAAAGGCGGTGACATACTCTCCCACCAGTGGCAGTACCATCTGCGCTAATAGGCTTAACTTCTCTGTTCGGTATGGGAAGAGGTGAGCCCTATTGCTATAACCACCTTAAGTTGTTTAGGTTACTAACCTTATGAGTTAACATACTGAAAAAATAATATCATAAATCAAATAAAGAAAAAAAATCGCACATAAAAGCCTATGGGTTATTAGTACTACTCGGCTATGACATTACTGCCGTTACACCTATAGCCTATCAACGTGGTAATCTCCCACGACCCTTTAAAGAAATCTCATCTTGTGGTGGGTTTCGCGCTTATATGCTTTCAGCGCTTATCCCTTCCCAACGTAGCTACCCAGCAGTGCTCCTGGCGGAACAACTGGTACACCAGAGGTTAGTCCAACACGGTCCTCTCGTACTAGTGTCAGATCCACGCAAATTTCTAACGCCCGCTACAGATAGAGACCGAACTGTCTCACGACGTTCTGAACCCAGCTCGCGTGCCACTTTAATGGGCGAACAGCCCAACCCTTGGGACCTTCTCCAGCCCCAGGATGTGACGAGCCGACATCGAGGTGCCAAACCCCCCCGTCGATATGAGCTCTTGGGGGAGATCAGCCTGTTATCCCCGGAGTACCTTTTATCCTTTGAGCGATGGCCCTTCCATGCGGAACCACCGGATCACTATGCTCTTGTTTCCAACCTGATCGACCTGTATGTCTCTCAGTCAAGCACCCTTATGCCATTGCACTCTACGCACGGTTACCAAGCGTGCTGAGGGTACCTTTAGAAGCCTCCGTTACTCTTTTGGAGGCGACCACCCCAGTCAAACTACCCACCAAGCACTGTCCCCATCACTGGGTTAGGCTCTAGATAAGCAAAGGGTGGTATTTCAACAGTGACTCCACAACGCCTAGCGACGCCGCTTCAAAGTCTCCCACCTATCCTACACATTACTTATCCAAAACCAATACTAAGCTATAGTAAAGGTTCACGGGGTCTTTTCGTCCCGTAGCGGGTAATCGGCATCTTCACCGATACTACAATTTCACCGAGCTCATGGCTGAGACAGTGTCCAGATCGTTGCACCATTCGTGCAGGTCGGAACTTACCCGACAAGGAATTTCGCTACCTTAGGACCGTTATAGTTACGGCCGCCGTTTACTGGGGCTTCATTTCATTGCTTTGCCGAAGCTAACAACTCCATTTAACCTTCCAGCACCGGGCAGGTGTCAGACCCTATACATCATCTTTCGATTTAGCAGAGTCCTGTGTTTTTGATAAACAGTCGCCTGGACCTTTTCACTGCGGCCCATCCGAAGATGGGCGACCTTTCTCCCGAAGTTACAGGTCTATTTTGCCTAGTTCCTTAGCCATGAATCTCTCGAGCACCTTAGAATTCTCATCCCAACTACCTGTGTCGGTTTACGGTACGGGTTCTTATAATCTGAAGCTTAGAAGTTTTTCTTGGAAGTTCTTAATCACACTATCTACGCCGCCGAAGCTTTGTAGTACTATCCCACTTTAGCAAGAGCTACGCATTTAACTATAGCTCCTATACCTACATGGTTCAACGTACTATTCCGTCAGTACGCGGTGAGTTCATTACTCCGTCCCTCCATCGCAATTATAAGAAGTACTGGAATATTAACCAGTTGTCCATCCACTACCCCTTTCGGGTTCGCGTTAGGTCCCGACTAACCCTCAGCTGATTAGCATCGCTGAGGAAACCTTAGTCTTTCGGTGTGCGGGTTTCTCGCCCGCATTATCGTTACTTATGCCTACATTTTCTTTTGTAATCGCTCCAGCAAACCTTATCAGTTCACCTTCAGCGCTGATTACAATGCTCCCCTACCAGTTATAATAAATTATAAATCCATAGCTTCGGTAATATACTTATGCCCGATTATTATCCATGCTCGATCGCTCGACTAGTGAGCTGTTACGCACTCTTTAAATGAATGGCTGCTTCCAAGCCAACATCCTAGCTGTCAATGCAATCAAACCTCGTTAGTTCAACTTAGTATATATTTTGGGACCTTAGCTGATGGTCTGGGTTCTTTCCCTCTCGGACATGGACCTTAGCACCCATGCCCTCACTGCTGTGTATATTTTATAGCATTCGGAGTTTGTCAGGAATTGGTAGGCGGTGAAGCCCCCGCATCCAATCAGTAGCTCTACCTCTATAAAACTTTACCACAACGCTGCACCTAAATGCATTTCGGGGAGTACGAGCTATTTCCGAGTTTGATTGGCCTTTCACCCCTACCCACAGGTCATCCAAAGACTTTTCAACGTCAACTGGTTCGGTCCTCCACTGTGTGTTACCACAGCTTCAACCTGCCCATGGGTAGATCACTCGGTTTCGCGTCTACTACTACTAACTAAAGCGCCCTATTCAGACTCGCTTTCGCTACGGCTCCGTGACTTAATCACTTAACCTTGCTAGCAACAGTA
>NZ_JAWMPV010000011.1:0-5468 GCF_033101135.1 Lutibacter sp. TH_r2
GTGCCAACGGTTTTTGGTATGGTTTGGTTGCGTGAAAATCCGCTAGGATTTTCGGGCTAGTAACAAAGTTAGTAAAATTGCGATGATTTCCGACAGGAAATCAGCCTAGCAATAAACTATACCAGTTGTTGTGTGTTCGTGCATTATTCAATTTGTTTAATAACTTCACTTATCTCCTCTGCAATAATTTTAGCAGCAATAGGTGACCAATGAGTATCATCATAATAATAAATATCTTTATATGAACTACTCGATAATATTGATTTTGAATTTATATAATAGTAATCTTTTTTGAGATCAATCATGTTATTAAAAAATAAAGGTTTACGAAAGTGTTTTTTATCTTTAATATGATTATAATATAAATCATATTTATCAGGAGATGGTAAGAATAATAATTTTACGTTTTTCTCTTTTAATTTTTTTTGAATTTGATTTAAAATATTATTCAGTTTTATTGCGTTGGTAGGTAAATTACTTTTTTTAGTAGACATAAGATCATAATAATAAAAAAGCAACTTACTTGAGTTGTTGCTGAATAGTGTATTTGAATTAAGTTCAACATTGTAAACCACCTGATTAGATAAATAATTCTCTTGAAAATAAAATTTAGACATGGAATAAGGAATCTTAAATGTTGCTTTTGAAAAGAATTTATAATTTGATTTTTTTGATTTTTGATTTTTCTTGTGTTTAAGGCTTAAAGAATCAATTTCTAAAAGCATAATTTTTTTATTGAAATTTAAATTTTCTATATTATCCATAATGTACCGTTCCACACATTGAAGAATTACATATTCAAATTGTTTATTATCAAAAAAATCACCATTAATTAAGTTTATTAACGTTTGAAATTGATTGTTAGATAGAAATCTATCAACATGTAAAATACTGTAATTATTTGCAAGCACATTTTTATAGCCTTCTCCTCCTTGTTCAGAAAATGAATCTCCAATAGTTAATATTTTAAATGTTTTGTTTTTAGTATCAGATAATTTTTCAAATTTTTCATTATTGTTATTTGGAAATATGCTTCTGTAATTTTTATAAATGTTTGGGATATAACCCAAACGCAAAAGATCTGGACTTTGGCTAGAAGAATAAAACAGATAAGTTATGAAGTAGAGTAAAAAAAAAGGTAGTGTGAAATAAGTTATTTTGATGATGAATTTTCTCATAAATTAAAACTGAAAATAAATAAATTGTTGTTCTTCTCCTCCAAACCAAAATAGTAAAAGAATTAAAGCAAAATAGAATGAATAGCGTAAAGGAATTTTCCAGTTACTACCAAATTTAGCAATTGCAAATTGTTCACCTCTTCCAATCCACTCTATTAATATAAATATAATTATTAATATTATAATAGTATAATTTTTAAACCCAGGTATTGAGAAAAATGAAGAGGAAAATATTTTAGAAATATATTTATATGCATGTCCAATATTTTCAGCTCTAAAAAATATCCAAGTAAATACAGTCAAACAAAATGTAAAACTTATAGATAGTAATTCCTTTATTGTAGGAAGTAATTTTCCTTTTGCAACAATGTCTAGATGTTGTCTGTTTTTTTTTAACACTAATAGTGGGAGAAAATATAACGCATTTAAACCTCCCCAAACAATAAAAGTCCAATTTGCACCATGCCAAAAGCCACTTACAAGAAAAATTATGAAAATATTTCTAATTTTCACCCAATTACTTCCTCTGCTACCGCCTAATGGAATATAAAGATAATCTCTAAACCAAGTTGACAATGAAATATGCCAGCGTCTCCAAAATTCAGCTATATCTCTTGAAAAATAGGGAAAAGCAAAATTTTGTTTCAAGTTAAATCCAAAAAGTCTTGAAGTACCAATTGCAATATCAGAATACCCAGAAAAATCACCATAAATTTGAAAAGTAAAATATAAAGCACCTAAAACTAAAGTACTTCCAGAAAAATCATCTGAATTGTTAAAAATGAGATTAACATACTCTGCACAAGTATCAGCAATCACAATTTTTTTGAAAAGTCCCCAAAGTATTTGACGCATTCCGTCAACCGATTTGTTGTAATCAAATGTTCTTTTTTTATAAAATTGAGGTAATAAATTAGTTGCTCTTTCAATTGGCCCTGCTACTAATTGAGGGAAAAAACTTACAAAAGCAGAAAATGCGATAAAATCTTTGGTGGGTTCTAATTTGTTTCTGTAAACATCAATAGAATAACTTAACGTTTGAAAAGTGTAAAAACTTATCCCAACTGGTAAAATGATATTTAAAGAATTGGGTTGAATTTTATTTCCGAATAAAGAAAATACGGTTGTGAAATTTTCAATAAAGAAATTGTAATATTTAAAAAAGCCTAAAAAACCTAAATTGACTAAAATACTTGTCAAAAGTAATGCTTTTCGCCTTGTCTTCTTCTTTTCTTTTGAAAGTGTTATACCAACACTATAGTCAACGATAGTACTAAAAATAATTAATGTTAAGAATCGCCAATCCCACCAGCCATAAAACAAATAACTTGCAATTACTATTAAAAAATTCTGAAGTCTTAAGTTTTTGTTTGTTACAAACCAATAAAGTAAAAAAATTATAGGTAAAAATATTGCAAAATCGATAGAGTTAAAGAACATTTTATTTTCTCATAGTTTTTATATTAATAGTTTTTCATAAAATTATCATTTTTAAGCATGACACACAACGTTGTTGTATAAGCTTTGTTGCGTTGTTTAAGCAGTGAATTTACTAAATAAAACACGAACGGCGAAATTCCGGAGGAATTTCCTAAGTGAGCTAAAACCAGCAATAAAGCTTATACGGTGTTGGCAGCTTTTAATTTTCTTCTAAATTTTTAAGTGGAGTTCCATTTTCTGAAATCCATTCAGTGTATCCGTTTGAGTTTCTTCCTAAAATCATATTTGATGCAGCACTCGCACTTGAAAAAATCGTATCCTCAACAAATTCGTAATATTCTCCACTATCTTTTAAAATCTGTGTATCTAATAATTTTTGTCTTAATTTTCTATAAGTTATCGTACAAGATTTAGATAATGTTTTCTTTGCTTGTGAACCTTTTTCAACAATAAACCCTTGATCATTAATATACATTTTCGCATTAATCTTATTACTGTTAATACTCAATAAAACTTTTTCTTGTTTTGGTTGGTTACTTTCATTTTCTGGTTGTTTTACAACTGATGAAATTAAAAATCTAAAACCCATAACAGGTAAAATTAATTTCATTTGGTCAAGAAAATATTCCATATCAGACTTATCAGCCTCGTGCAATGTTGGTAGAGATGGAATGTTTCCATTTTCTATTTCTGCCGCTTTAGAATCAATTGCTAATTGAACTATTCTTGACTCTAGATATTTTATTTGAGTTTTAGTTAATAAATCATCTTTACTTATGAAAAATAACATCTCAACAAATTCTTTCTTGGAGTTTTGAAGATGTTGTTTTATTCTATTCTTAATATTTTCAGCTTCTCCTATGTAGATTTTTTCTTGGTAAGATTCCGAATCAGAATTACTCTTTAAACAATAAATTCCTGGATTGTCAAATTCTTCTCGATTTATAACTTTAGAAATTGTTGTTCTTGGAGCATAAAATGCTTTTCCTACCCAATTTCCAATTTCAGCGATTCTCGGACCATATTCTGTTCCATCAATCATATAAATTGTTAATTTCTTTCCCATATTATCTTTTTACTCAATTTTTTGTCGTTTAATTGCTGCCAACGGTTTAGCATATGGTTTGTTGCGTGATTAAGTCACTAAGTTAGTAAATAAAAACTGAATAGAAAGTCCGCGAGGACTTTCGTAAGCAGGCTAGAACCTAGCAATAAAATATATGCATTGTTGGCAATAGTTATTTTCTAATTCAGACATTTTATTTCGCTAGTCAAACAATGTTTTAATTCTTTCCAATATTGAATTATTCTTTTTCGCAAAAGTGATTATTTTTTCAGCTCTATCAGCTATATTTTTATAATATTGATAGTCACTTTCTACCTCTTCGTATTTTTTTCCTAAACTCTCTCTTTGGTTATGTGGAAAGTTTAAATCACTATCGTAAATAATTGTTGTTAGCCGTTTTTTCTCAAATCCGTTCCATTTAAATTCTTTGTCATTGACTATTTTTTCCAATTCAATTATTAATTCCTCTCGATATTCATTGTGTTTATCAGATTTGTCAAATTCAGATTCCTTTAATAGGCAAGAGATAGCAGATATTTGATTTAAATCCGTTGATTTAATCAAAAGTTTAATCAATTCCGTTTGGCATGGTTTCGGCAACCTGAATAATATTGGATTTCCACCTCCGTGATATTCCGACTCAAGAGGAATTTCTATCCATTCAGATTGGTCTCTTTGGTCAATATATTTAGTTTCCCATCCATCACTTTCGATTTCGGTCATTTCCGATGTCAATTTTTCAATTGATTTTCTATTTGTGATAAAATTCTCGATGTTCATTTTAATTATTGCCAACGTGTTTATATATGGTTTGTTGCGTGGTTTAAGCAACTAATTTAGTAAATAATTACTGACAAAGAAAATCCGCGAGGATTTTCGTAAGTAGGCAATAAGCAAGCAATAAATTATATATGGTGTTGGCTGTAGTTTTTTTTCAATCCCATATTTTTGGTCTATCAATTTTCATTGCTCTTAAATAAGATAAAAATTGTCCTGCGTGAACTGATTCGTGATATCCAATCCGCAATAAATATTTTCCAAGTATTTTTTTTTCACCGTTCCCTGGATGAATGATTTCGGTTTCGTTTAATTCCGTTTCCGAAAATTGCCTTACACTTTCTATAAATTTTTTTCTATAAGGTTCGGCATATTCAAGTTCATCAGTAACGTTAATGAATGGTCGGTTTTCCCAAGGTGTTTTATAATTTGTCATATCACCTTGATTAATAATAATATTCCATCCATAATCAGCCTCTAAAACGTGTCTTATCATTTCTGACGCACTCATTGCTTTTTCGTCAGGTTTCCAATTATAATATTTCTCTGGTAATCCATTCCAAAGTTTTATACTTCTTCTTCTTATTTCTGTAAAATTTAAAACTATAAGTTCAGATTGGGTCATTTTCTTTGTTTTCGGGAATGTCGTTTTACATTACAGCCAACGGTTTTGTGTATGGTTAGTTGCGTGGTTTAGCGAGTAAGTTAGCAAATAAAAACCGAATAGAAAATACGCGAGTATTTTCGTAAGTAGTCGATAACCAAGCAATTAAATATACACGGTGTTACCTAAAGTGGTTTTTTCAATCGTATTGTTAATCATTTTTCGTTTCATTTTTTTCAGCGTTTTGCTATTCAAATCCGTTTTGTTTCTCAAATAGGTAATTTCTCATTTTGTTAGAATTTATATTTTTATAGATTTTTAGCTTTTTGAGAATCAAATCATACCGTTTTCATTGCTCAAATCCGAAATTGTGATAAAATCTTGCGTTTCATTGAGTTTTTTT
>NZ_JAWMPV010000012.1:0-3812 GCF_033101135.1 Lutibacter sp. TH_r2
TAAATTAAAAAGTCTCGAGATATTATCTCGAGACTTTTCTTTTCTTATTTAATTCTAGTTTAATTAAAGCACATTAATTTGTCGTCCCCACAACTGCAGTATAAATGTTACTTTACTAAAACTCAACAAGAAAACTAATTGTTACAATAAATTAAAGTCTTTAATTGTCCCCACAACTGTAGTATAACTTTAATTTCTATATTGAAACTAACTAGATTTTAATATCTTTAATTTATTACTTCTGGATTTACTATTACAAATTCAGTTCGTCTGTTTAATTGATGTTCTTGACTTGAACATCTAACTCCATTTGAACATTTATTTGTTAGTTCAGTTTCACCATACCCTTTTCCTGAAATCCTATCTGGTGAAATACCTCTTGATATAATATAATCAACTGTTGAATTTGCTCTTTTATCAGATAATATTTCATTATATCTATCTGGTCCTCTAGAATCTGTATGTGATCCAGATTCAACAATTAATTCTGGATACTTTTGCATAATAACAACCACCTTGTCTAATTCTTTAGCTGCATCTTCACGTATATTAAATTTATCGTAATCAAAATAGATGGTGTTAATGTTTATCATAGTTTTTTCTCTAACAACAATAAATTCATCTGGAATTAATACCAATTCTACTTCATTTTCAAAACCATTCTCATTTGTTGTTTTGATGGATTTTGTTGAAGGAACTAAAAACCGTTTACTTGCCTCTATAGCATATGATTTCTCACACACTACCTCATTAGAAAACCAACCTTCTGCATTCGTAACTCCTTCTTCAACTATCTCCGAAGCTTCATTATATATTTTAATTGTCGCATTTGGAATTATCTCATTTGTTTTGCCGTTTTTAACTATAACTTTTAACGTTTGATTACAAGGTACAAATGGTGCTATATTTTCTTTAAAATAATAAATATCATCATCTCCTTTTCCTCCATTTCTATTGGATGAAAAATATCCTTCCCTTTTATCTTTACTAATAATAAATGCAAAATCATCTTTATTACTATTTATATTATCACCTAAATGAATAGGTTCTGATGGCCCTTCTGGCAATAATTTAGTTACATAAACATCCATCATCCCTAATCCTTCTTCTCGCCCACTTGTTGAGTAATACAACTCATCGTTCCCATCTATATATGGAAACATTTCTTTTTCTATGGTATTTATTACTGGTCCTAAATTTTCTGGACTTCCATAACTCCCATCGCTATTTACTTCAACTTTAAAAATATCTGTTTTACCTATTGAACCTGGCATGTCAGATACAAAATATAGTATTTTTTGATCTTCACTTAATGATGGATGTCCACAAGAATAATTATCATCATTAAATGGTAATTCTATTATATTTGTCCACTCATTATTAACACCTACATGTGCTTTAAATAATTTTAAATTATTAACTCCTAAAGTATCTTTTTTATACTTGCCATTAAAAAAGTTACTTCTTGTAAAATAAACTGTTTTTTTATCTTTAGTAAATGTTACATCAGCTTCATGGAAACGTGTATTTAAATCACTTGAAAATTTTTCAACATTAATTAATTCTCCACTTTCCTGTATATCTCCAACATATAAATCTAAAAATGGCTGACCGTTTCCTTGCCAAGTATTATTAATTATAAACTTTCTTTTTGCTGGCATTGCAAAAATCATTTGATTATCGCCAAATAATGAAGTTCCAAAATTTGAATAATTATTGTTTACAGATAAATTCTTTATAGTATATCTATCATCAATTTCTTGAGAAAAACTCAAAAAACTTATACTTAAAACAAATAATATGCTAACTACTCTTTTCATTTTTTAAAATTTTGATTAGGTTAGTTTAAAAGAATCTTGGAGATAACCCCGCTCTTGAATTACTGATATTAAACAATAGAAAAACTTCATGAGAACCTGAACTAAAATCTCCAATGTCACTTAAAGTATAATCATAAGCATACCCTATTCTAGTTGAAGGTGTTACCAACATATTAAACATTCCACTTATAGCATCTCCTTCTCTCCAAGAAAGCCCTAACTCAAATTTCTCGTTTAGTAATGCATTGGCTGAAATATCATATGATAAAGGAGCTCCATTTACTGCTTTTAACATTACAGATGGTTTTAATTTTAAATCATCTGATACTTCAAAAATATATCCAGTTGTTAAAAAATAATGCATATCCTCTATAGCTTTATAATTATTTATATATCCATTGGTTTTTTCAAAGTGTTTTGTTTTTAACATGTTTGGCATGGATAATCCCGCATAAAACTTATCTGTGTAATAAAACAATCCTGCTCCAAAATTTGCTGATGTTTTATTTATATTATCTGAGAAAGCTTCATCTACAATATTATCACCTAAATCTAATCCTACCAAATCTGCATTTAAAAATGTAAATCCTCCTTTAATCCCAAATGCTAAATTAGCCGATTCTGTTAATTGCAATGTATATGAAAAATCTGCAAAAACATTTTGCTCATCTACAGGACCAATTTTATCTGCTATTACAGAAAATCCAAGACCTACATTATTTCCTACTGGAGCATTTACTGATGCTGTTAATGTTTTTGGCGCTCCTTCAAATCCGGTCCATTGCAACCTTCCTAAAATACCTATATTTAATGTACCTTCAGATCCTGCATATGCTGGATTCAATATATTCATGTTGTACATATATTGAGTGTACTGTGCATCTTGTTGTGCTTTTAAATTAACAGTAGAAAACACTACAACTAATACTACAAAAAGAAATTTTATTTTTTTCATAATTATATCTTTTAGCACATTGAAAATTTAATTAAATCTTCAATGTGCCTATTATTCTATCTATTTAAATATACGTAACCTGCTCTTGGCTTATGCCCTTCTTTATTGAAATAAATTGTGTAAAAATAAGTCCCAACTGGAAGTTCTTTATGACTACTTATTGTCATTCTTCCATCTGAAAAACCATCCCACCATTTAGGCTCTGCTAACGGATCTCCATTATGTTTGTAATCTGATACTATATTCCCCCAACGGTTGTATATTACCAACTGGAAGTCTGGGTATAGATTAGACAATCCTTGAATTACAAATTCATCATGAACTCCATCTCCATTTGGTGAAAAACCTTCTGGAATTACTAATTCTTCTGCTAAAACTCCTATAACTGTTAAATAAACCATAGCTGTATCGCATAAACCATCATTATCACAAACTTGATATTCAAAAGAATCTTCTCCTATAAAATCAAAATCTGGAGTATATGTAACTGTGCCATCTGAATTAATTACCACTGTTCCATTTTCAGGTTCTAATGTGATTTCAACACTCGATATTACTAATGTTCCATCAAGATCATAATCATTTTCTAAAATTGAAATATCAACTGGAATATTTGCATCCGTTTCTGCCATATCATCAACAGCTACTGGTGGTAAATAAACAAGTACAGTTGCTGAATCATTAACTGAATCTAATAATGTATCTGCTGGATTATTTCCTGTAACTGTTACAATATTATCAACATCTCCATCATTATCTACTTCTCCTAACTCATTAACACCGTATCCTGATAATGTTTCTGCTGTTACTTCATAGCTTCCAACATAGGTCCAGATTTCATTAACATCTAATATGTTATTTGAATTATCATCTCCATCTGTTAATACTAAATCAACTAACTCATCTACAACTTGTAAATTGTTTATTCCATAGGTTGATGTATTTTCAACTGTTATAGTATATGTAATTACATCTCCTTCATATGAAACAACTAGCACATCAGAAACTTTAATCACACTGTATGAAGGTTCTCCTCC
>NZ_JAWMPV010000013.1:0-3589 GCF_033101135.1 Lutibacter sp. TH_r2
GAAAAAAAACTCAATGAAACGCAAGATTTTATCACAATTTCGGATTTGAGCAATGAAAACGGTATGATTTGATTCTCAAAAAGCTAAAAATCTATAAAACGATAAATTCTAACAAAATGAGAAATTACCTATTTGAGAAACAAAACGGATTTGAATAGCAAAACGCTGAAAAAAAATGAAACGAAAAATGATTAACAATACGATTGAAAAAACCACTTTAGGTAACATCGGGTTTATTTCATTGCTTTTAAATTCGCTTTACGAGAAACCTCTGATTAACCAAATGTTTAAGATTTTTAATTAACTTTGAATAAATCCAACGCAACGAAAGTAAACCCAAAACCGTTGGCAAACATTATGAAAAAAATAATTTCAATAATCTTAATATTTCAAAGTTTATACTGTTTTTCCCAAGATAAATATGACTATTCGGTTAAAAGAAAAATTGATTCATTAATAAAGATAGAAAGTGGTTTTTATAATGATAGAAAGTATGATGAATCAATTTTAATTTGTCAAAGACTCATTGATTTAGGTTTTGATGAAAGTGTCTACAAAGGATATAAAAAAATATTATTGAGTAAATACCTAAAATACTTTCCAAATAAAGATTTAAACACCCTAAATGAAGCAATTGAAGATGCAAAAGCATTTATTGACTTTCTAAAAAATTCTGTAAATTATAAAAATGATTATGCTTCTATAGTCGAGGCTTATGGATTGTTATTTCAATTAAAATATGAATTAGCTGAAATTCACAATAATAATGAAATCTATGAGGAGGCTTTATTAATTCTGGATGAAGCTGAAAAAATGGAAAATTATATCAGTAAAGAGCAGATTAGTAGGATAAATTTTGATAAAGCCAAAACATCTATGAAAATCTATGAATTATCTAATGATAATTCGAAATTACTTACTGGATTTAACAATTGTAAGAAAGCGTATGATTATTACACTACTTTAACGATAGACCAAATTATGTATTTTAATTCTAAAGAATTATTAGCTAGTTACCACATCGGGTTATCTTCAATTGAAAATTTTGATTACCATAAGAAAAGTGCTGAAGAAATTATTTTAGATTTAGATAAAACCTATAAAGATTCCTATTACCATCACAGAATAAAAGATATTGATTCTTTAAAACTAAAAACAAACGAATTAATCAAACAGAAATAAAAATAAAACGATTTGCCAACAATGTACATAAAAAATAGCTTCATTTAGTAAAATAGAATGTTCCTAAACCTAAAAAACATTAATTTTAAACATCGGAAAATATCGTTTTCAAAAACGCTACTTTTCATGTACTAAACCGTTAGCCATAATATAAAACCAACGAATGGACTTTTTAATAATCATAATTGCAATCGTCTTAATTATAGTCGGATTTAGCAGAATGAAAAAGTCGAATAAAAACACTTCGACAACTAATTCTGGGAAAAAACAAGTCGCAACAAAAACAATTAAGAAAGAAGTTGCTTTACAACCCGTAAAGAATAAAAGTACTTTCAAACCAATTGCATTAATTCTCGACACAGAAACGACTGGATTAATAAATGACAATTCGATTAGAGTTACAAAACAAAATGTTATTGACCATTCAGACAACTTCCCAAGAATTGTTCAACTCGCTTTTATGTTAGTTGATATAAATGGAAATTACGATGGAGAAACTTTTTATATAAAACAGAAAGAGGATATTCCAAAACAAGCAATAAAAATTCACGGAATTACGAACGAAAAATGTGAAAAAGAAGGTGTGGAATTAGAAAAAGCTCTATCTGCTTTAACTGTTGCCTCAACAAAAGTAGATGACATTGTTGGACACAATATTGCGTTTGACTACAAAGTATTGCACGCTGAATTTGTAAAAGCTGGAATTCCATTTTCATTAAAGAAAAAGAACAAAGTTGACACAATGAAATTGACAGGAAAACAACTTGGACATAAATATGGATTTAAAATTTCATTATATAATTCAGCCGACAAACTATTTGGAAATAAAAAGGAATGGCAAGCACTTAAACCGAATTTGAAAGAACATAATGCCGAAAGTGATATTATAGTGACTGCTTTGATTTATAATATGCTGAATGGAAAATAAAATACTATGGCTAACACCGTGTATAATTAATTGCTTTGGTCGTTGCCTACTTGGAAAAGTCCGATTGAAATGATAAATAGGGAAATCGTAATAAAACATTTTGATATTTTACTAGAGAATATTGATGATATTTCACATTTTGATGTAAATGGAATTATGACGAAATATGGCGATTTTAAACATGATATTCCAAAACAAAATATGATGTTTAGACAAATATGTGAATCTGTAAAACGATTTGGGAAAACATACGGATATATTGATTCAGACCCGAAAAGACCGAAGTTATTTTTCTTGTCAAGAGACGGAATTAAAGCTAAAGAACTCGGAGGACATAAAAAATTCCAAGATTCATTAAACAAAAAAGAATGGTATAATGAGAATTGGGTTGGATATTTAATAGCATTCATTGTTTTTTTGTTTTCTGTTTATCAATATTTTGAGAATGATTCTCTAAAAAATAGATATGATTCTTTAGAGTCTGAATATGATTTATATAAAGATTCTGTCGTTGATTCGAAAGAGCAATTTGAACTACACAAAACAAACTCATTGAAAGATACATTACAAACCAAAAGTTCAGCCGATTTAAAAACTGATTGATAAAAAACCTTTTGCCAACATTACATATAAAAAATTGCTTTATTCTACTAAATATTTTATTCATTTTCCTTTTATTTTAATAAATTTAACATCGGAAAATTGCTACAAGTCAAAACGCAACTTTCCATATATTTAACCGTTATGCACAAACTGAAAATTGAACTTGGCATCAAAATTGAAATACATATAAAATTACTAACTAAAAACATAAAATTATGAAAAAAGCAACTTTACTATTAACATTATTATTGATTTCTAATATTGGTATTTCTCAAAACAAACAAGGAGGAAGTGACCCAATATCTGGAATTGATATTATTATAAAAAAAGACCCAGCAAGTAAACCAATAATAAATACTGACAACAATCCTTGGATTGACAAAGTTAATAAACTTGAATTGGAATATCTAAATTTAAAAGCAAGAGAAATTCAACAGAATTTTTCAAAACAGGATTTATCCTCATTGAAAACAAAAGATGATGTTCTAAAAGTATATGCAAACTTCTTACAAAGAGCAATTAAACACAAATCTCATAATTTAAATAAAAAGGAAGATCCTGCTGTAATTATTTTTAACGATTGTCCAGCTTGTTTCCCTTTTGAAATAATTCTTAATGGAGGTAAAGGAAGACCAATAATTAATAATGAGAATAATAACCCAAATATAAAAGTTGAAAAAAATAAAGCAGTAAAAAAAACTGAAATTATTAAAAAGAAAAAACAATAAAGTCTGTGCATAACAATGCGTATAATTTATAGCTTGGTTTTAGCACACTTACGAAAATCCTAAAGGGATTTTCTTGGTCGGTAAATATTTAGTAAATTTATTGCTTAAACACGCTACAAAACATACTCTAAACCGTTGTACAACATTA
>NZ_JAWMPV010000014.1:0-1547 GCF_033101135.1 Lutibacter sp. TH_r2
ACTCATCCGCCATTTTAGGTAACGAGTTTTTATATGATTTGTGCGACTGGAAAATCGGAGATTTTTCTGCCGTAGCAATTCGTTTGTTGAATGTTTGTCGTTTGTATTAGTTCAAATGTAAGCATAAATTATATGAGGTGTTGTAAAACGTTTTTATTTCAATATAGTCTGATATCAAATGGGTTTTCAGTTGGATTCTTATTGTCTATAAGAATATATCTTTCCAGAATCCTAGTCATATCGTTTTTATTGGATATCGCCTCCATAGTTATCGATTCTCTTATATAGCCATATAAACTTAAATCATTGAAATCATTGTATTCAAAATTAAGTACATTCGATTCAGTAAATTTATAATCAACATATTTTGTGCTATCAGTATTTTTTTGAAGAAATGAAAATTCAATTTTTCTAGAGAAAATTTTATCTTTCGGGATTGTATCAAAATTTGAAAAGTATGTCAATTTCCCTTTAAATTTATCATTCTGAAGATGCTCAAATTGTAACTCATAAAAATGACTTTCAAGAGTATCAAGAATTTGGTTTTTATATATTTTTTGCTGATTAGGAATCGAGTCTCCATTTGGATAAATATAAATTTCGGTTTGAATAGATATTCCGTTGTCAAATTTTTGTTCTAGATATTCTCTCTTAATTTCCTTTTTTTCGTGCTCGGTTTTATCTGATTCTTTTTTACTATTACAAGAACAAATAAAAGTGAGTAGAAGTAGTAGAATTGATTTTTTCAAAATTCGATGGTCTTAATGTTTTACAACGAGTTTTTATATGATTTGTGCGACTGGAAAATCGGAGATTTTTCGGTTGTAGCAAATCGTTAGTTGAATGTTTGTCGTTTGTGTTAGTTCAAATTTAAGCATAAATTATATGAGGTGTTGGCTTTGAGTGCTTTTGCAATCATTTTATAAATCCATCTAGTTTAATTTCTAATCCTACATAATAGAAGTCCATTTGGAATTTGTCTTTTTTATCATAATTTATCATTTAACTTTCTCCGAAATGTCAGAATATTAATTTATTTTCTCAACTCGGTTTGTAAATTTTATACACCTGATTTATATTCTCCAATTTTACTTTCTAACGAAATTTTCCTTCTATTCAAAGCCTCTATCTCTTTTTTGTATTTGTCAATCAAATAAAAATAACTTATAGCATAAATAATAAAATAAATTATTCCCATAAAGAGTACAGCATTAAAATACTCCATTTGTTCTATTAATGGTTTTCTTCCATATCTTCTCGGTAAATAGGGGTAAATTAGAGAAAGTAATATTCCTCCAATTATTGCAAAAGGAGCATTCTTTTTCAGTTTTTTTATTTTCTTTTCGTATGTTTCAATCTCAAAATTAACTTTTGAAACTTTATCTTCATTTTCATTCATTTTTTTCAGGCATTAAAGCCAACGGGCTTTTATATGATTTGTGCGACTGGAAAATCGGAGATTTTTCGGACGTAGCAAATCGTTTGTTGAATGTTTGTCGTTTGTTCTAGTTCAAATGTAAGCATAAATTATATGAGTTGTTGGCCCA
>NZ_JAWMPV010000015.1:0-982 GCF_033101135.1 Lutibacter sp. TH_r2
GAATGATGTATGAGTCCATTAATATTTTTCTTTTTATACAAAGCTTTATTAAGAGCTCTCACGCATCCTTTAAGTTCCAGGCTGTCACTAAGGTCATATCCAACAATTTTTCTGGAATACATATCTGTAATGAGTGCGAGATAACAAAACCCATTGAGTGTTCTGATGTATGTAATGTCAGATACCCAAACTTGATTCGGTTTTGTCACTTCTATGTCTTTAATCATATTGTTATACTTATAAAATCTGTGATAAGAGTTTGTTGTTCTAGCACTATATTTCTTTCTTAGAGTTAACATATTATGATCTCTTAACACCTTAAACAAAGCGTCTCTACCCACTTTCAGATGTTGCTTGTCAAAATCATCATTTAAAGATTTCATTAGTTTTCTTACACCTTCTCTAGGTAAGGATTTGCGTCTTTTTTTAACGATATGTATGATTTGTTGTTCAACTTTTTTTCTTTGATTTGCTCTACACTTATACTTGTAGTAAGCATCTCGTTTTAAGTTAAACGCTTTGCACACCTTGGAAATAGAAGCAAATCCTTTTGCTTTCTCTACAGTAATAATTAAGGCTTGATACTTAGTTTTTTTTTAAGTTCCAATACACTTTTATAACCTAACTTTTGAGCGGCAACTTCTAGATAAGCATCATCGATAAGTCCATCCATATCTTTTTTAAGGAGTAACTTTTTAAGTTGATTAATTTCCTTTTGAAGTGCTTTTATTCTTGATATTTCATCATTAGTTTCTACCATAACTCTTGTGTTCATAAGGTCTTTACGGTCATACTTTTTAATCCATTCATTGATTGTAGAACAAGCAATACCGTAAAGTTTACCAAGTTGATACTTATTATACTTTCCTGTACTAAGTTCGGCTAAAATTTTTAATTTGAATGGTTCACTGTAACGTCTGGTTACTCTGTCGTTTTTATACATAATGTTTAATATTATGTAGCCTTTATTCAGGACGGGTCA
>NZ_JAWMPV010000016.1:0-830 GCF_033101135.1 Lutibacter sp. TH_r2
GGTTCATTAAAAATGGATAAATTTATTGAAGAAAACCCTGAAAGATTTTTTCAAATTGGTATTGCAGAAGCAAATATGATTGGTATTGCAGCAGGTATGACTGTTGGAGGTAAAATTCCATTTACAGGAACTTTTGCTAACTTTTCTACAGGAAGAGTGTACGATCAAATTAGACAATCTGTAGCATATTCAGATAAAAATGTAAAAATTTGTGCTTCGCATGCAGGTTTAACTTTAGGTGAAGATGGTGCAACACACCAAATATTAGAAGATATTGGATTGATGAAAATGCTACCAGGAATGACAGTAATTAACACGTGTGATTACAACCAAACCGAAGCAGCAACTATCGCTATTGCAGAACACAAAGGTCCTGTTTATTTACGTTTTGGTCGCCCAGTTGTGCCTATTTTTATGCCAAAATATACAGATGTTTCTAACGAAAATAAATTTGAAATAGGGAAAGCTATTCAACTAACTGAAGGAACAGATGTTACTATTGTAGCAACGGGTCATTTAGTTTGGGAAGCATTACAAGCTTCAGAAAAATTAGAAGAAATGGGAATTTCAGCTGAAGTTATTAACATTCATACAATTAAACCTTTAGATGATGAAGCTATTTTAAAATCTGTTGCTAAAACAGGTTGTATAGTTACAGCTGAAGAACACAATATACTTGGTGGTTTAGGAGAAAGCGTTGCAAGAGTATTAGCTTTAAATAATCCAGCACCACAAGAATTTATTGGAACTAATGATACTTTTGGAGAATCTGGAACTCCAGCTCAACTTATGGAAAAGTACGGTTTAAATGCTGATGCCGTTGTAAAAGC
>NZ_JAWMPV010000017.1:0-576 GCF_033101135.1 Lutibacter sp. TH_r2
ACATATGATGAAAAAGATTATTTACTTATTGATTTTGTTCTCGATTGTTAGTTGTGAAAACGAAAAAGAGCAAGTTAAATATTATCCTTCTGATTTTGATGTTTCAGAGTTTAATGGAGAAATAATTTCGTTAGATTCTACAAATTATAATTTTTCGCAGATTACTGATAAAATTGATTTTCAAAATTTGATTCTAGAGTTTAGCGACAACAAAACGAAAAAGCAAGTAATTCCATATAATTTCGAATTTGGCTCATTTAGAAAAAAAAATATTTTAGGAATTGATTGCGATTCGATTTATAAGGAAAATGGATTTTCAATTGATAAAATTGATTTAATTATGGAAAAACATTATCTGAATTATGGGAAAAATAATGAATATCCAGATTTTTCAAAAAGAGCTGTAATAGCAATAATGATTGATTCAGCTGATAGCGGAAAGAAATTAAAAGATTTATTAATCAAAGTAACTAACTCTTATGATAAGTTAGAGACAAAATCGATTGATACGTTAAGACTTTATATTTTCTTGAATTATTTAAAAATAGATAAAAAGTCGATTAAAGATTAAATACG
>NZ_JAWMPV010000018.1:0-418 GCF_033101135.1 Lutibacter sp. TH_r2
CGTAACCGTTAATGTGTTTGCCGATGAACCTAATGCTGTGTTTACCTCATTGGTAATTGATTCATCTGGATCGGTTGAATTTACTGTGTAATTTCCATTCCCATCATCTACAACTGTAATTGCACCTGTACCTGCAACTACTGTTTCTGATAGTTCAGATAAATCTACTGTTTGTGTTCCGCCATCTTCTAAAGTAATCGTTAATATGTTTGATGTATTGTCTAATGAAGCTGTAATTGCTTGATCATCTGTATTGTCTAAAAATGGAGTTAAATCTACTATTCCGCCATCTTCTAAAGTTAATATATTTCCTGTCGCTAAAGTTAATGCCTGATCATCTGTTCCTGCAGCAGCCAATACTGTAGAAAAATCAACAGTTTGTGTTCCGCCATCTTCTAACGTAATCGTTAATATGTTA
>NZ_JAWMPV010000019.1:0-360 GCF_033101135.1 Lutibacter sp. TH_r2
ACAGTAAGTTTACCAACGGATGTAACATCGACAACAGCAACGACAGTAACATATGAAGTCTCAACGAGTTCAACAGCAACAGCAGGTGATGATTATACAACTTTAACAGGAAGTGTAGTAATTCCAGCAGGGCAAAATTCGGCATTGATTCCAGTAGAAGTATTGGATGATTTAGAATTAGAAGGCGATGAGACAGTAATCGTAACCTTGTTATCAACTGATAATACATTGATAGGTATTGATACGACAGAGAGTGAAGCTACAGTAACCATAGGAGACAATGAAGACGATGGTGATTTAGTAGTAAGTATTGAAGCATCAACACCAGATGCAGCAGAGCCAAGTACAGATGGAGCGTTT
>NZ_JAWMPV010000020.1:0-316 GCF_033101135.1 Lutibacter sp. TH_r2
AGACAGAGGAATACAATATTGCAGCAATGTATACACCCAAATACTTAAAAGAAAAAAGATAGAAATAAGTATGACCGAAGAAAATCATTGTTACGAAAACGCAATGGCTGAACGTGTGAACGGAATACTAAAAGATGAATTTTATCTTGATCAAACCTTTATGAATACTGCGCACGCAAAAAGAGCTGCAAAAAATGCAATTAATTTATACAACCAAGTAAGATTACACTTATCTTTAGACTTTAAAACACCAAATATGGTATATAAATTAACAGCGTAAAATTCAATTTAACCTGTAGCCGTATTTTAGGACTAG
>NZ_JAWMPV010000021.1:0-282 GCF_033101135.1 Lutibacter sp. TH_r2
TTATTGCGGTAGAGGCAATTCCATTTACTGTACTTGTGATTTCTCCTGATACAATGCTTAATTCGTTCGTGTTTACGATTGGTGCTGTTAATGAACCTGCTGAATCCGTAATTGTTAATGTGTTAACCGATGAACCTAATGCTGTGTTTACCTCATTGGTAACACTTCCATCTACTTCTGTTCCTGTAACTACATAAGGTGTTGTTGATGAACCATCGCCTGTTACAGTATTGATTCCTGCTCCTGTTACTAACGTTTCTGTTCCATCAGCTACTGGTAATG
>NZ_JAWMPV010000022.1:0-236 GCF_033101135.1 Lutibacter sp. TH_r2
GATCCACTTTGACTAATCGTAGTAGTCGCACTATCCTCAATAGGCCCTGCTACTTCCGTTGTAGAAACACTTGCTGTATTGACTAAATCTGTTCCTAAATCAATATCCGATTGAGTCGCTGCATAACTCGCTGTGTAAATCCAAGTCTCTCCGACTTCTAATACCAAATCTCCATCATCTCCACTTGTTAATGTTGCCGATCCTGCTAAATCATCTGTTAAAACAACATCGGTTAA
>NZ_JAWMPV010000023.1:0-218 GCF_033101135.1 Lutibacter sp. TH_r2
GCAACGGCAACGTTACCTGATGGAACAACAGAGACAGATACATCAAGTGTAATTGTCCCAATCAATTTAGATCCAGGAACAGAAGGATTCTTTACCACTGTTAAAACAGCAAGCGTAACAGAAATCACAGCACCAGGAGATATTGATTATACGATCACAGTAACCAATACGGGAACAGCAGCAGTAAGCGCAGTATCTGTAAGTGATCCATTAATTAC
>NZ_JAWMPV010000024.1:0-213 GCF_033101135.1 Lutibacter sp. TH_r2
TGTTGCTGTATTGTCAATATCTCCATCTCCATCAATATCACCATTAAAATCTACGCCATACCCGTTAATATTATCTTGTGTAACAGTGTAGACGGTATTATAAATCCAAGTCTCTTGTAGATCTAATTCTCCATCTGCATCTGTATCACCTGATGTTAACATCAATTCTGTAGTACCATTTGTTAATGGATCAATAACTTTTACATCGGTTAA